>CAXBFN010000024.1:0-8550 GCA_963975275.1 uncultured Erythrobacter sp. | reverse complement strand
GGGGGGGGGGGGGGGGGGGGGAGCGCGCCGCAGGCGCGCGTCCAGGCCATCGGCGTCGTACACCCCCACCCGGCCTCCCCCTCAGGGGGAGGAGCAACAAGTCGGGTTCAATCCAAAACCGTCAGATTCTAATTCTGCAGGCTCTGCATCCGCTTGAGATAGCGCGCCAGCACATCGATCTCGAGATTGACCGAATCGCCCTCGGCGAGCGATCCCAGCGTGGTGACCTCGGCGGTGTGGGGAATGATGTTGAGGGCGAAGTCGCAGCTGCCATCGGTCCGGTCGCGAACGTCGTTCACGGTCAGCGAAACCCCGTCCACGGTGATCGATCCCTTCGGCGCGATGAAGACGGCAAATTCGGCGCGGGCGCGGATCGCCAGTCTGGTCGAGCCGCCCTCGGTTTTTACCAGCTGGACGGTGCCTGAGGTGTCGACATGACCGGTCACCATATGGCCGCCGAGTTCGTCGCCCAGGCGCAGCGCTGGTTCGAGATTGAGCCGCCGACCTTGCTGCCACATGTTGGCAACGCTGCGCGACACGGTCTCCCCCGATACATCGACCGCGAACCAGGCGTCGCCCGGCTTCCCGCCGCGATCGACCACGGTCAGGCAAACGCCCGAACAGGCGATCGAGGCGCCGATATCGATGGTCTCGGGGTCGAAGGGGCAGCTGATCGTCACCCGCCTGTCGGCCCGGTCCTCGACGCTGGCAATGGTGCCGATGGCGGTGACGATTCCGGTGAACATGATCGTGTCTCCTCGCGCCGCCCGGCGCTTTGCTTCAGGTCTGCCGCTCGCCCTTTGCACTCGAAGGGGGCTCCGACCGCGCTGGTAAGCTGTGCCGTTCGTGCTGCCAAGCGCAGGCGAGGCTGAACTCACCGCCTCCGGACGAAACCTTCATAGCTGTCCCGGCCGAGCTGGCGACGCTCGACCAAGGCCCAGCGGCCATGCGCCCCGGCGAGATCGGTCAGACCGATGTCGCCGATCGCGGGCAAGCCTTCGCCGACGACGATCGGGGCGCGGTAGATATCGAGCCGATCGACCAGATCGGCAGCAAGAAAGGAAGCAGCGGTCATCGCGCCCCCCTCGATATAGAGATATTGCGCTTCGGAGAGCCCCGCGATGTCCCGCGGCGCCGCGATGACCCGCACCCCGTCGAGGGCGCGCGAGGTCAGCACCACCGGCTCGGGACTCTTGCCCCCGAGACCGGGCAGGCGGACATCGAGCCGGGGCCGGTCGGCGCGCCAAGTGCCACCGCCGACGAGGATCGCATCGGCCAGCGCCCGGCGCGAATGGACATGCGCGCGCGCCGCCTCTCCGGTGATCCAGCGGCTCTCGCCCGAGGGCAGCGCGATCTTGCCATCGAGCGACAGCGCCAGCTTGAGCGTCACATGCGGGCGACCGAGCCGGGCGCGGGTGAGATAGCCTGCCAGACTCCCGCTAACCTCGCCCAATTCGATCGCAGCGGTCTCGATACCCGCGTCTCGCAGCCGCGCGAGCCCGCTACCCGAAGTGCGCGGATCGGGATCCTGACAGCCGACGACCACCCGCGCGACGCCGGCTTCCACCAGCAGATCGGCGCAGGCGGGCCCGCGGTCCGAACGGTGGGCGCAGGGCTCGAGCGTGACATAGGCGGTGGCGCCGCGCGCCGCAGCGCCGGCCTCGGCCAGAGCGATCGCTTCGGCGTGGGGCCGACCGCCCGGCCGGGTCCACCCGCGGCCGACGACGACATCGCCCTTTACGAGGAGCGCTCCGACGGCGGGGTTGGGCCGGCTCGACGGACGTCCACGCAGCGCCAGCCGCGCGGCAGCCGTCAGCCAGCGCGCGTCACTCGGCCTCAAGGTCGATCGGGGGGTCAATCGGGGCGTCAATCGCGGTGCCCGCCTCGGTCTCGGCCTGCGCGTCGGTGGGGACGCCTGCCTGCGCGAGCATGCGAAGGCGCTCGGCTTCCTCGCGCGCGCGCTCCTCGGCGATCTGGCGCTCCATGGCATCGACATCGATACCCGTCGCACGTCCCAGCGTGCGGTACATGTCCTGGATTTCGGCCTCGCGTTCCGCGCGCCGGGCTTTCCATTGTTCCTTCAGCCGCTGGTTCTCGATGTTCGAGGCGATGATCTCGGCCTCGCTGCGGCCCTCCGCAAAGGTAGAAATAAGGGAGACTTGCGGACGTGCGGGCGGACCGATCACCTGCTCCTGAGTGACCCAGAACATCAGCACGAAGGTGCTCAGCAGCGACGCCCCCAGAATCGGCCAGCGATAGGGGGTCGGGCGCTTGAATTCGTTCCAGAGATCCTGGAATCCGCCGACCGGGTTGAGACGCGATTTGATCCGCATGGTGCTGAAGATAGGGGCTCTTGCACGAAGTTACCAGCCGACTGTGGCCGGGTTTCGGCGGAGCCGGGATTGGCTAACCGAAATCGGCGTAGAGACCGCGGCCGTGCGTTCGCAGCCAGCCGTCCGCCGCGGTGATGTCGTCCTCGTAGATTTCGCGCAAGAGGCGGTGAAAGCTCGGGCTGTGGTCGAAATGGACGAGATGGGCGGTCTCGTGCGCAACTACGGAACGGCGGATTGCATCGGGTGCCTGCACCAACCGCCAGTTGACCCGCACCACGCCCTTGCTCGAGCAACTGCCCCAGCGGCGCTGGGCGCGGGTCAGCCGCAGGTCGGGGGCCTCGAGCCGAGCGCGGGTGCAATAATGATCGAGATCCGCGCGCATCAGCCGCACGGCCTCGGTTTCGAGCCAGCGGTTCAGCCGGTGGGGCAGGGTCTCGGGCGGACCGCCGAGCCGGATCGCATGCTCTTCCAGCGCCGGCTTGCGCGGAGCATCCTCGGCCCAGCGGATCGCGAGCTCCTCGCCGCGATAGCGGATCGTGCCGCGCGCGATCGGATCGGCGGCTTGCGGCACCTTGGCGAGTTGCGCCTCGAGCCATTCGCGGCGGACCTTGGCGAAGGCCACCGCATCGGCGCTGCGGCACCAGCGCGGCAGGGTGATCCGCACCGCGCTGCCATCGGGTGCGAGCCGCAGCGTCAGACGCTTGGCGCGCGGATGACGGTTGAGCGCGATCGGCACGGCGCGCCCCGACAATTCGATCGTGTGCGGCGCCGCAGCGGGTTTGGCGGGCCGCCGATAATCGTCGCGCAGCCACTCGATCATGCCGCGTCGTCCCACCCGGCGCCGGCCTCGTCGTCCCATTCGACGACATGATGTTCAAGCGGCCCGGCATCCACTTCGCTGACCACCCGGCCCGCGACCGAAACGCCCGCGCGGACCACCGCCTCGCGGTCGCCCGAAAGCAGGTAATGCCATTCGGGCAGCGGCCGGCCTTCGGCGCGGCGGCGATAGGCGCAGGTCGATGGCAGCCAGGGCACGCTGTCGACGATCTTGAGCGTCAGCCGCAGACAGTCGGGGACGAAGCTCTTGCGGTTGGGATAGTCGCGGCAGGTTGCGCTGGCGCAGTCGAGCAGCCGGCAGGCGACGTTGGTCTCCTCGATCCGGCCGGTGTCCTCGTCTTCCATCTTGTGCAGGCAGCAACGCCCGCAGCCGTCGCACAGCGCTTCCCATTCGGGCCGGCTGAGCTCGGCCAGCGGGCGCTCCCAGAAACGCTCTCTCAGCGCACCCATTTGTCCAGCTCCTCGGCCACCGCTTCGGGACCCAGATCGGTCGGCAGCATCGCCAGCGGCTCGCCGGCGGGGCCGAACAGATAGGTGTAGCCCAGATGGTCCATCAGATAGCCGCCCCCGGGCTGCACTTCGCCCTTCGAAAAGGTCGTGCCGAAATCGCTGGCGACCTGCTTGAGCACTTCGGTTTCGCCGGTCATGCCGATCAGCCGCGGATGGAAGCTGTCGGTGAATTCGCGCAGCACCTCGGGCGTGTCGCGTTCAGGGTCGACGCTGATGAAAAGCGGCTGCACCTTTGCGCCGCGTTCGGGATTGGCATCCTCGAAGCGCTTCAATCCCGCCATCGCGCGCTGGACATCGGTCGGGCAGATGTCGGGGCAATAGGCATAGCCGAAATAGAGGATCCGATACTGGCCTTCGAAATCGCTCCAGCGCACCGTATCGCCGGTCTCGCCGGTCAGCTCGAAGGGGGCGCCGATCGCGGCGCCCTCGAGCGGCGGTTGGCCGGCATCGGCGGGAGCCCCTGCGGAATCGCAGCCGGTCAGGGCGGCGAGCAGGAGCAGCGGGGCGGAGAGGGCGAGCGACAACGCTTTGCGGTGGGCCATGGCGTTGCAATTCATGCTCTGCTAACGCTGGCGGCACAAGGGCTGTGCCCTATGCAAATGCGAAAAACACGCGAGGTTGGTCAGGTGAAGCTGCGGGTCGGGACAAGATACGGATTGGCTGCTGCGCTTGCCGGAGCGCTGCTGGCGGGTCCGCTGGCGGGGCAGAATTTCTCCGAGGGCTATCAGTTCCTCAAGGCGGTCGAGGACCGCGAAGGCACGACGGTGACCGAAATGCTCGACCAGCCGGGCACGGTGATCGCCAATTCGCGCGACATCACCAGCGGGCGCACCGCGATGCATATCGTGGTGGAGCGCCGCGACCTCACCTGGATCCGCTTTCTTCACAGCAAGGGCGCCAACCCCGACATCGCCGACAAGAAGGGCATCACCCCGCTGCAGATCGCCTCCAATCTCGGCTTTATCGAGGGCGTCGAGGCGCTGCTCGAAGCGGGCGCGCGGGTCGACCAGAGCAATGCCGCGGGCGAGACGCCGCTGATCTCCGCGATCCACCGGCGCGATGTTCCCATGATCCGCTTGCTGCTCGACAAGGGCGCCAATCCCGATCGCAACGACAATTCCGGTCGTTCGGCGCGCGATTATGCGGCGCTGATCGTCGGCGGGAGCCAGATCACGGATGCCATCGCGCAGGCCGACAAGGATCGCAGCGACGACGGCACACAGAAATCCTACGGGCCGAGCCTCTGATCATGGTAAGCAAGGCTCCAGACCCGGCGGTAGCCCCCACAGAGATGACGCTGGACGAACTGCGGCTGCATCTCGCGCCGCTGCTCGCCGATGCGGCGGTGTTCGATGGCTGGAGCGATACCGCACTCGCCATGGCGGCGCAGCAGGCGGGCGTCGATGCCGATGTCGCGCGGCTGGCCTACGAGGGCGGCGCGATGGACATGATCGCGGCCTGGATCGAGACGATCGACGCGGCGATGGCCGTGGCCCTGCCGCCCGAAAAACTGGCGCAGATGAAGATCCGCGAACGGATCCGCAGCCTGGTCCAGTTCCGGCTGGATGCCGTGGCGGGGCGCGAGGAAGCGCTGCGCCGCGCCATGGCGATCATGGCGATGCCGCAGAATGCCGTCAGCGCGCTGCGCACCGGCTGGCACAGCGCCGATGTCATGTGGCGGCTCGCGGGCGACACTGCGACCGATTACAACCACTACACCAAGCGCGCGACGCTCGGCTCGATCTACGGCGCGACGCTGGCCGTATTCCTCGATGACGAAAGCGAGGGCAAGGCCGAGACGCGGGCCTTCCTCGGTCGCCGTATCGACGGCGTGATGCGGTTCGAAAAGACCAAGGCCAAATGGCTCCATTCCGATCGCGACCGCTTCAGCGTGACGCGTTTCCTCGGGCGGCTGCGTTATCCTGCGCGTTGACGCGCTCTTCCGCGCTATTGATAATCGGTTGCAATTAGCACCTGTCTCTGGCAGCGCGCGCCAATGACACTGGATGGGCTCGAATACGACAGGCCGGCACGGATCGTGGCGGTCGCTTGGGATCGGCTGGCGAGCGACGAGGCCAAGCGCCTGCGCGCGCTGGGCGTTGACGAGGGCGCCGAACTCGCGGTGATTCACCGCGGTGTGTTCGGGACCCGCGATCCGCTGGCCCTGCGACTGGGCAATATGACCATCGCGCTGCGCCGTTCGCACGCGCTCGCGATCGAGGTCGAACCGCTCGGCGCCGCCTCGCATGAGGCAGCGGCATGAGCCGGCATCGCACCGCCGCGCTGGTCGGCAACCCCAATTCGGGCAAGAGCGCGCTGTTCAACGCGCTGACGGGTGCGCGCCAGAAGATCGCGAATTATCCCGGCGTCACGGTGGAGCGCAAGGCGGGCCGCTTGACGCTGCCCAGCGGCGAATCGCTGGAACTGCTCGATCTGCCCGGCTCCTATTCGCTCGATTCGGCGAGCCCCGACGAGGAGGTGACCCGCCAGGTCGTCGAGGGCACCTTCGAAGGCGAGAAAACCCCGGACGTTCTCGTCCTGGTGCTCGATGCCGCAAATCTCGAACAACATCTGGTGTTCGCGCAGGAAGTGCTCGAGCTGGGGCGCCCGACGGTGGTCGCGCTCAACATGGTCGATCTCGCCGAACGCGACGGGCTGACGCTCGACCCCGCAGCCCTGTCCGCGGCGCTGGGCGTGGCGGTGATTCCGACCGTCGCGGTCCGCCGCAAAGGTATCGCCGAGCTCGGCCAGGCGATCGCCGAGGCGGAGCGTCATGCCGACCAGGAGCCGCTGGGCCATTGGCATCTTACGCAGACCGAGCGGCGGCTGGCGGCGAAACATATCGCCCGCGGCGCAATCTTGTCTAAATCGACGCGGCACACGGTCGAGAACGGATTCGACCGGGTGTTGCTCAACCCCTGGATCGGGCCGGTGATCCTGTTCGCGCTGCTGTTCGTGGTGTTCCAGGCGGTGTTCGCCTGGGCGACTCCCTTCGCCGATGCGCTCGAGGGTGTGGTGGCCGTCCTGAGCGACTGGGCCGCAGCGCTGCTGCCCGAGGGTCTGGTGCGCGACTTCGTCACCGAAGGCGTGCTCGCGGGGGTGGGCTCGGTGGTCGTTTTCCTGCCGCAGATCGTGATTCTGTTCTTCTTCATCTTGCTGATGGAGGCCAGCGGCTACATGGCGCGCGCGGCGTTCTTGATGGACCGGCTGATGGCGGGCGTGGGCCTGTCGGGCAAAAGCTTCATCCCGCTGCTCTCCAGCTTCGCCTGCGCCATTCCCGGGATCATGGCGACGCGCTCGATCTCGGATCCCAAGGACCGGCTCACCACGATCCTGATCGCGCCGCTGATGACCTGTTCGGCGCGGCTCCCGGTCTATGCCGTGATCATCGCGGCCTTCATCCCCCAGACCACCGTGGGTCCGGGCGTCGGCCTTCAGGGACTGGTCTTGTTCGTGCTCTATCTCGCCGGCATCGTCGGCGCGATGGTGGTGGCGCTGGTGCTGCGCGGGACAGTGGCGAAGGGTGCGGCGAGCGGCTTCATCATGGAAATGCCCCGCTATCAGATGCCGCGGCTGCGCGATCTCGGCATCGGTCTGTGGCAGCGCGCCTGGGTGTTCCTGCGCCGCGCGGGCACGATCATCTTCGTCGCCACGATCGCTTTGTGGGTGCTGCTGAGCTTTCCGCAGGCCGAGCCGGGCGAAAGCCAGCTCGACGCCAGCATCGCCGGGACGATCGCCGACGGTCTGCATCCCATCCTCGCGCCGATCGGGTTCAACCGCGAGATCAGCCTGGCGATCATCCCGGCGATGGCCGCGCGCGAAGTGGCGGTCTCCGCGCTGGCGACCACCTACGCGGTCCAGGCCGATGACGAGGAGCTCGCCGCCGCGGGGGTCACCGAGCGGATCGCCGATCTGTGGACCCTGCCGACGGCGCTGGCCTTCCTCGCCTGGTTCGTCTTCGCGCCGCAGTGCCTTTCGACGATTGCGGTCGCGCGGCGCGAGACCAATGGCTGGAAATGGCCGATCTTCATGGTCGTCTACCTGTTCGTGCTGGCCTATGTCTTCGCGGGGCTGACCTATTGGAGCGCGCTGGCGCTGGGCTGGTAGCCGAGCTCACCGCACCCCGCATGCGTGTGAGTGCTGTGCACACTGTGGGTCTCCGGACTGGCGAGGCGGGCCGCCGTTCGATAGGCCTGCGCGAGAACAGACAAAGGACGCGAATCGATGGCCGGTAGCCTCAACAAAGTCATGCTGATCGGAAACCTCGGGGCCGATCCCGAAATCCGCAGCTTCCAGAATGGCGGCAAGGTCGCGAACCTGCGCATCGCGACCAGCGAGCAGTGGAAGGACAAGAACACCGGCGAGCGCCAGGAGCGCACCGAGTGGCACACGGTGGCGATCTTCTCCGAAGGGCTCGTCAATGTGGTCGAGAGATTCCTCAAGAAAGGCAGCAAGGTCTTCGTCGAGGGCAAGCTGCAGACCCGCAAGTGGCAGGACCAGAACGGTCAGGACCGCTATTCGACCGAGATCGTGCTGCGCGGCTTCGACGGCACGCTGACCATGCTCGACGGTCCCGGCGGGGCTGGCGGCGGCGGCGGCGCTGGTGGCGGACAGCGCTCGGGCGGCTATGGCGGCCAGTCTTCGGGCGGCGGTCAGTCCTCCGGCGGCGGCGACAATTGGGGCGGCGGCTCGGGTGGCGGGTCCGGGGGAAGCTCCGGCGGCGGCGGTTCGAGCGGCGGCTCGAACTATGACGATCTCGACGACGACATCCCGTTCTAAGGGCAACCCCTGGGTCGACATGAAATAAGTTGGAATCTCCCCTCCCCTCGGGGAGGGGCCGGGGGTGGGGGAGCGCGCCGCAGGCGCGCGT
>CAXBFN010000023.1:0-10861 GCA_963975275.1 uncultured Erythrobacter sp. | reverse complement strand
CAATCGTATCCCCGATTTACACCGGGGGACCGGCTATCCGTTTATGTTGGCGACCAGAGCGTCGGACCCGTTTGAGTGGGCTGCTTCGCTCCGGTGAGAGGGCGTATATGGGGACCTCTGAGTCGGGTCAACGGATTTTTGCAATTTTGTTTCGTGAAGCCGAAAAAACGGCAGAAATCCGCGGGCTTCAGCCTGTCCCGAAAGCGTCATGTGGGAAGCCTCCGGAAGGCTTCAAGAGGGGCAATCCGGCGTCATAGAGGTTCTTCCACCCTATTTAGCGGGCGAGTGGAGCCTGATGAATCGCTCCTGCGCGTTACGATCGCGCTCAAACCGATACGCCGACCCCGTCATGCGCCTCGCTTTCGCTACGATTCGACTCTACGCCTGTAACCATGGACAGCGCCGAAGAGCGCCCGGAAGGGCCACCGCACCCAGGCAATAAGGCCCCTGGCTCGTCCGGGGCGGCCCCTGATGGCTTTGGCGCCCGGGTGCGCAACGCTCTGGCGTGGCGCTATGGCAGCCAGGTCATCGCACAGATCATCACCTGGGGTTCCACGCTCCTGGTCGTCCGATTGCTCGATCCGAGCGATTACGGGCTGTTCGCAATGAGTCAGGTGGTGCTCGCAGCACTGGCCTTCCTCAATGGCTGGGGCTTCGCCAATTCGCTGATCCAGCAGGACAGCATCGGCAAGCGCGACATCGGCCAGGCCTTCGCGCTGCTGCTGGTGCTCAATTTCGGGCTGGCCGCGGCGCAGATCCTGATCGCGCCCTATGCCGCGCTCTATTACGGCGAGCCGCTGGTGGCGGACATGCTCCACATCCAGGCGCTGCTCTTCCTCACCACCCCCTTCATTGCGCTGCCCAGCGCCCTGCTGTCGCGCGAGCTTTCGTTCCGCACCCAGGCGATCGCCAATATGATCGCCTCGATCGCCGGTGCGGTCACCGCGCTGGCGATGGCCTGGTACGGCTACGGTGTATGGGCGCTGGTGTGGGCACCGATCGTCGCCTTCGCGGTGCGCGCCGCGGGGGTGACGGTCGCGGCCTGGCCACTCGCCCTGCCGGTGTTCGATCTCAGGGGAGCGGGCGCCATGGTCAGCTACGGCGGGGCGATGACGCTGTGCCAGCTGCTGTGGATCGTCCAGAGCCAGAGCGACATCTTCATCGCCGGGCGGACCTTCGAACCCTACGACCTGGGCCTCTATGCCGAAGCGCTGTTCCTCACCCTGATCGTGACCGGCCGCTTCCTGCCGCCGCTCAACGAGGTGGCCTTCCCCGCCTATTCCGAACTCTACAAGGCCGGTCATAGTCCCGCCCCCTATTTCCTGCGCTCGATGCGCAGCGTCGCGATCATCACCGGACCGATCTATATCGGCCTCGCGCTAACCGCACCCGAGGCCATCGCCACGCTGTTCGGCGAGAAATGGATGCCCATGGTGCCGATCGTCGCCGGCCTGGCATTGGTCATGCCGCTCCGCTCGCTCGAGATCATCTGTACGCCCGCGACCAACGCCACCGGCCGCGCGCGCATCTATGTCTTGACCAGCCTGGCCGGAGCCGTGCTGTTCACCGCCGGCTTTCTGATCGGGGTCGAATATGGCGCGATGGGGCTGGTCCATGCCTGGTGGGCCGCCTCGCCGCTGTTGCTCGCCTTCACGCTTGCGCTGACGCTGCCCGTGGTGGAGGTCACCGTATGGGAGTGGTTCAAGTCGATCTGGCCCGCGGTCGTCGGCTGCGCGGCAATGGCCGTCGCGGTGATCGCGTTGCGGGAGATCCTGCCCGTGTGGCCCGCTCCGCTCAGGCTGGCGGCGCTCGGCGCGGCGGGCGCGGCGACCTATGCGGCGGTGATCTGGCTTGGCTGGCGCAGCGTGGTCCACGACAGCTGGGCGATGATCAGGCGGCGGCCCGCATCCGCGCCAGAGCCCGGCGGTCGAATTCAAACCACAGCGGGCTGAGCCGCGGCCGCAGCCGGGGCAGCCATTCGGGATAGAGCTCGGCCATCCGCTGCGGAAGCGCACCCGGTCCCTCGGTTTGCATCAGCGCGCTGATGATCCGGTTCTGGAAGTGACGGACCGAGTAGTTGACCATCCGCCGCGCCTGCAGGGTCAAGCCGCGCGGCGTCAGCGCGGTCGGCTCGCACAGAAAGCCGCCGGTGTCGCAAGGCACTACCGCATCCTCGCGGCGATCGGCGTCGCGGCCGAGATCATTGTTGGCCAAGGCCGCGATCAGGCTGTCGTCGCCGACGAGATCCTCGGGTAGCCGGATCCCGCTGGCGCGCAGCCGCGAGGCAAACCCGCCGCTGAGCGCGTAGCAATCGCCGAACAGCCCGTGCTCCTCGGCCAGCATTTGTCGGTAATGCGCCGCCCGGCGCCCGTTGCGCGGCATCCCCGCCGCCGCATTGGCGTGCGGGTTGTCGCGCAGGCAGCGCACCAGGCCCTGGACGGTGCCGGGAAGCAATTGCGCATCGCCATCGACGAAGACATAGCTCGCCGCCTCGGGCGCCTCGTCGAGCATGAAGCGGTTCCAGCTGCGCGCCTTGCCGCCCTGGGCATATTCGACCAGCCGGACCCCGCGATCCGCATAACCGCGCACGAGATCGGCCGTGGCATCGCTGCTGCCGTTGACCACCGCCGCCACCGCGACCCCGGCCTCGCCAAGCGGCAGGCTGTCGAGGCACAGCGCGATCCGGCGCTGCTCATTATGCGCGAGCACCGCGATCTGGGTCGTCATGGAGAAATGGCTCGCATCATGGTGGCGCGGATCTACCAGCGCATCGCCTCGCGGCAAAGAAGGTTCGCGACGCCGGCTTCGCCGTTTTTTGGCCATTGGTGCGTGATCTAACCCACCCATTGGAGAGGCGTCATGGCGCGCAGAACAATCAGGTCCGGAGCGCTGGCGGCCGCGCTTCTGCTGTCGATGGCGAATTCGCCGCCTTCGGTTGCCGGACCGTTGGCGAATTCCACTCTCGCCGAAGCGCAGCAATCCACGCCGGCATCGACCCTTCCCGACGCTATGGCCCTGATCGAGGATTTCGCCGTCGATCTTGATCGCTATCTGCGGATGACGGTCCCGGTCACGATCGGCGGGGTGGGGCCGTTCCGCTTTCTGATCGACACCGGAGCGCAGGCTACGGTGGTGACCCACCGCGTGACCGACCGGGTGCCTCTGGTCCCGTCCGGGCGGGCACTGCTGGTGGCGATGGGCAGCAGCCGGATGGTCGAGACCATCGATCTGGACGGTCTCGAATTCGCCAACCGGCGGTTCGACGGGCTGACCGCCCCGCTGCTGGAGGCCCGCCACGTCGGGGCCGACGGCATCCTCGGGCTCGACAGCCTGCAGAGCCTGAGAGTGCTGATGGATTTCCGCGAGGATCGGATCTCGGTCGCCGAGGCCCACACCGCGCCGTCGACCGGCTACGAGATCGTCGTCCGCGCCCGGCGCAAGCTGGGGCAGATGATCATCACCGATGCCCGGATCGACGGGGTGCGCACCGCGATCATCATCGATACCGGAGCGGCCAATTCGCACGGCAACGCGGCCTTGCGCCATCGGCTCCGCGCCAGGCACAGGGACCAACTGCTCACCACCGATGTCCACGGCTTCGAACTGCGCAGCGATCTGGCTTTTGCCGAGACCATCCGCATCGGCGGGCTGACGATGGGGATGGTTCCAATCGGCTATGCGGACAGCCCGGTGTTCGCCCAGCTCGGCCTGGCCGACAAACCCGCCCTGATCCTGGGAATGCAGAACCTGCGCGCGTTCGACCGGGTCGCGATCGATTTCGCGGACCGCCGGATCCTGTTCGACCTGCCCGATTCGGCGCGGGCGACGGCCACGACCAGACAGATATTCCAGCCCTCGCGGATCGGCACCTGACCAGCGCTCGGTCGTCGCGGCCGTTCGCGCGCCGCTTGTGCATGGCGCCAAGCCGCCCCAAATGAACGGTGCATGCCTCCCGACACGATAAATTCCAGCACCCCGCGCGACGCCGAGAGCTGGGCGACGCTGCGGCGCTTCCTTCCCTATCTCTGGCCCCGCGACAATCCGCAGCTGCGGGTGCGGATCGCGGTCGCGCTGCTGCTGGTGCTGCTGGCCAAGGGGGTGATGCTGGCGCTGCCCTTCGCCTACAAGGGAGCGGTCGATGCCATGTCGACCACCGCCGACGAGGCGGTCACGGTCGCGCTGGCGCTGGTGCTGGCCTATGGTCTGGGCCGCTTCTCCGCGACCGTCTTCGACAATCTGCGCAACATCGTGTTCGAGCGCGTCGGGCAGGAAGCCACCCGCAATCTGGCGGTCGACGTGTTTCAGCGGCTGCACCGGCTGTCGCTGCGCTTCCACCTCTCGCGCCGGACCGGCGAGGTCACCAAGATCATCGAGCGCGGCACAAAGAGCATCGATAGCATGCTCTATTTCCTGCTGTTCAACATCGCCCCGACCTTCATCGAGCTGATCGCGGTTGGGGTGATCTTCTACCTCAACTTCGGGCTCGGCCTGGTGGCCGCGACCGCGCTCGCGGTGGTGGCCTATATCGTCGTCACCCAGCGGATCACCGAATGGCGCACCGATCTGCGCCGCGAGATGAACGACCTCGACGGCACCGCGCTGTCGCGCGCGGTCGACTCGCTGCTGAACTACGAGACGGTCAAATATTTCGGCGCCGAACACCGCGAGGAAGAGCGCTACTCGCGCGCCGCGCATGCCTATTCCGAAGCGGCGATCAAGTCCGACACCTCGCTCGGCCTGCTCAACATCACCCAGGCGCTGATCACCAATGCGCTGATGGCGGGCGCGATGGCCTACACCGTGTGGGGCTGGAGCCGCGGCGAGCTGACCGTGGGCGACCTGGTCTTCGTGAACACCTATCTGCTCCAGCTCTTCCGCCCGCTCGACCTGCTCGGCGTAGTCTATCGCACGATCCGCCAGGGGCTGGTCGACATGGCGCAGATGTTCCACCTGATGGACACCGGCGTCGAGGTCGAGGACGTGCCTGGCGCCCCGACGCTCGTGGTCGACCGTCCTTCCGTCACCTTCGACAATGTCGTGTTCGGCTATGATGCGGATCGCACCATCCTCCACGGGCTCAGCTTCGAGGTTCCCGCGGGGACCACGCTGGCGATCGTCGGCCCCTCGGGCGCGGGCAAGAGCACGATCGCGCGGCTGCTGTTCCGCTTCTACGATCCGCACAGCGGGCGCATCCTGATCGACGGGCAGGATATCGCGCACGTCCGGCAGGACAGCCTGCGCGCGAATATCGGCATCGTCCCGCAGGACACCGTGCTGTTCAACGACACCGTGGGCTACAACATCGCCTACGGCCAGGAGGGCGCGACCCCCGAGCAGATCGAACAGGCGGCGCGCGATGCGGCGATCCTGCCCTTTATCGAGCGCCTGCCCGCCGGCTTCGACACCGAGGTTGGCGAGCGCGGGCTCAAGCTCTCGGGGGGCGAGAAGCAGCGCGTCGCCATCGCCCGCACCCTGCTCAAGAACCCGCCCATCGTGGTGCTCGACGAGGCGACCAGCGCGCTCGATTCGCGCACCGAGCAGGACATCCTGCAGACGCTGCAGCGGGTCTCGCAAGGCCGCACCACGCTGGCGATCGCGCATCGCCTCTCGACCATCGCCTCGGCCGACCGGATCATCGTGCTCGACGAAGGCCGCGTGTCCGAAACCGGTTCGCATGCCGAATTGCTGCGGCACGACGGACTCTATGCCGAGATGTGGCGGCGTCAGGCGTCGGAGCGTCGTCCCGAGGCCGCGACCGCCGACTGATCGCTGCGCCGCGCCGATCGGCCTCTTTCGGCAGACGCACCTTTTGCTCCTCCCCCTCAAAGGCGAGGCCGGGTGGGGGTGTGCCACGCCGCTGGCCTCGCATGTCCGCTCCCGGTGAGCTTTCGATGAACCCCGAAAGTCCGAGATTGGGTGGTTCGCGGTTATTCGACCGGAGGTCGGCCAGAATCATACAGAGGGCCAAGACCCCAGCCTGGCGGCAGGTCCAGATCGGTTTGGTCCAAATAGGTCAGGGTTCCGGCCTTGAAGTGGTCGCTCTCTTCTAAATCCAGACGAGCCTTCCGCATTGCAAGCATCAAAGCTTGGATGCTGTCGATCCCAGCAGTTTCCTGGCTGCTGATTCGGTCCGGCCATTGGATCCGCCAACGGCAGCGATACTCACCTCCGGGGGCGAGATATGGCGCTTCGAAGTGCGCTAATACTTCGCCCTCGGGTGCTGAAAAAATGCGTTCGACGAATGCCATTGGATCACTTCTATGCCCCCCAGCGACAATGTCTACAGTCGGCTCGTTTGCCGAGAGGCGGCTTTTGGCACAGAATAGCAGCAAGCGGCCCTCCCCGTTGATCGGCAACCTTGCGACACTGGCAAATCGGTGTGGGCCAGCCCCCTGCGTCGCCCCGGGCTCGACCCGGGGTCCCGCTTTCGTCGTTGCGAGGAGCGCAGCGCCGAAGCAATCCAGGGCGTAACGTCGCGGCTG
Source organism: uncultured Erythrobacter sp. (assembly GCA_963975275.1). Taxonomy (GTDB): domain Bacteria; phylum Pseudomonadota; class Alphaproteobacteria; order Sphingomonadales; family Sphingomonadaceae; genus Qipengyuania. Next base: position 4,379 of record CAXBFN010000023.1, on the reverse strand, counting down.
AGCGACTGCGTGGGTGCCGGGCGGCAGGCGCAGTCGATGGATTGCCGCGCCGCCTGCGGCGGCTCGCAATGACGAGGGATGGGTTTGGTCGCGGAGGCGTGACTGCCGGTGTCGAGCCTTTCGACGCGAAGGCAGCGAGACCCCGGGTCGAGCCCGGGGCGACGATTTGGGCGAGCGCCGTTAGCTGCCGGGCAGCCCTCCTTCTCCTCCCCCTTGAGGGGGAGGTCGGGTGGGGGTGTTCGGCGCTCGTGGCTACGCGCGCGGTACCCCCACCCCCGGCCCCTCCCCAGGGGGAGGGGGGAGGGTCTCGCTAGGAAGCGGGGCGAGCGCTACGGGAATGCCGATGTCCCAGGACCGCGCCCGCGTTCACACGGACTCGCCCCCAATCTCGTCATTGCGAGGAGCGTAAGCGACGCGGCAATCCATGCCGTGACGTCGCGGCTGAGCGACTGCGTTGGTGGCCGGCGGACATATCCAACCATGGATTGCGGCGCCGCCTGCGGCGGCTCGCAATGACGACAGGAGGGGTGTCCCCGCTCAGCCTACAGGATGTACTTGCTCAGATCCTTGTCGCCCGCCAGATCGTCGAGCCGTTCGCGGACATAGGCGGCGTCGACCGTCACCGTCTCGCCCGCGTGCTCCTCGGCCTCGAAGCTGATGTCCTCGAGCAGGCGCTCCATCACGGTCTGCAGCCGCCGCGCGCCGATGTTCTCGATGCTCTCGTTGACCTGCGCGGCGATCTTGGCAACCTCGGCTACTGCCTCGTCGCGGATGTCGAGCGTGACGCCCTCGGTCCCCAGCAAGGCCCGGTACTGTTCGACCAGATTGGCGCGGGTTTCCGAGAGGATGCGGACGAAATCCGCCTCGGTCAGCGCGCGCAGTTCGACCCGGATCGGCAGCCGGCCCTGGAGTTCGGGGAGCATGTCGGAGGGCTTGGCGACGTGGAAGGCGCCGCTGGCGATGAAGAGCACGTGGTCGGTCTTCATCGGCCCGTATTTGGTCGCCACCGTGGTGCCCTCGATCAGCGGCAGCAGATCGCGCTGGACGCCCTCGCGGCTGACCGAGCCGCCGCGCACGTCGGAAACCGCGATCTTGTCGATCTCGTCGAGGAAGACGATGCCGTTGGTCTCGGCGTTCTCGAGCGCGACGCGGGCGACATCGTCCTGGTCCATCCGCTTCTCGGCCTCTTCCTCGACCAGCTTGTCCCAGGCATCGGGGACCTTGAGCTTGCGGCGCTTGGCGGCGGACTTGCCCATCGCCTTGCCGAGCATGTCGGACAGGTCGATCATTCCGACCCCGCCGGGCATGCCGGGGATATCCATCGACTTGTTGGGTGCATCGCGCACCTCGATCTCGACCTCGGTGTCGTTCATCGCGTTCTGGACGATCCGCTCGCGGAAGGCCTCGCGCGTGGCCTCGGAAGCATTGTCGCCGACCAGCGCGACCAGCAGGCGGTCCATCGCCGCCTCGCTGGCGGCTTCGCGCACCGCCTCGCGGCGGCGCTCCTTCTCGAGCCTGATCGCTTCCTCGACCAGGTCGCGGGCGATCTGTTCGACATCGCGGCCGACATAGCCGACCTCGGTGAACTTGGTCGCCTCGACCTTCACGAAGGGCGCTTCGGCGAGCTTGGCCAGCCGCCGGCTGATCTCGGTCTTGCCGCAGCCCGTGGGGCCGATCATCAGAATGTTCTTGGGGGTGACCTCGTCGCGCAGTTCGGGGCCGAGCTGCTGGCGACGCCAGCGGTTGCGCAGCGCGACGGCGACCGCGCGCTTGGCTTCCTTCTGGCCGATGATGTGCTCGTCGAGCGCGGCGACGATCGCCTTGGGGGTGAGGGCCTGGATCATAGAATCGACGTTTCCGTTTGGATTCGCGCGGCCTGTTCTTGGCGTGGCCGGCGCGGGGTAGAATGCGGGGTCAGACGGTTTCGAGCGTCACATTGCCATTGGTGAAGACGCAGACATCCGCCGCCACCGCCATGGCCTTGCGCGCGATCTTTTCGGGATCGTCCTCGTAATCGGTGAGCGCCTTGGCTGCGGCGAGCGCGAAATTGCCGCCCGAGCCGATCGCGGCGATCCCGCCTTCGGGCTCGAGCACGTCGCCATTGCCGGTGAGGACCAGCAGGTTGTCCTTGTCCGCGACGATCATCAGCGCCTCGAGATTGCGGAGATATTTGTCCATCCGCCATTCCTTGGTCATCTCGACCGCGGCGCGGAGCAATTGGCCGTTGTACTGATCGAGCTTCTTCTCGAGCCGCTCGAACAGGGTGAAGGCATCGGCGGTCGCGCCGGCGAAACCGGCGACCACGGTTTCGACCCCCTTGTCGTCCTTGGCGCCGATCCGGCGGACCTTCTTCGCGTTGGGCTTCATCACGGTGTTGCCCATGGAGACTTGCCCGTCCCCGGCAATGACCGTGGTGCCGCCGCGTTTGACGCCGATGATGGTGGTGGAATGCCACGGGGTCAGCCCGTGGCGGGAATCTGTGTCAGCCATGCAGGCGATATGGGGAGCGCGCCGGTTCGGTCAAGCGGGCCGGTCAAGCGCGCGGGCGAGGTTGCGACCTCAGCCGCCCGGACCCGGCCCGGCACCGCCGGCACCCGGCGCACCGACCGTGCCGATATTGCCGAACAGGTCTTCGAGGAAGCTGCGCTCGCGGCCCAGCGTCGGGGTCTGGTCGCTCTCGGGCGAGAGATAGACCACCTTGTCGATCCCGCTGCGATCGGAGGCGACGACATTGCCCGCCGCATCGAAGGTAACCGCCAGCACCGAATGCTGCTGGATCGTCGGGCGCACGAAGGGGCGGCGGCCCGTGGTGCTGGAGACGTAATACCAGGTCGGATCGCCATACTGGCTGGTGAAGGTCGGCCGACCGAGCGTCTGTTCGACCGACCGCTGGTTGTCGATGCCGGGCTGGATCACGTCGACCAGCGAACCGTCGACGATATAGCCGCGCGGTTCGCGAATCGAGGTGCAGGCCGAGAGGGCAAGCACCGTGCCCGCGACCAGAAATGCCTTGCCGGCGAGGCGACCGTTTGCGCGCATGAGACTCACTCGAACTCCAATTGCCATGGCGCGGCTTGGCCGGGGCCGCCGCGCTTCCTATATGCCTTGCGCCCGCCTTAAGCCGCCGTGCGCTCGCTTGCAATGCGCGAGCCTGGCATGGACGGCGCCAGGGCCCGCAACGCCGCGCTTGAAAGCCGCGGCTTGAATTGCCGCTGAACATGGTGTCGCCGACACCTCTGCCGATCCGGAGCTCCATGACCTTTCTTTCCCGCCTCTTTCGCCCCCGCGCCGATCCGCGCGAAGCGCTGCGCCCGCTTTGGCACCGCACCGTGGAAATCGCCCGCGAGCCCGAATGGTATGCGCAGTGCGGCGTCGCCGATACGCTGGAGGGGCGCTTCGACATGATCACCGCGGCGCTGTCGCTGGTGCTGCTGCGGATGGAGAACGACCGCATGCTGGCGGCGCAGACGGGGCTGCTGACCGAACTCTTCGTCGAGGATATGGACGGCCAGCTGCGCCAGTCCGGCGTCGGCGACCTGATGGTTGGCAAGAAGATCGGCAGGCTGATGGAAACGCTGGGGGGCCGGATCGGCGCCTATCGCGAGGCGCTGGGCGAAGAGGCACCGGAGCGTGACGATGCGCTCGCCTCGGCGGCTCGTCGCAACGTCACGCTGGCGGACGAGAGCCGCGCCGAAGCGCTCGCGGAGCGTCTGCTGGACCTGCAGGCCCGGCTGGCCGCAACCGATGCGGACCGCCTGCTGGAAGGGACCATGCCATGAGCGCGGCCAACCGATCGCAACAGGGCGAATTCGACCGGATCGTCAAGCTCGATCGCCTGCCGCGCGAACCGTTGAGGATCGAGGCCGACGAGGCCGAGCGTGCCGCGCTGGCGCGCCGCTTCGCGATCGACGGGGTCCGCTCGCTGGAGGCGGAGGTCAGTTTTGCGGCGGAGGGCAGCATAGTGATGGCGAAGGGCCGGCTGACCGCGTCGATCGTGCAGCTTTGCGCGATCTCGGGCGAGCCATTCCGCAACCGGATCGACGAACCGCTGGCGATGCGCTTCGTCCCCGCCAGCGAGGAGCCCGAGTTCGATCCCGAGGAGGAAATCGAACTCGACACGTCCGAACCCGACGAGATCTATTACGAGGGCCAGGCGTTCGATCTGGGGGAGGCGGTCGCGCAGAGCTTCGGGCTCGCGATCGATCCCTACGCCGAGGGTCCCGATGCCGGGACCACGCGCGAGAAGGCGGGGTTGCTCGACGCGGCGGCGAGCGGCCCCTTTGCCGCGCTGGCCGCGCTCAAGAAGGACTGAGCGCGTGAGCGCGATGGTTTTGCAATGACCTTACCTGCTCCTCCCCCTTGAGGGGGAGGCCGGGTGG
>CAXBFN010000022.1:0-11875 GCA_963975275.1 uncultured Erythrobacter sp. | reverse complement strand
GCGCCGATGGCCTGGACGCGCGCCTGCGGCGCGCTCCCCCACCCCCGACCCCTCCCCGAGGGGAGGGGAGATTTCCATTTTATGTCGTCCCGAGTTAGCGCCGCCAGCCGTTGCGCAGCGCCACCCGCTCAAGCTCGCGGCCCAGCGCCCGCGCGGTCGAGAGCGCGGTGGTGCAGGGCGCATCGTCGGTGAGCGCGGCGTGCAGTTCGAGCCCGCCGCCGGCGATCATGTCGACCAGCAGCCCTTCGTCGCGGGTCATACCCGCGGCGCAGCAGGGCGCGAGCAGGATCCGCCGGCGCGAGGTTCGCGCCAGTTCGAGCACCAGCGCGCGCGCCACCACCAGCAGCTTGGGAAAGCCCGGCCCGGCGGCATCCATCGCCAGCATCGCCGCGCGCGAATCCTGCAGCCCCTGCCCGGCCATCCGCCGGATCAGCACCAGCCCCAGCGTGCGTTCGCGGCGTGCGGGGAGGGGAAGGTCGAGTGTGGTCGAATCATCCGAATGGTCCATGCGATCTCCTTGCCGCCATCCTATGCTAATGCAAGTCATTCGCAAGGCCTAAAGCGGCGGGCGAGGAGGGCTTGGGGATAACCCCCGCCGGGAGCGCTCCTCCAACGGGTCGCCGCGGCGTCTCCGCCTCGGGCACCCTGCGACCGACCGTTCCGGCGGCATGACCGAAACCGCCCCGCCCAAACCGCCTCGCCCCTTGTCGCGCGCGCCACACACGCTACCTTGGCGGGGTGATCAAAGCTCTTTTCCCCCACGCCGCGATGACCCACGGAATTACCGTGCGCGTCGCCGCCAGCTTTCTGCCCGAACAGTCGCAGCCCGAATCCGCACGCTGGTTCTGGGTCTATCACATCCGGATCGAGAACGGTTCCGACCGGACCGTGCAATTGCGCAATCGCCACTGGCGGATCACCGACGGGCGCGGCGGGGTGAGCATCGTCGATGGCGCGGGCGTGGTCGGCGAACAGCCGGTGCTCGCCCCCGGCCAGGCGCACGACTATGTCTCGGGCTGCCCGCTCGATACGCCGCACGGCTCGATGGAAGGCTTCTACACTTTCGACACCGAGGACGGCTCCCCGCTAGAGGTGCGGATCCCCTTTTTCCCGCTCGCGGCCCCCGCCACCGCGAACTGAGATCCAGACCGGCGCGGGGCTCAGTCCCCGGGTTCGACCGCCCCGATCTTGATCTTGGGTTCCAGCTCGAGGAAATTGGCGAGGATCTCGAGATCCTTGGTCACCGGATAATTGCCCAGCGGGGCGCGGCTGGGGTCGAGCCGCAGGATCAGCCGCTTTTTCTTGCGGATCAGCGCGCTGCTGATCATCGAGACCCGCGAAGCCGCGCCCAGCCGTCGTGCCAGCTTGAAGCCCAGCCCCCAGGTCACCGCCTCGCGCAGATCGCTGTCGCTGGCGAGGCTGCGCAGCCGGTCGGGGATGGCGCTGCGGCCCATACTGCCGATCAGCGAGGCGCACAGCATCGCGCGGCTGCGGGCGTCGCAGCCGATCCAGCGCTTGTCGAGCGCCCATTCGAGCGCGTGATTGTAGCGCAGATTGGGCTCGACCCGGTGCAGTGCGGCGGCCAGCTGCGCGCTCGCCAGCCGCAGCCGCTCATTGCCCCGGCTGCGCCCCTTGCCATCGGCCAGCTCGACGCTCCACGCCGCCAGCATCGCCGCATGGGTGATCGAGGCGCCGTGCATCTCGGCGAAATCGGCGACCCCCGCCAGCAGCGGGTCCTTGGTCCGCTGCAGTTCCTCGAGCCGCGAGAACAGCAAGCCTTCGCGCAGGCCCCATGAGGAGAAGATCAGCCCCTCGGGCTGCAATTCGTCGAGCAGCGGGCGCAGCATCGCGGCGGCATCGGGAATATAGCCCGCGCGCATCGAGCTGATGCCCGACATGGCCGCGAGCTTGTCGGGCGAAGCGGTCATCGCTTCGGCGGCGAGCTTGTCGGCGGTCTCGGTGTCGAGCCAATAGCCGTGCGGATCGGTCAGCGGGAAATCGTGCTTGCGCATCGCATAGGCGGCAAAGGCGCGCCAGGTGCCGCCGACCATGTAGAGCGGGCCGGGATGCGCGGCCGCCCAGCCGGCTTCGGCGATCGCGGTGCGGACGGTCTTGTCGAATTTCCTGTCCGATCCGGCGCGCAGCGCGGGCAGCCGCAGCGTGCCCAGCGGCAGGCTGGTGGCGTGATGGCTGCGGCCCTCCGCGACCGAGACCAGCTCGAGGCTGCCGCCGCCCAGATCGGCGACCACGCCCTCCGCTCCGGGGAACGCACCGATGGTGCCCATCGCGGCGGCTTCGGCCTCGTCCTCGCCCGAGAGCAGGCGGGGTTCGAGCCCGAGATCGGCGACCTTGGCCAGAAATTCAGCGCCATTGCTTGCATCGCGCGCGGCGGCGGTGGCGACCGTCTGGACATCGCCGATATCGAGATCCTCGATCAGCAGCGCGAACCGCGCGAGCGCGCGGATCGCCTCGTCCGAGGCCTCGTCGGGAATCAGTCCGGTGGTGGACAGGTCGCGGCCCAGCCGTGCGGCGACCTTCTCGTTCCAGACCACCCGCGGCGCCCGCGGCGATCCCTCGTAGATCACCAGGCGCACGGTGTTGGAGCCGATATCGATCACCGCGCTCGGGGCATGGACGAGGCGCCGCTCGCGGCGGATTTTTACGTTCTTGCTCACGCTTTGTCCTGATCCTTCAGTTTGAGCCGCGGCACCGCACCCGCTTCCAGTGCCGCACCGCGGCCCGACAGCGATGGGTTGCTCATGAAATACTGGTGGCAGTTGAAGCCGTCGCCCCCTGCGCCGTCCCCGGCCGCGTCTTCGCGCATCCGCTCGTACTGGCCGTTGGGGCACAGCTCCCAGCTCTGCTCGGTGTCGAGCATATTGGCCAGCATCACCTGGCCCAGCACCTGATCGTGGACGGTCTTGTTGGTGATCGGCACCATCACCTCGACCCGGCGGTCGAGATTGCGGCTCATCGCATCGGCGGAGGTGATATAGACCTCGGCCTGGCGGCTGGGCAGGTCCTTGCCGTTGGCGAAGCACCAGATCCGGCTGTGTTCGAGGAACCGGCCGATGATCGACTTGACCTGGATGTTCTCCGACAGGCCGGGCAGCCCGGCGCGCAGCGAACAGATCCCGCGGATCACCATGCGGATCTCGACCCCGGCCTGGCTCGCCTCGTAGAGCTTGTCGATCATCGGGCGGTTGGTGATCGAGTTGAGCTTGACCCAGATGCCCGCGGGGCGACCCGCGCGGGCATTGGCGATCTCGCGATCGATCAGCTCGAACAGCCGCTCGCTCAGATTGAGCGGCGAGACCGCGATCTTCTCGACCGCGGTGGGTTCGACATAGCCGGTGACATAGTTGAACACCTTGGCGGCATCGCGTCCCAGCGCCGGATCGGCGGTGAAGAAGCTGAGGTCGGTGTAGATCTTGGCGTTGATCGGGTGGTAGTTTCCGGTCCCGAAGTGGCAATAGGTGCGGTAGCCGTCTTCCTCGCGCCGCACGACCAGGCTGATCTTGGCGTGGGTCTTGAGTTCCATGAAGCCGTAGATCACCTGCACACCCGCGCGTTCCAGCTCGCTCGCCCAGCGGATGTTGCGTTCCTCGTCGAAGCGCGCCTTGAGCTCGACCACCGCGGTCACCGCCTTGCCGTTCTGCGCCGCGTCGATCAGCGCCGCGATCACCGGCGACTGGTCGCCCGCGCGGTAGAGCGTCTGCTTGATCGAGACGACATTGGGGTCGGTCGCCGCCTGGCGCAGGAAATCGACCACCACCTCGAAGCTCTCGTAGGGGTGGTGGATGACGATGTCCTTGGCCTTGATCGCCGAGAAGCAGTCGCCGTCATGCTCGAGGATGCGCTCGGGGAAGCGCGGGCTGAAGGGCGGAAATTTGAGATCGGGGCGCGGTTCCCGGCAGATCGCGTTCAACTCGCGCAGCCCCAGCATGCCGTCGGACTTGACCACCATCGCGCTGTCGACGTTGAACTCCTCGCGCAGCAGCGTCTCGGCCTGCGCGTCGCAATCCTCGTCGAGCTCGAGCAGCACCGCGCGGCCGCGGCGGCGGCGCTGGATCGCGGTGCGGTAATAGCGCACCAGATCCTCCGCCTCGTCCTCGACCTCGATGTCGCTGTCGCGCAGCACCCGGAACATGCCGTCGCCCAGGATCTTGAACCCGGGGAAGATCTCGCGCGCGAAATGGACGATCAGCTTCTCGACCGCGACATAGACCGCATGCTGGCCCGGCAGGCGCACGAAGCGCGGTGCGGCGCTTGGGATCAGCACCATCTCCATCAGCTCGAGCTTGGGCTTGGCGCGCTTGAGGCGGAACAGCGCGCCCATCCCCATGTTCTGGACGAAGGGGAAGGGGTGCGCCGGATCGATCGCCTGCGGGGTGATCAGCGGCAGGATGTCGGTGGTGAAATAGGTCTCCAGCCACGCCTGCTGGTCCTCGCCCAGCTCCGCGACATCGGCGATGAGGATGCCCTCCTCGCGCAGCAGCGCCTGCAGCCTGCGCAGGCTGGCCTGCTGACGGTCCTCCACCGCGAGCACCTGTTCGCGGATCGCCTCGAGCTGCTGGCGCGGCGAGCGGCCGTCGATCCCGGTGGTCTCGATCCCGCGCTGCATCTGCCCCTCGAGCCCGGCGATGCGGACCATGGTGAACTCGTCGAGATTGCTCGCGGAGATCGACAGGAAGCGCAGCCGCTCGAGCAGCGGATAGCGCGGGTTCTCGCTCTCGGCGAGCACCCGGCGGTTGAAGCTCAGCCAGCTCAGCTCGCGGTTGACGTAGCGCTCGGCGGGCGAATCATACGTCGGGATAGGCGCGATCTTCTCGGGCGCGTTCATCGCAGCTTGGGGCTCCTCTCGTTGCGGCGGCGCTGGTAACGCTGCGCGCCGCGCCGCGCCAGCATGGCAACACAGCGGTCACGAAGCGGTTACACTAGCCGCGGGCGAGCGGGAACCCACACCCGCCTGTGCCGGCTCCCGCTTGTACTCACTGGCACCTCTGCCTAGACGGGGCGCACCATGAAGCGCACCCATCTGCCCCTCAACGCCCTGCGCGTTTACGACGCCGCCGCGCGGCACCTCAGCTTCACCCGCGCCGCGGACGAGCTGGCGGTCACCCCCGCCGCGGTCGGCCAGCAGATCCGCGCGCTCGAGGATCACCTCGGCACGGTGCTGTTCCGCCGCACCAGCAAGGGGCTCGAGCTGACCGAGGAAGGCGGCGCCGGCCTCGACGCGCTGCGCGAAGGATTCCTCAAGTTCGAGGAGAGCGTCCAGGCGATGCAGGCGGGGCAGGCGAGCGACCGCTACACCATCGCCGCGCCGCGCGAATTCTACGCCCAGTGGCTCGCCCCGCGGCTCGCCGCCTTCGCCGCCGAATACCCCGACGTCCGCTTTGCCTTCGTCGCCGACGAACTGGCCGATTTCACCGAGGCGAACCTCGATTGCGCAGTGCGGCTGGTCGACGGGCCGGGCGAGCTCGAGGGCGTGGAACTCGCCCCCGCCGCGCGCGTCACCGTCGCGAAACCGGTCGATGGGCCCGCCACCGGCAAGGGGAAGCCCCCCGAGCGCTGGATCGACTGGGGCGTCGGCCTGCCCGAGGGCGCGGAGCCGCATGTCGCGGTCTCCAACGCCGGGCAGGCGCTGTCGAGCGCGCTCGCGGGGCTGGGCCGCGCGGTGCTCCCCGAACTGCTGGTCAAGGACGCGATCGAGGACGGGCGGCTCGAAGTGCTCGAAGGCCCCGAACCCGGCCGCCGCGCCTACTGGCTGGTCGCCCCGCTCCCGCAATGGCGGACGCGCAAGGTCAAGAACCTGGTGGATTTTTTGAAGGGGGAGTGAGGGGTTAGGTCGAGCTTGCGGGAGTTTGTTTGTTTTCCGCAAGCGCATCCGCGCTTGCGATGTCCTCGGCCCTGACGGGCCTGCGGGCGGGCGGTCGCCCTTGCGGACCCTTCGGGTCCGTTGCTCCGCCAACAGGCCGAACCGTTCGGCTAGGACCAGGCCGCTACTCTTGGCGTTCCCCCTCCTCCCCAGCGCCCGCATCCCCGCCCCAGTCTCCCTCCGCGAGGATCTTCGCGTTGGCGGCGCGGCGCACTTTCATGTCGTCGATGAAGGCGTCGATGCGGTCGAACACCTCCTGCTCGTCCTCCTGTTCCTCCGCGGCGAGCTGGGCGAGCACCTCGGCGCGGATGCTCTCGTAGACCGGGTGGCCGGGCTTGAGATTGTGGACCCCGTAGCGATTGGGCAGCCGGTGCTGGAGCAGGAAGCGCAGCAGCGCGTTGTCGGGCTTGTCCCACCAGCCGAGGATTTCGCCGCCCGAGACGATCGGGGTGCGCGTGCCGGTCATCGCGCGTTCGAGCGCGACATCCTCGAGCCGCCGCACCCCGCGCTCCAGCGCCGCGTCCCAGGCTTCGGAAAACCCCTCCGCGCCGGGGCGGTGGCGCAGCTTGTAGAGCGCCTCGAGACTGCGCCCGACATGCCGCGCCGCCTGCTTGACCACCCCGGTGGCGGCGAGATGCGCGATGAAGCCGCGCTGGACCTCGGGCGTAATCGACCGCGCCCGCGGCGCCGCGTGGATATAGGGGGTGAAGGAGAGCAGCGGATCGCCGTCCGCAGGCAGCGGCCCGACGAAGGCGACCGCGGAAGTCGCCTGCCGCGGCACCCGCCGCAGGTTCACGGTCTGCGAAGCGTTCTGACGGGTCGGGTCGGAGGCGGGATCGGCAGGGAAGGGCGGATTGGCACTGCCATCCCAATCGTCAGGTTCATGGGTCATAGAACATCCTCCTCGGCGAGCGCAGGAACGACGCCGCAGGCGTCGCAAGGCCGACCGGCCGCCGGCCGGTCAGGCCGCAGCCAAGGAGCGCGGATGCGCTCCGCCCGGCGCTTGAGGGACGAAAGCAAAAAACCAGCGTGTAGGAAAATGTTTTCCACTTACTGCCCGATACTCTGGTCAAGTCTGCCATTTTCTTCGTAAGACTCTGACAGAGAACGCGACCTTCGAGGTGGAAAACTTTGCTGCCCTATCCTGATCCATTTCTGGAAGTTCGCACTAAGCTGCTTAATGACGAATATGGTACTCTCGCGCTCTGCGCCGGATATCAAGGGAAAGAATGGCGAGCGGGGCCTTTTGCAGACCATCTTCTACAGTGGCTTCCGTACGCGGCGTTGAACCAGGAATCGCAAAACACGTTTGCGATGCACAATTGGGTAGAGATGATCAGGATGGCCTCTGCTCATGTCTACAAAACGCGAAAGACACAAAGCCGAGGTGAGATCGGAGAGCTGATACTCCATATAGCCTGCGTTACAGAATTTCAAACCACCCCAGTTCTATGCAAACTTATACTAAAAACATCGTCAAACGATACCGTTAAAGGTTTCGATGGGGTCCACATACGACTCCTCGAAGATGGCGATTTCGAACTCTGGCTAGGCGAATCGAAGTTTTACAAAAATCCCCGCAGAGCGATAACTGAGGCCGTCGATTCAGTAAGGGACCATATCGCACCGAGTTTTCTCGATACAGAAAAGGCCATGCTAGTCGGGCATATTGCAGAGAACATACCGCGGCGTGATGAGCTTATTCGTCTCTTCCGCTCGAGTACATCGTCTGATGAGCTACTTAGAAAAGCCGTCTTTCCCATTTTGATCGCTTATAACAGTAGTGTGGCCGCTTCATTCGACGAAGTTTCTGCGGAGCTTGTTGGTCATTTGAATGATGAAGTTGAAGAGCTCAGGCAAAAGTTCGGCTCGTCCCTAGCCGGCATTAACTTGAGATTTCAGCTAATTTTCCTTCCAATGAATGACAAGGCACGCCTCGTCGATTCTTTTGATAGGCGATTGGAAGCTTTCGTATGAATATCGATCGGCTTCGTTCAATAAAAGATGGGTCCCCTCTGAGTGGAGATGAAGTCTTTGATCTATCATTTGAAGCGGGAGCAGCTTTAAACGACTCCGATCGGGCTTCCGATAAGGCGCTTGAGATTACTATACGCTTGCTCGATGCAATGCGAGCGGATCTAGTACCTCCGGGGTGCTCTCAGGCTATCCACTTTCTAGCGGAAGAGTGCGGCCTATTCCCATATGTGGATTTAGCGGACCGAGCCTTGATTGACCAAGTAGTCAGTGAGGCACACAGAATCCGCCTTGGTAAGGATATATATCTTCACGCGAAGCAAATGGAGGTTTTGCTTTCGCTTCTGAATGGAGAGAATGTTATCCTGAGCGGCCCTACGAGCTTTGGGAAGAGCCTTATTCTCGACGCGTACATTGCCAAGTCAAATCTCAATTCTGTTGCCGCCATCCTTCCGACACTGGCATTAATTGACGAAGTCCGTCGCAGGGTATCAAAGAACTTTCCGTATGTTCAAGTCGTAACAACGACAGGAGAAGAATTCGATAGAAGTCGACCAGTATTCTTTGCTTTAACTCAAGAGCGCTTTTTGCAGCGCCGGGATATCGACCGTCTAGACCTTCTTTTCGTCGACGAATTTTATAAATTGGATGAAGGAAGGGACGACTCTCGATTCGAAGTATTGAATTTGGCTTTGTACCGAGGAATTCCGAAGTCTAAACAGGTTTTCATGGCGGGGCCGCACATACAAGGAATTTCTCTGGGCGAACGTTGGCGAGGTAGGTTCAATTTCATCGCAACAGATTATCGGACTGTCGCGGTGAACATTTTTGATCGATCGGATGCGAAAAACCGTGAGAAGACGTTCATCTCCGACTTAAGGGGCGTAGGAGAGGAAAGCTCTCTCGTTTTTGCTGCAACTCCCGGATCTGCTCAGAAAATCGCCCACCTCATACGGGACGCGGGCATTGAATACGGCAGCGAAGAGTCCCGCCTTACTGCTCAATGGCTGCGGGAAAATTATCATCCCGAATGGGATGTCGCCGACGCTGTTGAGGCCGGAATTGGCTTGCACCATGGAAGAATTCCCCGATCAATCGGGCAACTCTTCGTCAGACTATTTGATTCGGGCGTGCTCAAAGTCCTTATCTGCACCTCGACGCTCATTGAGGGCGTAAACACATCTGCGGCGAACGTATTTGTCTACGATAAAAAGATAAATACCACAGATTTCGATTTTTTCTCGTTTGCAAACATTCGTGGTAGAGTCGGAAGGATGATGAGACACTTTGTTGGCAATGCATATCTTTATCATGTTGCACCCGAAGAAATTGAGGTAGATATTGATATCCCTATACTTGCTCAAGAAAGCCCTAGTTCAGAATACTTGCTAATTAATTTAGAGGACGGAGACCTCGACGTTGAGGGGCTTGGGGCCAAGCAAAATGCGATAAATCGGTCTGACTTGCCACTAGAGGTATTGAGGGAATACTCGTATCTAGGCTTAGACCTGCTTGAAGAATTTAGTGATTTCATCAAGAGCGAAATGAAAAAGGGAGTTCCCTTCGTTTGGAGCGGCATACCCGATTACGAAGAGATGAATGCAGTGGCATCGGTTGGGCTCTTCATAGCTCATAAGCGTCGACAAGCGACTGGGGTGCACTCACCAAAGCAGGTATCTTGGGCGTGGACTCAGCTGATGCAAAACAAGGCTTTGGGAGTGTTCATATCGTGGTTTGTAGATAAGTTTGAGGAAGAGGGCGCGAATGATGGAATCGACCGATGCTTCCAATTTCTTCAGGCCGCGGAGTTCGCATTCCCTCGAGCAATCTCAGTAGGCGAAGCAATCGTTAATTTGCACAGTAGTTCTAAGAAGGCTAATTATAGCCTCTTTGTCCACGGTTTGGAAAAATGGTTTCGACCATCATGGATGAAGACTTTAGATGAAATGGGTATACCTGTTCCTTTTTCGGAAAGGTATAAGGACGATGTTCCGCCTCATGCGTCAAAATTGGATGCTATGAATAAGCTTGCGGTTCTCAATTCGCAGGACCGGTTTAAGGGGATCGATGGGCGCCTTTATGATTTGGCTTTTGACTACGGGAATGTGCCACTGCTTGACGGCCCTGAGAATAGAGCCTAAGCGCCCCTCCATCCAGCCATGCCCCCGCGTCCGCGCGGCAGGCGGGCTGGTCAGATAGAGCTGAACATTGCCGGTCATGTCCCGGGGCCTTGTCGCCAACCAGCGCGAGGCTCCTTTCTATTGAGGCGGACCAGAAGGCGCGGGGCCCCGGATCAAGTCCGGGGCTGCGGTCCCCGCAAGGGGAGCCTTCCGGGAACCTTGGGCAGCCGGTAAAGTAACCCGGTGGCTTTTGCGGGCCGCGGGTGGAGTGTTTCAGGCTCGCCCATGTTGAGCTCCCGCGCAGGCGGGAGCCTCGGGCCGCTGGCGTTTTGCTAGTGGCATGAGGTCTCCGCCTTCGCGGAGACGCAGCAACGCCTCCGCTTTTGCGGGGCAGGGCAGCCAAAGACCCTCCATTCCGATCCGTGCCAGTCTCCGACAGCCTCCGCCGGGAAGAGCCGCGCCCCCTTCAGGAAATGGGGGCACCGGTTTTCCGCCCGGAAGGGGCGCCCCGGACACGCATTTTCGCGGGTCCGGAAAATCAGGTGAAGAGAAAGAATCTATGCCGACGATCAACCAGCTGGTCCGCAAGGGCCGCGTTCCGCAGAAGGCCAAGTCCAAGGTCCCTGCGATGGAGCAGAACCCGCAGAAGCGCGGCGTTTGCACCCGTGTCTACACCACGACCCCGAAGAAGCCGAACTCGGCATTGCGCAAGGTGGCCAAGGTTCGCCTGACCAACCAGCGCGAGGTCATCTCCTACATCCCCGGCGAGGGCCACAACCTGCAGGAGCACAGCGTCGTGCTGATCCGCGGCGGGCGTGTCCGCGATCTTCCCGGCGTGCGCTACCACGTGCTGCGCGGCGTGCTCGATACGCAGGGCGTCAAGGACCGCAAGAAGTCGCGTTCCAAGTACGGGGCCAAGCGGCCCAAATGATCCGCTAGGGGCGGATCGTTTGGGGCGTCCCCGCGCAGGCGGGGACCTCGTGCCTCAGGCTGAACGCCGCAGTTTGCAATTCGCCTCGCCGCCCGAGACCCCCGCCTTCGCGGGGGAGCAGCGAGGGAGAGAATAAGGAATTTAGCGACATGTCACGTCGTCGTCGTCCCGAAAAACGGGTCATCCTGCCCGATCCCAAGTTCGGGGATCAGACCCTGTCGAAATTCATGAACAACCTCATGCTCGACGGCAAGAAGGCCGTGGCCGAGGGGATCGTCTACACCGCGCTCTCCGTGGTCGAGGAAAAGGCCAAGGCCAATCCGATCGAGCTGTTCCACACCGCGCTCGAGAACGTGAAGCCGCAGGTCGAGGTGCGTTCGCGCCGCGTCGGCGGTGCCACCTATCAGGTGCCGGTCGAGGTGCGCCCCGAGCGCGCCCAGGCGCTCGCGATGCGCTGGGTCATCTCCGCCGCGCGCGGCCGCCCGGAAACAACCATGTCGGCGCGCCTGTCGGGCGAGCTGATGGATGCCGCCAACAACCGCGGCAACGCGGTCAAGAAGCGCGAAGACGCCCACCGCATGGCGGACGCCAACCGCGCCTTCTCGCACTACCGCTGGTAGTGCAGGCCTGAAGGCCGGCCCCCGCGTTCGCTTGGTCCTTGGCGCAGCCGAGGCACGGGCGGACGCGGGGCGGTCTTCATAAGGTCACACGAAGCACCATATGGGGGGCGACCCGTCCCGGGGCCCCCGACACGAACCGAGGAATTAGTTATGGCCCGCGAGTATCCGCTCGAGCGTTACCGCAACATCGGCATCATGGCGCACATCGATGCCGGCAAGACCACCACGACCGAACGCATCCTCTATTACACCGGCAAGTCCTACAAGATCGGCGAAGTCCACGACGGCGCCGCGACCATGGACTGGATGGAGCAGGAGCAGGAACGCGGGATCACCATCACCTCGGCCGCGA
>CAXBFN010000021.1:0-13919 GCA_963975275.1 uncultured Erythrobacter sp. | reverse complement strand
TTCTCGGTCGCCACCGGCCCCGAGATCGAGGACGACTGGCACAATTTCACCGCGCTCAACATGGCCGAGACGCATCCGGCGCGCGCGATGCACGACACCTTCTATTTCGGCGAGCAGGACCGCGACGCGGAGGGCAACCGCATGCTGCTGCGCACCCACACCTCGCCGGTGCAGATCCGCGCGATGATGGAGAACGGCGCGCCGATCCGGCTGATCGCGCCGGGCCGGGTCTATCGCTCGGACAGCGATGCGACCCACACGCCGATGTTCCACCAGATCGAAGGGCTGGTGATCGATCGCGACATCCATCTGGGGCACCTCAAATGGACGCTCGAGACCTTTCTCAAGGCCTTCTTCGAGCGCGAGGATATCGTGCTCCGGCTGCGGCCCTCCTATTTCCCCTTCACCGAACCCAGTGTCGAAGTCGATGTCGGCTTCGCGGTCGAAAACGGCCGCCGGGTGCTTGGCGGCAGCGGCGACGATGAAGGTCATGGCTGGATGGAACTGCTCGGCAGCGGCATGGTCAACGCCCGGGTGATCACCTTCGCCGGGCTCGACCCGCAAGAATGGCAGGGCTTCGCCTTCGGGGTCGGGGTCGATAGGCTGGCGATGCTCAAATACGGGATGGACGATCTGCGCGCCTTCTTCGACGGCGACCAGCGCTGGCTGGCGCATTACGGCTTCTCGCCCTTCGACCAGCCGACCCTTTCGGGCGGTGTGGGAGCACGCTCATGAAATTCTCGCTCGAATGGCTCCGCCACTTCCTCGACACCGAGGCGTCCACCGCCGAGATCGCCGCCGCGCTCAACGCCATCGGCCACGAGGTCGAGGGGATCGAGGATCCGGCGCAGAGGCTGGCCGGCTTCCGCGTCGCCAAGGTGCTCACCGCCGCGCCGCATCCCGATGCCGACAAGCTGCAGGTGCTCACCGTCGATGCCGGCGATGGCCAGCCGCTCCAGGTCGTCTGCGGCGCGCCCAATGCGCGCGCGGGGATGAAGGGCGTGCTCGGCCTGCCGGGCGCGGTGGTGCCGTCCAACGGGATGGAGCTGCGCAAGAGCGCGATCCGCGGGCAGGAATCCAACGGCATGATGTGCTCGGTGCGCGAGCTCGAGCTGGGCGACGCGCATGAAGGCATCATCGAATTGCCCGAGGATGCGCCGGTGGGAGCGAGCTTCGCCGATTACCACGCCGCCTCGCCGGTGTTCGATGTCGCGATCACCCCCAACCGGCCCGACTGCATGGGCGTGATGGGGATCGCGCGCGATCTCGCCGCCGCAGGTCTGGGTACGTTCAAGCCGGTCGAGGTGCCCGCGATCGAGGGCAGCTACGACAGCCCGATCGCGATCCGCACCGAGGATCCCGAGGGCTGTCCCGCCTTCTACGGCCGCGTGATCCGCGGGGTCACCAACGGCAGCTCGCCCGAATGGATGCAGCGCCGGCTGCTTGCCGCAGGCCAGCGTCCGATCTCGGCGCTGGTCGATTGCACCAATTATTTGATGCTCGCCTGCGGGCGACCCGCGCATGTCTACGACCTCGCCACGCTCTCGGGCGCGATGATCGCGCGCCGCGCGGTCGTGGGCGAGCAGGTCGAGGCGCTCAACGAGAAGACCTATACGCTGGGCGACACCATGACGGTGATCGCGGATGACAGCGGAGTGCATGACATCGCCGGGATCATGGGCGGGGCGCATTCGGGCGCGAGTGAGGGCACGACCGACGTCCTGCTCGAGATCGCCTATTTCGACCCCGAGCGGATCGGGGTGACCGGGCGCAGGCTTGGTCTTGCCAGCGACGCGCGCACGCGGTTCGAGCGCGGGGTCGACCCCGCCTTCCTCGACGACGGGATGGCGCTGCTGACCGATCTGATCCTCAAGTGCTGCGGCGGTGAGCCGAGCAAGGTGGTCCGCGCCGGAGCGCCGCCCGCCGAGGCCAAGCACATCGCATTCGACCCGGCGCTGACCGCGCGGCTTGGCGGTGTCGAGGTGGCGGAGGCCGAGCAGCGCCGCATTCTCGAAGCGCTCGATTTCGCCGTGGCGGAGGACTGGCAGGTCACCGTCCCGCTGCGCCGCCACGACATCGAAGGCCCTGCCGATCTGGTCGAGGAAGTGGTCCGCATCCACGGGCTCGACAAGGTGGCGAGCGTCCCGCTGCCGCGCCCTGATGGCGTTGCGCGGCCCACCGCGACACCGGCGCAGCAGCTCGAGCGCAAGCTGCGCCGCGCCGCCGCGGCGCGCGGTCTCAACGAGGCGGTGACCTGGTCCTTCCTCCCGCCCGCGCAGGCCGAGCATTTCGCCGAAGGAGTCGATTCGGGCGCGCTGTGGGTGCTCGACAATCCGATCAGCGAGGACATGAAGGCGATGCGCCCCTCGCTGCTCCCCGGACTGCTCGCCGCCGCCGCGCGCAACGCCGATCGTGGCCTCGACGACTCGCGGCTGTTCGAGATCGGCCGCCGCTATTTCCGCGGCAAGAGTGGCGCCAGCGACGAGCGGGCGACGCTCGGCCTGGTGCTGGCTGGCGAAAAAACCGCGCGCAACTGGAGCAGCGGCAAGGCAACCGCTTTCGACGCCTATGACGCCAAGGCCGAGGCGCTCGCGCTGCTCGAGGCCGCGGGCGCTCCCACCGCCAATCTGATGGTGATGGGGGAGGCGGGGGACCAGTTCCACCCCGGCCAGTCCGCTACGCTGCGGCTCGGGCCCAAGAACGTGCTGGCGCGCTTCGGCGCGCTGCATCCCGCGACGCTCAAGGCCTTCGATCTCGACGGACCGGTGATGGCGGCCGAAATCTTCCTCGACGCGATCCCCGCCAGGAAGGGCAAACCCAGCTTTGCCCGTGCGCCCTATGCGCCGCCCCCGCTGCAGGCGGTGACACGCGACTTCGCCTTCCTCGTTCCGCTCGATCTGGCTGCGGGCGATCTGCTCCGCGCGGTCGGCGGTGCGGACAAGCAGGCCATCGTCGCTGCGCGGGTGTTCGATGTCTTCACCGGGCAGGGTGTCCCCGAGGGCCGCAAATCGCTCGCCATCGAGGTGACGCTGCAACCGGGCGAAAAGAGCTTCACCGACGAGGAGATCAAGGCGATCTCGGACAAGGTGATCGCCGGTGCCGCCAAGCTCGGCGCGGAGCTGCGGGCATGAGCCGGACCGCGCTCGTCACCGGCGCCACCGCCGGGATCGGCGAAGCTAGCGTGCGGGCGCTGGTCGCCGCGGGCTGGCGCTGCGTGGCCACCGGGCGGCGGGCGGAGCGGCTGCGGGCGCTGGTCGACGAGCTGGGCGCGGACAAGGTCCACGCCGCCGCTTTCGACGTCACCGACGAAGCTGCGCGCGACGCCGCTCTGGATGCTCTGCCCGAAGCGTTCGCCGGGATCGATCTGCTGGTGAACAACGCCGGGCTCGCGCTGGGCACATCGCCCGCGCAGGAAAGCGATCTGGCCGACTGGAAGACCATGATCGCGACCAATGTCACCGCGCTGGTCTCGCTGACCCACAGGCTCCTGCCCGGGCTGATCGAACGCAAGGGGGCGGTGATCAACCTCTCCTCGGTCGCGGCGAATTATCCCTACCCCGGAGGCAATGTCTATGGCGGGACCAAGGCGTTCGTCAGCCAGTTCACGCTGGGCTTGCGCTCCGATCTCCACGGCACCGGGGTGCGCGTCACCGCGATCGAGCCGGGCATGGTCGAGACCGAATTCACCTTGGTGCGCACCGGCGGCAATCAGGACGCGCACGAGAAGCTCTACGGCGGCGCGCAGCCGATGACCGCGGCGGATATCGCCGAGACCGTCCGCTGGGTCGCCGAACTGCCGCCGCATCTCAACATCAACACGCTCGAGCTGATGCCGGTGAGCCAGAGCTACGCCGGCTTCCGGATCGCGCGCGAGCCCCAATCGTAATTGAAACGCACCTTTTCCGTTCGTGTCGAGCGAAGTCGAGACACTTGTTCGCGGTGTCTCGACTTCGCTCGACACGAACGGCCGTAGCCCCGGACCCGATGTCATGACCTCCAATCGCCGCACCTTCGCCATCATCTCGCACCCCGATGCGGGCAAGACCACGCTGACCGAGAAGCTGCTGCTCCAGGGCGGCGCGATCCATCTCGCGGGTGAGGTCAAGGCGCGCGGCCAGGCACGCCGCGCGCGCTCGGACTGGATGAAGATCGAGCAGCAGCGCGGCATCTCGGTCACTTCGAGCGTGATGACCTTCGAGCGCGACGGCATCACCTTCAATCTGCTCGACACGCCCGGACACGAGGATTTCTCCGAGGACACCTACCGCACGCTGACCGCGGTCGATTCGGCGATCATGGTGATCGACGCGGCCAAGGGTATCGAGCCGCAGACGCGCAAGCTGTTCGAGGTCTGCCGCTTGCGCAGCGTGCCGATCATCACTTTCGTCAACAAGGTCGACCGCGAGGGCCGCCCGGTGTTCGAGCTGCTCGACGAGATCGCCGACATGCTCGCGCTCGATGTCTCGCCGCAAATGTATCCGGTGGGGATGGGCGGCCAGTTCGAGGGCGTGCTCGATTTCGCCACCGGCTGCATTGCCCGCCCCGAAGGCCCGTCGAAGGAATTCCAGGGCAAGCGCGACAGCGACGCGGAGATTCCCGCGCAGTTCGCCGAGGAGATCGAGCTGGCGCAGATCGGCTATCCCGAATTCGATCTCGAGGCCTATCGCAACGGCGATCTCACCCCGGTGCTGTTCGGCTCCGCGCTCAAGAATTTCGGGGTCACCGAGCTGATCGACGCGATCGCCCGGATCGCCCCGCCGCCGCGCCCGCAGCCTGCAGGCGACGAACAGATCAGCCCCGAGCGCGACGAGGTCACCGGCTTCATCTTCAAGGTCCAGGCCAATATGGACCCCAACCACCGCGACCGGATCGCCTTCATGCGCCAGGTCTCGGGCACCTTCAAACGCGGCATGAAGCTGACCCCCTCGGGGCTGGGCAAGCCGATCGCGATCCATTCGCCGATCCTGTTCTTCGCGCAGGATCGCGAGATCGCCGACACCGCCGAGGCGGGCGACATCATCGGCATCCCCAACCACGGCACGCTGCGGGTGGGCGACACGCTGTCCGAGAAGAACGAGCTGCGCTTCACCGGCCTGCCCAATTTCGCGCCCGAGATCCTGCGCCGCGTCCAGCTGCGCGATCCGACCAAGACCAAGCAGCTCCGCAAGGCGCTCGACGATCTCTCCGAAGAGGGCGTGATCCAAGTGTTCTACCCCGAGATCGGCGGTCAGTGGATCGTCGGCGTGGTCGGCCAGCTCCAGCTCGAGGTGCTCGTCTCGCGGCTCTCGGCCGAGTACAAGGTCGAGGCGGGGCTGGAGATGGCGCCCTTCTCTACCGCGCGCTGGCTCAAGGGCGAACCCGCGGCGCTCGACGATTTCGAGAAGTTCAACCGCGCGCATCTGGCGTGCGACCGCGACGGCGATCTGGTGTTCATGGCCAAGAGCCCGTGGGACGTGAACTATCAGGAAGAAAAGAACCCCGGCCTGACCTTCTCGGCGACCAAGGAGCGCTGAGATCGTGAGTGCCCGCGCAGGCGGGGACCTCGGACAGAGGCGCGAAACGCCTGAGACCCCCGCCTTCGCGGGGGATCACAAGGAAATTGAGGTTTGCACAGCGCGCTCCGATACGATTAGGCCGCACACATGACCCACTCCGGACCCACTTCGCAAACCTTCATCTCGCAGCGGCTGCGGCTGCACTATGTCGACTGGGGGAATCGCGGCAAGCCGCCGCTGGTGCTGGTCCATGGCGGGCGCGACCATGCGCGCAGTTGGGACTGGGTGGCGGAGAAGCTGCGCGACGACTGGCATGTCATTGCGATGGATCACCGGGGCCACGGCGATTCCGACTGGGTCAGCGACGGCAACTACCAAACCAGCGACATGGTCTACGATCTGGCGCAGCTGATCCACCAGCTCGGCGTCGGGCCGGTCACGATTGTCAGCCATTCGATGGGCGGCAATGTCTCGCTGCGCTACGCCGGGACCTTCCCCGAGATGGTGACAAAGCTGGTCGCCATCGAAGGGCTCGGGCCGAGCCCCAAGCGCCAGGCGGAAATGCGCGAGACGCCCTATCCCGAGCGCGCGCGCGAATGGATCGACAAGAAACGCGCCGCCTCCGCGCGCAGCCCGCGCAAATACGAGAGCATCGAGACCGCCTTCCAGCGAATGATCGAGGAGAACTCCTACCTCACCGAGGAACAGGCGCGGCATCTCACCATCCACGGGGTCAACCGCAACGAGGATGGCACCTACACCTGGAAATTCGATCCGCATCTCAACGTCTGGCCGGTCGAGGATGTCGCCGACGAATTCCTCCACCAGACCTGGGCGGCGATCGCCGCGCCCACGCTGCTGCTCTACGGCGCGGACAGCTGGGCCTCCAACCCCGAGGGCGACGGACGGCTCGACCATTTCAACACCGCGCGTGTCATCGAGTTCGAGAAGGCCGGTCACTGGCTCCACCACGACCAGTTCGACCGCTTCATGGCGGTGCTGGCGGATTTCCTCTGACACCGATGCGGCTCACCTTCGCCAGCTACAACATCCACAAGGCGATCGGCCGCGATCGCAAATGCGATCCCGAGCGGATCATGGCGGTGCTGCGCGAAATCGATGCCGATGTGATCGTCCTGCAGGAGGCCGACCGCCGCTTCGGCGACCGCGCGAGCGTGCTGCCGCGCGCGCTGCTCGACGATTATCCCTGGAAGGTCGTCGACGTCGCGCGCCGCCCGCGCAGCATCGGCTGGCACGGCAATGCGATCCTGGTCCGCCGCGAATGCGAGGTGCAGGATGCCGAGGCGCTCCATCTGCCCACGCTCGAACCGCGCGGCGCCGCCAATGCGGTGATCCGGATCGAGGGGCGCAACATCCGCATCATCGGCACCCATCTCGACCTCTCGGGCCTGCGCCGCCGCGACCAGGTGCGCGCACTGCTCGATTTCGTCGCCAAGACCACCGAGGATTGCCCGACGATCATCGGCGGCGACTTCAACCAGTGGGGCCGATTCACCGGCGCGATGCGCGAATTCGGCGACGACTGGCACGCGATCTCGCCGGGCCCGAGCTACCCCAGCCGCGGCCCGATCGCCCGGCTCGACCGGATCGTCACCTCGCCCAGCTGGACCTGCCATGATGCCCATGTCCACCACAGCCCGCTCGCCAGCGTGGCCTCGGACCATCTGCCCGTCTATGCGGAGCTGGACCTGCCTTAAATCTAGGCAGCCGCCCAATCCTTGGGCGGAAGTTTAATAAAGATTACCCCCAAGAGCCTCCGATAGACGCCAAATTGCGTCGATTGCTGTATTGGCACAGCAATTGCAAAGCTCTTCCTCGCCGGGAACGGGTCCGGCAGCGATAGCTCAGGGGGGGGCCGCGTGAAATACATCATCGCCGTCATCAAGCCGTTCAAGCTCGACGAGGTGCGCGAAGCCCTCGGATCGATCGGGGTTGCGGGAATGACCGTGTCCGAGGTCAAGGGCTTCGGACGCCAGAAAGGCCAGACCGAGATTTATCGCGGGGCCGAATATTCGACCAACATGCTGCCCAAGGTGAAGATCGAGGTCGCCGCCAGCGACGATCTCGCTGCCCAGGTGGTCGAGACGATCCAGCAGACCGCGAGGACCGAGGCGATCGGCGACGGCAAGATCTTCGTCTTCGATCTCGCCAGCGCCACGCGCATCCGGACCGGCGAGACCGGCGACACCGCGCTATGACCCGAGGGGACAACACCATGAAACGCACACTTTCACGCTCCGCCGCCCCGGCGCTGGCGGCCTTAGCGCTGGCCGGGGTCGGAATGACCGCACCCGCCCTGGCGCAGGACGTCGCCGATCCCGCTGCGCTCGCCGCAGCCGAGGCCGTTTCGGGGGGAACGGCCTACATTCTCAACACGCTGCTGTTCCTGATCGGGGGCTTTCTCGTCATGTGGATGGCGGCGGGCTTCGCCATGCTCGAAGCGGGGCTGGTCCGGTCGAAGAACGTTTCGGTTCAATGCCTCAAGAACATCGGTCTCTATTCGATCGCCGGGTTGATGTTCTGGGTGATCGGCTATTCGATCGCCTATCCGGGCTTCGAGGGCGGGTTCTTCGGGATCGGCGATTTCCCCTATGCGATGCAGGGCGTGGGCGAGGCGGATACCGAAACCGGCTATTCGATTGCATCCGACTGGTTCTTCCAGATGGTGTTCTGCGCCACCACCGCCTCGATCGTCTCGGGCGCGGTGGCCGAGCGGGTCAAGCTGGTGCCCTTCTTCATCTTCGTTACCGTGCTGACCGGCTTCATCTACCCGGTGATCGTCAGCTGGGAATGGGGCGCAGGCTGGCTCGACGCGATGGGCTTTTCCGATTTCGCCGGTTCAACCCTGGTCCACTCGACCGGCGGCTGGGCGGCGCTGATGGGCGTGCTGATCATCGGCCCGCGGCTGGGCCGCTACGGCAAGGACGGCAAGGTTGCGGTGTTCCCGGGATCGAGCATTCCGCTCGCCACGCTGGGCACCTTTATCCTCTGGCTCGGCTGGTTCGGCTTCAACGGCGCCTCGCAGCTGGCGATGGGGACGATCGGCGATGTCTCCGATGTGTCGAAGATCTTCGTCAACACCAATATGGCGGCTGCCGCCGGTGTGGTCGTCGCGATCATCGCCACGCAATTGCGCTACAAGAAGGCCGATACGACCATGGCGCTCAACGGCGCGCTGGCCGGGCTCGTGGCGATCACCGCCGAACCGCTCACGCCCAATGTCGGGATGGCCATCGTTATCGGCGGGATCGGCGGGCTGCTGCCGGTGATCTTCGTGCCGATCCTCGACAGGTTCAAGATCGACGATGTCGTCGGGGCGATCCCGGTCCATCTCGTGGCCGGCATCTGGGGCACGCTCGCTGTGCCGCTGACCAACCCTGCGGTGCCCTTTCTGGCCCAGCTGACCGGCGTGGTCGCAACCGGGGTCTTCGTCTGCGCGCTGTCGGCCATCGTCTGGTTCGCGCTCAAGGCCACTATCGGGGTGCGCCCGAGCGAGGAAGAAGAGCTGGCGGGGCTCGATCTCAGCGAAACCGGTATCGAAGCCTATCCGGAGTTCGCCCGAACCTCGGGGTCCTAAAGTTCGGCGGGGGCGCTTCTCTCTCTCCTCTCGGCGCCCCCGTCTTAATGTGTTCCTCCTGCGAACACCGACTGCGAAGGGCCGGAACCTTGCGAAAGGTTCCGGCCCCTTTTTTTGTTCATGGACCGGCGCTGCACTACGCCGATGGGCGGACGCGCGCCTGCGGCGCGCTCCCCGACTCCCGGCCCCTCCCCGCCGGGGCGGGGGCTTTCCACGATCTAGGCCAACGCGGCCGTGACGAAATCGGCGCAGCGTTCACCGATCATGATGCTCGGCGCATTGGTGTTGCCCCCGATCAGCCGCGGCATCACGCTGGCGTCGGCCACCCACAAGCCCTCGATCCCGCGCACCTTGAGCTGCGGATCGACCACGCTGTCCGCGTCGCCTCCCATCCGGCAGGTGCCGACCGGGTGGTAGACGGTGTCGGCGCGGTCGCGGATGAGGTGATCGAGCGCGGCATCGTCCTCGAGATCGATGGGATAGCGATCCTTGGGCGCGTATTGCGCCATCGCGGGCGCCTCGACGATGCGGTGCGACAGGCGCACGCCCTTGCGCAGCACTTCCATGTCACGCTCGTCGTCGAGGAAATTGGGATCGATCACCGGCGCGTCCGCGGCATTGCGCGATCCGAGCCGGACGGTCCCGCGGCTCTCGGGGCGCAGCACGCAGGCGTGGAGCGAGAAGCCGTGGCCCTTCACCTTCGTGCGGCCGTGATCCTCGAGCATGGCGGGGACGAAGTGCCATTGCACATCGGGCGCGGGCGCGTCGTCCATCACCTTCCAGAACCCGCCCGCCTCGGCATAGGGGGTGGTCATGATCCCGGTCCGCTTGCGGCGGTGCTCGATGATCGCCTTGGCCATCCGCACCGTGCCCGCGAGGCTGTCGCCGATGAAATCGGTGCTCTCGGTCTGCCAGCTCGAGACGTAATCGACATGGTCCTGGAGGTCCGAGCCCACCGCCTCGCAATCGCGCTTCACCGTAATCCCGTGCTCGGCCAGATGCGCGCCCGGACCGATCCCGGACAGCATCAGCATCTGCGGCGAGTTGAAGGCGCCCGCCGACAGCACCACGCCGCCGCGCGCGCGCACGGTGCGCTGTCTGCCGCCGACCGAATAGGTAACCCCGGTCACCCGGCCGTCGTCGATCTCGATCTTCTGGACGGTCACCCCGATCCGGACATCGAGATTGCGGTTGCCGCGCAGCGGCTCGACATAGGCGCGCGCGGCGG
Organism: uncultured Erythrobacter sp.; assembly: GCA_963975275.1. Taxonomy (GTDB): domain Bacteria; phylum Pseudomonadota; class Alphaproteobacteria; order Sphingomonadales; family Sphingomonadaceae; genus Qipengyuania. Next base: position 3,598 of record CAXBFN010000021.1, on the reverse strand, counting down.
ACCAGCGTTCGCCGTCCTTCTGCGTCACCTGATAGATGCCGAAGCCTTCCTGCCGCGCGCCGTTGAAATCGCGGTTGTGCGGCAATTGCAGCTGCGTCGCCGCCTCGACGAACGCCTTGCTGCCCGGGTTGGGCCAGTGCTGGTCCGAGACATGCAACGGCCCGTCGCCGCCGTGGAATTCGTCCGCACCTTGCTCGTTGCTTTCGGCGCGTTTGAAATAGGGCAGGACGTCGTCATAGCCCCAGCCGCTGCAGCCGAGTTCGGCCCAATGGTCGTAATCCCAACGATGGCCGCGGATATAGATCATCGCGTTGATCGCCGAGGAACCCCCGAGCCCGCGCCCGCGCGGCTGGTATCCCACCCGCCCGTTGAGCCCCTTTTGCGGCACCGTCTCGTAGCGATAGTTCGAGCCCTGGCGCAGAAAGGGCATGAAGCCCGGGGTCTTGACCAGCACGGTGTTGTTGCGCGGCCCGGCCTCGAGCAGGCACACGCTCTTGCCCGCCTCGGCCAGCCGCCCGGCCACGGCGCTGCCGCCGCTGCCCCCGCCGACAACGATCACATCGAATTCGTCCATGTTCTCTCCTCTTCCGCGGGAGAGGTTACGCAGGCTCGCCCGATCCGGCAATCGGGTTTTCGTCTGCAACCGGTTTGCCGGTCGCGCTTTCGCGCCGCGCTTCCCAGCGGGCGCGGATCGTGGCGCTGGTCTCGCGGCTGCCATCGTGGCTCCAGCCCGGTTCGCGCAGCAGGTAGGACAATTTGTGCTTCCACGGCGCGCGCCAGACGTCCTGCGCGATCCCGACCCATTCGTGGAACACCGCCCACAGCAGGTTGAAACTGCCGAGCTGCTTGACGATGCCGTAGCGGATCGTCTCCTCCTCGGGGCGCTCCTGCTCGAAGGTGCCGAATATCCGGTCCCAGACGATGAACACGCCGGCGTAATTGCGGTCGAGATAGCGCGGATTGGTGGCGTGGTGGACGCGGTGGTGGCTGGGCGTGTTCATCACCGCCTCGAACCAGCGCGGCATGCGGCCAATCGCCTCGGTGTGGATCCAGAACTGGTAGATCAGGTTGAAACCCGAAACGATCGCCAGCATCGCCGGGTGAAAGCCGAGCAGGACAAGCGGCAGGCCGAAGGCGAAGGAGAGCGCGAAGAAGCCGGTCCAGGTCTGACGCAGCGCCGTGCTCAGATTGTAGTGCTGGCTGGAATGGTGGTTGACGTGGCTCGCCCAGAACCAGCGCACCCGGTGCGCCATGCGGTGGAAGACGTAATAGAGCAGGTCGTCGAGCACGAAGGCGAGCGGCCAGGCCCACCACACCGCCCACCAGCTCTCGCCGAAATCGAACAGCCGGTAGTCGTAGAGCCACAGCGCCGCGGCCAGGATCGCGCCGCCGAAGACCACGCCCGCGACCGTGCTGCCCAGCCCGAAGGCGAGGCTGGTGAGCGTGTCGCGCGGTTCGTAGGCATGCGGGCGCTTGCGTCGCGCCCACAGCATCTCCGCCAGCACGAGCAGGACGAAACCGGGGACAGCATAGGCGACGGGATCGAAATCGGGCATGTCAGCGGGTCTCGATGCTTTCGATGTGCGCGAGCCAGGCCGAAGGGTCCTCGAGCTCGAGACGAACCTGACCATAGCGCTTTTCGGCGGTATCGACCAACAGCGCGCCGGAATCGATCCGCGCCCTCGCGGCCGGGGTCAGCACCCGTCCGGCGAAATGGGTGCCGTGCTGGCGCAGCAGCAGGATCTGCCCCGCCCGATCGCGCAGCAGCGCGGCGCGGCCTGCGCGGTCGAGCGCGATTTCGACGGGTTCGTAGCCGTCGGCCGCCTCGCTCGCTTCGCGGCGTGCATCGGCCTCGCTTTCGATTCGGCGCGGCGCGCCCAGCTTGAGCCACCAGGCGAGCGCCGCCAGTGCCACGATCGCGGCAAGCGATCCCACGAACTGCAGCAGGGCGGGCGGGATTTCCATCGTGCGACGGATTGGCACGGCGGGCGGATTGCGGCAAGCAGGGGCCTCAACAGGGGAAGCACACTATGAAACGATCCGCCCTTTTCGCAGGCTTGGCCCTGTTCGCCGTCCAGCCGCTGCTGGTCCAGCCTGTCTTCGCGCAGAGCGCCGACCCAGTCGCGATCGTCGAGGGCGAGGCCGGGCGCACCGCCCGCGTGGCGCAGCAATTGTGGGACTGGGCCGAGCTCGGCTATCTCGAGACCCGTTCGACCCGGCTGCTGCAGGACGAACTGGCGGCGGAAGGCTTCACCATCACCCCGGGCGTCGCCGAAATCCCCACCGCCTTCGTCGGCGAATGGGGCGAGGGCGGGCCGGTGATCGCGATCCTCGCCGAATTCGATGCGCTGCCGGGGATCTCGCAATCCGCCTCGCCGAGCCGCGAGCCGCTTGCCGACAAACACGCCGGACACGCCTGCGGGCACAATCTGTTCGGCGCGGGCTCGCTCACCGCGGCGATCGCCGTCAAGCGCTGGCTCGAGGCGACGGGCACCCCGGGGCGGATCCGGCTCTACGGCACGCCCGCCGAAGAGGGCGGCTCGGGCAAGGTCTATATGGCGCGCGCCGGGCTGTTCGACGATGTCGACACCGCGATTCACTGGCATGCCGCCGACGAGAACAGCGCCGCGGCGCGCACGGGTCTCGCCAACCGTTCGGCCAAGTTCCGCTTCAAGGGCGTCTCCGCGCATGCCGCCGCCGCGCCCGAGCGCGGACGCTCGGCGCTCGACGGGGTCGAGGCGATGAACATGATGGTCAATATGATGCGCGAGCACACCAGCATGGACACCCGCATCCATTACGTCATCACCGAGGGCGGCTCGGCGCCCAACGTCATCCCCGACAGCGCGGAGGTGTTCTATTACGTCCGCCATTCGGATGCCGACGAGGTGCGCGCGCTGTGGGAGCGGCTCGAGGCGGCCGCCGAGGGCGCCGCGCTGGGGACCGGGACCGAGGTCAGCTGGGAGATCATCCACGGCAACAATCCGCTGCTGGTCAACCAGTCGCTGGCCCGGATGATGGATGCCAAGCTGCGCGAGGTCGGCGGAGTGACCTACACGGCGGAAGAACGCGCCTGGGCGGAAGAGATCGCGCAGAGCTTCGGCGAGCAGGCGCGGCCGCTCGAGAGCGCGGGCGAGATCCAGCCTTACGGGACGACGCTGGGCTATGGTTCGACCGATGTCGGCGATGTCTCCTGGACCACCCCGACCGTGGGCGTCACCGCCGCCGGCTGGGTCCCCGGCACCAGCGCACACAGCTGGCAGGCGGTCGCGGCGAGCGGGATGTCGATCGGCGCCAAGGGCGCGCAGGTCGCAGCCAAATCGATGGCGCTGATGGCGGTCGAACTGTTCCAGAACGAGGAGCTGCGCGAGGCGGCGCGGGCGGAATTCGATGCCTCGCGCGGGACCGACTACGTCTACCGCTCGCTGCTGGGCGACCGCGACCCGCCGCTGGACTTCCGCCGCTAGGGTAGGATGGTTCGCGTTTGACGCCATCTGCTCCTCCCCCTTGAGGGGGAGGTTGGGTGGGGGTGTACCGCGCCGATGGCCCGGACGCGCGCCTGCGGCGCGCTCCCCCCCCCCCCCCCCCCCCCCCCCCC
>CAXBFN010000020.1:0-16982 GCA_963975275.1 uncultured Erythrobacter sp. | reverse complement strand
GCACCCGACAGGATTCGAACCTGTGACCTTCGCCTTCGGAGGGCGACACTCTATCCAACTGAGCTACGGGTGCGTTGTGCTTACACGATGCTTACGCGGAAAGAATTGAGATGTGAACCCAATCCTTAAATTCACCTAAGCCTCTCATTTTGCCACAAATTCCTTCAAATCTAAACGACAGAACCGACTTGACCTCTGCCTTCGGAGGGCAGCGCTTTTTCCAGCTGAGCTACGGGTGCATGCTGGCCAGACGGTGGAGCGGCGCTCTAGCAAAGCGTGCTGGCTCGCGCCAGCGCTTATCGCGGAGGTCGCGCGCCGGCCAGCGTTAGCGATTTGGCAAGCTCGCCGGGCTAGCCTCAAGGGCATGAACGCGCTCCGCCATGAATTCGACCTCGCCCACGCCGCCATGCTGCCGCCACTCGGCGATGCCGGCCTCGCGCCCGCACCGCTCGCCACCGAGCTGGAGGCGCGCTGGGAGGCGCTCCACGACGCCGCCGATGCGGTGGCGCAGCTCGCGCAGCTGGCGCATGAGAGGCCGGTCGGCGCGATCGCCACGCTCCCCGCTCGTGCGGCGCGCGCCGGGGGCTGGCGCTGCGAGGCAGTCGCCAATGGGATCGACGATCTGGCTCTGGTGATGCAGACCGGGCTGCGCGCGCTGATCGGTGCCGCCGACAACGGCCGCGACACCACCGCCGCGGCGCTGACGCTGTGGCGCGAATTCCACGCCGCCCGCCAAGCGATCTGCGCTTTCGTCGAGCCCGAGCTGACCGCCGCCTGAGCCTTCGCTTCTCGCGGCGCATACCCCCGCGACCTTGACGAGGTTGCCTTTTTGTTCCAGCGCAGCGGCATGGCCGACTCGCTTGCCCCCGCCCTCTCCCGCTCCTCCGATCCCGCGCTCGATTCCGAGGCCGCGAGCGCCCGCGCCGTGTGCCGCGGGATCGCGCGGCTGTTTGCGCGCAACGATATCTGGTGCCTGCCCGAGATGCCGCTGCGCGGCGGCCGCCGCGCCGATCTGATGGGGGTCGACCCCAAGGGCCGCGTCATCATCGTCGAGATCAAGGTCCAGCGCGGCGATCTGCTCGGCGATAGCAAATGGCCCGATTATCTCGATCATTGCGACCGCTTCTTCTGGGGGGTGCCGCCCGGGCTCGATCGCAGCCCGCTCGACGGCGAGGCCTACCGCCCCGATTGCTGCGGGGTGATCGTCGCCGATGGCTATGATGCGGAAATCCTGCGCCCCGCCCCGCTCCACCCGCTCGCCGCCGCGCGGCGCAAGGTCGAGGTCGAGCGGCTGGCGCGCGCCGCGCTGCGGCGGCTGACCGTGGCGGGCGACCCCGACTGCGCGCCTTGGGGCCAAAGCGAATAGGCAGGCGACCAGCACCCGCCGAGCGCGCACTAACTTCTGTCCTGCCCGCGCGGATTGCGGCATAGGCGGGGCCGCCATGCTCGCCGCCATCCTTCTCTCCACTCTCGCGATGACGCTGATCGTCGCGCTGCGCTATCTCGCCACCAGCGGGTTCTTCGCCTGGCTGACCGCGCGGCGCAGGCCCGGCTACCACGCCAGGCTCGGCCCGCAGATGCGGCGCGAGATCGCCTGGTCGCTGGCTTCGGCGGCGATCTACGGGATCCCCGCGGGTATCGTCGGCTGGGGCTGGCAGGAGCGCGGCTGGACGCAGATTTACGGCGGCTGGCAAGAGTTTCCGCTGTGGTATCTGCCGCTCTCGGTGCTGCTCTATCTGTTTGCGCACGACACCTGGTTCTACTGGTCGCACCGCTGGATGCACCGCCCGAAGCTGTTCCGCTCGATGCACGCGGTCCATCATGCCAGCCGCCCGCCGACCGCCTGGGCGGCGATGAGCTTCCACCCCTACGAAGCGCTGACCGGGGCCTTCGTGATCCCGCTGCTGGTGTTCGTGATCCCGATCCATGCCGCGATGCTGGGGCTGGTGCTGGCAATCATGACGGTGATGGGGGTGACCAACCACATGGGCTGGGAGATGTTTCCGCGCCGGCTGGTTCACTCGCGGTTAGGAGGTTGGCTGATAACCGCCAGCCACCATCAGCGGCACCACGAGGAATACCGCTGCAATTACGGGCTCTATTTCCGCTTCTGGGACAGGGTCTGCGGCACCGATAAAGGTCTGAGCAGCGCCATATGAAACTTGCCTTTTCCCTGCTCGTGCTGCCGATCGCCGCGCTGTCGGGCGCCGCCGGGCACCCGCATAGGGGGACCGATGTCACCGTCACGGTAACGCAATTGCGCAGCGCCGACGGGCAGGTGCGCGCCTGCATGACCGGCGACCCGGACCGCTTTCCGCAATGCCGCAGCGGGACGGTCTCGCACCGCGCGGTGGTGGCGGCGCACAAGGGCGAGGTCACCGTCACCTTCCCCGATGTCGCCCCGGGCCGCTATGCCATCGCGCTGCTCCATGACGAGAACTCCAACGGCAAGGCCGATCGCGCGCTCGGCATGATGCCCAAGGAGGGCTTCGGCTTCTCGCGCGATGCCAAGGTCCGGATGGGCCCGCCGCGCTTCGAGGAAGCGGTGTTCGAGGTCGCCGAGAGCCCCAAGGCGATGGCCATCAAGATGCGCTACATGTTCTGACCGGCTGCCCGAAACCATGCCGCGGGACAATCGCGCCCGATGGTTAGGGATATGTTTACCACGGCCCGTCACAAGCAGGATGCAGACCACCACGCCCACAGGGCGCGCTTTCAGGGGTAGCATCGACGATGGACAGGCTAGGCGGCAGTTTCGGCTCGCGCGGAGCGTATGACGACGAGCCCGACTTTTCCGGCCCCGATTTTTCCGGCCCCGACTTCCACGGCGAAGACGACGACCCGATCGTCGAGGGGCCGCCTTCGCCGGTTGGGCAGGACGAGCGCCGGATGCAGGTGCGCGCCTACAACCACTGGGCGAGCTTGCTGGCCGACCGCAGTTTTCCCTCGATCGAGGATCTCGATCCCGCCTCGCTGAAGGATTTCGGGCCCTATTCGGTGCTGCTCGATTTCACGCAAGGGGTGGAGAACCCCGGAATCGAGTATCTGGGCGAGCGGCTTGCCGAGGAATGCAGCGCGCAGGACGCAACCGACGCAACCCAAGCGATCGACGCGGTGTCCGAGATCCCTGCGCGCTCGCTGCTCAGCCGCATCACCGACCATTACATGCAGATTCTCGCCAACCAGGCGCCGATCGGGTTCGAGGCGGAATTCGTCAATCAGCGCGGCGCGACCGCACTCTACCGCGGCATCCTGCTGCCCTATTCGAGCGACGACGAGACAATCGATTTCATCTTCGGGGTGATCAACTGGAAGGAAGTCGCCGACCAGCAGACCGCCGATGAATTGCTGCTCGAGATCGGCCAGGCGCTCGAGGCGGACGCCGCCGCGGATGCCTATGGCGACGAGGACAGGGACGGGGACGAGCGCGAATCGCTCGCGCATGACGTGCTCGTCTTGAAGGAACCGGTTCTGATGCACCGCGAAGCGGACGAATTGCCCGCGCCGGCCTTCGGTGGCGCCGGCTCCCGGGATGGGTCCGGCTGGCCGGTGCAGCAGTGGGACGATGAAGAGGGCGAGGGCGAGGACGAAGACGAGGACGAAGCGCCGCAGGGCGATTGGAACCGCACCGCCATCGGCGAAACCGCGCGCGATTACGGGCTCGACGAGGAGTATGACGAACCCGAGCCGGAAGACGTCGACGAAGTGGTCGATCCGCTGGCCGACGACAGCGTCGGCACCGGGCTGTCGGCGCTGATCGGGCGCGGGACCAGGCCGCGCCCGACGCTCGATCTGCCCTCGGCCTATGATGACGAAGACGCTGCGCCGGTGCCGCAGGCCTACGAGCCCGCCGAGCACGATCCGCAAGTCGGCTTTGTCCCCGCGCCGATTTCGACCGGCAGCGACGCCCCGGAAGACGATGAATTCGACATCGACTCTTCCCCCACCGGAGAAAGCCGGGATGAGGCGCCCGGTCCGGGTGAAGCCGAGGGTCTCTACGACTGCCTCGCCGCGGCGCGCGAGCTGGCGCTGGTCGCCAGTTCGAGCGAGGACCGCAGCCGCGATGCGCTCTACCGCGCGGTCGGACGCGCCTATGATTTCAGCCTCGAGGCGGCCGCCGATCCCGAGGGTTTCGACGAACTGATCGCCGACAGCGGCCTGAAGGTGCAGCAGCGCGCGCCGATGACCCCGGTGGTCAAGCTGGTCTTCGGCGCCGATTACGACAAGACGCGGCTGACCGAATACGCCGCGGTGCTGAGCCATGCCCACCGGCTGCAGGTGACCCGCGGCTCGCTGGCGCGCTATCTCGGCGAGGCCGAGGGCGGGCTCAAGGGCGTGGTCCAGGCCGAGCGCCGCGCGCGCCGCGAGGAAGCCGGCGAAAAACTCGACGACGGCGCTTCGGTGCGCGATTCGCTGGCGAAGAAGCTGCGCGCGATCGAACCGCTCGCGCTCGACGATCTCGATCTCTCCGGGCCGGAGTTCGCGCTGGTGATGGTCCGCCGCACCGAGGACGGCGAATTGCTGGTGGTGGGCGAGGTGCCCGAAGACGTCCCGCTGATCGAACGTGCCGCGCGCAAGCTGCTCGGCTGACGCGCGAGCCAAAGCGATCGAGGGCAACGACCACTTCGTCATCCCAGCGAAAGCTGGGATCGGTCTCGGGGACGCGCTGGATCTGAGACCAGGCCGACAAAGATCCCAGCTTTCGCTGGGATGACGCTTCGCCGCAGATACCGGAACCAGGGGCTATCCAGTCGCGAATCGCCAAGCTAGCGCAGGGCGATGGCTCTGTTTCCTACCCAGCCCGTGCGCATCCAGCCCTATTTCGGCTACCGCAACCGCGAGCGGCTGACGATCTCGGCTCGCGCTCTGCGTGCGCCGCGACCCGGCTTCGACGGCAGCGGGCGGCTGCGCGCGATCCGCACCATGCTGTCGCAATTCGCCTCGCACGAGGTGGCCGATCTGCCGGTCGATCTGGAAATCCAGCATCCCGACGGACGTCGATTCCAGCACCGGGGCGTGACCGACGAAGAGGGCTTCGTCCATTTCGACGTGGAGCTCGAACCCGAATGGGAGCTCGATGCGCACAGCCAGTGGGAGGTGGTCGCCTTTCGCTGGGACAATCGCGATGGCGAGCAATGCGTCGAGGGGCATGTCCTGGCGCCGGGGAGCGAGGCGATGCTCGGCGTGATCTCGGATATCGACGACACCATCATCGAGACCGGGATCACCGGCAGCTTCCGCAAGATCGCGCGCAACTGGCGCCGTGTGGTGATGCAACTGCCCGACGAGCGGCTGCTGGTTCCCGATGCCGACGTCTTCTACAACGCGCTCGGCGGCGGCGCGGTGCTGCGCACGGGCAAGGCGCATACCGGCGACCGGCTGGCGGCGACGCATCATCCCTTCTTCTACGTCTCCTCGAGCCCGTGGAACCTGTTTTCCTATCTGGTCGCGTTCCAGAAGAGCCGCGGCCTGCCGCTCGGTCCGCTGATGCTGCGCGACTGGGGGCTCGACCGCAGCACCTTCGGCAAGGGCAGCCACGGCGCGCACAAGATCGCGGCCATCGCCGAAATCGTCGAGACCTATGATTCCCTGCAATTCGCGCTGATCGGCGATGATTCGCAAGGCGATCTGCTGGCTTTCTCCGAGGTCGTGGCGACCCATCCGGGGCGGGTGCGCGCGGTCTTCATCCGCCGCGCGGGCGATCCGCTCAGCCCCGAGGAGATCGCCGCGCAATCGATGATCGAGGCGGCGAACGTGCCGCTGTGGCTGGGCGACAGCTACACCAGCGGCCAGCAATTCCTGCGCGCGATCGGCCTGTCCCACGACGGCGAGGCCGAACGGATCGTCGAGGCGGTCGAAAAGCCCGCCAACACTGGTACGGGCACGGGCACGAGCACGGGCACGGCAAGCGCGCCGCAGCCGGAAGCATGAAGCCAATGGCGGCGTGGACGCTGGGCGGGATAGCGGCGCTGCTGGCGCTGGGCGGGCTCGGCTTCTGGATAGCGCTGCAGCTCAACAGCGTCGCCGTGCTCGATACGATCGACCGACTGACCGGCGGGACCCGCGATGTGACGCGCGTTGCGCAGGTCCGGCTGGGCGAAGCTGCGACGCAGACGCTGTCGCTTTACCGCGCGCGCGGGATCGCCGAGCCCGCACCGGTGCTGTTGTTCGTCCATGGCGGCAGCTGGGAGTGGGGCGACCCCAAGGATTACGGCTTCGTCGCGCGTTCGCTCGCGCCCGCGGGCTATGTGGTCGCGCTTGCGGGCTACCGGCTGGGCGAAGAGGGTCGCTACCCGGCCATGCTCGAGGATACCGCGCAGGCGATCGGCTGGCTGCACGCCAATGCGGTACGCTATGGCGGCGACCCCGGGCGGATCTATCTCGCCGGCCACTCGGCGGGCGCCTACAACGTCGTTCAGGTCGCGCTCGAACCGCGCTGGCTTGCCTCCGAGGGGGTGCCGGCGTCGGCGATTCGCGGCGTGGTCGGCATGGCGGGTCCCTACGACTTCTTCCCCTTCGACAAGGATTCGACCCGCGCCGCCTTTGGCGATGCGCCCGACCCGCAAGCCACCCAGCCGATCAACCATGCGCGCGGCGACGCGCCGCCGATGCTGCTACTGGCCGGGACCGACGACACCACGGTCAAGCCGCGCAACACGCGCGCGCTCGCAGCGGCGCTGGAGGACCTCGGAGCGCCGGTCGAGGCGCGCTATTATGACGGGTTCGACCACAGCGATGTGCTGGTCAGGCTGGCGAGTCCCTGGCGGCGCCAGCCGGGCCTGCGCGGCGACATCCTCCGGTTCCTCGACCGCACCGCGCAGGCTTCAGTTCCGGTTCAGGGCGAAACCCGCTAGCAAGACCGCGATGCGCATCCTCGCTCATGTCTTTGCCTTTTGCGCGCTGCTGGCCCTCGGGGTTCAGCCGGTCGCCGCGCAATCCATCCTGCGCGACGCCGAAACCGAGGATTTCCTCGACGAGCTCGCGGCGCCGCTGATCGAGGCCGCGGGGCTCGAACCCGGCAATGTCGATATCGTTCTGATCAACGACCCTTCGATCAACGCCTTCGTGGCCGGCGGGCAGGCGGTCTATCTCCACAGCGGGCTGATCGACGCCGCCGACACCGCCAACGAGGTCCAGGGCGTGGTCGCGCACGAGCTGGGCCATATCACCGGGGGCCACATCATCCGCCAGGGCGACGGGATGGCGGCGGCGAACCGGATCTCGATCCTGTCGCTGATTGCCGGGCTGGGCGCCGCGCTCGCCGGCGCAGGCGATGCCGCGATGGGGGTGATGATGGCCGGCCAGCAGGCGGCAATGGGCAAGTTCCTCGCCTACAACCGCGGTGAGGAATCCTCCGCCGATGCCGCCGGCGCGCAATATCTTTCCGATGCCGGGATCTCGGGGCGCGGTTCGATCGCCTTCTTCAAGAAGCTGCAGAACCAGGAGTTCCGCTATGGCTACAGCCAGAGCGACGAGGCCGCCTTCACCCGCACTCACCCGCTATCGGGGGACCGCATCGCCCGGCTACGCGACACCTATCAGCGCGATCCCGCCTGGGAGGAGCCCGAGGACGCGCGGCTGGAGCGCCGCTTCCGGCGGATCAAGGCCAAGCTCTCGGGCTATCTGGAAGAACCGAGGCGCACGCTCAACAGCTTCCCCGTCAGCGACACCGGTGTGCCCGCGCGCTATGCCCGCGCCTATGCCTATCACAAGGCCGCCCGGGTCGATCAGGCGCTGGCCGAAACCGACGCGCTGATCGCGCAGGATCCCGACGACCCCTATTTCCTCGAATTGCGCGGCCAGGTGCTGCTCGAATCGGGCCGCGCCGAGGAAGCGCTCGTATCGCTGCGCCGCGCCACCGAACTGACCCGGGCGGAACCGCTGATCGCCACCCTGTTCGGCCATGCGCTGATCGCCACCGAGGACCGCGACAATTACGCCGAGGCCGAGGAAGTGCTTCGCGCCGCGGTGGCCAAGGACCGGTACAATCCCTTCGCCTGGTACCAGCTCGGCGTGGTCTATGCCGCGCGCGGCGACATGCCCCGCGCCCGGCTCGCCAGCGCCGAACAGCAGGTGATGAACCGCGAATATGCGATGGCGCTGCGCAGCGCGCAGGCCGCCGAGGCGGGGCTGCCCGAGGGGACGCCCGACTGGCTGCGGGCGCAGGATATCGGCATGCAGGCGCGCGCGCTGATCGAACAACAGACCGATCGCGGCGGCGGACGACGCTGACGCAGCGGGGGCAGGAACACATGAAAACCCATCTTATCACTGCGCTGCTGGCGCTGGTCTTCGGCTTTGCCGGCGCGGCGGCATGGTCGCTCAGCGGCTTGGGCGATGCGCAGATCCGCGACTATCTGGTCGCCAACCCCGAAGTCCTGCCCGAAATGGCCGGAGCGCTGCAGCAGCGCGAGAGCGAGAGCCGGCTGGCCGAGGTCGCCGACGAGGTCGAAGCCCCCTTCCCCGGCGCGGTGCTGGGCAATCCCGAAGGCAGCCGCACGCTGGTCAAGTTCACCGATTACGGCTGCACCTATTGCCGCGCCGCCGAGGCCGACGTCCAGAAGCTGATCGCCGAGAATCCCGAGCTGCGCGTGGTGGTGCGCGAATGGCCGATCTTCGACGGCAGCGAACAAGCAGCGCGCATGGCGCTGGCCGCGGCCAGGCAGGGCAAATATCCGCAATTCTATTCGGCGATGTTCGAGCTCGGCCCGCCCTCGCCCCAGACGGTGGAGGCCGCAGCGCAGCGGGCCGGACTCGATCTGGCGGCGGCGCGGTCCTATGCCGAAAGCGAGGCGGTCACGCGCGAACTGGCGCAGAACATGGGGCTGGCGCAGCAGCTCGGCTTCACCGGCACGCCGAGCTGGGTGAGCGGCGAGCAGATCTTCCAGGGCGCAGTGGGTTACGAGGCGCTGGCCGAGGCGGTCGCCGCCGACGCACCGGCGTGATCCGGCGCTCTGGCCTGGCTGCGCTGGGGCTGGTGCTGGTGCTGGGGGCTCCGCTGGCTGCACAGACCATTCAGCTCCCCGCCGGCACCGCTCCAGGCGAAGCGCCAACCGAACTCTCCGACCTGCAGGCCCGCGACGCGCGGCTGTTCGCGGTCGGCTGGCGGCTGGTCACCGCCAATGCACCGTTCTGCGAGCGCGCGATCTCCGCAAGCGGCGCGCTGCTCCACGATGCCGCGGCCTACGACCGGCCCGGCGCGGTCCGCAGCGAATTCGGGCTGAGCGGCGATATTGCGGTGCTGGCGGTGGCGCCGGGTTCGCCCGCGGCGCTGGCCGGTCTCGCCGCCAACGACACGCTGCACGCGCTTAACGGACGGGTGCTCGAGGAGGCCTTCCCGCCATCCGATCCCGCCTGGCAGCGGCTGGTGGATATCAAGGATGCGCTCGATTCGGGCCTGAGCGAGGGACCGGTGGCGCTCGAATGGAGCCGTCCGGGCGCCGCGAGGATGCAGGGCTCGCTCACCGGAATCCCCGCCTGCGCCAGCCGCTTCGAGGTGCTGGCCAGCGGCTCGGGCGCGGTGGCCGATGGCGCGCGCGTGCTGCTGGGGCGCGACTTTCCCGGTTTCGCCTATCCCGAGGACGAATTCGCCGCCGGGATCGCGCATGAGCTGGCGCACAATCTGCTGGGCCATCGTGCGCTGCTCGAGCCGCTGGGCCGCCCGCGCAGCCTCGTCCGCCTGACCGAACGCGACGCCGACCGGCTGATGCCGTGGTTGCTCGCCAACGCCGGCTACGATCCGCACGCCGCCGCGCGCTTCATGAAGCGCTGGGGGCCGCGTCACGGCGGCGGGCTGTTTCGCAAGCGCACGCACGACGGCTGGGACGAGCGGGCCGAGTTCATCGCAGCCGAGATCGCGATCGTCGAGCGGCTGATGGCGGCGGAAGGCAGCGCCGACTGGTCGCGCCATTTCGTCGCTCAGGCCAGGGCGGAAGCCTCCGACTAGGCGGCTTCCTCGTCGAGCGCCTTGGCGTATTGGCTCGCCAGCGGCTTCGCCATCACCCGGCGCACCATCGGTTCGAAGAATTCCAGCGGCTCGCTTTGGTAGTCCGGATCGAACGCGGCCTGGTCGTATTTCTCGCAGAATTCGCGGCAGGCTTCGTAGTGCTCGTGCCCCTCGAAGGCGTCGCGCGCGTTGCGGTCCATGCCCAGATGGTGGAAATAGTAATAGCCCTGGAAGGCGCCGTGGTTCTGGCAGATCCAGTGCAGCTCCTCGCTGACGAAGGGCTTGATGATCGCGGCGGCGACCTCGGGGTGATTGTAGCTCCCCAGCGTGTCGCCCATGTCGTGGAGCAGCGCCATCACCACATAGCGCTCGTCGCGGCCGTCGCGGTGCGCTCGGGTCGCGGTCTGCAGCGAATGCTCCAGCCGGCACACCGGAAAGCCGCCGAAATCGCCGTCGAGCAGCTTGAGATGCTCGAGCACGCGGTCGGCGACGCCCTTGGCGAAGGCGCGGTATTCGCCGCCGATGATCGCCCAGTCTTCCTTGGTGCCCTGCTTCATCTCGCGGAATTTCGCGCGCTCGGCCACGGCGTGTCTCGTCTGTTCGCTCACATCCATCGCATCTCTCTCCGGTTCCCGCGTCGAGCCTATAGCCTAGCGACTGGCCTAGCCAGCCGCAAATGGGCTAAGGGCTGAGCACAATGGCGGTCCTGCCCATCCAACCGACGCCCTTCTTCGCCAACAAGAACCGGGCTTTCTGGTACCTGCAGATCTGCGGGTGGGGCGGCGCGTTCCTGCTGCGCGCGATTTCGGCCTTCGCCAACGAACAGCCGCTCGACTTTCTCGTCATCATCCTGATCCAGGCGGTGACCGGCTTCTCGCTCAGCCTGGTGCTTGCGGTGATCTACCGCCAGCTGATCAATCGCCGCCCGCTGGTGACCTGGAGCTCGACCGCGCTCGCGCTGGTGCTGGCGGTGGGGATCCACGCCTTCATCGACAGCTGGGTGCTCGATCTCGCTCGCCCCAGCGGCGAGACCGATTTCGTGCGGCTGTTCGTGGGGATTTATTTCTACGATCTCACCGTGCTCGGCGCATGGTCGGCGCTCTATTACGCGATCAACTACTTCCTCCAGGTGGAGGAACAGGCCGACCGGCTCGAGCGGCTCGAGATGCAGGCCACCAGCGCGCAGCTCGAGATGCTGCGCTACCAGCTCAACCCGCATTTCCTGTTCAACACGCTCAATTCGATCTCCACGCTGGTGCTGCTCAAGCAGACCGAGCCCGCCAATGCGATGCTCACCCGGCTTTCCAGCTTCCTGCGTCACACGCTGGTCAACCAGCCGGGCAGCAAGGTGACGATGGCACAGGAGGTCGAGACGCTGATGCTCTATCTCGACATCGAACGGATGCGGTTCGAGGAGCGGCTGCAGACCGAATTCCAGGTCGATCCGGTTGCCTCGCAGGCCTGTATCCCCTCGATGCTGCTCCAGCCACTGGTCGAGAACGCAATCAAATACGGGGTCAGCCCGCAGGAGGAAGGCGCCACCATCAGCCTGGTCGCGCAGATCATCGGGCCGCGGCTGCGGGTGACGGTGTCGGACACCGGGCCCGGGATCAATCAGGGGATCAACCAGGGGATCAATCAGGGCGGATCGGAAGGCCTGCCGCCGACGCTGATCGGGTCCTTGCGGCGCAGCACCTCCACCGGCGTCGGTCTGGCCAATATCCGCAACCGGCTG
The DNA here is from genome assembly GCA_963975275.1 of uncultured Erythrobacter sp. Lineage (GTDB taxonomy): Bacteria > Pseudomonadota > Alphaproteobacteria > Sphingomonadales > Sphingomonadaceae > Qipengyuania. Next base: position 5,301 of record CAXBFN010000020.1, on the reverse strand, counting down.
GCGCAGGCCTATGGCGATGATCACCGTTTCGAGATTCGGTCTCCCGACAGCGGCGGGTTCACCGTGCTGATCGAGATTCCCCACGAACCGGCCGAGTCCGCAGCGGACGAGCCGGGCACGTTTCCACCGCCGACGCGGCAACCGGGCGAGGGTCCGTCCGTTGTCGGACTGCCACTGCCGGAAAGGGCATAGGAAAACATGACTATCCGCACCATCCTCGTCGACGACGAGAAGCTCGCGATCCAGGGGCTGCAATTGCGGCTCGAGAAGCACGAGGACGTCGAGATCATCGACACCTGCCAGAACGGCCGCGAGGCGATCCGCGCGATCAAGACCTTGCGCCCCGATCTGGTCTTCCTCGACATCCAGATGCCCGGTTTCGACGGCTTCTCGGTGGTCCAGGGGGTGATGGAGATCGACCCGCCGCTGTTCGTCTTCGTCACCGCCTATCAGGAACATGCCATCCGCGCCTTCGAGGCCAATGCGGTCAATTACCTGATGAAGCCGGTCGACGAGGACAAGCTCGCCGACACGATCGAGCGGGTGCGCAACCGCCTCGCCGAGAAGAAATCGACCGAGGAAGCCGAGAAGCTGATGAACGTGCTGTCCGAAGTCGCGCCGGGCGCGGCGGAGGAGTTCTCGCAAGGCGAGGACGATGCCGCCTCGCGCTACGAGAAGCTCATCAACATCAAGGACCGCGGCCAGATCTTCCGCGTCGAGGTCGGCACGATCGAGCATATCGAGGCCGCGGGCGATTACATGTGCATCTACACCGGCGACAATTCGCTGATCCTGCGCGAGACGATGAAGGATCTCGAACGCCGGCTCGACCCGCGCAAGTTCCAGCGCGTCCACCGCTCGACCATCGTCAACCTCGACCAGGTCCGCCAGGTCAAGCCGCACACCAATGGCGAATGCTTCCTGGTACTCGACAGCGGCGCCGAGGTGAAGGTCAGCCGCAGCTACCGCGACGTGGTCGCGCGCTTCGTGCACTGATTTGCGGCGCGCAGGCCCATCCGGGCCTGCGTCCTCGATGCCGATCCCTTCGGGGCATCTGCGGGCGGCCGGTCGGCCTTGCGGTCCGCTGGCCGCGGACCGGATGGACGGTTTGCCGCGTCGGCAATGGGGCATATTCAATCCCAAAGCTGCCTGTCGGCCAACGACCCAGTTTCGGCCGTTGCCACAACCTTGATATTAACGACGCGCGAGTGCTTGTTGACTGCAAATCGCGCGAGAGTCATATTTCATATGACCGTTAGCTCAAAGGATATGAACCAATGGCCGCCGACATTCCGAAAGAAGAAATAAGAAGAGAGCTCAAGCAAATGCTTGAGCAACAGCGTGGTTCAATCGAAACTATGATGCGTGAGGCCGATGATATTTTTCGGGCTGGCGTTGGAAATAAAAATTCAAACGTTAAGTTAGAAGATTGGGCTAGTAATCAGGCTAAAGATTTAGCCAACTTAGATGCAGCTATGGTGCAGTTCCACCGATTTATCGACGAGGCATAGCGCCCGCTTACCACCCAGTTAAGCCATGCCCGGCTCCCCGACGTGACACCAAGGCCCGTCCGGCCGCTTCAGCGCATTGGCCGCCTAAAGCCGGAATTCCCTTGCCGCCCCAATGGCGGGGACCGTTCGCACCTTCCTGGCCACCGAAATCTGCCGCTACCTGAGCCCACACCTTTCAGCGGCTTGTTGGGCCAATTGATGCCTAGCGGATTTTCTAACTGTTGCCGGGGTCAGCGGCCGAAATGCACGCGCGTTGAAGCTCTGTCCGACGAGGGTACACGGCAGTCCGCACGGCTGACTTGCATTGCGGACTTTGCAGATCGTTCCATAGTTTCCTAGAGAACCTGAAGCGAACCCATCGGAGTGCTCCAACCTGAATTCTTCCAATCCGGCAGGCAGCGGCGACGTTCAGGGCCATCTTCGGGAAAGCGACGAAGGCGAGCGTCTGCGGGCGGAAATTTCGGCTTTGAAGGAAGAAATCGCCTCGCTGCGCAGACTTGTCGGCAACAGGGTCATGGATGCGGATCGCGACGACGCCGTTCGAGAAGCGGTAGAACAGGAGGCTAGACGCGGTGGACGCGATCTCGCTGAAATGACCGCTCGACTCGATGCGCTTATTCGCTCCTCTTCCGAAGTGCGCTACCTGATCAACGCGGACTGGAGCGAGCTTGCTCAACTCTCGGGCGGTGGATTCATACCAGACACATCCGAGGACAATGTAGATTGGCTGGACGATTATATCCCCGAGGAACACCGGGGCCTGGTGCGGACGGAAATTGAACGCGCGATCGAAGCGAAGGACACCTATCACCTTGAGCACAAGGTAAACCGGGTCGATGGTTCAGTCGGATGGGCGCTATCACGCGCGGTACCCCTCTTCGACGAGAACGGCGAGATCAAGAGTTGGATGGGAGCGGCATCCGACATCACGGCCCGCAAAACTGCGGAGGAAACCCAGCAGGTCCTGACCCAGGAACTCTCTCACCGCATCAAGAACATCCTTTCTGTTGTTCAGAGCATAGCTACTCAGACACTTCGCACAGCTTCCAGCACCGAGGAAGCCCGGGAGGTCCTCGAAGCCCGGCTAAATTCTCTGGCGCGAGCGCAGGACATCGTGACACAGGACAGATACGCTGAGACTGAGGTCCGCACCCTGGTTGATGCTGCGCTTGCACCCTATCAGGATGCTGCGGAACGCATCTCGAAGGACGGGAGCCGGATCAAGCTGCCCGCGCAACAGGCGCTTGGCCTTTCCCTCGCGCTCCACGAATTGGCGACCAACGCGGCAAAATACGGTTCCTTGTCGAACGATGCAGGCACTGTCTCCATATCTTGGGACTTCGTCGATGACACATTCGTTTTCGACTGGCTCGAAATTGGTGCGCCCCCGGTAACTTCTCCTGCCCGCCGTGGATTTGGCTCGAGGCTGATCGAGCAGGTCGTCCCTTCCTATTTCAATGGCAAGGGCAGGATCGACTTCCGAAGCGAAGGAATACGATTCCGATTGGTGGGAGCCGCAAACGGAATCGAGATGTCTGATTGAGTGCCCGAAAGCGGAATGGTCAGGAATCCGTCCAAAGAAGGGGACTGGACGTGCAGCCGAGCAGTTCGGCCCGGCGACGGCTTTCTCGGCTTGGCATCCTGAAAGCGTGCCTTCGGATCTTGGGAGGCTTCGAACATCCGACGCTAGGCTCCACTGGGGCTAGAGGGCACATATGTGCGTTGAGGGGTGATGAGCAAAACTATCGAGGATCTTCAAAGCGAAATGGAAGCGGCGGCGCGCGCTCTCGATTTCGAGGAGGCACGGCGAATTCGCGACCGCATCAATCTGATGCGAGGCGGAGCAGATGCTGCCGAGGCTGCACAGGCCGACACGTCGGGTTTGGTTCGCCAGCAGCCGGGCACCATGGGGCTGGGCACGAGCCGGCAACGGCCGGTTCCTCCGCCAGGCTGGAAACCGCCGCCGAAGCCCGATCTCAATACATCCGGCCGGAAACGTAGGTAAGGACCGAAACGTAAGGCTCGGGTGCCGACCCGGCTCGCCGCACTTGAGCCTATGGCCATTCTGCGCCACTCCGCGCACATGACAAACTTCACCCTTCCCGGTTTCGATCTCGCAGCTTTCGTCCGTTCCACGCTGGCCGAGGATCTGGGCGAAGGGCTGCCCGGCGGCGGGCGCGACGTTACCAGCGAGAGCGTGATCCCCGAAGACGCACGGTTTTCCGGCGCGATGGACAGCCGCGATGCGATCGTCGTCGCGGGGCTGCCGGTGGCTGCGGCGTTCTTTCGCGCGCTCGACCCCGAGATGGAGATCGAACTGCTCGTCGCGGAAGGCGAGGCGGTGCCCGCCGGGACCGAGCTGATGCGGCTGTCGGGCAATGCCCGCGCCATGCTCACCGCCGAGCGCGCCGCGCTCAACACCGTCCAGCATCTCTCGGGCATAGCGACGATGGTGCGCGACTATGTCCGCGCGATGGACAACCCCGCCTGTACATTGCTCGACACGCGCAAGACGCTGCCCGGACTGCGCCACCTCGAAAAATACGCAACCCGGATGGGCGGCGCTTCGAACCACCGGATGGGGCTGTGGGACGCGGCGATGATCAAGGACAACCACGTCGCGGTCGCGGGCTCGGTGGGCGAGGCGGTCCGCCGCGCGGTCGCCGCCGGGGTGGCGGAGATCATCTGCGAGGTCGATCGGCTGGACCAGATCGAACCCGCGCTGCAGGCGGGCACGACGCGGCTGCTGCTCGACAATATGGACCCTGCGACGCTGCGCGAGGCGGTGGCGCTGGTGGCGGGACGGGTGCCGACCGAGGCCAGCGGCGGGATCGACCTGGCGACCATCCATGCCAAGGCCGCGACCGGGGTGGACTATGTCTCGGTCGGGCGGCTGACCCAGAGCGCTCCGGCGGCGGATATCGGGCTGGATTTCACCCCGCTATGATCTGCGCGCCGTGATCCGCGCGGCGGCGCCTTTGCTGCTGCTCGCCTGCGCCAGCCCGCTCGCTGCGCAGGCCTATCAGTGCCGGGTCCCGGCCACCGCCACAGCGCCCGCGATCAGCCGCGACGGCCCGATCCGCACCGCGCCGGTCACCGGCTACACGATGGCGCTGAGCTGGTCGCCCGAGTTCTGCAAGCCGCGCGCAGGCCAGCGCAGCCATGCGCGGCAATGTTCGCGGCGCGGCGGGCGGTTCGGCTTCGTGCTGCACGGGTTGTGGCCGCAAAGCGCGCGCTTTTGGCCGCAATGGTGCCCGAGCAGCGCGCGACCCACGGGGGCGCAGCTCGCCGCACAGCTGTGCCGCAGCCCCTCGGCGCTGCTGGTGGCGCGGCAATGGGCCAAGCACGGCGCCTGCATGGCGCGCACCCCGCGGACCTATTTCCGGGTCAGCAACATCCTGTTCGATTCGCTGCGCTGGCCCGATCTCGACCGGCTGTCGCGCAAGGAGGCGCTGACCGCCGGCGATCTGCGCGAGGTCTTCGTCGCCGCGAACCGCGGCTGGCGCAAGGATGCAGTCGGGATCAAGGCGAACGAGCGCGGCTGGCTGGAGGAAATACGGCTGTGTTACGACCGGCGGTTCCGGCCTGCAGCCTGCGATGCCGCGCGCTTCGGTCCGACGGACGATGCTGCGCTGAACATCTGGCGCGGCCTCTAGCTCGAGAAGAACCACCTTGGTTTGACCTGCTCCTCCCCCTTGAGGGGGAGGCTGGGTGGGGGTGTACCACGCCGATGGGGCAGACGCGCGCCTGCGGCGCGCTTCCCCCCCCCCCCCCCCCCCCCCCCCCCCCC
>CAXBFN010000019.1:0-18434 GCA_963975275.1 uncultured Erythrobacter sp. | reverse complement strand
CCCGCCGCTTTGCGCGATGCGGGGTTCATGCTCTACTTCGAAGATATCGCGATCGGCGCCAAGGATTCCTTCGGCAGCTACCAGGTCACCCGCGAGGAAGTGCTGGAGTTCGCGCAGAAATACGATCCCCAGCCGTTCCACCTCAGCGACGAGGCCGCGGCGCAGACGCATTTCGGGAAGATCTCCGCCAGCGGCTGGCATACTTGCGCGATGACGATGCGGATGCTGGTCGAAAACATGTCGGTGATCCAGCGCGCCGGGCTCGGTTCGCCGGGCGTCGACCAGCTGATGTGGCGCAAGCCCGTCTATCCCGGCGATACCTTGCGCTGCGAGACCGAGGTGCTGGAGAAGCGCCGCAGCCGCTCGCGACCCGAGATGGGGCTCTTCAAGACCCGCTCGCGGACCTACAACCAGAACGACGAGCTGGTGCTCGAGATGGTCTCGAACGGGCTGATGCAGGTCCGCGACCCCGAAGCGCCGATCGCGGAGTGATGCTGGCTCGCGCCTAGCCTGCTAGGCGCCGCACCGCGCGGTGCCGTCCGCTTTGAACAGCACCCGGTCGCGGCCGTCGGTCAGCGTCAGCCGCGCGTCATAGCCCATGGTTTCCATCCCCACCTGCTCGCCCTCGGGGTCGAGCACGTCGAGCTGCAGGCTGAATTCGCGCCCGTCGTATTTCGCCTGCGTGCCGAGCGGGTTTTCGGCGCTGCCGCGATCGGGGGCAAGCCGCATGACCTGCCCGCCGCGCTTGGCGAAGGCGGCATCGCCCATGGTGATCGCCAGCGCCTCGTCGCCGCCATTGTCGGCGAGGAAGCTGCAGCCCAGCCCGATCATGTCCTGCTGCTCGATCTCGGCAAGACCGATCGGCTGGAGCGTCACCGGAACCGCGGGCGCGATCTGCGCCGCGCGAACCTCGGCGACATCCTGCGCATCGCGCCGCGCCTGTTCCTCGGGCGAGACGTCATTCCCGCAACCCGCCAGCACCAGAACCGCAAGACACAACCCGTACCGCATCATTCACTCCCGAAAGCTTCGTGCCCGCCTTGCTTCGGCGAGCTTGGCCCGGGCCTGAACGACGCCCGCGGAAACGCTGTTCGGGGGTTTGCGGGGCAGGGTCAACTTGCGAAGCACGCGAGTCCGCTTCGAGGCGGGCGGCGAGTGGGTGCTCTGTCCGGGAATGGGTGGAAAACTGACCTTAGATTTCGTTGCGAAAATGCATGCTGAGCCTCTAAAAGAAAGCCACCTTCCTTTCACTCGCTCTTGCGTTTCCTACGCTGTCACAAGCTAAGCATGCTGACAATGTGCCTACATCAGTCGAGCTTCAGGAATTAGTCCAAGGCTCTTGGCCGAGTTTCGCCGGTCTAATCCGTCGGCAGGATGGTTTGATCGTTACCCCCAGCCGATACGCAGGTTTTGCCGCAAGCACTCTGCATGAGTGAAACGAAGGGAGCGTATGAGTGCGTCTCCCTCGTCGAGTTCGAGCTTCCATCAGGTATCCGCAGAAGCTCGTTGCTACGCCACAATGTCGGTCGAGATGATCAAGGACAGCTATACGACGTGATCGTCATAAGAGAGATGCCTGTATCGCGTTACCCCCCCACGGTCACGAATTTCTGGAACAAGGTTCCAGCGGGCAGGAAGGGTTTCCAACGCTAATCGGATTACTCTATGCGAGGGCTTGCGACCACAAACTGCCATTCGACCTCACTTCCCGGCAGTCGAACCGTTTTCTCAGCAATCCTAAGCGGCTCGCCGCTCAGTTGGTCGGAATCGTAGAAAAACGGATCCTGCAGAGCTCTCCTTCCATCGACCTTCAGCGTGCGGTCCCAGAGCGAGCGCGATGGAAGCTCTACCTGTCCTTCGCCGCTGATCTGCCAATAACGGCCGCTATTTGGGTCTAGGTATCGCCGATCCTCGAGGGGGCGATCGAAACGAACACCACCGGCTGGGTCGATTTGGGCCGCGGCGACCAATCTGCGAAGGGTAGAGTCAAGTTCCTGATCTATCTCGGAGACGTGCATGGCGGCTTGTGAAATATCGGCCGAAGCGCTGCTTGGGTGACTTCCGCTGCATCCCCCGATGAACAGAGCAGCGCCAAGGATAGCGATCGGTCCAAAGCTAACGGTGCGCATTGTGGATTCCTTGAGGACTGCTGCGGATGGGGGTGATTACGCCCATTTAGAGAAAGTTTTGCGACATGAGGGATGTCTGCAAGTTGCGAGGAGCGCAGCGACGCGGCAATCCATGGCGTGACGTGGCGGGTTGTCGTTGCCGGGGTTGTGGGTGGCAAGCGTCGGTCATGGATTGCCGCGCCTCCTGCGGCGGCTCGCAATGACGAGGGGGTGGGGTTTTCTCTGCGGCCGTCCTTCCCCTCGCCCTTCGGGGGGAGGTCGGGTGGGGGTGTTCGGCGCTTCTGGCTGCTTACGCGGGGCCCCCACCCCCGGCCCCTCCCCTTTGGGAGGGGGGAAGGGAGGGCTGGAGGTGGCGCGGAATTGCCGCGTCCCTCAATGCCTCCCGAACAGCTTCTCGACATCGTCCAGCGCCAGCTTGACCCAGGTCGGGCGGCCGTGGTTGCACTGGCCCGAGCGCGGGGTGTTCTCCATCTCGCGCAGGAGCGCGTTCATCTCGGCGACGCTGAGGGTGCGGCCGGCGCGGACCGAGCCGTGGCAGGCCATGGTGGCGAGCACCAGTTCGAGCTTCTCGCTCAGCAGCAGCGCGCCCTTGTCCTCGTCCCGGCCGTGCTTGACCAGATCGTCGTCGATATCGCGCAGCAGCTTCTCGGGATCGCCGTTGCGCAGCGAGTGCGGCAGCGCGCGGACCAGCATCGCGGTGGGGCCGAAGCGCTCGATCGCGAGGCCCAGCTGCCCGAGCCGCTCGGCGGCCTCTTCCAGCCGGTCGCAGGCGGGTTCTTCCAGCTCGACCACATCGGGCATCAGCAGCGCCTGGCTGCGCGCGGCGGCCTCGCCCGCGCCGGCGGCGCGGAGGCGTTCGAGCACCAGCCGTTCGTGCGCGGCGTGCTGGTCGACCAGCACCAGCCCGTCCGCCGCCTCGGCGACGATATAGGTGTTGGCGACCTGGCCGCGCGCGATCCCGAGCGGATAGGCGCGCTGCTCGGGGGCGAGCGGTTCGGCCTGCTCCGCCCTGCCCTGCGGCTCGGCCATCGCGCCGTTATCGGCCGCGCGCCACGGGGTGGCACCGCTCTCGGAAACCCCCGCAGACGGGCGCGACCAGTCGCGGCCTTCGAAGATCGAGCGCAGTGCGGGCGAAGGTTCGTCGCGTTCGCGCTGCCAGCGTTCCATCGCCGCGGCGTCGGGCGACTGCGCGCTGCGGCGGTCGCCGGTCGCCAGCGCTTGCCGCAGCCCCGAGACGATAAAGCCGCGCACGCCCTGCGAATCGCGGAACCGGACCTCGGTCTTGGCGGGGTGGACGTTGACGTCGACGTCCTCGGGCGCAACCTCGAGAAACAGCGCCAGCACCGCGTGGCGGTCGCGCGCGAGCATGTCCGAATAGGCCCCGCGCACCGCGCCCGCGAGCAGGCGGTCCTTCACCGGGCGGCCGTTGACGAAGAGATATTGGTGATCGGCAATGCCGCGGTTGTAGGTCGGCAGCCCGGCGATCCCGGTCAGCCGCATGCCGTGGCGCTCGAGATCGATGGCGACGCCATTGGCCTTGAGCTCGCGACCGACGATCTGCGCGACCCGGTCGGCCAGCGCCTCGCCGGGCTGGAGCGCGAGCACGCGGCGCTCGCCGTGATCCAGCGTGAAACCGATATCGGGCCGCGCCATCGCGAGCCGGCGGACGACGTCGAGGCTGGCGGCATATTCGCTGCGCGGCGTGCGCAGGAACTTGCGCCGCGCGGGGATGCGCGCGAAGACCTGTTCGACGCGCACCCGCGTCCCCGGGGGCAGCGCGGCCGGACCGTTGGAAACGCCTGCGCCGTGATCGACCACGATTGTCCACCCCTGATCGGTGCCGTGCGGGCGGCTCTCCAGCGTGAAGCGCGACACGCTGGCGATCGAGGGCAGCGCCTCGCCGCGAAAGCCCAGCGTCGCGACCCGCTCGATCGCGCCTTCTTCGCCGACGAGGCTTTCGGGCAGCTTCGAGGTGGCGTGGCGTTCGAGCGCGAGCGCCATCTCCTCCGGGCTCATCGCGCAGCCGTCGTCGGTGACCTCGAGCGAACCCAGTCCGCCTTCGACCAGCCGGACCGCGATCCGCGTCGCGCCCGCGTCCACCGCGTTCTCGACCAGTTCCTTGAGCGCGGCGGCGGGACGCTCGACCACCTCGCCCGCGGCGATGCGGTTGACGAGCTGTTCGGGGAGGCGGCGGATGATCGGCATGACTGGCACCACAGGCCTAGCCGCGAAGCGCCCGGAATTCGAGCCGGAACGCAGATATTTCCCCGCCAATCCGGCGCGAATGTTTTGGCAATTGCACAGGGGCTTCGCTAAGGGGGTTGTTCCGCTGTCACAATCGGGTCGGAACGGTCGCAAGCTCGGCTCGTAAAACCCTCATCGAAAATCGGAATCGGGTAGCAATGGGTTTCTGGAACAACCTCTTCAAGTTCGGCTCGCAGAACATGGCGATCGACCTCGGCACGGCCAACACGCTGGTCTATGTGGAAGGTCAGGGCATCGTCCTCAACGAGCCATCGGTGGTCGCGATCGAGACGATCAACGGCACCAAGCGCGTCAAGGCGGTTGGCGAAGACGCCAAGATGATGATGGGCAAAACCCCCGATTCCATCGAGGCGATCCGCCCCTTGCGCGACGGTGTCATCGCCGACATCGAGATCGCCGAAGAGATGATCAAGCATTTCATCCGCAAGGTGCACGGCCGCAAGAGCCTGATGCGCTATCCCGAGATCACCATCTGCGTCCCCTCGGGCTCCACCAGCGTCGAGCGCCGCGCGATCCGCGATGCGGCCAGCAACGCCGGTGCCAGCCAGGTCTATCTGATCCTCGAGCCCATGGCCGCCGCGATCGGCGCCGACATGCCGGTCACCGAACCGGTGGGCTCGATGGTGGTCGATATCGGCGGCGGCACCACCGAGGTCGCGGTGCTTTCGCTGCGCGGTCTGGCCTACACCACCTCGGTGCGCACCGGCGGTGACAAGATGGACGAGGCGATCGTCTCCTATGTCCGCCGCCACCACAATCTGCTGATCGGCGAAGCGACTGCCGAGCGGATCAAGAAGGATTACGGCATCGCCGTGGCCCCCGCCGACGGGACCGGCGAATCGATCACGCTCAAGGGCCGCGATCTGGTCAACGGCGTACCCAAGGAAATCACGATCAACCAGGGCCATATCGCCGAGGCGCTGAGCGAGCCGATCGGCGCGATCGTCGAGGGCGTGCGGATCGCACTGGAGAACACCGCTCCCGAACTCGCCGCCGACATCGTCGACCAGGGTATCGTCCTGACCGGCGGCGGCGCGCTGATCCAGGGGCTCGACCAATATCTGCGCGAGGAAACCGGCCTGCCCGTGACGATCGCCGAGGATCCGCTGACCTGCGTCGCGATCGGGACCGGCCGGGCGATGGAAGACGAGCGCTACCGCGGCGTCTTGATGACCGCGTAGACGACCGGGCAACACTAGGGGAAGACGGCCGCCATGGCGCCGACAGGACAACGGCGCTCGAGCTATTCGCGTAAGGCGCAATACAGCCTATTCACCGGCTATATCGCCGCCGGAGTGGGCGCGCTCGTCGGCGCGGTGCTGCTCGGCCTGTCGCTGTGGCAACCCGGCTTCCTCTCGGGTGCGCGCGGCACCGCCAATGATGCGGCCACCCCGGTGACGCAGCCGGTCGCCGCGGCGCGGACCGAGAGCAAGGGCTTCATCGATGCCGTGCGCGGCTATTACCGCGCCGGGTCGCAGAACGCCGCGCTCAAGCGCGAGATGGAACTGGCGCGGATCCGGCTTGGCGAGGCCGCCGCGGTCGAACAGGAAAACCGGCGGCTCAAGGCGCTGCTCGGGCTTCAGGACGCCGAGGCCAAACCGGTCGCCGTCGCGCGGCTCGTCGGTGCCAGCGCCGCCAGCACGCGGCGGTTCGCCTATCTGGGTGCCGGACGCGCGGATGGAGTCGCGGTCGGCATGCCGGTGCGCAGCCCGCGCGGAGTTATCGGGAGGATCCTCGAGGTCGGCAATCACAGCGCCCGCGTGCTGCTGCTGACCGATCCCGAAAGCGTGCTCCCCGTACGCCGCGCCCAGGACGAGGTGGTCGCTTTTGCCGAAGGCCGCGGTGATGGGCTGATCCGCATCCGCTTGATCAATCTCGGGATCAATCCGCTCGAGCCCGGCGATCTGTTCGTGACCAGCGGCGCAGGCGGCTATTACCAGCCCGGGGTCGCGGTCGCGATCGCCACCGAGATCACCGACGATGGCGCCCTCGCCCGCATCGTCAGCGATCCCGCGGCGGCGGATTATGTCTCGGTTCTCCCGATCTTCGAACCCGAGGCGGTGACCGGCGCCGGCACTCCGATCGAGCGCGAACTGGGCGAATAAAGGTGGAGCGGCTCAACCCGAAATCGCGCAGCGACGCCTATGGCAAGCGGATCAACCGCTCGCATTCGACCGTGGTCGCCACGGTGGTGCCCTATGTTTCGATCCTGATCGCCTCGCTGGTGCCGGTGTTCTTCATCGCCTCCGCATTGCCGGTGGTGCCGCCGCTCGGATTTCTCATGCTGCTGGCCTGGCGACTGGTGCGCCCCGGACTGCTGCCGGTCTGGGCCGGCTTTCCGCTGGGGCTGTTCGACGACCTGTTCAGCGGCCAGCCGCTGGGCAGTGCGGTCCTGCTCTGGTCGGTCGCGATGATCGTCATCGAGCTGATCGAGACCCGGTTTCCCTGGCGCAGCTTCGCGCAGGACTGGTTCACCGCGGGTTTAATCCTGCTGGTCTATATGCCCGCCGCAATGCTCGTTTCGGGCGGTGAGCCCACGCTCGCCGCTCTCGTCGCTTTGGGGCCCCAACTCGTGTTATCGATTCTCGTCTTTCCGCTTTTCGCACGGCTTGTCGCGCGGCTCGACCAGATGCGGCTGACCCGCTGGCGGACGGTCGGATGAAGCTGGGCAAAACCAGGCGCGACCATGTCAGCAGTACCACGCTGGATCAGGCTTTCTCGCGGCGCAGCTTCGTCATCGGCGCAGGAATGGGCGGCATCGGGGTGCTGCTGGCGGGACGGATGGCCTTTATCGCCATCGCCGAAAACGAGAAATACGAGCTGGAATCGGAAAGCAACCGCGTCAATCTGTCGCTGATCCCGCCGCGGCGCGGATGGATTCTCGACCGCAACGGCGCGCCGCTGGCCTCGAACAAGGCCGATTTCCGCGTCGATGTCATCCCCGACCAGCTGGTCGACACCAAGGCCACGCTGGCGGCGCTGGGCAAAATTCTCGACCTCGACGCCACCGCAATGGCCGATATCACCAAACGGGTCGACGAGGCGGCCTCCTTCCAGCCGGTCGAAGTGGCGACGGGACTCGACTACGAGGATTTCGCCGCAGTCAGCGTGCGGCTGCCCGATCTGCCCGGGGTCATCCCGCAGCGCGGCTATTCGCGCTTCTATCCGACCGGACCCAGCGTGGGGCATCTACTCGGCTATGTCGGGCCGGCCAATGCCGAGGAGTACAAGGAAGAGGGCGATCCGCTGCTGATCACCCCCGGCTTCAAGATCGGCAAGGACGCGCTGGAGCAGCAGTTCGAACAGAAGCTGCGCGGAATCCCGGGCGCCCGGCGCGTCGAGGTGACCGCCTCCGGACGGATCATCAAGGAACTCGAGACGCGCGAGGACGTCCAGGGCGATCCGGTCCATCTGACGATCGACGGACCGCTTCAGGATTACGCCGCGCGCCGGATCGGACTCGAATCGGGCTCCGCGGTGGTGATGGATTGCCGCACCGGCGACATCCTGTGCATGTCTTCCATGCCCAGCTACGATCCCAACAGCTTTTCCGCCGGGATCGGCAGCGTGGAATATTCGATGCTGCGCGAGGACGAGCGCGTGCCCTTGCGCAACAAGGTGCTCAAGGGGCTCTATCCGCCGGGGTCCACGGTCAAGCCGATGGTCTCCATGGCGCTGCTCGAGCAGGGGATCGATCCCTCGGAGCGGGTGCTTTGCACGGGCGGTCTGCGCGTCGGCAACCGCGTGTTCCGCTGCTGGAAGCGCGGGGGGCATGGTGCGGTCGACATGGCCGCGGGCATCTACCAGTCGTGCGACGTCTATTTCTACGCCATGGCGCAGCGCACCGGGATGGACCCGATCGCGGTCATGGCGCGGCGCTGCGGGATGGGGCACGAGTTCGAGCTCCCGGTGACCAGCCAGTTCTATGGCACGGTCCCCGATCCGGCCTGGAAGCTGAAGAAGTACGAGCGCGAGTGGCAGGCCTACGACACCGTCAACGCCACCATCGGCCAGGGGTACATGCTGGCCAACCCGCTGCAGCTGGCGGTGATGTCGGCGCGGCTTGCCACCGGCAACCATGTCGAGCCCAGGCTCAACCGCAAGACTCCGATCAAAGGGTTCGACCAGGTCAATTTCTCGGACGAGCATGTCCGCTACGTCCGGCAGGCGATGAGCGATGTCGTCAACGGCCCCGGCACGGCCGGTCGCGCGCGTTTGCCGATCGAGACGGTCAAGATGGCCGGCAAGACCGGCACTGCTCAGGTCGTCAGCCTCAGCAATTCCGACGGCAAGACCGGCCCGTGGAAATATCGCGACCACGGATTGTTCATCTTCTTCGCCCCGTTCGACAATCCGCGCTATGCCGGGGCAGTGGTGATCGAGCATGGCGGCGGATCGGGCGCAGCCTATCCGATCGCGCGCGACATCATGACCTATATGTTCGATCCGGCGAAAGGCATGGAGGCGCTGTCCGCGCTGGAAGCGCAATGGGGCGGCACCGCACAGCAGCGCCTGGGCGAGAAATACGCCGCCTACGCCGCGGCCGCGGGCGAAACCGTCCCCCCGGCCCCGACGCGCAGCGAAGAAATCTTCGATCGGGTCGAGGCCGAGGCGCGGATAGCCAGTCGCCAGTCCGAACAGCTCGCCGATCGCGTAGTCGTGCCCAGATCCGAAGCCGATCCGCGCGCTGCGCCGCGGACGCCGCAGACCCGCGCCGCGCCGGCGACACCCGCTCCCGAGACCGCATCCACCCCGGCGGCGGCGCCCGTGCAGACCCCGTCGCAGTGAGCCGCGCCCAATGAGCATCGTTCCGGCCCCGGTCGCGCGGCAGCCCTGGGGCATGCTGTTCCCGCTGTTCACTCTGATCGTCTTCGGCGCGCTGGTTCTCTATTCGGCGGCGGGCGGTAGCTGGGAGCCCTATGCGGCTTCGCATCTGGTCCGCTTCGGCGTGTTCCTGGTGATGGCGATCGTCATGACGCTGTTCTCGGCCAATCTGGTCAAGTTCGCCGCCTATCCGGTGTATGTCCTAGTTCTGCTGCTGCTGATGCTGGTCGAGGCGATGGGGCAGATCAACGGCGGCAGCCAGCGCTGGCTCAATCTGGGCTTCATGCAATTGCAGCCTTCCGAGCTGATGAAACCCGCCATCGTCCTCGCGCTCGCGCGCTTCTACAGCGACCTGCCCGTGGGCATGACCTCGACCTGGCGCGCGCTGGTGCCCGCAGGCGTGCTGATCGGCCTCCCGGTCGCGCTGGTGCTGGTGCAACCCGATCTTGGTACCTCGCTCGCCATCCTGTTCGGTGGCGGCGTGGTGATGTTCCTCGCCGGCCTGCCGATGCGCTGGTTCGCCATCCTCGGCGCCGCCGGCGCGGTGCTCGCGCCGCTCGCCTTCTTTTTCGGCTTGAAGCCCTATCAGCAGCGCCGCGTGACGACGCTGCTCGACCCGGCGAGCGATCCCCTGGGTGCGGGCTATCACATCACCCAGTCGAAGATCGCGATCGGGTCTGGCGGGCTGACCGGCAAGGGGTTCAACGAGGGCTCGCAGAGCCATCTGCAATACCTCCCCGAACCGCACACCGATTTTGTCTTCGCGAGCATGGCGGAAGAATGGGGCTTCGTCGGCGGACTGGTGGTGCTCGTGTGCTTCGCGCTGATCCTGCGCTGGGGCCTGCTGGTGGCGCGGCGTTCCAACGACCGCTTCGGCAAGCTGGTCGCCGGAGGCATGGCCGCCACGATCTTCTTCTATGTGGCGGTCAATCTGCTGATGGTGATGGGCTTCGCCCCGGTCGTGGGCATCCCCCTGCCCTTCATGAGCCACGGCGGCTCCTCGATGCTGACCAATATGATCTGCATCGGCACGCTGATGATGGTCAATCGCTGGAACAGCCGTCAGGGCAGTTCGGGCCTGACGCGCTAGCTGGGAGCCGGAGCGGCGCGCGCTAGAGGTAGATCAGCCGCAGCCGCAGCCCCTTGACCACCGCCGCGATCCGGTCGCGCGCCTCGAGCTTGTCGTAGATCCGGGTGATATAGGTCTTCACGGTATCGGGCGAGAGATCGAGGATGGTGGCGATATCGGTGCGCGACTTGCCATGCGCTAGCCATTGCAGCACCTCCGCCTCGCGCTCGGACAGGCTGGCTTTGCGCTTGTCCTGGTCGAGCAGATTGCAGACGCGCGTCTGCGCAGCCCGCGACAGCGCCTTGATCAGCGAGATATGCTCGGCGGGAACCTCCTCCAGCGGGCGGCCCCAGTCGAAGCTGGCATAGGCGTCGCGGTCGTTGGGTCCGAAGAGCGGCAGACCGACTCCGTGGATGAGCCCGAAACGCTCCGATGCCTCGAAATAGGCCTCGGTCTCCGGCGTATTGGCGCCCATCTGCCGTGCTTCGCTCCAGGCCAGCATCGCGCCGTGGCGCAAGGTGCGCTCGGGGATCGGGTCGTGGCGGCGAAATTCCTTGCGCTCGTAGAGCGCGACCCATTCGGGGTCGAACCCCGCAGCGTGAATCTGCGTGCGAGCGGACGTGGGTTCTTCGTAAATCGGCGAGAAGTGATAGCTGCGGCGAATGGCGCCGAGATCGCCGGCCACATCGCAGACGTAGCGAATGGTCTCGCCGATGCAGAACAGGTTCTCAACCTTGGTCAGAGGATCGACGCGCAATACTCCTTCGGATGAATTGCCGCGGGCCGGGTCTTGTCCCCCAACGGTCCGACAGCAAACTTGCGATAGATCGTATACATCTACCATAGAACGATCAAGGCGTCCCCCGATTCCGAACCCTGCCTTCGTATCGTCCCCCATCATCGCAACATCACGGCGCCGCTTCGACGGCGCTTGTTGCAATTCGCGAACGAGGAACCCTCATGTTGCAGCAGCAAGCGCACTTCGCGCTCCCGGGTTTTGCGCTCGAACGCCTGTCGCGTTCGGGAAAACCCGAGACTTTCGGCAGCGCCGAGGACAAATGGCGCCTGCTGACGATCCTGTTCGGGCGCCAGAACCAGGGGCGAAAGACCGCTCTGCGCGACATTCACACATTGCTCGACATGCCGCAGCATGTCGCCTTCAGGCTGGTGCGCGGCCTCGAGATGGGCGGTTTGATCACCGTCGGACCCTGCCTGTACGACGCCTTCGCCGCCGAACTCGCGCTGACCGAGGAATGCTCGGCGCTGGTGACGCGGGTGCTTGCGAACGGCTGAGGCGCAATTGCCCCTTCCCATCGGGGAAATGGCCGCTATATGAGCCCCTCCCCGAGTCGGGGCGCCGATGAAAATCCGGCATGTGGACGCATAGCTCAGTTGGTAGAGCAGCTGACTCTTAATCAGCGGGTCCTTGGTTCGAACCCAAGTGCGTCCACCATTTTTTCCTAGGCGAAACCGCTAGTCACTCCGCGCCAGTTCGTGGCATTCGCTGCATGCACGTAAGAATTCACAGATAGAGTGCGTAAGCTGCCACACAACCATACCCTCCCGTCCACGGCGCGCGACGAACAACGAAACCTCCTTCATTTAGATGCGCACTTAATACCGAAAAGTACTTCACTGACGCCGCACCGCCGTCCCTCTCAAAGAGTACGTCCGATAATGGATGGGAGGCTTCCAGTCCGCCTATAGAAGGTTATGCCGTGTAACCGGAGGTTGAGCCGATCAGCCTGCTCGGCAGCACTGCGCCCCAACATGAGGCATTCGAGCCTAGGCCAGCATTGGAAGTCGCCCACCAATGCCGGGAAGTCGAGTGCTTGGCTGACAGCCTTTCTCGCGCAGCGCTACTGCAGGCCCGCCCCGGAGACCCTCGTCGCCGCTGGTAGCAAGCTGGGCGAGCCAAGCGGCTGAACCCTTGGCTGGCAGTGCAAAATTGATGCACTTAGACCTTTGTTAACCACGGCTCCTTAGGGCTTGGCTGCCCGAAGCAAAGGATTGTGTGGTGCCGGTGATCCAGTCTGATGCGAATGATTGCAGCGCGGCGAAGGCGGTCGGTCCGTCAGCTGCAATCCTGACGGGTGTGGGGCATGATTGAAGGTCTGTCATTCCACACTCACGCTGTGCCTGCGGATCAACCGCTGATCTCTCTCGTCGTGCCGGTCTACAACGAAGAAGAATGCGTCGGCCATTTTGCAGCCGCGATCGAAACCGTGATCGCCGAGAGCTGGTCGGACGGCGCCCTCCCCCCTCGCTTCGAAATTGTATTCGTGGATGATGGGAGCCGCGACGCCACCGCCGCAGTTGTCAGGGCGATGTGCCGCCTGGACAACCGGATAAAGCTTGTGTCTCTGACACGCAACTTCGGGAAGGAAGCGGCGCTCAGCGCAGGGCTGAGAGCGGCCACGGGCGATGCGGTGGTTCCTATGGACGTCGACCTGCAAGACCCGCCGCAACTGATCCGGCCAATGGTCGACCTGTGGCGGGCCGGCGCGCAGATTGTCAACGCCCAGCGGATCGACCGCAGTCAGGACACCTTTCTTAAGCGCGCGACATCGCGGTTGTTTTACAAGACCATCAATGCGATCGCCGATCATCCCATCGCGGTCGACGTGGGCGATTTTCGCCTGCTCGATCGCTCCGCCGTCGCGGTGCTCAACGAGATGACCGAGCAGTGCCGCTTCAACAAGGGGCTGTTTTCGTGGATCGGGTTTCGCACCGAGACGGTCGAGTATACGCGGCCCATTCGCCGGACGGGGTCCGCCAAGTGGCGTGTTTCGCGCCTTGTAGCGCTAGCGCTCGACGGGATAACCTCTTCGACGACATTGCCGCTGCGCGTGTGGACGGTGATCGGTGCGATCATCTCGGTTCTCGCTTTGGGATACGCCGCTTTCCTCCTTGCCTATACGATCATTTCGGGCGTCGACACGCCCGGTTATGCCTCGATCATGGTCGCCGTGCTGTTTCTTGGCGGGCTGAACCTTTTCAGCCTTGGCTTGATGGGAGAATATGTCGGACGGATCGCGGTCCAGGTGCGCGGCAGACCGCTATACATCGTGGCCGAAACAGTCGGGTTCTGAGATGGAACTGGCCGCCTATCAGTCGCTTCGCGATTTGCAGGACCGCCACTGGTGGTTCGTCGGTCGCCGCCGGTTCGTCGCGCAGTTGATCAAGCGGTTCATCGCCTTGCCAACCAAGGCCCGGGTGCTCGAGGCCGGATGCGGCTATGGAGGCAATCTGGCAATGCTCGGCGAACTGGGGGAAGTGCAAGCCTTCGAGTTCGACGATGACGCACGGACGCACGCCGCTACGATTTTGCGCCGGTCGGTGGCCTACGGCAGGCTCCCCGACGCGATCGGTTTTGAGAATGATCGCTTCGACCTTATCGCCATGCTCGATGTGCTTGAACACATCGACGATGATGTCGCGTCGCTGCGCACGCTGGGGGACCGACTCGCCCCTGGTGGTGCACTGTTGCTGACCGTTCCTGCCGTGCCCTGGTTGTGGTCGGACCATGATGTGCTCCACCAACACAAGCGGCGCTACACGCGGGCACTGTTGGTCGAGCGGCTTCATGAAGCCGGGTTCGAGGTGGCCAGGATAGGCTATTTCAACGCCCTTCTGTTTCCGCTGGCGCTGGCCCAGCGGCTGTTCGCGCGCTTCTTGGGCAGCGGCGGCGCCGATCATTCCGCACCGGCCGGATCTTTGAACGCAATCCTGACCGCGATCTTCTCGCTGGAATGCAAATTTCTGGGCCGGGTGCCCTTTCCTATTGGCCTGTCGCTCTTCGCGGTGGCCCGCAACCGGCGAGCATAAATTGCCCTTGCTGCGCCAGCTCGCCTCATTTGGGGTGGTGGGAAGCTGCGCAACGCTGCTCCACGTTGCGGTGGCTTGGCTGCTGATTGAACAGGCCGCTTTGGACGGGTTTCTTGCCAATGCTTACGGTGCAGCGGCGGCATTTTCTGTTTCCTATCTCGGCAATGCCCGGATCACCTTCGCCACCGGAAGGGAGCCGTGGAGTGGTGCGGTCCGTTATCTGGGGGTCACGCTGGTCAGTTTGGCGCTGTCGACCGCGATCCTAACCCTGACCCAGCGCTGCGGCATGCCAACCTACGCCTACGCCATGGTGGTGGTGGCGATCGTTCCGCCGGCGACGTTCCTGCTGGCCAAGTTCTGGGCTTTCCAGCAGCCACGGCAGCAAGACTAATCGGAAAACTGGTGAGGTCGTGGGCAGCTAAGCGACTGTATCGATTTCCGTTCGATCTGCTCGCACCCGCCGCCAGATCAGCAAGATAATCGCGATCGGTAGCAGCGGCGCGGGATTGAGAACTTCGTTCAAGACCCAGTTCCGCAAGGCGACCAGGAAGGGCATGCTCCACAGTGTGGCAAGAACTCGCGGGTCTTCGCCGCTGCGGGCCAACCATACGAACGACAAAACCAACACCACGGTATCCCAGAGCTAGATGTAGGGGGAGATGAGAACCGAAGCGGCCACCAGCATGGAGGGAGTCACTACAAGTAGAAACGCGGCGGGTAGGCGCACGACATCAAGCCTTCGAATTCAACCAGCGAGGCTAGAATCTGATTGCGACCTGCGGGGTCGAACGCGCTCAGCGCATCCCCCGCGAGCGTGAGCTTGCCCGCAGCTCAGAAGCTCAGAAGCTCAGAAGCTCATGAAACCCATCCGCCGCAGGCTCGTGACATTGGTGAACAGTGCCACGGAAATGACAAAGCCGAAGCTCAGCGAGAAAACCTTTGGCAGCGAGTAAGGCCAAACCGTCTCTGGCGCTCGATAGCATTCGGCGCGATCGCTTCTCGCGCTACTGGTCCCGCGCGTGATCAGAGCGACTAACAGTTCCCGATCAGGTGCGATGACATATTGTGTCGGCTCCTGTCGACGCTGCCGCGTCGCGCCAGCGCGAAACGAGCTGCACGACGGCCCAGGTATAGACCGCAAGCAGGCCGACGAGGCTGACGGAGACGAACAAGCTCACTGCCCAGATCCCGGGCATGATCAGGTCCCTGATGCGCTCGAGGCGCAAGGCGGCCACGGCGGGCGCGAGCGCGGCGAGTTCATAGTTCATTGCGTAGGGACTCAGCAGTAGCGCGCCCCCTGCCAGCGTCACCAGCCGGATTCTCATGTCGCGTGTTTTGGCAAAGCTCAGCCAGGCAATTGGAATCACGACAAGCGCCGCGCATGCTGTGGCGAAATAGGGGGGGAGGCCCATGCGAACGAACATCGCATAGGGGGTGACAGCGTTTCGCAGCAGAGGCTCGAATTCGGTCACAAGCACCTTGAACGCCGGCAGAGCCGAAAGCCACGCGAGCCAAGCATCAAGACCGAACACCGCCAGCGACGCACCGCCAATGGCGGTGGCTGTTGCGCCCGCTGTCAGCAGGGCCCGCCAATAACCCCCTCCAGCCAAAGCGATCGGGGCAAGCAGCAAGAGCGGTGGCTTGATCATCGCCGCCACCGCGAAGAGCACACCTGCCCACCCCTCCTTTTGATCAAGTTGGGCCAACCCGAACAGGATCAGCGCCATAACCAGAATCGTCGGTTGACCAGCCAAGATTGCAAGCACCACCGGCGGTGCGACCAGCAGCAAGAGCGGCTGAGGCTTGAAAGGTCGCGCCGCGCGGGCGAACAGTGCAACCGAAAGCACACTGAAGAGCAAAAACGCGGCGGGGAACGAAAGTGTCGACAATGGCGCAAAGAGCAAAAGTGCGCTGGGCGGATAGACGAACGGCCGATCCGATGTTGCCCCAACCAACGGCACTTGGAGAGCCGAAACGAGGTCGGTATCATAAGCTAGACGCGGACTGGTCCAGGACAATTGCCCGCCGACCCAGAGCGGCGCCCAATCTGTCGCCGGCTTGAAAATACTGAAGAGGATCGCGTCAAGGAAAACAAAGAGTACGACTAGACCGATTAAAAAAATCGGCGACCATCTCTTTGGACTGCATGTGACGAACGAAACGGATTGGCACGTTGAACGGTTCTCCCGCCCTTCACAATGGAAAAGCCTATTGAAACTCCGCTGCCTCTGATCCTCGCGCATATCTTATGTTATGCTATAATTTAGTTAAGCCTTTCTAAAGCACGATTCTATCGGCAATATTTATCTACCGCCGCCGCGACCGGTATAGCCCCTTTCGGTGTTGGGGGCCTCGGGAGTGATTGCGAGCGCGGTATTACGTCCTTCGTGGCAGTTCGTGCACAAAACCTCTGTCAGAGCCCTCTATCCGCGGATGCCTGCCGTCGCGCCGTGCCGGAAACGGGGACTTGAGACTGGCAATTGCTGAGCGCTCAGCAACGATCATGGACACTAACAGATAAATCGGGGCCCATACCGGACACCCCATGGACGCGACCGTTTCTGTGCGGCGCAGTGCTAAAGTAAGATTTGAAAAGTTTGGTTGCGGGGGTTGGATTTGAACCAACGACCTTCAGGTTATGAGCCTGATAATATGCCATTTGCCAGCCTATTGATTTTGCATGCAATCCTCGGCTAAATAGCTGGGCAGCATAGATTTTTTCTGCGCCATCCGAGCCCTTTGAAGGACAGTGAATGTCGCAGGTATCTCATCCGAACCCGGACACGACCCGGACACGGCACTCCAAGCTCAGCGATAAGATCGTTAGGTCAACCGCGCTGCCGAGCAAAGGCAACAGGGTGCATTATGACAGCGAGCTTAAGGGGTTCGGAGTCCGCATCACGGCGAAGGGCGCGCGATCTTTCATTCTGAATTATTGGATAGCAGGCCGGGAACGTCGGATCACCATAGGCCAGTATCCTACTTGGACGGTGCTAGCAGCGCGCAAGCAGGCCGAGGAACTGCGGCGTGCGATCGACACGGGGATTGATCCTCTTGCCCACAGAGAGGCCGAGCGAGCAGCACCGACCATAAAGGATATGTTCGAACGCTATTGCGAAGAGCATTTGCCCACCAAGGCTGCGCGCTCCGCTGCTGATGATCGTTCCATGTGGGTGAAGGATATTCTTCCGGCCCTTGGGCCTATGAAGGTAGCTGAACTGACACCCCGCCATTGCGATGAATTGCACCGCTCTATCTCCGCAAATCGTCCAACCCGCGCCAATCGCGTGATTGAAGTTCTACGTAAGGCGCTCAATTTAGCGATCCGCTGGGGGTGGCTGGAACGTAACTCTGCCTCGGGCTGTCGGCGGAACCCTGAACCGAAGCGGACGCGCTATCTAAGCCGGGAGGAGGTTTCAAAGCTTGTTCAGGCCCTCGAGGCTCATCCAGAGCGAGTATCCGCGGACGCACTGCTCTTCATGCTTTTGACCGGCTGTCGCCGTGGAGAAGCCTTGAACGCTCGCTGGACTCAATTCGATCTGGATCGGCGAATATGGGTCAAAGAGAGTTCCGAAACCAAGCAGCGTCGGGAACACCGGGTTCCCTACTCATCGGCGGTGTCGCAGATACTTGAGCGGAGGCGCGCCGAGCCGGGAGGGACCCATATATTTCCCGGGAGGCTCGGCGCGCCATTGTGCGACGTTCGTAGAACGTGGACCGCTGTTTGTGCTGAGGCGGGGCTTCGATCTGTCCGCATTCATGATCTGCGACACACCTTCGCAAGCTTGGTGGCGTCCTCGGGTCAGTCCTTGCTCGTGATTGGTGAGTTGCTCGGCCATTCGACGCCACAGACGACCAAACGATACGCAAATCTCTATGACGATTCCCTTAGAACTGCTGCTGAGGGCGTATCGCTTTCTCTGAATTTATCTTAGCCTATCGTACCGCTCCGACAAAAAACGCTTGCGTTCTCGCCATTCCCGTGCATTTTGAGCCCGTGGGAAGTCCCTTCTCAGCATTGTTGTTATTGAGATTGTAAAAGACGCGATAGGGTAAGGTCAACAAAGAGGCACGTATCCGCAAGCTCCGTATAGATTGAGCGCGGCGTTAAGATCCTAGACTCCCCACCAGACATCGGTCCGCCAACGAGCGCCAGTCACCCATAGAGATCGAAGGGCCAGAGTTCCCGCATCCCATCAATCTTGGGTGCTTTCTCTCGTTTTTCGTAGGTGAAGCACCTCCAAATTTTGGAGCGCTCTCATGGTTAGGGTCCAAACCCAATCAGTCTCTTGAAAAGCGGCAGACACATTGATTCAAGG
>CAXBFN010000018.1:0-20533 GCA_963975275.1 uncultured Erythrobacter sp. | reverse complement strand
GCGCCGCCTCGCGGAACGGCCGCCCGTGCGGGTCCTGGATCAGGAAATTGTCGACCGCCCAGCCCGAGCGGGTGGTGTGGATCCGCGCATCGATGATGTTGGCGCCGGCAAGATGGATCCCGCCGGCAATGCGGTAGAACAGGCCGGGATGATCGGCGGCGATCACCGTGACCAGCGTTGCGCCGCGCTGCTCGTAATATTCGCAATGGATCGAGAGCTTGTGACCGGCGTCGCGGGCGGCGTCGAAATGCACGAGGTTGAGCGCGACGATGTCGGGCGCCTCGGCGATCCAATAGGCGTCGTCGAAACGCATGCCGACGCTGTGGGCCAGATCGGCGCGCTCGCCGAGCAGTTCGGCGACTTCCTCGCGCTTGGCGGCGACGCGCAGCTCGCGTCCGTGACGCGCGTGGCCCAGCCGCAGCCGCTCCTGCGCGGTGTCGAACAATTCGCCCAGCAGCTGGCCCTTCCAGCTGTTCCACACCCCCGGTCCGACCGCGCGGATATCGACCGCGGTGAGGATCGCGAGATGACGCAGGCGTTCGACTCCTTGCACCTTCGCCACGAAATCCTCGATCGTCTTGGGATCGGTGAGGTCGCGCTTGAAAGCGGTGGCGCTCATCAGCAGATGCTCGCGCACCAGCCAGGCGACCAGATCGGTCTCGGCGCTGCTCAGCCCGAAGCGCGGGCACAGCTCCTGCGCAACCTCGGCGCCGAGTATCGAATGGTCGCCGCCGCGGCCCTTGGCGATGTCGTGGAGCAGCGCTGCGACATAGGCGACGCGGCGACTGGAGACTTTGTGGATCAGCCGCGAGGCGCGCGGATGGTCCTGCTTGAGCTCGCCCTTCTCGATCCGGCTGAGCAGACCGATCGCGCGGATGGTGTGCTCGTCCACCGTATAGTGATGGTACATGTTGAACTGCATCTGCGCGTTGACGCGGCCGAAATCGGGCACGAAGCGTCCCATCACCCCGGCCTCGTTCATCCAGCGCAGCACCGCCTCGGGGTCCTTGCGCCCGGCGAGCAGCTCGAGGAACAGCGCATTGGCGCGCGGGCTTTCGCGCACGTCATTGTCGATCAGCCCGCTGTCTCGGCTCGCCTGGCGCATGGTCTGGGGATGGATCTCGAGCTGCTCGGCTTCGGCCAGCTGGAACAGCTCGATCAGCCGCACCGGGTCCTTGCGGAACCAGTCGTCCGAGGGCGCGGCGATCCGGCCGCCGTGGACGCGGTAGCCCTTGACCTCGCGCGGGCGGGCGCGAAAGCCCGCGAAGAAGCCGCTGCGCTGGCTCTTCTGCGCGAACTGGTCGTCGATATGCGAGAGGAACACGCCGGTCAGGCTGCCGACGCGGTTGGCCTGGAGGAAGTAGAACTGCATGAAGCGCTCGACCGCGCTCTTGCCGGGCCGGTCGGCGAAATTCATCCGCTCGGCGATCTGGCGCTGGAAATCGAAGGTCAGCCGGTCCTCGGCGCGCCCGGTGAGCTGGTGCAGGTGGCAGCGCACCGCCAGCAGGAAGCGCTCGGCGCGGCGGAAGCTGCGGTATTCGTCGCTGGTGAACAGGCCGACATCGACCAGTTCGGAGGCGCTGCGGACCTGGTGGATGTATTTGCCGATCCAGTAGAGCGTCTGGAGATCGCGCAGGCCGCCCTTGCCTTCCTTGATGTTGGGTTCGACGACATAGCGGCTGTCGCCCATCCGGCGGTGGCGCGCGTCGCGTTCGGCCAGCTTCTCGCGGACGAACTGGCGCCCGGTGCCATGCGCGACTTCGGCCCAGAAGCGCTGCGCCGCCTCGTCGTAGAGCGCCTCGTCGCCCCAGATGTAGCGCGCCTCGAGCAGCGCGGTGCGGATGGTGAGATCCTCGCGCGCCAGCCGCGTCGCCTCGTCGACCGAGCGGCTCGAATGGCCGACCTTGAGACCCAGATCCCACAGCAGATAGAGCATCGCCTCGATCACCTGCTCGCACCACGGCGCGCTGCGCTGCGGGGTGAGGAAGGCGATGTCGACATCGGAATGCGGCGCCATCTCGGCGCGGCCGTAGCCGCCCACCGCCATGATCGCGATCCGTTCGGCGGAGCTGCGGTTGGCGGCGGGATAGAGATGGGCGGTGACATGATCGAACAGCACGCGGACGAGCTGGTCGATCAGGAAGGCATGGCCATTGGCGCAGGCATGCCCTGCCGATGGGGCCGCCTCGAGCCGGCGCGCGAGTTCGGCGCGGCCCGCGTCGAGCGCCTCGCGCAGCGCCTCGACGATCTGCGGCCGGGCCTCGCGTCCCCCTGCTTCCGCCAGCGCCGCGATCCGGGCGGCGAGCTTGCGCCGGTCGATGATCGCGCGCTGGTCGGGAAGCCTGGTTGCCGTCACGCGTCGATGAAATCCTTGGCATAGGTGGCGCGGACCATGCGCTTGTCGACCTTCTGCGTGCCGAGCCGGGGCAGCGTCTCCTCGGCGATCCAGATCTGCTGCGGCTGTTTGAACGGGGCGATACGGTCCTTGAGGAAATCGCGCAGCTCGTCGGCGCTCAGGCTCTTGCCCGGCTTGGGCAGGATCACCGCCGCGGGGATCTCGCCGTAGCGCTCGTCGGGCAGGCCGAAGACCGAGCATTCCGCGACATCGGGATGCGCGTAGATCGCGTCCTCGACCTCGATGCAGGTGATGTTCTCGCCGCCGCGGATGATGATGTCCTTCTTGCGGTCGACGATATAGAGATATCCGTCCTCGTCGAGCTTGCCGAGATCGCCGGTGCGGAAATACATGTCCTTGGTGAAGGCGGCCTCGGTCGCCTCGTCATTGTTCCAATAGCCGATGAAATTGCACACCGAACGGATGCAGACCTCGCCGACATCGCCCTGCGCAACCGCGTTGCCGTCGTCGTCGAGGATCGCCAGATCGACCAGCGGGCGGCTGGCCTTGCCGGTGCTGCTGGGCTTGGCGATGTAGTTCTCGTTGAAATTGCCGCAGCCCACGCCGTTGGTCTCGGTCAGCCCGTAACCCAGCAGCGGGAAGCCGGTCGGAAAGGCTTCCTTGATCTTGGTGACATGCTCGACCGGACGCGGCGCGCCGCCCGCGGCGAGGCTGGTGCAGCTCGACATGTCGAACTGGTCGCGCTCGGGATGGCTGGCCATCTCGTAGGTCATCAGCGGGACCCCGGCGAAATAGCTGACCTTTTCCTTCTCGATCAGCCGCATCGCCTCGCGCGCATCCCATTTGGGCATCAGCACGATCTTGCGCCCGAGCGCGAAGCTCTGGAGGAACAGCGGCACTTCGCCGGTGACGTGGAACAGCGGCACCGCGAGCAGCGCGCTGGCCTGGCTGGTCGGCGCGCTTCCGGTCGAGCCGAGATAGGTGAACGCCATCAGCGATTGCAGCGCATAGCTCATCGCGCCGTGAACGACGCCGCGATGGTCCGAATAGGCGCCCTTGGAGCGGCCGGTCGAACCCGAGGTGAAGAGCACGGTCGCCAGATCGTCGGGGCCCAGTTCGGGCAGGGTGACGTCTGCGGGATCGCCCCAGATATTGGCGAGCCCCTTCGACGCGGGCTGGTCGTGGCGGATGCGCACCAGTTCGGATTCGAGCGCGATGCCCTCGAGCCGTTTGAAACGGGCGCCGTCGGCAAGCAGCAGCCTGGCTTCGACCAGCGCGACCTGCTCGGCCAGTTCCTCGCCGGTCGAGAAGCCGTTGAGCAGCGTGGCGCAGCCGCCCGCCATCAGCACGCCCATATAGGTGATGATCCAATTGGCCGAATTGCGCGCCCCGATCGCGATGCGGTCGCCCTTCTGGACGCCGTGGTCCTTGACCAGCCCGGCAGCGACATGGCGCGCCGCGGCGTAGGCTTCGCCGAAGGTCAGGCGGTGATCGCCATCGACCAGGAAGTCCGCATCCTTATGCTCGTTGCAGTAATGCGCGATGTAATGGACCATGCTCGGCGGCGCGTTCTTGAGCGCCGGCATTTCGACGCCGTTGCGGGTGAAAGGCACCGTCTCGGCCGGAGCACCGGGCGCGGTCAGCGTGTTCATGATCGTGTCGAGTGTCGTGTCGAGCGCGGTCGGCATGGGTATTGAGATCCTCTCCGGTGAAGGGCGAATGCATCATTGCATTTCGCCCCGGGGCACAACGCCCCAGCATGCGCAGGCTTTCCCGAAACCGCCCGCTATGCCACAAGCCGCACCGCACGGGATTCCATGGGCGGACTCGGGCGCGTCTCTAAGGGGATATCCATTTGTTGTCACTACTCGCCGCGACCGGCGCCGAGCCGATCCAGTGGGCCGAGCTGGGGCTGAGGCCCTATCTGTTCTCGATCGGTTCGTTCCAGCTGCGCTATTATTCGCTCGCTTATCTGGGCGGCATCCTGCTGGGCTACTGGCACCTGTCGCGCATGGTGCGCGCGCCGGGTGGGCCGATGGCGCAGCGTCATGTCGACGATCTGTTCTTCTATTGCACGCTGGGAATCATCCTCGGCGGCAGGCTGGGCTACGCCGCCTTCTACCGGCCCGAACTGTTCGGCAGCCTCGAGCTGTTCGCCCTGTGGACCGGGGGGATGAGCTTTCACGGCGGGGTGCTCGGGGTGCTCGCGGCGATCGCGTTCGTCTCGTGGCGGGGCCAGCTCCACTGGCTGCGGGTGTGCGACTATATCGCGGTCAACGTGCCCTTCGGCATGTTCTTCGGGCGGCTCGCCAATTTCGTGAATGGCGAGCTTTACGGCCGCCCCACGGACGTCCCCTGGGCGATGGTGTTCCCCAGCGATCCGCTCGGTGTCGGGCGCCATCCCAGCCAGCTCTATCAGGCCGGGCTCGAGGGACTGCTGCTGATCGTCATTCTGGTACCTCTGTTCTGGTACACCCGCGCGCGCTACCGGCCCGGCCTGCTGGTGGGCATCTTCACCGTCGGGGTCTCGCTGGCGCGGTTCGTCAACGAGTTCTTCCGCGCGCCCGATGCGCATCTCGCCTATGTGGTGGCCGAATCGGGTCTGTCGCGCGGGCAATGGCTGTCGCTGCCGATGATCGCGGTGGGGCTGGCGGTGATCGCCTACAGCCTCACGCGCAAGACAGACGACCGGACCTCTGCCCGGCGCACCGTCGTCTGAGCGGAGGCCTGTGACCGACGGCGTCCCGACAAAGCTAGCGGAGAGCTTCGCGCGGCTGATCCGCAGCGACGGACCGATGCCGGTCGCGCGCTTCATGGGCGAGAGCAATGCCCGCTATTACGCCGCGCGCGATCCGCTGGGGGCCGCGGGCGATTTCGTCACCGCGCCCGATATCAGCCAGATGTTCGGCGAGATGATCGGGCTGTGGCTGACGGATACCTGGGTTCGCGCCGGACGGCCCGCGGATGCGGTCTATGCCGAACTCGGGCCGGGGCGCGGCACGCTGGCGCGCGATGCGCTGCGAGTGATGCGCGGGCAGGGGCTGGACCCGCAGGTGCATCTGGTCGAGGGCTCGCCCGCGCTGCGCAAGGTCCAGGCCGCAGCGCTGCCGGGGGCGCAATTCCACGACGATCTCGCCAGCCTGCCCGAGGATCGCCCGCTGCTGCTGGTCGCCAATGAATTTATCGATGCGCTGCCGGTGCGCCAGCTGGTGCGCACCGAAGCGGGCTGGCGCGAACGCATGGTGGCGCTGGCGGGCGAGGATGGCGCGGAGGGCTTCGTCTTCACCGCGGGGACGCAGCCGATGGATGCGGCGGTGCCCGAGGCCTGGCGCGATGCGGCACCGGGCACGCTGGTCGAGACCTGCCCCGGCGCCGCCGCGGCCATGGCGGAGGTCGCGCGGCGGCTGACTGCGCAGGGCGGCGCGGCACTGTTTATCGATTACGGCCATTTGGCACCGCGCGCCGGTTCGACGCTGCAGGCGGTGCGTGCGCATGCAAAACTCGATCCGCTGGCGCTGCCGGGCGAGGCGGATATCACCGCGCATGTCGATTTCGCCATCCTCGCCGAGATCGCCAAAGAGGCCGGCGTGCCATGGATCGCGGGGACCACGCAGGGCGCCTGGCTGACCGCGCTGGGGATCGAAGCGCGCGCGCAGGCGCTGAGCGCGAAGGCAACCGAGCGCGCGGCAGAGATCGCGGCCGCGCATCGACGGCTCGTTCATGGCGATGAAATGGGCGAGCTGTTCAAGGTCTTTGCGCTGTCGGGTGGCGGATGGCCGCCGGGCGCCGGATTTGCGCCTCAGGCATGAGACGAAGCGACAAGCACCCGCCGCAACCCAGAAGGAATTGCCGATGAAACTTGCCGGTCTTGCCCTCGCCGTCACCGCTACGCTCACTGCCGCACCGGCACTCGCCGCCGCGCCGATTACCGGGAACTGGGTCACCGAGGAGAAGGACGCGGTGATTGCGGTCGGCCAGTGCGGGCGCAGCATCTGCGGCAAGATCGCCCGCTTCCTCAAGCCGCCGCCCGAGGGCGCGGGCCAGCGCGACGTCAACAATCCCGACCCCGCCAAGCGCAGCCGCCGCATTCTCGGCATGCCGGTGCTGACCTCCTTCACCCAAGACGGCGATCTCTGGCGCGGGCGGATCTACGACCCCAAGAGCGGCAAGGACTACCGCTCGGTGGTTCGCCGGCTGACAAACGGCAAGCTCGAAGTGAAGGGCTGTCTCGGCCCGTTCTGCCAGACGCAGGTCTGGACCCGCGCCAACTAGAGCCCGATCGCGCGCGCCAGCTCGCGCGCCGCGGCTGCGGGTGAGAGCTTGTTCGCCTCGCGATCGACCGCGAAATTGGCTTCGCGCATCGCCTCCACGTCGATCGCGCCGAGCAGCGGCCGGAGCGCCGCGACCAGCCGGGGATCGGCCTGCGCCTCCGGTCCCAGCAGGATCAGCGCGTCGTAGCTCGGCAGCGCCTCGCGCGGGTCCTCGAGCACCACCAGCCGGTCCGCCGCGATCCGCCCGTCCGAAGTGTAGGCGCTGATCACGTCCGCGCCGCCCGAGCGCAGCGCGTTGTACATGAAGGTGGGCGAGAAATTGCGCTGCCGGGCGAAATCCAGTCCGTATGCCTCGCGCGCCGCGACCCATTCGGGCCGCTCGAAGAATTCGGGATCGCCGCCCACGGTCAGCCGCGGGGCGACGCGCGCGAGATCGGCGAGGGTGCGCACGCCGAGTTCCCGCGCGCGGTCCTCGCGCATGGCAAAGGCATAGGCGTTCTCGAACCCCAGCCGCCCGAGCACGCGCGCTTCGCTGGTGTCGCGCTTCCAGGCGACGATCGCCTCGTACATCGCCTCGCGTCCGGGATTGTCCTCGCGCCCCATTTGATTGGTCCACAGCGTGCCGGTGTAGTCGATCGCCACGTCGATCGCCCCGGTGGTGACCGCGCTGTGGACCACCGCCGAGCCCAGCCCGTCGCGATATTCCACCGCATAGCCCGCCCGTTCCAGCCGCTGGCCGATCAGCCGGGCGAGGACATATTGCTCGGAGAAGGATTTGGCCCCGATCACCACCGTGTCGCGGGCCTCGCCGCGCAGCGCCGGAGCGAACTGCGCCGCCAGCGCTGCGGCGATCCCCAGCAGCACCGTAACCATCCCGCCGAGCCACAGCGCGCGGCGGCGGCGCGCGAAACCGCGCTCGATCAGCCCGAGCAGCAGGTCGGCGCTGAGCGCCAGCCCCGCCGAAGCGAGACAGCCCGCGAGCACCAAGGCCCAGTTCTGCGTCTGCAGTCCGGCGAAGATCGGATCGCCCAGGCTCTGCTGGCCGATGGTGGTCGAGAGCGTCGCCGCACCGATGGTCCAGACCGCGGCGGTACGGATCCCCGCCATCACGAAGGGCGCGGCGAGCGGCGCCTCGACCAGCCGCAGCTTCTGCCATGCGCTCATTCCCACGCCGTCCGCCGCCTCGATCACTCCGGGGTCGAGATTGGCCTGCGCGGTCACCGCATTGCGCAGGATCGGCAGCAGCGCATAGAGCGCCAGCGCTAGCAGCGCGGGCAGGAATCCCAGCGTCGGCAGGCCTTCGCCGAAGACCGCGCGCAGGCTCAGCAGGATCGGGAAGAACAGCGCCAGCAGCGCCAGCGCGGGGATGGTCTGGACCAGGCTGGCGAAGCCCAGCGCCACCCGCGCGACGGTCTCCGAGCGCCCCGCCCAGACCGCCAGCGGCAGTGCGATGGCGATCCCCAGCCCGATCGCGGCTGCGGAGAGCAGAACATGCGCGGCGAGTTCGTCGCCCAGGCCCAGCAGCAAGGTCCAGAAATCGCTCATGCCGTGCCCTCGCCGGTCATCCGCGCCAGCCGCCCGGCCTGATCGCGCGGCACTGCGACCAGCTCCTGCGCCACTGGCCCGCCGCGCCCGGCGAGCAGCGCATGCGGCACCTCGTCGGCAACGATCCTTCCGCCGTCCATCACCAGCACCCGGCTGGCGAGCAGCAGCGCCTCGGCCATGTCGTGCGTCACCATCACCGTGGTCAGCGCCAGCCGATCATGCAGTTCGCGCACTGTGTTCCCCAGCGCGGCGCGGGTCACCGGATCGAGCGCGCCGAAGGGTTCGTCCATCAGCAGCAGATGCGGCTCGCCCGCCAGCGCGCGCGCCACGCCGACGCGCTGGCGCTGCCCGCCGGAAAGCGCCTCGGGCAAGCGCGCGGCCATGCCGGGTTCGAGTTCGACCAGTTCGAGCAATCGCGCGATTCGTTCGGGAGCCAGCCGCTCGCCCGCGAGCCGCGGACCGATGGCGATGTTCTCGCCCACGGTCATATGCGGGAACAGGCCGATGCCCTGGAAGACGTAGCCGAGCTTGCGGCGCAGCGCGGTGAGCGGGAGCGATGCGGTGTCCTCGCCCTCGAACAGCACCCGCCCGCTATCGGGGACCACCAGCCGGTTGACCGTCTTGAGCAGCGTCGACTTGCCCGAGCCCGAGGCGCCCACCAGCGCGACGAATTCGCCCGGGGCGATGGTCAGCGACACTTCGTCGACCGCGCGGACAGCGCCGTAGCGCCGGCTGACACGGTCGAATTCAAGCGCCGCCGGGGCTCGGTTCACGACACCTCGGCCGCTGCGTCCGTTGCCTCAGAGCCGTCTTCGCCATCGGCGTCAGCTTCGACCGGCGGTTCGGGTCGGCGGTATTCGACGCTTTCGAGCTGGACCCTGCGCCCGCTGTCGCTGGTGGCGATCATACGGCCCGACTCGTCCATCCGCTCGGGGCGCCAGCACTGGTCCAGCGAATCCTCGGCATCGGGGGTGAAGCAGATCCGGTCTTCCTCGTCGTATTCCCAGGCGCCCTGCTGCCACAGGTCGCCATTGCGCAGGTCGCGATAGCGGCCGCCGGGATCGAGGAAGGTGGTGTAGAGCGCGCCGCTCTCGTCGCGCGCGCGCCAGGCGGTGCGCGAGAATTCATTGGGCAGCGGCGGCGGTTCGGAAGTGGGCGTGGCCTCCGGGGCGCCGCTGCTGAGCACGGCCTGCTGCGGCGTTTCGGGCGCCGCGCTTTGCTCGGTGCCGTCGCTGCACGCGGCCAGCAATGCGGAACCGGCGAGGATGGCGATGGCGGATTTCATGGGGTTCTCCTTGGGCGCAACCTGCATAGGAAACCCGCCCGCGAAACGCGACCCCTTCGCTTGGGATCGCGGCCTTGCTTCAGTCGCCCGCTTCGACCGCTGCGCGCGAAAGCGTCAGCGTGACGTGCAGCGCATCGTCCTCGAAGCGGCGTTCGAACTTGCCTCCGAGCTGGCCCTCGACCGCCATGCGCAGCAGCCGCGAACCGAAGCCCTCGGCGGCGCTCTCGCCTTCGCCCGGACTCAGCCCGTTTTCGAGCCAGTCGGCGGTGATGACATCGCCATTGCTCGCGATGTCGATCGAGACCGAGCCCGCGGCGTCGCCGAGCGCGCCGTATTTGGCCGAATTGGTCGCCAGTTCGTGGAAGATCAGCGCCAGCGGGGTCGCCGCCTTCTCGCCGATCGTGCAATCGTCGCCGCTCACCGCGACCTTGCCGCCCTGCGCATCGCGATAGGGTTCGAGCAGGTCCTCGAGCAGTCCGTGCAGGCTCGAGCCCTTGCGGCCCTCGAAGGGGCGGACATAGTCGTGCGCGCGGCCCAGCGCACGGATCGTCGATTGCAGTTCGTCGGCGAATTCCTTGGCTTCGGGCCAGGCGCGCGAACGCACCGCAACGAGACCGGAAACGACGGCGAAGATGTTCTTGATCCGGTGCGACAGCTCGCGCGCGAGCAGGTCGCGCGAATCGGACAGGCGGTGGAGATCGTCGATATCGACCGCGGCACCGAACCACGCCTCGGGCGGCTCGTCGCCCATCGTCACTGGCCAGGCGCGCAGGATCATCCAGCGATAGATGCCGTCGTGCCGCATGACCTGCGCACGCGCTTCCCAGCGCGATGCGGTCTCGCGCGAAACCCGGCGGGCTTCGGTGACTTGTGCCAGATTGTCCGGATGAACCAGCGCGGCAAAATCGATCGCGGCGAGATCGCTGGTGCCGCAGAATTCGAGGAAGGGCTGGTTGGCGTAGTCGATCTTGCCCGCGGCATCGGCTGCCCAGGCATAGACCGGCAGATGCTCGGCGAGCTGGCGAACGCGCTGTTCGCTGCGGCTGAGATGGGCGTCGGCTGCCCGCGCCTGCCGCTCGAAGGTCAGCCGCCGCATCACCGCTTCGGCGAGCACGCTCAGCCCTTCGGTCTGAAATGGGGTCAGACCCTCCGGGCGGGGCTCGAAATCGATCACGCAGAGCGCGCCCAGCGGAGTGCCCTCGCTCGAAATCAGCGGGGCGCCGGCGTAGAAGCGGATTCCCATTTCGCCGGTGACCAGCGGGTTGTCGGCGAAGCGCGGGTCCTGTGTGGCGTCGGGCACCACCATCGGCGCGTGCTCCACCATCGCATGGCCGCAGAAGCTGGTCGGGCGCGGGGTCTCGCGCACGTCGATCCCGGTTCGGGCGAGGAAGCGCTGGCGCTGTTCCTCTACCACCGTGACCACCGAGACCGGGACTTCGCACAATTGCGCGGCGAATTCGACGATCCGCGTCAGCTCGGGATCGTCCTCGATCGCATCCACACCATGCGCGGCGATCACCCGGGCACGGTCGTGCTCGTCCGATCGCGCGGGATCGGCGGGTGTGCGACTGGGCCAGAGGGAAAAACGTGCCAGCTTCATGGGCCGCAGCGGCATAGCGCAAGACCCCGATAAGGCAAGGATTTCCAATCGAGCAAGAGGCTGGCGGGGCTTGAGGTTTGCCCGCCGGGCGCAACCCGGCTATCGCGCGCCCGACAGGCGACCGGGCGGCGCGAAGGCCCCCGAAAAGACCCGCAACAGGAGCAGATATGCGCGCGACCCCCGATTTCGATTTCCAGCTCGGCGAGAGCGGCGAGATGATTCGCGAGACCGTCGCGCGTTTCGCCGACGAGCAGATCGCGCCGCTGGCGCAGAAGGTCGACCGCGAGGACTGGTTCCCGCGCGAGCTGTGGCAGCCGATGGGCGAGCTGGGGCTGCACGGGATCACCGTCGCCGAAGCGGATGGCGGGCTCGGGCTGGGCTATCTCGAACACGTCATCGCGGTCGAGGAAGTCAGCCGCGCCAGCGCCTCGGTGGGGCTGTCCTACGGCGCGCATTCGAACCTGTGCATCAACCAGATCGCGCGCTGGGGCAATGACGAGCAGAAGGCGAAATACCTCCCCAAGCTGGTCTCGGGCGAGCATGTCGGCAGCCTGGCGATGAGCGAGGCGGGCGCGGGCTCGGATGTCGTCTCGATGAAGCTCAAGGCCGAGCAGGTGCAGGGTGGATACGTCCTCAATGGCACCAAGTTCTGGATCACCAACGCGCCCTATGCCGATACGCTGGTGGTCTATGCCAAGACCGATACCGAGGCCGGATCGCGCGGTATCACCGCCTTCCTGATCGAGAAGGACATGCCCGGTTTCTCGATCGGCCAGAAGATCGAGAAGGTCGGGATGCGCGGCTCGCCCACCGCCGAGCTGGTGTTCGACGATTGCGAGGTTCCCGAGGAGAACGTGATGGGCGCGGTCGGCGGCGGGGTCGGCGTGCTGATGAGCGGGCTCGATTACGAGCGCGTGGTGCTCGCCGGGCTGCAGCTCGGGATCATGCAGGCCTGCCTCGACACGGTCATTCCCTATCTGCGCGAGCGCCAGCAGTTCGGCAAGCCGATCGGCAGCTTCCAGCTGATGCAGGCCAAGGTCGCCGACATGTATGTCGCGCTGCAATCGGCGCGCGCCTACACCTATGCGGTGGCGAAAAGCTGCGACAGCGGCCACACCACCCGCTTCGACGCTGCGGGCTGCATCCTGCTCGCCAGCGAGAACGCCTTCCGCGTCGCGGGCGAAAGCGTCCAGGCGCTGGGCGGCGCGGGCTACACGCTCGACTGGCCGGTGGAACGCTACATGCGCGACGCCAAGCTGCTCGACATCGGCGCGGGGACCAACGAAATCCGCCGGATGCTGATCGGGCGCGAGTTGATCGGGGCGGCGGGGTAAGACCATGAGCGGCGACGACGACTATGTGTACGACGAGGCGAGCGGCGAATGGCTGCCCGCTTCGCAGATCGCGGAAAGCGAGGGCGCCGACCCCGCGGTCGAGGTGCGCGATGCGGTGGGCAATCGGCTGTCTGACGGCGATCAGGTGACGCTGATCAAGGACCTCCAGGTCAAGGGCGCGGGCCAGACGCTCAAGCAGGGGACCGTGATCAAATCGATCCGCCTGACGGGCGACGATCAGGAAATCGACTGCAAATATCCGGGCATCAAGGGTCTCGTCCTGCGCGCCGAATTCGTGAAGAAACGCTAGCAGACCCCATCCAACTTTGCAGCGCGATGGATTGCCGTTAGAGCCGTTCGGCGAAGCCCGTTTTCAACCGTCACCCTGAACTTGTTTCAGGGTCCATCCCTCGGCTGCAAGCGTGTGGCGCAGGTGGAGAGTTGGATGCTGAAACGAGTTCAGCATGACGAATAGGGGGAAAGTCCTGTCGGTTCGCCGCAGCGATGTGCCGGTCATTGCAAAGCTCACGTGGAGCGCCGGGTTCCTGATCGGGACCGCCACCCACACGCTCGATATCTGGACCTATGGCTGGCTGCCCTACGAATTCCGCCCGCTGCCGTTCAACCTGTACTGGACCAGCCTGGTATTCCTGGACCCGCTCGCGGCGCTGCTGATCTGGGTGCGCCAGAGCTGGGCAATCGCGCTGGGCTGCCTGATCATGGGTTCAAATGTGCTGGTGAACGGGTACACGGCGTTCATCGCGGGCTATGAGGAATTCTACTTCAGCCTGGGCCTGCAGGCCGCCTTTGCGGGCTTCGTCTTTTTTCTGGCATGGCGTCATTGGCGCTCAGCCAAGCAGCTTTCGGATAATTCATGACCGCACCCACTCTCACCTCCACGCTCGATCGCGACGCGCCCGAAGCCAAGGCGCGGTTTGCGCACAACAAGGCGCTTGCCGACGATCTGCGCGAGAAAGTCGCGCAGGCGGCGCTGGGCGGGTCCGAGCGCAGCCGCGAGCGCCACGTTTCGCGCGGCAAACTGCTTCCGCGCGAGCGGGTGGAGCGGCTGCTCGATCCCGGATCGGCCTTTCTCGAGATCGGCCAGCTTGCCGCCGACGACCTCTACGACGGCGACGACATCCCCGGCGCGGGGATGATTGCGGGGATCGGGCGGGTCTCGGGTCGCCAGTGCATGATCGTGTGCAACGATGCCACGGTGAAGGGCGGCACTTATTACCCGATGACGGTCAAGAAGCACCTTCGCGCGCAGGAGATCGCGCAGGAGAACCGCTTGCCCTGCATCTATCTGGTCGACAGCGGCGGCGCCAATCTGCCGCATCAGGCCGAGGTCTTCCCCGACCGCGACCATTTCGGACGGATCTTCTTCAACCAGGCCAATATGAGCGCGCTGGGCATCCCGCAGATCGCCTGCGTGATGGGCAGCTGCACCGCGGGCGGCGCCTATGTCCCCGCGATGTCCGACGAGAGCGTGATCGTCCGCAACCAGGGGACGATCTTCCTCGCCGGACCGCCGCTGGTCAAGGCGGCGACGGGCGAGGAAATCTCGGCCGAGGATCTAGGCGGCGGCGATTTGCATGCGCGCAAATCTGGCGTCGTCGACCATCTGGCGGAGAACGACGAGCATGCGCTGACGATCGTGCGCGATATCGTCAGTCACTGCGCCCCCGCGCAGGCGGGGGCCTCATTCGGGCTGCACGAGATCCCCGCCTCCGCGGGGATTCACCCGGGAATTCTCGAGGCCGTCGAACCGCTGTTCGATGCCGAGGATCTCTACGCGCTCGTCCCCGACGATGTCCGCGCGCCCTACGACGTCCACGAGGTAATCGCGCGGCTGGTCGACGGCAGCGAGTTCCACGAGTTCAAATCGCATTACGGCAGCACGCTGGTCTGCGGCTTCGCGCATATCTGGGGGATGCCGGTCGCGATTCTGGCCAACAACGGCGTGCTGTTCAGCGAAAGCGCGGTCAAGGGCGCGCATTTCATCGAGCTCGCCTGCCAGCGGCGCATCCCGTTGCTGTTCCTGCAGAACATCAGCGGGTTCATGGTCGGCGGCAAATACGAGGCCGAAGGCATCGCCAAGCACGGCGCCAAGCTCGTCACCGCGGTCGCCACCGCGACTGTCCCCAAGCTCACCGTCGTAATCGGAGGCAGCTTCGGCGCAGGCAATTACGGCATGTGCGGCCGCGCCTATGGCCCGCGGTTCCTGTTCACCTGGCCCAATGCGCGCATCTCGGTGATGGGCGGCGAACAGGCGGCCAGCGTGCTCGCCACCGTCCACCGCGATGCCGACAATTGGAGCGCGGACGAGGCCGAGGCCTTCAAGGCACCGATCCGGCAGAAATACGAGGACGAGGGCAATCCCTATTACGCCACCGCGCGGTTGTGGGACGACGGGGTGATCGACCCCGCGCAGACCCGTGACGTGCTCGGGCTCGCGCTCGCCGCAACGCTCGAGGCGCCGATCCCCGAGCGGCCGGCGTTCGGCGTGTTCCGGATGTGACGCCCCGCCCCACGCTCCTTTCGCGGCTCGTTCACCGCCTCCTCGTCGCGCTTTACCGGCGCCGCGGCTATCGCTTCGAAGGGGGCCACCCCGGGGTCTCGAAATGCGTGGTCACCGGTGCGCCGCACACCTCCAATTGGGATTTCGTGTTCGTGCTCGGGGCGGTCGAGCAGCTGGGCCTCAAGCCGGCCTTCATCGGCAAGCACACGTTGTTCAAATGGCCCATGACGCGGTTCATGCGCGACATGGGCGGGATCGCGGTCGATCGCGGCAAGCGGGCCAAATTCGTCGATCAGGTGGCCGCGGCCTTCGCGGCGAGCGACGAACTGGCGCTGGTGATCGCGCCCGAGGGATCTCGTGGATCGCAAGGGCAGTGGAAATCGGGGTTCTACCACATCGCCCTGAGCGCAGGCGTGCCGATCGTACCGGCGTGGGTCGATCAGGAGCGCCGCTTGGGCGGCATCGGCGAGCCGATCTGGCCCACCGGCGACTACCGCGCGGATCTGCTCAGGATCGCGGAATTCTACCGCTCCAAGCGCCCCGATTGCGCGCGGTTCGAACGGCTGGCGCAATCCTTGCGCGAGGACGGCGGGCAGGGAGAGGGAATGTCATGATGATCATCGAGGCACTGCTGGCCAATGCGGCGATCCTGCTCGGGCTCGCGCTGATCCTGTGGGTGCTGGCGCCGCAGGCGGACGACGTTTCCTTCGTCGATGCCTTCTGGGGCGGCGGGATCGCCTTGCTGGCGGTCCTGAGCTGGCTGCGGCTTGCCGAGGCGGGGCCGCTGGCCACCATGCTGATGGCGATGGTCGTGGTGTGGGGGGTGCGGCTGGCGCTGCAGCGGCTGCTGCGCTGGCGCCGCGAAGGCGCGGACCCGCGCTACGCGAGGCTTCTCGCCCCCGACCGCGCCCGGGGCCGCTTCGCGCTGGCCGCGTTGTTCAAGGTGTTTCTGCTCCAGGCGCTGCTGATGTTCGTGATCGCCAGCCCGGCGCAATACGGCATCCTCGAGGCGAGCTGGGACCAGGCGATCAGCGGGATGGCGCTGCTCGGGCTGGCACTCTTCGTCGCCGGGATCGGGTGCGAATGGTTCGGCGAGCGGCGCAGCGACCGCCTCGGCCTGACCGGCACCGCCTGCGTCTGGTGGGGCATCTGGATCGCCGCGGCATCGGCGGGGTGGTGGGTGGCGGCCTGGACGGCGATCGGGCCGATCGTCGTCACCGTTCTGCGCTTCCGCAATCGCGGCTGAGCCGGCGACACGATTGCAACCGCGCTGCCTTTAAACCTTCGCCTGCTTGGGCTAAACGGCGGGAGCGGCCAAGGAGGCGCGGAGCAGTGACGAGGGAAGACAGGACCCGCGAACGCGCGCGGCTGGCGCGGCTGGCGATCGAGCTGACCGCCAGGCGCGGCGCCGAAATCACGCCCGAGGTCCTCGCCGTCGAAGCCGGACTTTCGCGCGCGCGGATCGATGCGCTGTTCCCGCAGGAAAGCGATCTCTTCGACGCCACCGCCGAATGCTGGTTCGCACCGCATGTCGCCATGATGGAAGAGGTGGTCGCCAGCGACCTGCCCACGATCCGCAAATTCTACGAATTCTTCGCCCGCCGCTTTCTTCACAATCGCGATGAATACCGCCGCGATCCCGAAGCCTTCGCCGTTTTGTGCGAGCTGGGCGCACGCCGGTTCGAGCGGGTGCGTTCCTATATCGATCTGGCCGATCATTACCTGTGCGAGCTGATCGCGCAGGCGCAGGCCGATGGCTATTTCGAAGCGCTCGAGATCGACCAGGCGCTGTCGCTGATCAACCAGATGGTGGTCGCCTACACCCAGCCCGAAGTGCTGATGATGCTCGACGAGCGGCTGAGCGAGGCCAAGCTCGCCGTCATCGTCGAGACGATGTTCGCCGGTCTTTCGGGCAAGGACCGGGGCGCGCGCGGCCTTGCGGGGCTGCGCGCCGCCTGAGCAGCGCGTCGCCTCAAGGAACGCACCGGCTGGACGCGGGTTTGTGATTGCAGGTCCGAGAAGTCGCAGTCACGGCTTGGGGGCAGGGGGAGAGTTTCGATGCAGGCCGGCCAGTCCACCACATTTCTGATCATCGTCGCGGCGATCGTGATCGTCCTGGCGCTGATCTGGTTCGTCCTGCGCCGCCGCACCACGACCAGGCTGCGCGATCGCTACGGCGAGGAATACGATCGCACGGTCGAGCGGGTCGGCGGGCGCGGCAAGGCGGAACGCAATCTGGCGGAGCGCGAGCAGCGCGTCTCGCAGCTCCATCTCCGACCGCTCAGCGCCGCAGAACGCGAGCGCTTCACCGGCGAATGGCAGGGAGCAAAGACGCTGTTCGTGGACAGTCCGCAGGAAGCGGTGCTGCGCGCCGATCGACTGCTGGGCACTATGATGGCGCAGCGCGGCTTTCCGGTGGAGGATTTCGACCGCCGCCACGAGGATTTGACCGTTCACCATGCCGAGGTCGCGAACGACTATCGTCAAGGCCATGAGATCGCCGACAAGGGCGCCGATGCCACCACCGAGGAAATGCGCCGCGCGCTCAACCATTACGAGAAGCTGTTCGAGGAACTGGTAAGCGATGCCGGCGATGGCGTACGGTTGGAGGAATTGCCCGGTTTGGAAACCGATGACGGCGCGAGAGAAAGCACCGTGCTCTACGACAGCGCGGACCGGAGGCTCCCTCCCGGCTGACGGTCAGCCGTGGGGACCGCCGTCCTCGGCCAGCGCGTATTTGAGCGCGGCTCCCACCATCGCCCCCGAGACCGCGATGATTACGATCGCCCAGAGCCAGTAGGGGAGCCACAGCGCCTCCTCGATCGCGCCGGTGTCCGACAGCATCGGGCGTCCGCCGATCACCGCGCTGTGCGAAAACAGATAGTGCCAGTCGCGCAGCATGCTCAGCGCGCCGAGCACCCCGAGGAACTGCACCGCGAAGCGCACCAGCCCGTCGCGCGCCCTGAGCGCGATCCCGATCAGCGCGGCGGCGATCAACGGCAGCACCAGAAACCCGACCAGGCTGCGCACCCATATCAGTGTCGAAACGAGGATGATCGCCGCCAGCGCATAAAGCGCAGGACGCCACAATTCGTGCCGCCTGGTCGCCGCGATCAGCGCGGCGCCGATCACGCTCGGACCCAGCGGCCCGCCGAGGCTGACGAGGGCGGTGGCGAAGGCGCCCGGGTTGGCGGGCGAATAGCTTTCGGCATAGCCCGAGCCGTCGGACAGCAGCACCAGCCGCTCGAACTCCCAGCCGAGCGCGAGCGCAGCGAGGCCATGGCCCATCTCGTGGAACCAGGTGGTCAGGATCGTAAAGGGATAGAGTAGGTAATTGCCCAGCGGCAATTGCGGCAGGAAGATCACCAGCGCGCCCGCGATGATGAGCTGCCCGACCTGCTGCTGCTGCGAAGTCCGGCGCTGCGAAGGGAAGGAGGGTGGCTGCCAGTTCACTGCGCGATTCCGGGCATGGTCTCGGATGAGGTTTCGCGCGGGATTTCAGGCGGGATTTCAGGGGCGGGGCCGGAGGCCTCCTCGCGCTGCTCGCTCAGGATCGACCAGCCGGCGAGAAACATTCCCGCCGCGAGCGGTCCGAGCACGATCCCCGAGAGCCCGATCAGCGCGAGGCCGCCCAACGTGGTCACCAGGATCATCCAGTCGGGAATGCCGGTGTCGCGGCCCACCAGGATCGGGCGCAGGAGGTTGTCCGCCAGCCCGATCACCGCGACGCCCGAGGCGATCACCACCACCCCTTGCCAGAACGCACCGATGGCGAGCAGATAGATCGCCACGGGCACCCAGATCAGCGCCGGCCCGACCGCGGGGAGCAGCGAGGCGAATGCCATCAGCAGGCCCAGCAGCAGCACCGAGGGCACGCCGACGATCCAGAAGGTAATCGCCCCCAATGCGCCCTGCACCAGCCCGACCACCCCGGAGCCTTTGATGGTGGCGCGCACGATGGTCTCGAAGCGATCGGCGAGCTGCTGGGCGATGGCGCGTTCCATCGGCAGCGCGCGGACCACCGCCTGGCCGATCGTGCGCCCGTCGCGCAGGAAGAAATAGCCGGCATAAAGCGCCACGCCGAGCGCCAGCACGAAACCGGCCACGCCGCCGCCGATGGCGAGGGCCTGCGAGGCGATCAGCCCGGCCGACTGCTCGGCGAAATCCTGGATCCGGTTCTGCGCCGCGACCAGATCGCCCCACCCCGATTGCGCGAGCCAGGTCTGCATCCGGGCGGGGAGCGCATCCATGATCTGCGCGAACCAGCCTGCGACGTCGATCCGGCCTTCCTGAAACGCGACCACCACCTCGATCGCCTGGGTGACGATCGCGCTGCCGATCAGCACAGCCGGCAGGACGACGGCGAAGGTGACCACCACCAGCGTCGCCACCGCGGCCTGGTTTTCGCGCCCGGGGCGCCAGTCGAGGAAGCGGCGGTAGAGCGGTTGGAAGATGATCGCCGCCAGCGCCGCCCACAGGATCGGGGCGGCGAAGGGGAGGACGATCACCAGCAGCGCGAGCGTTGCCAGCGCGAGGAACAGCAGGAAACCGCCGCGTTCGATGCGGTTTTCGGCATTGGAAGCTTCGAGCGCGTCGCCGGCGAGCGAATCGGCCCGCTCGCGTCTGCGCACCGGCGGGTCTCCGACCACGCTCATCCGCGCTCAGACATCGAGATTGGCGACGTTGAGTGCGTTGTCCTGGATGAACTCGCGGCGCGGTTCGACGATATCGCCCATCAACCGGGTGAAGATCTCGTCGGTCACGTCGGCGTCCTCGACCTTGACCTGGAGCAGCGCGCGGTTGTCGGGATCGAGCGTGGTTTCCCACAATTGCTCGGCGTTCATCTCACCCAGACCCTTGTAGCGCTGGACCTTCTGGCCCTTGCGCCCGGCGGCCATGACCGCGTCGAGCAATTGCGAAGGCAGGGTGATCGCGCTGTCGTCGGCGATCGCGGGGGCATCCGAATCGGTCTCGTCGGCGCTGTCGGGATCCACCGGTTCGGGCTCGTCCTCGCTGCCTTTCACCAAGTGCACCGGGCTCTGGTAGACCTCGGCGTGCTCGCCCGCGACGCGGTGGAGCTTGCGCGCTTCGGCGCTGGTCAGGAAGGCGGCCTCGATCTCGTGGACATCGGTCACCCCGCGC
Organism: uncultured Erythrobacter sp.; assembly: GCA_963975275.1. Taxonomy (GTDB): domain Bacteria; phylum Pseudomonadota; class Alphaproteobacteria; order Sphingomonadales; family Sphingomonadaceae; genus Qipengyuania. Next base: position 479 of record CAXBFN010000018.1, on the reverse strand, counting down.
CAGAGCCGGCGGAAACGGACCAGGCCGTCGTCGCCGATCTCGGCACTCCAGCGGGCTTCGGTGTCGCCCATCTGGAGATGCGCGGCGGCCTTGTTCAGCGCATCGCTGCGGTCGGTCAGTTCGGGGTCAAGCGCACCGGCCAGCGCCATCGCCTCGATCAGCGCGTAATTGTATTTGCGCGGCACGAAGCCGAACAGATTGCGCAGCCGCAGCGCATGCTCGACCAGTCCGGCCAGTTCGGCGCCGCCGCGCGTTCCGTTCGCGGTTTCGAGCAGGCGGCCGTGGAGCCCGGTCTGGACCAAAAAGCGGTCGTAGGCCGGCTGATCCTTGAGATAGACCTCCGACTTGCCCTTCTGGATCTTGTAGAGCGGGGGCTGGGCGATGAAGAGGTGCCCGGCGCGGATGATCTCGGGCATCTGGCGGTGGAAGAAGGTCAGCAGCAGCGTGCGGATATGCGCGCCGTCGACATCGGCGTCGGT
>CAXBFN010000017.1:0-36723 GCA_963975275.1 uncultured Erythrobacter sp. | reverse complement strand
TGTGGCGCTCGCCACCGCCGTCGCCTTCTGGCTGTGAATGAGTCTGGACCCTAGTGAGCGGATCGGATGATTGAAGCTACAGCAGGTGGCAGGATCCGGAACGCCGAATTTGTATTCCGGCGGATCCGCTAGGTCATTGCTTCACAAAACTTGAGCAAATCGCAACTCCAACCTGGGGTCGGATGATATTGCTACTGTCTGCGCCGTTGGATAGGCATGACGAAGAGCCAGTGGCCATCGGGCGAGAAGCAGCCACCGGACCTAGGAAAGGCGACGTCAATTTCGCTGACCTCGCCACCAGCCGTGTTTGCCTTGTCCTTGCGCAACCGAGCGGACTTCGCCGGTCCCTAGATAGACGAGCGTCCCGCCCTCGCGTTCGAGGAACCGCCGGTCTGCCTTGAGCCACAATGGGCGGCAGCTGCGCGGCAGATGCCGCTCTGCGACGACGATGTGTGCGCGGTCGCAGGCTGCAGCCAGCGCGCGCTCCTCGACCATGTCGCGCCCGCGCGCCATGAGGACATGCCAGTCGAGGCCCCCGCGCCGCAGCGTGATCGCGCAGAATTCGGGCGTACAATCCGCTCCGGGCCAGCGGTCGAGCGGTACCACCTCGCCTGCCGACCCCGCCATCTCCAGCAGATTGTCGCGCGCATAGGAACTCCGGCTCTCGCGCAGGACCAGCAGCCGCTCATCCTCGCCCACGATCCCGACGTGGCGCCCGTCCCGGGTGATCAGCAAATCGGCTTTGGGCGCCGCGAGGAACATCGCCCCGCCCAGCACCACCGGAACCAGCCCCCATGCCCGCGCCCTGCCCTGCCACAGCGCCAACCAGACGAGGCCGGCCAGGATCGTCAACAGCGTGCCGAGTCGCATCTGCGGCATCAGCTTCACCGCGCCCGGTTGTTCGGCCACCGCGCGCGCCAGAGCGAGCAGCAATTCGAGCGAGGTCCCCACGACCCACCAGACCGGCCCGCCGAGCCCGGCGAGATCGAGCATGAGCGCCAGCGCGAGCGCAGGCATGGTGACGAAGGTCACCAGCGGTATGCCGACGACATTGGCGAAGGCTCCGTAGATCCCCGCGCGGTGGAAATGAAACAGCACCACCGGCATCAGCGCGAATTCGATCAGCAGCCCGGTGAGGAACAGGATCGCGACGCGGCGCCCCGTCCTGGCGAACCAGCTTTCCTCGCGCGCGGCGAGAAAGCGCTTCACCCAGCCCGCACCGCTTAGCGCGACGATCGCGATCACCGCGGAGAAGCTCATCTGGAAGCTCGGCCCGACCAGAGCCTCGGGCCACAGCAGCAGCACCCCGAACCCCGCCACCGCGACCATCCGCATCGACAGCGCCTCGCGCCCAAGGCTGATCGCGAGCAGAACCAGCAAGGCCGCGACGCAGCTGCGCACCGTCGGCACTTCGGCCCCCGTCAGCAGCGTGAAGCCGATCCCCGCCAGCGCCCCGATCGCGGCGGCCACCAGCGGCAGGCGCACTCGCAAGACCAGCCACGGCCAGAGTGCGAGCAGTTTCATCGCCAGGAAATAGGCGGCGGCGATTACCGCGCTGACATGCACGCCGCTGATCGAAAGCAGGTGATAGAGCCCCGAATCGCGCATCGCGATATCGTCCTGTTCGGCGATCGAGCCGCGGTCCCCGCTGGCGAAAGCGGCCGCGATCGAACCGGGCGAACCATCCAGTCGCGCCCGGACATGCGCGCTGAGCCGTCGCTGCGCCGCCGCCAGCGCGTCGCCTTCGCTTGCCGGCTCGACCAGTTCGATATCGCCCGCCAGCGATCCCGTCGCGGCCAGACCCTCGAACCAGGCGGCACGGGCGAAGTCGTAGGTCCCCGGCAGGATCGGCGGTGCGGGTGGCATCAGCCTGGCGCGCAAGCGGATCCGCGCGCCTTCGGCGAAGGAGGGGTCGTCGCGCGCCACCGGGACGTTGACCCGCACCTTCATCGCCCGTGCCGTTTCCGGATGGCGCGCGGCGAGCACCAGACGGACACGATCCTCGGCCGGCTGCTCGACGCGCTCGAAAATCCTGGCGTCGAGTTGCATCATCTGCGGGTGGTCGATGGCGGTCGCTCCCACCATTTCCGATCGGGCCCAGATCGTGGTCATGCCCGCGGCGAGCATGAGGCAGAGCGCGACAACCGTGACCAGCAGGCGGATCCGGTCCTCGCGAGCGCGCCACGCTGCGATCGCCGTCGCGGCGCCCCCTGCGCAGAGCGTGAGAAATCCGACCCACTGCAGCGCGTTGTCGAGCAGGAACCAGGCTCCGATCCCGCCGGCGAAACCCACGGTAAGCCACGGCCCCCGGTCGAATCCCGCATCGGTGAGGAAAGCCTCTGCGGCGTCGCCAACTCTGGACATGCAGAGCCGCTTGCGCCATGGGCGCTGCACTGCAGCATCGCTCGGCCCCCCGGCCCCCGGATGCGGCACCTCCGGCGCTGTCGGCGTCGCCATGCAGACATTTGAAGGGAAACGAGAGACGATGGCAAGCGATAGCATCGCGACAGGACAACAGGTCGTGACGCGCTTCGCCCCCTCGCCCACCGGCTTCCTGCACATCGGCGGCGCGCGCACCGCGCTGTTCAACTGGCTGTTCGCCCGCCACCACGGCGGCAAGGCGCTGCTCCGGATCGAGGATACCGACGCCAAGCGCTCGACGCAGGACGCGATCGACAAGATCCTCGAAGGGCTCGACTGGCTCGGCCTCGATTACGACGAAGCCCCGGTCTTTCAGTCGCAGCGCGCCGATCGCCATCGCGCGGTCGCGCTGGCGCTGCTCGAGGGCGGACACGCCTACAAATGCTTCGCCAGCTCCGAGGAGCTGGAAACGATGCGCGCCGAGCAGCGCGCCGCCAAGCAACCGATGCGCTACGACGGTCGCTGGCGCGACCGCGATCCCGGCGAGGCGCCCGAGGGCGCACCCTACACCGTCCGGCTCAAGACCCCGGCCGATGGCGAGACCGCGATCGACGATGCGGTGCAGGGCCGCGTGACCGTGCAGAATGTCGAGATCGACGATTACATCCTGCTGCGCGCCGATGGCACCCCGACCTATATGCTCGCGGTTGTGGTCGACGATCACGACATGGGGGTGACCCATGTCATCCGCGGCGACGACCATCTCAACAACGCCTTCCGCCAGCTGCCGATCTACCATGCGATGGATGCGATCGAGGGTGGCTGGCCCCAGCCCGTCTATGCCCATGTCCCGCTGATCCACGGTGCCGATGGCGCCAAGCTCTCCAAGCGGCACGGCGCGGTCGGGGTCGAGGCTTACCGCGACGAGGAGGGCGTGCTTCCCGAGGCGCTGTTCAACTACCTGCTGCGGCTCGGCTGGGGTCACGGCGACCGCGAGGAGATCACCCGCGACGAAGCGGTCGAGCTGTTCGATCTCGCGGGTGTCGGCAAGAGCGCCTCGCGTTTCGACATCAAGAAGCTGCAGAACCTCAACGGCCACTACATCCGCGAGGCCGACGACGCGCGGCTGGCGGGGCTGGTTGCGGACCGTATCGGACCTGAGGCGGACCTCGGACTGCTGACGCGAGCCATGCCGGTGCTGAAGCCGCGCGCGAAACATCTGGGCGAGCTGGCCGAGGGCGCTACATTTCTGTTCGCCGCGCGTCCGCTGGCTGTGACCGACAAGGCAGCGGCCTTGCTCGACGCCGACGGCCGCGAGCGATTGGCCCATGTTTCCGCGGCTTTGCGCGCGGAAAATGACTGGACAATCGAGACCCTCGAGGCCACTACCAAGGCACTCGCCGAACGCCTCGATATCGGGCTCGGCAAGCTCGCTCAGCCCATGCGCGCTGCGCTCACCGGGACGACCACATCCCCGGGCATTTTCGACGTATTGGTCCTGTTGGGGAAGGATGAGGCGCTGGCGCGCATCGACGCGCAGGCCGCCGATCCCGCAGGTACCGCAGACAACGGCTAACAGTCCAAGGAGCCACGATGACCGACACCCAGGCCAAACTCGAAATCGGCAGCGACAGCGTAGACTTTCCCGTGCTTCAGGGCAGTTGCGGACCCGACGTGGTCGATATCCGCAAGCTTTATGGCTCGACCGGCAAGTTCACCTTCGATCCCGGCTACAAATCGACCGCCAGCTGCGAAAGCGCGCTGACCTTCATCGATGGCGAGGAAGGCGTGCTGCTTCACCGCGGCTACCCGATCGGGCAGCTAGCCGAGAGTTCCAGCTTTATGGAAGTCTCCTACCTTCTGCTCAATGGCGAACTGCCCAGCCAGACCGAGCTCGACGATTTCGACTACACGATCACCCGGCACACCATGCTGCACGATCAGCTGCGACAGTTCTATCAGGGCTTCCGGCGCGATGCGCATCCGATGGCGATCATGTGCGGCGTCGTTGGCGCGCTCTCGGCCTTTTATCACGACAGCACCGACATTTCGGATCCCGAGCATCGCAAGATCAGCTCGCATCGCCTGATCGCCAAGATGCCCACCATCGCAGCTTGGGCGTATAAATACTCGATCGGCCAGCCCTTCCTGCAGCCCGACAATTCGCTCAGCTACACCGGCAATTTCATGCGCATGACCTTCGGCGTTCCCGCCGAGGAATATGAACTGCATCCGGCGGTGGAGAAGGCGATGGACCGGATCTTCATCCTCCATGCCGATCACGAGCAGAACGCCTCGACCTCGACCGTGCGCCTCGCAGGTTCGTCGGGTGCCAACCCCTTCGCCTGCATCGCCGCCGGCATCGCCTGCCTGTGGGGTCCGGCGCATGGCGGCGCCAACGAGGCGGCGCTCAACATGCTCAAGGAAATCGGCACCCCCGACCGCATTCCGCATTATATCGAGCGGGCCAAGGACAAGAACGATCCGTTCCGCCTGATGGGCTTCGGCCACCGCGTGTACAAGAATTACGACCCGCGCGCGACGGTGATGCAGAAGACCGTCCGCGAGGTTTTCGAAGCGCTCAACGTCACCGACCCCGTCTTCGAGACCGCGATGCAGTTGGAAGAAATCGCCCTCAACGACGATTATTTCCGCGAGAAGAAGCTGTTCCCCAATGTCGATTTCTACTCCGGGATCATCCTATCCGCGATCGGCTTCCCGACCACGATGTTCACCGCGCTGTTCGCGCTGGCGCGCACCGTGGGCTGGGTATCGCAGTGGAACGAGATGATCTCCGATCCCGGCCAGGTCATCGGTCGTCCGCGTCAGCTTTACACCGGCCCCACAGAGCGGGACTATGTGTCGATCGACAAGCGCTGAGCGTCGATCAAATCACTGCAAGGGAAAGGGGCGCTTCGGCGCCCCTTTTTCATGTCACTTAGCGCCGGGCAGTTCGGTCGGACCCGGCCCGGAGTTCTCGCGCGGACGGCTGCGCAATTCCTCCGCGGCGGGCACGGACAGGGTAAAGCGGGCGCCCTGTCCCGGCGCGCTTTCGACGGTCAGGTCACCGTCCATCGCCCGGGCGATACGCCGCGAGATATAGAGCCCGAGCCCCGAGCCGCCATCGCCGCTGCGGCCAAGCCGCTCGAACTTTTCGAACACTTTTTCCTGCTGGTCCTCGGGGATGCCGTGGCCCTGGTCCGCCACCGTGATCAGCGCACGCTGACCGATCCGGTCGAGCCGGACCCAGACCTGACTGCCTTCGGGCGAATAGCGGATCGCATTGTTGATCAGATTGATGAGGATTTGCAGCACGCGGCGGAACTCGGCGATCGCCAGCTGGCTCTCGCCTTTGACCGGCGGAACCAGCGTCGTCCCCTTTTCGCGCGCGCGAACCCCAAGGATGCCGCACGCTTGCCGTGCGACGTCGCCCAGATCGATCCGGTCCGGCGCGGTGACGAAATCCTCCGACTCAACCACCTCGAGATCCGATAGGTCGTCGATCAGCGACAGCAGATGCTGGCCCGCGGTGGCGATGTCGGCGGCGTAATCGCTGTATTCCTCGGCCAGCGGCCCGGCGAGCTTGGTGCGGATGGTTTCGGCATTGGCGATTATGCGATTGATCGGCTGGCGCAGCACCGGCGAAATGTCGCGGCCCAGCGAGGGGGCATCGGGAGTGGTCGTCCGGCCGAGTTCCAGTTCCTGCAAGCCCAGCGGCTTGTTCGCCGAGAGGTGCAGCACAAAGCCTGCGCTTCCTGGATCGGGCTGACCGAGCGGCTCGAGATGCGCAGTCCAGCTGCGCTTGGAGCCTTCGACCGTGCATTCCGCGCCATCGAGGAGCCGCCAGTGCAGCGGCTGGCGGTGGGTGTTGCCGGGAAAGTCGACAAAATCGGTCCATGGCCGTCCGATCCCCGCCAGCATCGCCAGCTCGAGGCGAGTGAGATCGGGTGCCTCGACCTGGATCGAAAGCACCTGCTGATCGGGGTCGAGCCGCGCAGTGAGATCGGACAGGTTGCGAGCGATCTCGCTGCGCCGCCGGGCCGCTTCGACTTCGTCCTCGGGCGGCAGATCCTCGGTCTGCCACGAGACGATCGCCAGTTGGCAGCCGGTCGCCGTGCCATCTGCCGCGGTGGCGGGTTCGATTTCCACCCAGGCTGTGATCCGCTCCTCGCCATCGATCGCCCGGAACTGCCGCGCCAGCCGCAGGCCGTAGCGCTGCGCCTTCGTCACCAAAGCGAGCAGTTCGGGGATGGCCACCGTTCCGCCGATCTCGCCTCCACAGGCGCGCTGCAGTCCTGCAAGCGGTTCCTCGGCCGTGGCCAGACGGCCCTCGGCATCGACCGTGCCGTGCGCCAGATATCGTGTCCCCACCGTCGCCATCGCTCAGACTCCTCCCCGGCCGGTGCCCAGCGGCATGCTCTGCGCAAGCAAGTGCGCGGCCTCGCGAGTGCCTATCTGGTCGAGACCCTGGGGCGGCAAGTCGTGCGAATGGATACGCAGCAGTTGGGCTTCGACCTCCTGCGGCTTGAGTCCTGCCGCGCGCAAGCTCAGTGCCAGCCGTGCTGCCTGTTGCTCGTTGGTCGCGAGCGCGACGATATCGCGGCTTTGCCCCGAGCGTAGCGCCAGTGCGGAGAGGAACAGCGCCACCCCTCCATGGTCGATCGCCAGCGCCGCATTGGCGCCCGATCCCAGGGTAGTGACAAGCCGGTCGAGCAGCGACAGCCGCCCCGCTCCCTCGTCGAACTCCGCGCGCAGCTTGCTTTCGGCGCGGGTCAGCGCATCGGAGCGTTCGTTCCTGTTGAAGACGCCCCAGGCCAGAAGCGCTTCGTGCAGCAGATCGCCGGGAAGTTCCGCGATCGGCATTTCCATCCGCCGCTGCGCCTGCGCGAAGCGCGCCTGCGCCGCAAGCGCGGCCATGGCGGCGCTGGCGATCTGTGTGTCTTCGTGTCCGATCAGCGTCTGCATGAGGGGCGACAGCACGGGATCGAGGGCCCCCTCCTCTTCCAGACCCGACGCCAAACGCCATTCCAGCGCGAGCGCATGGCAATGTGCGACCAGCAGCGGACTGGAGAAGAAATTCTCGGCCATTGCCTCGCCATGTTCGTCGGCGAACTGCTCGCGACCCTTCTGCCCCGTCGCCTCCGCCTGGACGCGCAGGACCTGCCGGGCGAGATTGATCAGCATTCCGCGGACCCGGGCGACGATGGCATCACTGAACAGCGACTGGTCGCGCGCGGACAGCAGATGTCCGAGGATCGGACCGATCCGGTCCAGCGCCCGGTCGCCCCGCGCCAGTGCGAGGCGCAGCGCGTCGCCTTCGGGCCAGGCGGTTTCAGCCATCGGATGGGGTTCGATCATGGGTTGCGCGTAGCATGGCGTGGTTAATCCACTGTTAGCCCGCGCTCCTCCTCGTCGCGGAAGAAGAGCGAGCCGAGAACAAGCAACGAAAGGACGGCGCAGAGGAGCTGCGCAAGACCGAAAAACGCCGCAGGCAGAACAAGGGCGAGGAGCAAGATCCGATCGGCATAGAGGGCCCGCCAGCTGGCAAAGCTCCCCCGAGGCTCAGAATCGAGCGCGAGTTGCTCGCCGAGCCGCAGCAGGCCGAACAGGATTGTGGGCACAAACAGGCGCAGCCAGGCGGAACCCTCTATCGGAATGGTCAATGCAATCAGCGCAACGAGCAGCAGGTCGGCGCCGGCTCGCAAAGTTGCGTCGACCCCGAAGCGCCTGGTGCGATTGCGCGGGGCCCTTCCGAGCCGCTGTATCACGCCAGCAATCGGCAGCAGCACGGCCATCGCCGTTCCCAGTGCCAGTGCCACCAGTGGTTTCCCGATCGTCGCCAGCAGAGCGGCCAGCACGCCTGCTCCCACGGCAGCGAACAGCGGGACGCGTTCGAGCCGTGTGCCGACGATATCGCGCCCGAGCCGGGCGCCGATCCGCTCCGCCGTCGCCAGCCCGGGGGCCGCGAAGGACACGGGCGAAACCCGACCGGCGATCCAGCGCTTCTCGCGCTCGAGCAGCGTCGGGGAATCGGCGCGCAGCAGCCAGTCGCCGTTCAAGAGCAGCGCAGGGTCGAGCGCCGTCTGCCGCGTCCCGGCCTGCAGCGCGATGCGCAGCAGCGCCGAGGCAGCTGCGGCGTCGGGCGGCAGATCGGACAGCCGCTCCACGGACTGGCCCCGCGTCCGCAGCATACCCGCCCAGGCGCATTGGCCATCGATCCGCTCGAACCCGAAGCCCAGGGCCGGATCGACCGGAAAGGTCAGCACCCCAGAGCGCTCGTTCAGCAGCCGGACGGCCTCCTCGGCGGCGGGGAGCAGTCCGTCGGCGATCACGAAAATATCGTCATCCGCTTTGACCAGCCCGGACAGGCGGCGAAGGTCCTCGATCGCCTGGAAGCGCACCCCCGCGGCTTCCGCGCGGTGCTGGCAGGCGATGACGTCCTGCCCCAGCCCGCCGACCAGGCACGCAACGCTCTCGCAGCCGAGATCGATCGCGCAATCGAGCTGATGCGAAAGGATCGAGCGCCCGGCGAAGATCCGGAACGCGCGCTTTCGTCCCTTCTGGTCGGGATCCTCGGCAAGAGCGGTCAGGATGGCGATGCGCAAAGGTGGCGGGTTCCAAGATTGGTATGAATTCGCCAAGGATAGGGGCAAGCGCAGCGCCTGCCAAATCCCAATACGCCTTCAGCCGGTAGCCTGACCCCGGATTTCGCCCAGATGCGTATCGATTTCGCGCAAGACCGCAGGATCGCCGGGTACTGCGCCAACCGCCATCTGGGCGATACCCATGAGTTGCGTCGCATGAAATCCGCCAGCCAGCGCGTGCAGCCGCCTCGCCGCCATCTCCCAATTCGCGTCGCAGCGCGAACGGCGCATGAGATCGAGCTGGCGCTCGGCGCCGTCAAGGAAGCCGGCCTTGAGTTCGCGCTGGAGCGCTGCGTCTTCACCGGCAGCGGTAGCCAGAGCGGCTTCGAAGGGCCCGGATTGAAATGCCATGCCTCCCCTTGGCACCCCGTGGTTAAAACAGGGTTTAACCCGGAAGCAGGTGTGGTAGTTTCTCGTATGAGCACAGGAACGCATATTCGCGCCGTGGAGGGGGAAGAGATCGATCGGCCCCGTGAAACGCAACTCGACGGCGAGGCTCAAAGCACCGCTCTTCCGGAAGACTATGCCGTCGCAGACGAGCTGGATTGGGTAGAGGATACACCTGCAAGGCGCAGCTATTCCTGGGCTATCCCCGCCGCGGCGATACTCATCATCCTCGGCTGGACGGCCTTCTTCGGCTGGGCCAACCGGGCGGACATCCTCGGGGGAGGCACGCCGCAGCAATGGATCGGCTGGATCACCGCCTGGGCCGTGCCGGTGTTGCTGGTGATCGGTATCTGGTTGCTGGCCATGCGCAGTTCCTCTCGCGAAGCGAACCGGTTCGGCGATGCCGCGCGCGTGCTCTCGCTGGAGTCGGAACGGCTCGAGGAGCGGCTGCACCGGATCAACCGCGAACTCAGCATGGCGCGCGATTTCCTCACCACCCAGAGCAGAGAGCTGGAATTCCTCGGTCGTTCTGCGAGCGAGCGAATTTCCGAACATGCAGGACGGTTGCAGGAACTGGTTCACGACAATGGCGCACAGGTCGATGCGATCGCCAGCGTCAGCACCACGGCCATGGAGAACATGGCCAAACTCCGCGACAATCTTCCGGTGATCGCCACTTCGGCGCGCGATGCCTCGAACCAGATCGGCAGCGCGGGACGCACCGCCACTGCGCAGCTCAACGAGCTGGTCTCGGGTTTTGCGCGACTGAACGAGTTCGGCGAGGCGAGCGAGCGGCAGGTGGGATCGCTGCGCGAACGGATCGATGGTACGCTCGACGATCTCGCCGCACGGCTCGACCATATCGAAGCGGCGGCTGCCGATCGCTTCACGATTTTGCGCTCCGAAAGCGAAGCCTTCCGCACCGAACTCGACGGGCGCGAGATCGATGCTCTCGCCAATATCCGGACACGCGCGGACGCATTGCGGAACGAGATGAACGACCTCGCGCAGGCGCACCGCGAAGACGAAGACAACGCGCTGGTCGAGCTGCGCGCGCGGCTCCGCGTGCTTCGTGACGACGCTGCGGCCACCGCCCAGGCGGTCCGCGAAGGGGAAGAGGCGGCGCTGTCCGCATGGAGCAGCCAGACCGAGGCGTTGCACGATCGGTTGAAGACAGTTCTGGCCGAAGTCACCCGGCTGGACGCGCAGGCGATCGAAGGTTCCGAGCAAAAGCTGCAGGCGCTCCTTGCCGAGGCGGAGAATGTCGATCTCAAGCTGGCCCGGCGCAAGGAAGTTTTCGACGCCCAAATTGCCGAGCGCCGGGAAGAGTTCGCAACCATCGAGGACGGCGCCCTTGCGGCATTCGAGGAAAATCTTGCTGCGCTCGATCGCAATCTCGCCGAAAGGCGCGATAGGCAAGCGGTGTATATCCGAGCGCTGGCGGAACAAGGCGAGGCACTCGCCGAGCGGATCGCCGAACTCGGCTCGCAAATGGGGGTGGTGGCCGATCAAGGCCGCGAGACGGGCGATGCCTTGGCTGCCGCGGTCGCCAATCTGCGCGATACGCTGGCGCAGAGCCGTAGCTCGCTCGACGGAACCGACCAAGCCGTCGCCGGCCTTACCGATTCCAGCGTGCGCCTGCTGGAGCTGATCCAGGCCAGCGCCCGGCATGCCAAGGACGATCTGCCCGTGGCTATCGCCGATTTTGAAGACCGGCTTGCGGATGCAGAGGGACGAACCGACCGACTGCGGGCGACGATGGACGAAGCCAGCCAGGCCGGCACCGCACTCGCCGAAACCGTCGATCTGGCGGACGTCCATAGCCGCGCCGCGATCGCAACCATCGGCGAATTCCGCGAGCGGCTATCCGGGACGATTGCCGAGCAGGCGGAGGCGCTCGACGAATTGCGCGATCGTCTGGATGCCGTTGATACCCAGAACGTCGCGGTGGCCGAACGGGTCCGCGAAGAACTGACCGCTGCCATCGCCGAACTGGAGCAGAGGGCGCGCGGCGCGCTGTTCTCGATCGAGAACGAACAGGCGGTGCGGATCCGCAAACTGGCCGACCGTGTCGGCGAGGCGAGCGCGGCGGCTATCGACCGCGCGGTGGAAGAACGCGCCGGCGAGGCGATCGGTTCGCTCGACCAAGCCAGCGACCGCGCGACCGCAGCGAGCCGCCAGGCGGCGCTGTTCCTACGCGACCAGTTGGCCAAGGTGAACGAGCTGGCTAGCAATCTGGAAAGCCGGGTCAGCCGTGCGCGCGAGATGGCCGAGGAACAGGTCGACAACGACTTCAGCCGCCGGGTCGCGCTGATCACCGAATCGCTCAATTCCAACGCCATCGATATCGGGAAGGTCCTCTCGACCGATGTGACCGACCGTGCGTGGACGTCCTATCTGCGCGGCGACCGGGGGATATTCACCCGGCGCGCGGTCCGGCTGCTCGACAACACCGAAGCGCGCGAAATCGCCGAGATCTACGACGCCGATCCGGATTTCCGCGAGCATGTCAGCCGCTATATCCACGATTTCGAGGCGATGCTGCGCACGCTGCTTTCGACTCGCGACGGTCACGCGCTCGGAGTGACCGTGCTCAGCTCGGATATCGGCAAGCTCTATGTGGCACTGGCGCAGGCCATCGAGCGGCTGCGCGAATAGTCAGTCTTCCCTGCCCAGTCCGACGAAATCGAGATCGTCTGCCGTTATCCACCCGAAGTCGTAATTGGCGACGTAGAGCGCGGTTAGCGCTGCGGCGATCACGGTCGCGCGCAGCGCCAGCCTGCCAGGGCGGAAATTTGCCGGGGCACTGTCGGCCTGACCGGGGATCTTCTCGACCCCTAGTTCGTCGTGAGTCCGCACTCCGAAGGGCAGCATGAGAAAAGCCGTCATCACCCAGACGAGGAAATAGATCGCGACAATCGAGGTCCACTGCATTGCGTCACCCACCGCGCGGCATCAGCACACGCACTTGCGGCTTCTTGCCGGACCAGCGCTGAGCCGCGCGCCGGGCCGCTAGCCGCGCGGCCTCGTGAATATCGCGGCGATCCTGCCGGGCCTTGCCCTTGAGACGAGCGATCGCCTTGACCACATCCGCTTCCGCCTCGGCGACGAAGGCGTCGTAATCCTCATCCAGCGGCAGACCGACACCTTCGACACGCGGCTGGAGCCGATCGTCGAGCGCGACGATCAACACACCGTCGAGTGCGATGCGGCGGCGCATGGTGATCGCATCGCCATCGGCAGGCAGAATGATGTCGCCATCGAGAACGAGCCTGCCGGAGCGAACCTCGCCGATCTTGCCGGGCTTCCCGGGCGCTAGGCGGACCATGTCGCCATTCTTCTGATAGACCGAATGCGGGATGCCGCGCGCGCGGCCGAGCCGCGCCTGTTCCTGCATATGGCGCACCTCGCCATGGACCGGCACGAGAATCTCGGGCTGGAGCCACTCGTACAGTGCCTCGAGCTCGGGGCGTCCGGGGTGACCGGAGACATGGATCGCCCCTTCGCGGCCGCTTACCAGCACGATCCCGCTCTCCGCGAGCTTGTTCTGGATCGCACCGATCGCGACTTCATTGCCCGGGATCTGGCGGCTGGAGAACAGGATCACGTCGCCCGCGGTCAGTTCGATCTGATGGTTGCCCTCGGCGATACGGGCGAGCGCGGCGCGCGGTTCGCCCTGCCCCCCGGTGGCGATGATCAGCACCTCGCCGCGAGGCAGCCCCATGGCGGTGTTGAAATCGATCGGCTTGGGCATGTCCTGCAGATAGCCATTGTCCTGCGCGACTTCGATGATGCGGTCGAGCGAGCGTCCGGCAACGCAGAGCTGACGCCCGGTCTCGCGTGCCACTTCGCCCAGCGTGTGCAGCCGCGCGACATTGCTGGCGAAAGTAGTGACCAGTATCCGGCGCCCCGAATGCTTGCGCGCTTCCTCGAGCAGGCCGCGATAGACCGTGCCTTCCGATCCGCTCGGATTCGGATTGAAGACATTGGTGCTGTCGCAGACCATCGCGAGGACGCCCTCGTCGCCGATCTCGCGCAGCTCTTCCTCGGTGGTCGGCACTCCGACGATCGGGTCCTCGTCGAGCTTCCAGTCGCCGGTGTGGAACACGGTGCCGTGGGGGGTCTCGATCAGCAGCGCATTGCCCTCGGCGATCGAGTGCGAAAGCGGAATATAGGTGACGTCGAACGCCCCGACCGAGAATTGGCCGTGGTCGTGATCGATGATGTTGAGTTCGATCTCGTCGACGAGCCCGGCTTCCTCGAGCTTGCGGCGAATGAGGTCGGCGGTGAAGGGGGTCGCGTAGAGCGGCACCCCGAGTTCCGCGGCGAAATAGGGGATCGCGCCGATATGGTCTTCATGCGCATGGGTGAGGACGATGCCGTCGAGCGTGTCGGCGCGTTGCTCTATGAAGTCGAGATCGGCGAAGACCAGATCGACGCCGGGGTATTGCCCGCCCGAGAAGGTCATTCCCAGATCGACCATCAGCCAGCGGCCGCGGCAGCCGTAGAGATTGACGTTCATGCCGATCTCGCCCGAGCCGCCGAGCGCGAGGAACAGCAATTCGTCTTCGGGGGTGAAATCCTTCTTCAAGAGCCGTGCCGATCCGCAAGAATGGCCAGGCCCTCGAGCGTCAGCTCGCCGTCGACATGATCGAACAGGCCGGTGTGCTCGTCGAACAGAACGGCGAGCCCGCCGGTGGCGACCACTTTGCAGGGTCTTCCGATTTCCGCTTTCATACGCGTAACAAGTCCTTCGATCATGGCAATGTAGCCCCAGAATACGCCGATCAGCATCTGATCCTCGGTGTTGCGTCCGATGACGCTGTCACTGCGTGGCTTCTCTATGGCAATGCGCGGGAGCTTGGCGGTGTTCCCCACCAGAGCGTCCAGGGAGAGATTGATGCCGGCGGCGATGATGCCGCCCTTGTAGGCACCGGTGAAATCGATCGCGTCGAGAGTGGTCGCGGTCCCAAAGTCGATCACGATCAGATCGCCCTCGTAGCGCGCATGCGCCGCGATGGCGTTGAGCGCGCGGTCGGCGCCGAGCGAACGCGGCTCCTCGACATCGACCTCAAACCCCCAGCCCTCCTCGCCCGCTCCTGCGACGATCGGTTCGACGTCGAAATATTTGTTCGCGAGCACGGTCAAATTGTGGACCGCGCGGGGCACCACCGAGCCGATGATGAACTGCTTCACGTCCTCCCGGCCGTAACCCTCGATCTGGAGCAGCTGGAGCAGCCAGACCGCGTATTCGTCGCCGGTGCGGCGCGGATCGGTCGCGATCCGCCAGCGGGTGCGGATCGTGCGCCCGCCCTTCCCGTCCCGTTCGAACAGGGCGAAGACGACATTCGTGTTTCCGACATCGGCGACGAGCAGCATGGTCATATCCTAGTTCGCGAGCATTACGTCGCCGGCGTGAATGACACGCTCCGACCCGTTGTCCAAGCGCAGCCTGAGCGATCCTTCGGGCGACAGACCGGCGAAGCTGCCGGCAATCGCGGCCTCACCCGGGGGACTGACCGTCAGGCCCGTCCCGTGCCCGTGCGCAGCGGCTTCCCAGCGGCGGATCAGCGGATCGAGCCCATAGGTCCGCCAGCGATCGAGCTCGGCGGCGAAATGCGCGGCAAGGCTCTGCGCGAAGAAGTCCCGCGAGGGCGCGGGTCCGAGTTCCGCCAGCGCGATCGTCGCGCGATCGGGCAGTTCCGGCGCGGCGGCGAGATTGACGCCAATCCCGACGACGATGGCATCACCCTGCCGCTCGAGCAGGATTCCCGCCAGCTTGGCACCGGCGAAGAGCAGATCGTTGGGCCATTTGAGCGTCAGCTTCGACGCATCCGCCAGCAAAGGCATCACCGCCTCGTGGACCGCTACACCGGACACCAGCGCCAGGGTCGCGGGCGAGGGATCGCGCGGGCTCAGGCGCACGACGGTCGAACCCATGAAATTCCCCGCCCCATCGAACCAGTCGCGGCCTTGGCGCCCGCGCCCGGCGCTCTGGCGATCCGCGATCAGCCAATCGCCCTCGCCCACCCGCTCGCCCGCGTGCAACGCAGCGAGCAGGTCGGCATTGGTCGAGCCGGTCTGCGGGAGGGTGCGGATCAAACGACGATGAAGAGCGCTGCGGCTGCACGGTCGGCAACCGCGCCGAGCCACGGCGTCAGCAGATAGCCGAGCGGCGAGACGATCAGCATGCAGATCCCGAGCACGGCCCAATGGCCGGCGGGGCTGTGCTTCTCGGCTTCGCGCGCGGGTTCGTCGAAGAACATCACCTTGACGAATTTGAGGTAGTAGAATGCGCCGATCACGCTGGCGGCGATACCGATCGCGGCCAGCACGATCATGTCGGCCTGCACTGCGGCCTGGAAGACCACGAACTTGCCCCAGAAGCCGAACAGCGGCGGAATGCCCGCCAGGCTGAACATCAGCAGCAGCACGCCCCAGGCAACGACCGGGCGCACTGTGGAGAGCCCGGCGATGTCGCTGAACGTTTCGAGCTGCTCGCCATCGCGGTCGCGCAGCATCAACACGGCGGCAAAGGCGCCGATGGTCATGACGACATAGATCGCCAGATAGACCAACACGGCACTTATTCCCGCGGGAGTCGCCACAGCGAGGCCGATGAGGATGAAGCCGACGTTGTTGATCGAGCTGTAGGCGAGCACCCGCTTGAGATTGTCCTGGCCGATGGCGCCGAGCGCGCCAACCACGATCGATGCCAGCGCCGCGAAGATCACGATCTGCTGCCAGGCATCGGTCTGCGCGCCGAAGGCCTCGATCGCCATGCGCACCAGCATCGCCACCGCCGCAACCTTGGGGGCGCTGGCGAAGAAGGCGGTGACGGGCGTCGGTGCGCCTTCATAGACGTCGGGTGTCCACATGTGGAACGGAACCGCAGAGATTTTGAACGCCAGACCTGCAAGCACGAAGACCACGCCGAACAGAGCGCCGGTCGAGAGCCCATCGGCGAAGGCGATGCGGATGCCGAGATATTGCGTGGTGCCCGAGAAGCCGTAAACCAGGCTCATCCCGTAAAGGAGGATACCGGAGGCAAGCGCGCCGAGAATGAAATACTTGAGACCCGCTTCGCTCGATCGGGTGTCGTCGCGCAGGAATGAAGCCAAAACGTAGGACGACAGGCTCGACAGTTCGAGACCGATGTAGAGCGTCATCAGATCGACTGCCGAGACCATCATCCCCATGCCGACCGCGTTGAGCAGCAGCAGGACGGGATATTCGGCGCGATAGGCGCGACGGTGCTCGAAATAGCGCGGGGTGACGATCAGGCAGGCGATCGTCGCGAGAAAGATCAGCAGCTTGGCGACGCTGCCGAAATCGTCCATCCGGTAGAGACCGCCAAAGGCATCCGCGCTCAGTTCAAAAGACGGATCGAACAGCAGGTGCCCGGTCCAGAAAGCCGCTCCGAACAGCGCGGCGACCGCAGCGATCGTGACGAATTTGGCTGCATCGCGCACCCATGCCGCCACCAGCAGCAGGATCAGCGCCGCACCCGAAAGGATCAACTCGGGCGCTACAATGTAAAAGGAAGCTGCGTAATCCATCAATGGGCGCCCTCGCTTGCGCCGACGGCGGCACCATGGGCGCCTTCGATATAATTGGCTTCATGCGCCCGCGGCGTGCCGACCAACGGACGCGAGTCACCCTCGGGAGCCGCGCGGGCAAGCCGCGCGTCGAGCGCCGCGATATCGGCACGCATCGGTGCGAGGAAGCTTTCGGGATAGACGCCCATCCACAGCACCGCTGCCACGATCGGCCCGAGCATGACCCATTCGCGCAAAGACAGGTCGGGCATGGCGGCGGCATCTGGATTTTTCTGCACCCCGAAGGCCACGCGGCGATAGAGGTAAAGCATGTAGGCGGCGCCCAGGATGATGCCGGTCGTCAACACCAGAGCAGCCCAAGTGGACACCTGATAGACGCCCGCCAGCGCGAGGAATTCGGCGACGAAGCCGCTGGTCCCGGGCAGGCCGATGCTGGCCATGGTGAAGAACAGGAAGAACAGCGCGTAATGCGGCATGTTGATCGCCAACCCGCCGTAACGGTCGATCTCGCGGGTGTGCAGCCGGTCGTAGATTACCCCGACGCACAGGAACAGCGCGCCCGAAACCAGCCCGTGGCTGAGCATCATGATCATCGCGCCCTCGAGGCCCTGAACGTTGAAAGCGAACAACCCGCCCGTGACGATCGCCATATGCGCGACGGAGGAATAGGCGATCAGCTTCTTCATATCGTGCTGCACCAGCGCCACCAGCGAGGTGTAGATGACCGCGATCATCGACAGCGCGAACACCAGCCACAGGAGCTGCGCCGAAGCCTCGGGGAACATCGGCAGGCTGAAACGGATGAACCCGTAGCCGCCGAGCTTGAGCAATACGCCCGCCAGGATCACCGACCCCGCAGTGGGGGCCTGGACGTGCGCGTCGGGCAGCCAGGTATGCACCGGCCACATCGGCATCTTGACCGCGAAGCTGGCGAAGAAGGCCAGCCACAGCCAGGTTTGCGCGGACGGCGCGAAATCGAACTGCATTAGCACCGGGATGCTGCTGGTGCCCGCCACATTCACCATCCACAGCATCGCGATCAGCATCAGCACCGAGCCGAGCAGCGTGTAGAGGAAGAATTTGTAGCTGGCGTAAATTCGGTTGTCGCCGCCCCACACGCCGATGATCAGATACATCGGGATCAGGCCGGCCTCGAAGAAGATGTAGAACAGGAACATGTCCTGCGCGGCGAAGACGCCGATCATCAGCACTTCCATGAACAGGAAAGCGGCCATGTACTCGCCGACGCGGCGAGTGATCCCCTGCCAGCTGGCAAGGATGCAGATCGGCATCAGGAAGACGCTGAGCATGATCAGCATCAGCGCAATGCCGTCGATCCCGAGCGCATAGTCGAACACCGCGAAGAGTTCGGCGCGCTCGGTGAACTGCCACTGCGCGCCGCCGATGTCGTAGTTCACCCAGAGCAGCACGCCGAGCGCGAGGTCGATCAGAGTCGCCGCCAGCGCCGTGAGCCGCGCCGCGGGCGCACTCATGAACAGGCAGGCAATCCCGGCGACAAGCGGGACCAGCAGCATCAGCGAAAGGATCGGGAAATCCATCAGAACAGCACCCAGGTAATCGCGGCAATCAGGCCCAGGAGCATCACCAGCGCATAGCTATAGACCAGCCCGTTCTGCGCCCGCTTGGCGAGCACGCTGCCGCGCTGGACGACCCAGGCCGCACCATCGGGACCGAAGCGGTCGATCGTGCCAACATCGCCGATCTTCCAGAACTGGCGCCCGAACCAGAAGGCGGGCCGGACGAAAATGGCGTTGTAGAGCTCGTCGAAATACCACTTGTTGTAGAAGAAGCGGTAGACGGGCCCGAGTTTCTCGGCAGCCTTCGCCGGTATCGAGGTGTCCTTGATATAGGCCAGCCAGGCGATCGCCAGACCGATCAGCATCACGATGGTAGCGGCCAGCTTCACCAATAGCGGCACCGCGTGCATCTCGTGGATCAGCGCCTCGTTGTAGAAAATCGAACCCTGCCAGAATCCGGCATCGTCGAGGAAGGCATGGCTGAACACCCAGCCCGCGAAAACAGCGCCGAGCGTCAGCACGCCAAGCGGGATCAGCATCGTCACCGGGCTTTCATGCGGATGATAGCCCGCGGTACCCGCTTCGTAATTGGGTGAGGGAACATGGTGTTGCGCGTCGTGACCGGAATCTTCCTGCGCCGCCGGGTTGTAATCCTCGGAATCATCGTGCCCAGCGTGGACGGCATGCTGAATATGCTCGCTGTCGGCCCAGCGCGGCTTGCCCCAGAACGTCAGGAACATCAGCCGCCAGCTGTAGAAGCTGGTCAGCAGCGCGGCGAAGGTGCCCATCCAGAAGGCGAAGGTCGCCGTCTCGGTTCCGCGCGCGAAGGCAACCTCGAGGATCGCGTCCTTGGAATGGAAGCCTGCAAAGCCCGCATGGAGCCAGTAGATCCCGACCCCGGTGATCGCCAGCGTACCCGCCAGCATCGCCCAGAAGGTAAAGGGGATCTCCTTACGCAGTGCGCCGTAATAGCGCATGTCCTGCTCGTGGTGCATCGCGTGGATCACGCTGCCTGCGCCGAGGAACAGCAGCGCCTTGAAGAAGGCGTGGGTGAACAGATGGAACATCGCCGCGCCATAGGCGCCGACGCCCGCGGCGAAGAACATGTAGCCCAGCTGCGAACAGGTCGAATAGGCGATCACCCGCTTGATGTCCCACTGCGTGGTCCCGATCGTCGCGGCGAAGATGCAGGTCGCAGCGCCGATGAAGGTGACCACGCCGAGCGCCACCGGGGCGGTCTCGAACATCGGGCTGAGGCGGCAGACCATGAACACGCCCGCGGTCACCATCGTCGCGGCGTGGATCAGTGCGGAGACGGGCGTGGGGCCTTCCATCGCGTCCGGCAACCAGGTGTGCAGCCCGAGTTGCGCCGATTTGCCCATCGCGCCGATGAACAGCAGGATGCACAGCACATCCATCGTCGAGACGCGGTAGCCGAGGAAACCGATCGTCGCGCCGCTCATCGCGGGTGCAGCGGCGAGGATCTCGGGAATCGAAGTGGTGCCGAACACCACAAAGGTGCCGAAGATGCCGAGCATGAAGCCCAGGTCACCCACGCGGTTGACCACGAAGGCCTTTATGGCCGCAGCGTTGGCAGAGGGCTTCTTGAACCAGAAGCCGATGAGGAGATAGGACGCTAGGCCCACACCTTCCCAGCCAAAGAACATCTGGACCAGATTGTCGGCGGTCACCAGCATCAGCATCGCGAAAGTGAACAGCGACAGATAGGCGAAGAACCGCGGCTGGTCCGGATCCTCGTCCATATAGCCCCAGCTGTAGAGGTGGACGAGCGCGGAGACGGTGGTGATCACCACCAGCATGACTGCGGTCAGCGTATCGACGCGCAGCGCCCAATCGAACGAAAGATCGCCCGATTGCACCCACTGCAGCACCGGAACCACGCCCGGCTCGGCACTGCCGCCAACGAAACCGAGAAAGATCGGCCAGCTCAGCGCGCAGGAGACGAACAGAGCGCCGGTCGTGATCAGCTTGACCGGCGTATTGCCGAGCGCGCGATTGCCCAGCCCGCCGACGATGGCGGCCAGCAGCGGCAGGAAAACGATGAGCAGAATCGATTGCACGCGCGCTTACCCCTTGAGCCGGTCGACGCTGTCGACCGCGATCGTGCCGCGGCCGCGGAAATAGATCACCAGGATGGCGAGCCCGATCGCGGCTTCGGAAGCAGCGACCGCGAGCACGAACATGGCGAAGATCTGCCCGGTCAGATCGCCGAGGAAAGCGCTGAAGGCGACCAGGTTGAGGTTCACCGAGAGCAGGATCAGTTCGATCGCCATCAGGATGACGATGATGTTCTTGCGGTTGAGGAAAATCCCCAGCACGCCGAGCACGAACAGAATCGCACTGACGACGATGTAGTGTTCAATGCCGATCACAGGTCGATCCCCTTGCCGATGGTCGGACGTTTCATCACCGTCGCCTCGTTCGGGTTGCGGCGGACCTGCTTGCCGATGTTCTGATGGCCGCGATGCGCATCTGCGCGTTCACGCAGCGTCAGAACGATCGCACCGACCATGGCAACCAGCAGCACCAGGCCGGTCGCTTCGAACAGGAACAGATATCTGGAGTAGAGCAACGCACCCAGCGCCTCGGTGTTGCTGGCACCGATCAGTTGGACCGCGGCGCCCGTCGGTGTTCCGAGCGTGATCGCCCCCGCGCGATAGGCTCCGATCCCAAGCACCAGCTCCGCCAGCAGCACCAGCGCGATTGCGATGCCGAGCGGGAAGTTGCGGATGAACCCGGCGCGCAGCTCGGCGAAATCAATGTCGAGCATCATCACCACGAACAGGAACAGCACCGCGACCGCGCCGACATAGACGATCACCAGCAGCATCGCGATGAACTCCGCGCCTACCAGCACCATCAGCCCTGCGGCGTTGAAGAAGGCGAGGATGAGCCAGAGCACCGAATGCACCGGGTTGCGCGACATGATCACCATGACCGCCGAAGCGACCACGAACACCGCGAAAAGGTAAAAGGCGAAGGTTTGTATCATCGAATGTCTTGGGAGCCCCAGCTTCGGTTGCGCGGCGGTTAGCGGTAGGGGGCGTCGGCTTCAAGGCTCGCGGCGATCGCCCGCTCCCACTTGTCCCCGTTCGCCAGCAATTTGGCCTTGTCGTAGAGCAGCTCTTCACGCGTCTCGGTGGAATATTCGAAATTCGGACCCTCGACCACGGCATCGACCGGGCAGGCTTCCTGGCAGAAGCCGCAATAGATGCACTTGGTCATGTCGATATCGTAGCGCGTGGTCCGGCGGCTGCCGTCCTCGCGCGGTTCGCTCTCGATGGTTATCGCCTGCGCCGGGCAGACCGCCTCGCACAATTTACAGGCAATGCAGCGCTCTTCGCCATTGGGATAGCGCCGCAGCACATGCTCGCCGCGGAAGCGGGCGCTGATCGGGTTCTTCTCGTGCGGGTAGTTGATCGTCACCTTGGGCTTGAAGAAGTATTTCAGCGTGAGGGCATGCGCCTTCACGATCTCCCAGAGGGTGAACGATTTGATGAGATGGGCGATAGTCATGAATAATGCCCCGTGGCCATCAGATAGCCGGAGATAAGGACGACGAACCCAAGGCTCATCGGCAGGAAGACCTTCCAGCCCAGCCGCATGAGCTGGTCGTAGCGGTAGCGCGGCACGGTCGCCATCACCCAGCTGAACATAAAGAAGAAGAAGAAGGTCTTGAGGAGGAACCAGACGATGCCCGGGACCAGATAGAGCGGCGCCCAGTCGATCGGCGGCAGCCAGCCGCCGAAGAACAGCAGCGTGTTGAGCGAGCACATCAGCAGGATGTTGGCGTATTCGCCCAGCCAGAACAGCGCGAAGGCCATGCTGGAATACTCGGTCTGGTAGCCCGCCACGAGCTCGCTCTCGGCCTCGGTGAGGTCGAAGGGAACGCGCTGCGTCTCGGCCAGGCTCGAGATGAAGAACACCACCCACATCGGGAACAGCAGCAGGTTGAACCAGTAGCCGTTGATGATCCCGAAGCCGTGACCGACCTGCGCCATCACGATTTCGGTGAGGTTGAAGCTCCCCGCCCACAATACGACGCAGACCAGGATGAAGCCGATCGAGACTTCGTAGCTGATCATCTGCGCCGCCGCGCGCATGGCGGAGAAGAAGGGATATTTCGAGTTCGACGCCCAGCCGCTCATGACGATGCCGTAGACCGAGAGCGAGCTGACCGCGAGAATGTAGAGCAGGCCGACGTTGATGTCCGCCAGCACTACGCCCGCATCGAAGGGGATCACCGCCCAGGCGGCGAGCGCGACGGTGAAGGTGACGATCGGCGCGAGCAGGAAGATGCCCTTGTTCGCCGCGCTGGGAATGATGGTTTCCTGCAAGAAAACCTTCAACCCGTCGGCGAAGCTTTGCAGCAGGCCGAAGGGGCCGACGACATTGGGCCCGCGGCGCAGATTGATCGAGGCCCAGACCTTGCGGTCGACATAGATCACCATCGCCACCGCGAGCATCAGCGGGAAGGCGATCAGCAGCACGCCGGCCAGGGTAGCGACGCCCCAGGCCCATTCGTAACTCATCCCGAGCGATTGGAAGAAACCGGTCACTCTGCGGCCTCCAGAATCTCTTCGCCGTGGAGCAGTTCGGCCGAGCAGCGCTGCATCACGTCGCTGGCGCGGGCGATCGGGTTGGTGAGGTAGAAATCCTCGATCGGATAAGCGCTGATCGAACCTTGCGCGCTAGCCTGCGCATCCGCTGCGGGGAGCGCGCCGAGATCGGCCAGCCCCTCGATGCCCAACGCCGGAACATGTTCGACCATTTTCGACTGCAACTGTCCGAAAGTGTCGAACCCGAGTTCGACACCAAGCGCATCGGCCAGGGCGCGCAGGATCGTCCAGTCCTCGCGCGCATCGCCGGGCGCGAACACCGCTTTCTCGGCGAACTGCACCCTGCCCTCGGTGTTGACGTAGGTCCCGTCCTTTTCGGCATAGGAGGCCGCGGGAAGGATGATATCCGCCGCATGCGCGCCCTTGTCGCCGTGGTGGCCGATATAGACCTTGAGGCTGCCTTCGAAGCGGGCGAAGTCGACCTCGTCGGCGCCGAGCGCGACCAGGACTCTGGGCTTGGCTGCGGCAATATCCGCGATGCCGCCCTTTTGCGCGTAGCCGAGCAGCAGCCCGCCCATGCGGCTGGCGGCCATGTGCAGCACGTTGAAGCCGTTCCAGCCGGCCTTCACGAGGCCGAACTGATCGACCAGCTTCAGTGCTGGAGCGAGCGCACCCGCCGCCAGCGCCGCGCCGCCGAGGATGATCGCGGGCCGCTCCGCCGCCGTCATGGCATCGTTCAGCGCTTCGGGGACGTCATTGAGCAACCCGAGGTCCTCGCCGAGGAACTCGGCCGGGTAGGTCGTGTCCCAGCGCTTGCCGGCCACGAAGATCTTCGCCCCGCGCTTGGCTGCCTTGCGCAGGCGGACATTCACCAGCGGCGCTTCCCAGCGGATGTGGCTGCCGACGATCAGAATCGTATCGGCGGTCTCGATCCCGGCAAGGGTCGAGTTGAAATTGACTGCGGCGAGGTTCGAAACATCGTAGCTCATGCCGGTCTGGCGGCCCTCGAGCAGGTCGGAACCCATCGCGGACAGCAGCGCCTTGGCGGCGAACATCGTCTCGCAATCGACCAGATCGCCGGCAATTGCGGCGATGCTCTTGCCCGGCTGCGCCGCGGCGATTGCCGCGAAGGCCTCGTCCCAGCCGGCCTTCTGCAGCGTCCCATCCTTGCGAATCCATACGCTGTCGAGCCGGCGGCGCTGGAGCCCGTCGATCTGGTAGCGCGCCTTGTCCGAGATCCACTCCTCGTTGACGTCGTCATTGTTGCGCGGCAGCGCGCGCATCACTTCGCGCCCGCGGCTGTCGAGCCGGATGTTCGCGCCGACCGCGTCGGAGACGTCGATCGAGAGCGTCTTCTTGAGCTCCCACGGCCGCGCCTCGAAAGCGTAAGGGCGGCTGGTCAGCGCGCCGACCGGACACAGATCGATCACGTTGGCCGAAAGCTCGTGTTCGGCGGCATGCTCGAGATAGGTCGTGATCTGCATGTCCTCGCCGCGCCCCAGCGCGCCGATCTCGTCGACCCCGGCGATCTCCTCGGAGAAGCGCACGCAGCGGGTGCAATGGATGCAGCGGGTCATGATCGTCTTGATCAGCGGGCCCATGTATTTCTCGGAGACAGCGCGCTTGTCGGCGCGGTAGCGCGAGCCGCCGCGGCCATACATCATCGACTGGTCCTGCAAATCGCATTCGCCGCCCTGGTCGCAGATCGGGCAGTCGAGCGGGTGGTTGATGAGCAGGAACTCCATCACCCCCTCGCGCGCGGTCTTGACCATCTGGCTGTCGGTGCGGATCTCCTGGCCCTCGGTGGCGGGCAGCGCGCAAGACGCCTGCGGCTTGGGCGGGCCGGGCTTCACCTCGACCAGGCACATCCGGCAATTGCCGGCGATGCTCAGCCGCTCGTGATAGCAGAAGCGCGGGATTTCCTTGCCCGCAAGCTCGCAGGCCTGCAGCACGGTGGCGCCATCGGGAACCTCGATTTCCTGGCCGTCTACGGTGACCTTTGGCATCAGTTCGTTGCTCCTTGCGCCGCAGCAGCGCCATAATGGCTCCGCGCCCAGAGGGCATCGGCGGTAATCTGACGAATCATCGAGATGGGAAGAGCAACCTCTTCTTCATCGGTATCGTGGCAGGCAACAACCGTGGGGGCCAAGGCGTCGAACATGGCCTCTTCGTCGCTCGATCCCGGTCGACTTTCGAGGAATGCGTGCGCGTCGTCGACGCTGGAATGCGTAACGCAATCACCGACTAGCGTCAGTGCTGCCGTGCGCGGGTTGAGGCGCTCGTAACCGTACCGGTTTTCCAGATCGCGCGGTGCGTTGGCTGGTATGGCGACGGCAACCTTGTTGTCCTGAAGATAGACTTCCTCGGCGAGCAGGTTGCGCAATGTCGAATAGGGAATTCGCATGTACATTCGGTACTGCGACCCGCGCATCACCGTACCGATACATTCGGCCACATCGAGATCTTCGAACAGCGTGTCCGATGCCTGGCCAAAAGCATCGAAATCGATCCGGTCCATGTCGCTATGCGCAAGGAGCTCGCGGGAAGCATCCTTGTTCCGGAAATACACGCACTTGGCGACCCGCTTCTGCAGCCCGCGGGCTTCGCCCTGGTCGGCAGTTTCCGGAGCCCGTTTGAACCGGGTGCCCGTCTGCAAGCCAGGTTCCAGAAACCGATCGACCTCGTCCTGAGCCTGCCCAGGCGAAGCGGTGGCGAGCGCAGCTCCGGCGGCGGCAAGCGCGATCAAATGCTTCATTCCGCTGCCTCCATGAACTGCGCGTTGTGCTCGGCGATGCGGCGTTCCAGCTCGGGGCGGAAGTGGCGGATCAGGCCCTGGATCGGCCAGGCGGCAGCGTCGCCCAGGGCGCAGATGGTGTGGCCTTCGACCTGCTTGGTGACCTGCTGGAGCATGTCGATTTCCTCGATCGCAGCGTCGCCGGTGCGCAGGCGCTCCATCATCCGCCACATCCAGCCGGTGCCCTCGCGGCATGGTGTGCACTGGCCGCAGCTCTCGTGCTTGTAAAAATAGCTCAAGCGGCTGATCGCGCGGACGATGTCGGTGGACTTGTCCATCACGATGACCGCCGCCGTGCCGAGGCCCGAGCCGAGCGCTTTCAGCCCGTCGAAATCCATCGGCGCGTCCATGATCTGCTCGGCGGGAACCAGCGGCACCGAGGAGCCGCCGGGGATCACCGCGAGCAGATTGTCCCATCCGCCGGCGATGCCGCCGCAATGCTTCTCGATCAGCTCGCGGAAGGGAATGCTCATCGCTTCCTCGACCACGCAGGGCTTTTCGACATGACCGCTGATCTGGAACAGCTTGGTGCCGGCATTGCCCTCGCGCCCGAATGAGCTGAACCAGCTCGCCCCGCGCCGCAGGATCGTGGGCACCACGGCGATGCTTTCGACATTGTTGACCGTCGTCGGGCAGCCATAGAGGCCCGCACCCGCCGGGAACGGCGGCTTGAGCCGCGGCTGGCCCTTCTTGCCTTCGAGGCTTTCGATCATCGCGGTTTCTTCGCCGCAGATATAGGCGCCCGCGCCGCGATGCATGAAGACGTCGAAATCGTAGCCTGACTTCGACGCGTTCTTACCGAGCAGACCGGCATCATAGGCTTCGTCGATCGCCGCCTGCAGCGTCTCGGCTTCGCGGATATATTCCCCGCGGATATAGATATAGGCCGCGCGCGCGCGCATCGCGAAGCCCGCGACCAGCGCGCCCTCGATCAGCTTGTGCGGATCGTGGCGCAGGATCTCGCGGTCCTTGCACGAACCGGGCTCGGATTCGTCGGCGTTGATAACCAGGAAGCTCGGACGGCCGTCCTTCGATTCCTTGGGCATGAAGGACCATTTGAGCCCGGTCGGGAAGCCCGCCCCGCCCCGGCCGCGCAAGCCGCTGGCCTTCATCTCGTCGATGATCGAATCCTGCCCGCGCGCGATCAGCGCTTTGGTGTCGTCCCAATCGCCGCGCTGCTGCGCCGCCTTCAGCCCCCAGTCCTGGAAGCCGTAGAGATTGGTGAAGATGCGGTCCTTGTCGGCGAGCATCAGATCACTCCCCCGAACACCACGAAGGCGGCGAGCGCGAGAATCACCAGCAGCGCGAGCGTCTTGGCGAGGCCGGCGAGCACCTTCCAGGCGATGATGATGGCGACGACTGCGATCGCGATGGTGACGATATCCATTACCATTCGCTCCGATAATCGTGGTTGGCGTCGACCATTTCCTTCAGCGTCGACGGTCCGCCGCTGGGCTCGCTGGTGTGACGGCCAGGCTCCTGCGTCCCTGCCTTGGGGCTTTCGCCCGCAGCCAGCGCATCGAGCACGGCGTCGAGCCGTTCGGGTGTCAGATCCTCGAAATTGTCGTCGTTGATCTGGACCATCGGTGCGGTGGCGCAATTCCCCATGCATTCGACTTCGGTCAGCGTCCACAAGCCGTCTTCGGACACATGCCCCTTGACCATGCCGCGCGCCGCGCAGGTTTCGAACAGGGCGTCGGACCCGCGCAGCATGCACGGCGTCGTGCCGCAGACCTGGACATGGTATTTCCCGACCGGCACGAGATTGTACATGAAATAGAAGGTCGCCACCTCGAGCACCCGGATCGCGGGCATGCCGAGATAGCTGGCGACATATTCGATCACCGGGATCGGCAGCCAGCCTTGCGTATCGGTTTCCTCGCCGACCTGCCGCTGGGCGAGATCGAGCAGCGGCATCACCGCCGATTTCTGCCGACCTTCGGGATAGCGCGCGATCGCCTTGTCGGCCTTCGCCTTGTATTCGCTCGAGAACTCGAACGCACCCCAGCGGGCACGCAGTTCGGGGGTATCGGGAGCGGGAGAGCGGTCAGCCATTGATCAACCTGCGTTCGACATAGCGGCCGATATAGAGGCCGATGACGGCGGCAAACGCCGTCGAGAGAATTTCCTTGAGCGACGCCTCGCCGTGGAAGGCCGCCAGATAGGCGGCCACCGCCGAAGCGAAGGCGACGAAGGCGAGGAGGAAGATGCCCAGTTCGCGCAGGATCACCGGTCGCACTCCCCGAACACCACGTCGATCGCGCCCAGGATGGCAGTCGCGTCGGGCAGCATGTGGCCCTTGGCCATGAAGTCCATCGCCTGCAGATGCGAAAACGCGGTCGGGCGGATCTTGCAGCGGTACGGCTTGTTGCTGCCGTCGCTGACCAGATAGACGCCGAATTCGCCCTTGGGGCTTTCGGTCGCGACATAGACCTCGCCCGCGGGCACGTGGAAGCCTTCGGTGTAGAGCTTGAAGTGATGGATCAGCGCTTCCATCGACTGCTTCATCTCGCCGCGCTTGGGCGGGGAGACCTTGCGGTCGTCGCTCGCCACCGGCCCCTCGGGCATCTCGGCGAGGCACTGCTTGATGATCTTCGCGCTCTCATAGACTTCTTTGACCCGGACCATGAAACGGTCGTAGCAATCCGAATTGGTGCCCACGGGAATGTCGAATTCCATCCGCTCGTAGACGTCGTAGGGCTGCGATTTGCGCAGATCCCACGGAATGCCGGCGGCGCGGATCATCGGGCCCGAGAAACCCCAGGCGATCGCGTCTTCCTTGCTCACCACGGCGATATCGACGTTGCGCTGCTTGAAGATGCGGTTGTCCATGACGAGGCTCATCGCGTCGCCGAACAGCTCGGGCAGCCGCTTGTCGACCCAGTCGCCGATATCGGCGAGCAGCTTGAGCGGCACGTCCTGATGGACCCCGCCCGGCCGGAAATAGGCCGCGTGCATCCGGGCGCCCGAGGCGCGCTCGTAGAAGTTCATGCAGTCTTCGCGCAGCTCGAACACCCATAGGTTAGGCGTCATCGCGCCGACATCCATGACATGCGCGCCGATATTGAGCAGGTGGTTCTTGATCCGGGTCAGCTCGGCGAACAGCACGCGCAGATATTGCGCGCGGATCGGCACCTCGAGATTGAGCAGCTTCTCAATCGCGAGCACCCAGGAGTGCTCCATGCACATCGGCGAGCAGTAATCGAGCCGATCGAAATAGGGCAGCGCCTGGAGATAGGTCTTGTGCTCGATGAGCTTCTCGGTGCCGCGGTGGAGCAGGCCGACATGCGGATCGATCCGCTCGATGATCTCGCCGTCGAGCTCCATCACCATGCGCAGCACGCCGTGCGCCGCGGGGTGCTGCGGGCCGAAGTTGATCGTGTAATTGGATATGACCTCGCCGTCGGTGGTGGGCGAGGCTTCGAGTTGCATGCTCATGAGCAGACCCAGTTTCCGGCGAATGCCTTTTGCGTGCCCGCGGCGTCGGCGATGGTCAGCGAAGCCCGGTCGGGGCCGGTGCGCGTGACCAGCGCGGAGAAGCCCTCGCCCGTGAAGGTCGTGCCCGAGCGAACCTGCTCGATGCCGCCCGGAGGCGCGTCGAGCAGCAGCAACTGCCCGCCGATGCGAACGGTTGCCTTGCCCGGCAGCGCACGGTCCGCAGGTGCCGCAGCGATCAGCATTTCCTGCCCCTCGACGCTGAAGGTGCAGCCGCCTGCGCGCGGCCCAAGATCCACACCGCCGATATTGCCCAGCTTCTCGAGCTGGAACACGTCGGCATTGGCGGGCGGCGCGGCCTTGACCGCAGTGGTTTCGACCGGTGCCGGAACGCCGCCTTCGGAGACCGAACCGGGGGCGCCGACGCGACTGGCGAAATCATCGGCGGTTTCGGTGCTGGCGGGTTCTTGCGAGCACCCGGCGACCAGGAGCGCGGTGGCGACGATCAGGATCTTGTTCACGTGTCACGCTCCTCTTTGTCGGTCTCGGTGGCGCCCTTGGTGTCCTTCGCGGTGGTCTCCCGCGCGGGCTGATCGAGGCGATCTTCGGTCGGGTCGGGTGCGCCCGGCTCGTCTATGTCGGTATCGACCGGCGCGGGTTCGCCATCGCCCTGACCGGCAATCCCGCTCTTGAGCTTGGCGGGCGCCACGTGTTCGGCGGCCTTCTCATCGGTCTTCTCGCCCGCACCGGTGTCCTTGGTGCTGGCGGTCGTCTTGACTTCGTCGACCGGCGGAACTTCCGCCTTCTCGTCGCCCGGCAGAGCGTAGTCCGCACCTTCCCAGGGCGAGAGAAAATCGAACTGGCGCAGATCCTGCGGCAGATCGACGGGCTCGTAAACCACCCGCTTCTCGTCTTCGGAATAGCGCAATTCCTGATAGCCGGTAAGGGGAAAATCCTTGCGGAAAGGGTGCCCTTCGAAGCCGTAATCGGTGAGTATGCGGCGCAGATCGGTGTTGCCGTCGAACAGCACGCCGAACATGTCGAACACTTCGCGCTCGAGCCATCCGGCATTGGGCCAGAGCGTCGTCACCGTCGGAACCGGCAGCTCTTCGCTGGTGGTCACCTTGACCATGATCCGGCTGTTGGTCGTGAGACTGAGCAGCATGTAGACGACTTCGAAGCGCTCGGGCCGCGAGGGATAGTCGACCCCGGCAATTTCCATCAGCTGCTGGTAGGAATGCTCGTCGCGGAGCAGACGCAGCGCATCCTCGATGCTGCCGCGCCGGACGGTCAGCACCAGCTCGCCATGCTCTTCATGGGCCTGGAGCAGATGATCGCCGAGCGCGCGGGAGAGGGTGCCCTTGAGACCCTCGATCCGGGTGAAGCGGGGTGCGGAATGAAGTACGGCCATGTGCTCCGCCTATCGCTCGATCGTGCCGCTGCGGCGGATCTTACGCTGCAACTGCATCACGCCGTAAAGCAGGGCTTCGGCGGTGGGCGGACAGCCGGGGACATAGATATCGACCGGCACGATCCGGTCGCAGCCGCGCACTACCGAGTAGCTGTAATGATAATAGCCGCCGCCATTGGCGCAGCTGCCCATCGAGATGACGTATTTCGGGTCCGACATCTGGTCGTAGACCTTGCGCAGCGCCGGAGCCATCTTGTTGCACAGCGTACCGGCGACGATCATCACGTCCGACTGGCGCGGGCTGGCGCGCGGGGCGACGCCGAACCGCTCCATGTCGTAACGCGGCATGTTGACGTGGATCATCTCGACCGCGCAGCAGGCGAGGCCGAAGGTCATCCACCACAGCGAACCCGTGCGCGCCCACTGGAACAGATCCTCGGTGCTGGCGACGAGGAAGCCCTTGTCGTTCACCTCGGTCTGAAGCGCGTTGAAATATTCGGCGTCGGGCTGGCGAATCTCGCCCGCCCGCGCGGTAGGCGCGCCGTGCAGCGCCTGATTGTGGTCGGCGGTCAGCGGACGATAGTGATCCATCCGGGGCTGATCGCTCCCGTTCGAGGATTGCAGGCCGGCGAGGCTGGTCTTGGTGCTGTGGTCGCTCATCTCATTCCCACTCCAGTGCACCGATCTTCCACGCGTAGGCGAAACCGATGATTAGCTCGCCGAGGAAGACCATCATGGTGATCCAGCCTGGCCAGCCCGTGAATTCGAGGCTTACCGCCCAGGGGAACAGGAAGGCCGCCTCGAGATCGAAGACGATGAACAGGATAGCGACCAGATAGAAGCGCACGTCGAATTGGCTGCGCGGCTCTTCGAAGGCGGGGAAGCCGCACTCATATTCGCTCAGCTTTTCCGCATCGGGATTGTGCACGCCGGTCAGGCGCGACACGCCCATCGGCAGGAACACGAAGGCAGCCGACAGGGCTGCCGCGATGAACAGAAATATGAGGATCGGCAGGTACTGCTCGAGATCGACCACGGGTGATTCCTAAGCCTTGAGGCACAAGTTGCGCCCGCCTCTAGGCTCCCCGCCGCGCGGGTGCAAGGGTCCGACCCTTGCAACCCGCGCATGGGTGCGTGACGCTTATTTCATCATCGACTTCACCGTCTTGGCGGTCTTCGCGCCATAGGGCGGCTTCAACCCGCTCAGCTTGGCGACATCGACCTTGGGCTGGGTGTAGACGCTGCGCGCGTGGCTGAATTCGCGGAAGCCCTCGACTCCGTGATAGCTCCCCATCCCCGAGGGTCCGACACCGCCGAACGGCAGATCGTGCATCGAGACGTGGAACACCACATCGTTGACCGTGACGCCGCCCGAGATCGTTCGGTTCAGCACCTTCTCCTGCTCGCCCCTGTCGCTGCCGAAATAATACAGCCCCAGCGGACGGTCGTTGGCGTTCACATAGTCGATCGCCTCGTCGATCTCGCGATAGGTCTTCACCGGCAGTACCGGGCCGAAGATTTCCTCCTGCATCGCCTGCATGTCGTCGGTGACGTTCTTGAGGATCGTCAGCGGCATCTTGCGGCTGTTGGTGCTCGAGAAATCCTCATTCCCGGGATTGACCTCGATCACCTCGGCGCCCTTGTCGCGCGCATCGGCGACCATGGCCTGGAGCCGGTCGAAATGCCGATCGGTGACGAGGCTGGCGTAATCCTCGTTCTCGAGCAGCGAGGAATACATGTTCGCAGTACCCTGCCAGACCCCGTGGATCGCCTCGTCCTGCCGGTCTTCGGGAACGTAGAGATAATCGGGTGCGAGGCAGATCTGTCCGGCGTTGAGCATCTTGCCCAGCGCGACCCGCTCGCCCGCTTTGGCGAAATCGGCGCTGCGCCCCATGATCACCGGGCTC
This sequence comes from uncultured Erythrobacter sp., assembly GCA_963975275.1. Taxonomy (GTDB): domain Bacteria; phylum Pseudomonadota; class Alphaproteobacteria; order Sphingomonadales; family Sphingomonadaceae; genus Qipengyuania. The sequence goes on along the minus strand of CAXBFN010000017.1, from coordinate 4,107 downwards.
TTGCCGCCCAGTTCGAGCGTGACCGGCACCAGATTTGCCGAAGCCGCCTCCATCACTTTGCGCCCGGTCGCGGTCGAGCCGGTGAACACCAGATGGTCGAAAGGCAGCGAACTGAACGCCGCCGCGACCTCGGGCGGACCGGTGAAGACCGCGCATTCGTCGGGGGTGAAGGTCTTGGCGACCAGTTCGCGCATCAGCATGCTGGTGCGCTCGGTGAATTCGCTGGGCTTGATCATCGCGCGGTTGCCCGCGGCGAAGACCTGCATCAGCGGCCCGAAGGTCAGGTTGACCGGGAAGTTCCACGGGCTGAGAATGCCCACCACGCCCTTGGGCTCGTAGCGCACTTCGGCCTTGGCCCCGAGCAGCCCGAGCGGGAACTGGACGTGGCGCCTGTCGGGCTTGGCCCAGCCATCCATCCGCTTGAGGCAATAGCGCCCGAAGGCGACCGTGCCCGCTATATCGGTGATCATCGACTGCTGCGGCGAGCGGCTGCCGAAATCGGCGCTCATCACCTTGCACAGATCCTCGGCATTGTCGGTGAGCAGCGCGATCGCACGCTCGATCCGGTCCTTGCGCAGTGCCATCGGCTCGGGCCGCGTCTGGTTGTGAGCTGACCGCTGCCGGCGCAGCACGTCTTCCATCTCGCTCTTGCGGTCGTTGGCCATGTCCGTCTCCGTTTGAAATTGGTGCGATGCAGCACTAGATCGCTTGTCTGACATCATTCCAGAACCCAAGGACCAGCACAAGCATGACCCAGTTCAGCGCCGCCGACCCCGTCGTCATTCTCTCCTACGCCCGCACCCCGATGGGCGGGATGCAGGGCGCGCTGGCCGAGGTCTCCGCAACCGATCTGGGCGCGACCGCGGTCAGGGGGGCGGTGGAACGCTCGGGCGTTTCCGGAGACAAGTTCGACCGCGCCTATATGGGCTGCGTGCTGCCCGCCGGACTCGGCCAGGCCCCCGCCCGCCAGGCCGCGATCAAGGGAGGCCTGCCCAAATCGGTCCAGGCGACGACGGTCAACAAGGTCTGCGGCAGCGGCATGCAGACGGTGATAATGGGCGCCGAAGCGCTCGCCAGCGGCTCGGCGGACTACGTCGTCGCCGGCGGGATGGAGAGCATGACGAATGCGCCCTATCTGCTCAAGAAGCACCGCTCGGGCGCGCGGCTGGGCCACGATACCGCCTATGACCACATGTTCCTCGACGGGCTGGAGGACGCCTATGAGGAAGGCCGCGCGATGGGCACCTTCGCGCAGGACACCGCCAACGACTACCAGATGACGCGCGAGGAGATGGACGATTACGCCATCGAATCGCTGCGCCGTGCGAACGCCGCGATCGAATCGGGCGCCTTCGCCGACGAGGTGGTCCCGGTGACGGTCACCACGCGCAAGGGCGAACACTTGGTCGAGCACGACGAACAACCCGGCAAGGGCCTGCCCGACAAGATCCCGGCGCTCCGCCCGGCTTTCGCCAAGGACGGCACGATCACCGCGGCGACCTCGAGCTCGATCTCCGACGGCGCGGCTGCGGTGGTGCTGACGCGCGAGAGTGTCGCGAAGGAAAACGGCCAGCAGCCGGTCGCGCGGATCGTGGCCATGGCCGCGCATGCGCAGGAGCCGGCCCAATTCACCGTCGCCCCGATCGGCGCGATCGAGAAGGTGCTCGAGAAGGCCGGCTGGAAAGCGGACGAGGTCGAATTGTGGGAAGTGAACGAAGCTTTCGCCTGCGTCGCCATGTTCGCCATGCGCGACATCGGCATCCCGCACGAGAAGATCAACGTCAACGGCGGCGGCACCGCGCTGGGGCACCCGATCGGCGCCAGCGGGACGCGGATCATCGTGACGCTGCTCAACGCGCTCAAGCGCCAGGGCAAGACGCGCGGGATCGCGAGCCTGTGCATCGGCGGCGGCGAGGCCACCGCGATCGCGGTCGAGCTGGTTTGAGCGCGCGCCGATGAGACGCTATCTGATCGGCGCCGCATGCGCGCTGCTGGCCGCCTGCGGCTCCGCAGAGGCGCCGGTGAATGGCGGTCCAGCGCAGCAGGCTGGCGTGGAACGAGCCCCGGCCGAGTCCGCAAACGCAGAGATGGCGGGGACCTACGAGGTCACCGCCGAGGACGGCACTGTGGTCCGCCAGACCCTCGACGCCGACGGGACCTATCGCGAAACCTTGGACGGCAGCGAGATCGAGCGCGGCACCTGGCACCAGAAGGGCGAGCAGATGTGCTACGATCCGCAGGGCGATGCGATCGAGCAATGCTACACCGGCGGACAGCCGGATGCCGACGGGAGCTTCAGCGTCGAGACGGATGGTGGGACGGCGAGCGTTCGCCGGCTCGGCGATGCGGAGGCCGCGGAGCCTGCTGCGGCTTCCGACACCGCGGAGTAATCGCGCGGGAGCCCAGATGTGGCCCCCGCCCGGTCAGGGCTCCTCCGCGCCGAACAATCGGTCCTGCCGGACCCAGCCGCGGCGCCCGTCGACATCGAACTCGCACCAGCCATCCGAACAGTCGCCGATTTCGCCGAGGACACCCGGCTCCGCGCTCCAGCGCAGACCGCCGCTGTCGTCGGGCGAATCGCGCAGTGCGGCAGGTTCGTCGCCGATCACCATCGCGGTGCGATCGGGGCTTAGCAGCCGGGCTACCACCCAGCCCTGCTCGCCATCGGGATCCTGGATCAGCCGCCAGCCTTCCATGACCCGCACGACCTTCACCGGCAGGCCGGGGCGGCGATAGACCCAGGACACCTTGTAGTCGCGGCTCGGACCGACGCGCATGTTGAGTTCCGAGGCGCGGATGCTGGCCCAATAGGGCACATCGCGCTCCTGCGCCTGCGCGGGAGCGGCCAATACCGCAGCGGCGGCAAGCAGGATGGCAAGGAAGGTTCTCACGATTGCTCAGCGATTTACCGCATGCGCATGGGCGCGGCAAGGCGGCTCGCGCGGGCAGCGGCAGCAACCGCCCCTTGACCCTCCGCCACCGCAGCGCCTAGCCCGAAGCCGATCATGACCCAAACGCCCGACCGCCCCACCCGCCGCCTCGACCGCGCCCCGCGCGTGGTGGTCACCCGCCGCCTGCTGCCCGAGGTGGAGGCGCGCTTCAGCGAATTGTTCGACGCCCAGCTCAACACCGGGGACCAGCCGTTCTCGCGCGAGGCCCTGGCCGAGGCGATGCGCAATTGCGACGTGCTGGTGCCGACGGTCACCGACCGGATCGATCGCGAGCTGATCGAGGGCGCCGGGAGCGATCTCGGCCTCATCGCCAGCTTCGGCGCCGGCACCGATCATATCGATCTCGCCGCCGCCGCTGCGCGGAAGATCATCGTCACCAACACCCCCAGCGTCTTCACCGACGACACCGCCGACCTGACGATGGCGGGGATCATCGGCGTCCCGCGCCGGATCCGCGAGGGCGTGCACCTGATCCGCAGTGGCCAGTGGACCGGCTGGACCCCGACTTCGCTGCTCGGCCGCAAGCTGGGCGGCAAGGTGCTCGGCATCGTCGGGATGGGCCGGATCGGCCAGGCGGTCGCGCACCGGGCGCGCGCCTTCGGACTGGAAATCGCCTATCACAACCGCAAGCGGCTGCCCGAGGCGGTCGAGCGGATGTTCGCCGCGCGCTATGTCGAGAGCCTCGACGAGCTGGTGGCGCAGGCCGATATCCTCACGCTGCACTGCCCCGCCAATGACGACAGCCGCGGGATGATCGATGCGCGGCGGATCGGCCTGATGAAGGAAGGTGCCTGCATCATCAATACCGCCCGCGGCGATCTGATCGAGCAGGAGGCGATGATCGCGGCGCTGGAGAGCGGCCAGCTCGCCGGCGCCGGGCTCGACGTCTATCCCGAGGAACCCACGGTCGACCCGCGGCTGATCGCGCATCCCAACGTCATGACGCTACCGCATATCGGCAGCGCGACGCGCGAGGGCCGCGAGGAATCGGGGCTCAAGGTGATCGCCAATATCCGCATGTGGGCCGACGGACACCGTCCCCCCGACCAGGTGCTAACCGCGCTCGAACGCTAGATCGGGGTGGCATAGCTGGAATCTCCCCTCCCCTCCCCTCGGGGAGGGGCCGGGGGTGGGGGAGCGCGCCGCAGGCGCGCGT
>CAXBFN010000016.1:0-47775 GCA_963975275.1 uncultured Erythrobacter sp. | reverse complement strand
CGCGAGACTTCTAATCTTGAGGCAGCAGGTTCGAGTCCTGCCGGGCGCACCATTTCCACCGATCACGCACTGCCGATGAAGATGCTCTTGGCATTGGCGAATTCCTTGATTCCAAAGCCGCCGTGCTCGCGACCGTAGCCCGAGTTCTTGACCCCGCCGAAGGGCATCGCGGGATCGGCCACGCCATAGGTGTTGATGTAGACCATGCCGGTGTCGAAATGGCGCGAGGCGAGTTCGATCGCCCGGTCGACATTCTTCGACAGGATCCCGCCGCCCAGACCGTAACGGCTGTCGTTCGCGATCCGCATCGCGTCCTCGTCATCCTTCGCCTTGATCACCGAGGCGACGGGGCCGAACAATTCGTCGTCATAGGCAGGCTGCCCGGGTGCGACATCGGTGAGGATCGAGGCCGGGTAGAAGGCGCCAGGGCCGTCGGGGATCTCGCAGCCCACCGTAGCGGTGGCGCCCTTCTCAAGGCTCTGATCGACCTGCTTCTGCAGCGTGTCGCGCAAATCGGCTCGCGACATCGGGCCCATGTCGCTGTCCTCGGCGTTGGGATCGCCGGTCCTGACCGCTTCGAAACGCGCCTTGAACCTGTCGAGAAACGCATCGTAGACCTTCTCGGTCACGATGAAGCGCTTGCCGTTGATGCAGGTCTGACCGTTGTTGTAGAGCCGCGCATTGGCGCAAACCTCAGCGGCGAGGTCGAGGTCCGCATCTTCGAGCACCAGATAGGCGTCGTTGGAGCCAAGCTCGAGCACGGTCGGTTTCAGCACCTTGCCCGCGGCTTCGGCGATCGATTTGCCTGCCCGGTCGGACCCCGTCAGCGTCACCCCGCGCACCTTCTGGTGCTCGATGATTGCGTCAGAGGTATCGTGATCGATCACCAGCACGGTGAAGAGGTCCTCGGGTAGTCCGCCCTCGACGAAGATCTCGGCGAGCTTGAGCCCGCTGCCGGTGCAATTGCTGGCATGCTTGAGCAGCACGCCATTGCCGGTCATCAGATTGGCGATGGCGTAGCGGATCACCTGATAAGCGGGGAAATTCCACGGCTGAATGCCGTAAATGACACCGATCGGCGAGAAGGTCACGATGCCGCGCCCGGCATTGCTCGGCTCGCGCTTCTGGTCGGCGAGCTCGCTCGGGCCGTTGGCGGCGGTGTAGTCGCAGATCGCGGCGCACAGTTCGACCTCGTCGCGGCTGTCCTTGATCAGCTTGCCGACCTCGTCGGTCATCAGCTGGGCGAGCTCTTCCTTGTTGTTGCGCAGCGCCTTGCCGATGCCCTTGATGATCTTGGCGCGCTCATCGAGCGATTGAAGCTTCCATTTCTCGAAAGCGGTGTGACAGGCCTCGACCTTCCGATCGGCCTCGTCGCGGTCGATTTGTTCGTAGGTGGAGAGGTCTTGGCCGGTGGCCGGATTGACGGTGGTGATCGTGCCCATGGGAAGCGTCCTTTGTCTGAGAGTTCGACAAAAGAACGGTTTCGAAGCGCCACTCGTTCCGGCGCAGCGCGGAACTGCGACGAGCCGGTGATGGGCAGGGGTCGGTCGCCGCGCATGGTGCGGTCGAGTGCCTCGGCGGTGGCTGGTTACATCGAACATGCATCGTGCGCGATCCACCGCGGCAGCCAGTGCGCGAAGGGAGGATCGCGGAGTACTCACGCCGCGGCGTTCCAGGCCTCGAGCTCGGAAAAGAACCGTTCGCCAGCTACGGTAAAGCGGCCATGCCCGCGCAGGATGGTCAAGGCCCCGGCGATGTCTTCGGCCAGGTCGTTCGCCGTGGCATCGACCCCGGAACTGCGCCTGTGATCGAGGACATTGGAAAAGACATAGGCGCCTTTCAGGATCCCGGGGAGGGGGCGCGGATCGGGCCGCCACGGAACCTGGAAGCGTTCGCAATCCGCATCGTAGAAATCTTCCAGTATCGGGTCCACCAGCTGCATATAGCGCAGCTTAACATGCGCATTCTCATGGACGATATTTTCGGCCATCAACTGCGGCTCGTCGGGATCGAGAAACATCGCGCCCTGGCGGGAGGACACCGTGAATCCGATCCGCCTTTCCGGACCAGTGCTGCGGGGGACGAAGACCGGGGTGAAACTGGCGACATCGACAGCGAGTTCGGGAGACGCGACCGCTATATGGTGCGCCGCCCTGGCGAAAGGATCTACCGGGAAACGGGCGGGGTATTGATCCGGGGAGGCGCCGAAATACACCGTGCCGTTGCTCCGCTCGTTGGTGCCGGTCCAGTGGGGGCGGAGCCATTCGTCGCGCCGTTGCAGTTGAACGGCGCCATCCATCAACCGCTCGTAAAGGGTGAGGCAGAATCCATCGCGTTCGAGGCTTGGCTCCGGGTCGACGGTCTCGGCGACGAGGTCGCCTAGCGGAATTTCCACGGTCATGCCGTCGTCGAAGCGAAATCTCGCACCGCCCGCGACGATATCGGCTTCGGTCCGCGCGGAGGCTCTTTCGCGGCCGAATTCGACATGCCGGCCGAGGATCGGCAGCCTCATCCCGCCTTCGCCATCCAGCTCGACTGGCCAACTGCTCTCGTCGCCCGTCGCCAGCGCCAGTTGCAGTCCGAGATTGCCTGCATTGCGGGCGAACGGTCCCCGGTACTTCCGATCGGCCTCCCCGCTCGCGCGGCGCATGGCAGATAGCCAGTATTGCGTAGTCGGGTGCATCAGGAAAGCCCGGAGCGTTGCGCTGTCCTCCATGGGCGAGAGGAGGAAGGCAAATCGGAGCAGCGTCTCTGCCTCGCCAAGCGATATCCCAAGGGCGGCCTGCTGTTCGACATAGCGACGACAGACAGCCTCGATCTGCCTGCGACTGTGCGATGCGACCATGGCGAGAATCCGCTGGCGGTGGCCCGAGCACGCGGGGCCGGCGAAGAGGACGGCCCGATCGTTCATGCTGCCATTCCCTGCATCTGCGCCGGCAGGCTTTCCACGATCCGGGCGTGCATATGACGGACCAAAGGCTTGAGCGCTCCGCAGTAGACGCTGGGGTGATTGAAGCTGTTATCCGCGCCGAAACGGTGCGGCATGTAGCCGCCGCCGCAGATGTCGCGAGCCTCGCACGCCTGACAGGTATCGCACAGACCGGACGATCCCTTCTGAAAGGCTTCGATCAAGGGATTGGCCGACAGCTCGTCGAGCGCGGTCGTGGCCAGATTGGCACCCAGCTTGGTGACGCCATCGAAGCAGCATTTGAATGCGTCGGTCGGCTCGAGACTGCCGTCCGTCTCGATAACCAGAACATCGACCGGCTTGCCCCCGATGTTGTCGGTGCTGATCTGGCACCCGAACATCATCCGCATCATATTCTCGAAAAAGCGAACGTGGCGGTTGGGTCTGTTGCGGTCGAACCAACCATCGAAGAAGGCGATCAGCCAGTCGCGATAGGCTTCGATCGGTGCAGGCGGAGGATGCAGGTGATTGGCATGCGGAAGCGAGAGATCGAAACCGACGACATCGATCTCGTCCCAGAAATCCAGAAGCGCCTCGGGATCGATATCGGTATCGACCACCGCAAGCACGTTGGAGAAGATTTCCGGGCCGCGCGGGTGCGATTTCAATCGATCGATCGCTCCGACGACACGGTCGAACGACCCCCTGCCGAAATGATCCCGCCTGTGCCGGTCATGCACTTCGCGAGGACCGTCGACGCTGACACCGATGCGGATTCCTTGATCGGCCAAGAGCTCGATCCATTCATCGTCTATGAGCATGCCATTGGACTGCATGCTGAAGCGAACCTGCACGTCGTCAGCGGCAAGCACCTCGCGCACTGTCGTGGCGATCCGCGCGATCCGTCGCTTGCCCGCTAGGAGCGGCTCCCCTCCGTGCATGATGAAGTGAACCGCGCCAAGATCGTGTGCTACGGCATGCTCGGCGATCCGGCTGGCAGCGTTGCGCGCAACCTCATCGGTTAGCACAGCCGGCTGGTTGCGGTAGGTACGATCCTCTAGATTGTACATGTAGCAATAGTCGCAATTCAGATTGCAGCGACTTGCCACCTTTACCACGAAGGTCGAAAATGGGGTTGGCATAACGCCTTGCTCCCTTTGCTCCCGAAGCGGACGGCTTGAAAACTGGTGCCACGCTCAGGTTGCAGCGGCCCTATCTAGAGCCGCTGCAACACGGGAAGCTATGCCGCCGAAGAAAAGGTCGAGAAGGTCGAGAAGGTCGAAAAGCTTTCGCTATCGATCGCAAAATCATCTCGGCCGAGGAATTTCGCCGCGGCCGCCATCGCCGCGCGTACGGCCTCGTTCCGAATCCCCGCCAATTGCTTTGCATCGAGATCGACTTTGCCGAGATCGAAGCTGAGCTTGGCTTGCGGGTGCTCGATCACCTGTTTGGTCGGCGGTTCGGAAAAGAACAACTGGCGGCGAACGACTTCTCCGGGTTCCTTGGCCATCTCAATAATCTCCCTTGAAATAATCAGTCGGAGCGACCCTGGATGCAGCAACCCATATTATTGATCAGCGACTCGCGCCGCTAACACCATCATCCTATTCTCGATTTGTTTGATGTAAATGATAGTGCTGTAAAGAAGCAAATGCGACCGGAAATAGACAAATACATAGTGATTAGGAAAAATAGGGCTAATGACGCGCGAGTATTGCAGAAAAAATCAATTTTGATTTGATAGAGTCAAGCCGGCCGAATACTTTTTAAGTAACGGAGAGATAATCCATAACGGCGTGTTTATAATGGCCGCCGATGCAATGGCTTTCCAGGAGGCTGCGCGGCATCATCCTGTTGCTACGGTATTCCGCGGGGAAGGGGCGGGTTCGGGCCGATCCCGAAGCGACGCCAAAAACTCTATCCATTTCGGACTTACTTTCCGCGCGGGCGCGTCCGTTCAGGAGCGCTTGCGAAGCAGTCGGTAGCGGGGCTCAGTCGCCGCGCATGGCATTTTCGAGCACTTCGGTGGTCACCGGATAGCCGGCGTCGTGCGGGATGCGCAGCACTGGTGCGGCACCGCTTTCGTCGACCTGCGGGGTGATGATCCGCACCGGAGTCGCTCCGGCATGCGCTTTGGCGGCGGCGAAATCGCTGAACAGGGCCAGCCGTTCCAGATTGCGCCGCGTCGGGAATATCACCGCAATTTCCTCGCGCGCGGCCATCTCCAGCGCCCCCTTGGCGGTGACCCAGAACAATCGGGTGTTCTCGGTGGCATCGACTTCGACATCGACCGCTCCGGTGCCCAGATCTGCGAGGTAGAAGCGGGTGTCGAAGATGCGGCTGTGCGCCATGCCCAGCGGCAGCCAGCGCGCGAAGGGGATGATGGCGCTCCGGTCGATCGCCCAGCCGAAGCGCTCAAGCACCGGGGCAAGCGCGCCCTGTTCCAGCAGCAAGGCGCGTGCCTCGCGCGCAAGCGTACCGTCGATGGTGCCGGTAAGGCCCACGGCGAGGCCGGTTTCCTCCAGCGTCTCGCGGATCGCGGCAATGCGGTGCGCGAGTTCCTCCGGATCTTCACCTCGAGCAAGCTGCCGCCCCAGGTCGTAATCTGCCGGATCGACGCGGCCGCCGGGGAACACCGCCATACCGCCGGCGAAAGACATCTTGCGCGAGCGCACCACCATCAGCAATTCGGGATCGGCTCCCTCGCGCCCTCCACGAAAGATCACCAGGGTTGCGGCGGGGATGGGTTGGTCGTCGGAAGCGCTCATGTTGATCCTACTGCATGCTGGGCGACGGCTTGCCAAGCAGGCAAGACCTCGCTGCGTGTCGGGATAATTTACACCTTCGCTTGTAGCGGTCCGGGCGTTAACCACCGCGATGCGCGGACAGCCAAGCTGGACCGGGTTTGGCACGAGGCCTGCATAGAGTAAGCATCCCTGATGGTCTTCGAACCGAGGCGGGCCGCTCCTGGTCTGCGGTCCCGCCTCCCCGAATGCTGCACAAAAAAAGGCCCGCGTGACTTTGGTCGGTCACGCGGGCCTTTCCCGTTGTGGTTGCACGCCGGTGGCGGCGTCGTCGGTCAGCTCTCGGCCTTGGCGACCTGCTTCTCGTCCATCAGCTGCTGCAATTCGCCGGCCTCGAACATCTCCATCATGATGTCGCTGCCGCCGACGAACTCGCCCTTGACGTAGAGCTGCGGGATGGTCGGCCAGTCGGAGAAACCCTTGATGCCCTGACGGATTTCCATGTCCTGCAGGACATCGACGCTTTCATAGGCGACGCCGCAATGGTCGAGGATGGCGATCGCACGGCTCGAGAAGCCGCATTGCGGAAACAGCGGCGTGCCCTTCATGAAGAGAACGACGTCGGCCTCGCCGACGATGCCGGTGATACGGGAGTTTACATCGGACATTGGAGTGTCCTGCCTTCCATTACGAATTTGCTTGGATGATTCAGGTGGGAACCTGAGTGGTCAGTTGCAAGGCGTGGAGCTCGCCGCCCATCCGGCCGCCCAGCGCCTCGTAGACCAGCTTGTGCTGCTGGACTCGGCTCTTGCCCGCGAATTCGGGCGCGATGACATGCGCCGCGAAATGGTCGTTGTCCCCCGCCAGATCGCGGATCTCGACCTCGGCCTCGGGCAGGGCGGCCTTGATCAGGCGTTCGATTTCGTCGGCGGGCATCGGCATAGCGTCAGCCCTGCTCGCTCATGAACTGGCGGCGCGCCTCGACCGAGCACTCCTCCAGCTTGGTGCGGATATCGGCTTCGGTCACTTCGCTCCCGGCGGCGGTCAGGTCGCCCAGCACCTTGCGGATCACGTCCTCGTCGCCCGCCTCTTCGAAATCGGCCTGGACGACCGCCTTCTTGTAAGCGTCGGTTTCCTCGGGAGTGAGCTCCATGAGGCCCGCCGCCCATTCGCCCAGCAGGCGGTTGCGCCGCGCCGCGATCTTGAAGGCGGTTTCCTCGTCCATCGCGTATTTGGCTTCTTCGCCGCGCTGGCGATCCTTGAAATCGGTCATGGTGATCCTCGTGGGGGCAGGGGCTGTCGGCCCGAGGAGATAGGCCCGGCAGCCTGCCCCGGCAACCGGATTGTCAGCCGGGCATCGTCACCACCAGCTTGCCGATCGCGCCGCGGTTTTCCAGCTTGGCGATCGCCTCGTGCGCGCGCTCGAGCGGATAGGTCTCGCTGACCAGCGGGCTGATCTTGCCTGCCTGCCACAGCTCGAACAGCTCGGCGATATTGGCGGCGTTCTTCTGCGGTTCGCGCGCGGTCCAGGCGCCCCAGAACACACCGCGGATGTCGCAGCTCTTGAGCAGGGTGAGGTTGAGCGGCATCTTGGCGATACCGGCGGGAAAGCCGATCACCAGGAAGCGGCCCTCCCAGGCGATCGCGCGCAGCGCGGGCTCGGAATAGTCGCCGCCGACGATGTCGTAGACGATGTTCGCACCATCCGGCCCGACCGCGGCCTTGAAATCGCTCGCGAGCTGCTTGGACTGGTCCTTGTCGAAGGGCGCGCGGGGATAGATCACCACCTCGTCGGCACCGGCCTTGCGCGCGACCTCGCCCTTTTCCTCGGTCGAGACCGCGGCGACCACGCGGCAGCCATAGGCCTTGGCGAGTTCGACCGCGGAAAGACCCACGCCGCCCGCCGCGCCGAGGATCAACACGGTCTCGCCCGGTTTGATATCGCCGCGATCCTTGAGCCCGTGGATGGTGGTGCCATAGGTCATCAGCAGCGCGCTGGCCTGGACCAGATCGATGCCGTCCGGAACCTTGAACAGGCGCTGCGCGGCGACCGCGACCTTTTCCTGCAGCCCGCCATTGCCGACCCCGCACATCACCCTGTCGCCCACCGCAAAATCCTCGACGCCTTCGCCCAGCGCTTCGACCGTGCCCGAGATTTCGCCGCCCGGCGCGAAGGGGCGGGGCGGCTTGAACTGGTACAGGTCGCGGATGATCAGCGTGTCGGGAAAGTTGATCGCGCAGGCGGCGACCTTGACCAGCACCTCGCCGGCGCCCGGCTTGGGCTCGGCGATCTCCTCGACCACCAGCGTTTCGGGTCCGCCGGTTTCTTTGGACAGCACGGCTTTCACAATGAATTCTCCCTTGGATTGTCGAGCCAGGGCAGCGCAGCCGCCCGGCTCGTCTCGTAATTGGAAATGGCGGCATCGCGCGCCAGGGTCATCCCGATCTCGTCGAGGCCCTCGAGCAGGCAATGCTTGCGGAACGGATCGATCGCGAAGGTGAAGCGATCCTGAAATGGGGTGGTCACCGTCTGGCTGTCGAGATCCACCGTGATCGGCTGCTCGCGCGCGACTTCCATCAAGCGGTCGACCTGCTCCTGCGGCAGCTCGACCGCGAGGATGCCGTTCTTGAAGGCGTTGCTGGAGAAGATATCCGAGAAGCTGGGCGCGATCACCGCGCGCACGCCCATGTCGAGCAAGGCCCAGGCGGCATGCTCGCGGCTCGAGCCGCAGCCGAAATTGTCGCCCGCGATCAGAATCGGCGCGCCGATATTCTCGGGCTGGTCGAACACGTTGTCGGGCTCGGCTCGAACACTCTCGAATGCGCCTTGCGCGAGCCCTTCGCGGGTAATCGTCTTCAGCCAATGCGCGGGAATGATGATGTCGGTGTCGACATTCTTCGCGCCATAGGGGATCGCCTGGCCCTCGATGGTTGCGACGGCTTTCATCAATCAGTTTCGGGGTTCTCGCCCGAGGGGGGGATGGGGCCTGGCTGCTGGGGGCGGTTCTTCTTGCGATTGGAGACATAGAGCATCGCCGCGGCGATGGCGGCGGAACCGATGGCGCCGGCGATGGCGGCCTTGCCTGTTTTCTTGCGTGTCATGCTGGCCTCATGGGGCAGTGGGGCCGGGGCTGGCAAGGGGGGAGTCGGTCAGCAGTTCGCGCACATCCGTGAGCCGCCCGGTGACCGCGGCGGCGGCGGCCATCGCCGGGCTGAGCAGATGGGTGCGCGCGCCGGGACCCTGGCGGCCGACGAAATTGCGGTTGCTGGTCGAGGCGCAGCGTTCGCCTGGCGGGACTTTGTCGGGGTTCATCGCGAGGCAGGCCGAACAGCCCGGTTCGCGCCATTCGAACCCGGCCGCAGTGAAGATCCGGTCGAGCCCCTCGGCCTCGGCCTGGCGCTTTACCAGACCGGAGCCGGGGACGACGATCGCCCAGCGGACGCCCTCGGCCTTGCGCCGCCCCTTGAGCACCGCAGCCGCGGCCCGCAGATCCTCGATCCGGCTGTTGGTGCAGCTGCCGATGAAGACGTTCTCGATCGCGATCTCGGATATCGGGGTGCCCGGTTCGAGCCCCATATAGGCCAGGCTCTTGCGCGCCGCTTCCTGCTTGGCGGGATCGGCGAAGCTCTCGGGCGCGGGGACGCTGCCGCCCACCGCGACCACATCCTCGGGGCTGGTGCCCCAGCTCACCGTCGGTTCGATCGCGCGTGCGTCGATCACGACGCTGCGGTCGAAACGCGCGCCCACGTCGGTGCGCAGCGAGCGCCACCAGGCCAGTGCGCGGTCCCAGTTTTCGCCCGTCGGCGTATAGGGGCGGCCTTCTAGGTAGGCGAAGACCCTCTCGTCGGGCGCAATCAGACCTGCGCGCGCGCCGCCCTCGATGCTCATGTTGCAGACCGTCAGCCTTCCCTCGACGCTCATCTTCTCGAACACCTTGCCGCGGTATTCGATCACATGTCCGGTGCCGCCCGCGGTGCCGATCTGCCCGATAATATGGAGGATCAGATCCTTGGCGGTCACCCCGGGCCCGAGTTCGCCCTCGACCCGGACCTCCATGGTCTTCGACGGCGCGAGCAGCAGCGTCTGTGTCGCCAGGACATGCTCGACCTCGCTGGTGCCGATCCCGAAGGCCAGCGCGCCGATCCCGCCATGCGCGGCGGTGTGGCTGTCGCCGCAGACGATGGTGGTGCCGGGCAGCGAGAAACCCTGCTCGGGGCCGACGACGTGGACGATGCCCTGCTCGGCGGCGCTCGCATCGATGTAGCGGATGCCGAATTGCGGGGCGTTGCGTTCGAGCGCGGCGAGCTGCGCGGCGCTTTGCGGGTCGGCGATCGGAAGCCGGCTGCCATCGCCCGCGAGCCGGGGCGTGGTCGGGAGATTGTGGTCGGGCACTGCGAGCGTGAGATCGGGGCGGCGCACGCTGCGTCCCGCGAGCCGCAGCGCCTCGAAGGCTTGTGGGCTGGTAACCTCGTGAACCAGATGCCGGTCGATATAGAGAAGGCAGGTGCCGTCCTCGCGCCGCTCGACGACATGCGAGTCCCAGATCTTCTCGTAAAGTGTGCGCGGTTTGCTCGCCATAGCGGCAAGATTTGCGGCAAGCGGGCAACAGGTGCAATCTTTCCCCGCCCAAGCAATAGCCGTGTCATGGAAAAGAAAGGTATCAATCCCTAACTGGCACCCATGTCAGCAAAACCCTTTGCCTTTCCGATCACCGTGGTCCCCGCGGACATCGACTTCATGGGTCATGTCAACAACGCGCGCTATCTGGGCTGGGTCCAGGATGCGGTGCTCGCGCATTGGCAGAAGCTGGCGCCCGCCGAAGAGGTGGCGAGCAAGGCCTGGGTCGCGCTCAAGCACGAGATCACCTATCGCAAGCCCGCCTTTCTCGAGGACGATGTGATCGCGCAGACGGTGCTCGAAAGCTTCAGGGGCGCGCGCGCCTTCTACTCCACCGTCATCCACCGCGGCGAGGAAGTGCTCGCCGAGGTGAAGTCGGCCTGGTGCTGCATCCATGTCGACACCCATCGGCCCGCGCGGATCGACGACGGAATGCGCAGCATCTTCTTTCCCGCCGAGCAAGCGGCCAGCTGAGGCTCGGCCTTCCGCCCCTGACCTGGGGCTGGTAGGCGCATGCCATGTCGTCCCGCACCGCAACCCTTCCCACCCGTCGCCCGCGCCTGACACAGGCCGCGATCGGGCTCGGCCTCGCCGCAGCGATCGTCGCGAGCTGGCTCGGCCTCCATCTATACGCGATGTTCGGTTTCGCGCTGACCTGGAACAGCCTGCCACTGGCACTAGCCATGGCGCTGCTGCAATGCTGGCTCTCGGTCGGGCTGTTCATCGTTAGCCATGACGCGATGCACGGTTCGCTGGTTCCGGGCGGTGGGCGGCTCAACGGCGCGGTGGGCGCAGTGCTGCTGTTCCTCTACGCGGGCTTCGCCTGGAAGCGGATGCGAAGCGCCCATTTCGCGCATCACAAATCGCCCGGCTCGGCGCGCGACCCCGATTTCGATGCCGTCAATCCCACCCGTTTCTGGCGCTGGTACGCAACCTTTCTGACCCGCTATTTCGGCTGGCGCTCGGTGCTGTTCGTTTCCTTCATGGTGCTGCTCTACTGGCTGGTGTTCGCGGTCCCGGTCGAGAAGATCGTGTTGCTCTACGGGCTCCCGGCGATCGCTTCCTCGCTGCAATTGTTCTATTTCGGCACCTACCGCCCGCACCGCCACGAAAGCGCGGGCCATACCGGCTTCGCCGATCGTCACAATGCGCGCAGCGAGCGGTTCGGGACGCTGGCATCGCTCGCATCCTGTTTCCATTTCGGCTATCACCACGAACACCATCGCGCACCCGACGTGCCGTGGTGGGCGCTGCCCGGTCTGCTCCAGCCGCAGCCGAAAACCCGCAACCCGAGCGAGTGAGACACGCATGACCGTCCCCGCCATCATTCTGACCGTCGTGCTGGCGGTGCTGGGTATGGAGCTGTTCGCCTGGTGGGCGCACAAATACATAATGCATGGCTGGGGCTGGGGCTGGCACCGCGATCATCACGAACCGCACGATCATGTCTTCGAAAAGAACGATCTCTATGCGGTCACCTTCGGCACCATCGTCTTCTTCCTGTTCCTGATCGGCTATCTCTATTCCGAACTGCTCTGGTGGGTGGCGCTGGGGATCACGCTCTACGGGCTGATCTACACGGTAGTCCACGACGGGCTGGTGCATCAGCGCTACTTCCGCTGGGTGCCCAAGCACGGCTACGCCAAGCGGCTGGTGCAGGCGCACAAGCTCCACCACGCGACCATCGGCAAGGAGGGCGGTGTGAGCTTCGGCTTCGTCTTCGCCGCCGACCCGGCCAAGCTCAAGGCCGAGCTCAAGCGCCAGCGCGAGGCGGGCATCGCCGTGGTCCGCGACAGCGCGGGCGCCTGAGGTCGGGCACGGGGGAAGTTCACGCGTTCGGATGGCACAAGTCCGGTTTTGAGCGGCGCGACTTTGGGCGGATTGTCCTTGTCCGGAGTGGTTTGCGTGAGGTCGGCTAGCGAGCTAACCACACCAGATCGTCAGCGCGTGCTGCTGACGAATGTGACCTGACGGATGGTCACTCCGTCGCGCAGTCTTTCGCAGCCTCTGCGCAGGGCTTCCTCGAATTTTGCTTCAGGGGCCTCGTTCACGCGAACAAGCGAGATTCTCTCGGAACTGAACGTTTCGCTATCGCCGGTGGGGGGGCTCTTGAGGAAGTCTTCGACTGCTTGAGCGCCGCCGTCGCCGTTGTGGATGGTGACGGAGTGCGTGCCTTCGTCGCCAGGCTCGCGCTGCCAGAACTGCCCGTCGGCCTCCAGATCTCTGATCTCGGTTACGTCATAAACGAAGGAGGCGCCAATCGGATTGTCACCCCATACTTCCCCGCCTGCGGCGAATTTCTCGGCGCAATCGGAAACGGAACCGGGTGCGCTCGAACCGAAGGCGGTGTTCTCGCTGCGAGAAGTGTGGGACGCATCGCATCCCGCCGAGGTCATGGCTGCGCCGCCAAGGAGGATCGAGACAGCGCCGATGCGATCGAGCATGTGTTGGCGCTCCCTGCCGGGGTTTTATCGGTTCCGACTTGCGCGGTCAGCGTATTCCGCTGACATCGCCGATGCAGCTTCGGACTGCAAGTAGCTCCTTTGCGACCGGGCCGGTTTCGGAGCCCGAGAGCAAACAGCCTTTTCTCGGTTAGCGAACGCCTTACCCAAGGAGAATGTTAGGTATCCGCCGCCGCCCGTTTTTTGCTGGAATAACTAAGCCGTAAGCCCGGGGCCAGGCGTATCATTTTGCCCGAATACGGTTTCGCTCCAAGTTAGTCATGCTACAACCCTCCTCAGCCCCAAGACCGAGGCGGGGGGCTAGCGACGAAAGTCGCGATCACTTCAAGCCGCCATGTTTAATGCAATCTCGTGGAGTTTCATTATGAAGAAAAGTGCACTGGCTCTGGGTGCTGCCGCCGTCGCTGCGATGATCGCTGCGCCGGTTGCCGCGACCGAGCGTTTTTCCGCTCCTATCGCTGATGAAAGCGAACTCGGCGGCGACAATGGCGGACTCATCGTCGGAGCTATAGCTCTGGGCGTCGCCGTAGCTGGCACCCTCATCCTCATCGAACTGTTCGAGGACGACGAACCCGTCAGCCCCTGAACCAAGGGGCCAACGAAGACTTTGGGCGGAGGGGCGACCCTCCGCCCACGGCTGTAGTCGTGCCGTTCAGGGCAAACAGTTTTCGCAACCGTTCGCGCTCGCGGCTGCGTTCTCGCTTTCCGCGCTGTAGGCACCGCTCCCGGCCTGCGGTGCAGCACAAGAACAAGAGTTGCCACGCCGATGTGACTCTGTCACCTTTTGACAGAGCCGCGGTCCGACCCGTGTCCGCACATGTTAACGCCGTGGCCCTAGAAATTGCGAGTCGAGGCAAGGTTTGCCTACACTTCAACGGCTTGAACGAGGAGACCGGCAATGTGGAAATTCGGTTTGAGTGCCTGGCTCGCGGTGCTGTTGATCGCACAGCCGGCGGAAATCGCTGCACAGCCGATCGATCTGCAGCATGTCGAGCTTCAGCACCTCGAACAGCGGCTCGCCGCTACCGCGCGCGAAAACCCTGGCGAATACGGCATCGCCGCGCTTGATCTGACCACCGGGCTGGTGATCGGAGTGAACACCGAAAAGGCCTTTCCGATGGCGAGCACGATGAAGATCGCGGTCGCCGCTGCCTATCTGGCCGAGGTCGATGCCGGGCGCCGGTCGCTCGACGAGGCGATCGGCGGTTCGAGTGCCTACAGCCTGATGGACCGAATGATGGTCCGCAGCGACAACCGCGCGACCGACGAGCTGATCGCCACGCTCGGCGGTCCGTCGGCGGTCGACCGCTGGCTGCGCGGCCATGGGCTCACCGGGATCCGCGTCGACCGCAACATCGCCGATCTGCTCGCCGCGCGCCGCGACCTGTGGGACGTGCGCGATTCGGCCACCCCGCTCGCCATGCTCGAGTTGCTGCGGCTGGTGGATGGCGACCGGGCGCTAACCGCCCGCAGCCGCGCCACGCTGATCGACATGATGCGCCGCTGCGTGACCGGTTCGAACCGCATTCGCGGGATGCTGCCCTATGGCGCGGTGGTCGAGCACAAGACCGGAACGCTCAACCGCTACACCACCGATGTCGGTTTTCTGACGTTGCCCGATGGCCGCCGCCTCGCGGTCGCCTTTTTCGCCCGCGGGGGCGAGAACCGTCCGGCGGTGATCGCCACCGCCGCGCGCGCGATATACGACGGCTTCCGCCCCCAATTGGCCGCCGCAACGCCGGCCCCCGGCACGGTTCAGGACACCGGACGCGCATTGCTCAGCGCAGATTATTGAGCTGGGATGGCCCCGCTGCGTCAGCGGTTGAGAAGGCGCCAAAGCAGTCCCGGTTCGTCCTGCATGGGCAGGATTCGTCCGCGCTTCATCATCCGCAGACTGGCATCGCTGTAAGGCCGCGGTACCGACCAAGGGTCGGGACGGCTGCTGCGATAGCTTCTGAGCGGCATGGCAGGCTCCTTTTCGCTACGATGAAACGTTGCATAGATAAGGCCAGTTGAGCTGAATGGTTCCTGACCCGCGCGAAGAACCGGAATGCGGGTCCGAACTGGAAATGGCCCCACACCGGGAGAAGCGGGAAATCCTTGCAACTTTGCCGGGCCCACACAGCAGGGGATGGCTGCCCGCGCATCGCCGCGATCGCCGGGCGTCTTGCGCGCTACCGCGCAGAGTAAGGGTCAAGCCGCTCGCGTTGCGCTATCGGAGCGCCGGGTGGGGCAATTCTCACCAGCAGCGGCAATCTCGACCCGGTTGCCGCCTGCCGACTTGGCGGCGTAGAGCGGGCCATCGGCGGCCTGCAGGGCAAGAGAGGCGCTGCAGGCTACGGCAATTCCTGCCAGGCCGACGCTGGCGGTGAGCGAGAACACCGTCCCGTCTGGCGCGGCGAGATCCAGCCCCGCCACTTCTCGGCACAATTGCTTGCATAGCGCCGCCGCCTCGCTCGGTTCGATGCCGTCGGCGATCAGCGCGAATTCGTCGCCGCCGAGACGGGCGAAAAAGCGTTCGGGTGCGCTCAGTTGCTGCATCGCTGCCGCGACCCGGCGCAGCACCATGTCGCCCGCGTCATGACCATGGGTATCGTTGACGCATTTGAAATGGTCGAGATCGACGATGGCGAACATGAAGGGGCGATGCGCCGCATGTTCGAGCCGGGTTTCGAGATGGCGAAGAAATGCGCGGCGGTTGGGCAAGCCGGTGAGGGCATCGGTATCCGCCTCGCGCAAGGCACGCAACTCGGCGCGTTTGCTCGCGGTGACGTCGCGGATAGTGACGGCATAGCCTACGATCGGGTCCGCTATCGAGCTCGCTATCGGGCGCGTGATTTCGGCGCGAGGGACGGCCCGGATCCGTGCCTCGAGCCAGACCTGATCCTTGCCCTGCAGCACCGGACGTTCGATCATGCAGGTTTGACCCGGCTCCTGGCCGGCGCGGGTGAGGGCCCCGAGCACGAGCGCTTCGTCGAGCGGATCGAAGAAAACTGTCAGTGGCAGATCCATCAGCTCGGTCCGTCCACTTAGCCGCTCGCCCGCCGGGGACGCGAACCGTACCCGACCTTCGCTGTCGAGATTGAGCAGTGCATCGTCCGAATGATCGGAAATGAGAGCCTTGAGCGCCTTCTTCTCCTCGAGTTGGGCGAACAGCAGCTGATTGCGTTTGAGCGCCACCGATACCGGCAGGGCGAGCAGCAGCAGCACGGCGAGGTAAAACTGAAGGAAAAGCACCTTCTCGCCGAAGGCGCCGAGGGCTGGGAGCGAAACGCCTTGGCCGGTGGAAAACGAGACGATGGCGACTACGGCGATGGTGAACAATCCGATCGACGCTCCGATGCGGCCCTGGCGGAAGGCGGCGAACAAAAGCGGCGCGACGGGAAGAAACAGCAACGGCAAATCGGCTTGCAGGAACACCACCGCGGTCACGACGCCGACGATCAGCGCGTGACCGATGCATTCCGCAACGACCGCCGGACGAGAGGCGGCAGATTCCTTCGAGAGTGCGCCCGAGGTGGCTATATGGGCGATCGGGAAGCCGAGCAGCGTACCCAGCCCATGGCCAGCGATCCAGTCGGTCGCGTGCGAGAGCCAGCCGCCCGGCGCCACCATCGCTACCATCAAGCCTCCCGGTATCGCTGCCAGCGCGGGGCCGATAAGCCCGCCCGCGACGATCAGGACGATAAGCCCATCGACGCTCTCGAGCCAGTCGCGCTGCGGCCGCAGCGCCAGCAACAAACGCGCGATCACATAGGCTTCGAACACATTGGCGGCGGCCAGCTGCAGTGCCATGTGGGGGCCGAACCCGAAGAGGCTGGTCGCCGCCGCGCTGAGGGCTGCAAAACCCCAGAGGACCCGGCTCCACTGCGGCCTGGGAAGCGTCACCAGCACGGCGGTGAGGATCGCCGTGCCGAGCCAGACCAGGGCGAGCGCGCCACCGAAGCGAGTCATTGCGATGGTCAGCGAAGTGAGCGCGAAAAACGCCAGTCCCAGCAGCGCAACTTTCTTCCCGCCGGGCACATGGCTTTCAATCCAGGTTATCGGGCTGGGACTAATCGCCATCGATTGAAGAGTTCTTCCTGCAGGCTTTCCGGGCATAGAGAAGTTAACCTAGCGGCTTAACACCGTTCGGTCAGCAGACAATTTTGAGGATTGGCTGGGATAGCTTGAGCAAGGACAGCAGTAGGCGGTTTCGAAACGATCGGTTGCTCGTTGTTTGTTGCCTCGACTCAGCCAGGCTGGCGCGGATGGGTTAACTGTGACCGATTGGAAACGACCAGAGCTGGCCCCTAGCCAGCTCGAACCCCAACCACAACGCGACGCTCGGAAGCGGGACTCGGCAGCCACCGCGCCCGGCTGAAGCACAGTTGCGAGATCAAGGAGCAGTAGGACTTTTCTTGGCCATGAATTGCAATGCCTTCCGCTATCCGCAACCTACTTCGAGGCTCGGCCAATCACTCTGAAACCGGCCCTGCCTTGCCGTTGGGACGGTGGGACGGGCGTTTGCTGCTTCCCGGTCTCTAGAATGAAGCCCATTCGCCCGTCGCAGGATGGTCGTTGGCCGCTTCCGCCGCTGCAACGTGCCTGACCGGAACGCGGCGACCGGAGGCATTCTCACCGGCGGACCTCGCGAAACCCGCGAGGGGGTTTGGAGCGGCGCGGCTGGCGCTGTCGATCCGGAACTGCCCGGCCTGCTCGCTGAGCGCGGCGACTTCGCCCGTCAGATTGCGCGCCGCAGCCGAGGTTTCCTCGACCATTGCGGCATTCTGCTGGGTCGACTGGTCCATCTCCCGGATCGCCACATTGATCTCGGCGATGGCGCGGGACTGGGCGCGATTGTCGTCCGCCATCTGGCTCAGCAGCGTGTGGACTTCGCTCACGTCGCCCGAAATGTTCACGAAGGTGCCATCGACCTTCTCGACCATGCCAACCGCAGCGAGAATATCCGTCTGGGTGGTGGTGAGCTGATCGCTCGCATTGCCGGCTTCTTCCTCGGCGCGCTTGGCGAGCGCCGAGACCAGATCGGCGACCACCGCGAAGCCGCGCCCGGCCTCGCCGGCACGACCGGCTTCGATCGCCGCGTTCATGGCCAGCACCCTGGTCTGGAAGGCGATCTTGTCGAGGCCCTCGATCACGCTGTCGATGCCCTTCGCGCTGTCCGACACCCGGGTCATGGCCCGGACCGCTTCATCGGCGATTTCGCGACCGCCCTGGACTGTTGCTATCGCGCCATCGGCCCGCTGGACCGTGCTGCTCGCGGCCTCGGCGGTCGCCTGGAGGCGCTCGTCCATTTGCGCGATCGCCGCTGAGGTTTGCTCGAGGCTGGCGGCATTGGCTTCGGTGCGCCGCGCGAGGTCCTCGGAAGCCTGCGCAATCTCTCCCGAACCGGTACGGATCGTCGCGGCGCCTTCGGCTACCGAGCCGATCAGCTCACGCAGGCTCGCCAGCGCTTCGTTGAAATTGGTTTTCAGCTCTGCATAGGAATCGGGAAACTCGATCGTGATATCGCCGGTCAGGTCGCCTTCCTTGAGCTGTGCCAGTCCCAGCCGCAGCGCGGAGACGACGTCTGCCTGCTCGACTGCATTCTGCTGCTGCTGCACGGCGGTATCGCGGAAGGTGAACATCGCGCGCGTCATTCGGCCGACGCAATCCTGGTATTCGGTGTATGTGAAGGGCGTGGCAAGATCGCCCGCAGCGAGTTGCTCCATCCGGACTACGGTGGACACATAGGGTGTGCAGATTGCTTCGCGAAACGCCCGGGCGAGCAGTGCGCAAACCGCCGCCACGAGCGCCGTAGCACCGGCCATGACCCAGTCCCCACGGATGGCGGCAATCATCCCGAGCAGGATTATCGCTCCGATCAGCGTTCCGAATGCGATCAAGGTCTTCTGCCTTATCGGCGCGTTTGTTTCAAACCAATGCATTTCCATATCCTCGGGCAAGAACCGGCTGCGGCTTGCAGTACTCGGTGCGCCATTTGTGAGTGACATATAGCAGGCTATTCGGCGCCGATCAGATTGGGGGAGAATATGGGTTCCTTAATTTCAATCAAAAACTCGCGATGGAGGACGGATGCCCGGGCGTTTCACTGGTTAACATGCTCTTAACTCGGAAATCGCGATCATAGAGATCGGATTTTGCATTTGTTAAGTCACGACGGGCATCGATGGCGTTGCTCTTGCCACGGCGGAAGGCTTATGTCTCATTTCGGCCATTGGATCGCGACCGTCGACTCCCGTTGTTCTTGCCCGCGGGCTGACGTAAGACCGCCGCCAAGCGTTGCGGCTTTCGGAGTGGTATTCTCGGTGTTGTCTGTGCCTTTTTCACACCTCCGCCCGCAATGACCACCGATCTGGAACCACGCTATCCCTTTGCCTGCACCCCGCTGATGCGCCGGACATCGACCCTGCTGGTGGCACTGGCCCTTGCGCTAGGCGGCTGCGCGACCTGGCCCGAGCGGACCGCCCACACGCAGTTGCAGGCGGAGCAGGCCGTCGTCCCCGGTTTCCCCTCGGTCCGCTACTGGGCCGATGCCGATGCCGGGGCCTTCGACGCCATGCGGGCCGCAATGGCGCAAGACCGGACGTCGAACCGTCCGGGCGCCTTTCTCGCCCTATCCGGAGGCTCCGACGACGGCGCCTATGCGGCCGGTTTTCTGAAGGGCTGGAGCGGAACGGGCAAGAGGCCGGAATTCGCCATCGTCTCGGGAGTGAGCACCGGCGCGCTGATCGCTCCTTTCGCCTTTCTGGGTTCCGACTATGATGATCGCTTGCGCGGTTTCTATACCGGGGTCACCCGCAAGGATATCTATCGCCAGCGCGGCGTGGTCGGACTGCTCACGCAGCCCAGCATCGCCGATACCGCGCCGCTGGCCGATTTGATCGCGCAGAACGTCGACGAACCCCTGCTCGAAGCGATCGCCGAGCAACATGGCAAGGGGCGCCGGTTGCTCGTCCAGACGACCAATCTCGATGCGGCGCGCGGGGTGGTGTGGGACATGGGGGCGATCGCGCAAAGCACGGACCCTCGCCGTCTGGAGCTGTTTCGCCGGGTGCTGCTCGCCTCCGCCAGTATACCGGGCTTGTTCGCGCCGGTTATGATAGAGGTTACCGAAGGCGCGCAGAGCTTCAGCGAAATGCATGTCGATGGATCGGCGACCGCTGGCTTCCTCGCGATACCCGAAAGCGTCATTGCACGGGGCGGGGACGAAGATCGGCAGAGCCAGGACCAGATATTCGTGATCCTCAATGGACGCCTCCGCCCCGAATACAGGCTGGTCGAACCGGCCACGTTCGCGATCATCAGTCGCGCGCTCTCGACGGTGCTTTCGGCGCACGACCGGGCCATGCTTCTCAATGTGCAGAATTTTGCCAAGGACAACGGCATCGGGTTCCAGATCAGTTACATCGGACCCGAATTCCAGTTGGAAACCGAGGAGCAATTTTCGCAGTCCTACATGAACCAGCTGTTCGAATACGGCGTGACGCGCGGCAGCGAAAGCGCGTGGACCGGGAGCATATTCGCACCGAGCGAGGACCCGCGCCGCTGAGGTGCGCGCAGAACCCGTTTCCGAAGCGGGCGCCCCGAACGCGGGCCCCCCCTTACTCGTTGCGCGTCGCGATCCAGGTGCCGGCGATCACCAGAACCGCGATCGAGGCGTAGTACCATGGCGCGCCGAGAGTGAAATAGGTGAATACCGCGCCGGTCGCCATCGCGCCGATCGCCAGCGTCTTGGCGCGCCGGTTGATCGCGCGGCGCTCGCGCCAGTCGCGCACCTGCGGGCCCCAGTGCGGATGATCGAGAATGCGCTTTTCCCACTCGGGATTGCTCCGCGCGAAGAAATAGACCGCCAGCAGGAGGAATGGCACTGTCGGCATCAGCGGCAGGACTGCGCCCACGATTCCGAGCGCCAGAGCCAGCAGACCTGCGACGCGATAGAACAGGCGCATCCTAGCTCGCGGAGATCCGGGCCGCGTGTTGCTGCACCAGCGCGATCATGTTGGGAACGCCCTGCGTGCGGTTGGACGACAGCTGGTTCTTGAGATCGAAGGGATCGAGCGCGGCGGCCACATCCATCTTGGCGACCTCGGCGGCGGGGCGGTCCTGCACCGCGGCGATCACCAGCGCGACGATGCCCTTGGTGATCGCGGCGTTGCTGTCGGCAAGGAAATGGAGCTGGCCCGCGGCTTCGGTGGGATAGACCCACACCTGCGCCGAACAGCCGCGCACCAGCGTGGCATCGGTCTTGAGCGCATCGGGCATGGGATCGAGCTCGCGGCCGAGTTCGATCAGCAGACGATAGCGTTCGTCGCCTTCGAGGAAATTGTACTCCTCGGCAATGTCGTCGAGTGGTCTCATGGCGCCGCGTCTAGCCGCGCCGCAATCCCGCGTCCATCGCGGGATAGGACCCTGCGTGCCGGATATCGGACGACATATCAGCCTGTCAGGCAGCCGGGCCGGGTCAGCGCGTAATAGAGGACGTAGAACCACCCGAAGAAGCCCTGGATCGCAGCCCAGACGATCGACTGGTGCAGACTCCAGGAGATAGCGACCGCGATCGCGCTCCCCAGACCGATCCCGACCCGGGCAGCGTCGTTGCGAACCGCGCTCACAGATCGACCCCGTTGGCGATCGCCTCCAGCTTGCGGATGCGCTCCTTGAGATCGGAGATCTCGATCCGCGCGGCGCCCATGGTCGAGCCCGCCTCGCGCGGTTCGCTGCGGTGGCAGTCGAGCTCCCGCTGCTTGAGCGCCAGCCAGCCCCGCCAGCCCAGCAACAGCGTGGCGGCGACGATGGCCAAGCCGATCAGCGCGGCGACGGCGATGACGAATGATGGTTCGAACATTTCCCTCATGTCCTCCTGGAACCTGTGGTGGCTAGTCGGCCTGCTTGTCGCGCAGGTTGTCGATTTCCGCCGCGATGCGGCGGCTTTCCCGCGCTTCGTGACTGTTGGCGTCGGTGGTGATCCGTTCGAGCACTTTGATCCGCTCGTTCAACCGCTCGATCTCGCGGCGGGTCTCTTCGCTGCCGGGGTCGGATTTCGGCGGCGCGAACACCGGATTGCCGTCCTCATCCCGGGTAACTCCCAGATCGCGGTCGTGACGGCGGGTGTAGATCTGGACGATCCCCCAGATCAGTACGATAATGACGGCGGCGGTCCAGAAATTCATCGTGCGGGTTCCTTGCCGGTGGTTTCGTCCAATTCGTGCAGGTCGCGCAATTGCTCGATTTGAGCAGCGAGCTCGGGGCTGCGGTCGGTCGCGATGCGCTCGAGTACGCGGACCCGCTCCTCCAGCTGGTCGGCCTCGGCATCGGACCTCTTCGCCGCGCTGGCTTCTGCCAGGCGCACTTCCAGTTCCAATTGCCTCTGTCGATGCTTCATTCTGCCCTCATAGGCATTGAGCCAGATGCCCGCAGCCACGATGAGGGCGAACATAAGCGCGCAGAAGGCAATCGCGTCGGCGAAGTTCACTGTACCGGATCCCTGCGGTCGCGCAGGCGGTCGATTTCGCCGGTGAGGTGATAGCCGCTGTCGGTGACGATCCGCTCCACATTGACCAGCCGATCCTTCATCGAACCCAGCTCGGCGCGCAGTTCGGCGTTCTCCTGCGTCAACAGCTTGACCCGTTCGGCGGTCTGCCCGTCTGTGGAGGGCTTGAGCGACTGGCCCCACATTCCCTCCAATGGGTAGCCGTGCTTGATCTTGAGCCTGGTGGTGTGGATCCAGCCCAGCGTGGTCATCGCGCCAAGGCCCAGCGCCGCGCCGACGATCCAAGGCAGGTGGGGGACGATCTCTGCGAATTGGTTCATCGGGCCTGTTCCGTCTGCTTGATGTCCAGCGGGGTGCCGGTGTCGATGCCTTTGTCGATTCCGGTGTCGATTCCGCCGTCGCCGCGTTTGGCGGGAGGCGTGAGTGTGGGACCGCTGTCGCGCAGCGCCTCGATCTCGTCGGCGAGCGAATAGCCCTTGTCGGTCACGATCCGCTCGAGCACCTGCATTCGCTTGTCGACTTTGCCCAGCAGGGTTCGCAGCTCGGCGTTTTCGGCGCGCAATTGCTTGGTCTCGGCGCTGTCGGCGGGACTGGCGCTGCGTTCGGTCTTGCCGCCCCATTCGTCCTCGAGCGGATAGCCGTGTTTGGCGCGGATCCAGTTGTTGATCAGCCAGCCCACAATGCTGAGCGCGATGATCGCAACGATGAAGACGGGTCCCTCGAAATCCATCATACGGCTCCTCTCTGCTTCATCTCGAGCGGCACTCCCGCTCCGGTCTCGTCGACCCGGCGCTGGTCGCGCAGCGCCTCGATCTGCGTTGCGACGTCGTAGCCCTGGTCGGTGACGATGCGCTCGAGCACGCGGACCCGGTCTTCGAGCTGCTGGACCTGAGAAGCGTATTGCGCGGCGCGTTCGGCAGTGTTGCTGACGGTCGCATCGACCTGCATCTCGATGATCTTCTGGCGGTGCTTGGTCCAGATCGCGACGATGGGTATCGACAGAGCCAGGAT
The DNA here is from genome assembly GCA_963975275.1 of uncultured Erythrobacter sp. Lineage (GTDB taxonomy): Bacteria > Pseudomonadota > Alphaproteobacteria > Sphingomonadales > Sphingomonadaceae > Qipengyuania. The sequence goes on along the minus strand of CAXBFN010000016.1, from coordinate 24,539 downwards.
CGGGATAAGCAGTGCGATTACGCCTTCCATTGAAATTCCCCCGTAAGTTTAATGTCGCTCAGCGCAGCCGTTCGATTTCGGCGGTGAGGCGCGGATTCGAGCTGACGTAGAAGGTCTCGACCTCGGCAAGCCGGCGATCGACATCCTTCATCCGCGAGCGGATCTGGCGTGCCGTGCGCTTCGGGCTCTGGCGCACGCCCTGCCAGTATTTCTGTTCCTCGGGTGCTTCGCGGTAGAGATACTCGGGCTTCTTGTTGAGCAGCAGACCGGCGAGAAAATAGAGCGGCAGAACAATCGGGCTCAGCACGCCCGAGAGCACCGCAACCAGGAAGCCGAGCCTGATCCAGAGGGCGTTGACCCCGGTGTAATCGGCGATGCCGGAGCAGACGCCCATCAGCTTGGCATTTTGCTTGTCGCGGTAGAGCGTGGTGCGGGGGCTGTTCACTTGGTGGCTCCTTTTTTCTCGGCGATGAGCTGTTCCAGCTCGCGCAGCTGCTGGTTGTCGGCTTCGGAATCATGCACCAGGCGGGCAGGCTTGAACTCTGGGTTGTCCGAGGCGACCAGCCGCTCGACCGTGTCCATCCGGTCGTCGAGCCGCTTGGCGAGGTTGTAGAGCTCTTCGAGCAGCGCCTCGTCGTCGGTGGTGATCGAGGCCGAGGTCTTCCACTTGGTCATGTAGTGCAGAACGATCCACGGCAGACCGATGAAGATCGCCGGAATGATGATGATTGCTTCGAAATCCATGGATCAACCTTCCTGCTTGGGGTCGCCGCTCTTGCCGAGCGCGCGTTTCATCTGTTCGAGCTCGTCGTCGATCGCATCGGCGCCCTCGAGCGCGGAGATCTCGTCCGCGAGACTGGCCTTGTTCCCGCCTTCGGCGAGCGAGAGCGATTCGGCGCGGCCCTCGGCATAATCGACGCGGCGTTCGAGCTGATCGAAGCGCGCCAGCGCATCGTCGGTGCGCTCCGAGCTCATCAGCGTGCGCAGCTTGACGCGGTTCTCGGCGCTCTCGAGCCGGGCGGCGATCGCGGTCTGGCGGCTGCGCGCTTCACGCAGGCGGTTCTGCAGCTTCTGGATGTCCTGCTCGTAGGCGCGCAGCGCATCGTCAAGCACCGCGATCTCCTGCTTGAGCTCCTCGGAGAGATTGGCCGCCTTCTTCTTCTCGACCAGAGCGGCGCGGGCCAGATCCTCGCGATCCTTGGACAGGGCAAGCTGCGCCTTGTCGCCCCAATCGTCCTGCAGCCGGTCGAGCTGGACGCTCTTGCGGTGCATTTCCTTTTGATCGGCGATCGTGCGCGCGGCGCTGGCGCGGACCTCGACCAGCGTTTCCTCCATTTCGAGGATGATCATGCGGATCATCTTGGTTGGGTCGTCCGCCTTGTCGAGCATGTCGTTGAAATTGGCGGCGACGATGTCGCGCGTGCGGCTGAAAATTCCCATCAAAGGTGCTCCGTTGGAGAAGAAATCGGTAATCTTGTCGGCGGCTTCCCAGGGGTCGCCTCTGGCGTCGGCACGCTTGCCTTCCTTGGCCGACTGCCGCGGGCGAGGGGAGCGGCGCAGGCGCTCGACCTCCTCCTCGATCCGCGACGGGCGTGGGCCCGCACCGGAACCGGGGCGGGCCGACGCCTCTTTCGCGCCGGGGTCGGCGCGGTCGGGACTGTCGGGAGAACGAGGCTCCGGCCCTAGCGGGTTGGTCGGCTTGCTCACGCCAGCTCCACCTGCGGGTGGATGGCGAAGGCGGGCAGGGGTTCGGTGACCGCGATCTGGCTGCTGAAGCCGACAAAGATCACCATCGCCCCGATGCTGACGAGGGCGGCGCGTCCCAGGCGGGTGGCGAAGAAGCGGCGATCGTACATTGTTTGGTCCTCCGAGCGATGTCACTGTGTTGCAGGATGGTTTGCAAGCGGTGTGCCAAACGTCGAAAGCGGCGCAATTGCGAGAGTTTTCCTCGCACCAACCAGCCCGAGCATGGGGCCTATTGCCAATCCTTGGGGAAATTCCCTATATCTTGGCGATGGAGCGGGAAAACCAGTTTGTCGGCCAGTCCGGCGCCTTCCTAGACGCGGTGGAGCGGACCAGCCGCGCTGCGCCGATGCGGCGCCCGGTGCTGATCGTCGGCGAGCGCGGGACCGGTAAGGAACTGATCGCCGAACGGCTCCATCGCCTCTCGACCCGCTGGGACGAACCGCTAGTGATCATGAATTGCGCCGCGCTGCCCGAAACGCTGATCGAGGCCGAGCTGTTCGGCCACGAGGCGGGCGCCTTCACCGGCGCGACCAAACACCGCGTCGGTCGCTTCGAGGAGGCGGACAAGGGTACGCTCTTCCTAGACGAGCTGGGCACGCTGTCGATGGGAGCGCAGGAGCGATTGCTGCGCGCAGTCGAATATGGCGAGGTCACGCGGATCGGCTCGAGCCGCCCGGTCCGCATCGACGTCCGCATCGTCGGTGCGACCAACGAGGACCTCCAGGCCAAGGCTGAACGCGGCGATTTCCGTCCCGATCTGCTCGACCGCCTGAGCTTCGAGGTCATCACCCTGCCGCCGCTGCGCGTGCGCGAGGGCGATATCCAGGTGCTCGCCGACTATTTCGGCCGCCGGATGGCCGCCGAGATCGGCTGGGAGGGCTGGCCCGGCTTCGCCCCGCATGTCGCCGAACAGCTCGAGAACCACCCCTGGCCGGGCAATGTCCGCGAATTGCGCAATGTCGTCGAGCGCGCGGTCTATCGCTGGGACGACTGGAACGCGCCGATCGCCCATGCGGTGTTCGACCCCTTCGACAGCCCGTGGAAACCCGCGACCCCAAGCCATGCGCAATCGCAGAAGACGACCAGCGCCCACTCCCCCGCGCCCGCGGCGGCCGATTTCGATTCGGTCGACGATCTGCGCGCCGCCGTCGACGAGCACGAGAAGAGCATTCTCGAGCACGCTCTGGGCAAGCATCGCTGGAACCAGCGCCAGACCGCCAAGGCGTTGGGTCTGAGCTACGACCAGCTGCGCCACGCGATCAAGAAGCACGGGCTCGCCGACGACGGCTGATCGGCGCTTGCAATGCGGCGTGTTTGCGCCTAGCTGACCGTCAATCCCGATACTGTTGCGACATTGAGGGGCTGGCGCCGCAAGGGGCCGGCGCGAAACTCTGTTGTCGTATCGCGAGCTCGCAAACGGAGACCGAATGGCCGATATCGACCGCCTGACAGAAGTGATCGAACCCGAAGCGCAGGCGCTGGGTTTCGATCTCGTGCGGGTGAAGATGATCGCCTCGGAAGCCGGCGACGGCGGCCAGGCGCTGCAGATCATGGCCGAGGACCCGGCGACGGGTCAGCTGGTGATCGAACAATGCGCCGCGCTCAGCCGCCGGGTTTCCGAACGGCTCGATGCGCTCGAGGAAGCGGGCACGGTGCTGGTCCCCGGCGCCTATCACCTCGAGGTCTCGAGCCCGGGGATCGACCGCCCGCTGACCCGCGCCAAGGATTTCACCGCCTGGGCGGGGCACGAGGCCAAGATAGCGCTGACCGAGAAGGTCCAGGGCCATCGCAATCTGCGCGGCCCGCTGGTGGGGATCGAAGGCGACATGGTCACGGTGGCGGACAACCGCGCCGGCGAGGTTTCCTTCCCCCGTGCGCTCATCCATTCGGTGAAGCTGGTCCTGACCGACGCGCTCATCGCCGCGACTCAACCGCTCGATACCCAGGGTGTCGAGGACGTAATCGAAACCGAAGAAGAAGAGAGTAACAGCTGATGGCCAGTGCCATGTCTGCCAACAAGGCCGAACTTCTCGCGATCGCCAATTCGGTCGCCTCCGAGAAGATGATCGACAAGGAAATCGTCATCGAGGCGATGGAAGAGGCGATCCAGAAGAGCGCGCGCAACCGCTACGGTGCCGAGAACGACATCCGCGCCAAGCTCGACCCCGTGACCGGCGATCTGCGCCTGTGGCGCGTCGTCGAGGTGGTCGAGGAGGTCGAGGACTATTTCAAGCAGGTCGATCTCGCCGCCGCGCAGAAGCTCGAAGCCGATGCCAAGGTCGGCGATTTTATCGTCGATCCGCTGCCCGCCATCGATCTCGGCCGCATCGATGCGCAGAGCGCCAAGCAGGTGATCTTCCAGAAGGTCCGCGATGCCGAGCGCGAGCGCCAGTTCGAGGAATTCAAGGATCGTTCGGGCGAAGTCATCACCGGGGTGATCAAATCGGTCGAGTTCGGGCATGTGATCGTCAACCTCGGCCGCGCCGAGGGCGTCATCCGCCGCGACCAGCAGATCCCGCGCGAGGCCGCCCGCGTCGGCGAGCGCGTACGGGCGATCATCAGCAAGGTGGAGCGCAACAATCGCGGGCCGCAGATCTTCCTGTCGCGCGCGCACCCCGATTTCATGCGCAAGCTGTTCGCGCAGGAAGTGCCCGAAATCTACGACGGGATCATCGAGATCAAGGCCGCCGCCCGCGATCCGGGTTCGCGCGCGAAGATCGGCGTGATCAGCCATGATTCCAGCATCGACCCGGTCGGCGCCTGCGTCGGCATGAAGGGCAGCCGCGTCCAGGCGGTGGTCCAGGAACTGCAGGGCGAGAAGATCGACATCATCCCCTGGAGCGAGGATCAGGCGACCTTCATCGTCAACGCGCTCCAGCCTGCTACCGTCAGCCGCGTCGTCCTCGACGAGGAAGAAGGCCGGATCGAAGTGGTGGTGCCCGACGACCAGCTGAGCCTCGCGATCGGCCGCCGCGGCCAGAACGTCCGGCTGGCCAGCCAGCTGACCGGCAACCAGATCGACATCATGACCGAGGAGGAAGCGAGCGAGAAGCGGCAGAAGGAATTCGCCGAACGCTCCAAGACCTTCGAGGAAGAACTCGACGTCGACGAGACGCTGTCGCAGCTGCTCGTGGCCGAAGGTTTTGCCGAGCTCGAGGAAGTCGCCTATGTCCAGCTCGACGAGCTGGCCGCGATCGAGGGCTTCGACGAGGAGCTCGCCGAGGAACTCCAGAACCGCGCGCTCGAGGCGCTCGAGCGCCAGTCGGCTGCCTTCCGCGAGGAGCGCAAGGAGCTGGGCGTCGAGGACGCGCTGGCCGAAATCCCGCATCTCACCGAGCAGATGCTGGTGGTGCTGGGCAAGGCCGGGATCAAGGAACTCGACGATCTCGCCGATCTCGCCACCGACGAACTCATCGCCAAGAAGCGCGAGGCGCCGCGGCGCCGCGCCAATCCCGATGCCGCAGCCGCCGGCCCGCCGATGCGGCGTCCGCCGCAGCGCGAGCAGGACAAGGGCGGCGTTCTGGGCGAGTTCGGGCTGAGCGAAGAGCAGGGCAACGAGATCATCATGGCTGCCCGCGCGCATTGGTTCGAGGACGAGACCCCGGCTCCGGCACCTGCGCCCGCTCCGGAGGCGCCCGCCGCCAAGGCCAAGGCCAAGCCGGCGAAGAAGGCCAAACCCGCTCCGGTCGAGGAGGCTGCTGCCGATGAGGCTGCTGCCGAAGCGCCCGCGGACGTAGCCGCCGAAGAAGCTCCCACCGAGGCGGACGCCGCCGCGGCTGGCGAGTCCGACATCCAGGAGGCCGCCGATGCGGACTCCACCCAATGAGCGCCTGACGCCCGACATCGCCGAAGCCTCGCGGCCCCGTAAAGCGGAGCCCGGGGAGCGCTGTCCGGAACGCCGCTGCATCCTCGCCGGCGAGAGTTCGCCGCGCGAGGGTCTGATCCGGCTGGCGGTCTCGCCCGAGGGTCTGGTGCTGCCCGATGTCCAGGCGAAGGCCCCCGGTCGCGGCGCCTGGATCGGCGTCACGCGCGACGAACTCGCCGAGGCACTGGCCAAAGGCCGGCTCAAGGGAGCGCTCTCGCGCGCGTTCAAGACCGGCGAGCTGGATATTCCCGCGGACCTCCCCGCCAAGATCGAGGATGCGCTCACCAGGGCGCTGCTCGACCGGCTGGGGTTGGAAATGCGCACCGGCGCACTCATATTGGGCACCGACCGCATCGCCGAGACGGCGCGGGGCGGGGCGGTGTCGCTGCTGCTTCACGCCAGCGATGCCAGCGAAGGCGGGTGCCGCAAACTCGACCAGGCGTGGCGCGTGGGCTCCGATCGCGAGGGCACTGCATTGCGCGGAACGGTCTTGCCACTGGACCGGGCGGCGCTGTCTGTGGCATTGGGCCGCCTGAACGTCGTCCATCTGGCACTTGCCGACGATGGAGCGGCCGGGCGAGTCTCGGGGCTTCTGCAGCGATTGTTGCATTTTACCGGCGGCAGCCATGCCGCCTCCACCGACGACGCGCCTGCTTCCGCAGAGCGCCGGATTGACGATACGAATACCTGAAGGACAGATGAGCTAGATGAGCGACGAAGACCAGAAGCCTGCCCGCAAACCCCTCGGCCTGAAACGGTCGGTGGATGCCGGCGAGGTCAAGCAGACCTTCAGCCACGGCCGCACCAACAAGGTGGCGGTCGAGGTGAAGCGGCGCCGCAAGCTCGTGAAGCCGGGCGAGGCCCCGCCGCCCGCGCCGACGGCTGCTCCCGAACCGACCCCGGCCCCGCCGCCCCCGCCACCGCCGGCCCCCGCTCCGGCGGCCAGGGCCCCGGCACCGGCGAAGAAGGATCCTTCGGGCGAGACGCCGCAGGAGCGCGTCGCGCGTCTCCAGCGCGAAGCCGAGGAAGCACGCCTGCTGCAGGGCCAGGAAGCGCGCAAGCGCGAGGACGAGGCTGCCCGCCAGGCCGCCGAGGAAGAGAAGAAGCGCGCCGAGGCCAACCGCAAGGCCGAGGCCGAAGCGGCCGCGCCGACGGATGCTGCGCCCGAAGCCGCGCTCGAAGCGGGGGCCGAAACCGCTGCGCCGGCTGCGACCGGTACGGAGGCCAAAGGCAATGCCGCGTCTGAGGCCGGTTCCGAAGCGAGCACTGCCGAGCCCGAGGCCGAAGGCGCGACGACGCCCGCGCCGCGCCGGTTCACCCCCGTCGCGCGCCCCGAGATCAAGCGTCCGAAGAAGGAAAAGAAGGAAGAGAAGCCGGTCCGCGAGGAGCCCGACAAGCGTCGCGGCGGCAAGCTGACGGTCAACCGTGCTCTCAACGAGGACGAGGGCCGCCGTGCCCGCTCGCTCGCCGCGCTCAAGCGGGCCCGCGAGAAGGAACGCCGTACCCATGGCGGTCCCTCCGCGCCGCGCGAGAAGCAGGCCCGCGATGTGGTCGTCCCCGAGGCGATTACGGTGCAGGAACTTGCCAACCGCATGGCCGAAAAGGGCGCGCATCTGGTCAAGGAGCTGTTCAATCTGGGCATGATGGTCACCGTCAACCAGACCATCGACCAGGACACCGCCGAGCTGCTCGTCGAGCAATTCGGGCACCGCATCCAGCGCGTCTCGGAATCCGATATCGATATTCAGGTCGAGCAGGATCTTGATCCCGAAGAGACGCTGCGTCCGCGCCCGCCTGTGGTCACCATCATGGGGCATGTCGATCATGGCAAGACCAGCCTGCTCGACGCGCTGCGCGGCACCAATGTGACCAAGGGCGAGGCCGGTGGCATCACCCAGCACATCGGCAGCTATCAGGTGAAAACGAAGGGCGGTGACATGATCACCTTCCTCGACACCCCTGGCCACGCCGCCTTTACGGAAATGCGCCAGCGCGGCGCCAATGTCACCGATTTGGTGGTGCTGGTCGTTGCTGCCGACGACGGCATCATGCCGCAGACGATCGAGGCGATCCGCCACACCCATGCGGCGGGCGTTCCGATGATCGTGGCGATCAACAAGATGGACAAACCCGAGGCCGATGCGGACAAGATCCGCACCCGTCTGCTCGAGCATGAGGTCATCGTCGAGAAGATGTCGGGCGAAGTGCAGGACGTCGAGATCTCGGCGCTCAAGAAGGAAGGCCTCGACGAATTGCTCGAGGCGATCGCGGTCCAGGCCGAACTGCTCGAGCTCAAGGCGCGTCCCGATCGTCCGGCCGAAGCCACCGTCATCGAAGCCCAGCTCGACAAGGGCCGCGGCCCGGTCGCGACGGTGCTGGTGACGCGCGGTACGCTCAAACGCGGCGATGCCTTCGTGGTCGGCACCCAGAGCGGCCGCGTCCGCGCGGTGGTCGATTACACGGGCAAGCAGGTCAAGGAAGCCGGCCCTTCGATGCCGGTCGAGGTCCTGGGTCTGGGCGGCGTCCCCAAGGCGGGCGATCAGCTCACCGTGGTCGACAACGAACAGCGCGCCCGCGAAGTGGCCGAATACCGCCAGAAGGCCGCCACCGAGCAGCGCACCGCGCTCGCACCGACCAGCTTCGACACCATGTTCACCAACCTCCAGTCGAACGTCATCGAATGGCCGGTGGTGGTGAAGGCGGATGTCCACGGCTCGGTAGAGGCGATCAACACCGCGCTCCACAACCTCTCGAACGACGAGATCAAGGTGCGCGTCCTGCACGCGGGGGTCGGCGCGATCACCGAGAGCGACGTCAGCCTCGCGGCGGCATCCAACGCCCCGATCATCGGCTTCAACGTGCGTCCCAACGCCAAGGCCCGGATGCAGGTCAACCGCGATCAAGTGCGGATGATGTATTACGACGTCATCTACCACGTGACCGAGGAGGTCGCGAAGGAGATGGCGGGCGAGCTGGGTCCGGAGCGGATCGAGACCGTCGTCGGACGCGCGCAGGTCAAGGAAGTGTTCCGTTCGGGCAAGCGCGACAAGGCCGCCGGTCTGCTGGTCGAGGAGGGCGTCATCCGCAAGGGTCTGTTCGCGCGTCTCACCCGCGAGGACGTCATCGTTTCGGCGACCACGATCGCTTCGCTGCGACGCTTCAAGGACGATGTGGACGAAGTCCGCGCGGGTCTCGAATGCGGCGTGGTGCTCGAGGACACCAACGACATCAAACCGGGCGACCAGCTCGAGGTCTTCGAGGTCGAGCTGCGCGAACGCACGCTCTAGCGGGAACCGGTTTTGCATTACCGCCCCAGTCGCAGGTTCCGGTCTCTCGGCCTGACTGGGGCGGTGATCGCCGTCCTTCTGGGTATGATCTATTTTGCCGGAGACCTGCTGTTCGTGATCTCGGGACCTTGAGGGTGGATGATGAGCAACGCTGAACGCCCGAACAATCTGGACGCCGCCCATGCCGACCTCATGGGTGTCGAGTTCGACAGTTTCGACGCGGCGCGTGAGGAGATCACTCTGCGCTTTACCGCGCCTGCGAGCTTCATCACTCCGCGCGGCAGCGTGCAGGGCGGGCTGGTCGCGGGCTTTCTCGACGAGGCGATGGGCTGGGCGCATGTCTGGGCGACCGATCATGCCGAGGCACCGCTCAATCTGGAAATCAGCATGAGCCTGCTCAGGCCGGTTCCACCGGGTCCGCTGATCGGCAAGGGCAGGGTAGTGCGGCGCGGGCGCCGGGTCATCTTCCTTGAGGGCCAGCTGTTTTCCGAGAACGGCACGCTGCTCGCCAGCGCCACCAGCACCGCCATACCCACCCCACGCCCCCAGGGAGACGCCTGATGGCTCACAAGTCCGCTACCCCTGAACAGCAATCGGTCCGCGTGCTCAAGGTGGGCGAGCGGGTGCGGCACATATTGTCCGAACTGCTCGCGCGCGGGGAAGTGCATGACGACGTACTCAGCGCCACCACCATCTCGGTTACCGAGGTGCGCATGTCGCCCGATTTGCGCAACGCGAAGGCCTATGTGAAACCGCTTCTCGGCGAGGAAGAGGCCGTGGTGCTCAAGGCGCTGCGGACCAACACCGCCTTCTTCCAGCGCGAGGTCGCCAAGAGGCTGGGACTGAAATTCGCCCCCAGGCTGAGCTTCCGCGCCGACGAGAGCTTCGACGAGGCGAGCCGCATCGAGCAATTGCTCAACGATCCCAAGGTCGCGCGCGACCTCGAGGAGGATTCCGACGACGCTGGCTGAGTGCCACCTCCTGCAGCGCCGGCTGGCTCAGCGCGGGGCGAGCGCCACTCCCAGACCGCTGCCCAGCACGAGCGCATCTTCACCGACGCCGCTTGCGGTCTGACCAAAGCGTTTCATCGCCGCGCAGCGTAGCCGCCACCCGACGTAGGATGCGCCCAGCGCCGCCGCGACCCCGAGGATCGCGCCCGCCGCGCGCTCGCCGCGCGGCGCCAGTGCCGCCCCGGCATAGGCCGAGGTCAGGGTGCGCGCGATTAGGCCCAGCGCCACCACGCGATCCGGCGCGGATTTCATCTTGTCGCCCGCCATCTCGGCTGCCGCCAGAGCCACCGTGCCGCCGGCCACCACCGGATGCGAGATCAGCCGTTCCAGCGGCGCGCCGGGGGGCAGGTTGCCCTTGCGGGCAGCGGCGGCGACGGCGGCGAGGGGGGTCATGCTGCGTTGCCCTGCAACCAGGCCCATAAGAATCGAACGGATCATGCTTCTTCCTCCTGAGTTTGACCGGACAACGCACCAGCAACGCACCGGGCGGCGATCTTATCCGCAATCAAGCTGCGAGCAGGGGATGGCATTGGCGGCGGCGATCGGTCACGCTGAAGCATGGCCAAGCTCTATTTCTACTACGCCAGCATGAATGCCGGGAAGAGCTCCACTCTGCTGCAGGCCGATTTCAACTATCGCGAGCGCGGAATGCGCACCATGCTGTGGACCGCCGCGCTCGACACTCGCTCGCAGGGCATGATCCGCAGCCGGATCGGGCTCGAGACCGATGCGCACCGGTTCGGGGCGGGCACCGATCTGTGGCGGGAGGTGATGGAGGTCCATGCCGCGACCCCGACCGACTGCGTGATGGTCGACGAGGCGCAGTTCCTCACCCGCGAGCAGGTCTGGCAATTGGCGAAGCTGACCGACGAGGGCGGGGTGCCGGTGGTCTGCTACGGGTTGCGCACCGATTTTCAGGGCGAGCTGTTTCCGGGATCCGCGGTGCTACTGGGGATCGCCGACAAGCTCGTCGAGCTCAAGGGCGTGTGTCATTGCGGGCGCAAGGCGACGATGAACCTGCGGGTGGACGAAAGCGGCCAGGCGGTGGCCGAGGGCGCGCAGACCGAGATCGGCGGCAACGACCGCTATCTTGCGCTGTGCCGCCGTCATTTCAGCGAGGCGCTGGCGGGCTGAGCGCCGAGCCCCTATCTACCCCCCATGCTCGAAACCCTTATTCTCGCGGCGATCCTGATCCCGTGCCTGATCGTCGCGATCGTCTTTCACGAAGTAGCGCACGGCTGGGTCGCGCTGATGCTGGGCGATCCCACCGCCAAGGAACAGCGCCGCCTCAGCCTCAACCCCATCCGCCATGTCGATCCCATCGGTACGCTGCTGGTGCCCGGCGCGCTGGCGCTGTTCGGCGGGCCGATCTTCGGCTGGGCCAAGCCGGTCCCGGTGCGGCAGGACCGGCTTGATAACCCGCGCTATGGGATGATGGCGGTGGCGGCCGCCGGTCCGGGCACCAACCTCGTGCTGGCATTGCTTGGCGCCATCATGGCGGGCGTGGTGATGGGGCTCAGCCATGCCGCGGGGGTCGAACCCAACCCGTGGCTGTTCACCGGCTTCACCTATTTCATCCTGATCAATGTGTTTCTCGCGCTGTTCAACCTGCTGCCGATCCCGCCCTTCGACGGTTCGCACATCCTCGGCGGACTGCTGCCGCTGCGCTACCAGCGCCATTGGCAAAGGCTGCAGGCGCTGGGGATGGTGTTCATCGTCGTACTGATTGCGGCGAGTTGGGCCTTTCCCGACAGCGGGCTGGTCGAGAATGTGGTGCTCCCGCCGGTTCTGTGGGTCCAGGACATCTATTTCGACATCGCCGGCTGGATTGGCCGGGGGATTTCAGGATGACCGCCGCCACGAACTCCGCGATCAAACCCGACGGCTGGCTGGTGCTCGACAAGCCGCGCGGGCTGGGTTCGACCCAGGCGGTGGGCGCGGTCAAGCGCGTGCTGCGCGAGGCGGGCTATGCGAAGACCAAGGTCGGCCATGGCGGTACGCTCGATCCGCTCGCCGAGGGTGTGCTGCCGATCGCGCTGGGCGAGGCGACCAAGCTCGCCGGGCGGATGCTCGATGCCAGCAAGATCTATGAATTCACCATCCAGTTCGGCGAGGAGACCGACACGCTCGACACCGAGGGTGAGGTCGTCGAACGATCAGAGCGTCGCCCGCCGATGCTGGCGGTGGCTGCGGTGCTGGAGCACTTTACCGGCGAGATCGACCAATTGCCGCCGACCTATTCGGCGCTCAAGATCGATGGCAAGCGCGCCTATGACCGCGCCCGCGCCGGCGAGCGGGTCGAGATGAAACCGCGCCGCGTAACGATCCACGAATTGTCGCTGTGGCGCGATGCGGGTGAAGAACCGGAGGCGGTCGATCTGACCAGCACCTTCGCCACCACCGCCGGCCGCCCCGATCCCTACGATCCGGGCGCTCCGCTCGAGCTCGCCGACAGCGTCACGCTGGTCGCTCATGTCAGCAAGGGGACCTACATCCGCTCGCTGGCACGGGACATCGCACGGGCGCTTGGCACGGTCGGCCATGTCACCTATCTGAGGCGCACCAAGGCCGGTCCGTTCTCCGAGAAACAGGCGATTTCGCTGGACTTGCTGAACGAAATCGGTAAGGGCGCGCCACTTCACCAATCGCTTCTGCCGCTTGAGGCGGGGCTGGACGACATCCCGGCCCTTTCCCTCGACCCCGATAGCGCGCAGGCGGTCCGCCAGGGCCGGGTAATTTCGGGAATGCCCCAGACCGACGGGCTCTATTTCGCCAAGCTGGAGGATATTCCGGTCGCGTTGCTGGAGATCGTCGGAGGGACGGCCAAGGTCGTCCGGGGTTTCAACACAGCCGATGTCGCGGAGTAGAATGCATGACGGTTACCGCCGAAAAGAAACAGGAAATCATCAAGGACAACGCCCAGGCCGAGGGCGACACCGGTTCGCCGGAAGTCCAGGTCGCGATCCTGACTGAGCGCATCAAGAACCTGACCGGTCACTTCAAGGGCCACCACAAGGACAATCATTCGCGTCGTGGTCTGCTGATGATGGTCAACAAGCGCCGCAACCTGCTCGCCTACCTCAAGAGGAAAGACGTCGAGCGGTACAATGCGCTGATCCAGAAGCTGGGTCTGAGAAAATAAGAGTTTCGTGGAAGGGCGGCTCCCATAAAGGGCCGCCCTTTCGCTTATCGGCGCGGGGGCACCCGGCCAGCGCGCCCCGGGGCTGACCAATGCCCCGAACCGGACCGGGACGGCATCCCCGGACAATGTAGGCCCCGCGCTGCAATATGGCAGGCGGGATCAGAAGGAATTCAAATGTTCGACATTCACAAAGTAGAACTGGAGTGGGGCGGAAAGACCCTCACGCTGGAAACCGGCCACATCGCCCGTCAGGCCGACGGCGCCGTGCTGGCCACCTATGGCGAAACCGTGGTGCTCTGCGCCGTGACCGCCGCCCGCAGCCTGAAGGAAGGGCAGGATTTCTTCCCGCTCACCGTCCATTATCAGGAAAAATTCTCCGCCGCCGGGCGCATCCCGGGCGGCTTCTTCAAGCGCGAACGCGGCGCCACCGAGAAGGAAACGCTCACCAGCCGGTTGATCGACCGTCCGGTCCGCCCGCTGTTCCCCGAAGGTTTCTACAACGAGATCAACGTGATCTGCCAGGTCCTGTCGTATGACGGCGAGACCGAGCCCGATATCGTCGCGATGATCGCCGCCTCGGCTGCGCTGACGATCTCCGGCCTGCCCTTCATGGGCCCGATCTCGGGTTGCCGCGTCGGCATGGTCGATGGCGAATACACGCTCAATCCGGCGCAGTCCTCCACGCTGGTGGACGGCCGCCTCGATCTCATCGTCGCCGCCACGCACGACGCGGTGATGATGGTCGAATCCGAAGCCAAGGAGCTGACCGAGGAAGAAATGCTCGGTGCGGTGATGTTCGCGCATGACGAGAACCGCAAGGTCATCAAGGCGATCGTCGACCTGGCCGAGCTGGCCGCCAAGGATCCCTGGGATCTCGATCCGGTCGAAGACAAGACCGCGACGCTCGACGAGCTGCGCGGGCTGATCGGCGCCGACATCGACGCCGCCTACAAGCTCACCGACAAGCAGCAGCGCCAGAACGCGATTGCCGATGCCCGCGCCAAGGCGCGCGCGCATTACGAGAGCCTGGATCACTCCGATCCGGCCGAATATCTCGGCAAGCTCAAGCTGGTGAAGAAGCTGGAAAGCGACATCGTCCGCAAGGCCATCCTCAAGGACGGCAAGCGGATCGACGGCCGTGCGGTCGATCAGGTTCGCCCGATCGAGGCGATGGTCGGCTTCCTGCCGCGCACCCACGGTTCCTCGCTGTTCACCCGCGGCGAGACGCAGGCGATCTGCACCACCACTCTGGGGACCAAGGATTCCGAGCAGATGATCGACGGGCTCAGCGGCCTGTCCTACGAAAGCTTCATGCTGCACTACAACTTCCCGCCCTATTCGGTCGGCGAAGTGGGCCGGTTCGGCGGTTCCAACCGCCGCGAGATCGGCCACGGCAAGCTTGCCTGGCGCGCTCTGCACCCGGTGCTGCCCTCGCGTGAGGATTTCCCCTACACGATCCGCGTTCTGTCCGACATCACCGAGTCCAACGGCTCAAGCTCGATGGCGACGGTCTGCGGCGGCTGCCTGAGCATGATGGATGCCGGCGTTCCGATCGAACGCCCGGTCTCCGGCATCGCAATGGGCCTGATCCTGGAAGGCGACCAGTTCGCCGTGCTCAGCGACATCCTCGGCGACGAGGATCACCTGGGCGACATGGACTTCAAGGTTGCGGGCACCGAAGCCGGCATCACCACGATGCAGATGGACATCAAGGTCGCCGGCATCACGCAGGAAATCATGGCCAAGGCGCTCGAGCAGGCCAAGGCCGGCCGTACGCACATCCTGGGCGAGATGACCAAGGCGCTGGGCACCGCCCGCGGCGAAGTCAGCAAGCATGCTCCGCGCATCGAGACGCTGCAGATCGACAAGTCGAAGATCCGCGACGTGATCGGCACCGGCGGCAAGGTCATCCGCGAGATCGTCGCCGAGACCGGTGCCAAGGTCGACATCGACGACGAGGGCATGATCAAGATCAGCTCCTCGAACGTCGAAGAGATCGAGGCCGCGCGCAAGTGGATCCTCGGCATCGTCGAGGAAGCGGAAGTCGGCAAGATCTACGACGGCAAGGTCGTCAACATCGTGGATTTCGGCGCTTTCGTGAACTTCATGGGTGGCAAGGACGGTCTCGTCCACGTCTCCGAGATGAAGAACGAGCGCGTCGAGAAGCCGACCGATGTCGTGTCGGAAGGCCAGGAAGTGAAGGTCAAGGTGCTCGAGATCGACCAGCGCGGCAAGGTCCGCCTGTCGATGCGTGTCGTCGACCAGGAAACCGGCGCGGAACTCGAAGACACCCGTCCTCCGCGCGAGAAGCGTGAAGGCGGCGAGCGCAGCGGCGGCGGTGGCCGTGGCGGCGAGCGCGGCGGCGATCGCCGTGGCCCGCGCAGCGGCGGCGGTGGCGGCGGTGGCCGTGATCGTGGCGGCGACCGGGGCGGTCGCGGCAATCGCGATGGCGACACCGGCGGTTCGAGCGAAGGCGGCGCGCATGTGCCGGACTTCCTCAAGGACTGATCGTCAGGACCTGACACCTTCATCCGGGTTCAAGCCCGGCTGAAATCGAGCTAAGACGGGGGCCGCGATCAATTCGCGGCCCCCTTCCTTTGGAGAAGACCGATGCTGCCGCGCGAAACCCTTGCCACCGCCGAGATCCCCGGCGGCGACACGCTCACCCTGGTCAGCCACGGCCGCGACCACATCATCATGCTGGGCCGCGACGAGCTGATGGGGACGCGGATGCAATTCAGCGAGGAGCAGCTCGCGCAGCTCACGCTGGAACAGATCGACGCGCCCGCACCGCGCGTGCTGATCGGCGGCTACGGGATGGGCTTCACCTTTCGCGCCGCGCTGGCGGCGATCCCCGCGAATGGCCGGGTTGTGGTCGCCGAAGTGGTGCCCGAGATCCTCGCTTGGGCGCGCGGCCCGCTGGCGCATCTGACCGGCGCGACGCTCGACGATCCGCGCGGCGAGGTGGTGCTGTGCGATGTGGCGGCACTGATCGACGATGCCAATGATGGCACCAGTCCGAAATTCGACGCGATCCTGCTCGATGTCGACAACGGCCCCGACGGCATCGTCCGCGATGGCAACGAGCGGCTCTACACCCGCACCGGGATCGCCCGCTCGCGCGATTCGCTCAGGCCGGGCGGGATCCTCGCGGTGTGGTCCGCTGCGCCCGATCCCAAGTTCCGCGGGCGGCTCAAGGATGCCGGTTTCGAGGTCGAGGAGCGCGTGGTGCGCGCGCGCCCCAACAACAAGGGGCCGCATCACACGATCTGGTTCGCGCGGGCACCGTGATCGGCGCGCGCAGCTTCAGCCCTGCCTGAGCCGCAACCGCCCGGTGAAATCGCGCTTGCCCACCGGAACGCCCAGCATCCGCAGGATGTCGTAGGCGGTGGTTGCGTGAAAGTAGAAATTCGGCTGGCTGAAGCTGAGTAGGAATTCTTCCGCCGTGAAATCCAGCCTGAAATCGCGGAATTCGAACCGCATGTCGCGTCCGATCGCCTGCTCCAGGTCCTCCTCAAAAACCTGCTCAAGAGCCGAGCGCGCTTGTGCCAATTGTTCGCGCAGACCCTCGAAGGTCTCGGGCGGCGGCGAGAAGTCGGGTTGGAACACGCCGCTGGCTACACCTGCCAATGCTCCGGCCGTGTGCACCGCCACGCTCTTCACCTGATAGGTGAAGGGGAGCATGTCCTCGTGGATTGAGGCGGAAAGGACATGGGAGGGATCGTGCTCCTGTTCGCCGCACCAGGCCTCGCCGCGATCGACCAGTCCTTTGGTGGTGTCGATCATCTGCAGTGCGCTAGGGATGTAGGCGGCGTGAAGCGATAGCGGCATTGGGCAACTCCCGATTGGTCGGGTCTCCATAGCGATTCGCATCATTCCGCCAAGGTATTCGGTGCGCGAAGCGACGTAAGTTTGCGGCCTGTTTACCGCGATGGTTCAGCCGACCGCACGCAGATGCGGCGGGCCGCCGGCACCCGAAGGAGCCGCGTCGAAAGGGGTCATCGCCAGCGAGCGGTCGCGCCCCGCGTCCTTGGCGGCATAGAGGGCCCGGTCGGCGCGTTTGAGCGCGCTGGCGAGCGTTTCACCATCGCGCAGCTGCGCAATGCCCGCGCTTGCGGTGACGGTCGTGGCGAGGTGCGAGACATGCTCGATCACAGCGGTAGTAACGCGCCGGCGGGCTTTTTCGGCCAGACTCTGCCAGTCGGCGCCATAGAGCAGGACGACGAACTCCTCGCCGCCCAGCCGTGCGGCGAAAACGTTCTCGCCCTTTAGGCCTTTGCCAATCGCGACCAGCACCTCGTCGCCCACATCGTGGCCGTAGCGGTCGTTGATCCGTTTGAAATTATCGCAATCGATCAAGGCCAAGCCATGCGGACGGCCGCACTCGCCTTCCTCGTAATGCCGCAGGAGTCCGCGCCGGTTGGCCAGGCCCGTGAGCGGGTCGGTCGCGATGGCGAGCGTTGCGGCTTCGACTTCGGCCAATGCCGCGTCGCGCTGGCGCCGGAAGTCCATGAAACCATCGACCACGCCCATCGAGGTGACGATGAATTCCAGTACCAGAGCGGCGAGTACCGCGCTGGTCCAGAAGTTGAGCTCTACCCCGGTGACGAGTTCGTGCACCAGCAGGTAAAGTCCTACAATCACTCCTCCCGACCAGGCGACCGCCTGGAAAGTTGCCGCCCGGCTTCCCAGCGCGATAGCCTTGCCGAGGCCGAAGACGATGATGGCGATCAGCGCCAGCAACCCTGTCTCCGGCACGTTGGTCAATATCGGCACATGCGGGACCAGCGGGATGATCCCCGCCAGGACGAGTCCGATGGGGAACACCGATCGCAACAGTCGCCGGGTTCCTTCGAGCAGATATTTGCGTTCGACGTAGGAGGCGAGGAAAGGTCCCGCGACCGCGATGCTGAGCGTGTTGGCGACCCCGCCTATGAGCTTGGCGTCCGCTTCGCTGAGGCCGATCGGAGCTGAGGGGGCCATGAACATCACCGCCATCAGCCCGATCATGGCGGTGCGCGCCGAGAGCCAGAGCAGGAACGGGCGGCGGACCACCGGGAACAGCGCCAATGTAATGAGGACGAAAATCGCCGCAGTCGCCAGAAAGGCGCCGAAGGTGATGCTCGGCCAATCCATTGCGGTAAGTTGCACTCCCCCGGCGGGCCCCGCCCGGCGTGAATGCCAAGATGGGAACCATCGCCAAGCCTAGCTCGGTACAGCTGTCGCGAGCGTCAATGAAGGTGGTTACCAGAGGGTGATCGACCGCCCGGCGGACGACCGGTTCTAACCGCCCGCTCCGCTGCACGTTCGTTCAGCGAACGCGCGGACCGCCGAATGGCAAGGGAGGCGGGGGACGGCGCGAACCACGCGGCAGCTGCGCCTGATAGGCCCGGCCGCAATGCTCGACGCAATAGGGAAATCCCGGGTTGACTGCCGTGCCGCAGAAATGAAAGTCCGGTTCGCCCGGATGACCCATGGGCCACCGGCAGACCTTTTCGCTCAGATCGAGCAGGCTGGTCTTGTCGGCGATCTCGGGGCTCGGCTTGGCGGGCACGAGGCGGCGCGGCGGTGCCGGCGGGATCGGCGGCTGCTGGTCGCCCGGGCCCTGGCGGAGAAAGCCGCCGGGGCCGACCGAGACGATCTTGGGCATGTTGGGCGCACGGTTGGGCAGCGGCTGCGAATGGCCCGAAGCAGCACCGGTACCCGGCTCCACGTCCGGCTCTGCCTGCCGCTCGGCTACCGGCTCGGTCGGCGGCGCGCTCGGTGCGGGGGCGGCGCTCGGTTCGGCGGCAGGCGTGTCGGCCCGAAGCTGAGGTTTCTTCGCCACCGGCTTCGCGGCGGGCTTGGCTTTCTTGACGGCGACCGGCTTCTTTTCGGCCGCCTTGACCGGGGAAGGCCGCGCCTTGAGCCCGAGGCGATGCGCCTTGCCGATCACCGCATTGCGGCTCACCCCGCCCAGTTCATCGGCGATCTGGCTGGCGGTCGAGCCGCCTTCCCACATCTTCTTCAGGGTCGCGATGCGTTCGTCGGTCCAGCTCATTCAGTTCAATCCATTTTGCATAGGCGCCCGGCGGGTGCGCGGAAGCGTGCTTGTCAGCGGGGCAGCATCGACGTAGGCGCGCGCCCATGACCGATCAAGTCCCGAACTCCCCCCCGCATGCGGCAGGTGCCGCACCCTACCTCGTGGAGAGCGGCAGCGGGAGCGCAGTTACCCGGTTCGCGCCGCACGGTCAGCCGGTGATCACCGGCATCAACCGCATCGGGCTGTGGAGCCTCTATATTAAGGAGATCCGCCGGTTTCTCAAGGTGCAGACCCAGACTATCTGGGCGCCGGCGGTCACCACACTGTTGTTTCTGGTCATTTTCACCGTCGCGCTGGGCCGCGGCGGGCGCGAGGTGCTCGGCGTCCCCTTCGGCGATTTCGTCGCCCCGGGGCTGATCGTAATGGGGATGATGCAAAACGGCTTCGCCAATTCCAGCTTCTCGCTGCTGTCGGGCAAGATCCAGGGCACGATCATCGACCTGCTGATGCCGCCGCTTTCCGAAGGCGAGCTGATGACCGGCATCGTCGCCGCCGCGGTCACCCGCGCGCTGGCCGTCGGCTGCACCGTGGCGCTGGCGATGGCGCTCTATCCCGGTGTTACGCTCCACGCGGCGCAACCCTGGGCGATTGTCTGGTTTGGGCTGATGGGGTCGATCCTGCTCGCGCTGATGGGGCTGCTGGCCTCGATCTGGGCGGAAAAATTCGATCACAACGCTGCGGTGACCAATTTCGTGATCGCGCCGCTCAGCCTGCTCTCGGGCACCTTCTATGTGATCGACAATCTGTCGCCGCTGTTCCAGACGATCAGCCGCTTCAACCCGTTTTTCTATGTGATCTCGGGCTTTCGCTACGGCTTCCTGGGGCAAAGCGACATTGGCGAAGGCGTGCAGGCGATCGTCTGGGCCGGAGCGGGGCTTGCGGCGTGCAACCTGCTGCTCGCGCTGTTGTGCTACCGGGTGCTCAAATCGGGCTGGAAGATCAAGAGCTGAGGTTCGAGGCTGGGCCCGCCGCGGTCTGCGCAGCTGATGACCCCGGCGGGTCCCTCAGTGCGTCAGCGAGCGGCGCACGCGGTAGCGCCCGTCCTCGAACTGTTCGAACATTTGGTCGACCTCGGGATGCTCGACCGGGCCGCCCAGCGAATCGCTCACCAGATTCTGCTGGCTGACATAGGCGGTGTAGCTCGACTCGTCGGTCTCGGCGAAGAGATGGTAGAACGGCTGGTTGCGGTCGGGCCGGATACCCTCGGGAATCGACTCGTACCACTCGTCGCTATTCGCGAAGACCGGATCGATATCGAAGATCACCCCGCGGAAGTCGAACATGCGATGGCGCACCACGTCGCCGATGGCGAAGCGCGTGCGGGCAAGCTCGGGCGCATCGATCGTGCGACCAGCCTGGGGCGAAAAGAACAATGCGCGATCCATGAGAACACGGGATATGGGGTCCCGCGCGCCCGTGACAAGTAACCGCTTGGTTACCATCCCCCGTTTTGCGCGCTCGCGCCCATATTTCGGCTTGCTCCGGCCCGGACCTTGGGCTAGGCGCGCGGCTTCCCAGCGACCGGGAGGCGGGCAATTGTCCCGCCAATGCGCCGATACGGCGATGCGGAGAGGTGCCGGAGTGGTCGAACGGGGCAGTCTCGAAAACTGTTGAGCGCGCAAGCGTTCCGAGGGTTCGAATCCCTCCCTCTCCGCCACTACCCGGTTCGCCATTTTCCACCGATGCCCTGAAAAAGCCAAGCATTTGCGTGGCTTATCAGGTGATTCGGGTCCCACACAGTCCTTGCTCATCCATCGGTGTCCGACTGGATTTGTGGGAATAAATGTGGGAGAATTTGCAGCCATGGGTAAGCTTTCGGCAACAGCGGTAAAGGCCGCAACCAGACCCGGCAAACTAGGCGATGGCGACGGGCTGTACCTCGTGGTGAAGTCGTCGGGCACGAAGAGCTGGATGGTCCGGGTGCAGAAAAACGGCAATCGCCGCGATTTTGGTCTGGGAAGCGCATCGAAGATATCGCTGGCGGTCGCACGCGAGCGGGCCCGCGAGGTTAGGACCTGGGTCGAACTGGGACTGGACCCGCTGTTCGAGCGCCGGAAGGCGGAAGGCATTCCCACATTCCGGGAAGCTACCGCCAAGGTGCTCGCCCAGCATCGATCGACCTGGCGCAACGAGAAACACGAGCAGCAATGGATCAGGACGCTGGAAGCCTATGCCTTCCCCCATCTTGGCAATGTGCAGGTCAATGACATCACGGGACCGATGATCCGCAATGTGCTGGCCGAGATCTGGCTGGCAAAGCCTGAGACGGCACGCCGGGTACGCCAGCGGATCGGGACCGTGCTCGACTGGGCCTATGCCTCGGGATACCGCGACAGCGAGGCGCCCATGCGCGCAATCAGCAAGGGCCTGCCGCGTCAGCCAAAGAAGGAAGGCCACTACGCGGCCATGGCCTATGCCAAAGTGCCGGACTTCATCCCGCGCCTGCGCGAGCGTGAAAGCTATAGCAGGCTCGCGCTGGAGTTTGCGATCCTGACCGCTGCACGCTCAGGCGAAGTGCGCCATGCGGTGTTCGAGGAGTTCGACCTGCGCGAGAAGCTCTGGACCATTCCCAAGGACAGGATGAAAGCCAATCGCGAGCATGTCGTGCCGCTGTGCGATCGGGCAGTACGGATCATCGGGCGCTGCATGGAACTGCGCATCAGGAACTGTGACCTCGTCTTTCCCGGCATGCGCGGGAGGAAGGCGATGTCCGATATGACGCTGACCAAGCTGCTGCGCGAGATGAAGGAGAGTTGCACGGTTCACGGGTTCCGCTCGGCGTTCCGCGACTGGGCGAGCGAGGAGACCAGTCACCAGAGCGATGTCGCAGAAGCAGCGCTGGCGCATGTGGTGAAGGACAAGACCGAGGCAGCCTACCGGCGCGGCAACCTGCTGGAGAAGCGCAAACTGTTGATGGAAGACTGGGCAGCGCATTGCTGCAAGGGAAGCTGAGGGGATGGAGCATAGCCCGGTGCAGCAATCTTTCTATCGCAAGGCCTCCAGATCACCTTCGATAAGGCCGCATGTTTCACTCTCCCGCGCAAACAAAGCCATGCCTGCGCCTGTGGATAAACCTGTGACCTGTTCGGACTATTGGGAACCGCAGGGTTCGGACTATCAGGAACCGAAAGCTCGGACTATCAGGAACCGAAACAGGCTTCAAACCCGCAGAATTGCTGGGCTCCAGCCTGCCTTAACTATCCTAACGACAATCCTTACCGGATTGTTGCTAACGTCGAGCGATCCGCGCGCGGCTCCTCAGCGCTATGGATGGCGCCGTCGCCGCGCGCTGCTGCACTCGGCAGGTGCAAGCCGCCGAACAGCTTGCTAGGGTTTGAGCGATGAAGACCGACCTCGATCATCTGCCTCCGCAAAAACAGCGCGAGATCGAACGCGTGGTGCAGCTGATCTTCGAAGAGTTCGAGGATGCCTTTGCGCTGGCCAAGCACGAGTGGAAGAAGGCCGGACGGATCCTCA
Organism: uncultured Erythrobacter sp.; assembly: GCA_963975275.1. Taxonomy (GTDB): domain Bacteria; phylum Pseudomonadota; class Alphaproteobacteria; order Sphingomonadales; family Sphingomonadaceae; genus Qipengyuania. The sequence continues at coordinate 1,930 of CAXBFN010000016.1, read as the reverse complement.
AGGTTATTCTCTACGGCAGCTATGCGCGCGGGACCTGGGTCGATGAGCCGCACACTGCCAAAGGCTATCAGTCGGATTACGATCTGCTCATCATCGTCAACGACAAACGGCTGGCCGACAGGGCCAAGTACTGGGCCAAGCTTGATGACCGGCTAATGCGCGAGTACGGTGTGACCAGCACACTCAGGACGCCGGTCAACTTCATCGTCCACACGCTTCAGGAAGTGAACGATGGACTGGCGCACGGCCGCTACTTCTTCATGGATGTGAAGGCCGAGGGTGTAGCGCTCTACCAGTCCGACGACACCGAGCTGCACACCCCCAAGCCCAAAACACCCACACAGGCGCTGGGCATGGCGCAGGAGTATTTTGAGGAATGGTATCCTAGCGCCATGAAGCGCTTCGAAAGCGCGCGATTCCTGATGGGCAAGGAGTACTCGAAGCAGGCTGCCTTCGATCTACATCAAACGACTGAGACGCTTTATCACTGCGTCCTGCTAGTCTGCACATTTTACACTCCCCACGTTCACAACCTCGGCTTCTTGCGCACGCAGGCCGAGCGCATCGATCCCCGCCTGACCTACGTGTGGCCGCGCGAGCTGAAGCGGGATCGCGCGCGGTTCGAGAAACTCAAAGAGGCCTATGTGAAGGCACGCTACTCGAAGCACTACCGCATCACGAAGGAAGAGCTCGAATGGCTTGGCGAGCAGGTCGAGCAGCTTGGACGCGTCGTGCACGAAGTTTGTATGGAACGGCTGGAGAAACTCAAAGCCGAAGCGCTCGCGAGCTCCGACAAGGCATAGCGACTTCCAATGACCGCCCGGAGGACGGCTTTTCACTCCCACTGCCCTAAAAGCTGCCATTCCGCTTACGACCCCAAAGTGGCCGTAGCACTGCCTACCCATTCGACCTGAAACTGGCCACTTATTGAGGGGGCGATGGCTAGGTCACTATCGGCACAGGTAGCACGATCAGTTCAATCGTATGGCGGTGCCGATATCCTCTCAGGCCTGCATTGTAGGCAACGGCGAAGCGTTGAATGGCGTGCAGAAGCTCGGCGACTCCCGCGTTGGGCAACCCGCCGTCACGAAGTGCATCAAAGTTGCCAAAATCAGGAGCGTCAGGCGCAATGCGGGTCATTGCTTTTCGACGATATTTGGAGCAGCTCTGCGAAACGGCCTCGGCCAAGCTATCTAGCGCAGCATTGGTCGCCAGTTCACTGTCGTCTGCCAACCTGATTTGACGATCAAAGCAGTCCCAGTACGCATCAAGAATGTTCAGCGCCAATTCTGCACGCCCTCGATCTGCCGCCGAGAAGTTTGGATCGACCTCGGGGCGCACCTTCTGTTCGAACAAATAGCGTGACACGCCGTCTCGATAACCCTCAACATATTCGTTGCCGCCAGCGCCGATCAAACGCGCGTTAGCAATTTCTTTCTGCAGCAGATGCGACAGACCTGCAGGTACCGCACAGGGCCTTGGAGCGTCGGTGGTATTGGCTTTCTGGCGGTAGGCGCAATCGGCATTTAGGCGTGCGACAGCCAAAACAGTCGCGAATTGCGGGCCTAAATCACGTTGCTCAGATTGAGGTGATCCAGGGCTACCGAAGCACAGTAGAATCGCACCTAATAAAAATGGCAGAGATTTCAATTTGCTAGCCCTATCCTTGAAATCAACATAGCGCCCGATTGCACGTGAACAGTTTATACATTTGGAACTCACGAATGTCCGCTACTCCTTGCAGTAGCGTCAAAAGCCGCTTGTCGACAAACCACCTTCAATGCGGACCTTCCCGCGTCTTGTCGGAGCGCCTGAAAGCTGACTGTCCGCTAATCGCACACGCACGATAAAAGCGGCCCGACTGCAAACGACCCCTGTGTGGACGGCCCTCCGTTGGCAAGGTGCAAGATCGAGCTTTGCGTTGCTGGTT
>CAXBFN010000015.1:0-53839 GCA_963975275.1 uncultured Erythrobacter sp. | reverse complement strand
AGCAGACTACGTTCGACTCCGCCGTAGGTGGAGAGCCGTCCACGACATCAATTGCAGGCGGTGGCAGACTATGCTCCCACCTCCCCATGAAACATCTTTTGACGTTCCTTTCGGTCGGGCTAGTCGTAGCTTCGTGTTCCGACCCGCGAGCGGGCAGTCCCGATCCTGATCCCGGCACGGCGATCGCCCTGTGCTTGGACGAGAAGCTGACTGATCAGAAGTCGGAACATACCCGCATCAGGTATGTCTCACACGATCGCGGTCGGATGCTCAGCTACGTTTTTGACGTTTTCTCGGGCGACTTCTACTCAGCCGAGATCGATCCGCCCGTGCCGATCACAAACATGGTGATCGCTGCGCAGCTATCCCGTGAGTACTTCGAAGAACTCAGGGAAAATCCGCCAAAAAACCGAGATGATTACGACACGCTGCGGCTGCGCTTTGAAGCGATTGATAACCTCCGAATGTCGGACATGGTCGGGGGTGGCGCGCTCACTTTCTTGGAAGCGGATCTGGCCGCCATAGAAGCCAGCGCAACGAGTATCCTTCCAAGACAGCCCTATCTCGTTCGCGACGGCAATTGGGTATACAAGATCATCAGTGATGGCCCGCCCGATGAAAACCTTCGCGCGAAAGTACGGAAAATCCTAGAGGGATTCGATCAGCACGCTACCTTATGTGAGCCCGGCAAAAGGGCCCGGACAGATTCTCGTGCGACGGAAACTAAACTAGGGCCTGCGTTGTCGTGGTCTGACTAACGTCAGCTTTCCACCCAGTCTCAGACATATCTCTAAAGTGCCGGCCATCCCGAAACCCGCCGTTCGGTCAAAAAGGCACACCTCTCACGCTAACCGGTACAAGCCGGGGGTGACGACGGTCGAGCGGAGCGGCTCGGCGTGAGTCGCTGGCGCGCTTCTCGCCCTTATGCGCGGAAGCCCGGATCGGTCCGGTCGAGCTTCCTCAGCAGCGCGGGCCAGGCGAGCGCGTTGGCGATCATGCCGATGCCCGCGGGCGGGGTCTGCGACTTGACCTTTTCGGGCGTACCCTGCGGCGGGTTGTGCAGGCCGTCGCGCCCGGCGGATAGCATCTTGACCTGCGCGTCGCAGGCGCGTTCGAGGAAATAGAGCCGCAGGAAGCATTCGCCCACGCTCTTGCCGATCGCCAGTGTACCGTGGTTGCGCAGGATCATGACGTGCTTGTCGCCCATGTCCGCGACCAGCCGCTCGCGTTCCTCGAGGTCGGTCGCGATGCCTTCGTACTCGTGATAGGCGATGTCGCTTCGCGCGATCATCCCGGTCTGGGTGTGCTCGAGCAGCCCGTCGGCCATGGCGCTGACCGCCTGGCCCGCGGGGGTGTGGAGATGCATCACCGCATGGGCATCGTCGCAATTCATGTGCAGCGCGGAATGGATCGTGAAGCCCGCCGGGTTGACCGGGTGCGCGGTGGGGATCACCGGCTGGCCGTCGACATCGATCTTGACCAGGCTGGAGGCGGTGATTTCCTCGAACATCATGTCGTAGGGGTTGATGAGGAAGTGATGCTCGGGTCCCGGGACGCGGGCGGAGAGATGGGTGAAGATCAGATCGTCCCAGCCGTAGAGCGCGACCAGCCGGTAGGCCGCGGCAAGGTCGACGCGGACGGCCCATTCCTCGTCGCTGACCTGCGCGCGGATATCGCTGTCCGCGCCGGTGGAATTGTCGTTCATCACGGTTGCCATGACTGCCTCTCCGATTGGTTGTGTTTTGCCACGGATAACACGGAATGGGCGCAGGCTGTAGGGGGTTTGCGGGGCGCGCCTATCTCTCCAACTCGTCACCCTGAACTTGTTTCAGGGTCCATTCCTCCTCCCGCGCCGAAGGTACCCGACCGAGAGATGGATGCTGAATCAAGTTCAGCATGACGATTCGGGGGCGTGTCAGACGGTCGCGCGCGACACCGCGCCCCTGCGCCCTACCCCATGCCGGGCAGGTTGAAACCGGGGGGCAGGCCCATGCCCGACTGGATGCCTTCCATCTCGGTGGCGGCGCGGCGGTCGGCCTTGTCGCGGGCGTCGTTGAAGGCGGCGGTGACCAGATCCTCGACCATCTGTTTTTCCTCGACCTTCATCAGGCTGTCGTCGATCGCGACGCCGAGGATGCGGCCGCGCGCGGTGGCGCGGACCTTGACCAGGCCGCCGCCGGCGCTGCCTTCGACCTCGATCGTGTCGAGCTTGGCCTGCGCCTCGCCCATCTGGGTCTGGATGGTTTCGGCGGCCTTCTGCGCCGCGGCGAGCATTTCTTCCATCGACTTCATGCTTGGTTTCTCCATTCCTGCAGGCCGACCGGAGGTTTGTCGCGGTCGGCGATGATTTCGGCACCGGGGAAGGCGGCGAAGGCGGCCTGTACCAATGGATGGGCGCGCGCTTCGGTTTCCGCGCTCTGCTGCGCAGCCTCCTCGCGTTCGGCGATCGAGGGGGCGGCCTCACCCTCTCCGTCGGGGACTTCCTCGAGCAGCCAGCGCTTGCCGGTGATCGCGGCGAGCGCTTCGCGCAGCGTGGGACCGATGTCGTCGCGGTAGAGCGGGTTGCGCGTGAACCGCAGCAGCCCGTCCTCGACCGCGATCGGGCGGATCTGCAGCCGCATGATCCCGGCCGCGAGATGCTGCCCGCCGGCCTCGACCTTCGCGACGAGATCTTCCCACTTCACCGCATTGACGCCCGGAGCATCGCCCGCCGGGGTACCGTCCGCAGGCGCTGCCGGAGCGCGCGTCGCGGCATCCTCGATCAGCCGCGCTAGCCGGCCCGGATCGGGCAGTTCCTGCGCGTGCAGCGCGCGCAGCAGCGCCATCCGCGCCGAGACCAGCGGGTCGGGCGCCTGGCGGACCTCGTCATAGCCCTTGAGCAGCAATTGCCACAGCCGGTGGAGCTGCGCAGGCGGGATCGCCGCGGCCCATTCGCCGAGCTGCGCGCGTTCCTCGGCGGACAGGGCATCGACCTCGCCCCCCGAGACCTGCGCCACGGTGACGCGGTGGACGATGTCCATCAGCGAGCGCAGCATCGCCAGCGGCTCGACCCCGAGCGCATATTGTTCGTCGATGCCTTCGAGCAGCGGCTTGCCCTCGCCCGCCAGCAGATGCGCCAGCAGCCTTCGCTGCGCGCTCTTGTCGGCGAGCCCGAGCATCGAGCGGACCCGCTCGGCGGTGACCCGGCCCTCGCTGTCCATATCGGCATGCGCGATCGCCTGGTCGAGGATCGAAAGCCCGTCGCGCACCGAGCCCTCGGCGGCGTTGGCGATGATCGACAGCGCCTCGGCATCGGCCTCGACGCCTTCCTTGCCGCAGATCGAGGCGAAATGCTCCTGCAGCATCTCGGCGGGAATCCGCCGCAGATCGAAGCGCTGGGTGCGGCTGAGCACGGTAACGGGCAGCTTCTCCACCTCGGTGGTGGCGAAGAGGAATTTGACGTGCGCGGGCGGTTCTTCGAGCGTCTTGAGCAGCGCATTGAAGGCGTTGCGCGAGAGCATGTGGACTTCGTCGACGATGTAGATCTTGTAGCGCGCGCTGACCGCGGAATAGCGCACCGCCTCGATGATCTCGCGGACGTCGTCGACACCGGTGTGGCTGGCGGCATCCATCTCGATCACGTCGATATGCCGACCCTCGGCGATCGCGACGCAAGGCTCGCACACGCCGCAGGGATCGATGGTCGGGCCGCCGGTCCCGTCGGGGCCCACGCAGTTGAGCGCCTTGGCGATCAGCCGCGCGGTCGAGGTCTTGCCGACCCCGCGCACCCCGGTCATCAAAAAGGCATGCGCCAGCCGGTCGCGCGCGATGGCGTTGGCCAGCGTGCGGACCATGGGCTCCTGCCCGATCAGCTCGGAAAAGGTCTGCGGACGGTATTTGCGCGCGAGGACGCGATAGGGTTGTGCCGGCGCGTCGGCGGCGGGTTTGGCTGCTGGCGCCGGGGCCGGTGCGGGCGTGTCGACAGCTTTTTCTGCCGGAGCCGTCGCGGGCGCCGGATCCGGCGCGCCGAACAACGCTTCCTGCCCCGCCTGCTCGAGCTCGGCGGCGCTTGGCGCTGCCTCCTCGGGATCGGGTGCGGGAGCGCTTTCCCATGGCAGGAGGTCTGGATTGTCCGGTGAATCACCCATCCGCCCTAGCTAGGGCGTGCGCGGGCATTTGTCATGCTGGCGTTTGTCGCGCCGAAGGGGAAATTAGGAGCCGAGCGACCCGTCGCAATTCACCTGGGCTGCTTCCTTCCGGACCTGACCCGGTGAGCGAACGCAAACGTCCACCCGACTCCCGGAGCGCCATATGGCGGCGAAGTCGCGGGGGTTCAAGTTTTTCGTGTGGTGGATTCGCCGTTTCCCTTTTCCTCGTCATTGCGAGGAGCGCAGCGACGAAGCAATCCATGGTACGGCGTTGGCGGCCGTCACTGCCGTCGTGAACGCGGAAAGCGCAGTCCATGGATTGCCGCGCCGCCTGCGGCGGCTCGCAATGACGAATTGTAGGATAGGACCTGTGGCTGACTCCTCGTCATTGCGAGGAGCGCAGCGACGCGGCAATCCATCGCCCGCGCCAACGAACCACGGGGAAACCTAGTTGAAATTGTCCGCGTAGGCCTGGAGCTTGAGATGGCGCACCGGGGTCGTGTGGACCCGCGCCGCGATGCCGTGCTTGGCGGCATAGGCCGCCGCCTCTTCGCTCGAGGCAAAGGTGAGCACGACCTGCGCCTGCGTGTCGCCGCTGCCGGTCCAGCCCATCAGCGGGTCGGCATGGCGCGCTTCGCTCTGCTCGAATTCGAGCACCCACTCGTCTATCCGCGCCTTGCCGGACTGCATCGCGTTCTTGGGACGTTGATAGATTCGGGCTGCCATGGGGACGCCCTTAATTCAGCGCGGCGCTTTGGAAAAGGCATTCTTGGTCTTGAGGCTGGGCGCTTCGGTCCAAGGCTCCTCGGGCCAGCGGTGCTTGGGGTAGCGGCCCTTCATCTCCTTGCGCACCTCGGCCCAGCTGCCGCGCCAGAAACCGGGGAGATCGCGGGTCGCCTGCAGCGGGCGTCCGGCGGGGCTGGTGAGCTTGAGCAGCAGCGGGGTGTCGCCAATCATCGGATGGCGCTCGAGCCCGAACAGCGCCTGCACGCGGACTTCGGCACTGGGGGCATCGTCGCCGGCATAGTCGATCGCATGCGTGCTGCCCGCGGGCGAGGTGAAGCTGCGCGGCGCGAGCCGGTCGAGCCGCTGGCGCGAATCCCAGTCGAGCAGCGCCAGCGCCGCCTCGGCGAGTTTCGCTTGCGAGACATCGAGATCGCGGCGCCCGGCGAGCAGCGGTGCGAGCCATTGGTCGGCGGTCTGCGCGAGACTCTCGGGCGACAGCGCCGCGACCCCCGCGTGGCGCGCCCGCGCCAGCAGCGCGGGCGGGAGCACTTCCCCCAGCTTCTCGACAGCTTTTTCCACAAGGATATCCGCGATCGCTGCCATATCGGGCGCCGGGTCGGAGCCGGTGGCCAGCGTGATCGCGCCGATGCGGCGCTCGACCCGCGCCTCGACCCGCGCTTCGCCCTTGTTCCAGGCAAGCACCTGGCGGCGCTCGATCCGCTCGGGCAGCCAGCGCTCGAGATCGGCCTCGGCGAGCGGCAGCGCGGCGGTGATCCGCGCGCCCTTGGCCTGCCCCTGCGCATCGCCGATCGCCAGCCAGTCCTGCCGCGCCAGCGGGCTGGCCGGATCGAGCACGAAACCGCGCCCGCCCGCGGCCAGCCAGTGCTCGCCCGAGGAATCGCGGCGGCGGCCGATATTGTCGGGCATTCCGGCGGCGAGGAGGATGGCGTGGGGAACGGATTCGCGCTCCGCCGTCCCGTTCACCAGCCCCCGCGCCCGCTCCGCCCAGCGGTCGGCCAACTTGCGGCTCGCCTCGGCCTTGGGCGAGCGGTCGGCGTTCCAGCGCTGCAGCCGGCCCGCCAGATCCTCCCCGCGACCGCCCAGATTGCGCTCCTGCAGCAATACCGCGATCCGCGCCGCTTCGCGCGCAGCGCCCTGTTCCGCGCCGAACAGCACCATCGCCGCCTGCGCCGGGTCGAGCGCCAGCGCGGCGAGCTTACTGCCGCGCGGCGTGATCCTGCCATCGAGGTCGAGCGCGCCCAGCCCCTCGAGCTTCTGCCGCGCGGCGCCGAGCGAGGCTTCGGGCGGCGGATCGAGCCAGGGCAGCGCTGCGGGATCGCCGCTGCCCCACAAAGCAGTCTTGAGCACCAGCGGCGCCAGATCGGCGGTCTCGATTTCTGGCGGGTCGAAGCGCGGACGGCCCTTGTGACCGCCCTCCTCCCACAACCGATAGGCGACACCCGGCCCCTGCCGCGCCGAGCGCCCGGCGCGCTGGGTGGCCGCCGCCTGGCTGGCGCGGTGGGTAACGAGGTGGGTGGTGCCCGCGGCGCGGTCGTATTCGGCGCGGCGCGACAGTCCGGAATCCACCACCACCGAGACACCCTCAAGCGTGATTGAGGTTTCGGCGATGGCACTGGCGAGCACGATCCGCCGCCGCCCTTGCGGATCGCGGCGGATCGCGGCGCGCTGCAGCGCGGGTTCGACCTGGCCGTGGAGCGGGAGGATCGGCGCATCGGGCAAGCGTGCCTCGAGCCGTTCGCGGACACGCTCGATCTCGCCCACACCGGGCAGGAAGGCAAGGATATCGCCCTCTTCCTCGCGCCAGGCGGTCAGCACCGCCTGCGCCATCGCATCCTCGATCCGCGCCTGCGGCGAGGAGCCGTACCATGCGATCCGCAAAGGGTAGGCGCGACCCTCGCTGGCGACGGTCCGCGCGCCCTCGCCCAGCAGCTCGGCGAAGCGCGCGCCGTCGATCGTCGCCGACATCACCAGGACGCGCAGATCCTCGCGCAGCACCGCGCGGCTCTCGAGCGCCAGCGCAAGGCCAAGATCGCTGTCGAGATGGCGCTCATGCGCCTCGTCGAACAGCACCGCGGAGACGCCTGGCAGCTCCGGATCGTCGAGCAGGCGGTTGACGAAGATCGCCTCGGTCATGACCAGGATCCGCGTCCGCGCCGAGGTCTTGCTGTCGAGCCTTGTGAGATAGCCCACCGTCTCGCCCGGGCTCTCGCCCAGCATCTGCGCCATCCGCTCCGCCGCCGCGCGCGCCGCGACCCGCCGCGGCGAGGTCAGGATCACCTGCCCGCTGCACCACGGCTCGCCGAGCAGCGCGGGCGCCACCGCGGTGGTCTTGCCCGCCCCCGGCGGCGCAAGCAGCACCGCGCCGGTCTGGTCGCGCAGCGCGGCGAGCAGTTCGGGGAGGACAGCGTGGATGGGGAGGTCGGCACTCACTCGATCACCTGTTGTCATGCTGAACTTGTTTCAGCATCCATTCTTCCTCTTCGAACCGGGGTCCAGGAGGATGGATGGACCCTGAAACGAGTTCAGGGTGACAAGTGTTTTAGTAACCCCGTGCCACCGCGAAATGCGCCGCTTCGGTCATCGCCTGCCGGGCCTTGCCGTCGGGGAAGATCGAGAGCGCGTCGATCGCGCGGTCGGCGAAGTGGCGGGCGCGGGCGCGGGTGTCGTCGACCGCGCCGTGCTGCGCGATCAGCGCGCAGGCGTGGTCAAGATCGGCGTCGGAACTCTTGATCCCCGAGATCGCCTCGCGCCAGAAGCCGCGCTCCTCCTCGCTGCCGCGCGCATAGGCGAGGATCACCGGGAGCGTCATCTTGCCCTCGCGGAAATCGTCGCCGCGATCCTTGCCCATCGCCGCGGCGTCGGAATCATAATCGATCGCATCGTCCACCAGCTGGAAGGCGACGCCGAGATTGCGCCCGTATTCGTCGAGCGCGCGTTCCTGGTCGTCGCTGCATTCGGCGACCACCGCGGCGATCCGGCTGGCCGCGGCGAACAGCGCCGCGGTCTTGGCGCGGATGATCTGGAGATAGCGTTCCTCGCTGGTGCCGATCTTGCGCTGCGCGGTGAGCTGGTCGACCTCGCCCTCGGCGATGATCGCGCTGGCGCCCGAAAGGATCTTGAGCACCCTGAGGCTGCCGTCCTCGGTCATCAGCTCGAAGCTGCGGCTGAACAGGAAATCGCCGACCAGCACGGTCGCCGGGTTGCCGAAGATGATGTTGGCGGCGGTCTTGCCGCGGCGCATCTCGCTGCCGTCGACGACATCGTCGTGGAGCAGCGTCGCGGTGTGGATGAACTCGACCGAGGCAGCGAGCTTGTAATGGCGCGAGCCCTGATAGCCGACCAGTTCGGCGCCCGCGAGCGTGAGCATGGGGCGCAGCCGCTTGCCTCCGCCCGAAATCAGATGCCCGGCGAGCGCGGGGATCAGCGGGATTTCGCTCTGCATCCGGTCGAGAATGACCGCATTGACCGCGTTCATGCCCGGCGCGGTGAGCGCCAGCATCGGGTCGAGCGAGGGGGCAGGCGATTGCTTGCGCGAGATGGGGACGATATCGGCGCTCATTGCGCTGCGCGCCATGCTCTGCGCAAGCCCGCTTGGCAAGGCGCGAATTGCTGCTAGCCTTGGCCGCATGAGCGATGCAACACCCGCCACCGTGCCAGCGGAGCCGCACGACGACCGCGTACTGGCCGGCTATCGCAAGAGCATCGACAATATCGATGCGGCGCTGGTCCACATTCTCGCCGAACGGTTCCGGATCACGCAGGCGGTGGGCGCCTACAAGGCGACCGCCACGCTGCCGCCGGCCGATCCCGCGCGCGAGAAGGAACAGATCGCCCGGCTGCGCCGACTGGCGGAAGAATCCGATCTGGATCCGGAATTCAGCGAGAAGTTCATCCGCTTCGTGATCGAGGAAGTGATCCGCCATCATGAGAAGGCGCGCTCCGGCGGCCAACCCGGCGGTAGGCCCGCGCGCCCCTGACTGGCACCCGCGCGACCGTAGCCAGAAGGCAATTGTGGCCCAAAAACAGCAATTCCGACCCGATTGTTGCATAACACCGTGTTTTCTATGCAATGCCCTTGAGTCCGGACCGCCGATTATCTAGACCGGCTGCGATAATCCATTCGAAGGGGAGTAAATTATGAAGTTTGGTAAAGTAGCCCTGGCCGCATCGGCCGTGAGTCTCGCGATCACCCCGGCCGCCTTCGCTGCCGAGCGCGTCAGCGCGCCGGTCGGTGGCGAAAGCGAAATCGGCGGCGGCGGTGCCACCGTGGCCGTGCTCTTCGCGATCCTCGCCCTGGGCGTCGGCATCGCGGTCGGCGGTACGGACGAACCCGTCAGCCCCTGATCGCTGGTTCAACAAGAATTCGAAACGGGGTCGGTTTTCCGGCCCCGTTTTCGTTTGTGCAGCTGCAATCGGCGCCCGGCTCGACCGAACGGAACCGGCCTTCACCCAGAGTTTGCACTATCTTGCCGTGGGAACATGGGCTCGCGGCAGGCTGAGCCGCACCAACAGCCCGCCCAGATCCTCGCTCTCGCCCAGTTCGACCTCGCCGCCGTAGATTTCGGAGACATCGCGCACGATCGCCAGCCCCAGCCCCGTTCCGGGCTTGCCCGTGTCGAGCCGCGCGCCGCGGTCGAAAATGCTGATCCGATCGGCCTCGGGGATACCGGTTCCGTCGTCCTCGACCCAGATCACGCACATTGTCTCGCCGGGTTCGGCATCGATCGTCGCGAACACGCTGCCGCCGCCGTATTTCGCCGCGTTCTCGATCAGATTGCCGAGGATTTCGTCGAGATCCTGGCGCTCGATCGAAACCAGCGCGCTGCGGTTGCCGTCGAGGTCGAAGCGGGTGCCCGGATAGAGCCGCTCGACCGCACGGCGCACCGCCTCGGCGCTTTCCCACACCGGCGTATGCGCCAGTCCTACCGCCCTGCGCCCCACTGCACGCGCGCGCGCGAGGTGGTGATCGACATGGCGCTGCATCGTGCGCGCCTCGCGGATCGTGGTGTCGGCAAGATCCGGCGCGCGCGCGGTGGCCGCATTGGTCAGCACGGTCAGCGGAGTCTTGAGTGCATGCGCGAGATTGCCGGCATGGGTGCGCGCTTCCTCCGCCTGTTTCGCCGAGTGGGCGAGCAGGCCGTTGAGCTCCTCCACCAGCGGCTGGACCTCGAGCGGCAGCGGTTCGTCGATCCGGTTGACCCCGGTGCTGCGCATGTTCTGGATCGCCGCGCGCACCCGCCGCAGGGGACCGAGCCCGACCCAGTTCTGCAGCACCGCCATGGCGAACAGCCCCAACCCCAGCAGCGCGAAGCTCCACACCAAGATCGCGCGTATTTCGCCGATCTGGGCGTCGAGCTCGCCGCGGCTGGCGGCCACGGTGAACCACCAGCGGGTGTCGCTGTCGGGCAGATAGACCGAGCGTTCCGCCACGCGCAGCGGTTCGGCGGGGAACTGGTTGGAATCGTAGATCACCAGCTCGTGTCCGGGATCGCTGGCGCGCACTTCGAGGCTGCGGTCCCACAGGCTGCGGCTGGGATAGTCCTCGTGACCCTCGCCGCGGATCTGCCAGTAGACGCCGCTATTGGGTTCGAGGAAGCGCTGGTCGCCCAGCCGGCGGTAGAATCGCACATCGCCCAGAGGATCGATCTCGGCCGAGGAGACCAGCGCGTTCATCACATATTCGAGCTGGTCGTCGAAATTGCTCTCGACCAGGCTGGTCAGCGTGCGGTCGAGCGCAAACCCGCCGGCGAGCAGCAGGATGAGGATCCAACCCGCGGCGATCGCCATCATCCGGCTGGCAAGGCTCCGCTTGCCGCCGGCGGCTGCGCCGAGCGTCACGGGGCTGCGCCCCTTCTCCACCGGATCGGAGGGGGAAGCGTCCGTCGGCCCGGGCTTACGCGCGGGGGGCGTCGGCGGGGTCGTCGAGAGAGTAGCCAAGGCCGCGTATCGTTGTGATGACTTCCGCACCCAGTTTCTTGCGGATTCGCGTGACGAAAACCTCGATCGTGTTGGAATCGCGGTCGAAATCCTGATCGTAGATGTGTTCGATCAGCTCGGTTCGGCTGACCACCTTGCCCTTGTGGTGGATCAGGTAGCTCAGCAGCTTGTATTCCTGCGCGGTCAGCTTGACCGGTTCGCCCTTGAGCGTGACGCGGCCCGAACGGGTATCGAGCCGGACATCGCCCGCGGTCAGCTCGCTCGAAGTGTTGCCAGAGGCGCGGCGGATCAACGCGCGCAGCCGCGCGATCAGCTCCTCGGTCTGGAACGGCTTGGCGAGGTAATCGTCCGCGCCCGCGTCGAGACCGGCGACCTTGTCCGACCAGCTATCGCGCGCGGTGAGGACGAGGACCGGAAAGGCCCGCCCTTCCTTGCGCCACATGCCCAGAACCGAAAGCCCGTCGATCTCGGGCAGACCGAGATCGAGGATCACGGCGTCGTAATCCTCGGTCGAGCCCATGAAGTGGCCGTCTTCGCCATCGGTGGCGAGATCGACCGCATAGCCGTTCTGTTCGAGCGTCGATTTGAGTTGCTGGCCGAGGGTGGGCTCGTCCTCGACAATCAGGAGCCGCATAAAGTTTCTATCCCTGTTCGCACATCGGCACCCCGGTATCGGAGCGCGCCGGAGATGTCGTTCATCTATCGGAACGCGTCAAGTTGGCGCAGGTTTCTGGGACCGTCCTAGCGGCTGCGGCGAATGACCCTGCCCGTGCGCGCATCGACATCGACGAACATCACCCGGCCATCGCGGATGAACTTCAAACGATAGGCCATCGCGGTCGAATCATAGGCGGGGCCCAGATATTCGGCATCGCGCATGGTCGGCAGGATGCGCGCCTCGATCTCGCGCAGCGACAGCACATTGCCAGCGCGCATTTCCTTGCGCGCTTCCCCCTGGTCGGAGTTCTGCTGCGCGAGAGCGGGAGCGTGGGCCGACAGGATCAGGCCGGCAGCGGCCAGGGAGGCGGGAAGATGTTTCATGATGGCTCGATGATTGGACCCAAGCCATTGAACAAGGACTGAATGTCCTCCCGCCCCCTTCTGGCACTGTCTAGCGGGTCATTTCATATTTGACCGTGAGGTTCACTCCGGTGCCGACCTGACCGGGCTCGATCGGCGGGGCGGATTCGCTCGCGTCCATCGACCGCACCATCGCTGGCTGCGGAATTGGACCCTGGTTCTGCACGCTCTCGGAGACTTCGAGCAGCCTCACGCGCGAATAGCCGGCCATGCGGGCGTATTCCTCGGCCATGCGCTGGCCGCGGGCGAAGGCCTGCGCGCGCGCCTGTTCCTCGACCGCATCATCGTCCTCGAGCATAAAGTTGGGCCCGTAGATGTTGTTGGCGCCCACACTGACCAGCGCGTCGAGGATTTCCGCGGCGCGCGGCAGATCGCGCAGCTTCACCTGGACCTGATTGTTGACGTTGTAGCCCTGGAAGACCTGCTCGCCGGTGCCCTGATTGTAGTCGTATTGCGGGCTGACGCTGAAATTGCTGGTCTGGATGTCCTCGCGCGCGATCCCGAGCTCGCGCAGGCGGGCGATGATCCGGTCCATCGCCTGCGAGTTCTGCGTCAGCGCCTCGCGTGCGGTGGAGGCGCGGGTCATCACCCCGGCGCCGATCTGGGCGACATCGGGCGCGCTGCGGACCACCTCGCTGACCGACAGCTCGACCACCGGGCCCTGGCTGGCGATCTGGATTTCGGCGGCGCTGGCCGGCGCGGCGATGACCGCGATTGCGGCGAGGGGGATGGCGTATCGAAGCATGGATGTTCTCCTTGTCGGCAGGCCGCTCGCCTGCCCCGCACGATCAAGCGAGGCCGGCGCGACTTGTTCCGCATCTCCTCTGACCCCCGGCGCTGCACCGGAGCTGAACGTCGCCGCGGGAAGGATAGCAAGCGTCCCAAGATGCACCGCGGGAGTTTGCCCTTGTCGCACCGCCGCCGCGCGCCTACCTCGCGCTTCCCATGGCGCAACCTCCGATCCTCAGCTGGGAAGGCCTCGGTCTTCAACAGGGCGGTCGCTGGCTGTTCGGCGCGCCCGAAACCGGCGGGCTCGATCTTCATATCGGACCGCGCGACCGGATTGCGCTGATCGGCCGCAACGGCGCCGGCAAGACCACGCTGTTCAGGCTGATCGACGACAAGCTCGAGGCCGATCGGGGCCTGCGCAAGGTGAAGCCGGGGACCCGGATCGTGGTGCTCGAACAGGATCCGGCCGTCGCCGGACATGCCACCCTGATGGACTGGGCGCTCTCCGGCGAAGACGCTCCCGCCGAGTACGAGATCGATGCCATCGCCGGCCAGCTCGGGATCGACATGACGACCGCGACCAAGGGCGCGAGCGGCGGCGAGCGGCGCCGCGCCGCGATCGCCCGCGCGCTGGCGCAGGGTCCCGACCTGCTGCTGCTCGACGAGCCGACCAACCATCTCGACCTCGCCGCGATCGACTGGCTCGAGGATTATCTCGACCGCTACACCGGCGCCTTCGTGGTGATCAGCCACGACCGCACTTTCCTTAAGCGGCTGACCCGCGCGACGCTGTGGCTCGACCGCGGCGGGCTGCGGCGCAAGGAAATCGGCTTCGGCGGCTACGAGGCTTGGGAAGAGCAGGTCTATGCCGAGGAAGCGCGCAACGCCGACCGGCTCGACGCGAAGCTCAAGATCGAAGCGCACTGGCTCGAACGCGGCGTGACCGCGCGGCGCAAGCGCAACCAGGGGCGGCTCGAGAAGCTGCACCAGATGCGCGCCACCCGAGCAGGGATGATCGTGGGCGCGGGCACCGCCAAGCTCAAGCTGGCGACCGAGACGGAGTTCAAGTCCAAGGCCGTCATCACCGCGGACAACATCTCCAAGAGCTACGACGGGCGGGCGATCATCAAGCCCTTCAGCCTGCGGATCCAGCGCGGCGACCGGATCGGCATCGTCGGCTCCAACGGCGCGGGCAAGACCACGCTGCTCAAGATGCTGACCGGCGAACTCGAACCCGAGACCGGCAGCGTCGAGATCGCCAAGACGCTGACCGGGGTGATGATCGACCAGCAGCGCAGCCTGATGGCGCCCGACAAGACGGTGCGCGAAGTGCTCGCCGAGGGCGGCGACTGGATCGACGTGCGCGGGGTGCGCAAGCATGTGCTCGCCTATCTCAAGGACTTCCTGTTCGACCCCAAGATGGTCGACACAAAGGTCGGCATCCTCTCGGGCGGCGAGCGTTCGCGGCTGCTGCTGGTGCGCGAATTCGCCAAGGCCAGCAATCTGCTGGTGCTCGACGAGCCGACCAATGATCTCGATCTCGAGACGCTCGACCTGCTGCAGGAGGTGATCTCGGACTACGAGGGCACCGTGCTGCTGGTGAGCCACGACCGCGACTTCCTCGACCGGACGGTGACGCTGACGCTGGGGCTCGACGGCACCGGACAGGTCGATGTCGTCGCGGGCGGTTACGAGGACTGGCAGCGCAAGCGCCGCGAGCCGGTCGCCGGCAGGAAGGGCGATGCGGCCGCGGCGAGCAAGCCCGCCGCCAAGGCTCCGCCGCCGCCGAAATCGGACAAGCTGACCTACAAGGACCAGCGCGACTACGAATTGCTGCCGGCGCGAATCGAGGAACTGGAAGCCGCGATCCTGAAGGGCGAGGCGATCCTCGCCGATCCCGAGCTGTTCACCGCCGATCCGCAGAAATTCGCCAACATCCTCAAGGGGATCGAGAACGCGCGCACGGAGAAGGATGCGGCGGAGGAGCGCTGGCTGACCCTTGCCGAACAGGTCGAGGGGTGAGCGAGGCGCTGCGGCGCGAGATCGCCGGCTGCAGGCTTTGCGCGCAGCACCTGCCACATGGGGTGCGCCCGGTGGTCGGCTTTTCGGCAACCGCGCATTTGCTCATCATCGGCCAGGCGCCGGGCTCGAAAGTCCACGAAAGCGGCATTCCCTGGGACGATGCCAGCGGCGACCGGCTGCGACAATGGACCGGGCTGACCAAGGAAGAGATGTACGATCCTGCGCGGGTGGCGCTGGTGCCGATGGGGTTCTGCTATCCGGGCAAGGCGAGCGGGGGCGACAAACCGCCACGCCGCGAATGCGCAGCCCAATGGCACGAGCGGGTGCTCGAGGTCCTTCCCGCCAGGCGGTTGACATTGCTGGTCGGGATGCATGCGCAGGCTCACTACCTCCCCGAACACCGCAAATGGTCGATGACCGAGCGGGTGCGCGAATTCCGGACCTTCCTGCCGGATGCCTTCCCCCTGCCCCACCCTGCGTGGCGCAGCACGATCTGGATGCGCAAACATCCCTGGTTCGAGGCCGAGGTGCTGCCCGAGTTGCGCGCAGCGGTAGCGGGCGCGGTGGCCCAACGCGGCGCAAGTTGATGAAACACATCTGGGGGCCTCACGTGAGGCGGTAGAAATCGGCGACGCGGTCGAGCGCGAGGCGAAGCACCAGCTTACCGCTGCGCGCGGGCCATTCGAGCGCCTTTTCCGCCGCCGGGATCGTCTCGCCGGCGCAGATCACCCGCCACAGCACGTCCTGCAGGCCCCCGCCCGCCTGCGCCAGCGCACCGTGGAAGCGCGCCTTGGCGGCGATCTGGCGTTCGGCGCCGGTCAGCCCGGCCTCGCCGGTGGTGCGCGCGCGGACCGGGTCCCAGCGCATGGTGACCGAGGGCGCGAGCTGCGCGCGTTCGTAATCGCCGCGCAGCCGTTCGCCGGCCGCGAACTGGCGGTCGCCGAGATAGCCGCGCGCGTAGAGCCAGCTCAGCGGCGATTCGGCCAGGTTGACCGTCACCGAACGGCGGCGGCGCGATGGCTCGCTCCCGGAGCGACGCGGACCTTCCGCGGTGAGTTCGCGTTCGACCAGTTCCTGCTTCATTCCGAATCTCCTGCTGCGGGTCGCGGCCCTTGCATTGTTCCGGTTCATGTAGGAAAGTGGAAAAACCAGATAGGTTAGCCAGATAGGTTAGAGAGAGCCGTCGATGATCAATCGCATTCGCGACATCCGCAAGCAGAAGGGCTGGACGCTGGCCGATCTCGCCGAGGCCTGCGATCCGCCCACCACCCCGCAAACGGTGGGGCGGCTCGAAACCGGGATGCGCAATCTCTCGCTCAGGTGGATGGAGCGGATCGCGGGCGCGCTCGGGGTCGAGCCCGAGATGCTGGTGCGTTCGGACCGGTCCAGCCACCCGCAGACCGTCGCGGTGCTCGCCGCCGATGGCGCGGAGGCACTGCCGACGCCGCGCGATGCCCTGCTCGCGACCGATCTGGGCGGCGAAGCACCGCTGGTCGTGCTCGAGATCGCCTATCCGCATGGCGAATACCGCCCCGGCGACCAGCTCTGGCTGCGCCAGCTTGCCCCCGAGGACGCGGGGCGCGCGATCAACCGCGACGTGCTCGTCCCGCGCAAGCACGGCCGCTTCGCTTTCGGACGGCTGATCGACCGGCAGGGGAAGCTGGTCGGGGTCCTTCCCCCCGGCCACGGGCAGAAACAGGAGGTGGTCAGCGACCCCGCCTGGATCGCGGTCGCCGAGATGCTGGTCCGGCGGCTCTGATGCCGCGCGTTCTCTCGCTCTCGACCCTCTACCCCAACAATTCGCAGCCGCGCTTCGGCACCTTCGTCGCGCGCTCGCTCGAGGCGCTGCAGCGCGAGACCGGTTGGGACGTGACGGTGATCAACCCGATCGGCGTTCCGCCGCTGGCGCTGGGGCAATACCGCGCCAAGGCCGCAGCGGCGGTGGACGGCGTGGAACACGGCGTGCCGGTCCATCGCCCGAGCTTCCGCCTGCTGCCCGGCGTGGGCGGACGGTTCAACCCCGCTGCCATCGCCCGCGCGGCGATCCCGCTGGCGCGGCGGCTGCACCTCGAGACCCCCTTCGACCTGGTCGATGCGCAGTTCTTCTATCCTGACGGGCCTGCCGCCCTGCGCGTCGCGCGGGCGCTCGGACTGCCGCTGTCGATCAAGGCGCGCGGTGCGGATATCCATTATTGGGGCGGAAAATCATACGCGCGCGCTGCCATGATCGAGGCGGGCGCAGCCGCCGCGGGCTTGCTGGCGGTGTGCGAAGCGCTCGCCGCCGACATGGCCGCGCTGGGCCTGCCGCGCGAAAAAATCGCGGTCCATTACACCGGGCTCGACCGCGACCGCTTCCGCCCGCTCGACCACACACAGTTGCGCCCGCGGATCGCCGAGCAGCTCAAACTGCCGCTGGGCTTCGCCGAACCGCTGCTGGCGAGCGTCGGCGCGCTGATCCCGCGCAAGGGTCAGGAACTGGTGATCCGCGCGCTGCCCGGTCTGCCCGGCGCCCGGCTGCTGCTGGTCGGCAAGGGCGAGGACGAAGCCATGCTGCGCGCTCTGGCATCTGAGCTGGGGGTCGCGGAGCGGGTCCATTTCCTCGGCCTGCTCGACCACGACATGCTGCCGCTGGTGCTCTCGGCCTGCGATGCGATGGTGCTGCCCTCGGCGAGCGAGGGGCTCGCCAACGCCTGGGTCGAGGCGCTCGCCTGCGGCACGCCGCTGGTGATCACCGATGTCGGCGGCGCGCGCGAGCTGCTGAGCGACCCCGTGGCCGGCGTGCTGGTGGCGCGCGACACGCAGGCGGTGCGCGAGGGGATCGAGCGGGTGCTGGCGGAGCCGCGCGACCGGCAGGCGGTGGCCGCTACGGTCGAGCGCTTCGGCTGGACCCAAAATGCGCGCGCGCTCGCGGCCTATTACGACCGTCTTTTCCAAGCCGCCGGCTAGACCCGTCGAGGGTCCAGCCGGCCGGTTTCTCAGACTTCGCCGCGCGCGGCGCGGTCCTGCTTGTCGGTGGCGGTTTCCTCGCGCACGAAGCTGCTCGAATTGACCCCCAGCCACACCAGCAGCGGCGCGGACATATAGACCGAGCTGTAGGTGCCGACGAAGAGGCCCAGCGTGATCGCCGCGACCAGACCGAACAGGCTGGCGGGGCCGACGAACAGCAGCGGCAGCAGCGCGATCAGCAGCGTCAGGCTGGTCATCACCGTGCGCGCCAGCGTTTCGTTGACCGAGAGGTCGAGCAGTTCGGGCATCGGCATCTTGCGGTATTTCTTCAGATTCTCGCGAATCCGGTCGTAGACCACGATGGTGTCGTTGAGCGAGTAGCCGATGATCGCCAGGATGGCCGCGATGATCTGGAGGCTGAACTCGAGCTGGAACAGCGCGAACATCCCCAGCGTCAGCGAGACGTCGTGGAACAGCGCGAACAGCGCGCCGACGCCGAACTGCCACTCGAACCGGATCCAGATATAGATCGCCACCGCCAGCATCGCCGCGATCAGCGCGAAGGCGGCATCGTCGCGGAATTCGCCCGAGACCTTGCCCGAGACCGAATCGACGCCGTCGATCCGCAGATTCGGGTGATCGGCTTCGAGTGCCTCGGTGATGTCCTGCGTCATGCGATCGGCGAATTCCTTGTCGCCTTCCGCTTCGGGCGGGAGCACGACGCGGATCGAGACCTGATTGGGTTCGCCGAAGCGCTGGATCACCGGATTGTCGACCGTAGGCACCGCATCCACCGTCTCGCGGATCTCGCCCACCGGGGCTTCGGCCTCGCCGACGAAGGTGACGCGGATTTCCTGGCCGCCGGCAAAATCGACCCCGTAATTGAGGCCGTTGACCGCGACCAGCGCCCAGCTCGCGATGATCAGCGCGATGCTGACCACGAAGAACGGCACCCGCCATTTGAGGAACTTGATGTTGGTGTCGTCTGGGACGAGCTTGAGCAGTTTCATGATCTCTCTCCCCTCACAGCGTGATGTCGCTGGGACGGTTCTTGCGCAGCCATCCGGCGACCCACATCCGGGTCAGGGTGACGGCGGTGAAAACGCTGGTGAACAGGCCGACCACGAGCACGATCGCGAAACCGCGGATCGGGCCCGATCCGAACAGGAACAGCAGCACACCGGCGATGAGGTTGGTGACATTGGCGTCGTAGATCGCGCGGCTGGCTTCCTTGTAGCCGTTCTCGACCGCGGCGACGACGCGCCGGCCGCGCTTGCGCTCCTCGCGGATGCGTTCGTTGATCAGCACATTGGCGTCCACCGCCGCGCCGATGGTCAGCACGAAGCCGGCGATGCCCGGAAGGGTCAGCGTGGTGTTGAGCCAGGCCATGATGCCCAGCAACATCAGCACGTTGATGACCAGGGCAACCGCCGCATAGACGCCGAAGCGGCCGTAGGTGGCGATCATCAGCACCACCACCGCGAGCGAGCCGATCATCATGGCGAGGATGCCTCGGCGGATCGAATCGGCGCCGAGATCGGGCCCCACGGTGCGTTCCTCGATCACCGCGAGATCGACCGGCAGCGCGCCCGAGCGCAGCGAGATCGCCAGATTGTTGGCGCTCTCGGTGGTGAAGCTGCCCGAAATCTGCGCGCTGCCGCCCAGGATCGGTTCGTTGAAGACGGGGGTCGAGATCACTTCGTCATCGAGGATGATGGCGAACAGCTTGCCGACGTTCTCGGTGCTGAGCTTGGCGAAACGCGCCCCGCCCTGCTGGTCGAACTGGATGTTGACCACCGGCTCGTTGGTCTGGGCGTCGAAGCTCTGCTGCGCGCCGGTCAGGCTGTCGCCGCGGATGCCGCCCAGCCGCCGGACCGCGACCGAGGTGCCTTGCTGCGGAGTGCCTTCGGCGTAGGGGAATATCTGGCTGCCCGGAGGCGCGATGCCTTGCGCGACATCGGTCGGCAGCGCGGTTTCGTCGACCATCTTGAACTCGAGCCGTGCGGTCTGGCCGAGCAGTTCCTTGAGCTGATCGGGATCCTCGAGCCCGGGGACCTGAACCACGATCCTTGTGTCGCCCTGGCGGATGATGGTCGGCTCGCGCGTGCCCAGCGCATCGATGCGGCGGCGGACGACCTCGGTGGCGCTGTCCATCGCGTCGGTGACCGCCTGTTCGGTCCCGGCCTCGGTCGGGGTGAGGACCATCCGGGTCTCGTCGACCACGGTCAGATCCCACTCGCGCACCATGCCTGCGCCATTGACCAGCGGCAGCAGCAATTCGCGCGCGCGGTCGACGTCGGCGGCATCGTCGATCATGAAGCTCAGCCGGCCGTCGGCGGTCGAGACATCGCCGATGCGGATCCGCGGTTCGGCGTCCTGGAGGACGGTGCGGACGCCTTCTTCCATGCTCTGCAAGCGCTGTGCGGCCACCTGCGCGGGCTCGGCCTCGAGCAGGATGTGGCTACCGCCGGCGAGATCGAGCCCGAGATTGACCGTCGGTTCGGGAAGCGCCTCGGGCCAGCGCAGGTCGGTCGCCGCGAACAGCGACGGCAGCGCCGCGAAGATCGCCACCGCGGCGATCAGCCAGAGCCAGGTCTTCTTCCAGGTGGGGAAGTCGAGCATTTTCGGTTGCGCCCTTCGCTCAGTCGTTCGCCGGGGGGGCGGTTTCGGGCGCGATCACATCGCCGATGGTCGATTTGACCGCGCGCACCTTGACGCCCTTGGCGAGTTCCAGCTCGGCGTAATGGTCCTCGACCTTGACGACCTTGGCCACCAGCCCGCCGGCGGTGATCACCTGGTCGCCGCGCTTGAGCCCGGCGACCTTGGCCTGATGCGCCTTGTGCTGCTTCATCTGCGGGCGGATGATCAGGAACCAGAAGATCAGGATCATGCCGACGATCGGCGCCCAGGTAAGCCACGCGGGCGGAGCTTCGGCGGCGCCGGTCGCGGCGGCAAGGATGTCGAACATGATCAGAATCAGCCTGTCGGAGTGGTGACTATCGGGTGATTCGCAGGTGGTGGAGCGCTGGCGAAAATCAAGCCGCGCGCCCCGCCCCCTCGCGAAGTGGCCGCCGCCTAGCAGCAATGCTGCAACAGGGCAACGCAATGGCGCGCGCAGCGGCTTGCCATAGCGGAATGCGGTGCCTATAGGGCCGCCTTCCACTGGATCCGGGACGTAGCGCAGTCTGGTAGCGCACCACACTGGGGGTGTGGGGGTCGCAGGTTCGAATCCTGTCGTCCCGACCAGTGGAATACCCCTCCCCGCTTTGCCCTCAGACAGCTCCTCGCGCGGCCTGGCCGAGGATGAACTCGCAGGCCGGGCTGCGAGCCGTGCCCCCGCCTATGCGCCGGTGCCGCGACATGACCAATCGGCGCTGAGGCAAGTTAAGGGCGGTGGCTCTCCAACGGGTGCTGGGAACGATGGCGAGCCCATCCCGAAGCGGCCCGATCGCGCGGACCGGCCAAGCTGCGGACTAAGGGTTGATCCGCACTACCCCGGTGAAATTGTTTAACGCTATGGTTGATAGAGAGCCAGCTCAGTTGGAGCCCGCATAACTTGTCACCCAAGAATTTCGAGAAGTCCCGCAAGGCGATTGCCTTCGCCGCCTTGGCCCTGGTTCCCACATCGCTGCTGGGGCTGCATCTCGGCGTCCAGAGCGAGTTCGAAAAGGCGCGGATCCTTCGCACCACGGTCGAAGAGACGATCGTCAATCGCGATCGCCTGGCGGCCTTGCTCTCGCTGCATCTCGATATCGAGACCGGCGTCCGCGGTTACGTGCTGACGGACGACGAAACCTTCCTTCGCCCCTTCCTTGTCGCAGCCCCCCGCCGGACCGAGCTGATCGCCGCCCTGAAACGCGATGCGGGCGCCGATGAGGGCGCGCAGCCGCTGCTGGAACGGCTCGATCGGTCCTCCGCCCGGCAGTTCCAGCTGGCGCTCGCCAATTATTCGGATGCGCGCGACGGCAGGCAGGACGAGTCGGAGTCCCGCATCGCCTCGGGTGCCGGCAGGAGGGCGATGGACGTTGTCCGGCGCGACATCGCCGCGCTGGACGCGCTCGAGCGCAACCGACTGGCCGAAATCACCGCGCGTACCGAGGGCATCCGCGGCAATGTCGAGTTCCTCGTGTCGATGCTTATTGCCGGGCTGGCCCTGTTGCTGGCCGCGGTGGCGATTGTCGTCGGCAAGACAACCCGCCAGCGGCAGGAAGCGCTCGCCCGGGCGCACGAACTGAACGCGCGGCAGCGCGCATTGTTCGATGGCGCCGTCGACGGCATGCTGCTGCTCGACGAAACAGGCGATATCCGCAAGCTGAACCCCAGCATCGTCCGCATGTTCGGCTATGCCGAGGACGAGCTGCTGGGCCGCCACAACACCATCCTGATGGCCGAGCCCTTCGATCTCGCAGCAAGCCGCGCCTGGCTCGCCCGAGTGGGTGCCGCCGGCGTGGAAGGGACTGGCCGGCGTCTCGAATTCACCGGCCGGCGCAAGGATGGCACGACCTTCGACACCGAGGTCGCGGTCAGCCGTGTGGCCGACCAGCGAGAGCGCCGCTATGTTGCCGCCATTCGCGATATTTCCGACTACAAGCGCGCAGAAGCGATGAAGAACGAATTCGTCTCCACCGTCAGCCACGAACTGCGCACGCCCTTGACCTCGATCGGTGGCTCGCTCGGGCTGCTGGCGGGAGGAGCCGTCGGCGAACTCAACGAAAAGGCCGCGCGCCTGGTGGATATCGCGCACAAGAATTGCGAGCGCCTCGTGCGTCTCATCAACGACATCCTCGATATCGAGAAGATCAGTTCGGGGAAAATGCACTTCGCGCAGGACGAGGTTGAGCTGGGAGAATTGATCCAGCGGACCCTAGGGGCCAATTGCGCCTTTGCGGGAACCCGGCGGGTTTCGCTGGTCAGCAAGGGTCTCGACCGGCGCGTCGAGGTGCTGGGTGATGCCGACCGGCTCGAGCAGGTGCTCACCAATCTGGTTTCCAACGCGATCAAGCATTCGCCCGAAGGCGCGACGGTGGAGGTCTTCCTGCAACAGCGCGGATCGCAGGCAAGGGTCGAGGTCCGCGACCGCGGCGAAGGCGTCCCGCAGGACTTCCGCCAGCGGATATTCGGCAAGTTCGCAATGGCCGACGGTTCCGACAACCGGACCCGGGGCGGAACCGGGCTGGGCCTCTCCATCGCCCGAGAAATCGCGCAACATCATGGCGGAACGGTATCCTATGAGGATCGCCTCGGAGGCGGGACGGTGTTCTGGCTCGAACTCCCCGCGATCTCGGAACTGGTGCAATGTTCGAATGCGGCGACGGATCTGCCGCGCATCCTGCACGTCGACGACGACCGCGATTGTCTCAGCGTGCTGGCAAGCGCTTTCGAGGACCGGGCAGCGGTGGTGTCGTTCTCCGCGATGGAGGATGCGCGCAGCGCCATCGAGGACGAGCATTTCGCGGGTGCGATCATTGATGTCGGTATGCGGGACGAAGACGGCACCTCTCTGCTTCCGGCGATCCGCCGGCGCAATCCGGGGCTCCCCGTCCTGCTGTTCAGCGCGCGCGACGAGGAGCACCTCGCCGCAGCGGCCGATGCCGTGCTGATCAAGAGCAGATCGGACCTCAACGAAGTGGTGGAAACGATGATGGGCCTGCTCGCCGAGCGAGGAGCGCAGGCGTGACGAGGATTCTCCACGTCGACGATGAGCCGGATATTCGCGAGATCGCCGAGATGGCGCTCGGTCTCGATCCCGGGTTCGAGGTGCGCTGTGCAGCGTCCGCCACGGAGGCGCTCGCGATTGCTGCGCAGTGGCACCCCGAGATAGCCCTGCTGGACGTCATGATGCCCGAGATCGACGGGCCTTCCCTTCTGCGAATGATGCGCGAACGTGAGGACTTGGCCGCGATCCCGGTCGCCTTCGTTACGGCGCGCGCGCAGCCGTCGGAATTGCAGAACTTCGCCATGCTCGATGCGGTCGGAGTCATCGCCAAGCCCTTCGACCCGATGACGCTGGCGAGCAAGGTGCGCGCTCTGATCGCATGACCGACATCGAACGCAAGATGGCCGAACTGGCGGCACGCTTCGCAGCCCGTGCGGACGAGGAGCGGGCGGCCTTCACGGCTTCGCTGGCAGCCGGGGATCGCACAGCGATTGCCGCGCGCGCGCACAGGCTCGCCGGAATTGCGGGAATGTACGGCCATCCGCTGATCACCGAAGCCGCCCTGGCGTTGGAAGCGGCGGCGGAAGAGGGTCACGCGATGGATGCAGAGGCTCAACACTTCCTCGCGCTGCTTGCGGGCCTGCAAGCCAGCTGAATCAGCCGGGCTGAAACCCCTTGCGGGTCATGGTGCCCCAGCCCTTCTGCTTGCGCACGAACTGCCACCAGCCTTGCAGCCGCCAGAAATTGGACAGCTGGCGGTAGCCGAAATTCTCCACCACCGCGATGACAGCCAAAGCAGCCAGCTCGCGGGCCCGGGTGAACCGGCGAAGCTGAATTTCCTCCAGCACCAGCGTCGCCATCGAGACGAATATGCCCAGGGTGAAGGTCACCGCGAGAAAGGCGAGCAGCCACGGCAGCGCGAGCAGGCCCAGCGCCCACAGGAGCGGCACGAGGATATAGCCGAACATTTCGACCAGCGGGCCGATCACATCGACCAGCAGTATCTGGCCGAAACCGATGATGCCGATCCGCCCGTAGCGCGGGTTGAGCGCCATATCCTTGTGCTTCGCAAAGCATTCGAGCGAGCCGCGCTGCCACCGGGCGCGCTGCCGCGAGAGGACGCGGATATTCTCGGGGCACTCGGTCCAGCAGACCGGCTCGGCGATGAATTCGACCCGGTAGGCGAGGCCAAGGTCGCGCATATGCCGGTGCAGCTTGATCACGAGTTCCATGTCCTCGCCCACGGTATCGTGGCTGTACCCCCCCACTTCCACGACGCGTTGACGATCGAACAGACCGAAGGCTCCGGAAATCACCATCAGCGCCTGCATCTTGCCCAGCGCCAGGCGTGCCATGAGGAAGGCGCGCAGATATTCCATGATCTGCACGAGCGCGAGGAAGTTCTTCGGCAGATGTATCTCGGAAATGCGGCCCGCATCGACCTTGCAGCCGTTGGCGATCCGGATCGTGCCGCCGGCGGCAATGGTGAGATGGGGCTCGTCGATGAAGGGGCGCACGACCCGCAGCAAAGCGTCCGCCTCGAGGATGGAATCCGCATCGATCGCGCAGAACAGCGGGGTCCGGGAGCAATTGATACCGGCGTTGAGAGCGTCGGCCTTGCCGCCGTTTTCCTTGTCGACGACGAGCAGCCGCGGGAATGCGCGCGAGGCATAGAAGCCGCGAACCGGCGCATGGTCGACGGCCTCGTCGACATAGCGCTCCACCTCGCGCAGCCCGAAGCTTTCGATCAGTTTCGCCAGCGTCGTGTCGCTCGAGCCGTCGTTGATGACGACGACTTCGAAGTCGGGATATTGCAGCGCGAGCAGCGATCGCACGCTCTCGACGATGCTCAGTTCCTCGTTGAATGCCGGCGCCAGCACCGAGATCGCGGGCGCCTGCTCCGAATAGCGGCGCCACAATGTCGCGCTGCGCGGGACGGGAGGGCGCGTTCCCAGAGCGATGGCGGCATAGACGAGCTGGACGAGATAGAAGGCCGTCTGGGTGAGCCCCAGGACGATGACGACAAGCGCGATCGCTTCGGCACCGCCGATCAGCCAGTCGCCGATGACAGCGGAATGAGGAAGGGTCATGCGGCCGCCTTTTCGGCCAGCAGGGTGGTCGCAGCGCGGCGCGCCAGGGCTTCGGTTCCGCTCGCCGCCCGGTTCATCACCGCCGTGCCCGGCTCGCCGAGCCGCAGAAGCGCCTCGCCCGCTCTGAAGCGGACCCACCAATGGCGGTCCGACAACAATGTGCCCAATTGTTCGGCAAATCGGCGCAGCGCGATCTGGCCGGTTGCTTCGGCGGATGCCGCCCTGATCCGCCAGTCCTGGCTCGCCAGTCCCGCCTCGATCGCGCCTGCGCTCACCGGATGACCGGTTCTCCCCAACGCCCGGAAGACCCGTGGCTGCAGATCGGGTGCGCCGCGCGGATTTGCCGCCATTTCCGCCAGCAGCGGAGCATGGGTGTAGCCGCTGTCGGCAAGCGCATCGACCGCCGCCACTTTGCCGGCATCGGGGAATGCCGCATCACTCAGCAGCGCCCGCACCGCGTCGGGATCGCGCGCGGCAATATCGCTCATCAGCGAAACCAGCAGAAGCGAGTTCTCGGCTTCGCCGATCCGCAGTTTGCCCACCAGCG
This sequence comes from uncultured Erythrobacter sp., assembly GCA_963975275.1. GTDB lineage: Bacteria > Pseudomonadota > Alphaproteobacteria > Sphingomonadales > Sphingomonadaceae > Qipengyuania. The sequence continues at coordinate 27,958 of CAXBFN010000015.1, read as the reverse complement.
CCATCAGATCGGGTGCATCGCCGCGGGCCGAGAGGGCCAGCGCCGCCCCCAGCCTGACGTGCGGGTTGGAATCGTCGAGCGCCAGTTCGACGACACCGGTGTAATCGTCGAACAATGCCAGCGCCTCGATCGCCGTCAGTCGATCCTGCGCCGTCCGCGAGCGCGCGCGCTTGTGGAGGAGGTCGGGAACGCCGAGCGCGGCGGCAACTGCAAGCAGTTCGGCCCGGTCGCTGCCGCGCATGAACTCCGCCAGTTCGACAGTGAGATCGGTGGCGAAGCGCACATCCGCGCCGGAGAGCCTTTCCACGCCCGCGTTGCCCCCGAGAAGGATCGGGGTCAGGCGTCTGCGGACCCGCGCGCGATTTCGCGCCGCGCGGCCGGAAAAGATGCGCACGACGATCAACCCGACCAGAGCGACAGCGCCGGTCAGGCACAGGATCAGCGACACGCTCCAGAGGGTGACAAGCGCATTCATCGCGCGTCAGAAGCCGAACTTGAGGCCCAGGCGCCCCTCGTTCCGGTCGAGCCCGTCATCGCGCCACTCGCGCGCGGCCGATGCGGTCAGCGAAACGCTGCCTGCCAGGGGAAACTCGGTTCCGGCGAACAGCGAGGTGGTTTCGGTGACCACCCCCAGATCGGTGTCGGGTCCGGTCGCTGCGCCGAGGAAGAACCGCGCCCGCTCGCCGGCGAAATAATCCGCGCGCAGCGAGCCGCCGAAGCGGAAGGAGCCGCCGGCGACGACCCGCACCGCATTGCCCCGCGCGGTCAGCGAAAACCGCCCCTCGGCGAAATACTGGGTCACCATCGGAGAGAGCAGCAGGACGTCCTGGACGGGGAAACGCTGGAAGCTCGCGTCCAGGCCGACGAGCGTCGGGTTTGCGGTGTCCCTCAGCCGATGCTCCACCCCGGCCGCGATACTCCATTCGGGGCGGAAATCGGCCGATGGCGTCGCAGAACCGCTCATGCGGAGCCAGCTATTCGCGGACACCTGCACCGTGGCCCCGCCGGCGAGTTCGATATCCTCGACCCCGAAGCGCCGATGATAGGCCGCGCGCAGGTTGGAGGTGACGTTCGCGCTCAGCGGCAGCAGCGCACCTGCCGCGACTTCGCTCCAGCCTTCCCGGTCCTGCGACAGGTCGCTGATCGCCCCTTCGACATAGACATGGCGCTGCCGCGGCGAAGGGGCGCCGCGCCGCTGCGCGATCAGCGCGAGCCCTTGCGCCGCATCGGCATAATCGGGCGCTACCGAGAGCACGGAGCGAAACTCGGCCTCGGCGGCATCGAAATCCTCCAGGGCGAGCAAGGCGTATCCAAGCTGCAGCCGCGCATCGACATCCTGCGGGTTTGCCGCCACCCAGGGCTCGAGCAGTTCGACGGCTCTGCCGGGCTCGCCCGCCTGGCGAGCCGCGACGGCTTCTTCATAGGGGCGCGGCTGGGCGGCGGCCGGCGCAGGCGATACGGTCAGCCAGCCAGCCAGAACCGCACCGGCGATCAGCGCAGCTTTCACGATTCGTCCTTCAGCAGCCGTTCGAGCCGCGCCAGCAGTTCTTCGGGCATGAAGGGCTTCACCAGATAGTCGTTGGCGCCGAGTTCGAGCGCGCTGACGACGTCCTGTTCGCCCCTTCGGGCGGTAAGCATGATGACCGGGGTGCGCGCATGCGCTTCGGACGCTCGCATCCGGCGCAGCACTTCGAACCCGTCGTGGACGGGCATCATGGCATCGAGCACCACGGCATCGGGCGCCGAATCCTCCAGCCGGGCGAGCGCCTCGCGCCCGTCGTGCGCAATTATGGGATTGTAATCCCGAGCAGAAAGCCTGAATTCGAGGAGCTCCGTCAGGAGCGGCTCGTCGTCTACCACCAACACTGTTTTCATCGGTCCGTCCTGCGAGCGAAACATTCACATTTGGTTAGGAATACAGCGCGATCTTCCGCGGGCCCTGCCCCGGTGCGCTGGCCTGGTGCGCTGGCCCCGTGCGCCGGCCGAAAGCGAATCGGCGGAGATCCATGGGATCGATGCCCGGTCGCCTGCAAAAATCGCCAGTCCTATAATTCGTGTAGCATACATCGCCTCCAAGGTTCTGCATGCTCCGCGCGTTCCCATGTTTTTTGCCAGGGATCTTGAGCATTTTCATCACCTCGCCCGCGGTCGTTCACGCCGGCAAACCCGGAGTTTCGACATGCCCGGCGCGGTAACATACCCCTTCCCGCCATGGCCACCCGAGCGGGAGCACGACACGGCGGCGGCGGCCCCCGCCCCGCACACCCTGGATGCAGGGGCATGGGTCTGGCAGCCGGAGGCCTGGCGAGATGGCGGCCACGCACTTGTTCGCAATGCTGCCGCGCGGGGGGTGAAGCACCTCTATATCACGCTCGTCATCGCCGCTGGCGAAGTCGAGCACCGACCCGAACTCGCCAGCTTTATTCGCCAAGCCGCGAAAGCGAACATCGCGGTCGAAGCGGTCGAGGGCGATCCGCATATGATCCTTCGTGAAGGCCTGGCCAATGCGCTCGCCCGGGCGCGGTCTATCGCGCGGTACCAAGAGGATGTGCCTGCAGCGGCGCGGCTTGCGGGAATTCAGTACGATATCGAGCCTTACGCCTTGCCCGATTGGGGAACGAAATCGGTCGACCACGCGGCGTGGAGCGACGCCGTCATCGCCTTGGCGCAGGCGGTGGGCGGTCCGGTCCATCTCGTCCTGCCATTCTGGATCGCGGACGAACCGGCTGGCGCCCGGTTCCTGCGCGATGTCGAGGACTCGGTGAAGGAACTGACCGTCATGAGCTATCGGACCGACAGTGCGCTTGCCGCATCCTTGGCCGAGCCTCTGCTTCGCTGGGGCGGAATGGCGGGCAAGCGGGTGCGGATCGCATTGGAGGCCGGGCCCGTCGCTTGCGAGGCCGAGGAGGACCCTGTTCCCGCCGCCCGCGGACGATCGGCGCCGATCGAGAAGGATGCGGTCTATGCGGGCCGCGGCGTGATCCGAACGCCATCGGACCGGATCAGCTTTCTTGGCGACGAACGGCGGATGTTTGCAGCCGCACGCGAAGTCGCGCGGGCGGCATCCGCATGGCGCGCCTTCGCGGGTATCGGCTTCCACGGCCTCGCCCTGTCGAACCGCCCGAAAGGGTCGCTCGCTCGCTGACGGGCCGCAGCGGACCGACTTCGCTCAGAAGGACTGGCTCACCGACACGTTGAAACGCGGCGATTTGTCATCGGTATCGTAGCGCGCCCCGGTCAGCGGGACCGCCAGTTCCAGATCGAGGTCGAGATCGCGGGTGATGTCGGTGCGGATGCCGCCGCCCCCAGATGCGAGCGAGCCGCTGCCGCGGCCGTCGTCGAGATTGCCGACCACTCCCCCGTCGGCATAGGCGTAGAGCTGCATGCCGCGAACCAGCCCGAAAGCCTCGTCCCAGTCGTAGCGCAGTTCGGCCGAGCCCATGATCCCGTTGTCCCCCGAGCGCTCGCTGAAATTGTAGCCGCGCAGGAAGCGGTTGCCGCCCAGCCCGATGTCTTCGGTGATGAGCAGCGGGGTGGAGGATATCTGGCCCTGCCCGGCGAGGGCCAAGCTGAAGGGGCCCGAGAGATCGCGCTGCCACCTCACCCAGCCGGAGAGAACCGTGAAGTCGGGCGATGCGTCGGGCCGCGAGGCGAGCGGGTCGCCGCGCTGGGTGGCGCCGAGAATATCGAGCCCCTGCGACAGGGTCAGCCTGGCGCTGAGCGCTCCGCCGACTGCGATGGCGCGGCTGTAGAGGCTGGTCCGAACCACAGGAATACGGTCGTGGCGAGCGAGAGCGTCGAACCGCTCCTGGCGCAGGTCGCGATATTCGAATTCCGCGTCGAGCCAGAGCGAGAAGCCGCGCGAGCGGCGCAGCGGGTGCCGCAATTGCCCGCCGATCTGCACCGATTGGCCGAAAATGCGGCGTTCTTCGAGATAGGCTCCGGGATTGGTCGCCGAATAGGAGCCGGTGGCGACGAATTCCGTCCCTTGCGGGGTGAGCACGATGCCATAGCGGCCGCGGACGAACTGCAGTTCGCTCGGGCTGTCGGGGACCGTCGAATAGGTGAAATCGACCTCGTCGAAGGGCGAGAGCAGGCCGTTGGCATCGATATCGATCCGGGCGCGCAGCGGACCGATCGGCTGCGAACCGTCATTGGCGAGTTCGGCCCGCCCGGAGAAACGGGCGCGCGCGGCCTCGACGATCAAAACGCCGCGTCCCCCCTCGCGCGCATAGCGCGGGCGGCGCAGCGAAACGCCCGCGATATCGTCGGCCAGCAGCACCTGTCGCTCCAGCCGTGCCAGGGTCACCGGTCGTCCGTCGAGCAGAGGCTGGAGCTGCGCGCGGATCGCGGGATCGTCCGCACCCTGGATCCGGATGTCGTCGATCACCCCTTCCTCGACCCGGACGCGCAGCACGCCGCCGGTCAGCGATTGCGGGGCGATAAATGCAGAGGCGAAGATGTAACCGTTTTCGCGCGCCCGCGCGGCGACCCGGTCGCTCAAGGCGGACAGCTCGCCCGGCGTCAGCGTCCGCGCGGCGTAATCCTGCACGATATCGGCGAAATCGCCCGGTGTCAGCGCGATCAGATTGTCGAGCACGATGGCCCCGACATCATATGCGGTATCGTCGAAGACCGTGTTGTCGATCGCGATCGGTGGGAATTCGAGTTCGACCGGGGTCCCTTCGAATCCCGGGATATCCTGCTCCTCCCGTTCCTCCTGGGTGGGATCGGTGCGATCGAGTGCATCCTGCGCCGCAAGCGGTCCGCCTGCGAGCAGGCCGAAGCCGGCCATCGCGATCTTAAGCAAGGATTGCATGCGAACCTGTTCCATCATTACCCGCCCTCCCTGCCTTTCAAAGGGTTAAGAGAGGCTCAACTTCACAGAAGATTTACCTTGCGTCTCAACCAGTTGTTCCGACCACCGGGGCTAGTGATACGGTGAAGGAGACCGTCTGTGCGTAAGAAGATCATGTCCATTTCGTCGCTCGCGCTGCTGCTGTGCAGCACCAGCGCGATGGCGCAGAGCGGACCCTGGACGGTCAGCGAGGCGCGCGGTCAGGTCCAGATAAGCGAGAAAGCCAAGGTCCGTACGGCGCAGCGCGGGGCGAGCGTTCCGCCGGGTGCGACTGTCCGGACGGGCGCCGATGGCAATGCGGTCCTGGTTCGCGGTCGCGAGTTCGTCACCCTGCGGCGCAATTCGCAGATCCGCATCCCCGCCGCCGATGCCGAGCGCAGCGTGATCCAGGTGCTGCAGGATTGGGGCAGCGCGCTGTTCGATATCGGCAAGCAGCCCGAGCCTCATTTCGGCGTGGAGACGCCTTATCTCGCGGCTGTCGTCAAGGGGACGAGCTTCACGATCACCGTCGCGCCCGAGGGAGCCTCGATGCAGGTGCTCGAAGGCGCGGTCGAGGTCGCCACCCTCGACGGCGGCGCGCGCGATCTGGTTATGCCGGGTGCGGTCGCGATGATCGCGGCGGACGACCGGTTGCGGCTGGTCGTGGAGAACGGCGAACGCAAGGTGCTCGATTCGCCCGCCCGCCCTGCTGCGGGACCGGCTGCGGGCGCCGACGTGCAGCCGGCCGCGGGCGCCAGTCTGCAGCCGACATCGGGCGCGACGGCGGTCGGCGGTAGGTATGGGCTGGTCCAGGCCGGACCGGCCAGGGCGATCGATGCGGTCTTCTCCAGCGGGGCAGCCGATCTCTCCGACCTTTCCGAAGGCTTCCTGAGCGGCGAGACGGCGGAGTTCGCCGCGGAACTGGTGGCAGATCTGGCGCGGGAAGTTCCTGCGCCCGCTCTTCCTCCGCCGCCCGAGACTGTGGTCGTGCCTGATGAGCCGGAACCTGAGCCGGTACCTGAGCCCGAACCCGAACCCGAACCCGAGCCCGATCCGGCAGACGAAGACGGGTCCGGCGATGACGAGGATGGCGATCCGGACAAGGGCCACGGGAACGACGAGGACGGCGACGACGAGGACAATCCTGGTGCAGGCCCCCCGCCTGGAGAGCCTGATCCTGAGCCCGAGCCGGAGCCTGAGCCTGAGCCCGAACCCGAGCCTGAGCCCGAACCCGAGCCTGAACCCGAGCCTGAGCCTGAGCCTGAACCCGAGCCTGAGCCTGAGCCTGAGCCTGAGCCTGAACCCGAGCCTGAGCCGGAACCGGAGCCTGAGCCTGAGCCCGAACCCGAGCCCGAGCCCGAACCCGAACCCGAGCCCGAACCCGATCCGGGTGAAGATGACGGCGAAGATGGCGATGATGAAGGCGACGAAGACGATGACGGTAACAACGGCAATGGCAACGACGACGACGGCGACGACGATAGCAACCCGGGAAATGGGGATGAAGGCGACGAAGATGAGGGCGAGGATGAGGAAGACGATGACGACGATGAGGACGATGAGGACGATGACGACTGAGTCGGCTTGCCGGGTCTGAGGACGCTGCGGTGACCGCCTCGCATTGTCTTTCGGACGCCGATGCCGGCCGGGGACGATCACGCCTGCGAGTGGCGGCGCTCGCGCTGCTGCTGGCGGCGGTCGTCGGCCTGCTGACGGTCGCGGGCGTCGTGCAGCCGTTCGAGAACGCGCTGCAGAACGCGGGCTTCTCCATGCGCGAGCGCGCGGCGAGCGGGCAACTGCACATCGTCGAAATGGACGCGGCGAGCGTGGCGGCGATCCGGAGCTGGCCCTGGCCGCGCGAGCACCACGCCCGCGTGGTGGACCAATTGCAGCGCGCGGGTGCGCGGACCGTGGCCTTCGACGTGGATTTCTCCAGCACGTCGAATGCTCGGCAGGATGCCATTCTCGCGAAGTCGCTGGCGCGCTCGGCCGCCACCGTCGTGCTGCCGATCTTCGGTCAGCAGGAGAGTTTCGGCAGCGCTCGCCAGCTCGACTCGCTGCCCATCCCGATCCTCCGGGAGCACGTCGTGCTGGGTTCGGTCTCGGTGGCTCCCGATCCCGACGGGCTGGTTCGCCAGATGCCGCTGGGCACGCTCAACGCAGGCGCCCCGCGACCGTCGCTCGCAGCGCAGATCGCGCACCGCTCGGGCGCTGCGGACAGTTTCTATCCCATCGACTTCGCGATCGATCCGGCCACCATCCCACGCCACAGCTTCGTCGCCATCGAACGCGGGCAGTTCGACAGCGCCGAGCTGCGCGGGAAAGACGTCATCATCGGGGCCACGGCGATCGAGATGTTCGATCGCTATGCGGTCCCCGCGCATGGGGTGCTGCCGGGCGTGGTCGTTCAGGCGCTGGCGGCCGAGACGCTGGCGCGCGGCGTCCCGGTCCGGATTGCATGGTACTGGCTGCTGGCTCTGGCCGCCCTGCTGGCGGTCTGGATCCTGACCGCTTCGTCGCGCGCTTCGGTCGCCGCCCGCGCGATCGTGACGAGCGGTGCCATGCTGACGCTGTGGCATGTCGGCAGCTGGCTGTTCCCGGTGCGGATCGAGCTGGCCGCGGCGTTGCTTGTGCTGGCAGGCGCTTCCGTGCTGCGCGCGGCGGTGCTGCTGCAGCGCGAATTCGAGCAAGGCCGGCTGATCGATGCCGAGAGCGGGATGCCCAACCGCCGCGCGCTCGACAAGCGCATCGGCGGCGGATCCGGCGCTCACATTGTGGCGGCGATGATCGACGAATTCGATGCGCTCAAATCGGTGGTCGGCCAGGCCGAGATCGGCAATCTGCTCTCGCGGATCGAGGATCGCCTGCTGGCGAGCGGTTGCCAGGGGCCGATCTACCGCATCGACGACCGCGTCCTGGCCTGGGTCTCCTCGCAGGAACTCTACGAGCTGGAAGACCACCTCACTGGCCTGGGCGCGGTCATGCGCAACCCGGTCGAGGTGGGCGGGCGCAGGGTCGATGTCACGCTCGGCTTCGGGATCGCCGGGGACCTGGCGACGTCGGGCGCCGTCCATGCGGCCAGTCTGGCTCTGCGCCATGACGATCTGTGGACCTATCACGAGGATGCGGGGAAAGCCGCGCTCGAACAGCAGGTCTCGCTGATGGGCGAGCTCGACATCGCGATCGAGCGCGGCGATCTCGAGGTGCTCTACCAGCCCAAGCTCGAGCTCGCGATCGACCGCATCACCAGCGCCGAGGCGCTGATCCGCTGGAACCACCCGGCGCGCGGCTATCTGCGGCCCGACAGCTTCATTCCGCTCGCGGAAGAGAGCAACCGCATCGGCGAACTGACGCTGTTCGTGCTGCGCCGCGCGATCTACGACCTCGGCGAATGGGGCGCGCGCGGCGTGACGATCCGGACCGCGGTCAATATTTCTGCCCGGCTGATCTCCTCGCCCGAATTCGTGGCCGAGGTCGAGCGGATGATCGCCACAACCGGCGTTGCGGCCGACCGGCTGATCTTCGAAATCACCGAATCCGCCACCTTGCGCGATCCCGAGGGCGCGCGCGCGGCGCTGCTGCGCTTCCGCGAGCTTGGGGTGGCAATCTCGATGGACGACTACGGCACCGGCCAGTCGACGCTGTCCTATCTCAAGAACCTGCCGCTGTCGGAGCTCAAGATCGACCGCAGCTTCGTCCAGCATGCGCATCAGGACCACAACGACGCGCTACTGGTCCGCTCGACCGTTGAACTGGCGCACCAGCTCGGCCTGCAGGTCGTGGCCGAGGGGATCGAGGAGGCGGAATGCCTGGCGTTCCTCCGCGCCATCGGATGCGACTATGCGCAAGGCTATTTCATCGGCAAACCGATGGCGGGCGACGAACTCGTCGAGACGATCGCCCGGGCATCGCAGCAGGCAGCATGAAGCCCTGATACCGCCGTCCGGGTCGGGGGATCCAATCCCCGGCACCGACTGCGCGCCAGCGTCCAGCGCGGCGAGCTTCCGAATGACTCGTATGGCCGTAAGGCGCAGAGCCCAAGCTGCGGTCTTGTCAGGCGCCCCCATGCGCTTACCCTGCGGGCATGGCGCAGGATGACGAGCCCGACAGCAAAAGCCAGTCCGAGAAGGGCACCGACCGGGCCGAGCTGCGCACGGATCTGGCCGAAGACCGCACCATCCAGGCGACCGAGCGTACCTTTGCCGGCTGGCTGCGCACTGCTTTCGCCGCGATAGGCGTGGGCGTCGCTTTCCACGTGGTGTTCGGCGAGTTCCAGCCGCCGTGGCTGGCGCAGGCGATCGCCTCGCTGTTCATCGTGCTCGGCATCTCCGTGGCGTTCACCGCCGAACGGCGCGCCTCCGGCACATTCAAACGCCTCTCGAGCCACGAGGTCGACCGGCCGAACATTCCCAATCTGCGCTGGCTGAGCTGGTCGATCATTGCCGGGGCAATCGCGCTCATCGCCGGGATCTGGATGCTCGGCGGTGGGACGAGCGGCTAGGCGGCGGAACGAGCCGGGAGATGCGCAGGAGGATCGCTCGCGCAAGCGGGAGCCAGGGCCCACCGACTTGCGCCCGGGCCGTCCTGCCCGCAGCGCAGCTTTACCGGTTGTCCCCGTCCGAGGCTTGCGATAACCGGCCCCCGTGACAGCCCCCTCCCGCATCCTCGAACGTCGACCGGCTGGGATGCGATGAACCTGCCTCTTAACACGGCTATGCCGCAACCGCCCCGCCGCGCGCTGTTCGCTCTCGTCATCTTCGCGGGCAGCTTCCTGCTGTTCCTGATCCAGCCGCTGGTGGCGCGGCTGGCACTGCCGCTGCTGGGCGGCGCGCCCAATGTCTGGAACAGCGCGATGCTGGTGTTCCAGCTGCTGCTGCTGGGCGGCTATGCCTACGCCCACTGGCTCGGGCGGCTGAAGCTGCGACGCCAGGCGCTGGTTCATCTGGCGCTGCTGCTGCTGGCGGCGCTGGTGCTGCCGATCTCGCTCGCCGAGATCGCGCGCCCGGCACCGGGATGGGAGGTGCTGTGGGTCCCGGCGCTGCTGGCGCTGACGGTGGGGCCGGTGTTCTTCCTCGTCGCCGCGCAGGCCTCGCTGATCCAGCGCTGGTTCGCCGCCGCGCCCGATGCGGGCAATCCCTATCCGCTCTACGCCGCCTCCAATCTGGGCAGCTTCGCCGGCCTGCTGGCCTATCCGCTTTGGCTCGAGCCGCGCTACTCGCTGAGCGCGCAGAGCGAATTGTGGTCGCTGGGCTATGGCGCGCTGATCCTTCTCTCGGCGCTTGCCGTCGCGCAGCGCTGGAAAACCCCGGAGGCGGCGGCGGCCCCCGCGGTGCAGCCGCGTTCCGAGCGGCCGGCCACCCGCACCGTCCTGCTGTGGCTGGCGCTGGCGGCGGTGCCATCGGGGCTGATGCTCTCGACCACCACGCTGCTGACCACCGACCTGATGGCGATGCCGCTGCTGTGGGTGATCCCGCTGGGGCTCTATCTGCTCAGCTTCTCGGTCGCCTTTTCCGAAATCGGTCACTGGACCCGCATTCTCACCCGGATTGCGCCGGTGCTGCTGCTCGCCGCCGGCTCCTTCGCGATGGTGTCGGGCGGGCAGGCCAATCCGGCGATCGCGCTGGCGATGGTCGGGCTGCTGTTCGTGCTGGCGGTCGCGCTCCACGGCAGGCTCTACGCGCTGCGCCCCGACCCGTCGCAGCTTACCTTCTTCTATCTCGTCGTCGCCGCCGGCGGGGCGCTGGGCGGTGCCTTTACCGCGCTGCTTGCCCCGCTGCTGTTCGACTGGATCTACGAGCACGCCATCCTGCTGCTGGCGGGCGCGGCGCTCCTGCCGCAGACGCTGGTGGTCGAGCGGGTGCGGCGCATCCTGCAAGAGCACTCTGCGGGCAAGGCCATCACCGCCACTCTGGTCGTGTTCGCAGCGCTGCTCGCCTGGCTGCTGTACCGCGCCACCGAAGCGGGCGATGGCGAGACGATCCTCGCGCTGGTTCTTGGCCTGACGCTGATCGGTGTGGCGCTGGTCGCGGTGCGCTGGGCCTTCGTCGTCGTAGCCGCCCTGCTGATGCTGGGCTTCGGCGGGTTCTCGACGCTGGCGCTATCGGCGCAGGGTGAACGGGCGCGGACCTATTTCGGGGTCTACAGCGTGGTCGAGACCGAGAGTGGGCGGTTCCGCCAGCTCAACCACGGAACCACCAATCACGGGCGGCAATGGCTCGATCCCGAGCAGCGCCGCGATCCGACCAGCTATTACGGCCGTTCCGCCGGGATCGGTATCGCGCTCGATGCCGCTGCGGCGGACGCCGAAATCGGGGTGGTCGGCCTGGGGGCGGGAACGCTGGCCTGTTATCGCCGCCCGGCGCAGCGCTGGACCTTCTTCGAGATCGACCCGCAGATCGCGGCCTATTCGCGCGACGGCAGCTTCACCTTCCTGTCGGACTGCACCCCCGATGCGCGGATCGTGATCGGCGACGCGCGGCTCGAGCTCGCCGAGGAGCGGCCGGGGCGCTTCGACCTGCTGGCGGTGGATGCCTTCTCGTCGGATTCGATCCCGCTGCATCTGATGACCGAGGAGGCCTTCGCCACCTATGGCCGCGCGCTCGGCCCTGACGGTCTGCTGCTGGTGCATATCTCCAATCGCTTCATCGATCTGGCTCCTATGGTCTCGGCGCTGGCCGAGGCGCAGGGGTGGCAGGGGAGACTGCGCTTCGACGACGAGGGTCTTGCCGAGGGGCTGACGCCTTCGGTGTGGATCGCGCTGGCGCGCGACGAGGAGGCATTGGCAAGGCTCGACGGCGAATATGCCTGGGAGCCGCTGCCGCGCCCCGCCCGCCGCGCCTGGACCGACAACAACGCCTCGATCCTGCCGCTGATCCGCTGGTAGCGCAGCCTTCGCACTTGCAGCATCGTGCCTGATCGCATAGAGGCGCGATATCCATCGGACCCGGCCTGCCGGGTGGCTCGGCCCGGCGCCTATCCCCGGGACAATGTTCAGACCGGCAGTTCAAACCGCGCATAGTGACCGTCGCGCTCGCGTCGCTCCCCTATGTCATCCGCGTTGTCCCGCCGGTCGTATGGGTCAGGCAAACATTCCCATGTTCGATATCGCTACGCTCAAACGCGAGTGGCTTTCCAATCCCCGGCGCGACATCCTCGCCGGGATCGTCGTCGCGCTCGCGCTGATCCCCGAGGCGATCGGTTTCTCGATCATCGCCGGGGTCGACCCGCGCGTGGGCCTCTACGCCTCCTTCTCGATCGCGGTGATCATTTCGCTGGTCGGCGGCCGGCCCGGGATGATCTCGGCAGCGACCGCCGCCGTCGCGGTCATCGTGGTACCGCTGGTGCGCGAATACGGCGTCGAATACCTCTTCGCCGCGACCGTACTGATGGGGGTGATCCAGCTGATCGCAGGCTTCCTGCGCCTCCATCTGCTGATGCAATATGTCTCGCGCTCGGTGATCACCGGCTTCGTCAACGCATTGGCGATCCTGATCTTCATGGCGCAGCTGCCCGAACTGACGGGCGTGCCGATGCTGACCTATGCGCTGGTCGCTGCGGGTCTCGCCATCATCTATCTGTTCCCGCTGCTGACCAAGGCGGTTCCCTCGCCGCTGGTGGCGATCGCGGTGCTGACTGCAGTGGCGTTCTACATGGGCTTCGACGTCCGCACCGTGGGCGACATGGGCGAACTGCCCTCCTCGCTCCCCGCATGGCTGATCCCCGACGTCCCCTTCACGCTCGAGACGCTGCAGATCATCCTGCCCTATTCGCTCACCATGGCCGCGGTCGGCCTGCTCGAATCGATGCTGACCGCGCAGATCGTCGACGATCTGACCGACACGGGCTCGGACAAGCAGCGCGAGATGAAGGGTCAGGGGATCGCCAATTTCTTCACCGGCTTCCTTGGCGGCATGGGCGGCTGCGCGATGATCGGCCAGTCGGTGATCAACGTGAAATCGGGCGGCGAGACGCGGCTTTCGACCATGGTGTCGGGCGTGTTCCTGCTGTTCCTGCTGCTGGTGCTCGGCTCGCTGGTGGCGATCATCCCCATGGCCGCCCTGGTCGCGGTGATGATAATGGTCTCGATCGGCACCTTCTCCTGGCGCTCGATCAAGGACATCCGCATCCATCCCTGGCAGTCCTCGGTCGTCATGGTCGTGACGGTGGTGATCGTGGTCTGGACCCACGATCTGGCGCAGGGCGTGCTCGCGGGCGTGATCCTTTCGGGTCTGTTCTTCGCCAGCAAGGTCAAGCGCATGTTCACGGTCGAAACCGATCTGTCCGCAGACGCAAGGACGCGGACCTACCACATCGGCGGGCAGGTGTTCTTCGCCTCCTCCGACAGCTTCGTCTCGGCCTTCGACTACAAGGAAGTGCTCGACCGGGTCGTCATCGACGTGAGCGAGGCGCATTTCTGGGACATCTCGGCGGTCGGCACGCTCGACAAGGCGATCCTCAAGTTCCGCCGCGAGGGCACCGAGGTCGAAGTGCTCGGCCTCAACGAGGCGAGCGCGGCGATGATCGAGCGTTATGCCATTCACGACAAGCCCGGCGCCGATGCGCAAGCGGGCGCGCACTGATGGGAGAGAGAACCATGGAACACGTGCTCGCGGCGATCGACGCCTCCACCTATGCCACCAGCGTCTGCCGCTATGCCGCCTGGGCCGCGACCCGGCTAACGCTCCCGGTGGAGCTGCTCCACGTGGTGCAGCACCAGGACCCGGTCACCGCGCGCCACGACCTGTCGGGCGCGATCGGCCTCGGCGTGAAAAGTGATCTGATGGAAGAGCTGGTCCGCCTGTCGCAGGACAGCAGCCGGATCGAGATCGAGAAGGGCCGCGTGCTGCTGGCTGCGGGCGAGCAGATGCTGCGCGAGGCCGGCGTCGCCCAAGTCACCGCGCTGCACCGCCACGGGGGCGTGGTCGAGACCATCCTCGAGCGCGAAGAGACCGCCCGCGTGCTGGTGCTGGGCAAGCGCGGCGTCGCGCATGAATCGGCGGGCGACCATATCGGCTCGATGATCGAGCGCGTGGTCCGCGCCAGCGCCAAGCCGGTGCTGGTCGCCTCGCGCGAATATGCCGAGCCGCGGCACGTGGTCTTCGCCTATGACGCCAGCCCCGCCGCCGATCGCGCGCTCGAGCGGCTGGCCAATTCGCCGCTGTTCGCGGGCCTGCCGGTCACCATCGTGATGGCCGAGGCGAGTGGCGACGCGGAACGGGCGAAGCTGGCCAGGGCCGAGGCGGCGTTTGCGCCCGAGCATTCGGTCACCGCGGTCATGGAGCGCGGCAAGGCCGAGGAAGTGATTCCGCGCATCGTCGCCGCGACCGAGGGCGCGCTGCTGCTGATGGGCGCCTATGGCCACTCGCCGATCCGCCGGATGATCCTGGGCAGCACGACCAGCGAAATGGTCCGCACGGTCAGGGCCCCGGTGCTGATGGTCCGCTGAGCCGGACATGGTGTAGGCTCGATAATTCGACAGTTTTCGAACTATCGATTGACGCATTCAAGTGTCGCGCTATTTCGCGTCCCGAACAACGGGAGCGAACATGCTACAAACCGAGCAAATCTGGGCCGTCGATGCGCTGGCTGCGCTGGCGCATGAGACGCGGCTGACGGTGTTCCGCATGCTCGTCCGGGCTGGCTCCGGAGGCATGATGGCGGGCGAAATCGCGCAGGCCTGCGGCGTCCCCGCCTCGACCATGTCGCATCATCTCGCCAATCTCGAGCGCGCCGGGCTCGCGCTCTCGCAGCGCGAAAGCCGGGTGATCCGCTACCGCGCGCAATACGACGGCATGCGGCGTCTGATGGGCTTCCTGATGGAGGATTGCTGCCAAGGCGACCCGCGGCTGTGCGCCGATCTGCCCGAGCTCGCCGCCTGCCCTTCCCCCACGACGCGATGAGACCCGCCATGACCGACAAGACCTATAATGTGCTGTTCCTGTGCACCGGCAATTCCGCGCGCTCGATCCTGGGCGAATCGCTGATGAACAAATTGGGCGCGGGCCGTTTCCGCGCCTACAGCGCCGGGAGCGATCCCAAGGGCGCTGTCCATCCGATGGCGCTCGATGTGCTCGGCCACCTCGGTTTCCCCACCGAGGGGCTTCGCTCCAAGAATTGGGACGAATTCGCGCAGGCTGGCGCGCCCGAGTTCCACTTCATCTTCACCGTGTGCGACAATGCCGCGGGCGAAAGCTGCCCCGTCTGGCCCGGCCACCCGATCACCGCGCATTGGGGCCTCGAGGACCCCGCCGCGGTCGAGGGCGAGGAGCAGCACCAGGCCTTTATCGACGCGCTGCGCTATCTGCGGCGGCGGATCGACCTGTTCCTGATGCTCCCCCACGGCAGCGTCGACGAGCTGGCGATGCGCGGCAAGCTGGCCGCGATCGGCCGCGAGGAAGGCGCCAGCGCCCGGGCCAGGGACGAGCGATGAACACGCTCGCGCAGGCCGAACTCGCCGCCTCCCCGCTCGGCACATTCGAACGCTATCTCTCGCTCTGGGTGCTGGGCGCGATCCTCGCCGGGATTGCGCTGGGGCTGCTCGCGCCCGGTGTGGTCGGGGTGATGGCGGGGTTCGAATACGCCTCGGTCAATCTGGTGGTCGCAGTGCTGATCTGGGCGATGATCTTCCCGATGATGGTCGGGGTCGATTTTTCCAGCATCAGGGATATCGGCCGCAAGCCCAAGGGGCTGGTCATCACGCTCGTGGTCAACTGGCTGATCAAGCCCTTCACCATGGCCGCGCTGGCGGTGCTGTTCTTCGACTATCTCTACGCCGGGCTGATGTCGGACAGCGACGCCGACCAGTATATCGCCGGGCTGATCCTGCTGGGCGCCGCGCCCTGCACCGCGATGGTCTTCGTCTGGTCGCAGCTGACCAGGGGCGATCCCGCCTACACGCTGGTGCAGGTCTCGGTGAACGATCTGATCATGATCGTCGCCTTCGCGCCCATCGTCGCGCTGCTGCTGGGCGTGACCGATATCGTGGTGCCGTGGGAGACGCTGCTGCTCTCGGTCGGGCTCTATGTCGTGGTGCCGCTGGTGGCGGGCGCTGTCGTGCGGCGGCAGGTGGTATCCAGCCACCATGGCGACGAGACCGCGGTCGACACCTTCACCGCGCGGCTGAAACCCTGGTCGATCGTCGGGCTGCTGGCGACGGTGGTGCTGCTGTTCGCCTTCCAGGCGGAGGTCATCGTCGGGAATCCGCTGCTGATCGTGCTGATCGCGATCCCGATCGTGATCCAGTCCTACGGCATCTTCGCGCTGGCCTACGCGGCCGCCTGGGCGTGGAAGGTGCCGCACAACATCGCCGCACCCTGCGCGATGATCGGCACTTCCAATTTCTTCGAACTGGCGGTGGCGGTGGCGATCGGGCTGTTCGGCCTGTCGAGCGGCGCGGCGCTGGCGACCGTTGTCGGCGTGCTGGTCGAGGTACCGGTGATGCTCAGCCTCGTCGCCTACGCCAACCGCACCCGCGACCGCTTCCCCGTTTCGTGACCGGATATTCACCGATGACTCGCCTGCGCGCGCTTGCCGATCCCGCTCACCTCCCGGCGCTGCGTGAGGAATATTTCCGCGCGCAGCCTGCCGCGGCGCTCGGCGCGCTCGGTCCACCGCCGCGGATCCTGCTGCTCTACGGGTCCCTGCGCGAGCGGTCCTATTCGCGGCTGGCGGTGGAGGAAGCGGCGCGGCTGCTGCAGCGCTTCGGCTGCGAGACGCGGATCTTCGATCCTTCCGACCTGCCGCTGCCCGACCAGGTGGCAGACGACGACCATCCCGCAGTGCACGAATTGCGCGAACACTCGCTGTGGTCCGAGGGCCAGGTGTGGTGCAGCCCCGAACGCCACGGCCAGATGACCGGGATCATGAAGGCGCAGATCGACCACCTGCCACTCGCTTACAAGGGACTACGCCCGACGCAGGGGCGCACGCTGGCGGTGATGCAGGTCAGCGCCGGGTCGCAGAGCTTCAACACCCTCAACGCGATGCGCGTGCTCGGGCGCTGGATGCGGATGGTGACCATTCCCAACCAGTCCTCGGTGGCCAAGGCCTATGAGGAATTCGACGAGGCGGGCCGGATGAAGCCATCGCCCTATTACGACCGCATCGTCGACGTGATGGAGGAGCTGGTGCGCTTCACCGTGCTGCTGCGCCCGCATGCGGCGCAGCTGGTCGATCGCTATTCCGAGCGCAAGGACCGCGACGAGCCGGTCCAGACACCTGCGGATCGTGCCGGGCTTGTGAGCGGCAATTAGCACGAAACCGCACTTTTCGCTTTCCTACACTAACCCATTTGGTTCATTCTTCCCGCGACTCGGAAGGAGAACCCGCATGGCCCTGGTCGAAACGCTGATCGGTCCGATCGCCTCGCTGCTCGACAAGCTGATCCCCGACAAGGAGGCGCGCGCGCGGGCCAAGCTCGAGCTGCTCCAGCTCGAGGGCACGCAGGAATTGCGCAGCATCGAGGCGCGGCTCGGCGCGATCGTCGCCGAGGCGGGCTCGCAGGACCCCTGGACCAGCCGCGCGCGGCCCTCGTTCCTCTACGTGATCTATGTGCTGCTGCTGTGGTCGCTGCCGATGGGGGTGCTCGCCGCCTTCTCCCCCGCCACCGCGCGGGACATCGCCGCGGGCATGAACGCCTACCTCGCGGGCCTCCCCGAACCGCTCTACGCGCTCTTCGGCACCGGCTACCTCGGCTACACCGCCGCGCGGCAATGGGGCAAGGTCAAGGTCGTGGACCGGTAGGGGTCGGCGGTACGGCGACTAGCCGAGCTGCTCCTCCAGGCTGCGTGTGCGCGGCGTCATTTCCTCACCGGTATGCTTTGTTGCGGCGGGCTCGATCAGCAGCACCCAGCATTCCTCTCGCGCGACGGGATTGTGGCGGACGCCGCTGGGCACGGTCAGGAAGTCGCCCTGCTCGAGATCGACGGCTTCGTTCTCGAACTCTATCCGGAGCGATCCTTTGACTATGTAGAACAGCTCATCCTGCCCCTCGTGCGCGTGCCAAACGAGTTCGCCCTTCAGCTTCGCGGCCTTGAGAAGCTGATCGTTGACTTGGCCGATCACCTTGGGCGACCAGTAATCCGTTACCCGATCGAACGCGGCGGCAAGCGTCGTTGGCGATAGCATCCAAACCTCCAGGATAACGCAGGGCCGCATCCGGATCCCGCCCTCGCTCAAGATCATACACGCCGATCCATTACTGCAACAATTGAGCCGGCGCCACAGCAGCTGCAACCTCTGCAAATGGATCGCTTGCCGACCGGCTGCTTTGCTTCTCCTCCCCCTTGAGGGGGAGGCCGGGTGGGGGTGTTCGGCGCTTGTAGCTGCGCGCGCCGTGCCCCCACCCCCGGCCCCTCCCCATGGGGAGGGGGGAGGATTTGGCTGCGCGGAGGTCGGTGCACCCCTCTCGTCATTGCGAGGAGCGCAGCGACGCGGCAATCCAGGGGGTGAGGGTGCGGGCTGTCGCTGCCGTGGTGCCGGGGCGCGAGGCAGCGCCATGGATTGCCGCGCCGCCTGCGGCGGCTCGCAATGACGACGAAGGGGACCGGTCCGGGAGGCGAGAAGCGGGCGAAAGGCGAGCCGAGGCCCGCCCCGCCCCGCAAAATCAGCTCGCGGTCACGCCCGCAGCATGGTCCTGCACCAGTTCGTAGGCGCGCTCGTACCATTCGTTGCCGGGGTAGTTGGAGCCCAGCACCGCGGCGTATTTGACCGCTTCCTCGGGAATGCCCAGCGCAAGGCTGCTCTCGGTCAGCCGGTAGAGCGCCTCGGGCGCGTGGCTGGTGGTCTGGAAATTCTCGACCACGTTCTGGAACCGCATCTGCGCCGCGATCCAGCGGCCGCTGCGCTGGTAATAGCGCCCGATCTCCATCTCCTTGCCCGCGAGGTGATCCTCGACCAGGTCGAGCTTGAGCCGCGCATCGGCGGCGTAGTCGCTCTGCGGGAAGCGGCGGTTGATCTCGGTCAGCGCGGTGCGCGCCTGCTCGGTGATCTTCTGGTCGCGCTGGACGTCGCTGATCTGCTCGTAATAACTCAGCGCGATCAGGTAATAGGCGTAGGGCGCGTCCTTGTTGCCCGGATGGATCGTCAGGAAGCGCTGCGCCGACTGGATCGCCTTGTTGTAATCGGCGGCGGCGTAATAGCTGAACGCGCTCATCAACTGCGCGCGGCGCGCCCAGGGCGAATAGGGATGCTGGCGCTCGACCTCGTCGAACAAAGCCGCCGCCAGCGTGGGCTGACCGCGATCGAGCCGCTGCTTGGCGACGGTGTAAAGCGATTCGACATCGCGCGCCACATAGGCGGTATCCGCCTCGGCGCCCCCGGTGGAGGCGCAGGCGGCGGTGAGCAGCGTGGCGCCGGCGAGCGCGGCGGCGAGGATCGGCTTTGTTGTCATGCGGCAAGCCTATAGCCAGCGCCGCGCTGAACGCCAAGTGAAGGTGTGGAGGCGGCGGCGCTTAATGCCCGGCCCGCTGTGATCCGCCTGCGGTTTGCCTCAGTTCACGCCTTCGGGCGCGTCCCACAGCAGGTGGCGGTTTTCGAGCATCACCAGATTGGAGTTGCGGATGATCTCGCCCTTGGTGCGATAGCCGAGCAATTGCTCGGCCTCGGTATCGGGATTGTTGATCAGCACGCGCAATTCCTCCGAGGAGAAATCGCTCAGGCCCCGCGCGCGCTCGATCCCGGTGCCGTCGTAGATGTGGAGCACGTCGCCGCGCGCGAAATCGCCATCCATCGACACCACGTCCTCGCGGCAGATCGCCCGGTCGCCGCTGGCCAGCGCCTTGGCGACGCCCTTGCTGACCGACAGGCTGCCCGCCATCTGCAAGCGGTTGGCGATCCAGCTGTCCCAGCCCGAGAGCGGGTTGGGATGCGGCAGGACCTTGGTCGCGCGGCGCTCGCCGCTCAGCACGGTGCTCAGCGGACGATCTACTTCGCCCTGTGCGATCCAGGTGGTGCAGCCCGCTTCCTGCGCCATGTTGGCGGCCTGCAGCTTGGTCTCCATTCCCCCGGTGCCCAGCGAGCTCTTGCCCTTGGTCGCGTCCATATACTTCGAGACGTCCTCGACCTCGGGGATGAAGACCGCCTCGGGATCGTCGGGATTGCGGTCGTAGAGCCCGTCCACCCCGGTGAGAATGATCAGATCCTTGGCGCCGATCATCTGCGCCACCTTGGCCGCCAGCCGGTCGTTGTCGCCGACCCGGATCTGCTCGGTGGTGATGGTGTCGTTCTCGTTGACGATCGGCACTACCCCGGCCTTGAGCAGCCGGTGGACGGTGTTGCGGGTGTTGAGGAAGCGGCGGTGATCCTCGAAATCCCCCAGCGTCAGTAGCACCTGCGCGATCTCGAAGCCGTATTCATGGCCCACGGTGCGATAAGCGTTGAGCAGCAACGGCATGCCGCAGGCGGCCGCGGCCTGCTTGTCGGATACTCCGGCGCTCTCGGGCGTTTCCCCCACGATACGCAGCCCCAGCGCCACCGAGCCCGAGGAGCAGATGATGACGTTGTAGCCATCGGCGCGCAACCGATTGACGTCCTCGAGCAGGCGCTGGAGGAAGCCGAAGCGCGGGGTGAGCAGGTCCTGGTTGGCCAGCAAGGCCGAACCGATCTTTACGACTACGCTGCGTTTGGTCGTCACAATAGAAATTCCGCCGGGTTGAAAGCAATGAGATTTCCACATAGATAGCGATGGTGCAGCGCACAACCCGCAAGATTGCATTCTCTTCGATCATCGCGCGCGATCAAACGTTTATCTGCGGCCGCGCCTATTCGTTACCAATCGAACCGCGCATTCGGTAAAATAGATTGCAGCGTTTCAAATTATCGCAAGGAGCGACTTATTACCTTCTCCAAGATACTCATGATCGGTTGCGGCAAGATGGGAGGAGCCTTGCTCGACCACTGGATGACTGGCGGCGAGGACTTCACCGTGGTCGATCCAGGTCTGGAAAGCGCCCCCGATGGCGCCCGTCTGCTGGCCGACCGCGCCGCGCTGGGCGACGAGCGCTTCGATGTCGTGGTCGTCGCGATCAAGCCGCAGATGATCGACGATCTGATGCCTCCCTACCGCGATCACCTCGAGCCAGGGGGCTATGTCCTCTCGATCGCCGCGGGCACCTCCGCCGCGCGGATCGCGCGGGCGATGGGCGGCGCGCCGGTGGTGCGGGTCATGCCAAACCTTCCCGCCGCAGTCGGCCGCGGGGTCAGCGGGCTCTACGCCGATTCCGCCGCCGAGACCGCGTCGCTGGCCCATGCCGAGGCGATGATGCGCCGCGCCGGCGCCACCGTCACCGTCGACAGCGAGGACAAGCTCGACCGAGTGACCGCGGTCGCGGGCTCGGGCCCGGGCTATGTGTTCGAGATCGCGCGTGCCTATGTCGCCGCGGCCACGAAGATGGGCTTCACCGAAGACGAGGCGCGCGCCATGGTGCTGGGCACGATGGGCGGCGCTGTCGCCATGGCCGAGGCGCATGGCGCGCCGGATCTGGAAACCCTGCGCAATTCGGTCACCAGCAAGGGCGGCACCACCGCCGCCGGGCTCGACGCGCTCAATGGCGACGGGCTGATCACCGCGCGGCTGCGCGACACGCTTGCCGCGGCCTACGACCGGGCGGTGGAGCTGCGCTGACCAGCCAATGCCAATGAGGCCGCTCCCGCCCCCTTCCCTCCTCCTTAAGCAAGGACGCAACCGATGAACGACCAGACACTCGACCCGCAACTCCATATCCACGAGCTCGGCAGCCGCGCCCGCGCCGCCGCGCGCCAGCTGCTGACCGCGAGCACCGAGGCCAAGAACACCGCGCTGACCGAGGCCGCCAAGGCGCTGCGCGCCGCGATGCCGACGCTGCTCGAGGCCAATGCGAAGGACGTCGCCAGCGTCGCGGGCAAGAAGGACGCCAGCTTCATCGACCGGCTCGAGCTGACCGAGGACCGGATCGAGGGCATGGCATCGGCGCTCGAACAGATTGCCGAGCTGCCCGACCCGGTGGGCCGCCAACTCGCGCAGTTCGACCGCCCCAACGGGCTCAAGATCGAACGCGTCGCGGTGCCGATCGGGGTGATCGGGATGATCTACGAATCGCGCCCCAATGTCGGCGCCGACGCCAGCGCGCTGTGCCTCAAATCGGGCAATGCGGTGATCCTGCGCGGCGGCAGCGAGAGCCGCCATTCGACCCGCGAGATCGTCGCCTGCATGCAGGCCGGGCTGAAGGCCGCGGGGCTGCCCGCCGATGCGGTCCAGACCGTCCAGACCACCGACCGCGCCGCGGTCGCCGCGCTGCTCCAAGCCGATGAATTCGTCGATCTGGTGATCCCGCGCGGCGGGCGCGGGCTGGTCGAGCTGGTCCGCGACCAGGCCAGCGTGCCCACGCTGCTCCACCTCGACGGCAATTGCCACAGCTATGTCCACGAGGCCGCTGACGTGGACAAGGCGGTCGCGATCATCCGCAACGCCAAGCTGCGCCGCACCGGGGTCTGCGGCGCGACCGAGAGCGTCGTGGTCGACCGCGCGGTCGCCAAGCAGGTCATCCCGCTGCTCGCCGACGCCATGGTGGGCGAATGCGAACTGCGCGGCGACGACGAGGCGGTCGCGATCGACTCGCGCCTCACCCGCGCCAGCGAGGAAGACTGGGACACCGAATATCTCGGCCCGATCGCATCCGTGAAGATCGTCGACGGCCTCGCCGAGGGCATCGCCTGGGTCGATACGCACAGCTCGCACCACACCGACGCGATCCTCACCGAGGATGCCGAGGCCGCGCGCCGCTTCATGACCGCGATCGACAGCGCAGTGGTGATGCACAACGCCTCGACCCAGTTCTCCGACGGCGGCGAATTCGGCATGGGCGCCGAAATCGGCATCGCGACCGGCAAGATGCACGCCCGCGGGCCGGTCGGGCTCGAACAGCTCACCAGCTTCAAGTACTTGGTGCATGGGGACGGGCAAACCCGGGCGTAGTTTGTTTGCGCAAGCGCATCCGCGCTCGCGATATCCTCGGCCCTGACGGGCCTGCGGGCGGCCGGTCGGCCTTGCGACGCCTGCGGCGTCGTCCCAGCGCTGACCGGCTGGCCTGGTGGCAGAGCACGGACCCGCAAGGGTCCGCAAGGGCGACCGCCCGCCCGCAGCGACCGAAGGGAGCGAGGACAGCCAAGGGGCCGGATGGCCCCGCCGGCGCTTGAGGCCCAAACAAAAAAACTCCTCTCCTCCCGCTCCCGCTTCCCGGCCTGGCCCCCCTTCTTGCGCTACCGCTGCGCTGCTTGAGCGCATCCATTTTCCTACACGCCCCAAATCTGCTTCATCCTCGTGGATGACCTCCCCCGACTCGCCCCCGCCCGCCCCCGAACCCGCCCCGCTCGCCCCGCACTCCCCGCGCGGCACGCTCCCCGCCTTTGCCCCCGTCCCGCGCCAGAAGCAGCGCTCCAACGGCTGGACGCCCGCGGTGCAATGCGCCTTCATCGAGGCGCTGGCCGACACCGGCTCCGTCTCCAGCGCCTGCCGCGCGGTCGGGCGCGCCGATCACGGCGCCTATCTGCTGCGCCGCCACCCGCAAGCGGGCGAGTTCCGCGCGGCGTGGCAGGCCGCGCTCGATCTCGGCATCCAGCGGATCGAGGACGTCGCGATGGAACGCGCGCTCCACGGGGTCGAGGTCCCGGTCTATTCCTACGGCAAGCTCGTCGGCAGCCGCACGGTCCACAACGACCGCCTGCTGATGTTTCTCCTGCGCAACCGCGCGCCCCAGCGCTTCAGCGAGGGCCGCGCCAAGGGACTGAGCGCGCTCGACCGGATGGAACTCGCGCGGCTCAAGAAGCAGTGGCACAAGGAATGGCGCGAGACCTGGGAGGCCGAGCGCGCGCTGCGCGACACCGAGGAGGAGCAGGAGAGCTACGAGCGGATCGACGCCTGGATCGACACTATGCACACCAACCGGATGCGCCGGATGAGCCCGCGCGCCCGCGCCGCGCTCGACGAGCACAACCGCATCATGGAGGAGGACCGCGCGGCGGGCTACGACCCGTGGCACGACCCCGAGCACCCCGACTACCACGGCGCCGCCGCGCGCGCGGCAGCCGGCGAGGCGGAAGCGATCCGCCTCCCCCCGCCCGGCTGGGGCGAGCGGGAGGCGGAGCCCGAGCAAGAGCCCGGCCCGCGCCGACATGGGCTCAAGGATGAGGGGTGGGAGTAGCGCCCCCCCCTAACAATGGCGCGCAAGCCCGGTCCGCGCCAGCGGACCGCAAGGGCGACCGCCCGCCGCGGCTTATGCCGCGAAGCCAAGGGGCGCGGATGCGCCCCGCCCGGCGCCTGAGGGCGCAAATAAAAACTCCTCGCCTCATGCTCCGGCACTGCCGCACAATTCCCCTTGTATCTTGTCCGGCATTGCCGGACTAACCGACGAACATGCAAAGGCGTTCAAAGCCCTGACTGGCATTTTGAAGAAGGAGTTTCGCAGATGAAGGACGAAGATTTCAAGGGGCTGGTTGCCGGGCTCGAGGACGCGATCGCCTTCGTGCAGGGCGACGCCGCCAAGGGCCGCGTTGCCGCTGGCCCCGACGTCAAGGCGATCCGCGCCAAGACCAGGCTCAGCCAGGCCAAATTCGCCGCCAAACTTCGCGTCCCCGTAGCGACGTTACAAGATTGGGAGCAAAATCGCCGCTCGCCCGACGCCCCGGCGCGGACGCTGCTGGGGATGGTGGATGCGGACCCGAAGGCGGCGCTGGATTTGATTGAGCGGGCAGCGGGCTAAAGTTTGAAGCAGTTCTCGCGGTGCCATTTCAGGAACGCCGGATGCGGGCGCTCCGCTTCGCGGCTGGGTGCCACGGCCTTGCGCGTCGGGTTGATGATCGCCTCGATGCTCGCCGGATCGTTCACCTGCCGCGACACCATGATGTCGAGGTCATCCGACAGCCCGATTAACCCCCGGTCGAACATCCAGTGCGCGGTGCCTGATAGCGCCAGCCCATTGCGGATGCTGTCGGGCCCGCCGCGCTCGACCGGGCGGATATGCGCCGCCTCGGCCTCCAGCCGGCCCCCGCCGTTGACCAGCTTCCACCCCGTCACCGCGCAGCGCCCGTCATAGGCCTGCAGCACCGCGCGCCGGAAGGCCCGGTCGCGGAACGGACGGTTGAGCAGCGTCTGCACCATGGGCCGCTCGACCTCGAAGGGCATTTGCGGATTATCCCGCACAAGGTTCAGCGGTGCGGGATCGCCGATGCGCGGCAGCGTCTCATCCTCGGGCAGACCCAAAGCGATGATCCGCGCAAAATCGGACTTGGAAAGGGGGCGCACCGCAGCCTGTGCATTGGCCAGATCGCGCTCGACCGGCTGGCCGTCGACTTTGTGCGGAACGGTCGGTGAGAACGGCAGATAGCTGCCCTCTTCGATCAGCGCGCGGTAGCGGTCCGATATATCGGGATCAGCAATGATCCGCTCGACCTTCGCCACGGCGAAGAAGCCCTTGGACTGCGGTAGTTTGACCGGCTCGCGATAGACGATCCAGTCACCGACCATCTGCTTGGCGCGGCTGAGATAGCTCTTCGGAAACTGGTAGTGCACTTCGGGGATGTCGTCGTAGATCGACCCATCCTTGTGCATGAAAACGCCGAAGGTCATTTTGTCTCCGACTGAAGCGACTTGATGTACAGTGAGATTGTTTCATCCGGATTTTGTTCAGAGCGATATGGCGTGCCTGATCTCACAAAATCAAAATTCTTCAAGATTTCTTGCATCACTAAGTTTGAGCTTCGTGTCGTGGAAAAAACCTTATTTTTGCCTCAAACCATCCAGCATTTGCTCAATTAAAGGCGTCATTTGACCTTTGCCCCGATGGTTTTCCTTAAGATAAATCCAACCAAGTTCTAAGGAAAATTCATCGACATCAAGAGGTGATCTGGATTCCTTGAATACTTTCTTCTTGTAATTTTTAAGAGGCCTTTTGACGGCCGCAACACCGACCGGAACTCCATCATATTCTACAAACCCGAGGGTCTTAGCTCGCCTAGTGCGATTACGGACTCCATCGGCAACTTCCCCTCCCATGGCAACCAGCTCAACGAACTGATCAATTTGTTTTTCGCTACAATCATTCGGCGGCGCTATGACTCTCGAATATTTCCTTTTCTCTATCTCGGCTTCTATTGCTTTTATCGCCTCACTCATCGCTTGCTTTAGATCATCCTCCGTCAATTCAATTGCTCGGATTCCGGTTAAGCTTCCAGAAAGTTCTCCGCCTCGGAGAGCGACTTTGAGAAGCTCTGGATCATTGACAATCTGCTCGATCAATTCGGGAATGAGCTCGTTCTTATGACGTTCTCGTACGGGATCCAGTCTATCATCTTGCCGGAACAATGATCGGATTCTTGTATTTGCATCTCTTGCATCACGCTGCGCTAAAGCGACCCGCGCCAAAATTGCGTCAACCGTGTCCTCTGTATCACCTAATTTAAACTCGGCCCAACCTAACTGATCTCCCATTCTGCCGATGGTCTCTTCCAGCGAAGATTCCAAATCGGCCAAGTCGCGTCCGATTTTCTCTGCCGCTGCTTCAAACTTTGACGCGAACGACCGAGCTTCAATTTCGAGAAATATTTTAAGCATTTCCTGGGGGTGAAGCGAGCGGGTTCTCGTGCCGTCACGCCGACAGTAGATACCTTTCGGCGTGCAATGCGGCTTAGTTTCGCTCGAAGGGATAACAATTCGAAGGATTGGTTCTTTACTCAAGTTCTCGATAAAAATATCTAGAGAGACAGGTGGTATGCAGCTTGTCGCCTTGTTCAAAATTTCCAGTATAGCTCTATCGCTCACATCGCAGCCAACTACTTCCCCGATCTGAACCTTTTGCGCCTGAGATTCCTGCACCCCCACAAGGATTTGACCACCGTCGGCATTCGCGAAAGCAACCAAATCCTCCGCGCTTAATCCTTTTGCTACCTTCTTAAAGTCGACCTTGTCGGTCTCACCTGAACTGAGAAACGAACGCGTTTCTTTGCTTAGCGATTGGATCCGGGGCTGAATGGGCATGGCTGATACACTTATATGTGCTGGATCGCCCCTGTCACGCTCTGTTCCGAGCTTTCTGATTTTGTTGGGGCACTTCGGGCCCTACTGGGTCTTCGTATCCTCGCATCAAAGCGGACCCGGACGGACGGAAAGTGACGTCCACTCCCCTCCACCATCCTGCGGATTATCCGCCTCCCCGTGCCCGGGAGGAAGCCTTCAACATCCGCTCGGCATTTGATACCCCCCGTCAACGCCTTCGTAGTGAGAGCCGACACCGCAATCGTCGTCTGTCGCTCCTGGCCGAGCGGCCTCGTCGATTCCAGCCCGCCGGCGCTGCTACGGATATTGCTGCCGCGCGTGAACCACGTTGAGGATTTCGACAGCCTCAGCGCCTACCCTGTAAATCAGCAGATAGTTGGGATTAACCACCGCTTCGCGCGTCCCCTCAACCCTGCCCCGGCGATACATGTAGGGGTGTTCGGGCAAACGCTCCGCGCAAGCTTCGATGATGGTCTGCAGGCGAACCGCCGCCGAGGCATCGCGTTGCGCGATGTAAGCGTGAATGGTTTCGAGGTCGTCCAGTGCGGTTTCGCGCCAGACGAGCGAGATCATGCGTCGCCGGTTCCAGTCCGTTCCGTGAGGAAGGCCTGGATACGCGCCATCGCCTCGTCATGCGGGACCGGCGGGCGCGGATCGGCCAGCGAGGCTTCGACCTTGGCGCGCAGCCACTTGTCGTAGGCCGCGGCTTCCTCCTCGGAGGCGAATTCGGAAACGATGGGCGACAGCTCGGTCATGCTGCGGAATATATCGCAATCGGGGAGCATCGCAAAGGGGCCTGCTGCGCTCCGGCCTCTTCGTGTCTTCGCGTCTTCGCGTGAAACCCTAATCCGCCGGACGCTGCCGGGCCTCCCCTCCACCATCCTGCGGATGGTCCCCCTCCCCGTGCCGGGGAGGAAAGCTATTCCTCGCCCATCCGCAGAGCCGCGATAAACGCCTCCTGCGGAATGCTCACATTGCCATATTCCCGCATCCGCGCCTTGCCCTTCTTCTGCTTGTCGAGCAGCTTCTTCTTGCGGCTGATGTCGCCGCCGTAGCATTTGGCGGTCACGTCCTTGCGCAGCGCGGCGATGGTTTCG
>CAXBFN010000014.1:0-67795 GCA_963975275.1 uncultured Erythrobacter sp. | reverse complement strand
CAGACTACGTTCGACTCCGCCGTAGGTGGAGAGCCGTCCACGACATCAATTGCGGCACTCGCCGATTTCGTCGCCCCGGGCTCGACCCGGGGTCCCGCTGCCTTCGTGCCGAAAGGCTCGACGCCAGCAGGCACGCCTCGGTGGGCAAACCCATCCCCTCGTCATTGCGAGCCGCCGCAGGCGAAGCGGCAATCCATGACCGAAGCTTGCCCCCCGGCACCAACGCAGTCGCTCAGCCGCGAGGTGACGCCCTCGATTGCTTCGCCGCTGCGCTCCTCGCAACGAAGAAAGCGGGACCCCGGGTCAAGCCCGGGGCAACGAGAAGTGAGGGCGGCGCTTCGATTTCTGAGGATCATGTCACCACGGGCAGCCACCGGCCAAGAAAGGCTGCTTGCCACGGTCCACCGCCATTAGCCGCTTGGCAGGTACCGACCCATTAGCGGACTCAATCGTTCATCCACTCGAGGCCAGATTAGATGCCGCAATCAGAATTAGTGCTATGCCAAGCAAGCGTGTCCGCCAAGCACTGCTGTCCGGGTAGGCTTCGAGGGACCTGCGCTCCTCAAAAAAAGCCTCGTGAGCACCTTCACTGAGCGCCTTATGTCGTCTCTCGTCCCTGCGCCTTCGGATACTGGCGATCCACGAGGGGTAGACTGCTAGAAGCAGTCCTAAGACGATTAAGATCACCGACAATATCATGCTTCATCGTATCGAGCGGATATTGAACGTCAATGGCAGCTTCCCACCCAATACCGGAACTGCCCCCTCGTTCTACTCCCCAACGCAAGCCATCGTCCCGCTAGCACTAGCCCCCTCAGTTCTTCTCCTTGTCCACCAGCCGGTTCGCCCCGATCCACGGCATCATCGCACGCAATTGCGCGCCGGTCTTCTCGATCGGATGCGCTTGCGCGGCCTTGCGGCTGGCTTTGAGTTCGGGCTGGCCGGCCTGGTTGTCGAGCACGAAATCGCGGACGAAGCGGCCCGACTGGATATCGGCGAGCACGCGCTTCATCTCCGCCTTTGTCTCGTCGGTGATGATTCGCGGCCCCGTCTTGATGTCGCCGTATTCGGCGGTGTTGCTGATCGAATAGCGCATGTTGGCGATCCCGCCTTCGTAGAGCAGGTCGACGATCAGCTTGGTTTCGTGGAGGCACTCGAAATAGGCCATTTCGGGGGCGTAGCCTGCCTCGACCAGCGTCTCGAACCCGGCCTGGATCAGATGGGTGATCCCACCGCACAGCACCGCCTGTTCGCCGAACAGGTCGGTTTCGCACTCCTCCTTGAAGTCCGTCTCGAGGATCCCGGCGCGCCCGCCGCCCACCGCGCTGGCGTAGGAGAGCGCGAGCTGCTTGGCGTAGCCGTTTCCTCCATCGCCGCCGCTGGCGCTGCTCTCCTGATGCACCGCGATCAGGCAGGGGACGCCGCCGCCCTTGAGATATTCGCTGCGCACGGTGTGGCCTGGGCCCTTGGGGGCGATCATGATCACGTCGAGCTCGGCTGGCGGTTCGATCAGCCCGAAATGGACGTTGAGCCCATGCGCAAAGGCGAGCGCGGCGCCGGGCTTCATCTGCCCCGCTATCTCGCCGGCGTAGATTTTCGCCTGATGCTCGTCGGGGGCGAGCACCATCACCAGATCGGCCCATTGCGCAGCCTCGGCGACCGATTTGATCGCGAAGCCCGCCTCGCGCGCCTTGGCAGCGCTGGCCGAGCCCTCGCGCAGCGCGACGACCACCTCGGCCACCCCGCTGTCGCGCAGGTTCTGCGCATGGGCATGGCCCTGGCTGCCATAGCCGATGATCGCGACCTTCTTGTCCTTGATCAGCTGCTGGTCGCAATCGGCATCGTAATAGACTTGCATAATTACCTCGTTGGTCTTGCCCGACATGGCCGGGCTGGCATCAATCCTGTTCGGCTCCGCGCATCATTCCCACGATTCCCGAGCGGCCGACCTCGACCAGCCCGAGTTCGCGCATCAGTGCGATGAAGCTGTCGAGCTTGGCGGGCGAGCCGGTGAGCTCGAAGACGAAGCTCGAGGTGGTGGTATCGACCACATTGGCGCGGAACAGCTCGGCGATCCGCAGCGCCTCGACCCGCGCCTCGCCCTTGCCGGCGACCTTGACCAGCGCCAGCTCGCGCTCGACATGCGCGCCGTGTTCGGTGAGGTCGATGACCTTGTGGACCGCGATCAGCCGCTCGAGCTGCGCGCGGATCTGGTCGATCACCGGTTCGGGCCCGCGGGTGACGATCGTGATCCGGCTGACCGCATGGTCCTCCGAGATATCCGCCACCGTCAGGCTGTCGATATTGTAGCCGCGCGCGGTGAACAGCCCCGCGATCTTGGCGAGGATTCCCGCCTCATTGTCGACGATGACGTTGAGGACGTGGCGTTCGCTAGTCTGTTCGGCAATTTTCACGCGCCACCTCCGTTCGCGTCGATCGCAGTCGAGACACCGCGGCGCGACGCCGGAGTATCTCGACTGCGGCCTGCGGCCTCCGCTCGATACGAACGGGGGAAGAGAGCACGACCAATCATCACACCAGCGCCTTGGCTTGGTCGTCCATCGTCCCGCCGACCGCATCGCCATACATCAGCATCTCGGTGTGCGCTGCGCCCGAGGGGATCATGGGGAAGCAATTGGCGTCCTGCGAGACGCGGCAATCGACCATCACCGGCCCGTCATGCGCGAGCATCGCCTCGATCCCGGGGTCGAGTTCGCTCTCGTCCGAAATCCGGATGCCCTTCCAGCCATAGGCCTCGGCCAGCGCGACGAAATCGGGCAAGCTGTCGGAATAGGAATTGGAATAGCGGCTCTCGTAGGTCAGCTCCTGCCACTGGCGGACCATGCCCATATACTGGTTGTTGAGAATGAAGACCTTGACCGGCAGGCGATACTGGCTCGCGGTGCCCAGCTCCTGGATGTTCATCTGGATGCTGGCCTCGCCGGCGATGTCGATCACCAGTGCATCGGGGTTGCCGAGCTGCGCGCCGATCGCCGCGGGCAGGCCGTAGCCCATCGTCCCGAGCCCGCCGCTGGTGAGCCAGCGGTTGGGGCCGAAGAAATGGAAATACTGTGCCGCCCACATCTGGTGCTGACCGACCTCGGTGGTGATGATCGGGTCGCGGTCGCGGGTCAGCGCGAACAGGCGTTCGATCGACTTTTGCGGCATGATGCAATCGGCGCTGTCGGGATAGGCGAGGCACTGGCGCGCCTTCCAGCCCGCGATCCGCGCCTTCCATTCGGTCAGATCGCGCGCGGTCCGCACGCCCCAGGCCTCGATCAGCTGGCCGAGCACTTCGGCGCAGTCACCGACCACGCCGAGATCGACGGGGACCACCTTGTTAATGCTGGCGCGGTCGATATCGATGTGGATCTTCTTCGCCTGCGGCGCGAAGGCGTCGAGCCTTCCGGTCACGCGGTCGTCGAACCGCGCGCCCACTGCGACGATCAGATCGGCGCGGTTCATCGTCATATTCGCTTCGTAGGTGCCGTGCATCCCCAGCATGCCGAGCCAGTCGGGATGATCGGCGGGAAAGGCGCCCAGACCCATCAGCGTGCTGGTGACCGGTGCGCCGGTCGCCTGCTGGAGGTGCCGCAGCAGCTGCGAAGCCTGCGGCCCCGCATTGATCACCCCGCCGCCGGTGTAGAACACCGGGCGTTCGGCGGAAGCCAGCATGGCGATAGCTTTCGCGATTTCGTCGGGCTCGGCGCTGGTGCGCGGCTGGTAGCGGGTCGAGGGCAGCGGCGCCGCGCCGTCCTCGGGCGTGTCGACCAGCGCGATCTGGACGTCCTTCGGGATGTCGACCAGCACCGGACCCGGCCGCCCGGTGGTGGCGATCCGAAAGGCCTCCTCGATCGTCGCGGCAAGCAGCGCCGGGTCCTTCACGAGGTAATTGTGCTTGGTGCAGTGGCGGGTGATCCCGACCGTATCCGCCTCCTGGAAGGCGTCGGTGCCGATCAGTCCGGTGGGGACCTGGCCGGTGATGACCACCATGGGGATCGAATCCATCCAGGCATCGGCGATGCCGGTTACCGCATTGGTCGCGCCGGGGCCGCTGGTGACCAGCACCACGCCCGGCTTGCCCGTTGAGCGGGCGTAGCCCTCCGCCGCATGCGCCGCGCCGGCCTCGTGCCGGACGAGGATATGGCGCAGCCGGGTATCCGCGAACAATTCGTCATAGATCGGCAGCACCGCGCCGCCGGGATAGCCGAACACGAATTCGACCTCCTGCGCCGCGAGGCAATCGATCAGAATCTGCGCGCCGTTGCGCTGGCCAGCCACTAGTCTCTCCATTGGTTTCGCACCCTGCCGGCATCGTGCCAGCCGGCAGGCGCAAATCGGCCCGGCGCGGGGGTCTCGCGCCGGGCCGACTGAGGACCGCTATGAAATCCGATTAGTGCGCTGTCAACGCGGCGTTTGAAACAAAGAAACAAAAATACTGCGGGCTGCACAACCAACACTATCCTGCCGGAGCCAGTCCTCTGGGGGTTGGTTGCGAAACCAGGTGTACTGACGCTTGGCATATTGCCGGGTGGCGGTCCGACCGGCGGTGAGGGCGCATTCGCGGGACATGCTGCCGTCAAGGAGCGCCGCGATCTCGGGAACGCCGATGGCGCGCATCACCGGAAGCGAAGGATCGAGTCCTCGTGCCAGCAAGGCGGCCACCTCGCGTTCGGCACCCCGGTCGAGCATTGCGGCGAAGCGGCGATCGCAGCGCTCGAACAGCCAGTCGCGCTCGGGCAGCAGGATCAGCGGGTGGAGTTCGATGTCCTTGCCGATCCCCCCGGTCTTGTTCGCCTGCCAGTGGCGCTGCGTCTGCCCGGTGGCGCGCACCACCTCCAGCGCGCGGGTTGTCCGCGAGCGATCCGCGGGGGCGAGCCGGGCAGCCGCCTCGGGGTCCTCGCTTTCGAGCGCGGCGCGCGCATCCTCGGGTGCAAGCGCGCGGACAGCCGAGCGCGTGGCCGGATCGATATCCGGGATCGGCGCAATCCCGTCGATCAGCGTGCGGATGTAGAGCCCGGTTCCGCCGCACAGGATCGGCACCGCCTGATCCGCGTGCAATTCGGCGATCTCGCGCTTCGCCGCTGCCGCCCAGTCGGCGGCGGAGCAGGGCACCGCGCCGTCCCAAGTCCCGAACAGCCGGTGCTCGATCCCGCCCATTTCCGCCAGCGTCGGCCGCGCCGAGAGGATCTGCAGATCGGCATAGACCTGCGCGCTGTCGCAATTCACCACCACCGCGCGGCGTCCCTCGGCCTCCAGTTCCTGCGCCAGACGCACCGCGAGATCGCTCTTGCCGCTCGCGGTCGGCCCTGCGATGAGCGCGACCGGTGGTTTTGGCGGCGGGTTTGACGCCACGTTCGACGATGGTTTTTCAGGAGTTTCGCGCGTGCTCATTGTCCGGATGATAGCAGACCAGAGCGGGCTCGAAACCCGCCTCGAGGCCGCGATGGCCGCGCTCGACGCGGCGGGCATGCCGGTGGCGATGGCGGGGATGCTCGAGTTCTGCGGCGATGTTCTGCAGCTCTCCTTCCCCGAGGCCGAGCTGGCGCCGGTGCGGACAATCCTCGATGCGCATTTCGGTGCCTGCGACATGCTCGCCGCCGATCATCTGATCGAAGTCCCCCGGTTGCTGGTTTCGGACATGGATTCCACCATGATCGGGCAGGAATGCATCGACGAACTGGCCGATTACGCCGGGATCAAGGAGCAGGTTGCGGCGATCACCGAGCGCGCCATGCGCGGGGAACTCGATTTCGGGCAGGCGCTGACCGAACGCGTCACGCTTCTCGCGGGGCTCGAGGCTGCGGCGATCGACCAATGCCTGGCCGAGCGGATCGCGCCGGTTGCGGGCGCGCGAACGCTGATCGCGACGCTCAGGTCGCGCGGCTGCCGGGCCGTGCTCGTCACCGGCGGCTTCCACCATTTCGCCGATGCGATCGGCGCGCAGCTCGGGTTCGACCGCGTGGTGGGCAACCGACTCGCCGTCACCGAAGGCAGGCTGACGGGCTCGCTCGACGGTCCGATCAGCGACGCCAGCACCAAGCGCGGCACGCTGGAGGAGGAGCGCGAACAATTGGGGGAGGGCGCGCGCGTGCTCGCCCTGGGGGACGGAGCGAACGACATCCCGATGCTCCAGGCGGCGGATTACGGCGTCGCCTACCGCGCCAAGCCGAAGGCACGAGAGGCCGCCGGCGGACGGATCGAGCACGGCGAGATTTCGGCGGTTCTCAGGCTGTTCGACATTCCCGAGAACGAATGGGTTGCGCGATAGCTTTCAATCCGGAGTCGGTACGGCTATATTGACATTCTTGTCAGTAGAGGCCGAGCATGACCGAACAGAACGCCATTCAGTCCGCAGTCGAATGCGCCCGCGACGGCACGCTGCTGCGCGATCCGCGCCGCGTCGAGCCCAGATATTCGCTGCCCAAGGCCTATGGTCATTTCCGCGATCTTCTGAAGGACAAGGAGGAGACGAGCCACGTCTTCAAGATCTTCGAAGCGCTGCCATCCAGGGACTACGTCCCGCGGGTCCGCGCGCTGACGCTGAGCGAACAGGGCGAGAAGCTGCGGGCGGAGGAGCCGTTCCTGCCGCCGATCCTCGACGATCACGAGGCGCTGCGCCGCCTGCCCGAAGGCTCGGTCGCACAGGCCTATTGCGATTTCATGGAGCGCGAAGGGTTGTCCGCCGCCGGGCTGGTCGCCGAGGCGGACAAGCTGGGGCGCCCCAGATACGGCGATCTGGTGGAATGGTTCGGTTTCCGTTCGCGCGACACGCATGATCTGATGCATGTGCTGACCGGCTACGGCCGCGACGGGCTGGGCGAACAATGCGTGCTGCTGTTCACCCACGGCCAGTCGCCCAGTCACGGTCATCTGCTGATCGGCTATGCCGGCGCGCTCAATATCAAGAAGTCGGTCAAGAGCAGGGCCCCGGTGTTTCGCGCCTGCCGCCAGGCGCAGCGCACCGGCGTCGCCTGTCCGCCGCTGGTCGAGATGTCGATTCTCGAACTTCTCGCCAAGAATCTCGAGCAGGCCCGCGCGGAGCTCAACATTCCCGAGCCGCACTGGTACCGCGAATGCCACCGGATCTGGCACGAGGAGGGGATCGATCCCTACGATCTGCTGGCCAAGGATCAGCAGCAGGAACTGGCGAAAGCCGCCTGAACCCAAGGCGCTGGCCCCCGGACGAAGCCTTCAGCGCAGCTCCTTGCGGATCACCAGTTTAAGGCTGTTCGAGTCCGGATCGACCGCGGCTTCCTTGGTGTCGACGAAACCGAGCGGCTGGGCCGCGGCGCGAACCTTGTCCGCATCGATGTTGGTGGGGGTGCCGGAGGAAGGTTCGGGCCAGCTGACCCAGACCTGCCCGTCGGCAGCGATCTGTTGGCGCAAGGTGGCGAGCTTGGCTGCGAGGTCGGCCATTTCGGTCACGAAGATATGCGCCGCATCGAGCCCCTCGGCGGGGTCGGAGACGAAGACCAGTTCGAGCGCGTATTCGTCGATCTCGTCGATCACGCTTTCGGGCATGGCGTCGAACCACACCCGCTGCCCGTCGCGCAGGTCGAGCGTGCGGACGAGTGGCGTCCCGGAGCGGGTGCCGGTCATGTGTTCGTTCCATCGGATGCACCCACACCCGAAGAATCGTCGCCCTGAACTTGTTTCAGGGTCCATCCTTCGGCCCGCGCCAACCGCGAAGGGGGGCGAGATGGATGCTGAAACGAGTTCAGCATGACGAGGCTATCGGGATCACGCATCCATCCAGTCGCGGAAGAAGCTGGCGTGGGCCTCGCGCAGATCGGTCAGCGCAACCCGCTTGCCGTTGAGCACCAGCGCGTCGCCGCCGGTTCGACCTATTTCCGTGAAGGGAACTTCTTGGGGGTCGAGTTCGACATTGTCGCGAAAGGTCACGACATAAAGCGCCTGCGTCTCGCTGAAGGCGAATTCGCTGGTCATTTCCTTGAATTCGGCACCGATCCCGCTCGCCAGCGCCATTTCGGCCAGCGCTACCGCCAGCCCGCCGTCGCTGACATCGTGGACAGCAGTAACCTTGCCCTGTTCAATCAAACGGCGGATCACTTCGCCGCAAAGCCGCTCGTCCTTCAGATCGACCATCGGGCTCTCGCCGTCCTCGCGGCCGTGGATCTCGCGCAGCCACAGGGACTGGCCGATCGCCTCGTGATGGAAGCCGATGGTGGCGATCCGCTCGCCCGCGGCCTTGAACGGCATCGTCATCATCTTCGAGTAATCCTCGAGGATGCCGACCCCGCCGATCGCCGGCGTGGGGAGGATCGCGCTGCCGCCGCCGCCACCCTCTTTTTGGGCAGCCTTGCTCTCGTTGTAGAGGCTGACGTTGCCGCTGACGATCGGGAAGTCGAGCGCGCGGCAGGCATCGCCCATGCCTTCGAGCGCGTGGACGAACTGGCTCATGATCTCGGGGCGCTGGGGATTGCCGAAATTGAGGCAATTGGTCACCGCCAGCGGGCGCGCGCCGACCGCGCAGAGGTTGCGATACGCCTCGGCGATCGCCTGCTTGCCGCCCTCGTAGGGGTCGGCATAGACGTAGCGCGGGGTGCAATCGGTGGTGATCGCCAGCGCCTTCCTGGTGCCATGGACCCGGACCACACCGGCATCGCCGCCGGTCTGGAGCGTGTCGGCGCCGACCTGGCTGTCGTATTGCTCGGCGATCCAGCGGCGCGAGGCGAGCGAGGGGGTGGCCATCATCTCGAGCAGGTCCGCCGCGATATCCGTGCTCTGGGGTACTTCGCCCAGCGGCGCGACCTTGGCCCAGGCCTTGTATTCCTCTTTCGAGAGATAGGGCCGGTCGTATTCGGGCGCGTCGGCGGCGAGCGGGCCGAGCGGAATGTCGCAGACCACCTCGCCGTCGAATTCGAGCACCATGTGGCGGGTGTCGGTGACCTCGCCGATCACCGCGAAATCGAGCTCCCACTTATGGAAGATCGCCTCGGCCTCGGCCTCGCGGCCGGGTTTGAGCACCATGAGCATGCGCTCCTGGCTCTCGCTGAGCATCATCTCATAGGGCGTCATCCCTTCCTCGCGGCAGGGGACCATGTTCATGTCGAGACGGATCCCCGCCTTGCCATTGGTCGCCATCTCGACGCTCGAGGAGGTCAGCCCAGCGGCGCCCATGTCCTGGATCGCGACGATCGCATCGGTCGCCATCAGTTCGAGGCAGGCCTCGATCAGCAGCTTCTCGGTGAAGGGGTCGCCGACCTGCACCGTGGGCCGCTTGGCGTCCGAATCCTCGCCGAAATCGGCACTGGCCATGGTCGCGCCGTGGATCCCGTCGCGCCCGGTCTTGGAGCCGACATAGACGATCGGATTTCCCACCCCGGTGGCGGCGGAATAGAAGATTCTGTCGGCATCGGCGACGCCCACGGTCATCGCGTTGACGAGGATGTTGCCGTCGTATGCGGGATGGAAATTGGTCTCGCCCGCGACCGTCGGCACCCCGACGCAATTGCCATAGCCGCCGATCCCGGCGACCACGCCCTGGACCAGATGCTTCATCTTCGGATGTTCGGGCCGCCCGAAGCGCAGCGCGTTGGCGTTGGCCACGGGGCGCGCACCCATGGTGAACACATCGCGCAGGATCCCGCCCACGCCGGTCGCCGCGCCCTGATAGGGCTCGATGTAGCTGGGGTGGTTGTGGCTCTCCATCTTGAAGATGGCAGCTTGCCCATCGCCGATATCGATCACGCCCGCGTTCTCGCCGGGGCCGCAGATCACCCAGGGCGCTTCGGTCGGCAGCTTCTTGAGATGCAGCCGCGAGCTCTTGTAGGAGCAATGCTCCGACCACATCACCGAGAAGATGCCGAGCTCGACCATATTGGGCTCGCGCCCCAGCGCGTTGAGCACGCGCTCGTATTCCTCGGGGCTGAGACCATGCTGCTCGACGGTCTCGGCGGTGATCGGGGGGGTGATCGCGGAAGTCGGGTTTGCCATGCGCGCGCGCTTAGCGCCGCACGCTCGCCACCGCCAGCCCCACGTGGCGCTTGTGCCACCGCGTCCGCCCGACCCAGAAGGCCAGCGCGGTTACTACGGCGAAAGCAAAGAGCATCGTCAGCACCATTGCCGCAGGCGATCCCTGCGGTTCGGGTCCGAACCAGCTGAAGGCCTGCAGCACCAGCATGACGCCGAGCAAAATCAACGGCGGACCGAGCGGGCCCTTGGTGGCGCGGATGTACCAGACGAAAGCGCCCAGCGTGAGAGCGAGCTCGAGTGGGATGGCGATCACGGGATGATCCCACAGACCCCAGCCCAATTTGTCCGCGCTGCCGGCCAGGGTTAGATCCGGGCGGTGGACCAGCAGATCGAGCAGCCAGTGGCTGAGCACCACCGCCGCAGCCCACGTGCCCGCGACCGCATTGCGCAGCCCCGCGCCGATCGCCACGCCGAACACCAGCGCGAATACGGCAGTGCCCAGCAGGCTGTGCGAAAACGGCATGTGATAGAGGTCGAGCGGGTTCATCGCGGTGATGCCCGGGACAAGACGCAGATGCTCCAAGCCGCCCAGCACGAACAGCGCGAACGCCCAGTCGACCAACTGCGCGGCGATGAACAGCGTACCCAGCCGCGGGCTTTCGGGTGCAACGGCCGCGGCCGCGAAGGCCGGAGCCCAGTGTCCGATGAACATCGCGCTACTCCGGGGAGATCGTGAGGACAGGCGCAAGGCCTGCGGCGGCACGATCGGCGACAATCCACTTCATTAAGCATTCCCCCTGGGTTGGTTACTTGACCCCGTGGAGCCGCGCGGTCAATGCTCCTGACCCATGGATACGGGACCGGCAGGAGGGGGCGCTGCGGATATCGCCCCGATGAATTTCGAGGATGCGCTCAGGGCGCTCGAAGAGGTGGTGCGCCGGCTCGAGAGCGGCGATGTGCCGCTCGACGAGAGCATTTCGCTCTACGAACGCGGCGCAGCCTTGCGCAAGCATTGCCAGGCGCGGCTCGACGCGGCGCAGGCACGGATCGAAAAGATCGTCACCGATGGCGCGGGCAAGCCGTCGGGCACGGAACCCTTCGACGCCGAAGGATGAGCGTGACCGCAGTCCCGAATTCGCACGCCGAGCTCAAAAGGGCGCTGGAGCGGATCCAGACCGATATCGATGCGGCCTTCGACTCCTATCTGCCGGTCCCCGAGGATAGCAGCGCGCGGCTGGTCGAAGCGATGCGCTATGCGACCATCGGCGGAGGCAAGAGAGTCCGCCCGCTGCTGCTGGCGGCGGTCGCGGAGCTCTACGGCGTCGACCGCACCGCGGCGGTTCATGCGGGCTGCGCGGTGGAAGCGATCCATGCCTATTCGCTGATCCACGACGATCTGCCCTGCATGGACGACGACGATCTGCGCCACGGCAAGCCGACCGTCCACCGCGCTTTCGACGAGGCGACTGCGGTGCTTGCGGGCGATGCGCTTCACGCGCTCGCCTTCGACATTCTGGTGCGCCCCGAGATCACCGGCGATCCCTTCGTCCGCGCCGAGCTGGTGGCGACGCTGGCGCGCGCCAGCGGGCACGAGGGCATGGCCGGCGGCCAGATGATGGACATGGCCTCCGAAGGACAGGATTACGACCTGCGTCAGGTCACCCGGCTGCAGCAGCTGAAGACCGGCGCGCTGCTCGCCGCCAGCGTCGAGATGGGCGCGATCCTAGGCCGCGTGGCGCCCGAAGGCCGGGTCCACTGGCGCGCCTATGCCCGCGATATCGGGCTGGCCTTCCAGATCGCCGACGACCTGCTCGATGTCGAGGGCGACCCCGACAAGGCGGGCAAGGCGCTGCGCAAGGACGAAGGGCAGGGCAAGGCCACCTTCGTCACGCTGATGGGAGTCGAGCCTGCGCGCGCGCAGGCTCGGATGCTGACCGACCAGGCGATCGCGCGGCTCGCCTCGCACGGCGAGGACGCCAGCCTGCTGAAGGCGCTTGCGCGCTACATCGTCGAAAGAGACAGGTAACATTCCATGAGCAAACGCATCGGCATCTATCCGGGGACCTTCGATCCCATCACCCTCGGCCATGCCGACATATTGCGGCGCGGCTGCAAGCTGGTCGACTGGCTGATCGTCGGGGTGACCACCAACCCGTCCAAGAACCCGATGTTCGACACTGCCGAACGGCTGGCGATGGTCGAGCGCGAGGTCGCCACCATGGGTCTGGGCAATGTCGAGGTGGTCGCCTTCAACGCGCTGCTGATGAAATTCGCCAAGGCGCAGGGCGCGAGCGTCATCGTGCGCGGGCTGCGCGCGGTCGCGGATTTCGAATATGAATACCAGATGGCGGGGATGAATCAGCAGATCGACGATGAGATCGAAACGGTGTTCCTGATGGCCGATGTCTCGCTCCAGCCGATCGCCTCGCGGCTGGTGAAGGAAATTGCGGTCTATGGCGGGGATATTACGCCCTTCGTCAGCGCGCAGGTGCGCGACGATGTCGTGGCCCGGGTCGACGAGACGGGGCGCAAGGGCGACTACTGAACCATTCATTGAACCGACAGCGCGCCGCGGCTAGACCGCGCGCCGTTCCCATGTTCCAACAGACGGAAAATCCATGCTGAAGCTTTCGCCTGCCTTTGCCGCGCTCGCCGCGCTGGTCGCCACGCCGCTGGCGGGACTTTCCACCTCCGCTCAGGCGCAGGAGGCTCCGGCGGAGGCTCCCGCACCAGTCCCCACCGAGGATGCCACCGACGAAACTGCGCCCGCCGAAGCCGCACCCGTCTACGCGCCGATCAACTACAGCATGGAGGAAGACCGCGAGAACATCCTTCTGCTCGACCTCTCCAATGGCGAGCGGGTGGCGATCCGGCTGATGCCGAGCTGGGCACCCAGCCATATCGAGCGGATCAAGACGCTGACCCGTCAGGGGTTCTACGACGGAGTGATCTTCCACCGCGTGATCGACGGCTTCATGGCGCAGACCGGTGATCCCACGGGCACCGGACAGGGCGGCTCGTCGCTCCCCGATCTCGAGGCCGAGTTCAACCCGATGCCGCACGTCCGCGGCACGCTCTCGATGGCGCGCGCGCAAGGCGAGGACAGCGCGAACAGCCAGTTCTTCATCGTCTTCTATCCGCGCTTCAGCCTCGACAAGCGCTACACCAACCTCGGTCGGGTGATCTCGAACATGGCTGCGGTCGATGCGATCAACCGCGGCGAACCGCCGGCCAACCCGACCCGGATCATCCAGGCGTCGATCGCCAGCGACAATCGCCCGGTTCCGCCGCCTCAGGCGCTGCAACCGGCTCCGGCGGCCGAGATCACCGCCGATGAGCTGAACGCGCCGATCGGCGAGTAATTCCCGCGCGGCCTGGCCCGCGCAGCCGGGACGGGTTCCGCCATGGATATCGACCTTTTCGACTTTGCGCTTCCGCCCGAGCGGATCGCGCTGCGCCCGGTGCGTCCGCGCGATGCCGCGCGGATGCTGCTGGTGCGGGGCGGGGGCGCCTTCGAGGATCTCGGCGTGCGCGACCTGCCGCGGCTGCTGCGCGCGGGCGATGTGCTGGTGTTCAATGACACCCGCGTGATCCGCGCCCAGCTCGAGGGCCGCCGCGGCGAGGCCAGGATCGGCGCGACGCTGCACAAGCGGATCGACCTGCGCCGCTGGCAGGCCTTCATCCGCAATGCCAAGCGGCTCAAAGAGGACGA
Source organism: uncultured Erythrobacter sp. (assembly GCA_963975275.1). GTDB lineage: Bacteria > Pseudomonadota > Alphaproteobacteria > Sphingomonadales > Sphingomonadaceae > Qipengyuania. The sequence continues at coordinate 54,144 of CAXBFN010000014.1, read as the reverse complement.
CCTCGTCACCTTCGGCGGCGGGGTGACCGCCACGGCCGAAACCCGCCATGCGGATGGCAGCTTCACGCTGTGCTTTGCCGGGGAGGAACCGGTCGAACTGCTGCTCGAACGCGCCGGAACCATGCCGCTGCCCCCCTATATCGCGGGCAAGCGCGGCACCGATGCGCAGGACCGAGAGGACTACCAGACCATGTTCGCGCGCGAGGACGGTGCGGTGGCGGCGCCGACCGCGTCGCTGCATTTCACCGAGGAACTGGTCGCCGCGCTCGACCGGGTCGGGGTCGGGCGCGAGATGCTGACGCTGCATGTCGGCGCGGGGACCTTCTTGCCGGTCAAGGCGCAGGACACCGCCGACCACGTGATGCACTCCGAATGGGGCCGGATCGAACCCGCCGTCGCCGAGCGGCTCAACGCGGCGCGCAAAGCGGGCGGGAGAGTTATCGCGGTCGGGACCACCTCGCTGCGGCTGCTCGAGAGCGCGACCCGGGAGAACGGCACGATCGCCCCTTTCGCGGGCGACACCGATATCTTCATCACGCCGGGTTACCGCTTCCGCGCGGTGGACGGATTGATGACCAATTTCCATCTTCCGAAATCCACGCTCTTCATGCTGGTCTCGGCGATGATGGGACGCGAAAGAATGCAGGAGGCCTATGCCCATGCAATCGCGGCCGAATATCGCTTCTACAGCTATGGCGATTCGAGCCTGCTGCTGCCCTGATCGCCCGCGACACTTGCAATCTTGCTGCGCCGGGCACAATTGCACCCGATGTCCGAACCCATTCTCGAGCTCACCGGCCTGACCAAGGTCTATCCCGGCGGGCTCAGAGCGCTCGACGATGTCGATCTGACCATCAACAAGGGCGAAATTTTCGCGCTGCTCGGACCCAACGGGGCGGGCAAGACGACGCTCATCGGCGCCGTCTGCGGGATGGTCACGCCCTCCTCGGGCACGATCCGCGCTTTCGGTCACGATCTCTCGCGCGACTGGCGTCAGGCGCGCAAGCGGATCGGGCTGGTGCCGCAGGAACTCGCCACCGACATGTTCGAACCGGTCCGCCGCGCGGTCGCCTTCTCGCGCGGGCTGTTCGGCCTGCCGCCCAATCCCGAGCGGATCGAGGAAATTCTGCGCTCGCTCAGCCTGTGGGACAAGCGCGACGAGCGGATCATGGCGCTTTCGGGCGGAATGAAGCGCCGCGTGCTGATCGCCAAGGCGCTGGCGCACGAACCCGACCTGCTGTTCCTCGACGAACCGACCGCGGGTGTCGATGTCGAACTGCGCAAGGGCATGTGGCAGCTGATCGACCAGATGCGCGCGCGCGGCGTGACCGTCATCCTCACCACCCATTATATCGAGGAAGCCGAGGAAATGGCCGACCGCGTCGGAGTGATCCGCAACGGGCGTTTGCTGATGGTCGACGAAAAAGCCAAAATGATGGCGCGGCTCGGGCGGACCGAAGCGCATATTACCCTGGCCGAACCGATGTCCGTGATTCCCCCCGCGCTCGCGCATTTCCCGATCGAGCTGGAGCAGGGCGGCACGAGCCTGTGCTATCGCGGCGGCGACGGCACCGGCAAGGGCAAGCAGGAGGTCGCCGCGCTGACCAAGGCGCTGACCGGAGCCGGGATCGACTACATCGGCATCGACGTGCGCGAAAGCAGCCTCGAGGACATCTTCGTCTCGGTGCTGGGCGAGGGCGATGCCCCCCAGCCTGCTACCAACGCAAGGGAAACCGCCTGATGCATTTCAGCGCCCGGTCGGCATGGTCGATCTTCATCCGCGAGATCATGCGTGCCTTCCGCACCGCTTTCCAGTCGATCATCGCTCCGGTGCTCACGACTTCGCTCTATTTCATCGTCTTCGGTGCGGCGATCGGCGGGCGGATGCCCGATCTCGGCGGCGTGGATTACGGCGCCTTCATCATCCCGGGGCTGCTGATGCTGACCCTGCTGGGCGAGACCACCAGCAACGCCAGCTTCGGGATCTACATGCCGCGTTTCACCGGCACGATCTACGAATTGCTCTCGGCGCCGGTCGGGGTGGGCGAGACGTTGGCGGGTTTCGTAGGGGCGGCGGCGGTCAAGAGCCTGATCCTGGCCGCGATCATCCTGCTGACCGCACGGCTGTTCGTCGACTACTCGATCGCGCATCCGTTTCTGGCCTTCATCTACATCATCCTGGTCGCCGCCAGCTTCAGCCTGTTCGGCTTCATCCTCGGCGTCTGGGCGGACAATTTCGAGAAACTGGGGATCATCCCGCTGCTGTTCCTCACCCCGCTGACTTTTCTGGGCGGAACCTTCTACTCGATAGAGATGTTGCCCCAGCCCTGGGACACGATCGCGCTGTTCAACCCGATCGTCTATCTCGTGAGCGGTCTGCGCTGGACCTTCTACGGCAGCGCCGACGTCGACATCTGGATCAGTTTCGCGATCACCCTGGGCTTCCTCGCGACCTGCATCGCGATCATCGCCACGATCTTCAAGACGGGCTGGCGACTGCGCGCCTGATTGGCTATCGGCGCGGGCGATGATGCTTCGCCGACCGCTTCCCCATGCCGCCCTGGCCCTGTTCGCGATATGGGCTGCGCCTGCCCAGGCCGAGCTTCCCGAGGGGGTGCGCGCGATGATCGATGCCGCTCGCGCGACCGGCGATGCGGCCAAGGTCGCCACTGCGCTGGAACTCGCCCGCAGCGCCTATCCCGAGGAGGCCGAGGCGATCGCGGCGATCGAAACCGAATGGGCTGCAGCCAAAGCGGAACGCGACACGCTTGCCGCCGCGCAGCACGAAGAGTCGATCCGCTCCGCCGGGCTGTTCGAACTGTGGAGCGGCGAAGGTGAGCTGGGCGGTTTTCAGTCGAGCGGCAACAGCGATACGGCCGGGTTGACGGCCTCGCTCTCGCTGATCCGCGAAGGCATCGACTGGACGCACCGGGTGCGCGCACGGGCGGATTATCAAAGTCAGAACGGCGTCACGAGCCGCGAGAACTTCCTCTTCGCCTACGAACCGCGCTGGCAATTCGGCGAGGACGTTTTCGCCTACGGCCTGGCACAATTCGAGCGCGACCGGGTGCAGGGCGTCACCGGCCGCTACGCGATCTCGGGGGGGCTGGGTTACAACATCGCCGATAGCGAGGATTTCTCGCTCTCGATCAAGGCAGGCCCTGCTTTTCGGATCACCGAGTCCACCGACGGAAGCCGCGAGAGCCGCATCGCCGGACTGGTGGGGGTCGATTTCGACTGGCGGATTCTCGAGCGGCTGACGCTCACCCAGGATGTCAACGCGCTTGCCGAAACCGGCGGTCAGGCGGTGGCGGTATTCGATGCCGCCGGCACCACGCTCAATCTGATCACCGGGCTGGATTTCCGGGTCACCGACAGCCTGCGCACGCGATTGTCCTATCAGGTGGACTACGACAGCAATCCTCCCATCGGCAATGTCACCACCGACACGCTGACCCGCGCCACCATCATTTACGGGTTCTGACCATGACCGAGAGGTTCGACTTCCGGATCGACGCAACCGACGGCAAGGCGCGCACCGGGCGCATCGCGATGCTGCGCGGCGAGATCCGCACCCCCGCCTTCATGCCCGTGGGCACCGCGGCGACGGTCAAGGCGATGAAGCCCGAAGCGGTGCGCAAGACAGGGGCGGACATCATCCTGGGCAATACCTATCATCTGATGCTGCGCCCCGGTGCCGAACGTATGGCGCGCCTCGGTGGCCTCCATTCTTTCATGAACTGGTCGCGCCCGATCCTGACCGACAGCGGCGGCTACCAGGTGATGAGTCTATCGGATCTCAACAAGCTCACGGAGGAAGGCGTCGAGTTCCGCAGCCATCTGGACGGCTCCAAGCACATGCTGACCCCCGAACGCTCGATGGAAATCCAGCGGCTGCTGGGTTCGGACATCGTCATGGCCTTCGACGAATGCCCGCGCGCCGACCGGCCCCTCGCCGAAATCGAGGCGAGCATGGAGATGTCGATGCGCTGGGCCAGGCGCAGCCGCGAGGCTTTCGACGCCGGCGGCGAGCACGCGAGCCGCGCGGCGCTGTTCGGCATCCAGCAGGGCGCGCTAGACGAAGGACTGCGCGCCCGCTCCGCCGAGGCGCTGCGCGAGGTCGGGTTCGACGGCTATGCGATCGGCGGGCTGGCGGTGGGCGAGGGGCAGGAGGCGATGTTCGCCACGCTCGATTTCGCCCCCGGTCAATTGCCCGAGGACGCACCGCGCTATCTCATGGGGGTGGGCAAGCCCGACGATCTGGTCGGCGCGGTGGAGCGCGGGATCGACATGTTCGATTGCGTGCTGCCGAGCCGTTCGGGCCGCAACGGCCAGGCCTTCACCTGGTCCGGCCCGATCAATCTGCGCAACGCCCGCTTCGCCGAGGACCTCGAGCCTCTCGACCCGCGCTGCGCCTGCGACACCTGCGCGCACTACAGCCGCGCCTATCTCCACCATCTGGGCAAGGCGGGCGAAATCCTCGGCGCGATGCTGATGACCGAGCACAACATCGCCTTCTACCAGCAGCTGATGCAGGCGATGCGCGACGCGATCGGGGCAGGCGAATTCATCCGCTTCGCCGCCGATTTCCGGCGGGATTACGGCAAGAACTGAAGGGCTTGCAGGTTATTCCAGCGCCGGTAGAGTGCCCTCAGGATTGAAATCGGGGGGTCGTTTCCATGAGAATGCGTTTTGCGCTTGCTGCTGCTGTGTCTGTCTTCGCCATTGCTGGAGGCACGCCTACCTTCGTTGCGGCTGAAACTCTGGAGGAAATCGCCGCACGATTCGGCATTCGCCAGACGGTGCTGCAAATCAGCCTGTCGCCGTCGGGCCGGAAGATCGCCTTTATCGAACCGGGTCCGCAGGGGAGCGAGATTCTCAACGTTATCGATCTGGCCGGCAATGGCACGATCGAGCCGATCCTCACCAATAGCGAACCGCGTGCAGACCTGTCGCGGTGCGACTGGGCGACCGAGGAACGACTGGTCTGCATGCTCGATAGCGTCAGCGAGAGTGCGGGGCTGCTGATCGGGTTCTCGCGCGTTTTTGCCGTCGGGGCGGATGGTTCCAAGGCGCTCATGTTGACGCCGCGCAGCGATATGCGCGCGCTTGGCTACCGGCAGGACGGCGGTAGCATTCTCGCGCTCGACGTCCCGGGCGAGGACGATACCGTCCTGATGACCAAGGAATATGTCCCCGAACGGACAATCGGGACACGCCTGGCCAACGAGGAGTCCGGGCTCGGCGTCGAGGAGGTCAATGTGATCAACGGCCGGCGCAGCAAGGTCGAAAATCCCGAAACCGACGCCGTGGGCTATATTGCCGACGAAGAAGGCACCGTGCGAATGAAAATCCGCCATCCCAAAGGCGTCGGGGCCAATCTGGGCGACGAAAAATTCTTCTACTACCGCGAGCCAGGCCAGTCCAAGTGGAACCTGCTTTCCAAGGTTTCGCTCGACGCCCAGACCGTGAACGGTTTCACTCCTGTCGCGATTGATTCGCAACGCAATGTCGCATTCGGATTCGACTCGGCCGACGGTTACGAGACCGTGATCGAAGTACCGCTCGACGGCGTGGGCGAACCGAGGGTCGTCATGGCCCGCGACGACGTCGATGTGGATCGCTTGATCCGTATTGGGCGCCAGCGCCGGGTCGTGGGTGCGAGCTATGCGACCGAAAAGCGCGCCGTGGAGTATTTCGACCCCGAGCTGAAGGCGTTCGCCGCGCAATTGCAGGAAGCGCTGCCGGGCAAGCCCCTGATCAACATCGTCGGCGCAAGTGCGGACGAAAACCGCCTGCTGATTGCGGCCTCGAGCGATACCGATCCGGGCATGGTCTATCTCTACGATCAGGCCACCCGCGAATTGAGCGAGATCATGCCGCTGCGCGAGCACCTCGTCGACCGGACGATGGGTGCGATGACGCCGATCAGTTTCCCGGCTGCGGACGGAACGCAAATTCCCGGCTATCTGACGCTTCCGCCGGGCTCCGACGGCAAAGGCTTGCCCGCGATCGTCCTGCCCCATGGCGGGCCCAGCGCGCGCGACGAATGGGGCTTCGACTGGCTGGTGCAATTCTTCGTTGCACGGGGCTATGCCGTCCTGCAGCCGAATTATCGCGGATCCAGCGGATACGGAAGCGCCTGGTTCGGGCGCAATGGTTTTCAAGCCTGGGAAACCGCGATCGGCGACGTCAACGATGCAGGCCGCTGGCTGATCGCCGAAGGCATCGCCGATGCCGACCGGCTGGCGGTGGTGGGCTGGTCCTATGGCGGATACGCCGCCCTGCAATCGCAGGTGCTCGACCCGTCGCTCTATCAGGCCGTGGTGGCCATCGCACCGGTGACCGATCTCGACCAGCTGCGCAACGATGCCCGCCCCTATACGAACTCCGCGCTTGTCGATGCCTTCATCGGGCAGGGGCCGCATGTGCGCGCCGGCAGCCCGGCGAGGCATGCCAGTTCATTCCAGGCACCTGTCATGCTGTTTCACGGCACACTCGACCAGAATGTCGCCGTAGGTCACTCCCGGATGATGGCGGATCGCCTCAAGGACGCCAGGAAGACGGTGGACTATGTCGAGTTCGACGATCTCGATCACGGGCTGACCGACAGCAAAGCGCGCTCCGACATGTTGCAGCAGATCGACACCTTCCTGAACAGCCACCTGGAAGGCTGACCTTTCTGGGAAGCGTTCTGCCGGGCCGAATACGCCCGGTGAGCGCTTGGCCCGCATACAAAAAAGGCGCCCCCGCGGGGGCGCCTCTTCTTGTCGGAGCGTCGTGCTCGCGGATCAGCGCGAGTAGAATTCGACCACCAGATTGGGTTCCATCGTGACCGGGTAGGGCACTTCGTCGAGCTTGGGCACGCGGGTGAAGGTCACCTTTTCGGTGCCGTCGGGTGCGACATAATCGGGAATGTCGCGCTCGGGCAGGCTCTGCGCCTCGATGACGAGCGCCATGTCCTTGGCCTTGCTGCCGAGGCTGATGACGTCGCCGACGTCGCAACGACGCGAGGGGATGTTGCACTTCACGCCGTTCACATAGATGTGACCGTGATTGACGATCTGCCGCGCCGACCACACGGTCGGAGCGAATTTGGCGCGATAGACGATCATGTCGAGACGACGCTCGAGCAGACCGATCAGGTTCTGGCCGGAATCGCCCTTCATCCGCGTGGCGTCGGCATAGGTGCGCTTGAACTGCTTCTCGGTGACGTCGCCGTAATAGCCCTTGAGCTTCTGCTTGGCGCGCAGCTGGAGGCCGAAATCGCTGACCTTGCTCTTGCGACGCTGGCCGTGCTGACCGGGGCCGTAGGAGCGACGGTTGACGGGAGAATTCGGCCGACCCCAGATGTTCTCGCCCATCCGGCGGTCGAGCTTGTACTTGGCGCTTTTGCGCTTCGACATAATAAGTCCTTCGATTTGCCATCGCCACCCCATCGGTGGCGCTTTAACCCGGTATCGCACCGCTGGAGCAATTCTCCAGCGCGGCTGCCGCTTCACCGGGGTGCGGAGCCAATTCGCGAAGCGCGCGCCATAGCAGGCGAGGGCCACGGGTCAAGACGCGAGATCGGCGCTCGACAAATGCGGGCGAGGGCGGCAGTGCGCCTCGCCATGAACAGCGACATCAAACGACCCGAAGACTGCACCGATATGCGCGAGGTGCGCGCCGGCGTGGATGCCACCGATCGCGCGCTGATGGAACTGCTCGATCTCCGCTACGGCTACATGCGCGCGGCCGCACGGATCAAGCAGGACCGCGGCGCGGTGCGCGACGAAGCACGCAAATCTGCGGTGATCGCGAATGCCCGCGCCGATGCCGAGGCGCGCGGGCTTCCGGCGGCGGAGTTGGCGGAGATTTGGGACCGGCTGGTGGAAAGCTCGATCGCTTATGAAGCGGTCGAATGGGACCGGATTCGCAGCGCCGTCTGAGCGACGCGCAGATCCCTCAATCGCCGCGGTTGAACTCGCGCCATTGCTCCTTCGTCATGCACACGCGCTCGCGCTGGCGGCTGCCGGTCTGAAGCGCGACCTGACGGCATATCTTCTTCGGCTCGCTGGCCTCGTCCTGAGCGGCGGGTCGATCCTTTTCGCCTTGGGCGGCTTTCTGCTCGGGCTCCGCCGCCATCGCGGGAGTCCCGGCCACGAGGAAGGCCAAAGCCAGCGAGGACAGGGTATTGCGCATAAAGAGGATCCTTGACTGAATCCGGTGTGTTTTGAAGCGGCTAGCCGGCATGATCGATGGAGGCTAGCGGAATTTCGGCGGCCGGTTCGGGCTAGTGGCGTTTTGCTCGCGCCAGCGTCGTCAACACGCCGCGCAGCGTCCGGACCTCGAAGTGGTTCCAGCCCGGCTTCGTCAGCACGTTGCGCAAGGTCGTGCGCGTCACCTCGTCGCGGATCGCGGGCATGAAATAGCCCTTGGGCTCGAGCATCGATTCCAGATGGCGGATCAGCCCGTCGAGCTCCTCCTGCGGCGCGGGCGGCAAGATCTCCTCCTGCGTCGGCTGCGTGAGCTTGCGGCTCTTGGACCATTCATAGGCGCACAGGATCACCGCCTGGGCCAGGTTGAGCGAGCCGAATTCGGGGTTGATCGGCACGGTGATGATCGCGCGTGCAAAACCGACATCCTGGATGTCGAGGCCGGAACGCTCGGGTCCGAACAGCAGTGCGGACCTGCCCTGCGCCGAGTCGATCTCCCGGGCCGCCTCCTCGGGTGTGACGACGGGTTTGGTTACTCCGCGCTTGCGCACCGTGGTGGCGTAGACATGCGAACAATCCGCGACCGCCTCGCCGACTGTGTCGAACAGCTTCGCCTCGGCAAGTACGCGGTCGGCGCCCGCTGCGGCCGGGCCGGCGCTAGGGTTGGGCCAGCCATCGCGCGGCGCCACCAGACGCATCTCGGTCAGCCCGAAATTGAGCATCGCCCGCGCGGCCTTGCCGATGTTCTCGCCCAGTTGCGGGCGGACCAGAACGATCGCGGGGGCTTCAGCCACTGGCGGGGCCGCCGGTTGCCTCGGCCTGCGCGGCCTCCTGCACGGTGCTGGCGAATTCCTCGAAATCGCGCGCCTCGCTGAAATCGCGATAGACGCTGGCAAAGCGGATATAGGCCACGCTGTCGATCTGGCGCAGCCCGTCCATCACCATCTCGCCGATGCGGCTGGAGGGGATCTCGGCTTCGCCTGCGGTCTCGACCTGGCGCTGAATGCCCGAGACCAGCTGGTCGATGCGTTCGGGTGCGACATCGCGCTTGCGGCAGGCGAGACTGATCGACTGTTCGAGCTTGCGCCGCTCGAAGGGCTCGCGCCGCGCCGCCTTGCCGTCGCCGCCGGACTTGACCACCGTCACCTCGCGCAATTGGACGCGTTCGAAAGTGGTGAAACGCGCGCCGCAATGCGCGCACTGCCGCCTTCGCCGGATCGCGGCATTGTCCTCGGTCGGACGCGAATCCTTTACCTGGCTATCGTCATGGGCACAAAATGGGCAGCGCATTCAGAAGGTTATTTCTTGATCCTGTTGTAGAATGCGAACCCCGCACCCGCGACTAGGCCAAGCGGCAGGCTCACTACGGGCAGCAGCGCCCCGGCCAGTGCGCCGATGGCGGCCCCGGCCAGCACCGGCTTGGTCGAGGGATGGGCCATGCCGTCCTTCGCCATTCCGGAAATCTCGGTCTTTGCGTCTTCGACCCAGTCGGACTCGTTCGGATTGCGTTCGGTCATCGTGTTACATCCCTGGATAGACGGGGAAGGCCTTGCACAGCTCGCTCACCCGGCTGCGCACGCTTTCCTCGATGCGTTCATCGCCCTCGGGGCCGGCGCTGGCAAGCCCGTCGACCACCTCGGCGATCAATTTGCCGATGATGCGGAACTCCTCCGTGCCGAAACCGCGCGTCGTTCCCGCGGGCGTGCCGAGACGCACGCCGCTGGTGACGAAGGGGCTGCGGGTGTCGAAGGGGATCCCGTTCTTGTTGCAGGTGAGCCAGGCGCGGTCGAGACCGGTTTCGGCCGCCTTGCCGGTGACGTCCTTGGAGCTGAGATCGACCAGCATCGAATGGTTGTCGGTCCCGCCCGATACCACCCGCAGCCCGTGTTCCTCGAGGCTGGCCGCCAGCGCGCGGGCGTTGTCGACCACGCGTTGCGCGTAGTCGGCGAATTCGGGGCGAAGGGCCTCGCGGAAGGCGACCGCCTTGGCGGCGACGACATGCATGAGCGGTCCGCCCTGCATGCCGGGGAAGACCGCCATGTTGATCGGCTTGGTCAGCGCCTCGTCATTCCACAGGATCACGCCCGAGCGGGGCCCGCGCAGGCTCTTGTGGGTCGTGGTGGTGACGACATGCGCATGGGGCACGGGGTTGGGGTGCGCGCCGCCCGCGACCAGCCCCGAAATGTGGCTCATGTCGACCAGCAGATAGGCGCCGACCTCGTCGGCGATTTCGCGGAACCGCTGCCAGTCCCAGACGCGCGAATAGGCGGTGCCGCCGGCGATGATCAGCTTTGGGCGATGCTCGCGCGCGGTCGCGGCGACCGCATCCATGTCGATCAGCTCGTCTTCCTGGCGCACACCGTAAGAGACCGGGTTGAACCATTTGCCGCTCATGTTGACCGGCGAGCCATGGGTGAGATGCCCACCCGAATTCAGATCGAGCCCCATGAAGGTGTCGCCCGGCTCGAGCAGCGCGAGGAACACCGCCTGGTTCATCTGGCTGCCGCTGTTGGGCTGGACGTTGGCGAACTGGCAGCCGAACAGCTCCTTGGCGCGCTCGATCGCCAGCGTTTCGACCACGTCGGCATATTCGCAGCCGCCGTAATAGCGCTTGCCCGGATAGCCCTCGGCATATTTGTTGGTGAACACGCTCCCCGTCGCCTCGAGCACCGCGCGGCTGGCGATGTTCTCGCTGGCGATCAGTTCGATCTTGTCCTGCTGGCGCGCCAGCTCGTTGCGGATCGCCTCGTGGATCTGCGGATCCGCCTCGGCGAGCGTGTCGTGCCAGAAGCCGTCCATCGGCGAAGCGGCAGACTGTGCGGCGGGGGCGGGCTGGGTGCTCATGAACGGTCCTCGATCTGGGGGTCGGATAGCTTGTCGACGCGGCGCTGGTGGCGGCCGCCGCCGAATTCGGTGACGAGGAAGGCGGAAACGCAGGCCCTGGCCATGTCGCTCCCCGTAAGACGCGCCCCGAGCGCGAGGCAATTGGCGTCGTTGTGTTCGCGGGCGAGCGCGGCGGAAAGCGGCTCGGACACGAGCGCGCAGCGCACTTCGGGATGGCGATTGACCGACATCGAAATACCGATCCCCGAGCCGCACAGTGCGATCCCGCGCTCGGCCGTGCCATCCGCGATGACGTTCGCCAGGCGGTACCCAAAATCGGGGTAATCCACCCTGTCGGCCGTGTCCGGACCGAGATCGGCGACCTCGTGGCCTTCTTCGATCAGCCAGTCGCGCAGTTCGGCCTTGAGATCGAGCGCGGCATGGTCGGAGGCAATGGCAATACGCATGGCGGCCTCATAGGTCAGCCTTGCGATTCTCTCCACCCCGCAAAGCGCGTTTTCAGCCGACACTTCCACCGGCAAGCGCAAGCTGTGCCCGGGCGATTGCCGTCTTGACCTGCTCATGCGTGTAAGGCTTGGAAACCGTGGGAGTTTCGGCGAATTCCGGTGGATGCGAGGTGTCGCCATAACCGGTCGCGAAGACGAAGGGGATGTCGAGCGAGCGCAGCAGCTCCCCGATGACATAGCTCTTCTCGCCATGGACATTGACGTCGAGCACGGCGGTAGCGATCCCGCCCTTTTCGATCAGAGCTGCGGCCTCTTCCAACGTCGCCGCCATGACGACCTTCGCGCCCTCCGCAGCGAGCATGTCCTCGAGCGCAAAGGCGATGATCGCTTCGTCCTCGAGCACGAGAATGGTGGTGCCGGCCTCGATCATACTTCTCCCTTGATATGACAATGCAGCCCGCTGCGTTCGTACTCGATCGAAACCGCCCCGTTGCGCCCGCCCAGTCCGCTCTGGATCAACCGGCTGCCGAAGCCCTTGCTCTGCGGCGCGGCGACCGGTGGGCCGCCCGATTCCTTCCAATCCAGTTCGACAGACACCGTCTCACCCACCGTTTCCGTTACCCACTGGATCGCGACCCTGCCATCGGGCACCGACAAAGCACCATATTTCAGGGCATTGGTAGCCAATTCGTGAACGATCATCGCAAGCGCGACTGCTTGCTGAGGGCGCAACACAATTTCGGCGCCATCGAGTTCGCAGCGTTCGGCGGCGTTCCCCAGCGCCGCGGCGAGCGATCCCTGGATGAGGCTGCGCACCTCCGCGGATTCCCAATTGCACGAGGTCAGCAGATTATGCGCCGCGGACAGGGCGCCAAGCCGCGCGGCAAATGCATCGCGGCCCGACCGGTTGCTCTCGTCGAGCCCGAATGATTGCTGCGCGAGACCCTGAACGATGGCGAGCGTGTTCTTCACGCGGTGGTTGAGCTCATGAATCAGCAAGGTCTGGCGCTGGGCTGCCTCCACTTCCTCGGTGACGTCGTGTCCCTGAACGAAGACCCCGGTGACCTGCCGGTCGCCATCCATGATCGGCTGATAGACGAATTCAAGATAGACCTGTTCGGGTTCGGCATCGGCCTGCATCCGCAGGAAAATCGGTTCCTGTCGTCCGAAATAGGGCTTGCCGGTGCGGAACACCTCGTCGAGGATCTCGACGAAACCCTGATCGACCACTTCGGGAAGCGCCTGCTCGATTGTCAGGCCCACCAGTGGTCGATTGCCGGTCAGCCGCCGGTATGCCGCATTCGCCATCGCGAAGCGCAGCTCGGCGCCGAGCAGCACCGCGGTAAAGCCCGGCGTGTTCTCCAGCAGATTGCGCAATCTGCGGGCCTCTTCGGAAAGATTGCGATTGCGCGTCTCGACTCGTTCGGCGCGCTCGTACACCCGCATCTGCTCGCGCATCCCGCGAAGCTCGTGCAGCTCGCTGATATCGACGGTGTGCTGGAGTATGTGCGTGACCCGCCCGGCCTCATCCTTGAACGGCGTGTGGGTCGCGCTCCAGTAGCGCTCCTCCATCGTGCCGTCGGCCTGCTCGATATCGTAGCGGATATGAGCGATCTCGTCGGTCTCGCCGCTTTCCAGCACCCGGTCGAAAGACGAGCGCAGCTGGCGGTAACTTTCCGAGTCCGTAGCGCTGGGAAAGGCCTCGAACATCGGCCGTCCGACGATGTCCGCACGCGTCCGCCCCGTAACCTGCAGATAGCAATCATTCATCCAGACGATCACGAGGTCGCGATCGAGCACTACATACGGATTGGGCGAGCGCTCGAACAAGGCCTCGAAATCGACACCCGGACAAGCGGCCGAATGATGGCATTCTGGATTCAGAGGTGGTCTCCCCCCGGCGGTCTGCACCGAATTTTCTTTCGACGTGCCGAAAAGCCTACTGATCGAGGAAGCTGCGCATCTTGCGCGAACGCGACGGATGCTTGAGCTTGCGCAGCGCCTTCGCCTCGATCTGCCGGATGCGTTCGCGGGTGACCGAGAACTGCTGGCCGACCTCTTCCAGCGTGTGATCGGTGTTCATGCCGATGCCGAAGCGCATTCGCAGCACGCGTTCCTCACGGGGGGTGAGCGATGCCAGGACCCGGGTGACGGTTTCCTTGAGGTTGGCCTGGATCGCGGCATCCACCGGGATGATCGCGTTCTTGTCCTCGATGAAATCGCCGAGATGCGAATCTTCCTCGTCGCCGATCGGGGTTTCGAGGCTGATCGGCTCCTTGGCGATTTTCATCACCTTGCGGACCTTCTCGAGCGGCATCGACAGGCGCTGCGCCATCTCTTCGGGGGTCGGCTCGCGGCCTTCCTCGTGGAGGAACTGACGGCTGGTGCGCACCAGCTTGTTGATCGTCTCGATCATGTGCACCGGGATGCGGATCGTGCGCGCCTGATCGGCGATCGAACGCGTGATCGCCTGGCGGATCCACCAGGTCGCATAGGTGCTGAACTTATAGCCGCGGCGGTACTCGAACTTGTCGACCGCCTTCATCAACCCGATGTTGCCTTCCTGGATGAGATCCAGGAATTGCAGCCCGCGATTGGTGTATTTCTTGGCGATCGAGATCACCAGCCGCAGGTTCGCCTCGACCATTTCCTTCTTGGCAATCCGCGCCTCGCGCTCGCCCTTCTGGACCATATTGACGATGCGGCGGAACTCGGGGAGCGCCATGCCGGTCTGGCTGGCGATATCGCTGATTTCGGTGCGGATGCGGTCGATCGCATCGGCTTCCTTGTCGGCGAAGGCGGCCCACTTCTTGTCCTTCTTGACCCGCGAGGTCAGCCAGTCGTCGTCCATCTCATTGCCGATATAGGCTTCGAGGAAGTCGACCCGCTTGACCTTATGGCGCTCGGCCAGGCGGAGCATCTGGCCGCCCAGCGCGGTCAGGCGGCGGTTGAAGGCGTAGAGATTGTCGACCAGGAATTCGATCTTGTTGGCATGGAACTGGACGCTCTCGACCTCGGCGGTGAGCTGTTCGCGCAGCGCCTCGTATTTCTTCTCCTTGGCGGCGGGGAAGTCCTCGCCGCGGCCGAGCAGGTCGACGCGTTCGCCCTGGAGCTTCTCGAATTTCTTGAACAGGTCCTTGATGCGAGCGAAGCGTTCGATGGCGTCCGGCTTGAGCGCGGCCTCCATCTGAGCAAGGGACATGGTGTTGTCCTCTTCCTCTTCGTCGTCCTTCTTGGCCGAACCTTCCTCGCCGTCCTCGTCCTCGGAATCGCTGTCCTCGTCCTCATCCTCGTCTTCGCGGATGGTGGGACCGGCGGTTTCCTCGGAGATTTCCCCGTCGTCATCGTCCTCGGCATCCTCGGCCATCTTGTCGGCCGGGGGTTCCTTGGACAGCATGGCGTCGAGATCGAGGATCTCGCGCAGCTGCATTTCCTCGGAATTGAGCGCTTCGGACCAATGGATGATCGCGTGGAAGGTGATCGGGCTTTCGCACAGCCCGATGATCATCATGTCGCGGCCGGCCTCGATCCGCTTGGCGATGGCAATCTCGCCCTCGCGGCTGAGCAGTTCGACCGCGCCCATCTCGCGCAAATACATGCGCACCGGATCATCGGTGCGCTCGCCCACGGCGAGCTTCTTGGTGACGTTGGTGGTCGGGGTCTTGGGCTCTTTCTTGTCGCCCGTGGTGGCGATTTCCTCGACCTCGTCGTCGCGCTCGGCCTCGGCCTCGGCTTCCGCTTCCTCGTCGTTCTCGACGATCTGGACACCCATCTCGCTCAGCGCGGTCTGGATGTCCTCGATCTGGTCGGGGCTCATCTCGGCCGAAGGAAGCCCGTCGTTGAGCTCGTCATAAGTGACGTAGCCCTTCTTCTTGGCCTTTGCGATGAGCTTCTTGATCGAGCCCTCGTTGAGGTCGATCAGGGGAGCGTCTTCTTTTTCGGCGGTCTTCGACTTGCTGGCCATAAGTGTCGCGTCAGTCCGTTGTATGGGCCGCATCCGCGGAATCGGCGGAGCGGCTGTCTGATTCCTGCCGGGCCCTGCTGGCCCGCTTGCTTGCCATTTGCCCGAGTCGCGCCTCGAATTCCAGCTTGCGCCTGAGCAGGCGCTGCTGCTCGGCGAAAGCGCCTTCGGGATCGCTTTCGAAACGCGCCGTGGCATCGGCCAGGGCGGCTTCGAGCGCGGGTCTTTCGACCAGCAACGACACGGCTTCGGCCAGCTCCTCGCGCGCATCATCCGGGTCTGTGCCTTCATCGAGGAAGGCGAAACGAGAGGTTTCCGGTGGGGCAGGCAGGCCTTGGATAGGCGATATGGGCGATCCACCGGACAAATCAAGCGCTTCCGCCGTTTCGAGCAGCAAATCGATCGCCGGACCGATATTTTGGTCACGCATCGCGAGGTCGCTGAGGCCCTCTTCGTGACGCACGATCTGGTCCGGGAAGCGCGCCAGCCCGGCGATCACCGCGCCCGCGAGCGAATCGCGGCCACCGCCCGAGATGACATGACGAAGCTTCGCAGCCGCTTCGGGGGCGAGCTTGGGGGCGGGGCGGGGCGGGCCGCCTTTTTTCCATGGCTCGCGCGGTGTCCATTCGCGTTTGGGGAAGGCGAAGGCAGAAAATCGCTCGGTCAATTCGCGGCGGTAGAGCGCGCGAATATCGGGATCCGCGATCGTCTCGGTGTGATCGAGGAGGCGCTGCTTGAGCCCGGCCTTGTCCTCGGGGGAGGCGAGCGGCGTCGCTTCGCGCTCGACCTGCCACAGCATGTCGAGCAGGCTGCTCGCGCCCGCCAGGAGGTTCTCCAGCGCCTGGCGGCCCTCCTGGCGCAGCAGATCGTCGGGATCGAGCCCCGAGGGGAGTTGGACGATCGCCAGCGAGTGCGAGGGGCGAAGCAGCGGCAGCGCACGCTCGATCGCGCGCATCGCGGCGCGCCGGCCCGCGGCATCGCCGTCGAAACACAGGATCGGGCGTTCGACATGGCGCCACAGCAATTCGAGCTGCTGCTCGGTCAGCGCGGTGCCCATCGGCGCCACCGCCTCGCCGATCCCCGCCTCGGCCAGCGCGATCACGTCCATATAGCCCTCGACCACGATCATCCGCCCCGACTGGCGCGCGGCGGGCGCGGCGCGGTGGAGGTTGTAGAGTGTGCGCCCCTTGTCGAACAAAGGCGTGTCGGGACTGTTGAGATATTTCGGTGCCTTGGGATTGCTTGTCGCATCGAGGATGCGCCCACCGAAAGCGATCACCCGCCCGCGCGCATCCTGGATCGGCAGCATCAGCCTATCGCGGAAGCGGTCGTAGGGATCGCGCTCCTCGACCGAAATCCGCATCCCCGCCTCGACCAGCAGCGGCTCCTCGAAGCGCGCCAATGCGCGGCCCAGCGCCTGCCGGCCTTCGGGCGCATAGCCGAAACCGAATTCGCGCATCGTCGCGGCGGAAAAACCCCGCCGCGCAAGATAGCCGCGCGCCGCGGTGCCTTCGCTCCCGCCCAGGTTGGCGACGAACCATTCCTGCGCCGCGGCGGTCACGTCCTGCAGCCCCGCACGTTCCTCGGCACGGCGCGCCGATTGCGGGTCGGGGGCGGGCACCTCCATCCCCGCTTCGACCGCGAGTTCCTTGACCGCATCCATGAAGGCGAGCCCGCGCTGGTCGGTCATCCAGCGGATCGCATCGCCATGCGCGCCGCAGCCGAAACAATGGTAGAAGCCTTTGGCGTCGTTGATGGTGAAGCTGGGGGTCTTCTCGTCGTGAAACGGGCAGCACGCCTTGAACTCGCGCCCCGCCTTCTGCAGCCGCACATGGCGTCCGATCACCGTGCTGAGCGTGATCCGCGCGCGCAATTCGTCCAGCCATTGGGGAGAGAGGGCCATCGGCGCAGCCTAACGCCGTTCGACTCTCGCGGCACACATAGCGGTTCGAGCGGGCATCACTGCAGGCTCTGCTTGACCATCGCGCTGGCCTTGGCACCGTCGAGCACCGCGCCGTGGCGCGATTTGAGCTCGGCCATGACCTTACCCATGTCCTTCATGCCCTGCGCGCCGGTCGTCGCCTTAGCTTCCTCGATCGCCGCGCGCGTCTCCTCTTCGCTCATCATTTGCGGGAGGAATTCCTCGATCACCGCGAGCTCGTCGCGTTCCTTGGCCGCGAGTTCCTCGCGCCCGCCATCCTCGTACATCTGGATCGATTCGCGGCGCTGCTTGGCCATTTTCTGCAGCACTTCGATCACCAGCGTGTCGTCCTCGGGCTGTTTGGCGGCGGTACGCAGCTCGATATCGCGATCCTTGATCTTGGCGGCGACCATCCGCAGCGTTGCGGTGCGTTCCTTGTCGCCGGCTTTCATCGAGGCGGTGGTGGCGGATTTGATGGTGTCGCGGATCATGGAGACGGCGGTTCCTTAATTGGGATGGATTGGCGCTGACATAGAACGGCGGGCCGCAAAGCCAAGCGTTCCCGTAAAAGGCCAAGCGTTCCTGTTGACGTAAGGCCCGCCGCGCTCTAGCCGCTGGGCCTTAGCACACATTGCCGAAACCCCTGACACCGGAGCGCCCATGGCCCGTCCCGCACCTTCGCACGCGCAACCGCCGGGGGCCACCGGAGTCGTCGTCTTCGCCGACGGGACCTGCATCTGGGGCAAGGGCTTCGGCGCCAGCGGCAGCGCGGTGGGCGAGGTGTGCTTCAACACCGCGATGACCGGCTATCAGGAGGTGATGACCGATCCCTCCTACGACAGCCAGATCGTCACCTTCACCTTCCCGCATATCGGCAACACCGGCGCCAACGAGGAAGATCACGAAAGCCGCGGGCTGGGCGCGGTCGGCTGCATCGTCCGGCAGGAAGTCACCCAGCATTCCAATTTCCGCGCGCAGCACGAGTTTGCCGACTGGATGGTCGCGCATGGCAAGATCGGGCTTTCGGGCGTCGACACCCGCGCGCTGACCCGCCGCATCCGCATCGAGGGCGCGCCAAATGCGGTGATCGCGCACGATCCGCGCGGGCAGTTCGATATCGCGGCGCTGCAGGCGCAGGCGGCGGGCTGGTCGGGGCTCGAAGGGCTCGACCTGGTCCCGCGCGTCACCCGCGAGGGCCATGAGGACTGGAGCGGCGGACACTGGCAACTAGGTCATGGCTATCACAGCGGCGGGGCCGAACGGCCGCATGTCGTCGCGCTCGATTACGGCGCCAAGGACAACACCTTCCGCTATCTGGTCAGGGCGGGTGCCAAGGTGACGGTGGTCCCGGCACGCAGCACGCTCGAGGAGATCCTCGCGCTCGAACCCAATGGTGTATTCCTCTCCAACGGCCCGGGCGATCCGGCGGCGACGGGCGAATACGCGGTGCCGGTGATCCGGGCGCTGCTAGAACGCGACGTGCCGCTGTTCGGCATCTGTCTGGGCCACCAGCTGCTCGGCCTCGCCGTGGGCGCGAAGACCGCCAAGATGTTTCAGGGCCACCGCGGCGCCAACCACCCGGTCCAGCGGGTCGGGGAAGGCTGGGGCGACAGCGCCGGACTGGTCGAGATCACCAGCATGAACCACGGCTTCGCGGTCGATGGCGACAGTCTGCCCGCGGGCGTCGAGCAAACGCATGTCTCGCTGTTCGACGGCACCAATTGCGGCATCGCCATCACCGGCAAGCGCGCCTTCGGGGTGCAATATCACCCCGAGGCGAGTCCGGGCCCGCAGGACAGTTTTTATCTGTTCGAGAAGTTCGTGGGGATGTTGGGGTGAGGATTCGTGATACTGCCTCTGCTCTTGGCCTGCTATGCCTGGCTGCCGGATGTTCGTCCAAACCCGAGACCCCGCAAGAGTGCGTCGACAGGTTCGCAGACCAGAGCAGAGTGATCGATTTTTTGACGAATGAGACATTCGGAGCGCAATATACATACCGGTTTGAGGACGGCGAAACAGTCGAGCCTATTTTGGAGAGCATCAGGAATGGTGCAGCTTCCGGAACCCACGAATTGCACATCGTCGACGGGGAAAGTTTCTTGGTGGTGAGGAGGCGCCTCGGGCCCGACGAGAGTGCGATTGCAGTCGGATGCGGCGAGGCGCCACTGAACACGATGCTGGTAAACGTCAAGCGCGCCTCTCTGACGACCGAGGGTGGGTCGTAAATGCCCAAACGCACCGACATCTCCTCTCTCCCGACCTGCTCCCTTCCCCTTGGGGAAGGGTTGGGGATGGGGGTTCGGCGGTGATGGCCGGGTGCGAGATTGTGGGCTTCGTACACCCATCCCCCGACCCCTTCCCTCAAGGGAAGGGGGGATCAGCTGCGCTCGTTGCGGGCGAGGGCGATTTCTTTTGCGATGGTCTGGAGCACGCCGTCGGTGTTCTCGATTATGTCGTGGTTCCAGAAGCGAATGACCCTGTAGCCGTGGGCTTCGATCACGCGGGTTCGCGCTTCGTCGGTAAGGCTGCCGGAATGCTGGCCACCGTCGCATTCGATCGTGAGGCGCAAGGATCGGCAGGCGAAGTCGACCACGAAATCGCCGATCGGAAACTGGCGGGTGAACTTGGTGCCGCTCAATTGGCTCGCGCGCAGGTGCGACCACAAGCGGCGCTCCGCATCGGTCATATTGTTGCGCAGCTTGCGCGATACGCCGGTCAGTTTCTTGTCCGCCATCGCCGCACACCCATCCCCAACCCCTTCCCTCGAGGGAAGGGGCTATTCGTAGCGAAAGCCGCCTGAATGCCCAAACGTACCGACATCTCCTCGATTCTCGTCATCGGTGCCGGGCCGATCATAATCGGCCAGGCCTGCGAGTTCGACTATTCGGGCACGCAGGCGATCAAGGCGCTGCGCGAGGAAGGCTACCGGGTCGTCCTGGTCAATTCCAACCCCGCCACGATCATGACCGACCCGGACATGGCGGACGCGACCTATATCGAGCCGATCACCCCCGAGATCGTCGCCAAGATCATCGCCAAGGAGCGGCCCGATGCGGTGCTGCCGACGATGGGCGGACAGACCGCGCTCAACTGCGCGCTGGCGCTCGATGCCGATGGCACGCTGGAGAAATACGGCGTCGAGATGATCGGCGCCAAGGCCGATGCCATCGACAAGGCCGAGAACCGCAACCGGTTCCGCGAGGCGATGGATGCGATCGGGCTCGAAAGTGCGCGCAGCGGGATCGCCACCTCGGTCGATGAGGCGCATGCGGTGCTCGAGCGCACCGGGCTGCCTTCTATCATCCGCCCCAGCTTCACGCTGGGCGGCACGGGCGGCGGCATCGCCTACAACAAGGCCGAGTTCGAGCGGATAGTCCGCGAAGGGCTCGACGCATCTCCCACCAACGAGGTCCTGATCGAGGAATCGCTGCTCGGCTGGAAAGAGTTCGAGATGGAGGTGGTGCGCGACGCCAAGGACAATTGCATCATCGTCTGCGCGATCGAGAACGTCGATCCGATGGGGGTGCACACCGGCGATTCGATCACCGTCGCTCCGGCGCTAACGCTGACCGACAAGGAATACCAGATCATGCGCTCGGCCAGCATCGCGGTGCTGCGCGAGATCGGGGTCGAGACCGGCGGGAGCAACGTTCAGTTTGCGGTCAATCCCGAGGACGGGCGGCTGATCGTGATCGAGATGAACCCGCGCGTCTCGCGGAGCTCCGCGCTGGCGTCCAAGGCCACGGGTTTCCCGATCGCGCGGATCGCCGCCAAGCTGGCGGTGGGCTACACGCTCGACGAGCTGACCAACGAGATCACCGGCGCGACCCCGGCGAGCTTCGAGCCGACGATCGACTATGTCGTCACCAAGATCCCGCGCTTCGCCTTCGAGAAGTTCAAGGGCGCCAAGCCCGAGCTTTCGACCGCGATGAAATCAGTGGGCGAGGTCATGGCGATCGGGCGCTGTTTCGCCGAGAGCATGCAGAAGGCGCTGCGCGGGCTCGAAACTGGGCTCGACGGTTTCAACCGCGTGCCCGAGCTCGAGGGTGTATCGAAGGACAAGATCACTGCGGCGCTGTCGCAGCGCACGCCCGAGCGCATCCTGCGGATCGCGCAGGCCTTCCGCGAGGATCTGACGGTCGAGGAAATCCAGACGATTACCGGGTTCGACCCGTGGTTCCTGCGCCAGATCGAAGCGATCGTCTATGAAGAGCGCATGCTCGCGCACAATGGCCTGCCGCGCGATGCCGTCGAAATGCGGCGGCTCAAGGCGATGGGCTTTTCCGACAAGCGCCTTGCCACGCTGGCGGTGCGTTCGGTGGGCGTCGCGGGCGGGCTGGGCGAGACTCAGGCGCGCCGTTCGGGCCTGCTCCATGATGCGCTGCGCGCCATGGCCGGCGCCACCAGCGAGCGCGAGGTCCGCGATCTGCGCCGCAAGCTCGGGGTCGAACCCGTGTTCAAGCGGATCGACAGCTGCGCCGCTGAATTCGAGGCGGTGACGCCCTATATGTATTCGACCTACGAGACGCCGAGCTTCGGAGTGGCCGAGGACGAGGCGCAGCCTTCGGACCGCCGCAAGATCGTCATCCTCGGTGGCGGACCCAACCGCATCGGGCAGGGAATCGAGTTCGACTATTGCTGCGTCCACGCCTGCTTCGCGCTGGCCGAGGCGGGCTACGAGACCATCATGGTCAATTGCAATCCCGAGACCGTCTCGACCGATTACGACACCTCCGACCGACTCTATTTCGAGCCGCTGACCGAGGAGGACGTGCTCGAGATCCTGCGCGTCGAACAACAGGCGGGCGAGCTGGTCGGGGTGATCGTCCAGCTTGGCGGCCAGACCCCGCTCAAGCTCGCCGCCGCGCTCGAGCGCGAGGGCATCCCGATCCTCGGCACCAGCCCCGACGCCATCGACCTTGCGGAAGATCGCGAGCGCTTCGCCAGGCTGGTCAACAAGCTCAAGCTCAAGCAGCCTGACAACGGCATCGCCAAGAGCCGCGACGAGGCGGCGGCGGTGGCGCGGACCATCGGCTATCCCGTGCTGCTGCGCCCCAGCTACGTCCTCGGGGGCAGGGCGATGGAGATCGTCGATTCCGAAGCCCAGCTCGACGATTACATCGCCACTGCAGTCAACGTCTCGGGCGACAGCCCGGTGCTGGTCGACCAGTATCTGCGCGACGCCATCGAATGCGATGTCGATGTCATTTCCGACGGGGTCGAGGTCCGCATCGCCGGGGTGATGCAGCATATCGAGGAAGCGGGCGTGCACTCGGGCGACAGCGCCTGCACGCTGCCGCCCTACAGCCTGCCCGACGAGATCATCGCCGAAATGGAACGCCAGGCGCGGCAACTGGCGCTCGCGCTGGACGTCCGCGGCTTGATGAACGTCCAGTTCGCGGTGCAGGACGGACCCGACGGCCAGGAAGTGTTCCTGATCGAGGTGAACCCGCGTGCAAGCCGCACCGTACCCTTCGTCGCCAAGGCGATCGGCCGGCCGGTGGCCAAGATCGCGGCGCGGGTGATGGCGGGCGAACCGCTGTCCAATTTCGAGCCCTTCGACATTCGCCCTAAGCATATGAGCGTCAAGGAAGCGGTGTTCCCCTTCGCGCGCTTCCCGGGTTCGGACCCGGCGCTTTCGCCCGAGATGAAGAGCACCGGCGAGGTGATGGGGATCGATGCCGATTTCCCCGCCGCCTTCCTCAAGTCGCAAATGGGGGCGGGGATGGTCCTGCCGCGCGCCGGCACGCTGTTCGTCTCGGTCAAGCAGAGCGATAAGGCGGTGATCGTGCCCGCGGTCCGGACGCTGATCGACATGGGCTTCAAGGTGATAGCGACCGACGGGACGCAGGCCTACCTCGCTGAGCAGGGTCTGGCGGTGACGCGGGTCAACAAGGTGGCCGAAGGGCGCCCGCATGTGGTCGACGCGATCATCGACGGCGAGGTCGATCTGATCTTCAACACCACCGAGGGCTGGCAGTCGCTGCTCGACTCGCAATCGATCCGCGCCTCGGCGCTGGATCGCAAGGTTCCCTCCTACACCACCGCCGCCGCATCACTCGCCGCCGCGCGCGCGATCGCGGAAGTTCGCCCCGACGAGCTTGAAGTGCGCTCCTTGCAAGACTATTATAGCTAGCTGACAATTATCCTTCCGGACATTCCACGCTGATCGAACCGCTCCCAAGAGCGGCGCAGCCGCGAATTGCCGGAATCGACAACAGGAAGGACACTGGTCCGAATGGATAAGGTACCGATGCTCGCCGAGGGTTATGAGAAGCTCATGACCGATCTCAGGGCTCTTCGTGAGGAGCGTCCGCGCGTCGTCGATGCGATCGAGGAAGCGCGCGCTCATGGCGATCTGTCCGAGAATGCGGAATACCATGCCGCGAAGGAACGCCAGGGCCAGATCGAGATGAACATCGCGGATATCGAGGACAAGGTGACCCGCGCGCAGATCATCGATCCGACCACGCTGTCGGGCGACCATATCCAGTTCGGCGCCACCGTGACGCTACTCGACGAGAACGACAAACCGGTCAAATATCAGATCGTCGGCGTGGTCGAGGCCGATGCGAACAACGGGCGGATCTCGTACAATTCGCCCATCGGCCGCGCCTTGATAGGCAAGCGGCTCGAGGACGAAGTCGAAGTGACCGTTCCCTCGGGCGACAAGTTCTACCTCGTCGACAAGATCGAGTACATCTAGCCAGGTGGCCTGCCGGGGAGCACCCGGCAGCATTTGTTCGGAGCGCCGGGTCCCGCTTTATGCGGGCCCCGGCGTTGTCGTTACAAGCTCGGGTCCAGCAGCTTGTGCAGGTGGACGACCACATACTTCATTTCGGCATCGTCGACGGTGCGCTGCGCATTGGCGCGCCACATCTCTTCCGCTGTCTCGTAGTCGGAATAAACGCCGACGACGTGGACCGACTCCGGGTCCTTGAACTCCATGGTCCGGGGATCGGAAACGCGGCCGCCCATCACGAGATAGAGCGTCTGCTTGGCGGTGGTTTCTTCCATGGCGGTCGGGCCTTCGTCTGGATGTCCTGGGGGAGGGGGTGCCGCGCCCCATAAAGCAAGCGGCGCGACAGGCAAGCCCGTCGCGCCGCTCGAATTCCTGCGTCCGGATCGTCCGGCTCGCGCGTGACGATCAGTGGTCCAGACGCGAACGCAGGTCGCGCATGGTGCGCGAAGCCTTGCGCCCTGCGCGGCGCTTGGTGCCGCGCAGCGCGTCACCGGCGACATCCGCGCGGTAGGCCGCGTCGCGGCGGAAGCTGCGCGCCGCGGAACTCAGCGTTTCGCTGAGATCCTGGAGGCCGTCAGACCCCGACCGCGCCGCCGCCGAGGTAGCGGTTCCTGCGCGATCGAAGGCATCGAGCCCGTAATTCATGGCGGTATCCGCCGCCATCGCCGCAAGCATACCGGTGCGGCGGGTCAGGCGCCGACCCGGGCGGGTCATCGCGCCGATTGCGAGGCCAAGCCCGATTGCTCCGGCGACGGTTGCCAGCGGGTGGCGCTTGGCGAACTCGGTCACCGTGTCGGCTGCATCCTTTGCGATGTCGCCAACGCTGCGGTCCTCGTTGCGCTGCTCGGCAGCACCGATTTTTTCGCGCAACTGAGCGCGCTTGTCTTCGTCGGTCAGGATCTTGGTGCCGGTCTCTTCACTCATGGTAATCTCCGAAATATGATGTCTGGGTGTCAACGATGCCAGCGGCCGCCCTGTTCCGCGTCGTCGTCGTAATGATCGCGGTCGTGGCGATCGTCGTAGTCGTGATCCTCGTCGTCGCGCTCGTCCGCATCCTCGCCGAACAGCGCCTCGAAGATGGGATGGCGCGCGAACCACAGCACCAGCGCCGCGACGATCGCGGCCAGAGCGCCCTTGTTGTCCCCGGCGACCTCTACCGCTTCTTCGTATACGTCGGTTGCGCCTTCGGCGATGCGATCGGCCGCTCGCGCGCCGAGACCGCGCTCGGCGAGATCGGCACGCAGATGCGCGATATCGGCCTCGACAAGCGCCTTGGCCGAATTGCGCAGGTGAAGGTCTTCGATCATTCTAAGCCAGGCATTGGTCATTTGCCGTCCTCCGCAAAGGCAGAACGGATTTCGAGCATCTTCGCGCGCAGCTTACGTGCTAGCACAAGACCGAGAACGCCCAGCGCGAGCGCGACGATCGCGGTCGCGATCCACGGACCCACCAGCGTCATCAGCGAGATCAGGAGACCCACGGTCAGCGCGATCGCTGCGAGGTGAAAGAGTCCGAGTGCGCCGGCGCCATAGGCGAGGGCGAATTTCGTCTGCTCGCCGACATATCCGGCCCGGCTCTTCTGGTAGGCGACCTCTGCTTGGGCATAGGTCTTTCCGTCCTCGAACAGCGCCGCCAGATCGTCGAACAGGGAGGGAGGGGGAGGACTCGCCTCCCCCTCGCCATCCTGGTATGGATCGGGCAGATCGGTCGCGCCGATATGCGGTTGCTTCGTTGCGATGTCGCTATCCAATCCGGTCATGCTTCGATCCCGTGCGCGTTCAGCGACGCGAGCCGCCGAAGATGCGCGAGAGCATATAGCCGGCGACGGCGGCCATGCCGATTGCGAGACCGGGGCTCTTTCGCACGAATTCCCGGCCGTCTTCGGTCAGTTCGTCGATCGACTTCTGGTCGAGCTTGGCCGCCGTATCGTCCAGCGAACGCGAGGCGGTGCGGGCGTAGTCGCCATATTGAGCACCGAGTTTCTCGTCGACCACATGGGCGTTCTCGGCAACCATCTTGCTCAGCGAGGCGATGCCTCCGCTCAGCTTGGTCTTGCCTTCATTGGCCAGCTCGCGCCCTTTGGTCTTGGCTTCGGCACCATAACCCTTGGCGTCGCCGGCGAGGGCCTCGCCTTTGCCGCGGGCCTGGCTGCGATAGGCATTCGCCCGCTCGCCTGCTTCGGCGCGCAGTGCGGCAGCGCCGGCCTTGGCTTCCTGGACTGCGGCGTTGAACCGCGTCTTGGCCTCGGCGCGATGCTCGTTGCTTGTGCCCGTATCGGCACTGCCCGCAGCGTCCGCGGTGACGGGATTGGCGGTGGCCGTATTGGGTGAGGTTGCGGTGTTGGTCATGGGTGCTGTCTCCTTGGCTACGCCGGTCTTCGCCACAGTCTTGCGCGGCTTTGCGGCGGTGGTTTGCTTGGCGGCGGTTTTCGTCGACGCCTTCTCGTTATTGCTGCTGGGCGTTTGTGCCATCGGTCATCCCCTCGATTCAAAGTTCTTGTCCGGGCAGCTCGAAACGGCCCGGCCTTCCATATTGCAACGCAACTTGCGGAGCTTGGTTCCGCGGCATAGAGCGACCCGAACTCCCCATCTGGGGGTGTATTATCTATTTACGACACTTCGACGGAGTCCGCCATAATGACCCTGATCATCGACCTGCACGCCCGCGAAATCCTCGACAGTCGCGGCAACCCCACGGTGGAGGTCGACGTGCTGCTCGACGATGGCAGTTTCGGACGCGCGGCGGTGCCCTCGGGCGCCTCGACCGGCGCGCATGAAGCGGCAGAATTGCGCGACGGCGACCCGAGCCGTTACCATGGCAAGGGAGTGCAAAACGCGGTCGAGGCGGCCAACACCGAGATCGCCGATGCCATCCTCGGGATGGATGCCGAGGACCAGCGCGACATCGACATGGTGATGATCGAGCTCGACGGGACGCAGAACAAGAGCCGGCTCGGCGCCAACGCCATCCTCGGCACCAGCCTCGCGGTCGCCAAGGCAGCCTCCGATGCGCGCGGCCTGCCGCTCTATTCCTATGTCGGCGGCGTCTCGGCGCATGTTCTGCCGGTGCCGATGATGAACATCATCAACGGCGGCGAACACGCCGACAACCCGATCGACATCCAGGAATTCATGGTCATGCCGGTGGGCGCCGACAGCCTCGCCGAGGGTGTGCGCTGGGGTGCGGAGATCTTCCATACGCTCAAGAAGGGGCTGGCGCAGAAGGGCCTCTCGACCTCGGTCGGCGACGAGGGCGGCTTCGCGCCGGACCTCGCCAGTACCCGCGCCGCGCTCGATTTCATCATGGAATCCATCGAGCAGGCCGGTTTCAAGGCCGGCGACGAGGTGCTGCTGGCACTCGATTGCGCCGCGACCGAGTACTTCGCCGATGGCCGCTACGATCTGGCGGGCGAGGAAATCTCGCTCACCCCCGCTGAAATGGCCGACTACCTCGCGAAACTGTGCGAGGATTACCCGATCGCCTCGATCGAGGACGGGATGAGCGAGGACGATTTCGAAGGCTGGAAACTGCTGACACAGAAGATCGGCGGGAAGGTCCAGCTGGTCGGCGACGACCTGTTCGTGACCAATCCCGTGCGGCTCAGGATGGGTATCGAGCGGGGCCTCGCCAATTCGCTGCTGGTCAAGGTCAACCAGATCGGCACGCTGTCGGAGACGCTCGATGCGGTCGATATCGCAACGCGCGCGGGCTATACCTCGGTGATGAGCCACCGCTCGGGCGAGACCGAGGACGCGACCATCGCCGACCTCGCCGTCGCGACCAATTGCGGGCAGATCAAAACCGGCAGCCTTGCCCGCTCGGATCGGCTGGCGAAATACAACCAGCTGATCCGGATCGAGGAGGAACTCGGCCACAGCGCACGCTATGCGGGCCGTGCCTGTTTCGGGAAGCGCGCGCGCTGATCGACCGCCGCTTCGATCCTGGGATTGGATCTATGCCTCGGCCGCCCGATTCTTGGGGTGGAACCAGTATTGCCACACGCCCCAGGCGTTGATCAGCAGCAGCACGCCGTTCATCGCGGCGAGCGGGATCGCGCCGGTACTGAGCCCGATGTAGATCCACATTACGGAAACCACGCAGAACAGCACGAACCCCCATGCGGTGGCGCGGCGGCCGAGATCGAAGGCGATCATCGAGGCTGCGAGCACCGCACCGATCGATGCGGCCCAGTCGATCGGTCCGTTCATTGTCTGCTTCCCCTCTCGCATGCCGACGTGGCTGATTGTCAGGACGCATCGGCCCGACTAGCGTTCCCCCTATAACA
Organism: uncultured Erythrobacter sp.; assembly: GCA_963975275.1. Lineage (GTDB taxonomy): Bacteria > Pseudomonadota > Alphaproteobacteria > Sphingomonadales > Sphingomonadaceae > Qipengyuania. The sequence goes on along the minus strand of CAXBFN010000014.1, from coordinate 25,747 downwards.
AAGGACAAGTCCAAAAGGACTGCCTGACAGGGAGGAGAGAAGCTTGGCAGGATTTCCCACGCATCCCGATGCGGTCACACCCCGATGGCTGGGCGATGTGCTCGGCCGGCCTGTGGCAGCGGTCGAATGGACCTCGATCGGGACCGGGCAGGTCGGCGACAGCGTCCGCTTCAAGGTCGCCTTCGAGGGTTCCGACGAGACCGGTACGCTTGCCGCGAAATTCCCCGCAGCGGATGCGACCAGCCGCGGGACGGCGGCAATGTTCGGCCTCTACCGCAAGGAGGTCGAGTTCTACCGCCAAGCCGCTCCGCATCTCGCGGTCCGGGTTCCGCAGGTGCATTTCGTGAATGTTTCAGAGGACGGCGCGGATTTCCTGCTGCTGTTCGAGGATCTCGGCCCCGCGCGGCAGGGCGACCAGATCGCCAGCTGCGGGCTCGAGGACGCACGCGCCGCGATCCGCCAGGCCGCCGCGATCCACGCCCCGAGCTGGGGCAGGGCACAGCTGCTCGAGGCCGATTGGCTGCAACCACCCCCCGGGCAGGCCGCGCGGGTCGCGCAGATGTATCCCCAAGCGCAGGCCATCTTCCGCGAGCGCTACGGCGATGCGCTGGATCCGACGATGATGGCGCTGTGCGACGAACTGGCGGCGCAGAGCGAGCGCTATTTCACCCGCCGCGATCCGCCGCAATGCCTGATCCACGGCGATTTCCGGCTCGACAATATGCTGTTCGAGGTATGCGGAGGGCAGGAGCCGATCGCGGTACTCGACTGGCAGACCACGGCGGCCGGCCGCGGCATGACCGATGTCGCCTATTTCCTCGGCTGCGGGCTGGGCCAAGCGATGTGGCGCCCGCACGAGGACGAATTGCTCGATCTCTATCTTTCGGAAATGGCCGCCCGGGGGGTCGCGCTCAACCGCCCCGACATCCAGCGCGACTATCGCCTCGGCGCGCTCCACGGGGTTTCAACCGCGGTGTTCAGCGCCGCCTTCGTCGAGCGGACGGTGCGCGGCGACGCCAATTTCCTCTCGATGGCACGCGGGGCCTGTTCGCTGGCTCTTGAGCATGACAGTATCGCCGCCTTGATGGGAGACGACTGATGGTTTTGTCGAGGGGCGACGATTATCCGATCCACCAGACACCCGAGCCGGTGGCCTTCGCGGGCACCGACCGCAATTTCTACGACCGCTATTTCTTCAACGGCTATGCCCCCGACGGCAGCGGCTTCTTCGCCGCGGCGCTGGGGGTCTATCCTCATCTCGATGTCATCGACGCGCATTTCAACGTCGTGCGCGACGGGGTGCAGTACTGCGTCCACGCAAGCCGCGAGCTGGGGATGGAGCGGATGGATCTCTCGGTCGGCCCGTTCCAGGTCGAGGTGATCGAACCCCTCAAGCGGCTGAAGGTGCGGCTCGAACCCTTCGAGGGCCTGGCCGCCGAGGTCGAGTTCACCGGGCGTTCCTTCCCGATCGAGGAGCCGCGCTTCATCCACCGCATCGGTCCGCGCGCCTTCATGGATTACACGCGGATGACTCAAAACGGCCATTACGAGGGCTGGATCGAGGTCGATGGCGACCGCCGCGCGCTGGCGCCGGGTACCAGCGGCACGCGCGACCGCAGCTGGGGCGTGCGCCCGGTCGGCGCGCGCGACCCGCAGCCGATCCCCGGCCACCCGCAGCTCGGCTTCTTCTGGCAATGGACCCCGATCAACTTCCCCGACGGCAGCCTGTTCTTCCACGTCAACGCCGACAGCCATGGCAACGCCTGGAACACCCGCGCGGTCTGGGCGCCCGACGGCGCCGATGCCACCGGGCTCAACGAGGGCGCGGGCGGCATGCGTGCGCGGCTCGAGAGCGGCACCCGCTGGCCCAGCGGCGGGACGCTGTCGCTGGCGGTCAAGGGTGCGCCCGAACAGCTCCGGCTCGAACCGCTCGGCCGGTTCCAGATGCGCGGGTTGGGCTACACCCATCCCGAATGGGGCCACGGCATCCACCACGGCGCGCTGCGGGTCGAGCGCGAGGATATCGACCTCGCCGGTCTCGATCCGCTCGCGCCGGAGAATTTGCACGTCCAGATGCCGGTGGCGGTGAGCGGCGGCGACATTGAGGGGATCGGCGTGTTCGAGCAGCTGGCGATCGGCCCCTTCGCGCCGCTTGGGCTCGAGCAAATGCTCGACGGCGCGCCCTAGCCGCCGAAGCGCTCGCCCAGCGCCAGCAGCGCCATCGCCGCCCTGGCCGCCTCGCCGCCCTTGTCCTTCTGCGCCGGGTCGGCGCGGACGCGCGCCTGATCGTCGTTCTCGACGGTGAGGATGCCGTTGCCGATCGCGATCCCGTCCATGGTCAGCGCCATGATCCCGCGCGCGCTTTCGCCCGCGACGATCTCGAAATGATAGGTCTCGCCGCGGATCACCACGCCCAGCGCGACGAAGCCGTCGAACTGCGCGTCTTCCGCAGCCAGCGAAATCGCGCCGGGAATTTCCAGCGCGCCGGGGACGGTCAGCACCTCCACGCTATGTCCGGCGCCTTCGAGCGCCGCCTTCGCACCGGCAATCAACAGATCGTTGTATTCGTCGTAGAAACGCGCTTCGACGATGAGGAATTTGGCCATGGTTCGGGTTCCTGTCAGGCGGGGATGGGTTGCTGGCCGGTGACGCTGAGGCCGTAGCCCTCGAGCCCGACCACGGTCTTTTCGTGATCGCTGAGCAGGATCATGTCGCTGACCCCGCGATCGACCAGGATCTGCGCGCCGATCCCGTAATCGCGCAATTCGCCGCCCGCATGCGGCGCGCGCGCGATCTCGGCCTGCAATTGTTCGGGGCGCTCGGGCATGATGCAGACGATCACCCCGCTGCCGTGCTCGCCGATCGCCGCCATCGAGCGCTGCAGCGTGCGCTTGCGCGGACCCGATTGGCCGAGGATGTCGTCGAAGATCGAGATCGAATGCATCCGCACCAGCGTCGGCTGTTCGGGATCGACATGGCCCTTCTGCAGCACCACATGCGTCGCCCCGCCGACCTTGCTGCGATAGGTCATCGCGCGCCAGTCGCCGCCGTAATCCGAGGTCAGCGCGCTCTCGCTGACCTGCTCGACCAGATGGTCGTTGCGCATGCGGTATTCGATCAGATCGCGGATCGTGCCGATCTTGAGTCCGTGCTTGCGCGCGAACACCACCAGATCGCCGAGCCGGGCCATGGTCCCGTCCTCGTTCATGATCTCGCAGATCACGCCCGAGGGGTTGAGCCCGGCAAGCCGCGAAATGTCGACCGCCGCCTCGGTGTGCCCGGCGCGGACCAGCACCCCGCCGTCGCGCGCGGTCAGCGGGAAGACGTGGCCGGGGGTGACGATATCCTCGGGCCCCTTGGTCGAATCGATCGCCACCGAGACGGTGCGCGCGCGGTCGGCGGCGGAAATCCCCGTGGTCACGCCCTCGCGCGCCTCGATCGAGATTGTGAAAGCGGTCTGCATGCTCTCTCGGTTGTTGGCCGTCATCGGCTCGAGCCCGAGCGCATCGACGCGCCGTCGGTCGAGCGAGAGGCAGATCAGCCCGCGCCCGTGCGTGGCCATGAAGTTGATCGCCTCGGGGGTCGCCATCTGCGCGGGCACGATCAGATCGCCCTCGTTCTCGCGGTCCTCATCGTCGACCAGGATGTACATCCGCCCGTTGCGGGCCTCGTCGATGATCTCCTCGATACCGACCAGCACCGGGGTCTCGTCATTGGCATCGAGAAAGGCATCGAGCTTGCGCAGCGTGTCGCTGGTCGGGTTCCAGCTCTCCAGCGCACAATCGCGCAGCGTGTTGGCGTGCAGCCCCGCGGCGCGGGCAAGCCCGGCGCGGGTCATGGTTCCGCCCGCGATCAAGGCGCGGACTCGTTCTACGGTGGTGGTCATAAAGAGGCGATATCACACTGTAATGTGTGAGGGCAAGCGAAGCATCACATTAAAGCGTGGTTGTTTCAAAAACAGCCGTCCTCAATCGCCTCCAGCTCGGGATGCTTGGTTGACACCGAGACGGCGGGCCCGCCTCAGTCCGAGCATGAGAAGCAACAACGCCGCGAGGGCGATCGCAACGAGCGAGCCGAGGGCAATCGAACCGCCGACGCCGCGCGGCTGGTATTCAGGCAGGCGCTCGAAATCCGCCGCAGTGAACGGAAGTTCCTCGAACACATAGGGATAATAGAAATAGCGGATCCGGCGGTGAAACGCGGCGATGCTGTCCTGATAGGCGAGCTGCGCGGCGAGATCGGTGTCGGCGAGCCGATGCAGCAGGACCTGGGTGGCAACCGTCGGCAACACCCACCCGGAACGTTCGGACCAGCGCTCGCGCGCCGCCAGGCTGGCGCGGTATTCGGCCACCTGCGGCGCGACCGCCTCGTCGCCCACCTGATGGAAGGCGTAGTACCATTTCCAGTGGAACCGGCCCGCTACCGGCGGTGTGCCGCGCCATTCGGGGTGGTTGACGAAAAAGACGTCGAAGGTCTCCTTTTTCGGACGGTCCCAGGCGCCGTGGATGACCTCGCGCTGCGCCAGCGTCAGATCGGTACCGCGCGCGACCGGGATGGCGGCGTTGATCGCGCTGGTCGCAAGCGTGGGCAGGATCAGCGTGAGTACGATCCAGCAGCCCAACAGGCCCGCCGCGCCGGCACCCGAGCTTCGCACCATGGCGGCCACGAGCAGGCCCAGCCCCGACCAGAAGGCGAGATAGAGCGCCGCGATCAGCAGCATGCCCAGCCCGGCGAGGAAAGGCGGCTGCATCAACACGAGGCCGAAGGCGAGCGGCAAGGCGAGTGCCGCGAACACCATCAGGTAGCGCGCCGCAAGCCGCCGCAGCCACAGGCCCCGGCTGCCGGGCAGCGACAGCAGCAATCGGAGCCGTCCCGCCTCGCGCTCGCCCGCGACCAGATCGTGCATGAGCACGATGACCGCCAGCGGGGCGAGGTAGATGAGGACGAACGACCAGTCGAAGGGTCCCGGCAGCGCCAGCTCGGGGTTGATGTTCTCCGATTCGTAGAGCTGCTGCTGGAGCCCGAGCAGGCGCACCCGCAGGGTGAAGGGCTGGATATCGCGCTGGCCGACCGCCGCGAAGGCGAGCGCGGATGGCGGGTCCCAGGTCAGGTGGAAGGTGTAATAGGCACCGTAGCCGGCATCGCCATCGGGCTGGCCGTAAACCTTCGCCACCGTGGCCAGGTCCGATGCACTGGCGGCCTGCACCCGCTCGATCGCAGCGTCCTGGCGCTGCGTGACCGAGATCCCCGACCACACCGCCAGCGCGCTGAGCACGAACAGGAATATCAGCGCCCCCGCCGCGATCCGCGAACGCAGGACGAGTTTGAGCTCCGCACCATACCGGGTCATCGGGCAATCCATACAAGGCGGCGCCCGGCGAAGGCGTAGAGCAGCGCCAGCCCCGCCAGCCAGAGCGCCAGAATGGCGAAAGTGGCGACGATCCTGCCGCTGCCATAAGCGAGGGGGTCGGGCTCCACATAGGAAAAGCCCGGGATTTCCCGCCAGTTGGAAGCATCGATGCGCGGATCCTCACCTGGGTCCACGGCCGGAATCTGCTCGGCCTGCATCCGGTTCAGCTCCTGCACGAAACCGTAGCGATAGCGCTCGACCTGGTTGAGGAAGTCCTGATGGCTGTCGAGATCGGTCCCCGCCAGTGTCATCGACAATTGCCGCACCGCGATCAGCGGGCTGGCGATGCCGAAATTGCGCACCAGCGTGCCCTGCCGGTCCTGACGCGCGAAGGCCTCGGAGGCATAGCGGTCGAACAGCTGCGAGGTCAGCCGCTCGCCCTCGATCGAGACGAGCCCGGCATATTGCACGGGCAGATCGAGCACATCGTCCACGCTGTAGCGCGCCAGCGTCTCTTCGCGGAAGTCGCTGAAATAAGGATCGTCCGGATCGTGGCTGTCGCCGATGGATTTCAGATCCCGCCCGATCGCGACCTCGGTCTCGATCCGCGTCGGCGCGGTCTCGGTGGCGGCAGCAAGCTCGGGCAGTCCGCGGGGAAGGAGCACGACCGTCACCATCCACAGCGCGATCAGCGCCAGCAGCGCGTCGCGCCCTCGCGGCAGCAGAGTGGAGACCAGCAGGGCGGCGAGCGTCCAGACCAGCAGATAGGCGGTGTAGGCGAGCATCATCAGCCCCGCCTGCGCCAGCGAGGCGCCCGCGCTCGAGGCCATGAGCGCCAGCGCAACCAGCGCGGGCAGCAGGATCGCGCCGGCGACCCCCGCATGCGCCAGCAGCTTGCCCGACAATAGCTGTCGCCCGCTGATCCCCTGCGCGAGCATCAGCCGCAGCGTGCCGCGCTCGCGCTCGCCCGCAAGCGCGCGGAACGCGAGAAAGATGATCAGCAGCGGTGCCAGCGTCTGCAGCACGAAGGCGGGCGTCAATTGCCCGAAGCGCAGCATCAGCGAGGATTGCCGCGCCTCGGCAAAGTTGGCGCTGTTCTGCCGGTGGCCTTCCAAAAAGACCATATCGCCGGTGTAGGAATCGACCCCGAAGTCGAAGAACGCCAGCGGTGCGAGCGGCCGGAACACGAACTGGCCGTAGTGGACCATGCGATGCGGGTGGCGATCGGGCTGGTTGTAGAATTCCTCGACCTGCTCGGCCTGGTACTGGCTGCGCGCCTCGTCGATCGCGGCCTGTTTCTGCAGGCTGATGAAAGTGGCCGTAAGGATCAGGAGGACCAGCAGCGCGCCGGCCAGTACCGCCACGCGGCTGCGCGCCAGCGCCCGCCATTCCTCGCGCGCGATCCGGATCGTTGCGCCGCTCATGCCGGGAGCCTTTCGCGCTTTTCGGAATAGCGGCGGAACAGCGCCTCGACATCGAACCGCGCGCCCTGCGCCTTGGCGATTTCCTCGTCGAGATGGCCCTCGCGCAGGAAGCCGATGCGGTTCGCCACTGCGGCTGCGCTCAGCAGGTCGTGCGTGGCCATCAGCGTGGCGATGCCCCGGCTGCGAGCGGCTTCGAGCAGTTCGTTGAATTCCGCGGTGGCGTGCGGGTCGAGCCCCGAGGTGGGCTCGTCCAGCAACAGCACCGGCACGTTGCGCGCCAGCGCCAGGGCGATCGCGACCTTCTGCCGCATGCCCTTGGAAAACCCGCCGACCCGCTTGTCGCGCGCCTGTGAAGCGAGCCCGACCGCATCAAGCGCCGGATCGATCACCGTGGCCCGGTCGCGCTCCGCACTCGCGAGATGGAGGAAATAGTCGATGTTCTCCCGCGCCGTGAGATGCTCGTAAAGCGCCACATTCTCGGGAACATAGGCTAGCTGAGTGCGCGCCCTGTCGGGTTCGGCCGCGGGATCGACCCCGCCGACCACGGCGTGACCGGAAGTCGGCTTGATGAAACCCAGAAAGATATTGAGCGTGGTCGACTTGCCCGCGCCATTGCCGCCCAGCAACGCGTAGATCTCGCCGGGTCCGACCCGCAGGCTGAGATCGTCGAGCACGCGGTGGTTGCCAAAGCTGTGCTGCAGGTTGCGCGCCTCGAGCAGGGCTGCGGGATGGTTCTGGTCCAGTGTCACTATAATTCTACCTCAACAAAGCTCGGTCGGAATGGCGAAGCGCGGCAATCAGAAGACCGCGCGAAGGCCGGCGGCCGCGGTGCGCGGCGCTCCCGGCTGCACCCAGAGCTGCGAATAGCTGTTCGCATACCAGTCGGCGTCGAACAGATTGGCGACGCTGCCGAACAGCGTGACGCCTTCGATCATCTCGATCTCGCCGAAGACGCGGAACAGCGTGTGGGCCGGAAGGAAGAATTCTGTTCCGGTGGCCCCCAGGCGTTCGCCGACATGCTGCGCCCCGGCTCCCGCCATGGCTTTGCGGCCCGCGAGGTCGAAGCGCTTGAGCGCCTGCAGGTTGAGCGTGTGGTCGGGAATGTTGATGAGCGGATCACCCGGGGAGATCACGAAGGAGAAGTTCGGGTCGAGCACGCTCGAGCGCGACTGCGCGTCGACATAGGCGTAGCTCAGCAGCGTCTCGATACTGCCGGGGAAGCGGCCGTTAAGGTCGAGTTCGACGCCGCGGCTGCGCGCCTTGCCGATCGCCACCGAAAAGCCGGGATTGTTGATGTCGCTCGCCAGGACATTGTCCTTCTCGAGCTGGAAGACGGTGAAGGTGCCGGTCAGCGCCCCATCGAGGAGGGTGAGCTTGGCTCCCGCTTCGATCGAGCGGCTGACCTCGGGATCGAAGATCACGCCGGTCACATCGGTGCCGATATTGGCGCGGAAGCCTTCGCTGTAGGACGCGTAGAGCGTCGCCGCCTGGCTCAGCTCGAACACGATCCCCGCCTGCGGGCTGATCCGGCTGTCCTTGCGTTCGCTGTTCACGGCCGAAATGTAGTTCTCCGTCCGCAGGGTGAAGTCGTCGTAGCGCGCGCCGATCCGGATATGGAGGCGATCGGTGATCTCGATCTGGTCCTGGATGAAGGTCCCGGTCGAGATTTGCGTGTCGAGCCGGTCGTTGTTGGGCAGCGGAGCCGGCAGCGGAAACCGCCCGTAGACCGGGTCGAATATGTCGATCAGATAGGCCGCCTCCTCGCTCGGATTGCTCCCGACCGAGGGCGGGCGGAACCGACGGAAATCCTGGTGATTGTCGAACTGGTCGTGATCGGCGCCGATCAGGATGCGGTGCCGCAGGCTGCCGGTTTCGAACTCGCCGCTGACTTCGCCGCGAAACGCCAGCTGCTCGGAATCATAGAGCCGCGAGCGCCGCTGGCGCGACAGGGAGCGCCCGTCGGTGAAGACCGGCTGGCGCGAGCCTGCCAGTTCGGGGTCGGAGGAAAAGCCGGTCAGCAGCGTGTCGCGCACGCTCGCGCCCAGCAGCACGCTCCAGCGGTCGCTGAAATCGTGCTGCAGCCGCAACTGATGCCCTTCGGCGCGCGCGATGTGGTCGCCGTCGCCCGGCTCGCCCAAATATCGGCTGCGCGGGACCGTGTCGAAATTGCCGTCGAGCACCACGATCCCGCGATCGAAGGGAACCTCGACCCGGGTTTTCTCAAGGTCGTAGGTCAGGCGGGTGTTCGCGCCCAGCGCGAGGCCGATCGACGGCAGAAAGCCCCAGCGGTACTCCTCGACAGTGTCGCGAAAGCTGTCCGCCCGTTCGGCATAGCCGATCAGGCGTACGGTCAGCGCCGGGGTGATCGAGACGTTGAGGTCTCCCTCCGAACGCAGTCGCTCGTAGCTGCCGTATTGCAGACCAAAGGAGCCGAAGGTCTTGCCCAGCTGCGCCTGCTTGGTCACCAGATTGACCGTACCGCCCGGCTCGCCGCGACCCAGCAGCGCCGCGGCGGGGCCCTTGAGGACCTCGATCCGCTCGATCCCCGCGACATCGCGCTCGCCGCCGAAGCCGCGCCCGCCGTTGAAGCCGTTGACCAGATAGCCGGTGGGCAGGTTCTCGTCGCCCGCGAAGCCGCGGATGGCGAAGGAATCCCACAATCCGCCCAGCGTGTTCTGGCGGGCGATCGAGGCGTTGAGATCGAGCGCATCATTGAGCCGGATGATGCCGTTCTCCTCAAGCGTCTCGGCCTCGATCACATCGATCGACTGGGGGATCTCGGTCAGCGAGAAATTGCCGCGATAGGCCTGCCTCACGCCGCTGACGACGATCGTTTCGGCACCGGCGGCCTGTTCGGGGGTTCCGCCAGTGGTTTTCGCCGAAGCGGGAGCGCAGATCAGTATGGCTAAAAGAGGAGCGGACGCGGCGGATACGAGCAGACGGGTGGTCATGGGACAGGCGGGCTTTCGAACGAGGATCGGTGCCGAAGAGACATCATCTCATGGCGATCCGCCGCCTGTGCCGGTGGAAGTGCATCTCGTCAATGATATAATATACCACAACGTGAAGCTCGCTGAACCGCTCGCTCGCTCGCTCGCTCGCCGGATCGGGCTTCCTTGAGCGCGTAGAAGATGCTGCTTTCATCGTAGCCGGTGAGTTCGAGCACCCCGGTGACCACGATCGCCGCGTCGCCGCTGAGCGGGAGGGCTGTGCTGGCCTTTACCTCAATGTGAGAGTCGGCGCTGCTACCCCAGAAATCCGTGATCCGTTTGGGACGCGAGACGGTGAGGTCTTACCGGCGGCACGACCAATATCGTGCTCGACGCGCGCACACTGGAGCACAAGCGAGAGTTTCTCAGTCTCGCGGGCACGATCCGCAGCTGTTCGGCTGCGATCGGCTATCAGACCGGGACGGCCACGACGGTGTGCTCTACCGCTTTATCCCGGCGATCCCGGCAAGTTGCGACACCGGACCGAGTTGGCCGGTCAGTGGTAGCGGCGCAATAGCCCGGCAAGCTTGCCTTGGACCTGCACCTGATCGGCACGGTAGACCTGCGGCTCGTAGGCGGAATTGGCCGGGTCGAGCGTGATCCGTCCATCCGCGCGGCGTAGATATTTGAGCGTCGCTTCCTCGTTGTCGACCAGCGCGACCACGATCTCGCCATCGCGCGCGGTATCGGTGCGGCGGATGAGCGCAAAATCGCCATCGAAAATCCCGGCCTCGATCATGGAATCGCCCGAGACCTCGAGCGCATAGTGATCGCCGGGTCCGAGCAGCGCAGCGGGAACCGGTAGGCTCGACTGCCCTTCGATCGCCTCGATCGGCGCGCCGGCAGCGATCCGGCCGTGGAGCGGGAGCTCGATCACGTCATTGGCCGGCTCGCGCGCCACCGTCTTGGCGGCCAGCACCGGCATGACCGCGTCGTTCGCCGGCTTCTGGCTGCGCGCGGCCGGAACCGCGTCCTCGGGCGTCCGGATGACCTCCAGCGCCCGCGCGCGGTTGGGCAGGCGGCGGATGAAGCCGCGCTCCTCGAGCGCGCTGATCAGCCGATGGACGCCGGACTTCGACTTGAGATCGAGCGCCTCCTTCATTTCCTCGAAGGAAGGCGAGATGCCGTTCTCCTCCAGCCGCAGCTGGATGAAACGGATCAGCTCGTGTTGTTTCCGGGTCAGCATCGCAGAGTCCTTGTGCCAGGGGCCCGGCGGAACGGGCGAACGAACACGGAACAAGTACGAAACAAACCCGGCGTCGTCAAGCCTCTCGCGAAAGCATCATGCAGGAAACCGGCGAGCCGATTGCCGCTTCGGGCGCATGCGCCGGGCGGATCGCGAGCGCGTCGGCCTGCCACAGCGCGTGGAGCGCTCCGCTGTCCTGGTTGCCCAGCGGGTGGATCGCGCCGTCGATGATGCGCGAACGGACGAAATCCTGGCGGCCACCAACGGCAGGGAAGGGCGCGCCGGCGGGCAGCTCGCTTGTCCGAGGCAGCGCTTCGCTCGCGCCGAGCATGGCGCGCAGCAGCGGCAGCACCAGCATTTGCGCAGTGACGAAGGCCGAAACCGGATTGCCGGGCAGGCCGACGACCACAGCCTTGCCAAGCCGCGCCACCATGACCGGCTTTCCGGGACGCATCGCGATCCGCCAGAAATCCACGCTGCCGCCGAGCTGCGCAAGAGCCGGCTGGATCAGGTCGTGATCGCCCACCGATGCGCCGCCTGTGGTGACGATGAGATCGGCATCGCTCTGCGCCGCCAGAGCCTCGGCCACCGCATCAAGCCGGTCGGGGACGATCGGGGGCAGCGTCGCATCTATCGGCCAGTGCGCGAGCAGCGCCGCGAGCATTGCGCCATTGCTCGCCGGGATATGCGCCGGGCTGGGCAGAGGCGCGCCCGGCGGCACCAGTTCGTCGCCGGTGCTGAGGATCGCCACACGCACCCGTCGGTGGACGGGCAGACTACCGTGCCCCGCCATCGCGGCGAGCGCAATCAGCCGCGCGTCGATCGGGGCACCGGCCGGCGCGAGCGGGGTATCGGGCTCGAAATCATGCCCCGCGGGGCGGATATGCGCGCCTTGCCGGGACGGGCCGTCGGCGGCGAGGTGCAGCGTGTCGCCGGCGCGTTCGGCATCTTCCTGGACCAGGATCGTGTCGGCGCCTTGGGGGGCGATCGCGCCAGTCGAGATGCGTGCCGCCTCGCCCGGGCGCAGCGCGGCGTGGAACGGCCGCCCCGCCGCGCTCTCGCCCACCACGGCCCACGGACCGGGCCGATCGGCCCAGCGGATCGCGTACCCGTCCATCGCCGACATATCGGCGGCGGGCTGACGGCGCGCCGCGTTGAGCGGGTGGGCGAGGTAATGGCCGATGCAGGAAGCGAGCGGCAGCTCGACGATCGGTGTGGGGTTGGGGAGCGCGAGCAACCGCTGCTGCGCCTCGGCGAGCGGGAGCAGGCCCGAGCCGGTCACGCCGGGTCGGTTCCTTCCGGCTCCGCGACCCAGTCGCCCGACTTGCCGCCGCTCTTGGCGAGCAGCCGGACCGGGCCGATGGCCATGCCCTTGTCGAGCGCCTTGGCCATGTCGTAGACCGTGAGCAGCGCCACGCTCGCCGCGGTGAGCGCCTCCATCTCGACCCCGGTCTTGCCGGTGGTGCGAACGCGGCTTTCCACGCGGATACCGCTGCCGAGATAGTCGAACTCGACGCTGACGCTGGCGATCGGCAATGGGTGGCACAGGGGGATCAGATCGCTGGTGCGCTTGGCCGCCATGATCCCCGCGATGCGCGCGGTGCCCAGCACATCGCCCTTTTTGATATCGCCGTCACGCACCGCGGCGACGACTTCCGCCGTCATCGCGATAAAGCCTTCGGCCACCGCCTCGCGCACGCTGTCGGATTTGCCCGAGACATCGACCATATGCGCCGCGCCCTGCGCGTCGAGATGGCTGAGGGTGCTCACCGCGTGGGCGAACGGGTGAGCAGCCGGCGGGTGGCGGTCTCGATATCGTCCTGGCGCATCAGCGCCTCGCCCACCAGAAAGCTGCGTACCCCGTGCCGCGCCATCCGCTGGCAGTCGTCATGCGTAAAAATGCCGCTTTCGCAGACCAGCAGATAGTCGTTCGGAACCGTCGCCGCGAGCCGTTCGGTGGTCGCCAGATCGACCGCAAAGCTGCGCAGGTCGCGGTTGTTGACCCCGATCAGCCGCGACTTCAGCTTGAGCGCGCGGGCGAGTTCGGCCTCGTCGTGCACCTCGATCAGCACATCCATGCCGTGGTCGAGCGCCGCGCTCTCGATATCGGCCATCTCGGCATCCTCGAGCGCAGCGACGATGATCAGCACCGCATCGGCCCCGAGCGCGCGGCTCTCTGTGACCTGCCAGACATCGACCATGAAGTCCTTGCGCAGACAGGGCAGCGCGCAGGCGCCCCGCGCCGCCACCAGAAACTCGTCGTGCCCCTGAAAGTACGGGACATCGGTGAGCACGGAAAGGCAGGCGGCGCCCCCCGCCTGATAGGCAGCAGCATGCGCGGCGGGGTCGAAATCCTCGCGGATCAGACCCTTGGAGGGGCTGGCGCGTTTGATCTCGGCAATCAGCCCGAAGCCGGTCTGCGAAGCTTCGGCCAGCGCCCGGGCAAAGCCGCGCGGCGCACACTGCTCGAGGGCCATCCGTTCGAGATCGCCGAGCGAACGCTGTTGCCGTCGCCGGGCGACCTCCTCGCGCTTGACCGCGCAGATTTCCTGCAGCTTGTTCATGCCGCCGCCGCCATGGCGATCCAGCGCGCGAGGAGGCTCTGAGCGGCGCCGCTGTCGAGTGCCTCGCCGGCGATCTCGGCGCCTTCGGCCCAGTCTGCGGTCCGGCCGGCGACGATCAAGGTGGCGGCGGCGTTGAACAGCACCGCATCGCGGTAAGGTCCCGGCGCGCCAGCCAGCAGCGCCTCGAGCGCCCGGGCGTTGTGGATCGCATCGCCCCCGCGGATCGCCTCGACCGGCGCATGGGGCAGCTGCGCCATGCTCGCATCGATCCTACGCATCTCGAACCTGTCGCCGCGAACATCGGCGAGCTCGTTGCCGCCGGCCAGGCTCAATTCGTCGATCCCCTCGTCGCCCGAGGCGATGAAGGTTCGCTCGGTGCCCAGCCGCGCCTTGGCGGCGGCGTAGATCGGCACATAGGCCGGGCGCGCGATCCCGATCAGCTGGCGCTGGACCCCTGCGGGATTGGAGAGCGGCCCCATCAGGTTGAAGATGGTTCGCTTGCCCAGCCGCTGGCGGATCGGCTGGATGCGCGCCATCGCCGGGTGATGGTTCTTGGCGAACAGAAAGCAGATGCCGAGTTCGGCAAGCGTCTTTTCGGCAGTGCGCCCCGCGGCCTCCATGTCGAGACCCAGCGCTTCCAGCGTATCTGCCGCACCGGATTTGCTGCTCGCGGCCCGGTTGCCGTGCTTGGCCACCGGCACCCCGGTCGCAGCGACCACCAGACTGACCGCGGTCGAGACGTTGAGCGTGTGGTGGCCGTCGCCGCCGGTACCGCAGCAATCGACGGCATTGTCCGGCGCCGAGATTGGAACAAGTCGCGCGCGCAGGGCCCGGGCAGCGCCAGCGATTTCGTCGCTCGTTTCGCTGCGATCGGTCATTGCGACCAGGAAACGAGCGATGTCGTCGTCTGCGACCTCTCCATCGAGGATCCAGCCGAATATTTCTTCCGCTTCGGTCTCGTTCAACCGTGCCTCCGCGGAGGGAAGCCGCTTCATGCCGACACCTTCGCGTCCATGCCGCAGAATCGCAGGAAGTTGGCGAGCAGCGCATGGCCATGCTCGGTCGCGATGCTTTCGGGGTGGAACTGAACCCCGTGGATCGGCAGCTCGCGGTGGCGAAAGCCCATCGCGCTTGTGCCGTCCAGCCCGGGTGTCTCGCTGGTTGCGTTTACATCGAGCACGTCGGGAATGTCCTCGACCACCAGCGAGTGATAGCGTGTGGCGATGAAAGGCGAGGGCAGGTCTGCGAAGACACCGCTTCCGTCATGCGTCACCGCGCTGGTCTTGCCGTGCATCAGCCCGCCCTGGACCACGCGCCCGCCGAAATGCTGGCCGATCGCCTGATGACCTAGGCAGACTCCCAGCAGCGGCAGTGCGGCGTCGGCGCAGGCATCCACCAGGTCCAGACTGATGCCCGCGTCGTTGGGAGTGCAGGGGCCCGGCGAAATCAGTACGCCTTGCGCACCGCTCGCGATAACCTCGCGCGCGCTCAGCGCGTCGTTGCGCTCGACCCGCACTTCGGCACCGAGCTCCATCAGATAATGGACAAGGTTGAAGGTGAAGCTGTCGTAATTGTCGAGGACGAAGATCATTCCTCGGCGCTGGCTTTTTTCTCGACCACGATCAAGGGGCCGATCGCCGCCCCGGTATCGAGCCGCCCGGTGGCCGGGTTCCACAGTGCCGAGACGTTGCCGTCCAGATAGAGCGCATCTGAGACCGACAATTCGTCGCGATAGAAGCGTGCCAGCTTGCCGAAGGAGATCGGCGCGTTGGAGATGACGAAATGCGCGCGACCTTGGCCGTCGATGCCGACGCCGTTGCGGACCAGGCGGGATTCGCCATCGGTAGAAATCTCTGGATGCAGCTTGCCGTCGATCAACAGCATCGGGCCCGACTGGGTTCCGAATTCGGGTCGGTCGCTGACATTGGCGAGGAAATCCTCGGTGGTGCGGATTTCCCATGTGTCGCCGCTGCCGAAGAACACTCCATTGGGGTCGAGGTGGAAATTGCCCTCGCCATCCTGGGTATTGAGCGTCTTTAACCGCTCGGAATCCTCAACGTAGTAACCGATCGGATCGCCTTCGTCGTCGAACATGCCTGCGTTCATCGCGAAGGCGACAGTCTCGGCATCGCGGGCGCCGGCAAAGGCGGAGAGGCTGCGGTAGTTTTCGCCATCCGCTCCGGCGAGGTCGGTGGCGATGCGATGGCGCGAGGGAACCGCAAGGCAATGGGTAAGCGATGTGTCCTCGAAGATAACCGAACGACACGCCGATTCGACCTGGCTTGCAATGGTCGGCTGGGCATCCTCGGCGGGGCTGTCTGCTGCAGTGCCGGTCGAACCGCCGCGACCGATTTCGGCGCGGGCGATCGGCTCGCCTTCGGGTTGCTGCTCGCACCCTGCGAGACTGCAAGCGGCAAGCGCCAGGATGAAGAGGCTTTGCTTCACTGGCTGTCTCCATTCTCTCTGGCGATACGGAACGCTTCCTCGGCTGCAGCGCACAGCGCGCCCGCCTTGGCGAGACATTCGTTCAATTCATAGTCCGGATCGCTGTCGGCGGTGATTCCGGCGCCGGCCTGGACATGCATTGTGCCCTCCTTGAGCACCGCGGTGCGAAGCACGATGCAACTGTCCAGCGATCCATCGGGGGCGAAATAGCCCACCCCGCCGGCATAGGGTCCGCGCGCTTCGGGCTCGAGCTCGGCGATAATCTCGCAGGCGCGCAGCTTGGGCGCGCCGCTGACCGTGCCCGCGGGAAAGCCCGCGAACAGCGCGTCGAGCGCGTCCTTTGCCGGATCGAGCCGGCCGATGACATTGCTCACGATATGCATGACATGGCTGTAGCGCTCGATGGTGAAACTGTCGGTCACGGCGACGCTGCCCGCCGCCGAGACCCGGCCGACGTCGTTGCGCCCAAGATCGAGCAGCATCAAGTGTTCCGCGCGTTCCTTGGGGTCGGACAGCAGCGATTGCTCGGCATCGCGATCGGCCTGGGGCGTGGCACCGCGCGGGCGGGTCCCGGCGATCGGGCGCACGGTGACCTCGCCATTGCGGACCCGGACGAGGATTTCCGGGCTCGAGCCGACGACAGAAAATCCTGGAAGATCAAGGAAATAGAGGAAGGGGGAGGGGTTCACCCTCCGCAGCGCGCGGTAGAGCTCGATGGGGGGGAGCGGGAAGGGGCAGGTGAAGCGCTGGGCGAGGACGACCTGAAAGATGTCGCCCGCGACGATATAGTCCTGCGCTTTCAGCACCATGGACTTGTATTGCGACGCTTCGAGCTGGGGTGTCAGCACGGCCTGAGCGGGCACTTCCGCACCCGCCGGCGACGCCGGGACGGGCTGCATCAGCCGCTCGAGCGTCTCGTCGATGCGGTTTTCGACCGACGCTATCTGCTCGTAAACAGTCGATTCGACATTCGACCATAAGGGCGCGACGCAGAACAGCATGTCGGTCAGAGTGTCGAACACCAGAATCAGCGTTGGCCGCACGAACATCATGTCGGGCAGGTCGAGCTCGCCGCTCGGCGCGCGCGGCAGGTCTTCCACCAGTGCGATGGTCTCGTAGCCGAAATAGCCGACCAGGCAGGACAATACCGGCGGCAGCTCCGCTGGCACCTCGATCCGGCATTCTGCGACCAGCTCGCGCAAGGCGGGAAGCGTGTCGGCATCGCAGGCGGCGAAAGCCTTCCGATCCCGCGCCCAGTCGCGATTGATCGCAGCCCTGTCGCCATCGGCCCGGAACACCAGGTCGGGCGCGAGGCCGAGCAGGCTGTAGCGCCCGCGGATCTCGCCGCCCTCGACCGATTCGAGCAGGAAATCGCCGCGTTCGGGCTCGAACAGCTTGAGCGCGGCGCCAACCGGAGTCTGGGTATCGGCGAGCACCCGCCGCCAGACCAGTGCCGGGCGTCCGGCGCTCAGTTCGGCGGCGGCGTGCCGTGCGCCCTGGATATGGGTCAGCGTCGCCTCCTAGCGCTCGCCGGTCAGTTGGCGGCTGACCGCTTCGATGGCGGTCTGATTGCGCTCGACTCCCATCGTTTCGCGCATCGCGATCACCAGCTGATCGGCGTATTCCTGGCCCACGGTCTCGCCGAGCTGAGACTGCGCCTGCGCGATCAGCGGATCGTCGCTGGCCATCTCGCCCAGTTCGATCGCGTCGAGATCGACCACGAACCACCCCAGATTATTGGTCGCCTCGAGCCGCTTGCTGGTGCCCTGCGCCATGCTGAACAGCAGCGCGAGCGGCGGCGGAATCCGCTGGTCGCCGCGCCGCGCGAGATCTTCGCGGGTCAGGGCGATCTGCTCGGCGGCGGGCAGGGCGACATCCTCCGCAGCCATCGCCGCGGCCATGGTGGCGCCGCCGCGCAGACGCGCCAGCACCCGATCGGCCGCAGCACGGGCAGCCTGCGATCCTTGCGCCAGCTTCCAGCTGGTGATCACATCCTCGCGAATTTCCGCCAGCGGCGCAGCGGCGGAAGCGGTGACTGCAGCGGTTTCGAAGAGTGCGAAGGTCTCGCCGCGCGCAACTTCGCCGACCTGCGGCTCGCTTTCTTCCATCTGGAATGCGGTTGCGAGCACCGGGGCGATCTCCTCGGCGATGGTTTCGCCCTGCGTTCCGTAGATGCCGCCGTCGGCGGTCACCGGACGGGTGCTACGAACTTCGAGATCGAGATCCTGCGCGATCGCCGTCAGCGTTTCGCCGTCGTCGATCCGCTCCTCGATCTGCGCCGCGAGATCGACCAGCGCGCGCACGCGCTTCTCTTCGCGGATCGTGGCGGCCAGCTCGTCGCGCACCTGTGCAAGGCTGCGGCCCTGCACCGTATCGACCGCGTCGACCCGCGCGACATGCCAGCCCAGCGCGCTGCGGGTGGGCTCGGTGATCGCACCGCGCGCCGCACCGAAATAGGCCTGAGCGACCGCAGGCGAGGCATCGTCGGCGATATCCGAGCGGGATTGTTCCTCCAGCTCGGAAGCGCGGAAGCCGGCTTCCTGCGCCACCGCCTCGAAAGACGCGCCGCCGGAAACCCGCTGGCGGATGGATTGCGCGGCCGCTTGCGTGGGCACGATCAGCTGGGTGAAGCTGCGGGTTTCGCTGGCCGCATATTGCGCCCGGTTCTCCTGGTAGCGCGCCGCGATTTCGGCATCGGTCGGAGCGATTGCATCCGCGATCGCGTCCTCGCCGAACAGCGCATAGCGGATCACCCGCCGCTCGGGACGGATGAAGTCGCCGCGGTTCTCCTGATAATAGGCCTGCAATTGCGCGGTGCTGGGATCGCCCTCGGGGAAGAAGGCGCCCGAGGGCAGGAAGCCGATCGCGCCTTCGCGGCGTTCCTTGAACAGGCGCGCATAGCGGCTCGCAAGCGAGCGCGGGATGGTCGCGCCGAAGCTGGCAGGGATCAGCATCTGCTGCGCCAGCAGGCCCGAACCGATGTCCTGACGAACGACGGCGTCGGAGAGCCCCTGCGCGGCGAGCGCCTGATTGTAGGCATCGGCGCTGAAATTGCCGTCGGGTCCGCGGAAGGCACCGATCTGGCGGATTTCGCTGTTGATGAGATTGTCGCCCGCGCGAAGGCCGAATTGCTGCGCATAGGTCGAAATCGAATAGCGCGCGATCAGCTGGTCGAGCACTTCCTCAAGCCCGCCCTGCGCGATGAAGGCGGGCATCGACAGCGCCGGGTCCTCCTGCCGCAGCCGGTCCAGCGCGGTGCTCGCCGATTGTGCCAGTTCGGCGCTGTCGATGCGCTCGTCGCCCACCACGGCCACGCGCTCCCCGCCGGCCACGCCGCCGAACATCCCCGTATTGGCGACATCGCTGCTGGCAAAAGCGAAGGCGATCAGGCCCAGAAAGACGAAAGTGATCGCCAGGCCGATCTTCGACTTGAAGAAACTGCGGAAAAACTGAAGCATGACAGGAAGCTATCCGAAAAATGCGATGATGCGGGCGAAACCGCGGGCCCCGGGCGGGGCCGTCGAGGCTCGCTTTATCCGCGCTGCGACCTTGCCGCAACAGGTGGCGAAGGTTTTGACGCGGAACGCTCGCTCGGCTAGCGGAGCCGGCCCGCCGCCCCCATATCGGCGGGCCACTCACACACGATAGCAGGATGAACGCATGGCCGAACGGCCCTACATCGTTGGAAACTGGAAGATGAACGGCACCCGCGCCATGCTTCCCGAAGCACGGGCGATCGATCGTGCCGCGCAGCGCAACATGAAAGTGGAGGTGGCGATCGCGCCGCCTTTCACGCTGATCCACGCCGTCCACCGCGAGGCCGAGCAGATCGGCGTGGGCGCGCAGGATTGCAGCTGCGATCCCGATGGCGCGCATACCGGCGATATCTCGGCGACGATGGTCGCCGATTCGGGGGCGAAATTCGTCATCCTCGGCCACAGCGAACGCCGCACCGCGCATGGCGAGACCGATGCGATGGTCGCGATGAAGGTCCGCTCGGCGCTCGATGCGGGCCTGCGAATCATCCTGTGCTGCGGCGAGAGCGAGACGACCCGCGACGCCGGCGAGGCCGAGAGCTTCGTCCTCGACCAGCTTCGGACCAGCCTGCCCGAAACCGACAACGCCGCCGAGAAGGTCACGGTCGCCTATGAGCCGATCTGGGCGATCGGCACCGGCAAGACTGCAAGCCTCGAGGACATCGCCGCGATGCATGCCGCGATCAGGGCGCTGCTGGTCGAGACCTATGGCGAGGAAGCGGGCCCGGCGGTGCGCATCCTCTACGGCGGTTCGGTCAAGCCCGAGAACGCGCGCGAGATCCTCGCGCTTCCCGATGTCGACGGCGCGCTGGTGGGCGGGGCAAGCCTGTCCGCGGAGAGCTTCCTCGGCATTGCGGTGGCCGCCTCGGAAACCGAAGAGGCGTAAATACGAGTGCTCTCCTGTCGCGGCCTTGTCGCGGCGCGCGGCTGCGCCTAGATGCGCACATCACATCCTGATACGGAATTCCCATGTTTCTCTTCCTTACCATCATTCAAGCGATCGTCGCCGCAGCCCTGGTCGGCGTCATCCTGATGCAGCGTTCGGAAGGCGGCGGCCTCGGCATCGGCGGCAGCCCCACGGGAATGCTCAGCGCGCGCGGCGCGGCGGATTTCCTCACCCGTTCGACCCGCTGGCTCGCGGTGCTGTTCGTGGCGTTGTCGATCGCGCTCGCCGCGGTTGCCGCCAGCAGCGGCGGCGCGGACACGCTGGAAACCACGCTCGACCGCGATGTCGCGCCCATCGAGCGCAGCGATCCGCTCGGTGGTGGTCCGCTCGGGGGCGCTCCCGCACCGGCTCCTGCCCCGACGGCGCCGGCCCAGCCCGCAACCGCCCCGGCAAGCGACCCGCTCGCGCAATAGGGCGTCCGGCGCGCACAGATCTGTGGATTGAACGCGCTGCGGCGGGTTCCATCTGCCGAATGCGCTTGCGCCACCCCCCGATGGACGACTAACAGCCACCTCCCATGGCGCGGTACATTTTCATCACCGGCGGCGTGGTCTCCTCGCTCGGCAAAGGTCTCATGGCGGCATCGCTTGCAGCATTGCTGCAGGCGCGCGGCTACAAGGTTCGCATTCGCAAATTCGACCCTTATCTCAACGTCGATCCGGGGACGATGAGCCCCTATCAGCACGGCGAGGTCTATGTGACCGACGACGGCGCCGAGACCGATCTCGATCTCGGCCATTACGAGCGCTTCACCGGCGTTTCGGCGCGCCAGTCGGACAATGTGACCTCGGGGCGGATCTATCAGCAGATCATCACCCGCGAACGCCGCGGCGACTATCTCGGCGCTACCGTGCAGGTGATCCCGCACGTCACCGACGCGATCAAGGAATTCGCGCTCGCCGACCAGGACGATCACGATTTCATCCTGTGCGAGATCGGCGGGACGGTCGGCGATATCGAGAGCCTGCCGTTCATGGAAGCGATCCGCCAGATGCGGAACGAGCTCGAGCCGCTGCAGACGCTGTCGATCCACGTCACGCTGGTGCCCTATATCGCGGCGGCGGGCGAGCTGAAGACCAAGCCGACGCAGCATTCGGTGCGCGAGCTGGCGAGCCTCGGGATCAAGCCCGACATGCTATTGTGCCGCGCCGAGCGTCCGATCCCCGAGAGCGACCGGCGCAAGATCGCGCAGTTCTGCAATGTTCGCGCCGAAGCGGTGATTCCTGCGCTCGATGCGCCCTCGATCTATTCGGTGCCGCTGCAATATCACGGCGAGGGGCTCGATCGCGAGGTCCTGCGCGGCTTCGGCATCACCGACGCGCCCGAGCCGGACCTGTCGCGCTGGTACGATGTGGTCGATCGCCATTCCAATCCGGAAGGCGAAGTCACGATCGGCGTGGTGGGCAAATATGTCGGGCTGCCCGACGCCTACAAATCGCTCAACGAGGCGCTGGTCCACGGCGGGATGGCGCACCGCGTCAAGGTCAACATCCGCTGGATCGATGCCGAGGTGTTCGAGCAGGACGACAGCGATATCGCCGCGCAGCTCGAGCCGCTGCACGCGATCCTGGTCCCCGGCGGGTTCGGCGAGCGCGGCTCGGAAGGCAAGATCGCCGCGGTGCGGTTCGCGCGCCAGCGCAAGGTGCCCTTCTTCGGGATCTGCCTGGGAATGCAGATGGCCTGCATCGAGGGCGCGCGCGAGGCCGGCCTGCTTGCCGCCTCCTCGACCGAATTCGGCACCACCAGCGAACCGGTGGTGGGCATCATCACCGAATGGATGAGCGAAGCGGGGCTGCAGCAGCGCGCCGAGGACGGCGATCTGGGCGGAACCATGCGGCTGGGCGCCTATGACGCGGCGCTGACGGGCAACAGCCACGTCTCGCGGCTCTATCACGGCGCGACCACGATATCCGAGCGCCATCGCCACCGCTACGAGGTCAACAGCGCCTATATCGAACCGCTGGAGAAGCAGGGGCTGGTGTTCTCGGGGATGTCGCCCGACGGCTTGCTGCCCGAAATCGTCGAGCGGCCCGACCATCCGTGGTTCGTCGGCGTGCAGTTCCACCCCGAATTGAAGTCCAAACCCTTCGATCCGCATCCGCTGTTCGCCGGATTCGTGGGCGCGGCGCTCGAACAGGCGCGGCTGGTCTGAATTTTCTTGCTGTTGGCGATCGGGCCAATTCGCATCTAACATTCTGAAAAGGGGCGCGATGCCGGATGGCAACTGTCGCCGCGTGGCGCCGCGACTACGGCAAACCGTTCATCTCCCCTTTATCTTTCGTCATAGTTGATGCAATAGGCTCGTCCGCCGTGCCTTTGGGCATCGCGGCCGAATAGCGCGCCACGCGACAGATTGTTACGTGGACAGGGCTTGCTTCGACGTTGGTTGTCTTCTGCGACCCGGACGATCGACATCGGGGCTTGGCGGCGTCATGCGTCGCGGGGGCGGAGCGCAAGCTCCGCCCCCTATTCATTTCAGGTCGTCACTACTGGGTAGGGGAGGGGAATCACGCCGCTGCGGCGCTGTCCTCCTCGTCATCCTTCACCACTTCCAGCGCGGCCTTGCCGCCGATGGCGATCTTCTTGGGCTTCATCGCCTCGGGCACTTCGCGCACCAGATCGATGGTCAGCATTCCGTCGGCGAGATCGGCATTGGCGACCCGGACGAAATCGGCCAGTTCGAAGCGGCGCTCGAACCCGCGGTTGGCGATGCCGACATGCAGCATCTCGCCCTCGGGCTGGTCGTCGCGCTTGCGGCCCTGCACGGTGAGCAGATTCTGCTGCGCGACGATGTCGAGATCGCCGTTGCGGAAGCCCGCCACCGCCAGGGTAATGCGGTAGGAGTCCTCGTCGCGGCGCTCGATGTTGAAGGGTGGGTAGTTCTCGCTCGAACTGTTGCGGGCCTGGCTTTCGAGCAGGTCGAAAAGCCGGTCGAAGCCGACGGTCGAGCGGCGATAGGGGGTCAGATCGATACGGTTCATAGAAACAAATCCTCTTGTGAGCAATTTGATACACTGAAGGAGCCTGCGCTCGGCAGCGCCCCCTCGATCGTCCGCCGCGCCCGTTCGGGCCGTGGTGGACAGGTTCGAGATAGTTTCGTGCAGACCCGTGTCAAGACGGGTATGATTGCTCGAATTTCATTTTCTGAAGGGTTCGCCATGTCCAGTCCCGCCGTCACCATCTACACCAAATTCACCTGCGGCTTCTGCGCGCGCGCCAAGCGCCTGCTCGACGAGAAGGGCGTCGACTACACCGAGCACGACATCACCATGGGCGGCCCCAAGCGCGACGAAATGCAGGCGCGGGCTCCGGGTGCGCGGACGGTGCCACAAATATTCGTCGGCGATACGCATGTCGGCGGATCGGACGACCTCGCCGCGCTCGAGCGCCAGGGCAAGCTCGACGCGCTGCTCGCTGGTTGACCGCGTGCCCGTGACCCGGATCGCCGTCCTGCAGATGACCGCCGGGGTCGATCCCGGCGCCAATGCCGCGGCCATCGAACGCGCTGTCGCCGAAGCGAAGGCGGGCGGCGCGCGAATGCTGTTCACCCCCGAGATGAGCGGGATGCTCGACCGCGACCGGACCCGCGCCACCCGATCGATCTCTTCCGAGGCCGAAGACCGCGTCCTCGAGCGCGTGCGCGAGGCGGCAGTGCGTGAAGGGCTGTGGGTCGCGCTCGGTTCGCTGGCGCTCGACAATGGCGACGGCAGCTGGGCCAACCGCTCGTTGGTGATCGATCCGCAGGGCGAGATCGCCGCGCGCTACGACAAGATGCACATGTTCGATGTCGATCTCGACAGCGGCGAGAGCTGGCGCGAATCGCGCACCTATCGTGCGGGCGACGAGGTGGTGACGGTGAACACCCCGGTCGGCAGATTGGGGCTGACCGTGTGCTACGATCTGCGCTTCCCGGCGCTGTTCGAGGCGCTGGGGCGGGCGCGCTGCGATGTCATCGCGGTCCCCGCTGCTTTCACCGTCCCCACCGGCGAGGCACATTGGCACGTCCTCCAGCGCGCCCGGGCGATCGAGGCGAGCGCCTATGTCGTCGCCGCAGCGCAGGTCGGGGCTCACGAAGACGGCCGCAGCACCTATGGCCACAGCCTGGTGGTCGATCCCTGGGGAGAAGTGGTGCTCGACATGGGCGGCGAGAAGCCGGGATTGGGTTTCGCCGATATTGACCCCGAGCGCATCGCGCAGGTGCGGCGCCAGGTGCCGAGCCTTGCCAACCGGCGCGAAATCGCCAACTAGCCCGCCAGCATGATCGTCTACGACCTCCATTGTGCCGAAGGGCACCGGTTCGAAGGCTGGTTCGGCTCCTCGGCGGATTACGTCGAACAGCGCGAGCAGGGTCTGGTCGAGTGCCCGCAATGCGGCTCGCAGGAGGTTGGCAAAGCGCCGATGGCTCCCGCTGTCCCCGCCAAGAGCAATCAGCGGACGGGCAAGGTCGTCGCAAAATCCGGCAAGCCGGTCACCAATCGCGAAATCCCGCCCGAAGTGCATAAGGCGATGCGCGCGCTCGCCGAAGCGCAGGCCAAGGCGCTGCGCACAAGCACCTATGTCGGCGACGGTTTCGCCGAGGAATCGCGCGCGATGCACTACGGCGAGAAGGAGGTCGAGGCGATCCATGGCAAGGCCACGGTGCGCGAGGCCAAGGAACTGATCGAGGAGGGCATCGCGGTTGCCCCGCTGCCTTTTCCGATCGCGGAGCCCGACAAGCTCAACTGATCCGCCGCAGATCCCCGCCATCCACCCATGGCCCGTTGTCAGCCGCCCGAGGCTGGCTTATTGGCGAAGCCGACGCGCCCGTAGCTCAGCAGGATAGAGCATCAGATTCCTAATCTGGGGGCCGGAGGTTCGAATCCTCTCGGGCGCACCATTTTCGTTCGATGCTGCGCACGTAGTATTGCTGGAGCGCGGGGCCTTCCCTCCCGAAGGGGCTCGCGCATGAGTTCAGTAAATTGATCAAAGAGCGCAGGCGTAATGCGCCTTTCGTTGGTGATCTCCAGAGGGTGGGAACCAGGCGGTCCACACAGATACAGATCGAAGATCTTCCGAATGATCATTGCTAGCTGGCTTGCCAGGACGTGGCATGCACCCGCCTCGCCCCCTAATCTTTATCAACAGGTGCATTTGCTCTGACAGGCCCCGCTCCGCACGTATCGCGGATTTCAGGTTTGCCCCATAGATAGCCTTGACCGAACTCGGCGCCTAAACCAAGCGCGAGGAGACGGTGCTGATCCGTTTCGATACCTTCTAGGGTCCAAACCCAATCAGCCTCTTGAAAAGCGGCGGACACATTGATTCAA
>CAXBFN010000013.1:0-80704 GCA_963975275.1 uncultured Erythrobacter sp. | reverse complement strand
CGCAAAGCTCGATCTTGCACCTTGCCAACGGAGGGCCGTCCACACATGGGTCGTTACGCGACAGGCAGCTTTTGGCACAGAATCGCGGGGAGCAGCCAGTCCGCTCCTACGCCTCATCCTTCAGGACGCGAACGTCTGATATTGGGGTGGGAAGCCGACGCCAATCTTATCCGCTGGAGCGGGCTAACCGCAACTTCTCAGGGAACTCCTTTGCGAGGCTTTCGAGAGAATCGAGCCAGATCGCTCGGTCCCGCTCTGGCAGGCCCAACAAGTCGCCATTGTCGATCTCGATCACGATCTCGCTATTCTCAAGGCGGCTGCGAAACATATCCTCGAAAGCATCCCATCCGCTGAAGGAGCTATAGCCAAGGTAGACGGTATCCGTGACGCGGCTGAACAACGCCTCCTTTGAAGTCACCGACGCATCGATGCAGAGGCTATATCGTTCGGGTGCAGTGCCGTGAGCCATGATTGCTCATGGCGTCACCGCTGGATGTCCGCAACTGTGCCGCCACGAGAAATTCCGCTGTTGGCAAAATGCGGGCTGAAGCTGCCTGACCGGTCATTATGGATCAGCAACGGTAAGGCCGTGATCTGGGTGGATTCCAGTCATTTGTGATTAAACCTTAGAACTGCGCGAACTCCCACGATGTAGGCGATTGCGAATACCACGAAGCTGATGACGACAGCCCAGCGCTTTTCTTGACTACATGCCCATAGGCCAGTGTCAGTCTGCTCCAACCCGCAGTCGCCTCCAACTACCCAGCTCACGAGCAGGCCAAGGGATAGCGAGATAGCCCAGTAGGCACCTGACCCAAGCATCCAGAGAATGTATCGAGCGACCGGCCTCATGCCGAGACTCTACGCGAGACAGCAATGTCAGCAAGCGGGTCGTTGGCCGACAGGCAGCTTCTGGTACAGAATCGCAGAAAGCAGCCAGTCCGCCGTTGCCGGGCAGGACCGTGCGCGCCGCGATCCGCAGGCAGGGCTGAAGCGCTACCCGCCCGGCGCCAGCGCGTAGGTGATCCTGATCCGCACCCAGGCCCCCACCTGATACTCCCCGCCCACACGCGGGGGGCGGACCTGGAATTGCCAGGCGGCGGCCTGCGCCGAGCGGGCGATCTGCGAGCCGGCGGGGCTCTCGCCGACGATCACGCATTCCTCGACCCGCCAGTTGGGCGCGGTCTTGCAGGCGATCAGCCCCCAGCCCGGTCCGCGCGCGGCGGAAAGGTAACCGGCGAGTTCCTGATGGCTGGGCTCGCGGAACCAGCGCGCGGCGTAGAGCGGCGAGCCGTCGGGGGCGCGGCCCACCACCTCGCTGTCGGGCGAGCCGGCGCGCGGGGTGTTGGCGGGGCCGTATTGCGCGCCGGGGCGGATCACCGCGGTGGCGCGCGGGGGTGTCTGCGGTGCGGGAGGAGCCTCGGGCTGCGCCTCGACCGGGGGCGGTGCGGGCGGCGCGGGGGGAATGAAGACCGGGCTTTCGCGCGGCAGCGCGGTGGGCGGGATGGTCAGCGGGCTGGGTTGCTGCGGGGTTGCGGGCGCGGGGTCCTGCGGCGTGGCGGGGGGGGGGGGGGGGGCGGAGGGGGCCGGCTCGGCTTCGGGCGCGGGTTGCTGCTCGGCCGCCTCGGGCTCGCTGATCTCGCGGACATCGAAACTGGTGACGCTGGCGGTCTCGGGGCTGCCCGCCCCGCTGCCAACCCCGAGGCTGAGCAGCGCCCACAGGATCAGCAGCTCGATCGCGAGCGCGGCGGCGATCGCGCCGGCGCGGCGCGGGGCGCCCTCGGGCAGGCGCAGGCGGGGAAGACGCAGGCGCCGGAACGCGGGCCGGCTGCCGGGCTCCTCGCGAGCGCTGTGTTCGACGACCGGGATAGCGCTGTGTCCTGCCAGAATCCGTGAAAAGTGTCCGAGGAAGTATCGGCGCCAGGCCGCAGCCCCTGGTCGCGAGGCGATGAATATTGCCTGACGGGGGCGCGCGTGCAAGCCTTGCGGTCGCGCCGCACCCGCGCCTTTGATCGCCCCGACCGTTATCGCAGAAAGCGATCAGTGTGGCCGCAGCAATCGTCTGGAACGATTTGCCCCGCTCGCGCATCTTTCAACCATGAATCGCAACCTGTCCAAGACGCTGAGCTTTCTGGTCCTCCACCTGCTGGTCGGCTTCACCGTCGCCTATCTGTTCACCGGCTCGCTCGCGCTGGCGGGCGGGATCGCGCTGGTCGAGCCGCTGATCAACGCGGTGGTGTTCTTCTTCCACGAACGCGCCTGGGAGCGTACGGGGGAACGCATAGACCGCCCGCCGCTGCTCGATCTGGTGCTGCACCGCCACGGCGCGCAGGAGCGCTCGACCTCCGGCTGACGCGTCAGGAGCGCGGTTCGATCACCTTGCCCAGCACCCGCGCGGTGCAGCGGTTGGGGATCCCGCCAACGCTCTGCGGCACCAGCACATTGACGGTTTCGCCGCTGCACAGGCTGGTGCCGGCGAAGCGGGAGTCGAGCGCGATCGAGAACGACCAGTCGAGATCGGGGCACGGGCCGAAGGTTTCGAGCAGATAGCGGTCGTTGACACCGGTGTTGACGTAGAGGCGCTCTTCGCCGCGCGGCCCGTCGGGCGCTTCGGAATAGCCGTTGATCTGGCGGGTGAAGAAGCACTGGCGATCGGACGAGAGCGCGACCGGCTCGATCGGTTCGGGTTCGCCCTGCGTGCAGCCGGCCAGCGCGAGGCTGGCAGCACACGTGCCTAGCAGGGCGGCAGAAGGGGAATACGGGGTCGAGGGGTTCATCGCGGTTCTCCATTGGCGATACTTGGTCAATGGGCGGAGGCGCGGGTCGGTTCCGGCGGGCCGCGAGCCCGCCGGGGCTTTGGGCGGGCGCCGGCCGGGCGCTGGGCGGGGAACAAGCCCCGCCACCGCGCGCTCTAGACGACCGGAAGCGCAAAGGAGCATTCCCCACCATGGCCGACAAGAACCCCAAGCAGCATCTCGCCCACATCGCCGAGGCGATGAAGGACATCGATTTCGCGATGCTGAGCACCCACACCAGCGACGGCCAGATCGGCGCACGCCCGATGAGCAACAACCGCCAGGTCGATTACGATGGCGACAGCTATTATTTCACCTGGGAAGACTGCCTGATGGTCGACGACATCAAGCGCGACCCCAAGGTCGGCCTCTCGCTCCAGGGCAAGGGCTCCAAGGACGGCGCGCCGGGGATCTTCATTGCGATCGAGGGCAAGGCCGAGATCGTCTGCGACAAGGCGCGGTTCGAGGAGCACTGGGTGGACGAGCTCGAGCGCTGGTTCGAGGACGGGGTGGACACCGAGGGCATGATCCTGCTCCACGTCCACGCCACACGCGCCGCCTATTGGGACGGCGAAGAGGAAGGCGATTTCGATATCGAATAGGCGGGCCGGAAATCCCCCTCCCGGCTGCGGGAGGGGCCAGGGGTGGGTCTCGCTGTCGGGAAACCCCTCAGGCGGCGCGCAATTGCGGCGCCGCCTCGCGCATGACCCGGAACGCCGAGCGCAGGAATATCAGCGCCATCAGCGAGCCGATCACGATGTCGGGCCAGGGCGAGGCCAGCCACCAGACCAGCACGGCGGCGAGGATCACCCCGGTGTTGTTGATCAGGTCGTTGCGCGAGCATTCCCAGGTGCTCGCCATGTTGACGTCCTGATGGCGGAAGCGGGTGAGCAGCCGGAAGCAGACCAGATTGGCGACCAGCGCCAGCGCGCCGAAACCCAGCATCAGCGAGGAGGACGGCGGCACCCCGCTCCGGATCTTGAGCGCGACATTGACCGCGATCCCGATGCCCAGCGCCAGGATCACCACTCCCTTGAGCATCGCCGCCCCCGCCTTCCAGCGGTCGGAGCGCGCGAGCGCATAGAGGCTGACCGCATAGACCAGCGCATCGCCCAGCATGTCGGAGGCATCCGCCATCAGCGCGGCCGACCCGGCGATCACCCCCGCCCCGAATTCGAGCACGAACATCACCGCGTTGATCGCCAGCACGATGACCAGCACGCGCCGCTGGTCGGCCTGGCGGGCGAGCGTCTCGAGCGTGGCGGATTTGGCGGAGCAGCAGTCGGCGGACATGGCGGCTATGTGGCGCGGGGGCGTGGTGGAGGCAAGGCCCCCTTCCCGCGGCCTTTCACCCGATTGCAAGGTATCGCGGCGATATTCGCGGCATGGAGACCGTGAACTCCCTGCTCGATCGTCCGCTGGCTCTGCTGGTCGTGCTGCTGATCGGCGCGCTGATCGGGATCGGCTTCGAACGCGCGTTTGCGAAGGCCGATGCGGCGAGGCGCAAAGCCTATTGGCGCGGGCGCAATGCGGGGAAGTTCGGCAAGAAGGGTCCGACCCTCGCGACCATCGAGGCGGCGGAGCGCAGGGAAAAGGCGGCCTCAGGCAGCGCAGCGGTAGGCCCACAAGACGCCGCGGACTTTGCGGCGGATCAGCTCAAGCTGGTGAGCGGGGCGACATTCACCGCGTGCAGTCTGCTCAACAAGTCCGAGGCCAAGGTGTTCGCGGCATTGGACAAAGCGGTGATCGCGCGCAATCCCGGCTGGCAGGTGATGGCGCAGGTGAGCCTGGGCGAATTCCTCGCCAGCCCCGACGCCGAGGCCTTCCGCGCGATCAATTCCAAACGCGTCGATTTCGCGCTGATGGACGAGCACTGCCGCGTGGTCCACGCGCTCGAATACCAGGGCTCGGGCCACCACTTGAGCACCTCGACCGCCGCGCGCGACGCGGTGAAGAAGGAAGCGCTGCGCAAGGCGGGGATCGGCTATCACGAGGTGGTCGCGGGGCATACGACGGCGCGGGAGCTGAGGGCGCTGGTGGAGCGGCTGGTGGTGGGCTAGAGATTAGCTAGATGTCTCAGAAGTTAATGAGATTAACATTTTTCTATCGAGTATCTTGGTATGGACGATTTTGTTCAAAGCTTTACAAGTCAACGCAGCAAATACAGCGTTTTGGCAAATAGAACCGCCGAACTTCTGACAGCGCTTTTAGAAAAAGAGGGAATCGAGGTCCACATAATCGAAAGTCGAGCCAAAGACATTGAAAGTTTGAGGGAAAAACTTAAGCGACCCTCAAAGAATTATGCAAAGCTCTCGCAAGTTCCTGATCTCGCGGGCGTACGGATCATTACTTACTACGAAGACGATTGCGACCGAGTTTGTGCGATAATCGACCGGGAGTTTGACGTGGTCGAGCGGGAAGACGGCCATAAGGCGAGTAGCCTCGAGTCCGATCGCTTCGGCTACCTTTCTCTCCACCGGGTAGTGAAATCTCACCACTCGAGACAAATCCTGGCTGAATGGGAGAGCGTAGCTGAATTACATTGTGAAATTCAGGTTCGTACGGTCATTCAACACGCGTGGGCGGCCGTGTCTCATCAAGTACAATACAAGCTCGAAAGCCGAGTTCCATCAAAACTTCAAAGGCGGCTGAATCGCATATCCGGACTCTTTGAACTAGCTGATGAGCAATTCCGAATTGTTCGAGATCAGAGGCTTCAGGCTAAAGTTTCTGATATAGATGCGATGCGCAGGGAGCGAGATGATGCCTCTTTGACGCCTACTATCCTCTCCCAGTTCGTGGCAGACTGGAATAAAAAGCAAAAGGCCGAGCACAAATCGAAGGTGGTTGGCTTTATATTTGAGGAAGATTTCAACCGCGAGACCGAAGATCACATTCTGCAGATATGCGCTCACTACGATGTGACCAAGATCGGAGAATTATCTGCATTTATAGGTGAGTTCTCACAGTCATATATGATGCGCCTGTATGAAAGGCACCGTGACAGAGATTCAAATTCTGACTCGTGGACGATCTCTCAGCCCTTTACGGTTTTGCTCCACCTCATCAGAGGCCTAAACAAGGTATCTGCTGATGATCTTATTGCACTTGGTTGGTCGCCTCGAATTGCCAGCGATGTTGTTGAAGTAGCTAGGAGCTAAGCGCCAATAGGTGCCGATCCTCCGACAAATACAACTGCCGCTTTCCCGCCCGCTAGACCTTGCTCGTCTCTTCGCTATGTTGCGCCCTGCTTCGTCGATTCGGCTTGAAGTCTCACGCCCAATGCGCCCTCTTACCTGACAGTTCCGAATTCTTCTTCGCGGCAAATTCGCACCGGCACCCCCGCCCTAGCCGCGTTTAGAGTGACCTTCAGCGCAGGAGGTTAGCCCCCCCCCCTCAAACCACCCCCGCCACTCCCCCAACCCCCTCGCGCTGGGCCTTCGGCAGCAGCACCGCGAAGGCCAGCGCCACCAGCAGCAGCGCGGGGACGTCGCCGAAGAGGTGGCCGCGGTGCATCGGGTCGGCGAGCGACTGGAGCGCCATGATCGCGGCGTGAACCGCGCTCGACACGGCGGCGAACCAGATCAGCGAGGCATGCGCGAGCGGATCGCGCGCGGCGGCGATCAGGAATACGCCCAGCGTGGCATAGACCCCCACGATCATCATGAAATATTGCGAGGCCGAGGGCGCGCCCGCGTGCCAGGCCCAGCCCGCGGGCCAGACCAGGGCGAGCGGCCAGACGAGGCAGAACACCAGCCCGAAGGCGACGAGCAGCACTTGCAGCAGACGGTATGCGGACATGGCAGGCGTCCTCTTTCATGGAGGCGCGGCCCGCGAACCGCGTCTGCCCTTTCGCGCGCGCGGTCAATCCTGGCCGGGTGGCTTGCCCTCCCCCCGGGCTCCCCCCGGCCCTCACCCCGCCCGCGCCGCATCGCGCCGCATCGCTTCAGCCATAGAACGAGCGGAACGACCGGTTGTCGCTGCGCAGAAAAGCGCTCGGGCTCTCGCTGAAGAAGCGCTGCATGGCGCGGTTGAAATGGGCCTGATCGTAGAAGCCCGCCTCCTGCGCGACCACGGCGAGGCTGGCCTCGTCCTGCGCGGACAACAGGCCGACGGCCCATTTGATCTGCATGACCTGCGCGAAGAACTTGGGGCTCATCCCGACCGCGTGCTGGAACCGGCGGCGCAGCTCGCGCGGCGCGATGCCCGTCTGCGCGCACAGCTGCGCGATCCGCACCATGCCGTGGTCGCGCTCGATCGCCCCCACGACATGCTCCACCGCCTCGTCTGCGGGCAGACAGCGCTCGGCGAGCCGGGTGAAGAAGGCATTGGCCTGCGCCACATGTCCGTCGCGCGAGCCGCCGGGGCCGAGCGAGAAGCACCGGCCCGCAAGGCATGCGCGCTCGGGCGCGATGTCGGCCAGCTCTGCGGCCAGGCCGAGAATGTCGCTGCCTGTCGTGCCGAACAGCCGGTGGTGTCCGGTAGCGGTCAGCTCGGCAATGGTCACCCGCAGCGAATGGCGGTGGCAGAAACGAAGGTCGTGATCGGTGATCTGCCCGCACAGGAACCACCGGGTCCGGCGGCTGACGACGCGCCGGTCGATGGTCAAATAATCGCCGCGATTGCCGCCGAAGAAATTGACGAAATAGCAGAAGCCGGTGGGTTTAGCCTGCACGGTAAGGTCGGAAGCCAGCGGGCGGTTGGCGTAGAGATAGCGCCGCACCCAGGGCCGCAGCTCGCGGGGTGCCTGAACTTCTTCGAAGTCGGGCTCTTGCGCCATCGCCGATCTTTACAAGACATCGGGTTTTCGAGCGAGAATAAACGGGCCGGGTCGCATGACAGGGTTTCGGGGAGGAACAATCATGGCTGGACGGGTGAGGAGGCAATCGAAACGGACGCTGGCGGCGGGAACGGGCGCTGCGCTCGGTCTGATCGCGCTGGTCGCTGCGGGGCCGGCCGAGACGGGCCCGGCCGAGGCGGGCATGGCCGAGGTCGACCGCATCGAGCTCGCGGTGGTGGATGGCGGCGGCGCGGCTTGCCCGCGCGATGCCACGCTGACCGCATGGGCGCACACCGATGGCCCCGGCACGGTGCGCTTCGTGATCCACAACGCCGGCGGCGGGAAGACCGGCGCGTTGGAGGCGCAGGCGGTCGCCGGCGCGGCGGGGACCTATCTCGCGACCTATCGGCACAGCTTCAAGATCACCACCGACACCGATACACGCTACAGGGCGCAGGCCGTGGGATCGGACGAAAGCTCCAACTGGGTTCCGCTCAAAGCGACCTGCGGTCCGCAGCCGCGGAGCGAAACCGCGGCCACCGGCTCCACCGGCCGACCGCCCACGAGGACGGCGTCGGACAGCCGCGCGAGAGAGGCCATGGGCGAGGCCACCGGCGGCGGCAATACTCCCGGTGCCGGCGCGCCCCCGGCGCGAGGCGGCTCGGACAGCAGGCCGAACTCGGGCGGGAAGCCCGCAGGCACGAGCAAGCCGAACTCCTCGAGTGGCAAGGGCGGCGCGGGCGGGAAGCAATGCGGGAGCCAGATCTCGTCCACCCGCCTCGGCGCGGTGACGCGGGAGGGAGGCAAGATGACCGCTCAGGTGGGGTGGATGGCCGCAGTCCAGGCCGAACATTCGAGGAGCTGGGCCGAATGGGCCAACGCCAAAGATCGCTCGCTGAGCTGCAAGCGAGCGGGGCTGCTGTGGACCTGCAAGGCATCGGCGCGGCCCTGCGAGCCGTGAGAAGTCGGCGAGCCGGGGAGGGCATCGGTTCGCGCGCCGCGCTGCGGTTTAGCCCTCTCCCCGCTCCGCGCCGCCACCCGCGAGCCGCCGGTGTTCGTCCACGCTGCGGCGCATTTCGCTCGCCTGGAGGTGCAGCGCCTTGCCGCTCAGCCGGATCTCGCGGCTTTGCTGGAAGAAGCCGAGCACCAGCCACAGGAAGGCGAGCGGGCTCGACACCCCGCCGAGGAAATCGCCCAGCTCGTTGAGCCTCAGGTCGGCGGGGTTCTGGCCCTGGACGAACAGGTAGAGCGTCACCCCCGCGACATAGAGCGCCGAGAGGACCAGCCCGACCAGCGGCAGGCGCCGCCGCTCGCGCCGGTCGTCCAGTATCGCGCCGGTCTCGGTGCCAGTCTCGGTGGCGGCGGCTTTGGTGGCGGCCATGGGCGCTCCCCTGTTCCAGTAGCATCGGCCCCGGTCGCGGCCGGGCCGGTCGCCAGCCTAAGTCGCCGGGCCGACCCCGTCCACCTCGTCTTCGGGCAGGTACAGCCGCTCGCCCTTCTCCTTGTAGCGGCGCGACATCTCTTCCATCCCCTCTTCCGCATTCTCGCGCGCTTCGGGCGGGGTCTCGCTGCGGATGTTCTCGGCGGCGAGATAGCTGTCCGAATTCTGTCTGGCGGCGAAATCGCGGACTTCCTGGCTGATCTTCATGCTGCAGAATTTGGGCCCGCACATCGAGCAGAAATGCGCGGTCTTGGCGCCTTCCGCGGGGAGGGTCTGGTCGTGATATTGCTCGGCGGTGTCGGGGTCGAGGCTGAGGTTGAACTGGTCGCGCCAGCGGAACTCGAAGCGGGCTTTGGAGAGCGCATCGTCGCGCACCTGCGCGGCGGGATGGCCCTTGGCGAGATCGGCGGCGTGGGCGGCGAGCTTGTAGGTGACGACGCCGACTTTCACATCGTCGCGGTCGGGCAGGCCGAGGTGCTCCTTGGGCGTGACGTAGCAGAGCATCGCGGTGCCGTACCAGCCGATCTGCGCTGCGCCGATGCCGCTGGTGATGTGGTCGTAGCCGGGCGCGATATCGGTGACGAGCGGGCCGAGGGTGTAGAACGGGGCCTCGCCGCAGGCCTCGAGCTGCTTGGTCATGTTCTCCTTGATCTTGTGCATCGGCACATGGCCGGGGCCCTCGATCATCACCTGCACGTCCTGAGCCCAGGCGCGCTTGGTCAGCTCGCCCAGCGTGTAGAGTTCGGCGAATTGCGCTTCGTCATTGGCGTCGTAGATCGAGCCGGGGCGCAGCCCGTCGCCCAGCGAATAGGCGATGTCGTAGGCCTTGCAGATCTCGGTGATCTCGTCGAACCGCTCGTAGAGGAAGCTCTCCTTGTGGTGGCTGAGGCACCATTTCGCCATGATCGAGCCGCCGCGGCTGACGATCCCGGTCATCCGCTTCGCCGCCATCGGCACATAGGGCAGGCGCACGCCGGCGTGGATGGTGAAATAGTCGACGCCCTGCTCGGCCTGTTCGATCAGCGTGTCGCGGTAGATCTCCCAGGTGAGATCCTCGGCGACCCCGCCGACTTTCTCGAGCGCCTGATAGATGGGCACGGTGCCGATCGGCACGGGGCTGTTGCGGATGATCCATTCGCGGGTGTCGTGGATGTTGCGCCCGGTGGATAGGTCCATGACCGTGTCGGCGCCCCAGCGGATCGACCAGACCATCTTGTCGACTTCGTTGGCGACGTCCGAGGCAACCGCCGAATTGCCGATATTGGCGTTGATCTTGACGAGGAAATTGCGCCCGATCGCCATGGGTTCGCATTCGGGGTGGTTGACGTTGGAGGGGATGATCGCGCGGCCCCTCGCCACCTCGTCGCGGACGAATTCCGGCGTCACGTAATCGGGGATCTGGGCGCCCCAGTCCTCGCCGTCGCGGGTGTATTCGGCGAGCCGGGCGCGGCCCAGGTTCTCGCGCTCGGCGACGTACTCCATCTCGGGGGTGATGATGCCGCGGCGCGCGTAATGCATCTGGCTGATGTTGCCGCCGGCTTTCGCGCGCAAGGGGCGGCGCAGCGCGGCGGGGAACGGGGGCACGCCGCCGCTGCGGTCGGGGCCGAGCTGGCCATTGTCCTCGGGGCGGACCTCGCGCGGGGCGTATTCCTCGACATCCCCGCGCGCGAGCTGCCAGTCGCGGCGCAGCGCGGGCAGGCCGGCCTGGATGTCGATGGCGGCGGCAGGGTCGGTGTAGGGACCCGAGGTGTCGTAGACCCGCACCGGCGCCTCGCCGCCCGCGAGATCGATCTCGCGCATCGCCACGCCCAGCTTGCCGACATGGACCTTGCGGCTGCCGCGGATCGGACCGGTGGTGACGGTCACCGGTTCGCCGGTGGGGCTGATCTCGTGCGGGGAATTGATGTCGGCCATGGGGTCACTCTCCTCGGGCGGGAGAGAGATTTCCGGCGCTACGCGAAGCGACAAGGCCGGCCCTCCCTCCGCCCGTATTAACGGGTTCAGGTTCGACGGGTCGGGCAGCGTGACCTGCCCCTCTCAGCCAGCACTGGCTCCCCGGGGATGGGGATACCTAACGCATTTGCGGGTCGGGTGGAAGGGGAAGCGGGGCCCTGTCGTCATCCCAGCGAAAGCTGGGATCTCTGGCAGGTAGAGGACCAGGTGGCGA
The DNA here is from genome assembly GCA_963975275.1 of uncultured Erythrobacter sp. Lineage (GTDB taxonomy): Bacteria > Pseudomonadota > Alphaproteobacteria > Sphingomonadales > Sphingomonadaceae > Qipengyuania. Next base: position 69,521 of record CAXBFN010000013.1, on the reverse strand, counting down.
GAGATCCCAGCTTTCGCTGGGATGACGTTCTTGTCTAAATTCTCTCAGGCCTCTTCCGGCTCGGGCGGGCCGAACAGCGTGCCGCGTTCGGAGAACAGCACGAAGGCCAGGCTCAGCACCGCGGTCACCAGCAGCGCCAGCGCCAGCGGGCGTGCGGTGCCGTCGTAGGAATAGCCGATATAGGCACCCAGCGCCGCGCCGCCGGTCATCCGCAGGAAGCCCTGCGCCGAGCTGGCGGCGCCCGCGATGTGGCGGAAGGGCTGGAGCGCGATCGAGCCGAAATTGGCGCCGATGAAGCCAAGCAGGCTCATGTTGGCGGCCATCAGGGGCACGAAGGTCCACAGGCTCTCGTCGGGCTGGTTGGCGAACCACAATTGCGCCGCGGCGACGATGATGAACAGGAACAGCGCCGCATGGCTGACCCGGCGCGCGCCGTAGCGCTCGACGATCCGGCTGTTGAGCCAGTTGGCCACCGCCATGCAACCCGCGCAGATCGCGAAGATCAGCGGGAAATCGTCGCCCGCGCCGAAGGCCTCGCCGATCAGCTGCTGGCTGGAATTGATGAAGCCGAACAGGCCCCCGAACACCAGCGCGCTGCCCAGCGTATAGCCGACCGTGGTGCGCAGCGTGACCGCGCTGCCCATGTTGCGCGCGATCTGCGGGATGTAGATCGGCTGACGGTCTTCCTCGTGCAGCGTCTCAGGCAGGCGAGTGAAGACCCAGAGCGACATCACCACCCCGGCAAGTGCCATGGTGACGAAGATCCAGCGCCAGTCGCCGGTCAGCAGCAGTACGCCCTGCCCGATCGAGGGCGCGATCGCGGGGACCAGCAGGAAGATGACGAAGATCAGGCTCATCATCCGCGCCATCTTGTCGCCGCCGACGCGGTCGCGGATGATCGCAGGCGGCAGCGCGATGATGCTCGCGGCGAAGAAGCCCTGCGCCGCGCGCAGCACCACCAGCGCGTCGAACGAAGTCGCCAGCGCGCAGGCGAGCGAGAGAGCGATATAGGCCCCGAGCCCGACGAAGAGCACCGGGCGGCGCCCGAAACGGTCGGCGAAGGCGCCGGGAACCAGCGTGCCGATGCCGGCCGAGAGCAGATAGACCCCGATCACGAACTGCCGGTCGTTGCCCTGCGCGCCGAGCGTGGTCGCCAGCTCGTCGAGCGCGGGGAGGATGGCGTCGATACCGAAGGCGTTGAGCGCCATCAGCATCGCCATCATCCAGATCAGCTGGCGCTCGCCGATGGGCTTGCGGGTTGCAGCCCCCGCGGGACGGCGGGTCGGTTCGACCGAACCGTGAAGCTCGCCGCCGGATGGAATATCGTTTCGCATGTGCACAATATGCGAATTGGAACGAACGGTTCCGATTTGCAACCCGCACGCCTATCTTTGGCCCGCGATGAGGCAGGACGACCACACCAGCGACGGCGGCCCCGAGGGCGAGGAGAGCGAAGCGCAGGGGCTGCGCAAGATCATCCATGTCGACATGGACGCCTTCTTCGCCAGCGTCGAGCAGCGCGACCATCCCGAACTGCGCGGCAAGCCGGTGGCGGTGGGCGGCTCCAGCGGGCGCGGCGTGGTCGCGGCGGCGAGTTACGAGGCGCGCGTCTTCGGGGTGAAGAGCGCGATGCCCTCGGTCACCGCCAAGCGGCTGTGCCCCGACCTGATCTTCTGCAAGAGCCGCTTCGAGGTCTACCGCGAGGTCAGCCAACAGATCCGCGCGGTGTTCCGCCACCACACCGAGCTGGTCGAACCGCTGAGCCTCGACGAGGCCTATCTCGATGTCACCGCCGACCGGCTGGGGATCGGCTCGGCGACACGGATCGCCGAGCTGATCCGCCAGGAAATCCGCGCCAAGACCCGGCTCACCGCCAGCGCCGGGGTGAGCTACAACAAGTTCCTCGCCAAGCTCGCCAGCGACCAGAACAAGCCCGACGGGCTGTGCGTGATCCGCCCCGGCCAGGGGGCGGGGTTCATCGCGCAATTGCCGGTGCGGCGGTTCCACGGGGTCGGACCCAAGGGGGCGGAGAAGATGGCGCGGCTGGGGATCGCGACGGGCGCCGATCTGGCGCAGAAGGACATCGCCTGGCTGCGCGCACATTTCGGCAGCTTCGCCGATTATCTCTACCGCGCGGCACGCGGCATCGATCTGCGTCCGGTGCGCTCGACGCGGATCCGCAAATCGGTCGGCGGCGAGCGGACCTTCGGCGAGGACATCTCCAGCGGCCCGGCGCTGCGCGAGACGCTGGAGGACATCATCGCCATCGTCTGGACCAGCATCGAACGGGCCGAGGCGCGCGGGCGGACGGTGACGCTCAAGCTCAAATACACCGATTTCCAGATCATGAGCCGCGCGAAATCGCTGCCGCGCGTGGTCGCGGACCGCGAGGAATTCGCGACGATGGCGCGCGCGCTGCTCGACGAGGTGCTGCCGCTGCCGATGCCGATCCGGCTGATGGGGCTGACGCTGTCGAAGCTGGAGCGCGACGGCGACACGGAGGAAGAGCCGCGCGCGGACGCGCAATTGTCGCTGCTGTAGACTTGGGATCGAGCCCCTTCGCTCCTCCCCCTTGAGGGGGAGGCCGGGTGGGGGTGTACGACGCTTATGGGGTGAACTACGCCTATGGTTTGCCATGCCACTGGCCGGGACGCGCGCCGGCGGCGCGCTCCCCCACCCCCGGCCCCTCCCCGCGGGGAGGGGAGAAGAGAGACTAATCCACCGCGCCTTGGGCGCCGGGCGCGTTGACCCGCTCGCGCCAGTAGGCGAGCCGCGCTTTGGTGCGGGGGCTGAGCGGTTCGGGCAGCGACTGCAGCGGAAAGAACCGCGCCTCCACCACCTCGCGGCGATCGGGCCGGGGTTCGTCATCGGTCATGCAGGTGAAGACATGGGCGGTGTGCGGCGAGCCCGAGACCTGCTCCTCGAACTGCCCGACCAGCCGCGCGCCTTCGGCAGTGCAACCGGTTTCCTCGCGCAACTCGCGCACCGCTGCCTGCTGGGGCGTCTCGCGGCGCTTGATCCCGCCGCCCGGAAGGAACCAGCCGCTCGGGCCATAGCTATGGCGGACCAGCAGCACCTGATCGCGGTGATCGCAGGCGATCATCGTCACCCCCTCGAGCGGGGTACCGCGCCACAACCGCCAGCGATGACGCCCATCATGCGCCAGCCGCAGCGCGGAGCGGTGAAGCTTCGCGATCATCCCGCAAACACCGTCACCGGCTGGCGCGCTGCGGCGAGCAGGCGTGACACCGGCAGGTCGCCCTCGCCCGCCAGCGCTGCCGTCATGACGTCATTCTTCTCGTCGCCGCGGATGACGAAGACCAGTTCCTCGCTGTCGAGCAGCGCGGGAATGGTCAGGCTGATCCGGTCGATGGGCGCCTCGGGCGGGAGCGGGTCGGGGGTGAGCCGGACCAGGCTGCGCGGATCGTCGGCGCGCGGGTCGGTGTTGGGGAACAGCGAGGCGATGTGTCCGTCGGCGCCCATCCCCAGCCAGGTGAGCGAGAAATGCGGCACCTGTTCCATCACGCTGAGCGCCGCGACCTCGGCTCCGGCGGGTTCGAACAGCGCGCGCAGCTTGCCGGTGTTGCTCGCCTCGTGGTCCTCGGGGACCACGCGGTCGTCGTTTGGCCAGACCACCAGCCGCTCCCACGGCAGATCGTGCTCGAGCAAAAGTTCGATGATCGGGAACGGGGTGGAGCCGCCCGGTACGGTCACCGCCACCGGGCCCGCGGACGCGCGAAAGGCCCGCTGCAGTCGTGCAGCGAGCCATTGCGCGATCGCGCGGCCGTCCGCGCCATCGATACGGGCTGTGTCGGCCATCGCCGCTCCCCTCGTGCGGCGCCTGTTACTTGGCGGTCTGGCCGAGGAACCAGATGCGCTCCTCGCACTGGTCGATCCAGTCGTCGACGATCCCGCTGGTGGCGTTGTCGCCCACCTTCTCGGACTCGTCCTTCACCTCGTTCAACCGGTCGTGGAGCTTGCGATTGGCATCGCGCAATTCCTCGACCATGGAATCGGCGGAGATCGTCACGTCGTCCTGATCCTTGACCCGCGTCGCCTTGGCAATCGAGCCGATCGAGGTCAGCGTGTTCTCGCCGTTCTTGCGGACGCGTTCGCCGATGTCGTCGACCGTGCCGATCAGCTGCGCAGCCTGTTCGTCGAACAGCAGATGCAAGTCGCGGAAGCGCGGCCCCGCGACGTGCCAGTGGAAGTTCTTGGTCTTGACGTAGAGCGCGAACGTATCCGCCAGCGCGCCGTTGAGCGCTTCGACAAGGCCGGCTTTTGCGTTGTTTCCGAGTTCGGTCATAATACCTCCTGTTTTCGCCACGTGACCCGCAGCGCTGTGTGTATCGGATTTCCAACGGCACAGTGACCGCTTTGTTTCATGCAGCGCCCCGCTTGCTGAAATCGCTTTTCTCGATCGTCACACGATCCCGCGAGCGGTCAGGCCGATCAGCAGCGCAAGCAGCAGCGTAACGCAGCCCAGCGCGATGCGGATTCCCCGCAGCGGCAGGCGGCGTTCGAGCGCATGGCCCAGCGCCCAGCCCATGGCGAGCGCCGCGCCGCCGCCGAGCGCGCCGCCGAGCGCGGTCATCTGGGGCGAGGAAGTCGCGGCGGCGATGGCGAAGATGCAGAAGCGCGCGCCGTCGCCGATCTGGCGCGATAGCAGCACGATCGCCAGCGCGGGGAGAGAGCGGGTCGGCTCGCGCGCGGGAGCCACCCTGATCGGCCAGAACAGTTCGAAGGCGGCTGCCGCCAGCGCGAAGGCGACCAGCATGGTTTCCGCCGAGTCCGAGATCAGCATCTCGACCCGCCAGCCGGCCCAGGCCATCGCCGCGGCGCTGAGCGCGGCGCAGGCGAGCCCGGTCGCAAGCACCATGGGCGATCCGCCGAAATGCCCGCTCAGCCGTGCGACGATCAGCTGGTCGCGCGCGCCGATCCCGGCGAGGAAGGCGGCGACCATGGCGAAGAACAGCGAGGCGGTCATGTTGGCCCGGGTTGCATGATCGGCATGAAAGGTCCTGTCTGGCGGCGCGGCGCGCCATGCGATAGCACCCCCGCCGAGGAAAGCTAACCGGGAGAGAGACGGATGAAACTGAGCGAAGGCATGGCGGCGGTGGTGACCGGCGGCGCATCGGGTCTGGGCAAGGCGAGCGCCACCGCGCTGGCGGAAGCGGGGCTCAAGGTGGCGATCTTCGACGTCAACCACGAGGCGGGCGAGGAGCACGCGGGCGCGATCGGCGGGAGCTTCCACCATGTCGACATCACCGACGAGGATTCGGTCGTGGCCGGCTTCGCGGCGGCGCGCGAAGCGCATGGTCAGGAGCGGGTGACGGTGCATTGCGCCATGACCAGCCGCCGCGGCAAGACTTTGGGCTGGGACAAGGAAAGCGGCGGCTACAAGCGGCTCTCGACCGAGGATTACGCCTTCGGCGCCGAGGGCATCCTCGTCTCCTCCTACCGGATCGCCAGCCATTCGGCGCTGGGAATGGCGAATGCCGAGCCGCTGAACGAGGACGGCGAGCGCGGCTGCATCACGCTGACCGCCAGCGTCGCGGCGCAGGACGGGCAGATCGGCCAGGTGATCTACGGCAGCTGCAAGGCCGGGGTGAACGGTCTGGTGCTGCCGATGGCGCGCGATTTGATGGACATGGGGATTCGGGTCAATTCGGTGATGCCGGGGATCTTCGCCACCCCGCTGATGCTGGGGATGAAGGAGCGCAACCCGCCGATGTGGGACCAGCTCAACGCCAGCGTGCCCTTCCCCAAGCGGCTCGGCCACCCCGAGGAATTCGCCTCGCTGATCCTCGAGATTGCGCGCAACACCTATCTCAACGCGCATCAGTTCCGGCTCGACGGCGCGATCCGCATGCCGCCGCGCTGACGCAAGAGGGATATTGACGCCGGGCCGCCATCGCGGCACATGCGGCCCCACGCGGGTATGATGTAATGGTAGCCTGCCAGCTTCCCATGCTGGACGCGCGAGTTCGATTCTCGCTACCCGCTCCACGATCCTGAACCAGCCGCAGAAAACTGCTACCCGTCGCGGATTGGACAGATGGCCCGCTTGCAGGCCTTCTGCGCAACGCGGGATCCCGTCTAGCGTTGCGATGCCTTCAGAGAACGTTCTTGAACTCGCTAACAGTATTGCATCCGCTCCAGCCATGTGCTTGACCAAGGACATGCACGGTCACTCGGCCGCGCAATACGGGGGGTCGTAAAATGGGGTTTTGCCGCTCAATGTCGGTGGGCGCTTCTGCGCTTATCCTGAGTTCGTGCGGAGGAGGCGATTCACCCGCTCCGCCTCCCGCCCCACTGCCCACCACCGCCAGCCTGCCGGTGACCTTGTCCGGAACCTCGGCAGCTATCGACATAAGCGAAGGCCAGGCCGCTTCGGTGAGTTTCGATGCGACTTATACCGGGGATTCGTCCGACCCGATCGTGGCGGATGTCCAGATCGGCGGGCGCCGCATCGCCTTGAGCGGCACTCCGACCGCTTCGGGCAAGACTTTCACCGTTCGCCTGGCAACCGTTCCTTTCCCCGCCGGGGGACGCAGCGAAGTTCCGGTGACGTTTCGGCTCTGCAAGACCAGCGCCTGCGATGCCGTCTATCCGGGATCCTCGAAGACATTCGCGATAAATCTCGATGTCGAGCTCGGTGACTGGACGACCTTGCAACGCAATGCATCGCACACCGGCTTCGTCGCCGCGCGGTACGACGTGGACGATTTTGCGCTGGCTTGGAGTGTCGACGATTTCGCCGCTACCGCCAATGGGGTCGCGGCCACGCGCGGCGGTGTCTTCGCGACCATCACGGACTCCAGCGGAGAAAAGTCGCAGCGGCGCATCGATCCCGCGAATGGCAATGCATTGTGGGCCTACTCGCTGGCGCCGGCGAGCTATGCGAGCGCACCTTTCTATGCGAACGGGCTGGTCGCCTCGATGGCCATGGACATCTCGTCCGGTCAGATTCCGATGCAGGTCCTCAATGCCGAAGAAGGTCGGTATCGAACGACCGTCACCTACGCCAGCCAGTTCAGTTCGGGCGGGACGCCGACGCCATATGGCGGCAGGATCTACTTCCAGGCCGGGTATTACGGGAACGTCGTCTACGGCGCCGATCCGGCGAGCGGTGGCACGCTGTGGGAACGCGATACGACCCAAGGCGGGCGAGGCTATGTCATGGAGGGCCAGAGCGTCGCGGTCGACGACAGTTCCGTCTATTACTTCGGCGGCGGCGATCTCGTGATCCTGTCGCGCGAAACGGGGGTCGAGACGAAGCGCATTCCCAATCCGTTCTTCTCCAGCTTCAATCTGAGCTACTACGGTAGCTATTCCGGCGCGCCGATCCTCGACGGGGAGGGACGCATCTTCACCTTCACGGATAACCGCGGAGAGAACCAGCCCGCACCGCTGATGGGATGGTCGGTCAACAGCAGCCAGCCTCTATGGCGAAGTGCCAATACATACGTCGATGATCCGGCGTATCACGATGGCAGGCTCTATGCGCCGCGTGCCAACAGCGCCGTGGTCGATGTGTTGGACGCATCCAATGGAGCGCTGATACGGACCATTGCGATGAGCAGTGGCAGCCAGAACCTGCAGAGCAATGTCGTCCTGACCGAAAAGCACATGTTCGTAGCCACGGAGACGACCACCTACGCCATCGATCTGAGTCGGAACGGCGACCCGGTGGTGTGGTCGGCGCCCTACGGGGGCGAGCTGGCGATCACGCCCGATAATGTTCTGATCGTCGTCGGTCGGCAAAGCATACGCGGCTTCAAACTCTTCTGATCTTGATGGACCGCCTTCGAGCGACAATTCGCTTACGGTTCGCAGGGCGCCGATCGCGAGACGGAACCGCGAGCGCCCGAGGTTGAGCCGAGCGGGTGACGAGCCGGACATGTCTCACTACCCGCTCCGCTCTCTTTTCTAAGACAAGCCCGCTCGCCGCCGGTTGCAAATGAAACCGGGTTGCGTTCGGACCCCTCGCGCGCCTAGGCCGTTGGGGAGAAAAGAGAGGTATTCATGCGCAACATCGACCACGTCATCTCCGGGGGCACCAAGGGCCTGACCGGCAGCGGCCGCAGCCACCAGATCTGGAACCCCTCGACCGGCGAGGTCCAGGCCGAGGTCGCATTGGGCGACGCCGCGCTGCTCGACCACGCGGTGGAAATCGCGAAGAAGGTCCAGCCTGGCTGGGCCGCGACCAATCCGCAGCGCCGCGCGCGGGTGATGTTCGCCTACAAGCAGCTGATCGAGGAGAACATGCAGGAGCTCGCCGAGCTGCTCGCTTCCGAGCACGGCAAGGTGGTCGACGACGCCAAGGGCGACGTCCAGCGCGGGCTCGAGGTGATCGAATACGCCTGCGGCATCCCGCAGGTGTTCAAGGGCGAGTACACCCAGGGCGCGGGTCCGGGGATCGACGTCTATTCGATGCGCCAGCCGATCGGCATCGGCGCCGGCATCACCCCGTTCAACTTCCCCGCGATGATCCCGATGTGGATGTTCGGCATGGCGATCGCCGCGGGCAACGCCTTCATCCTCAAGCCCTCCGAACGCGATCCGTCCGTCCCAGTTCGGCTCGCCGAGCTGTTCCTCGAGGCCGGCGCGCCCGAGGGGCTGCTGCAGGTCGTCCACGGCGACAAGGAGATCGTCGACGCGATCCTCGACCACCCCGATATCGCGGGCGTCAGCTTCGTCGGCAGCTCGGACATCGCGCAATATATCTACAGCCGGGGGACCGCCAACAACAAGCGCGTTCAGGCGTTCGGCGGGGCCAAGAACCACGGCATCGTGATGCCCGACGCCGATCTCGACATGGTGGTCAACGATCTCGCGGGCGCCGCCTTCGGCTCCGCGGGCGAGCGCTGCATGGCGCTGCCCGTGGTCGTGCCCGTAGGCGAAGACACCGCCGACCGGTTGCGCGAAAAGCTCATCCCCGCGATCAACGCGCTGCGGATCGGGGTCTCCAACGATCCCGACGCGCATTACGGCCCGGTGGTCACGCCAGAGCACAAGGCGCGAATCGAGGGCTGGATCGACACCGCCGAGAAGGAAGGCGCCGAGGTCGTCATCGATGGCCGCGGCTTCTCGCTGCAGGGCCACGAGAAGGGCTTCTTCGTCGGCCCGACGCTGCTCGACCGCGTCACGCCGGCAATGGAAAGCTACCAAGAAGAGATCTTCGGCCCCGTGCTGCAGATCGTCCGCGCCAAGGATTTCGAGGAGGCGCTGCGGCTCCCCAGCGAGCACCAATATGGCAATGGCGTCGCGATCTTCACCCGCAACGGACACGCGGCGCGCGAATTCGCACACCGCGTGAATGTCGGCATGGTCGGGATCAACGTGCCGATCCCGGTCCCGGTCGCCTATCACAGCTTCGGCGGCTGGAAGCGTTCGGGCTTCGGCGATATCGATCAATACGGCACCGAGGGCCTGCGCTTCTGGACCAAGACCAAGAAGGTCACCCAGCGCTGGCCCGACGGGGGCGGCGATGGGTCGAACGCCTTCCTCATCCCGACGATGGGCTGAGCGCGATGCGGATCGCCCTCGCCGCCCCGCTCGCGCTGAGCCTGGCCGTCACCCTCGCCGCCTGTTCGCAGGAGGATGAGCCGCCGGTCGAAAGCGAAGTCGCCCCGGTCAGCACTGCGGACGATGCGAATCTCCGCGAGGCGGAGCGCTCGCTGGCCGACCCGACCGAGCAGGGCCCGACGCGCCAGCTCGCCGCGATCCCGCCGCGGTTTCGCGGCGTGTGGGATTCGCTCGATGGCAATTGCGCGCCCGCATCCGAACTCCGGATGGAGATCGGCGCGGATACGCTGGGCTTTTACGAGGCCCGCGGCGAGGTCACCGATGTGATGACCGACGGCGCGGATGCGATCATCGCCGGCCTGACGATGGAGGGCGAAGGCGAGCGCTGGACCATGACCCGCCGTTTCGAACTGACCGCTCCCGACCGCCTGATTCCTTCGCCCGTGGGCGAAGAGACCGATTTCGAACCCATGACCCTCAAACGATGCGAGAGCTGATATGACCTTGACCAAACTTGCCCTTATCGGTTCGCTTGCCGCTCTCACGGCAGGCTGCGCGACCGCAAATCAGGCCGCCGGCTCACCCGGGGCCGGGATGCCAGGAGCAGGCGGTACCTGCTCCGCCGCAGGTACCGACAGCTTCATCGGCCAGCGCGCCACCACCGAGACTGGAACCGCGATCCGCGCGCTTACCGGCGCCGAGATTTTCCAGTGGGTTCCCGAGGGCAGCGCGGTGACGATGGATTACCGCGAGAGCCGGGTCCGGGTCAGCTACGACCGGGCGATGGCGATCACCAAGATCGCCTGCGGCTGAGCATGACGGACTGCTCGACTCGCTGCCACTCCGCGGTGGAAATCCCCGCCGTTCCGGTGCTAGGGGCCACGCCATGACAGGACAGTTTCAGCTCACCGATGACCAGCTCGCGATCCAGGAAATGGCGCGCCGGTTCACCGCCGACAACATCACACCCCACGCGGCGCAATGGGACGAGGACCACCACTTCCCGCGCGATGTGATCAAGCGCACCGCCGAGCTCGGCTTCGGGGCGATCTACGTCTCGGAAGAAGCGGGCGGGATCGGGCTGGGCCGGCTCGAGGCGGCGCTGATCATGGAGGCGATGGCCTATGGCTGCCCGACCACCAGCGCCTTCATCTCGATCCACAACATGGCGAGCTGGATGATCGACCGCTTCGGCGGGCAGGAGGTGAAGGACCGCTACCTTCCCGAGCTCGTGACGATGGACAAGATGGCGAGCTATGCGCTCACCGAACCGGGCAGCGGCTCGGATGCCTCGGCGCTCAAGACCAGCGCAAAGCTGGATGGCGATCATTACGTGCTCAACGGCACCAAGCAGTTCATCTCGGGCGCGGGCTATAACGACGTCTATGTCACCATGGTCCGCACCAGCGAGGACAAGACCCGCGGCGTCACCTGTCTGGTGATCGACAAGGACACGCCCGGCGTCTCCTTCGGTAAGCCCGAGAAGAAGCTCGGCTGGAACGCCAGCCCGACTGCGCAGGTGATCTTCGAGGACGCCCGCGTTCCGGTCGCCAACCGCGTCGGCGCCGAGGGCGAAGGCTTCCGCTTCGCGATGATGGGTCTCGACGGCGGGCGGCTCAACATCGGCGCCTGCTCGCTGGGCGGGGCGCAGCGCTGCCTCGACGAGGCGGTGAACTACACCAAGGAGCGCCAGCAGTTCGGTCAGCCGATCGCCGATTTCCAGAACACGCAGTTCATGCTCGCCGACATGGCGACCGAGCTCGAGGCGGCGCGCGCGCTGCTCTATCTCGCGGCGGCCAAGGTCACCGACGACGCGCCCGACAAGAGCCGCTTCTCGGCGATGGCCAAACGGCTGGCGACCGACAGCGGCTCCAAGGTGGTCAACGACGCGCTCCAATTGTTCGGCGGCTACGGCTATCTCAAGGAATACCCGATCGAGCGCTTCTGGCGCGACCTACGGGTGCATTCGATCCTCGAGGGCACCAATCAGGTGATGCGGATGATCGTGGGCCGGGACTTGCTGCGCCAGTAACGGAGTCGGAACATGGTAGAAGCGCTGCTTGTCATCCTTATCGCAACGGTGGTCTACTACGGGCACAACATTCTCAAGGAAATGCGCGAACGCCAATGATCCAGGACGTCAACATCCACACCCACGCCCGCGTCGGGCATGTCTCGCTCGACCGGCCCAAGGCGCTGCATGCGCTCACCCTCGACATGTGCCACGCGATGAGCGCAGCGCTGAGCGAGTGGGCGGGCGACGAGGCGGTCGAGGCGGTGGTGCTCGATCATGCCGAGGGGCGCGGCTTCTGCGCCGGGGGCGATATCGGCATGCTGCGCGATTCCGCGCTCAACGACGGCGGCGTGTCGGGGCGCAAGTTCTTCCACGACGAATACCAGCTCAACCACCAGCTGTTCACTTACGACAAGCCGGTGGTCGCCTTTATGGACGGGATCACCATGGGCGGCGGCGTGGGCATCGCGCTGCCGTGCAAATACCGCGTGGCTACCGAGAACACGCGGTTTGCCATGCCCGAAACCGGGATCGGCCTGTTCCCCGATGTCGGCGGCGGCTGGCATCTGTCGCGGCTGCAGGGACGGCTGGGCCAGTTCCTCGCGCTCACCGGCGCGCGGCTCGATGGCGCGGAATGCCTGTGGGCGGGGATCGCGACGCATTACCTCCCCAGCGAAAAGCTGGCCGAGGCCAAGGCGCGGATCATCGAACATCCGGGCCGGATCGCAGGCATTCTCTCCGACCTCGCCGAGACCCCGCCCGAAGCGCGGATCGCGGGCAATCTCGACCGGATCAACCGCCATTTCGCCTCCGATAGTTTCGAGGACATCATCGCGAGCCTGGAAGCCGACGACGGCGAATGGGCGGCCAAGGAGCTGGCGACGCTGCGCGGCAAGAGCCCCCAGACCTGCAAGGTCGCACTGCGCCAGCTCGCCAATGCGAAAGACTTCACCGATTTCGCCGACACTATGCGCCAGGAATACCGCATCGCCAGCCGGGTGATCACCCGCCCCGACTTCGCCGAGGGCGTGCGCGCGGTGATCGTCGACAAGACCGGCGATCCGGCCTGGAATCCGGCAACGCCCGAAGGCGTGAACGAGGAGCTGCTCGACAGCATCTTCGCGCCGCTGCCCGAAGGCGAGGAATGGGTGCCGCTGACCACATAATGCACACGTCACCCTGAACTCGTTTCAGGGCCCATCTCGCCGCCCGTACCGGTGGTTCGACCCCGAGAGATGGATGCTGAAACGAGTTCAGCATGACGGGAATTCTGGAGATTTTCATGTCCGACTACGAAACCATCACCGTCGAACAGCGCGACGCCGTCACGCTGATCACGCTCAACCGCCCGCAGGCGCTCAACGCGCTCAACTCGCAGGTGCTCGAGGACCTGATCGCGGCCTTCGCCGCCTATCAGGCCGACGAGAGCCAGCTGTGCGCAGTCCTCACCGGTTCGGGCGACAAGGCCTTTGCCGCGGGCGCCGACATCAAGGAGATGAGCGAGAAGCAGGCGGCGGATTTCTATCTCGACGATTTCTTCGCCCCCTGGACCAGCGAGATCGTCCGCAAGACCCGCAAGCCCTGGATCGCCGCGGTCAACGGCTTCGCGCTGGGCGGGGGCTGCGAGCTGGCGATGATGGCCGATTTCATCATCGCATCTGACAAGGCCAAGTTCGGCCAGCCCGAGATCAAGCTGGGAGTCGCGCCGGGCATGGGCGGTTCGCAGCGGCTGACCCGCGCCGTTGGCAAGTCCAAAGCGATGGAAATGTGCCTGACCGGGCGGATGATGGACGCCGCGGAAGCCGAGCGCGCCAATCTTGTGGTCCGCGTGGTGCCGCACGACGATCTGCTGGGCGAGGCGCTCAAGACTGCCAAGACGATCGCGTCGATGCCGCCGATGGCCGCGATCGCCAACAAGGAAATGGTCAACGCCGCCTTCGAGAGCACGCTCGACCAGGGGCTGGTGATCGAGCGCCGCATCTTCCAAATCCTCGCCGCGAGCGAGGACAAGGCAGAGGGCATGGCGGCCTTCGTGGAGAAGCGCGAAGGACAGTGGAAGGGGCGGTAGGGTCTGCTGCCGCGCCATCCCTCGAAGCGCCGCACCCTGGATTGCCGCGCGACCTTACGGTCGCTCGCAATGACGAAGGTGGGGGATGGAGCCACCAGCCTCTCCCTCGTCATTGCGAGGAGCGCAGCGACGAAGCAATCCAGGGCCGGGCCTTTCCGCTGGCGCCCGGCGATGGATTGCCCGCGACCTGCGGTCGCTCGCAATGACGAATCGAAAGAGCTGACATTTTGACCCCAGGTCGTCGTCCCAGCGAAAGCTGGGATCGCTTTCGGGTCGAGATTGCGGCTACAGATCCCAGCTTTCGCTGGGATGACGAGATAAAAAAGCGGAACACCCGCGACGCATCGAGAGGACACGAATCATGAAAATCGCCTTTATCGGACTCGGCAATATGGGCGGCGGGATGGCTGCCAATCTGGTCAAGGCGGGGCATCAGGTGAACGCCTTCGACCTCAGCGCGGAGGCGCTCGCCACCGCCAGGGACAATGGCTGCGAGACCTTCACCGAGGCGCGCGCGGCGGTTGCCGGGGCCGAGGCGGTGGTGACCATGCTGCCCAATGGCGGGATCGTGAAAGCGGTCTATCACAATGACGTGATCGGCCATGCGTCCGCGGGCGCGGTGCTGCTCGACTGTTCGACCATTGATGTCGCCACCGCCAAGGAAGTGGCGGCGAGCGCCGAGGCGGCGGGCTACGACATGGTCGATGCGCCGGTCTCGGGCGGGATCGCGGCGGCCAATGGCGGGACGCTGACCTTCATGGTCGGCGGCACCGAGAAGGCGTTCGCGCGCGCCGAGCCGGTGCTGCAGGCGATGGGCAAGGCGGTGATCCACGCGGGCGATGCCGGGGCCGGCCAGACCGCCAAGATCTGCAACAACATGCTGCTCGCGGTGTCGATGATCGGGACTGCCGAAGCGATGAAGATGGCCGAAAAGCTCGGGCTCGATCCGCAGAAGTTCTACGAGATCTCCTCGCAATCCTCGGGCTATTGCTGGTCGCTCAACGCCTATACGCCGCTGCCCGGCGTCGGCGTCGAGAGCCCGGCGGACAAGGATTACCAAGGCGGTTTCGCCACTGCGCTGATGCTCAAGGACCTCAGGCTGGCGATGGAGGCGGCCGAGACTTCGGGCGCCAGCACCCCGCTCGGCAAACACGCACGCGAGCTCTACGAGGCCTTCGCCACGGAAAATGGCGGACTCGACTTCTCGGCGATCATCAAGACGCTGTGATCGCGGCGATCACGCTGGCGAGCCAGTCGCGCGGGGCCTGACGCTTGCCGATATCGGCGACAAATTCCTGACCCCGCGCCACGCTGCGCAGCCGCTTGCCCGGAAGCCAGCGGTCGACGCGGTCGTGATAGCTCAGCCCCCCGGGGCGCAGCCAGTGCGGGCGCTGCCACAGGCTCGGCGGGCCACCCGCGACGGTGAGCCGTAGGCTGCCGGGCGCGGTGCGCGCGGTGGCTCCCGGACCGCGATAGACCACGTCATTGCTTCCATGCGGCGCCAGCGCGTGGGGATGCCCGACCGCCACCAGCTCGGGTAGCGCGGCCTCCCTCACATCGACGATATCCGCCACTTCCATGAAACCGAAGATCCGGTGGTGCGGTTCGCCGCTCGCCTCCTCGCGGAACAGGCCGAAGAAGACGAAGACATCGCCCACGCCGACCCCCTGATTGACCAGATGCGTCTGCGCCGCTCCGCATTGTCCGAACAGGCAGGTGCCGCCCCCGTCCCTTTCCTCGAGAAACATCGGGTCGTGGTGGCACAGATCCGCGCCGGTGATCAAGCAGCGGCTGGCGCGCCGCGCGTGGTCGCCCAGCCCCAACGCGTCGTAGCTGGTGCGCGAGGCCGCGCCCGCGGGGATCGGCAAGCTCAGCGGGCGTCCCCCGACGATCGGCGAGGGCCCGCCCCCAGCCGCGCTGTCGAAACCCTTGCGGCTGAAGACGATCTTCATTCCCGCGTGTGCAGGATCAGCGCCCGCCCTGTTCGCTCTTGGTCGGCTCGCCCGAGGGCGCTCCGGGTGCCTGCCAGGCGAGCACCGGCTTGCGCGCGGCCTGCGTCTCGTCGAGCCTACGCCGCGGCGCGTAATGCGGCGCCGACTTGAGCGTCTGGTCGCCCGCCTTGGCGCGCTCCGCGACGCTGCGCAGCGCGGTGATGAACTGGTCGAGCGAGGCCTTGCTCTCGGTCTCGGTCGGTTCGACCAGCATCGCGCCATGGACCACCAGCGGGAAATACATCGTCATCGGGTGATAGCCCTCGTCGATCAGTCCCTTGGCGAGGTCGAGCGTCGTCAGCCCGCCGCCGAAGCCCTCGTCGCCGAACAGCGCCTCGTGCATGCAGGGCCCGCTGTGCGCGAAGGGCGCGGCGAGCACGTCCTCGAGGCTGCGCAGGATGTAATTGGCGTTGAGCACCGCATCCTCGGCGACCTGCTTCAATCCGTCGGCGCCATGGCTGAGGATATAGGCGAGCGCGCGGGTGAACATCCCCATCTGGCCGTGGAAGGCGGTCATCCGCCCGAAGGTGCTGGCGTGGTGCTCCTGCGCGGTTTCCTCCTCCACCAGGTGGAAGCTGCCGTCCTCGAGCTGCTCGACGAAGGGCAGCGGCGCGAAGGGGGCGAGTGCCTCGGAGAACACCACCGGCCCGGAGCCCGGTCCGCCGCCGCCGTGCGGGGTCGAGAAGGTCTTGTGCAGATTGATGTGCATCGCATCGACGCCGAGATCGCCGGGGCGCACGCGGCCGACGATGGCGTTGAAATTGGCGCCGTCGCAATAGACCAGCCCGCCCGCGGCATGGACCGCATCGGCGATCCGCTTGAAGTCGCGTTCGAACAGTCCGCAGGTGTTGGGGTTGGTGATCATCACCGCGGCGACGTCAGGCCCGAGCCGGGCCTCGAGCGCCTCGAAATCGACGCGGCCGTCGGCATTGGCGGGGATGTCCTCGACCTCGTAGCCCGCGAAGGCGGCGGTGGCGGGGTTGGTGCCATGCGCGCTCTCCGGGCACAGCACGACCTTGCGCGCATCGCCGCGTGCCTCGAGCGCGGCGCGGATCGCGAGGATGCCGCACAGCTCGCCATGCGCGCCGGCCTTGGGGCTCATCGCGACCGCGGGCATGCCGGTCAGCGTTTTCAGCCATTCGCCCAGCTCGTGGATCACGCCCAGCGCGCCCTGCACCGTCTGCACCGGCGCGAGCGGATGGCAATCGGCAAAGCCGGGCATGCGCGCGACCTTTTCGTTGAGCCGCGGATTGTGCTTCATCGTGCAGGAGCCGAGCGGAAACAGGCCCAGGTCGATGGCGTAGTTCTGGCGGCTGAGCCGGGTGTAATGCCGCACCGTCTCTGGCTCGGAGAGGCCGGGCAGACCGATCGGCTCTGACCGCTCGAACCCGCCGAGGCGAGACTCAAAAGCCCCTTCCCTCGAGGGAAGGGGTTGGGGATGGGTGTTCGGCGCCCGCGAGGTGGGACCCCCCATCCCCGGCCCCTCCCCCGAGGGGAGGGGGGAGTCAAAATCGACTCCCGTGGTGGTATTGCCCGCCAGTTCGAAGATCAGCGGTTCCTCGAGCATCAGCGCGCGGTTTCCGGTGACCGTGGGCGGCCCTTCCATCGAGTGATCGACGGTGACGGGGGTACCGGGCTTCCAGCCCGAGGCGTTGGGGGCGTTCATGCCAGGGTCTCCGTGAGCGCGGCGCAGAGCGTGTCGATGTCTTCCTCGGTCGTGGTTTCGGTGACCGCCACCAGCAAGCCCTCGGCGAGCGCCTCCGTCTGCGGGTAGAGCCGCCCGAGCGAGACGCCGGCGAGCACGCCGCGATCCGCCAGCGTGCGCACCACTTCGCGGGCATCGCGACCCAAGGTCACCGTGAATTCGTTGAAGAAGCTCTCGTTGAGCACTGCGACACCGGGAACCTGCGCCAGCCGGTCGGCGGCGATACAGGCGAGGCGGTGGTTCTCCTGCGCCAGTGCGCGCAGCCCCTTCTCGCCCAGCAGCGTCATGTGGACGCTGAAGGCCAGTGCGCACAGCCCGCTGTTGGTGCAGATGTTGCTCGTCGCCTTCTCGCGGCGGATATGCTGCTCGCGGGTCGAAAGCGTGAGCACGAAGCCGCGCTTGCCCTCGGCATCCTGCGTTTCGCCGCACAGCCGGCCGGGCATCTGGCGGACATGCTTGGGATCGCGGACCGCGAACAGGCCCAGATAGGGCCCGCCGAACTGCAGGCCCACGCCGATCGACTGGCCCTCGCCCACGACGATGTCCGCGCCGCATTCGCCCGGGGACTTGATCGCGCCCAGCGCCACCGGCTCGGTGTTGACCACCACCAGCAGCGCGCCCGCATCATGCGCCGCCGCGGCGATCCGTTCGAGATCGGGGAGCCGCCCGAGAATATCGGGATATTGCACCACGACGCAGGAGGTATCGCCGTCGATCCGCGCGATCAGCCCGTCGTCGTCGGGCCGCGCCTGGAAGGCGGGCGGCGCATCGGCGATGGTGTCGGCGGTGAACTTGGCCATGGTCCGGACGACCTCGGCGTAATGCGGGTGCAGCGCGCCCGAGAGCACCACCCGGCCGCGCCTTGTGACGCGCGCGGCCATCGCCACCGCTTCCCAGCAGGCGGTCGAGCCGTCGTACATCGAGGCATTGGCCACCGCGCAGCCGTAGAGCCGCGCGACCTGGCTCTGGAACTCGAACAGCATCTGCAGCGTGCCCTGCGCGATCTCGGGTTGGTAGGGCGTGTAGGCGGTCAGGAACTCGCCGCGCTGGATGATGTGATCGACGGTTGCGGGGACATGGTGGCGATAGGCCCCTGCCCCGAGAAAGAAAGCCGCATCGCCGGCCGCGAGGTTGCGCTGCGCCAACCGCCGCATGTGTTTCTCGACCGCCATCTCGGATGCGTGCAGCGGCAGGCCGTGGATCGGCCCGTCGAGCTGCGCTTCGGCGGGAACATCCGCGAACAGCGCATCGACGCTCTCGGCGCCGATGGTTTCGAGCATGGCCGAGCGATCGGCGGGGGTCAGGGGGAGGTAGCGCATTTTCGATCCTCGGTGAGTCCCCGCGCAGGCGGGGACCTCAGGCAGATAGGGACGACCGGTTGGCACGAGGTCCCCGCCTTCGCGGGGACTCACGCGGCATCAAAGCTCGTCGCAGAAGCTCTTGTAGGCCTTGGCGTCCATCAGCCCGTCGAGTTCGGATTTGTCGGCGATGGTCAGCTTGAAGAACCAGCCGTCTTCCTCGGGGCTCGAATTGACCAGCGCCGGGTCCTCGTCGAGCGAACCATTGGCTTCGACGACCTCGCCGGTGATGGGCGCGTAGACGTCGCTCGCCGCCTTGACGCTCTCGACCACCGCGGCGTCCTTGCCCTTGGCAAGCTGCGCGCCGACATCAGGCAATTCGACGAAGACGATGTCGCCGAGCTGTTCCTGCGCATAATCGGTGATGCCGACAGTTGCGGTATCGCCCTCGACATCGATCCATTCGTGTTCATCGGTGAAATAGCGGGCCATCGGGTCACTTCCCTCGGTAGTAGTTGTGGGGGACGAAAGGCAAAGCGGCGACCCTTGCGGGCAGACGCTTCTTGCGAACCTCGACTTCGACCGCGGTATCGACCGCGGCGAAATCGGCGGAGAGATAGGCCATCGCGATCGGATGGCCGAGCGTGGGCGAGAAGCCGCCGCTGGTGACGCGGCCGATTTCGGTGTCGCCCGAAAAGACCGTGGCGCCCTCGCGCGCTGGCAGCCGGCCTTCGAACACGAGCCCAACGCGGGTGTCGGCGCAGCCGTCGGCCAGCCTCGCGGCGCAGGCGGCGTGGCCCATCCAGCCACCAGCCTCGCGGCGGCTCTTGGTAAGCGCGAAGGTGAGGTCGGCGGTGACCGGATCGATCTCGGCCGTGAGGTCGTGACCATAGAGCGGGAGCCCGGCCTCGAGCCGCAGGCTGTCGCGCGCGCCCAGCCCGGCGGGGCGCACCTCGATCTCGGCGCAGAGCCGGTCGGCGAGCGATTCGGCGAATTCGGCGGGAACCGAGATCTCGAAGCCGTCCTCGCCGGTGTAGCCCGCGCGGGTGATCCGAAGCGGCCATTCGCCGAAGTGGTAATCGACCGCCTGCATGAAGACGAGCTGCTCGGGCACGCCGCGCATCACGCGGTTGAGCGCGGTCGCGGCGTTGGGGCCCTGCAGCGCGATCAGCGCCTGGTCGTCGAGATGGGTCAGCGTGATGTCGTCGTCGAGATGCTCGCGCAGATGCGCGATATCGTCCCATTTCATCGCGCCATTGACCACAAGATAGTAGGTCGGCTCGCCCCACTGGCCCTCGGTGCCCGCTTCCTCGTCGCCCGCGATCCAGGGGGTGACGTTGGTGACCATTAGATCGTCGAGAATGCCGCCCTCGTCGTTGAGCAGCAGCGAATAGCGCACCCGGCCCGGCTTGAGCGTGGCGATCGCGCCGGGGAGCAGCTTCTCCAGCTCCTCGGCCGCGCGTTCGCCGGAAACCAGCAGCTGGCCCATGTGGCTTACGTCGAACAGCGAGGCCTGCTCGCGGGTCCAATCGTGTTCGGCGACGATGCCCCCGCCTTCGCCGGAGGAATACTGGATCGGCATCTCGTAGCCGGCGAACTCGACCATCCGCGCGCCCTTGCCGCGATGCCAGGCATCGAGCGGCAGCTTGGCCGGGGCCTCGTCCGGGCCATCGCCCGGGAAGTCTTCGGTGGGAAGGTCTTGGGCTTCGCTCATCATGGTTCCCGACTGCATGCACGGCCACGCCCCGGCGGGACGCGATCCGATCCATGCCCCCTCTGTCGGGTGACCTGAGAGACTGACCCGTGAATGGACGGGCTTACCCCTTCGGTGGCCGCCCCTTTAGGGAGCGACGCTTTCCAGAGTGTCGAAGAGGCCCGCGCGGTCCGTTGGCCTGAGAGTTTCCGGGGCGGTTGCTCCTTCGGCGCCGGGGGCCTGCCCGGCCCCGCGATCTCTCCCGCGCGCGCCCGCCGCAGAATCGCTCCCGCAGCCGACGGCACCGCCCTGCGCGATTGCGCCGTCCCGGTCAATCGAGATTGGCCGGTCAATCGAGATTGGGACGCAGCCAGCGCTCGGCGGTGGAAAGGTCCACCCCGCGCCGCGCGGCGTAATCCTCCAGTTGGTCGCGGCCGATGCGGGCGACCCCGAAATAGGCCGCCTCCGGATGCGCGAAATAGAACCCGCTGACCGCGGCGGTGGGGAACATGGCGAAGCTCTCGGTCAGCTCGAGCCCGACGTTCTTTTCCGCGTCCAGCAGTTCGAACAGCGCGGGCTTGAGGCTGTGATCCGGGCAGGCGGGATAGCCCGGCGCGGGGCGGATGCCGCGATACTGCTCCTTGATGAGCGCGAGATTGGTGAGTTGCTCGCCGGGCGCATAGCCCCAGAGATCGGTGCGGACATGCTGGTGCAGCCGCTCGGCCAGCGCCTCGGCGAAGCGATCGGCGAGCGCCTTGAGCAATATGTCCGAATAATCGTCCTTTTCGGCCTGGAAGCGCGCGGAATGCGCGTCGATCCCGTGGATCCCGACCGCGAAGCCGCCCATCCAGTCGCCCGCGGGATCGATGAAATCGGACAGACAGTAATTGGCGCGGTCGCGGCTCTTCTTTACCTGCTGGCGCAGGAAGGGGAGACGAACCTCCTTTTCCTCCCCGGCCCCGCCGGGGAGGGGGACCACCCGCAGGGTGGTGGAGGGGTCGGCTTCGCTGCCGTTGGAAGATACCCCTCCACCAGCTTCGCTGGTCCCCCTCCCCATCGATGATGGGGAGGACAGGATGATATCGTCGCCCTCGCGGCGGCAGGGCCACAGCCCGCAGACCCCGCGCGCGGTCAGCCATTTCTCTTCGACGATCCGGTCGAGCATGGCCTGCGCATCGGCGAACAGGCTGCGCGCGCTTTCGCCGACCACATCGTCCTCGAGGATGGCGGGGTAATTGCCGTGCAGTTCCCAGGCGCGGAAGAACGGCGTCCAGTCGATATAGTCGCGCAATTCGGCGAGCGACCAGTCCTCGAAGACATGGAGTCCCGGATGCAGCGGTGGGGCCGGCTTGTCGGCGAAATCGGCAGGGAAGGCGCGGCTGCGCGCTTCGGCGAGGGGGAGCAGCTCGCTCTGTGTCCGGCCCGCGCGGGCCTCGCGCACCTGGACATATTCCTCCGCGGTGCCGGCGACGAAATCCTCGCATTGCGTGTCCGAGAGCAGCCGGCTGGCGACCCCGACCGCGCGACTGGCGTCGAGCACATGGATCACCGGCCCGTCATAGGCGGGGTCGATCCGCAGCGCGGTGTGGACCTTGCTGGTGGTCGCCCCGCCGATCAGCAGCGGCATGGTCATTTGCGCGCGCGCCATTTCTTCGGCCACGGTGACCATCTCGTCCAGCGAGGGGGTGATCAGACCCGACAGTCCGATCATGTCCGCCTGGTTCTCGTTCGCCGCTTGCAGGATTTGCGACCACGGCACCATGACGCCCAGGTCGATCACGTCGTAGCCATTGCATTGCAGCACCACGCCGACGATGTTCTTGCCGATGTCGTGGACGTCGCCCTTGACCGTGGCCATGACGATCTTGCCCTTGGCCTTGCGCTGGCTTTCGGGAAGGAGATCCTTCTCGGCCTCGATGAAGGGGATCAGGTGGGCGACCGCCTTCTTCATGACGCGCGCCGATTTGACGACCTGCGGCAGGAACATCTTGCCGCTGCCGAACAGATCGCCGACCACGTTCATCCCGTCCATCAGCGGACCCTCGATTACCTCGATCGGGCGACCGCCGGCGGCGGCGCGGGCGGCGCGGGCTTCCTCGGTGTCGGCGACGACATGCGCGTCGATGCCCTTGACCAGCGCGTGCTCGAGCCGCCGTTCCACCGGCCAGCCGCGCCATTCCTCGGCAGCCTTCTCGTCGGCGGCGGAGCGGCCCTTGTAGCTTTCGGCGAGATCGATCAGCCGTTCCGTAGCGTCCGATCGCCGCATCAGGATCACGTCCTCGCAGGCCTCCCGTAGCACCGGGTCGATCGCGTCGTAGACGTCGAGCTGGCCGGCGTTGACGATCGCCATGTCGAGCCCGGCCGGGATCGCGTGGAACAGGAACACCGAATGCATCGCGCGGCGCACGGTCTCGTTGCCGCGGAAGCTGAAGGAGAGGTTGGAGAGCCCGCCGCTGGTCTTGGCGAGCGGACAGCGCGCCTTGATTTCCTTCACCGCCTCGAGGAAGTCGAGCCCGTAGCGGTCGTGCTCCTCGATCCCCGTGGCCACGGCGAAGATGTTGGGATCGAAGATGATGTCCTCGGGCGGGAAACCGATTCCGGTGAGCAGATCGTAAGCGCGCGCGCAGATTTCGACCTTGCGGTCCCTGGTGTCGGCCTGGCCCTGTTCGTCGAAGGCCATCACCACCACCGCGGCGCCGTAATCCATGCACAGCCGCGCCTGCTCGAGGAAGGGCGCCTCGCCCTCCTTCATGCTGATCGAATTGACGATCGGCTTGCCCGAGACGCATTTGAGCCCTGCCTCGATCACGCTCCATTTCGAACTGTCGATCATCAGCGGCACCCGCGCGATATCGGGCTCCGCGGCAATCAGCTTGAGGAAGGTGGTCATCGCCAGCTCGGAATCGAGCAGGCCCTCGTCCATGTTGACGTCGATCACCTGCGCGCCGTTTTCGACCTGGCTGCGCGCGACCTCGACCGCGGTGTCGTAATCGCCCGCCATGATTAGCTGCTTGAACCGGGCCGAGCCGGTGACGTTGGTGCGCTCGCCGATATTGACGAAGCGGGCGGTGGAAGCGTTGGACATCAGGCTGCGATCGTGAAGGGTTCGAGGCCCGCCAGGGTCATGGTGCTGTCGCGTTCGGGGGCGACGCGCGGGGCGAGGCCCTCGACCGCGCGGGCGATGGCGGCGATATGCGCCGGGGTCGAGCCGCAGCAGCCGCCGACCACGTTGACGCGGCCGCTGTGCGCCCATTTGCCCACCAGCCCTGCGGTGGTCTCGGGCGCCTCGTCGTATTCGCCCAGCTCGTTGGGCAGGCCGGCGTTGGGATAGGCGAGCAGATAGGTGTCGGCGATGGCGGAGAGCAATTGCACATGCGGGCGCAATTGCTCGGCGCCGAAGCTGCAGTTGAGCCCCATCGCCAGCGGGCTGGCATGGCGCACCGAATGCCAGAAGGCCTCGACCGTGTGGCCCGACAGATTGCGCCCCGAGAGATCGGTGAGCGTGAGCGAGATCATCACCGGAATGTCGCGCGCCAGCTCGCGCTCGAGCTGCTTGACCGCCATGATCGCGGCCTTGCAATTGAGCGTGTCGAACACCGTCTCGATCAGGATGAAATCGGCCCCGCCCTCGAGCAGCGCGGCGCATTGTTCCTTGTAGACATCGACGATCTCGTCGTAGCTCAC
The DNA here is from genome assembly GCA_963975275.1 of uncultured Erythrobacter sp. Lineage (GTDB taxonomy): Bacteria > Pseudomonadota > Alphaproteobacteria > Sphingomonadales > Sphingomonadaceae > Qipengyuania. The sequence goes on along the minus strand of CAXBFN010000013.1, from coordinate 45,537 downwards.
CTCGCGAAAGCCCGGGTCCTCGACATCGGGCGAGAGCGAGAGCGTCTTGTTGGTCGGCCCGACCGCGCCGGCGACGAAGCGCGGGATGCCGTCCCTCGCCATGGCATCATCGACCGCTTCGCGGATGATCCGCGCAGCAGAGCGGTTGATGTCGCCCACCAGATGCTCGGCGCCGTAGTCCGCCTGGCTGATCCGGTTGGCGTTGAAGGTGTTGGTGGCGAGCAGATGCGCGCCCGCCGCGATATAGCTGTCGCAGATCTTGCGGATCACCGCGGGCTGGCTCAGATTGACCAGATCGTTGTTGCCCTTCTGGTCCTGCTCCAGCCCGGTCGAACCGGCGTAATCTTCCGCCGCCAGCCTGGCGGCCTGGATCTCGGTGCCATAGGGCCCGTCCTTGACCAGGATCCGGCTCGCCGCGGCGGCCTCGAACTGGCTGCGCTTATCCATGGGCCTCACCTTTCGGGCGGCGGCCCAGCATGTGGCAGATCGCGTAGCTGAGATCGGCGCGGTTGAGCGTGTAGAAATGGTATTCGCGCACCCCGCCCGCATAGAGCCTTCGGCACAGTTCGGCGGCGAGAGTGGAGGCCACCAGCTGGCGCGCGGCAGGACGACTATCGAGGCCCTCGAACAGACCGTCCATCCAGCCGGGGATCGCCGCGCCGCACAGGCCGGCGAATTCGCGCGCGCGCGCGACATTGGTTACCGGAAGAATGCCCGGTACGATCGGCGCGGTGATGCCGTGCGCTTGCGCGGCGTCGCGGAAGCGGAAGAAGGTGTCGGGCGAGAAGAAGAACTGCGTGATCGCGCGGGTGGCGCCCGCGTCGAGCTTGCGCTTGAGATTGTCGAGATCGCTGGCGGGGCAATCGGCCTCGGGATGCGTCTCGGGATAGGCGGCGACCGAGATCTCGAAATCGGCGACTTCGCGCAGGCCCGCGACCAGTTCGGCGGCGCTGGCGAAGCCCTCTGGATGGGGGGCAAATTTACGCGCGCTGTCGGGCGGATCGCCGCGCAGGGCCACGATATGGCGCACTCCGGCTTCCCAATATTGCTCGGCAATCTCGCGGATTTCGGCCTTGCTCGCATCGACGCAGGTGAGATGCGCGGCGGCGGGCAGGCGCGCCTCCTCGACGATCCGCGCGACGGTGCGGTGGGTCCGCTCGCGGGTGCTGCCGCCCGCACCATAGGTGACCGAAACGAAGCTGGGATCGAGCGGCGCCAGTTCCTCGATCGAGGCCCACAGCTGCGCCTCCATCTTCTCCGACTTGGGCGGGAAAAATTCGAAGCTGACGTCGATATCGCCCGGCAGGCCGGAGAACAGCGGCGCATCGAGGGCGGTGCGCGCTTCGAGCATCTGGTCGAGGGTCGGGCTCATGTGGCAACCTTTCGTTCGATGTCGGATTGGGCCGAGTGGGCATCCTGCCGCGTGCCGACCCAGATCTTCACCACCAGCTCGCCGCCCTCGAGCGCCTGCGGCTCGCTCGCGGCAAAGCCAGCATCGGCGAGGAATCCCGCCATCTGCTCGTCGCGGAAGCCGAGCCGCGCATGCGCGTGCTTCTCGCGCAATTCCTCGCGCTGATGCGCGGCGAAATCGACGATCGCGACGCGGCCGCCGGGCCTCAGCACTCGCCCCGCCTCGACCAGCGCGGCGGCGGGATCGGGGGCGAAATGCAGCACCTGGTGGAACAACACCGTGTCGAACAGCGCATCGCCGAAGGGGAGGCCTGCAAAATCGCCCTGCACCAGTTCGACCCGCTCGGTCGGCAGATGCTGCAGCTTGGCGCGCGCGACCCGCAGCATTGCCAGGCTCTTGTCGAGCGCGACAATGTGATCCGCCGAGCGCGCGAACAGCTCGGCCATCCGCCCGGTCCCGGTGCCGATGTCGAGCAATCGCCCCAGCCCCTGCGTGTCGAGCGCCTGCGCCAGCGCGGCCTCGACCTGTTCGTCCGAGGTGTGCATCCGGCGCAATTCGTCCCAGTCGTGGGCGTGTTCGGCGAAATAGGACGCCGCCTGTTCCTCGCGGGTGGCGCGGATCGCAGCCAGCCGCTGGCGATCCTGCGCGCAGGCGCGGGCGAAATCGGGATCCTCGAGTTCGGCGCAGTCGAGCAACGCGGCGATCGCCTGGCGCAGCGGCGAGGCCCGATCGCCCGACGGCGTGGCGCGCAGGAACACCCAGCTACCCTCTCGGCGGCGCTCGGCGAGGCCTGCGCTTGTGAGGATGCCGATGTGGCGCGAGACCCGCGGCTGGCTCTGCCCGAGCACCTGCGCGATCTCGCCGACCGCGAGCTCCATCGAGCCCACCAGCCGCAGGATCCGCAGGCGGGTGCTGTCGGCCAAGGCCCGGAAGGTCGTATCGATCGTCATCGGAGACAGGATATAAAGGTATCGACAAATGTGTAAATGGATTTCCGGTTTGCCAAGCGGTTTCCCTCGAAGCACCGCTGCAAACAAATCCGCTCCTGAGGACCCGCAGGCCCCCGAACGGATACGGAGACCAATAGCGCGCTTCCCCTGGTGCCGATCCCGGAGTTGGGATCAGCCCAGCGCCCTTGCGCCCATCCACAGACCCATGCCGATCATGAACAGGTTCTCGGTCAGCGAGACGAAGCCCAGCGGCACGTTGGAATTGCCGCCGACGCAGGCGCATTTGAGCTCGCGCCTGTCGATATAGACCGCCTTGAAGACGCTGACCGCGCCGACGCTCCCGATGAACAGCGCGACCGGGACCGAGACGACCGGCAATGCATGCGCGACCATCAGCACCCCCGCCAGCGCCTCACCGAAGGGATAGATATAGCCGTAGCGCACCCAGCGCTTGGCCAGCAGGTCGTAATTGAGGAACATGGTCGAGAAGCTGCGCAGATCCTGCAGCTTCTGCACCGCGAGGAAGCACATCGACAGGCTGACGAACCACTCCGCCGCCGCAATCGTGAAGATGGTGCCGAATACGTACCAGCTGATCGCGAGCCCGAGGAGAAGGGCGACACCGAAGATCGCGATCACCGGCTGGTAGCTGGTCTCGCCTTCCTTGGGGACCGATTTCCCGAAATGCTCGCGCAGATCGTCGTAGCCGCCGATCCGCTCGCCAGCGATGAAGGTTTGCGGCGTGGTCGCGACCCCGTGCTGCTGCTTGAACGCGTCGGTCTCGGCCCGCGTCGTCAGCGGATGGTCCTCGACCGAGAACCCCTCGCGCTCGAGCAGGTCCACGGTCTTGAGGCCATAGGGACACACGTGATCGGGCATGACCATGCGGTAGACGCTCGCGGTATTCGCGGCGGTCTTCGCGGCGCTCACGACCCGGCAGCTGGCTGCGCGGGATAGCTAGCCCAGACCGTCATTCCCGCGGGACCGAAGGCGACGACCTGATAGGCCTGGCGATGATCGCCATGCTCCATCCCGGGCGAGCCCATCGGCATGCCGGGGACCGCGAGCCCGGTAACGCCCGCGGGACGCTCGGCCAGCAGCCGCTCGATATCGGCGGTGGGGACATGACCCTCGATGACATAGCCCTCGACGATGGCGGTGTGGCAGGACTGCAGCTGCGCCGGCACGCCGTGCTCGGCCTTCACCGCGCGCATATCGGGGTGGTCGACCGTCTCGACGCTGTGATCGTCGCCGTGTTCGATGTGATCGGCCCAAGCGGTGCAGCAGCCGCAGGAGGCGTCGCGGTACATGGTGAAGGTGGCGGCCTGCGCGCTGCAGGCGGCGAGCGAGCCGCCCAGCATGAATGCGCCGGCGAGGCTGCGGCGAAACACTGCGGAGCGGATGGTGGCGAGCATGGTCGGTTCCTTAATTTGCGTTGCGAAGAGGAATGGGTCGCGGGGTCATCTTTTGGCGCGTTCGAACAGGTCGACGAGTTCGTCGAACTTGACCTTCTGCTCGGCCGCATCGCCGCTGGCGATCGCTTCGGAGACGCAGCAGGCGGCATGGCGCTTGAGGATCTCGCTCTCGGCGCGCCCCAGCGCGGCCTTGACCGCCTGGACCTGCGTCAGGATATCGATGCAATAGCGGTCGTCCGCCACCATCTGCGCGACCCCGCGCACCTGGCCCTCAATCCGGCGGAAGCGGTTGAGAAGAGGTGTCTGATCGGGCTTCAAGGCTCTTCTCCATCGGGAACGCGATACCGTATGGGGGTATATAGGCCCTTTGGGTCCCCTAGAGCAAGGGGTGCTCCAAGCCGAGCGCCGAGTCGAAAAATCCAAATCCGGTGGCGTTTTGCGGGTCATTATGGCTATGGGGCGCACGAAAGCTCCGCGCCCGAAGGATGATCCCGACCCGACAATGCCGATTTCGCTGACGCTCTTTACCCTTGCCGGCTTGCCCTTCGTCGCCGCCTTGCTGATCGCGCTCTGCGCCGATCGCGGAAGGGCGATCCACTCGGGCATCGCCGCCTTGGCGAGTGCGATCGGTCTCGCGCTGACGCTCTCGCTCGCGGGGCAGGTGCTGGCCGGCGAGGAGGTCGCGGTCTTGGCCGCCTGGGTCCCGGCGATCGGGCTCGACTTTTCGCTGATGATGGACCCGCTGGGCCTGATGTTCGCCGGGCTGATCCTCGGCATCGGCCTGCTGGTGATGATCTTCGGCCATTATTATCTGGCCAAGGGCGAAGCCACCGGGCGCTTCTTCGCCTCGCTGATGCTGTTCCAGGGCTCGATGCTGGGGATCGTGCTGTCGGGCAACGTCCTGTTACTGCTGGTGTTCTGGGAACTGACCAGCCTGTCCTCCTTCCTGCTGATCGGCTTCTGGCGCGACAAGCCCGAGGCGCGGCAGGGCGCGCGGATGGCGCTGGCGATCACCGGTGGCGGCGGACTGGTGCTGATCGCGGGGATGATCCTGCTGGGCGTGGTGGCGGGCTCCTTTGACCTCATGACCATCCTGCAGAGCGCCGATGTCGTCCAGGCCTCGCCGCTCTATCCGGTGATCCTCGGGCTGATCCTGATCGGCTGCTTCACCAAATCGGCGCAGTTCCCGTTCCACTTCTGGCTGCCCCACGCGATGGCGGCGCCCACCCCGGTCAGTGCCTATCTCCATTCGGCGACCATGGTAAAGGCGGGCGTGTTCCTGCTCGCGCGCCTCTGGCCGGTGCTCGCGGGGACTGAGCTCTACACCGTGGTGGTCAGCAGCGTCGGGCTGTTCACCATGCTGTTCGGCGCCTGGGTGGCGCTGTTCCGCCACGACCTCAAGGCCATCCTCGCCTATTCGACCATCAGCCAGCTCGGGCTGCTGGTGATGCTGCTCGGCTTCTCGCTCGAAGCGGCGGCAGTGGCGGCGGTGCTGCACGTGCTCAACCACGCGGCGTTCAAGGCGGCGCTGTTCATGACCGCGGGCATCGTCGACCACGAGGCCGGGACCCGCGATATCCGCCTGCTCGGCGGGCTGGCGAAGGTCATGCCAGTGACCGCACTCGTCGGCACGCTGGCGGCGCTCGCTATGGCGGGTATCCCGCCGCTGGGCGGGTTCATCTCCAAGGAAATGATGCTCTACGAGGCGCTGAACGTCTCGCTGTTCGGCCTGCCTTGGCTGGTGCCGGTGGTAGCCACGATAGCTGCGACGCTGTCGGTCGGATATTCGCTGCGGTTTGCGGCGTATCTGTTCTTCGGCCAGCCACGCGACGCCGATGCCCATGCGAGGGCGCATGATCCCGGTGCGGGCATGCTGGCCGCTCCGGTGGTGCTGGTGAGCCTTGCAGTGCTGCTCGGCCTTACGCCGATGCTGCTGGCAGGGACGGTGGTTTCCTCGGTTGCGGGCGCGGTCACCGGCGCGCCGGCGCCCGAGCTCGAGCTCTCGCTCTGGCACGGTTTTAATCTCGCGCTGGGGATGAGCGCGCTCGCCATTCTCGTCGGCGCCCTGCTGCTGTGGCGGCATGCCGCGCTGCTGCGGCGCTACGCCGCCATGCGCCACGCCGATGCCAAGGCGCTGTTCGAGCGCGCGATGCGGGTCGCCGATCTGGCGGTGCGCAAGGCGGTGGTGGCGGTACACCGCCCCTCGCTGCAGCGAATGGTGTTCGCCGTGTTCGCGGTGGTGGTTCTGCTGGTCGTCGAAGGCACCGGCAGCGGCGGCGGACTGACCGGCCCGCGCGAACTGCTGCCCGCGCCGCCAGTCGCGATCGTGGCCTGGCTGCTGCTGGTCGCGGCGACGATCGCGGTGCTGGTGGAGGAACGCCAGCGGTTCCGCGCGCTGATCTATATCAGCGTGATCGGCCTCGTCATCGCGCTGGCCTTCGTCCACTTCTCCGCCCCCGATCTCGCACTGACGCAGATCTCGGTCGAGGTCGTGACGATCCTCCTGCTCCTGCTCTCGCTCAACCTGCTCCCCAAGCTGCCCCGGCTGCTGTCCAGTCCGACCAGACGGCTGCGCGACGGCGTCCTTGCGGCGCTGGGCGGGCTCGGGGTCGGCGGCGCGGCCTGGGCCATGCTGACGCGCAACCCCAACGATCCGATCTCCTCCTTCCACCTCGACAACAGCTACAGCGGCGGAGGCGGCACCAATGTCGTCAATGTGACGCTGGTGGACTTCCGCGCTTTCGACACGATGGGCGAGATCATCGTCCTCGGGATCGCGGGCATCGTCATCTATGCGCTGCTCGACACCACTTCGCGCGGCGCGGCGGGCGCGCGGCTGCGCTCGTGGCAGGAAGACATGCCGCATTCGCCCGAAAGCCATCCGGTGATGTTCGTCATGTCCACCCGTATCCTCCTGCCGCTGGTGCTGGTGGCGGGTATTTTCATCTTCCTGCGCGGCCACAACGAGCCGGGCGGCGGCTTCATCGCCGGGCTGATCGTGGCGATCGCCTTCCTGCTGCAATATCTCGCTTCGGGGTTCGACTGGACAGATTCTCGGCGCCGGATCGGCGAGCATATCCTGATCGGTTTCGGCGTGCTGATCGCGGTGTTCACCGGCCTCGGATCCCTGCTGTTCGGCGCCAATTTCCTGTCCACCGCCTTCGATTATTTCACGCTGCCGCTGGTCGGCGAGTTCGAGCTCGCGACCGCGCTGCTGTTCGATCTCGGCGTGTTCTCGGTGGTGCTGGGCGCGGTCATGCTGGCGCTGGCGCAGCTCAGCCACATCGCCAAGCGCGCCGCCCGCGCGCACGCCGCCCATGAGGCCGAACTGCGGGAGACCGAGGCGTGATCAGTCTCGAATTCCTCGTCGCGAGCGCCATCGGCGTGCTGGTCGCGGGCGGGATCTATCTTTCGCTGCGCGGCCGCACCTTCCAGGTCGTGCTCGGGCTGACGCTGTTTTCCTATGCGGTAAACCTGTTCCTGTTCGCTTCGGGCCGGCTGGTCGTCGGCCGCGCTCCGATCTGGTCCAAGTCGGTGAGCGAATACGCCGATCCGCTGCCGCAGGCGCTGGTGCTCACCGCGATCGTTATCACCTTCGGCATGACTGCGCTGGCGGTGATCCTGATGCTGCGCAGCTTCCTCGAAACGGGTAGCGATCAGGTCGATGGGGCGCCGTCCGACGAGCCGGAGGACGAAGCCTCGTGAACCTCGCGCTCGATCTCGCCCCCCACCTCGCCATCGCGCCGATCGTGATCCCCGCGCTGGCGGCGCCGCTGGCGCTGCTGGTGATGCGGCGACGGCGCCGGCTCGGCATCGCGATTTCCTTCGTGTCGTGCTTCGCCATGCTGGCAGCCGCGCTCGCGCTGATGGTGCAGGCGGGCGACGGGGTGATCCGGACCTACGAGTTGGGCGGCTGGGAAGCCCCTTTCGGTATCTTGCTGGTTACCGACCGGCTCGCCGCGATCATGCTGCTGCTGGCCGCCGTGCTGGCGCTGCTCGCGCTGCTCCACGCGGTGGTGACAGGCGCCGACCGCGATGGCTGGCATTTCCATCCGCTGCTCCAGTTCCAGCTGCTCGGCCTCAACGGCGCCTTCCTGACCGGCGATCTGTTCAACCTGTTCGTGTTCTTCGAGGTACTGCTGATCGCCTCCTACGGGTTGATGGTCCACGGGCAGGGTTCCGCGCGGCTCAAGGCGGGGGTGCAATATGTGGTGGTCAACATCATCGGCTCCTCGCTGTTCCTGATCGCGCTGGGGCTGCTCTATTCGCTGACCGGCACGCTCAACATGGCGCAGATGGGGCTGCGCATCGCCGCGATCGGTCCCGACGACCAATGGCTGCTGCGCGTGGCCGCACTGCTGCTGGCGAGCGTTTTCGCGCTCAAGGCGGCGCTGGTTCCGCTCCATCTCTGGCTGCCGCGCACCTATGCGGTCGCCACACCCGCGGTGGCCGCGCTGTTCGCGATCATGACCAAGGTCGGGGTCTATTCGCTGATCCGGGTGGTGCCGCAGGTGCTGGGCGACGACGCCGGTTCGGCGGCCTGGGCCCCGGCGCCCTATCTGCTGCCCGCCGCGATCCTGACCGCCGTGGTCGGCTTCGCCGGAGTCTTCGTCGCCCGCCGCCTCTCCGAACAGGCAGCCTATGCGATCATCGGCTCGACCGGCACCTTGCTGATCGCTGTGGCCGCCTGGCAGGTCGATACGCTGGGCGCAGCACTCTATTATCTGGTCCACTCGACGCTGGCGGGCGCCGCGCTGTTCCTGATCGCCGATGTCGTTGCCCGCCGCCGCGCCAGCTTCAGCGACACTGTCAGCTCGGGCCCGGCATTCTGTCAGCGGCAGTCGGTCGGCCTCCTGTTCCTGGTGGCGGCGATCGCGACCGTCGGGCTGCCGCCGCTGTCGGGCTTCATCGGCAAGCTGCTGATCATGGAATCGGTCGCCGGTACCCCCGGCTGGGGCTGGGCCTGGGCGGCCATCCTGCTGACCACGCTGGCGGGGGTGATCGGCTTCGCCCGCGCCGGCAGCGCGATCTTCTGGAAGGAAGGCCCGGTTTCAGACGGCGCCGAGCCTGTCCACGTGTCACGCTCCGACATGGCGGCGCCCGCGATTGCGCTGCTGCTGGTGGCGGCGCTGGCAGCCGCTGCGGGGCCGGCAACCGCCTATGGCTCGGCCGCCGCCGCGCAGGTGCTCGACGCAGCCGCGACCGCCCGCGCCGTGCTGGGAGAAGGATGAGATGCGGCGCGTGATCCCCCACCCCGGCCTGTCGGTGCTGCTGGCGCTGGTGTGGCTGCTGATGGCCAACAGCCTGTCCTTCGGGGCGCTGCTGATCGGCGTTATCATCGGCGTGCTGCTGCCGCTGTTCACCGCGCCGTTCTGGCCGCGGCGGCCCGATGTCCGGTTCCGCTATGGAATTCCCTATGTCCTGCTGGTGCTGTGGGATGTCATCGTCGCCAATTTCGAAGTCGCCGCCATCATCCTGTTCCGGCGCAACCGCGACCTGCACCCGCAATGGCTGGCGATCCCGCTCGAGCTCGACACGCCCGAGGCCATCACCGTCTTCGCCGGCACGATCAGCCTTACCCCCGGAACGGTATCCGCCGACGTCTCCGCCTGCGGGAAATATCTGCTCGTGCACGCGCTCGATGCCGCCGATCCCGAAGCGGAGATCGCGCGGATCAAGCAGCGTTACGAAGAGCGTCTGAAAAAGGTGTTCGCATGATCGGCTATGCTGTCATCTTCGGCTTCGCCTGCCTGATCGTGGCGTTCGCGTTCAACCTGTGGCGGCTGCTGCGCGGACCCACGGTGGGCGACCGCATCCTTGCACTCGACACCATGGTCATCAACGCCATCGCCCTGATCGTGCTGACCGGCATCGCCACCAACGACGCGGTCTCCTTCGAGGCGGCGCTGCTGCTGGCGATGGTCGGCTTCATCGGCACCGTCGCCTATTGCAAGTTCCTGCTGCGGGGGGACATCATCGAATGATCCAGCCCGGTCTTCTCGCCGAAATCCTCACCAGCGTGCTGATCGTGCTGGGCGCGAGTTTCGCGCTGATCGGCAGCTGGGGGCTGGTGCGCCTGCCCACGCTGATGGAGCGGCTGCACGGCCCGACCAAGGCGACGACGCTGGGTCTGGGCGGCATTCTGCTGGGCTCGGTCTCCTATTTCCAGCTCACGCAGGATGTTTGGTCGGCGCAGGAACTGCTCGTCTCGATCTTCCTGTTCATCACCGCCCCGATCTCGGCCAACATGGTCGCCAAGGTCCATTTGCACCGGGTGCGACTGAAGGATGGCGACCGCTGCGAAAGCCCGGCGGGCAAACCGCCCGTTTCTCCCGGCAAGGGCGACTGGGCGACCTACGAAGCCCCGCATCGCGACACTCCTGTAGCAACCTCGGACGAATAGCGGCTGCCTGACGGGAGAACCGGCTGGAAGTGCCGGACGCCGGACGCCGGACGCCGGACGAGCGCGCACAGGGCGCAGAGGCAAAATTTGCTTAACCTATGTCACCGGCTGCAACCATTTTCGCAAGCCGCCGTTTTTTGAGCCATGCCGCACTACTATTTCAACGTTTATAACGACGACATCACGATGGACGACGAGGGTGCCGAACTGGCCGATCTCACCGCTGCCAGGGCCCGCGCGGTGAAAGAAGCGCGCGCGCTGGCCGCCGACACGGTGCTGCGCGGTCACTTCGTTGCTCACCACCGGATCGATATCGTGGACGAGCAGCGCAACCCGGTTGGAAGCGTTCGCTTCGATGAAGCCGTGGAACTGCGCCAGTAATCCGGAGGACTGCCGGCTGCCTCAGCTGCGATAATCTTCCGGCCCCGTTCCGTCTGAACAGGATATCAGGCCCGGCCATTGCTCCAGATCGTGCCGAAGGCTCAGCGGACTTAGCACCCGGTCGCCGCGTTCATGACGGGCGGATCCGATCAAAACGGCCGCCAGCCATTCCGCGAGCAAGTACGAAGCGGCGGCGAAGGCGAGAGCGATGAGGATAGTCGCGGCGACTGAGGAGAGCATGATCAGTTCGCCTCCTGCATCACGAGCCGGTGTCTGACGTCCGCGAGGCTCACACCTCTCACCCGGCGACGCTCGGGCTGCAACGCGACTTTTTCGGCGAGTTCACTTGCGGAATTCGAATATGTCATGATTTGCGCCCCTTGGTAGCCCACCTACCGAGTAGTCAAATGGAGCCGCGAGCCGCAGGCTTCTACGACATAGGTAAAAGCCTAATATAGATGACGATGTTTTCGCCCGGAGCGATGCCTGCACGGTCGGTAAGTTGCCCGGAGACTTTCCGTCTATTGCTTGCGCGCGTGGAAGTGCAATGGCCCCTCCCAGTATCAGGGCCGCGACTCACCGGACGCGCGCAGTTCCGCAAGGTCCGCCTGAAGTACTAGCTCGGCGATTGCGAAACATTGTGCAGGTAACGTTCGTTGAAACCGGCCAGGTCGCGGATATTCTGCCAGTTCGGGAAGCGGATGCTGCGGTTGCAGCGATCGATCAGACCTTCCCCCACCAGCGCCTTCAGCGTTCGGTTCACATGCACGGGGGTCAGCCCGACCGCGTCGCCGAGTTGCTCCTGCGTCATCGGCAGTTCGTAGCCATACTCGCCCGCCAGGCCCAAGGCTTCGAGCCGCGCGCCCAGTTCGCACAGGATATGCGCGATACGCTCCCGCGCCTTGCGGCGGCCGACATTGAGGACCCATTCCCGAAAGATCGACGATTCCACCAGGATTTTCGTGAAGATCGCCTCGGCGACTTCGGCGTTCGAACGCGCTAGGCTCTGCAGCGCGCTCCGCGGGACGAAGGCGACTTTGCCCGCAGTGAGCATCTGCACGCTGTGATCCGCAATATTCAGAAACAGGTGCTGAAAATCGACCGCGTCCCCCGGCATATGCAGGGCGATGATCTGCCGGCTTCCGGTTCCGGTGGTTTTTTGCCGATAAGCGAAGCCCGACACCAGAACCCCGCACTGCGAGGGAACTTCTCCCTCGCGCACCAGATAGGCCGAGGGATCAAGCGATCGGATCGTGTGAGGCAGCGCCAGAACCGCCTCGCGGCTCGCGGTGGACAGGGGAACTCGCAAACACAGGCTGCGGACCATCAGGTCCAGCGGATGTCCAGCGCTCAAGTGACTCTCCCGTTGCAAAGGCGGGAGCAGTTTCGAACTCACCAGCTCCGGGTCATGCGATATTGATCCGGACGGGCGCGCTCCATAAAAATTGTTATCGAGCCTGCTCCAAGTCGTTCGGCGCATTGCAAATTATTGCTTCGAGATCCTTTCGGCCCCCCGACAGTGCCACGGATGCGAACCGGTCGGCGAGGTCGCCGCGATCGGCGGCCCAGAAGCAGGCAGCTTCCGCTCGCAACCTGTTGCTTAGTCCCGCCAGCTCATGCGGTTCGGGAGGTCGACCATCCCGGATACAGGCCACCAGGGCGCTGGGAAACAAGCTTTGCACTTCCATCTCCGCGTTGCTCGAAGGCTCGTTGAGAGATGCCATCTTACTGAAAGCAGTAGGGTTTTCAGTATAGAAGGTTAGGCAAGCCGGTCCGGCTCCGCCTTTGGACGGCCATGCCAACCGGCCGGTCGCAAACCTTACGACGCAGGGACGATTTTCACCGCGTCGGCGAAACCGAGCGAATGCACCAGCTCGCCTGCCGCGTCATAGACGTCGATGCGTGAATGCAGATCGAGCCTGCCCGTCATTACGTCGCCCGCAATGCAGTCGCGCGCCTCGAGCAGCGCCGCGTCTGCGACCGCGTCTGCCGGCAAGAGACGTCCTTCGGAATCCAGGACTTCATCGGAGCCGGCGCGAAGGTGGAAAAAGAATCTCGGCACTATCGCCCTCCCCGATGGAAGCGCGAACCGAACTCTCCACCAATCGATCTGGTCAGCCCAATGCTGTAAACCACTTATAGCACGGGAGAATGAACGCGGGTTGACCCTCTTGGGTGCCCAAGATCGACGCTGTCCGGGTCAGGAAGGCGCCGGCACTTGCATATCGAGGTGCAGATACCGGTCGTTGAAATCTGCGACTTCCCGAATTTTCTCCCAATCGGGGAAGGCTATGCTGCGCCGGTTTCGCGTGATCAGCCCTTCGGCCTCGAGCAGCTTGAGAGTGCGGTTGACGTGGACGGGGGTGAGCCCGAGCGTGTCGGCCAGTTCCTCCTGCGTCATCGGCAATTCGTAGCCGTGCTCATCGGCCATTCCGATCGCATCCATTCGCGAGCCGAGTTCGCAAAGCACATGCGCCATTCGCTCGCGCGCCTTGCGCCGACCGACATTGAGCACCCATTCGCGGAAGATGGATGCTTCCACCAGGGTCTTGATCAGAATTGCATGACCGACGGCCGGCCGGGCGCGGGCCAGTTCCTGCAGCTCGGCCCGCTGCACCGTCGCCACGTCGCCACGCGTCAACATCTGGACGCTGTGATCGGAGACCTTGAGATAGAGGTTCTGGAAATCGAGCGCATCGCCCGGCAGGTGCAGCGCTATGATCTGCCTGGCGCCGTCTCCGGTAATCTTCTGGCGATAGGCGAAACCTGACAGCAGAACTGCACATTCCCGCGGCGGATCCCCTTCGCGGACCGTGTAGGCCAGGTGATTGAGCGTGCGCACCGTATAGGGCAGCGCAAGAATGGCGTCGCGATCCTCCGGCGAGAGCCGGGCGCGCAATTCCAGATTGCGCACGAGCAATTCGAGAGGATGGTTTGTAGAGGTCATGAAGTGTCCCGTTGCTGCTGGGCGGGAGCACGTCGTTACTCTCAGCCGCCAGAGCCCTGATGCGATCCAACGGTAGAGCAATGATAACAGAAAGCATCGAGAATGTATCAAACATTCGAGGGCCGTTTGAAAACAACATATGTTTCCCGGCTCGCATATGCTAACGGGGTTCATCGTCGCGCGGGTTTTAGCTTCGGTGCCTGATAATTTTTGTCCTTTCGCCCCGTTATGCCGGACCGCCCATGCCCCGTTATTTCTTTCACCTGCGCGATGGCGACGATGTGCTTCTCGATCTGGAGGGGCGAGACCTCTCCTGCCTCCAGGCCGTTGCCGCCGTGACGCTCGAGGAAGCGCGGGCGATAATCGCACACGATGCGCGGGATGGAGAGATCAGGCTGACCTACCGGCTGGCCGTCGAGGACGAGACGGGGCAGCCCGTGCACCGGCTCGACTTCGAAGATGCCATCGCGATGGTCCGGCGGATACCCGTCCGCTAGACCCCGCCACTTCGCAGCTTGCTCAGCCGATGCGAAGAAGGGGCGCTCGGAAGCCGGTACCGGCGCCCACTCGAAGCGCTACTCGGGCTCGCTCTCAACTTCCGGCGCCCGAACTCCGGCGCGGACAGGGCTTCCCGCTGGAGACGTCGACGCTGTCACGGGAAGCAGGGCAGGCACTCTCCCGCACCGCAGCGATCCACCGTGAGCGCGCTCGCCGAACAGGCTCTCCGCTGGAGTGTCGGCGATTCTGTACAGAAGTGGTGGTGCCGCTTAGGTGACTCGAACACCTGACCCCATCATTACGAATGATGTGCTCTACCAACTGAGCTAAAGCGGCACAGAGCGCGCGCCTTAGTCGCACTGGCGGCGGGTCGCAATGCCTGTTTGCGCGCGGCGGCGGATTGCTCTCCCCAAACGCCCGTGCCCGGCCGGCCCCGCAATGGCCGCGCGGCAATGAAAAAGGGAAGGACGCCGGGGTTGGAGCGCCCTTCCCTCTCGCCTCGCGTGGAGGACAGCTTAGGGCAGGAGCACGCCGTCGATGACGTGAACAACCCCGTTCGAGGCGCCGATATCGGTCTGGGTGACGGTCGCGGTGTTGCCAGCGGTGTCGCGCAGAACCACGTTTTCGCCCATCAGCATCGCGGTCAGCGTGGCGCCGTTGAGGGTGGTCAGCGTGTAGCCTTCCTCGCCTGCGCCCGCGATCGCCGCGACCAGCGCCTCGGCGTTCGTCTCGCCGGGGATCACATGGTAGGTCAGCACGCCCTGGAGCTGCGCCTGGTTCTCGGGCTGGAGCAGCGTGTCGACGGTGCCGTCGGGCAGCTTGGCGAAAGCCTGGTCGGTGGGCGCGAAGACCGTAAGCGGGCCGTCGCCGGCGAGCGCGCCAGCCAGACCGGCGGCCTGGACCGCGGCGATCAGCGTGGTGTGCTGGGGCGAGGCGGTCGCCACTTCGGCGATGGTCTGCTCGTTCTGATGAGCGGCGGAGCCATGGTGGTCGGCGAAGGCCGGAGCGGCCGTGCCGAGCAACAGGACGGCGGCGATGGAAGTGATGCGCTTCATGGGGGGTATCCTTTCGAGGGGATTGCCAATGTTCGGCCGCGATGGATGCGGCCCCGCCCGAGATTGGGCGGCGGCGCGCGCGTCTCAACCTGACCTTGAGGACAGGTTGCGGTCTGGGGCGAGGCCGCTATCGGGCCGAGACTGGCTGGTTGTGCGCGCCGTAGCGATCGCCCTGCCAAGGTGCGAGCGACGCGGTCAGTAACCCGCCTCGATCGCGATCCGGATGGCATCGGCGCTCGTCCTGACCTCGAGCCCGCGGAACAGGGCGGCGCGGTGCATCTTGACCGTTCGCTCGCTCAGTCCAAGCTCGTGCGCGATCTGCTTGTTGAGCTTGCCACGGGCAAGTTCGATGAGGATCTGGCGCTGGCGCGGGCTCAGATCGGCGACCCGGCGGTGCGCCTGCCGGCGGCGATCCTCGCTGGTGTTCGCCGGGGAAGCGGCGATTTCCACCTGCGAACCGAGGAAATACTCGAGCGCGCCGGTAGAATCGAAAATCGGCGCGACCATGACCGCATTGCGGAAGGGCGTGCCGTCCTTCTTGTAGTTGAGGATCTCGACCATCGTCGGGCGCTGCATGCGGATGCCGGTGCGCAGCGTCTCGGTCAGCCAGGGTTCGGTGTCCGGTCCCGCCATGAAGCGGCAATTGCTGCCGAGAATCTCGCCGCGGCGGTAGCCGGTGAGCGCCACGAAGGCGTCGTTGCAGGCGACGATGGGATTGTCCGCCTGGCGCGGATCGCTCACCACCGCAGCGATCGCGCTGGAAGCGATGAGGTCGGACGCAGGCATCCGCCGAGGCTAGCCAAATGCTCGCGCGATGGAAAGCAGCCAGCGAAGCCAACGGCCCGCTTTCACGCGGGAATCGTTGCAACAGGAAAGAAGGGAGTGGAGGCCCGAGCCGGAATCGAACCGGCGTGCGAGGATTTGCAGTCCTCTACGTAACCACTCCGCCATCGGGCCTTGGGGTTCCTGCCGTCAGGTGACGGTAGCGAAGCGGCGCATTAGCGAAACCGGGCGCGCATGGCAATGCGCTTCCAACCTCCCATCGCTGGCACCCTTCCGTTACGTCAGTCTGGACCTCGCCGCGAAGGCGGCTATGTCCCTCCCCTATGGCTATCCAGGAACTGCTCGATCCGATCACCGCCGCCGGGGGCGCGGTGCGCTTCGGACGCTTCGACGAATGGCAACAGGGCCGCACGCTCTATGGCGGCGCCTCCGCGCTGATCGCCTACACGGCGGCGGTCCGCGCCTTTCCTGACCTGCCGCCGCTCCGTGCGGGCCAGATCGCCTTCGTCGCGCCGGTGGACGAGACCGCCGAGCTGCGCCGCGAAATCGTTCGTCAGGGGCGCAATGTCACGCAGGTGCGCAGCGAGATCTGGTGCCAGGGGCAATGCACGCTCACCGCCTTCTTCCTCTTCGGCGCCGAGCGCGAAACCAACGCCAGCCACGATGCGGCCGCGCTCGCCGATTGGCCCGGCCCGCCCGGCGATGCCGAGGAGGTGATGGGCAATCAAGGTCCGGCCTTCCTGCAGAACAATTTCGAGCTGCGCCGCGCGCAGGACCAGCGCGGCCCGGGCGATCCGGTGGTGCGGCGCTGGGCGCGGCTCAAGCCGCCGACCGGGCTCGACCCGGTGAGCGAGCTGGTGCTACTCGGCGATGTGCTGCCGCCCGGCGCGATGCGCGCCATGGCGCGGCCCGGACCGCTCAGCTCGATCAACTGGTCGTTCAACCTGCTCGGCACCGAACCGCAGACGAGCGACGGCTGGTGGCTGTCCGAGAACGCGAGCCAGCACGCCGCGGCAGGCTACTCGAGCGAACGGCTGCGGCTGTGGAACGCCGATGGCCGCCAGGTGATGGACGGGCTGCAATCGGTGGCGATCTTCGGCTGAGCGCGATCGCAGTTCAAAGGATGATGCCAGGGGGCCTGTAAGCCGGGTTCTGTCCTGCAACCGGTATCCCGAAGGACCTGCGCCGCAGGGGCAGCCATTCATCTGGGCCATGGATTGCTCCATGGCTCGAGCAGCCAACCCGGGTCGCTCGGGGCAAAGCACCCCTGCCCGGTCCTTGCGGAAGCCGGGCGCGCGACCCCTATTCGGCCTTGCTCCGGGTGGGGTTTACCATGCGGACCATGTTGCCATGAGCCCCGGTGCGCTCTTACCGCACCCTTTCACCCTTGCCTGTGCCCGATGCGCTCCCGAAGGAACGCGGGCCATCGGCGGTATGCTCTCTGTGGCACTGTCCCTCGGCCCGAACCCGAAGGTGCTGACCGGGCGGGCGTTACCCGCCACCCTTTCTTCGTGGAGCCCGGACTTTCCTCGGCGGAAATCGCTTCCCGACGCGGCTGCCCGGCCCCCTGGCAGGCGTCTATCTAGTGCGCCCCCGGTCCCTGTCCAGCAGCAAGTGGAACAGGATCGCGCGCAGCTCGCCGTCGATTGCGCCGTCGATCCGCTCGGGCCGCCAGCGGCGCTGGAAGGCCTCGACCGCCTTGTGGCCATCGGTGATGTCGTAGCCGAACCGTTCGAGCGCGAGGTAGAAGGAGGCGTCGTTGTCGAAAGGATCGCCGCGCTCGAGCTTTTCCGGGCGCGGCAGGCACAGACCGTATTCGGCCAGCCGGTCCCAGGGAAACAGTTCGCCCGGATCGATCTTGCGCGCCGGGGCGACGTCGGAATGGCCGACCACATTGGCGCGCGGAATATCGTATTGCTTCACCATCCGTGCCACCAGCGGCACCAGCGCCTCGAACTGCGCATCGGGAAAGGGCCGATAGCCGTATTTGTGGCCGGGATGGTCGAGTTCGATGCCGATGCTGGCGGAGTTCACGTCCTTGATCCCGCGCCAGAAGGAGACGCCCGCATGCCACGCGCGCTTTTCCTCCGGCACCAGCCGGACCACCTCGCCCTGAGCGCCGATCAGGTAATTGGCCGAGACCTTCGCCTCGGGATCGCACAACCGCTCGATCGCGAAGCCCTTGTCTTCCATCTCGGTGTAATGGATCACCACCATCGAGATCGGCAGTTCGCGTTCGTCGTGATTGGGCGACAGCACCTCGCGATCGACCAGCTCGTCCTTGCTGACCGGCAGTTTCGCTCCGACCGTTCCGAATTCCGATCCGGTTTCGCTCACCCGATCATGCCCTCGGGCTCGGGCAGGACCGCGCCGAGCACGAGCGCATCCTCGCTGCGCGCGAACTGCAGCCCGCCGCCGCATTGCTTGGCGAGCAGATAGATCATGTGCGCGGGCGCGGTGCGGCTCGACAGTTCCCCGGGGTCGAGCCGGCCTTCGAGCGCGAGCCCCAGCACCTCGTCGAATGCGATCCGCGGCCCGCTGGCGCGCAGCACGATCTCGGTCGCGCCGCCGCGCAGTTCGGCGCCGATCTCGAGCGTGCCGCCGCGAACCAGCGAATCGACCGCGATCTGCGCGAAGTTGAGCATCACCTTGACCGCGGGCTTGGGCAGGTTGGACTCCGAGAGCGACCAATTGACCTCGATCCGGCCCTTGTCCGCGACCAGCGCGTCGATCAGCTTACGGGTCTCCTCGACCGGGACCCGGTCGCCGAAACCGCCCGCGGCGCCGAAGGCCAGGCGGAAGAACTTGAGCTTGTTGGTGCTGACCAGCGCGCTCTGCTCGAGCAGCTCCATGCAGTTCTGGCGCATCGCCGGATCGGTTTCGGTGGCGAGCAGCTCGAGCCCGTTGCTCAGCGCTCCGACCGGCGAAAGCAGGTCGTGGCACAGACGCGAACACAGCAGCGCGGCAAGGTCGACGGATGAGTTTTCGGACATGGTTTCCAAAGTTCTAAAGCCAGGCCCGTGCATTAGCGAGAGACCAGGCGATAGGGAAGCGCGCTGAACCCGGCTTTGCCGGCGCGCCAGAAAGTTATCGTGTCGCCGACGCCGCCGTCGGCTCCGCACCCGCCCCTCGCGCCGACGATCGCCCAGATCATCCCGTCTCCAGCGGCCATGGCGGTGTCGGTGGCGGAAGGACGCGCTTGGCCGATCGGGTGCGAATGGTAATAGCCTACCAATTCGGGTCCGCCCGAGCGCATGGCGCGATGCGCATCGATCAGGGTCTGCGGGTCGATCTCGAAATGATTTTGGGGCTGCGGGTGGACGTTCGTCGCCGCAGTGAAGGCATCGATCCGCCGCTCTCCCACCTCGCCGAACAGCAGGCCGCAGCATTCTCGCGGGCGTGCCGCCGCGGCTTCGGCCAACAGCGCATCGAACAGCTCGCTTGTCACTTGCAGGGTCATCACCCATGGCTCTGTACCATGAGCGCCAAGGAAATCATCACCGGGACGATCGAACGGTCCGAGCGGCTCGACAAGGCGCTGGCGGGTGCCGCCGGACTGTCGCGCGAACGGGTCAAGCGGCTGATCGCCGATGGCGCTGTCAGCGTCGCGGGTGCGATCGTGCACGAACCTTCGAGCAAGTTCGCCGCAGGCACACAGTTCAGCATCGCGCTGCCGCCCGCCAAGCCGCTCGATGTCGCGCCGCAGGATATACCGCTGAGAGTCGCTTTCGAGGACGAGCATCTGATCGTGGTCGACAAGCCCGCGGGCATGGTGGTCCACCCCGCCGCGGGCAATCGCGACGGGACGCTGGTCAACGCGCTGCTGTTCCACTGCGCCGGACGGCTCTCGGGGATCAACGGCGTGGCGCGCCCCGGAATCGTCCACCGGATCGACAAGGACACCTCGGGGCTGATCGTGGTCGCCAAGACCGATGCCTCGCACGAGAGCCTGGCCGCGCAATTCTCCGAGCACTCGGTCCATCGCCGCTATCTGGCGGTCTGCGCCGGGCACCCCAACCCGCCATCGGGGCGGATCGAGGCGCGGCTGGGACGCTCCGATCGCGACCGCAAGAAGATGGCGGTGCTGCAGGAGGACGCCGAACGCGGCAAGCACGCGGTCACACACTACAAGTCGGTCCGCCGGCTCGATCACGCCACCTTGATCGAATGCCGGCTCGAGACCGGGCGCACGCACCAGGTCCGGGTTCACCTTATGTCAATCGGTCATCCGCTATTGGGTGATCCAATCTACGGACGCACGCCGAAGGCGCTGCGAGACCTGCTTTCCGAGATCGGTTTCCAACGCCAGGCACTCCATGCTGCGGAGCTCGGCTTCATCCATCCCGCGACCGGCGAGACGGTGCAATTCACCGCCGAATTGCCCCGGGACATGCGGGAACTGATCGACGAAACCGCTCGTTGAAATCGATGAAAGGCGCTTTCAGGCGGGCGTCCTTAGTCTATAAGTGAACCAGTGGCCCGAACGGCCAGATGCCCGGCAGGGGTCTGGCGCATGGAGGCTGACGCTAGAAAGGTCAGGGTAATCGTGAGCAATTCCAAATCATTGAGCGTCCCGGCGCTCGGCGGCGAGCAGAGCCTCAACCGCTACCTCTCCGAAATCAAGAAATTCCCCGTGCTGACGGCCGAGCAGGAATACATGCTCGCCAAGCGCTACGAGGAGCACGAGGATTCGGACGCCGCGGCGCAGCTCGTCACCTCGCACCTGCGGCTCGTGGCCAAGATCGCCATGGGCTACCGCGGCTACGGCCTGCCCGTTTCGGATCTGATTTCCGAGGGCAATGTCGGGCTGATGCAGGGCGTCAAGAAATTCGAGGCCGATCGCGGCTTCCGGCTCGCCACCTATGCGATGTGGTGGATCAAGGCATCGATCCAGGAATTCATCCTGCGCAGCTGGAGCCTCGTCAAGATGGGCACCACCGCCGCGCAGAAGAAGCTGTTCTTCAACCT
The DNA here is from genome assembly GCA_963975275.1 of uncultured Erythrobacter sp. GTDB lineage: Bacteria > Pseudomonadota > Alphaproteobacteria > Sphingomonadales > Sphingomonadaceae > Qipengyuania. Next base: position 24,726 of record CAXBFN010000013.1, on the reverse strand, counting down.
GCGGCGGATGAAGAAGCAGCTCGAGGCCTATGAGGACAGCGACCTCCATCCCGAGGACGTGACCAAGATCGCCACCACGCTTGGCGTCCCGGAGCAGGAAGTGGTCAACATGAACCGCCGGATGATGATGGGCGGCGACGGCTCGCTCAACACGCCGATGCGCAATGGCGAAGACGGTTCGGGCGAATGGATGGATTGGCTGACCGACGATCGTCCGCTGCAGGACGAGACGGTCGCCGAGGTCGAGGAAAAGACCGTGCGTCACGAGATGCTGGTCGAGGCGATGGACAGCCTCAACGACCGCGAAAAGCACATCCTCACGGAGCGGCGGCTGACCGACAATCCGCAGACGCTCGAGGAATTGAGCAAGGTCTACGACGTCAGCCGCGAACGCATCCGCCAGATCGAGGTGCGCGCCTTCGAGAAGCTGCAGAAAGCGATGAAGGCGATCGCCGGCGAAAGGCTGATGCCGATCGCCGCCTGACCGGGCCCAGCCACTGCAAACACGCTAAAAGCAGCGCATCCCGGGGATGCGCTGCTTTTTTCGTTTGGCCTGTTCTTCGTTGGGTTTCGGGCGTCAGCGAGCGCCGAGCATATCGAGCAGCTCCTGCTGATTCCCGTTCGCTTCGGAATTGCGGAACGCCCTCACCGCCTCGACGCAGATCTCGCTCGGCGTCGGCTTTTGCGCCAGCAGTTCCATCGATTCCGAGACGAAATCGTCCAGCGGCAGATATCCTTCCAGTTGCGACTGCCCGGGCGTCAGTTCGGTCTGGACGCCAGGCGGGATCAGCTCGATCACCTCGACCAGCCCTTCGAGCCGCTTCCTCAGCGACATCGTGTAGGAATGCAGCGCCGCCTTGGTCGCCGAATAGGTCGCCGCCTTGGGCAGTGGGACGAACGCCAGGCCGGAAGAAACGTTGATCAAGGCGGCATCCTCGGCCGCTTTCAACTGCTCGATGAACGCATCGATCAGGCGAATCGGGCCGAGCAGATTGGTTTCGACCACCCGCTCCGCATCGGCCAGATCGCGCGGCGCTTCGATATTCTCGAACGGCATGATCCCGGCGTTGTTCACCACCACGTTGAGTCTCGGGAACCGCTCGCAGAGCTGCGCCGCAAACGCCGCGACGCCTCCGGCATCGGCAACGTCGAATTCGACGGGATGGATGTTGTCGCGGCCCTGCGCGGTTTCCTCCAGGCTGGAGAGCGTGCGCCCGGCGACGATGACCGTGTTGCCGGCATCGTGCCAGCGCCGCGCATATTCGCGGCCGATGCCGCTGCCCCCGCCGGTGACCAGAATGGTGTTGCCGCTGTTCTTCATGCCATGGATCCTATCGACCGGTTCGCGAGCGCGGCGCTATAGGGTAGAGTTCGACATCGGACAATCAACGCGGTTGCGCGCAGGGGCGCACGACCCTAACCGAGCGCAATGATAGGCCGCATCGCCGCATTCCTGGTCAAGCTGATCATCGGCTTCGTCGCGCTGAGCCTGGCGCTGGTGATACTGTTTAAATTCGTCCCCGTGCCCGTCACCGCAACGATGCTGATGGACGAGAATGGGATCACCAAGGACTGGGAGCCGCTGGCGGACATCGACCGCGATCTGGTCCGCGCGGTGATCGCGGCGGAGGACGGGAAGTTCTGCAACCACGACGGCTTCGACCGCGAGGCGATCGAGACCGCGATACGCCGCAACGCCGAGGGCGGCCGGATCCGCGGTGGCTCGACCATCAGCCAGCAGACCGCCAAGAACGTCTTCCTGTGGCAGGGCGGCGGCTATGCCCGCAAGGCGGCGGAGGCCTGGTTCACGCTGCTGATCGAACAGATCTGGGGCAAGCGGCGGATCATGGAGGTCTATCTCAACGTCGCCGAGACCGGGATCGGAACCTATGGCGCCGAGGCCGGCGCACAGCGCTATTTCGGCAAGTCCGCAGCCGATCTCTCGCAGCTGGAAGCGGCGCGGATGGCGGCGGCGCTGCCGCAGCCCAAGGAGCGGTCGGTGGTCAATCCCTCGGGCTGGCTGCGCCGCCACGGCAACACCATCTCCGCCCGGATCGGCGTGGTCGGGCGTGACGCGCTCGACGCCTGCGTCTACCAGTAGCTCCCATGGGCGCCGCTCACTCGCACAGCCATTCCGACGGCGGATCGCACGGGCACAGCCATGCTCCTGCCGATTTCGGCAACGCCTTCCTGATCGGAATCGTGCTCAACACGGCTTTCGTCGCGATCGAGGCGACCTATGGCTGGCTTTCGGGCTCGATGGCGCTGATCGCGGATGCCGGTCACAACCTCTCCGACGTGCTCGCGTTGATGCTCGCCTGGGCCGCGAGCGTGGCGGCCAGGCGCCCTCCGACCGGGCGCTTCACCTATGGCTACAAGAGTTCGACCATCCTCGCCGCGCTCGCCAATGCGGCGCTGCTGCTGATCGCGGTGGGGGCGATCCTCTACGAGACGATCACCCGCATGGCCGATCCCGCGCCGGTCGAGGGCATGACCATGGTGGTGATCGCCGGGATCGGGATCGTCATCAACACCGGCACCGCGCTGCTGTTCCTGCGCGGCCGCGCCGACGATCTCAACATCCGCGGCGCCTTCCTGCACATGGCCGCCGATGCGCTGGTGAGCCTGGGCGTGGTGATCGCCGGCCTGGCGATCCTGTGGACCGGAGCGCTGTGGATCGACCCGGCGGTGAGCCTGGTGATCGTTCTGGTGATCGCCTGGGGCACCTGGGGGCTGCTCAAGGACAGCGTAAAGATGAGCCTGCAGGCGGTGCCTTCGAGCATTTCGGAGAGAGCGGTGCGCGGCTACCTCGCCGGCTTGCCCGGGGTCGAGGCAGTCCACGATCTGCACATCTGGCCGATGAGCACCACCGAGACCGCACTGACCGCGCATCTGGTGATGCCGGGCGGCCACCCCGGGGACGCATTCCTGAGCGAGATCGCCGGGGAGCTCGAGCATCATCACCGTATCGGCCATACGACGGTGCAAGTGGAGATTAGCCGCGAGGATTGTGTCGGGGGCTGTTGAGGCTTTGCTCGCCTACGGCTGGCTGCGGGCCCAACGTTCGGTCAGCCATAGGACGAACATCTGCGCTGCTACCAAGCTGACCCCGCCAACCAAGGCACCGATCGCCGGTTCGCCATTTTGCATCTCGCGCGGGATCAAAGCGGTGAATGTCGCGATGGTTAGCAATACGAGCGAAAAGAGGATCGGCAGCATCCAGACCATCGTCCGCCGCGGAGCCATACGCGTAGGATTGCCCGCTATGTCGTAATGCCCGGGAAGCTGCTCGAACCGCGCGTAGCGACGGCTGGCCCAGAAACCGGACAGCAGCAGCAGCCCGACGAAAGGCAGGGCAACCACGATGGGAAGCCCTGCCATCATCGTCAGGCCGCCTCTTCCTTGTTCTTCTTGCCGCCATGGACCCGGACCGGATCCTTGCGGCCTTCGACCACATCCTTGTCGACCACGATCTCGGTGATCCCGTCCATGTCGGGCAGGTCGAACATCGTGTCGAGCAATATGCCTTCGACGATCGAGCGCAGTCCGCGAGCACCGGTCTTGCGCGCGATTGCACGATCGGCGATCGCCTTGAGCGCCTCGTCGGTGAAGGTCAGTTCGACATCCTCGATCTCGAACATCTTGGCATATTGCTTGATCAGCGCATTCTTCGGCTCGGTCAGGATCGTCACCAGCGCGTCGACATCGAGATCGCGCAGCGTGGCGATCACCGGCAGACGGCCGACGAATTCGGGGATTAGCCCGAACTTGAGCAGATCCTCGGGCTCGCTCTTCTCGAGCAGCTCGCCGACCCGGCGCTTGTCGGGATCGGCGACATGCGCGCCGAAGCCGATGCTGCGCTTCTGCAGCCGGTCGCCGATGATCTTTTCGAGGCCCGAGAAGGCGCCGCCGCAGATGAACAGGATGTTGGTCGTGTCGACCTGGAGGAACTCCTGCTGCGGATGCTTGCGCCCGCCCTGCGGCGGAACCGAGGCGGTGGTGCCTTCCATCAGCTTGAGCAGCGCTTGCTGGACGCCCTCGCCCGACACGTCGCGCGTGATCGAAGGGTTCTCCGCCTTGCGGGTTATCTTGTCGATCTCGTCGATATAGACGATCCCGTGCTGTGCCTTCTCGACATTGTAGTCGGACGACTGGAGCAGTTTGAGAATGATGTTCTCGACATCCTCGCCGACATAGCCCGCTTCGGTCAGCGTGGTCGCATCGGCCATGGTGAAGGGCACGTCGAAGGTGCGCGCCAGCGTCTGCGCCAGCAGCGTCTTGCCGCAGCCGGTCGGCCCGACGAGCAGGATGTTGGACTTCGCCAGCTCGACATCGCCCGACTTGCCGGCGTGCTTCAAGCGCTTGTAGTGATTGTGCACCGCGACCGAGAGCACGCGCTTGGCGCGGTCCTGGCCGATCACGTAATCGTTCAGCGTCGCGAAGATTTCCGAAGGAGCGGGGATATCCCCTTCCTTGCGACCGGCGATGCCGGCCTTGGTTTCTTCGCGGATGATGTCGTTGCACAATTCGACGCATTCGTCGCAGATGAACACGGTCGGGCCCGCAATCAGCTTGCGCACCTCGTGCTGGGACTTGCCGCAGAAGCTGCAATACAGCGTCGACTTGCTATCGGTTCCGCTCAATTCGGTCATACCTTGATATTTCCCCGCCTGACCCAGCTGGTTGACTCGGCCCCCATGGGCCGGACAGGTCGGTTTCCTTCAAAAATAGCTATAGCGCAACCGCCTTGCCGCAAGCTGAAGCGGCAAGGTTGCCAAAATGCTACGCTTTAGAACTCGTTAAGCAATACAGATCAGCTCGGAGCGCCGCCGCTGCCGGGCTTCTCGTCGCTTTCCTCGTTCTCGGGCCGCGTCTCGAACACCTTGTCGACAATGCCGAAAGCCATGGCTTCGTCGGCTTCGAGGAAGGTGTCGCGATCCATCGCCTTCTCGATCTCTTCCAGGCTGCGCCCGGTGTATTTCTCGTAAAGCTCGTTCATGCGCTTCTTGATGCGCAGAATCTCGCGCGCCTGGATCTCGATGTCCGAGGCCATGCCGCGCGCGCCGCCCGAGGGCTGGTGAACCATGATCCGCGCGTTGGGCAGCGCGATCCGCATCCCCGGCTCGCCCGCGGCGAGCAGGAAGCTGCCCATGCTGGCGGCCTGGCCGAGACAGACGGTCGAGACCCGCGGCTTGATGTATTGCATCGTGTCGTGGATCGCCATGCCGGCGGTCACCACGCCGCCGGGCGAGTTGATATACATGCTGATCGGCTTGGACGGGTTCTCGCTCTCGAGAAACAGCAGCTGCGCGGTGATCAGCGAGGCCATGCCGTCCTCGACCTGGCCGGTGACGAACACGATCCGCTCGCGCAGCAGACGGCTGAAGATGTCGAAGCTGCGTTCGCCGCGGGCGGTCTGCTCGACCACCACCGGAACCAGCGCGCCGGTCACCGGGTCGCGGGAAAACTGCCCCTGCGAGCCGTAGGTATCGCCAATGTGCGCGCTCAGATCGATCATGTCGGTGAGAATCCTGTCGTGAGTGAATGAAACCGCTATGTCGCGACTGTGGGGATGAATTCAAGGGGCTTCGACCCCGCGGTCCGCAGCTTGTCGCGCGGCGATCGCCTTCGAACACAGGGAGCAGGGTCGAATCCGTTGGTCGGGTGCAATCGACCGGCGGTCGAGGCCGAATTGGAATCTTCGCTTACACTTGTAGACGCCGCTGCGGATCAACCATCGGAAGAACGATTATCAATGGCCCTGCGCACGCTGCTCCTTGCCGCCTCCTCCATCGCCCTTGTTGCCGCAGCCGCGCCGGTCCAGGCGCAGACGCCGCCGGCGGGGAGCGCGGAAGTTCCGGATACGGCGCCCCCGGCGGCGGGAGCGCGCGTCTTCGAGCCGGCCTATTTCGCGCAATTCGCACCTCGCAACGCCTTCGACATGGTCACGCGCATTCCGGGGTTCACGATCTCCGGCGGCAACAATCAGGGCCAGCGCGGTCTCGGCCAGGCCACGCAGAACGTGATCGTCAACGGCGAGCGTTTCTCGAGCAAGTCCGAAAGCGTCGAGGATCAGCTGCGCCGCATTCCCGCCGCCGATGTGGTGCGTATCGAACTCGTCGACGGAAATACGCTGAACATTCCCGGTCTGACCGGGCTTGTCGCCAACGTGATCTACAAGAGCGCTGGGGTTTCGGGCCAGTTCCGCTGGAACTCGGGCTTTCGACTGCACAACACCGAGGCCCAGCTGTTTGGCGGCGAGGCCTCGATGACCGGCAGCAGCGGGCGCCTGGATTACACCGTCTCCATCTCCAACGACAACGACCGCTTCGGCGCCGATGGCCCTGTGATCCTGACCGATAGCAGCGGCGCCTTGATCGAGCGGCAGTATGCGAAATTCTCGGGCAAGTTCGACAACCCCAAGCTGGCGACGATCTTCGCCTACGATTTCGGCAGCGGCGTCCTTGCGATTTTGAACCTCAGCTATGGGGAAGACTTCTTTCATCGCGATGAGCCGGAGATCGGCTATCCGGTCGTCGGCCCGGTCCGCACCCGCGCATCGAGCGTCCATGAGGACGGGCCGGAATACGAAATCGGCGGCGACATTCAGTTTCCCTTCGGCCCGGGCACGATGAAGCTGATCGGCCTCGAACGCTATGAGCGCGACAATTATACCGCCACGCTGATCGACAGTTTCGACGATGGCAGCCAGGCGACGGGGTACCGTTTCGACCAGACCAACGGCGCAGGCGAACGGATCGGCCGCCTCGAATATGGCTGGAAGCTGTGGCAAGCCGACTGGCAGTTCTCCGGCGAGGCCGCCTTCAACCGGCTCGATCGCACTTCGTCGCTCTTCGAACTGGCTCCCGGCGGCGAATTCCTTGCACTGCCTTTTCCGGGTGGCAACGGCGGCGTGACCGAGAACCGCTACGAGGCAAGTCTCAGCTTCTCGCGCCAGATCCTGCCGACGCTCTCGGTTCAGGCGATCGGCGCGATGGAGTTCTCCACCATCGAACAGACCGGCGTTGCCGCAAATGCGCGCAGTTTCCAGCGCCCGAAGGGTTCCTTCGCCGCAACCTGGAAACCCTCCGATGGGTTCGACCTCTCGGTCACTCTGGCGCGGAGGGTAAGCCAGCTCTCGTTTGGCGATTTCCTCGCGAGCGTCTCGCTCAACGACGATAATGCGAACGGCGGGAACAACGAACTGGTCCCTTATCAAAGCTGGAACATCGAACTCGAAGCCAACAAGCGGTTCGGCCCGTGGGGATCGATCAAGCTGGAGGCCAAGCAGGCCTGGTTCGAGGATTTCATCGACTGGTTCCCGCTCAGCGATGGCGGAGAAGCGCGGGGAAATATCGGCGACGCGAAACGCCTGCACCTCGAAGCCAACGCCACGATCAACATGGATCCCCTCGGATGGAAGGGGGCACGCTTCGACATTCAGGCGGTGAAGCGCTTCATGGATGTTGCCGATCCTTTCACCGGGTTCAGCCGCGGCTTTTCCCACGATCAGGAGGGTGCGCTCGAAATCGCCTTTCGCCATGACATCCCCGAAAGCGACTGGGCCTGGGGCGCCGACCTCAGCCATTTCGACAACGCCCCCTATGCCCGGCGCTATGAGGAAGGACGCGAATGGGAAGGGCCGTTCTTCGGCACGCTGTTCGTCGAGCACAAGGACGTCCTCGGCCTCACCGTACAGGCCCGCGCGGGCAATCTGCTCGGCGGACGGGATTATTATCGCCGGACCGTATATGAAGGGTCGCGAGAAGGCGGCGACGTGCTGTTCCATGAAGACGCCGATCGCCGGATCGGGCCGACCTTTCGGCTTGTCGTGAGCGGCGACTTCTGAGGATCCTTGTTCTGGGGGTTCTTGCAAAGCCGCCACGGATCGGCACTGTGAAGGCATGCAGTGCAGCACTCTGCCGCGGACGACCGCCATCATGCAGCTCGGCCATGCTGTCGAAGCCCTGCGAGGCGCCTCGACCCCGAAACCGGCCGTCGCGCGTTGGTGCCCGATGACCAAGCGTAACATTCGATAATCCGTGGAATTCGACCCCCGCATCATGATGTTCGTCATCTTCGGCATCGGGCTGATGCTGGCGGTGACGCTCGAACGCTGGCTGGCGAAGATGTGGATGTCGCTGCCCATCCTGTATGTCGGGGCGGGCTTCCTGCTCGCCTCGCTGCCGCTGGGCCTGCCGTTCTTCAATCCGGCGTGGGACGGGTTCGACGCCCTGACCCTTGAGTATGTGACCGAGTTCATCGTCATCGCCAGCCTGGCCGCAGCCGGCATCGCGATCGATCGGCCGGTCAGCTGGCGCAACTGGCGCCAGATTTGGCCCTTGCTCGTCGTCGCCATGCCGTTGACGATCGCGGCGGTCGCGTTTCTGGGCTGGTGGGCGATCGGCCTCGCCCCCGCCAGCGCGATCCTGCTCGGCGCAGCGCTGGCACCGACCGACCCCGTACTGGCGCGCAGCGTCCAGGTCGGCCCGCCGGGCGAAGGCAAGCGCCACGACGTGCGCTTCAGCCTTACGGTGGAAGCCGGGATCAACGACGGGCTGGCCTTTCCCTTCACCCACCTGGCGATCGCCGCGCTGGGCATGTCGGCGCTGGGCAGCTGGACGCTCGAATGGGCGGCTTTCGACCTAGTCTACAGGATAGTGGCGGGCGTCGCGGCCGGTTGGGGCATCGGACGGCTCGGCGCCTGGTACGTCTTCGAGCGCGAGGCGGATGCGCCGATCGACGAAGTCGAGGATGCAATGCCCAAATATTCCACGCGCGAAGGGCTGGTCGTGCTCGGCACGTTGCTCCTGGCCTACGGCTCGGCGGAACTCATTCATGGCTATGGCTTTCTCGCCGTCTTCGTCGCCGCCGTCACCGCGCGACAGCGCGAGAATGCGAGCCGCTATCACAAGATCAGTCATCATTTCATCGACCAGATCGAACAGATCGTGCTGGTCGCGGTGCTGCTCGGCTTCGGGGTGATGTTAGCGAGCGGCGTGCTCAACGCGCTCACCTGGCCGGCGGCGCTGGTGGGGCTGGCGCTGGTGTTCGTGATCAGGCCCCTGGCGGGAATGCTGTCCGAGACCTGGTCCCCGCTGCCATTGGCGGGAACTGTCGCGATCGCCTTTCTCGGGGTGCGCGGGATGGGGTCGATCTACTATCTCGCTTACGGCCAGAACCACGGCGATTTCGAAGGACTGCCGCTGCTGTGGGCCACCGCCAGCTTCGCGATACTCGTTTCGATCCTCGTTCACGGCGTTCTGGCCGGGCCGCTGATCGCCTATGTCGAGGGCCGCGGCGGTCACATCCATACCGGGCAGAAGGAAGAAATGCCCCATCTCGCCCCGCGCCCCGGCAAAAGTGCGGATGCCGAAATCGAGCCCGCTCCGCAAACGGATTGACTCAGGTCAGGTCCGCCCTGCCCTCATCCGAGCATAGAAAAAGGGCGGCAAGGTCTCATCGACCTGCCGCCCTGTTCGTGTCTGCCCAATGCAGACCTATTTCGATGCAGACCTATTTTTTGGCCGGAGCCTTCTTGGCCGGAGCTTTCTTGGCTGCGGGCTTCTCCGCAGCGGCGCTCTTGGCGGGAGCCTTCTTGGCCGGAGCCTTCTTGGCAGCAGGCTCGTCGGCGGCTTCGCTTGCTGCCGCTTCCTTCTTGGGCGCAGCCTTCTTCTTCGCAGCGGGCTTGGCTTCCTCGGATGGCTTGTCCTCGCCCTTCTCGGCAGCGGCCTTTTTCGCCGGAGTTTTCTTGGCCGGAGCCTTCTTCTTGGTGGCGGGCTGCTTCGCCTCTTCCGCGTCCTCGTCGGCTTCGATCGCCGCCTCGAGCTCCTCGCGGGTCACTTCGCGTTCGGTCACCTCGGCCTTGTCGAACAGGAAATCGACGACCTTGTCCTCATAAAGCGGCGCGCGCAGCTGGGCGGCGGCCATCGGCTCCTGCTGGACGTACTGGATGAACCGCTCGCGATCCTCGGCGCGGTATTGCTGCGCCGCCTGCTGGATCAGCATCGACATTTCCTGTCCGCTTACCTCGACGCCGTTGCTCTGGCCGATCTCGGACAGCAGCAGCCCGAGCCGCACGCGGCGTTCGGCGATGTGACGGTAATCGTCCTTCTCTGCCTCGATTTCCTTCATCGCTTCGGCGGGATCGTCGGACTGCGAGGCTTCCTGCTGGAGCTGCGCCCAGATCTGCTCGAACTCGGCCTCGACCATCCCCTGCGGCACGGCGAAATCGTGACCCGAAGCCAGCTGGTCGAGCAGCGCGCGCTTCATCTGCGTACGGGTGAGACCGGCGGTCTCCTGCTCGAGCTGGGCGCGCAGCAGTTCCTTGAGCTTGTCGAGGCTCTCGAGTCCGAGGTTCTTGGCGAACTCGTCGTCGGCCTTGGTCTCGTCCTCGACCTTCACCTGCTGGACGGTGACGGCGAATTGCGCCGCCTTGCCGGCAAGGTGCGTGGCCTGGTAATCTTCGGGGAAGGTTACCGTGATGGTTTTCTCTTCGCCGGTCTTCACACCCGTGAGCTGCTCTTCGAAGCCGGGAATGAACTGCCCCGAGCCGATCACCAGCGGTGCGCCCTCGGCCTTGCCGCCTTCGAACTCGACCCCGTCGATGCTGCCGACGAAGTCGATAATCAGCTGGTCGCCATCGGCGGCCTTCTTCGAATTGGGGGCGTCCTTATAGCTCTTGTTGTTGGCGGTCAGCTGGCCGATCGCTTCATCGACCTGTTCGTCGGTCACGGGCACGGTCAGCTTTTCCAGCTTGAGCCCGTCGATATCGGGGGTCTCGACCTTGGGCAGGATTTCCAGCTCGACCGTCAGCTCGACGTCCTTGCCCTGCTCGTAGCTCTCGTCGAGATCGATCTTGGGCTGCATCGCGGGGCGGAGCTGCTTTTCGCGCATCAGATTGTCGACCGATTCGCGAATCGTGTCGTTCATGACCTGCGCGTGCATCTGCTCGCCGTGCATCTTGCGCACCAGATTGGCCGGCACCTTGCCGGGGCGGAAGCCGGGCATGCGGACCTGCGGGGCGAGCTTCTTGACCTCGGCGGAAACCTTCGCGTCGATATCTTTGGCGGGGACCGTCAGCTTGTAGCCGCGCTTGAGGCCTTCGTTGGTCGTCTCGGTGATCTGCATGAATGGGTACTCTTGAATGGGTCTAACCGGTGCTGGGCGAGAGGCTGCCGGAGGGCGGCTGGTGCGGGCGAAGGGACTCGAACCCCCACATCTTTCGATACTGGTACCTAAAACCAGCGCGTCTACCAATTCCGCCACGCCCGCAACCCAAACGAAGCCGCGCGTCGACAGCCACGCCGCGCGTGTAGGCGCGTGCCTCTAATCGGATGCGCCAAAAAGGGCAAGCGCGGCGATGGATGGCAGGAACGCTAGTCGCCCGTCCGCCGTTGATGGGCAAAGAAAGGCACTCCATGAGCGATCACGACACGCCCAAGACCCCGCCCGATACTCCGCCGGTGATCGATCCCGATGTCGATCCCAAGACCGCGGCGGAGATGGAAGAGGACGGCGAGGCCGAAGGGGAGCCGCTCGGCCATCGCACCGACCAAGGCGAGATCGACACCGAACGTCCCGACAATGCGGGCGAAAATTCCCGGCGCGCGCTGCGCTCGGCCCCTCTCCTACCCCCCGACTGAGGAATTTATAATGGCTACCCAGCCCGACCCAGCACCCGACACGATCGATCCCGGCGCCCCGAACGAGATGCCGCCCTCGAGCCCGCCCAACGAGGCCCCAATGCGCGAACCGCCCGAGATCGAGCCCCCCCGGCCCGACATCGACAATCCCGGCACCAACCCCGACGAGATATGATTGTGGGTCGGTCATGCCACCGGGTGGTAATCGCCCCGGAACGATCCGCCGAGCGGATTGAACTTGCGGGAGCTTGCGCCGCGTCTTAGGGGCGCGGCATGAGCGATACAGCCACCAGCGACACCCCGCCCGACCGTCTCTCGGTCAATCCGCGCAGCGAATTTTTCGATGCCGATCTGCTCAGGCGCGGCGTCGGCATCCGCTTCAAGGGCGCGGTGCGCGCCAATGTGGACGAGTTCTGCATTTCCGAAGGCTGGATTCGGGTCCAGGCGGGCAAGACCATGGATCGCAAGGGCAATCCGTTGACCCTCAAGCTCAACGGCCCGGTCGAAGCCTGGTACGAGGATCTGGGCGAGAATCCGCCGGTCGCCAAGACCGACTGATCCGCCAGAGCCTCAGTTGGAGAATTCGTTGAAGGCGCTCAGGAAGCGGCGCGAACTTTGCATCCGTGTCGGCCCCTGCCTCGGCGCCTGCGCGATCCGCACCGAAGCGCCGCGCGTGCGGTCGGAATAGATGAAGCCTTCCACCGGCCACGCGGTTTTGCCCAGCGCGCCGAGCGGATGATACCAGACCCTCACCGCACTCCAGTCGTTGGCGGGCGAGACATCCACCGCGAGCACGTCGCGCTCGATCTGCCCGCGCCGCCCGTCGATCGGCGACCAATTGGCATGATTGAGCAGGACCGTGCGGCTGTCGACCACCCGGCTGACGGCAGCGACATGACCCAGTTCCATATTGCGATGCGGTCGGAACGCCATCACCGCGCCGACCTTGGGAGCGTTACCGGTCGCATAGCGACCCTCGGCCTGCTGCCACCAGGTGTGTGCATCCCCGAACAGACGAATTCCTGAAACCTCGCGCGCATAGGGCACGCATTGCAGATAGGGAGCCAGCTCGGCATTGCGCGAGGCGTCGCTCGCGCCGAAGCCGAAATCGTCGCTGGATTGCGCCAGCGCGGGAACCGCTGCCAGCAAGGCGAGGCCGCTAAGGCCGAAGGCGATGGGTTTCCTCATGACCGCAATATTGCGCACACGAGCCTTGCGACATGGCTGCCGAAAGCAGTTAACCGATATTCACCATCTGCGCCCCTGCACCATCGGTGTATCCCGAAAGGCGCGACATCCTTGCCAAATCGAGCAACAAGGGCCACCTGCCCGCCAGTCATGACACCCCAATCCCCCAAACCGACCGTGATCATCATCGGCCGCCCGAACGTCGGCAAGTCGACGCTGTTCAACCGTCTGGTCGGCAAGAAGCTGGCGCTGGTCGACGACCAGCCCGGAGTCACACGCGACCGGCGAATGGGGGATGCCTCGCTGGCGGGGCTCGATTTCATCATCGTCGACACCGCGGGCTGGGAAGACGACGATCCCGCCAGCCTGCCCGGGCGGATGCGCAAGCAGACCGAAGTCAGCCTCGAGGGCGCCGATGCCGCGCTGCTGGTGGTCGATGCGCGCGCCGGCCTGACCCCGCTCGACGAGGAAATCAGCCGCTGGCTGCGCGAGCAGCACCTGCCCGTGGTGCTGGTGGCGAACAAGGCCGAGGGCCGCGCCGGCGAGGCGGGCGTGCTCGAATGCTACAATCTCGGCTTTGGCGAGCCGGTGGGCCTGTCCGCCGAACACGGCGACGGCATCGCCGACCTGTTCGCCGCGCTGTGGCCGATCATCGGCGACAAGGCCGATGCGGCTTCCGAGCGGATCGAATATGTCGACGACGACGAGGAGGTCACGCTCGGCCCGCTCAAGCTCGCCATCGTCGGACGTCCCAATGCGGGCAAGTCGACCCTGATCAATCGCCTGCTTGGGCAAGACCGCCTGCTGACCGGACCCGAGGCCGGGATCACCCGCGATTCGATCGCGATCGACTATCAATGGACCGATCCCCGGACCGGCGAGCAGCGCGACATCCATCTGGTCGACACCGCGGGCATGCGCAAGCGCGCCAAAGTGCAGGACAAGCTGGAGAAAATGTCGGTCGCCGACGCGCATCGCGCGATCGATTTCGCCGAGGTCGTGGTGCTGCTGCTCGATGCGACGCAGGGGCTCGAACACCAGGATCTCAAGATCGCCGACCGGGTGCTCCAGGAAGGCCGCGCACTGATGGTGGCGATCAACAAATGGGACATCGCCGAGGACGCCAGCGGGCTGTTCAACGGCGTGCGCGCCGCGCTCGACGACGGGCTGGCGCAGGTGCGCGGCGTGCCGCTGCTCGCGGTCAGCGCCAAGACCGGCAAGGGCCTAGACACCATGCTCGGCGCCGCCTTCGACATCCGCGCCAGCTGGTCCAAGCGCGTCCCCACCGCCGCGCTCAACCGCTGGTTCGACGACGCGCTCGAAACCAATCCCCCGCCCGCCCCCAAGGGTCGGCGCATCAAGCTGCGCTACATCACCCAGGTCGGCACCCGCCCGCCGCGGTTCGTCATCTTCGGCACCAGGCTCGATGCGCTGCCGACCAGCTACGAACGCTATCTGGTCAACGGCATCCGCGCCAAGCTGGGCTTCGACGCGGTGCCGGTGCGCCTCACGCTCAAAAGCCCCAAGAACCCCTTCGCCAAAGACTAGCCCATGACGCTCGACCTTCTCACCGTCGGCGGAAGTTTCGCCTTCGACCTGCTCGAACGCACCGCGAGCACGCCGCGGGTCCAGCAGATCGTGCAGCTCTCGATGGCTCCGGCCTTCCTGCTGAGCGGGATCGGCGCGATCATGAACGTGATGATGAGCCGGTTGATCTGGGTCGCGCAGCGGATCGAGCGGATCACGCGCCGGATCGACGATGGCGAGGCGGGCAATGACGCGGGCGAACTCGCCTGGCTGGGCAAGCGCCGCCGGCAGTCGCAATGGGCGCTGGTGTTCAGCACTGCATCGGCGGTGACCATCAGCGTGGTGATCGCCCTGCTGTTCGTCAGCGCCTATATCGAATCGCAGATCGGCACGGTGATCGCGCTGGCCTGGGTGGTGACCATGAGCCTGCTGGTGACCGGCCTGTTGTTCTTCCTGTTCGAGACCCGCCTCGCCGCCAAAGGCCCGCCCCGCGTCGCCCGCGACGAAACGTAGCCGCGCCCTAACGCCGGAGCGGAAACTTGCGCCCGTAAGTCAGGCACCGCCACAGCCATTCCAGCGGCCCGTAGCGAAACCGGTCGAGCCAGGGCTTGGACCAGGCGAGGATCAGCACCCAGGTCGCCAGTACGACCAGATAGAGCTGAGGGCGATTGAGCTCGCCGAACAGGCCCCCGGCCCAGCCGTGAAAGACGAACAGCATGACAACAGAGGTGCCGATGTAATTGGTGAAGGCGGCGCGTCCGGCTGCCGAAACGCGCTCGGCCAGCGCCCCGCTAGCGCTTGCACCCCATAGGGAAAGCAAGGCCGCCAATCCCAGAACCATCGGCAGGCTGGCAAACCGGGCCAATCCTATGAATGCCAGGCTCGTGCCGAAATAGGTCAGCCCCTCGCCGACGGCCCACCACGCAATCGCCGCCGACAGCACCGCACCGAACAGCAGCGATATCCAGCCCCACAACCGGACCTTGCGCGCCGGCATTCGGCCATCGAACAGTCCCATCCGGTAAAGTGCCATGCCGATCAGGATCAACGGCAGCGTCTCGAACACGAGCATCAGCAGGAAGGTCAGCGGATCGGACCAGTGCTCGGCGAAATTATGCGCGACGAAGCCCGCGTAATCGCCCGAGGAGATGAGGGCTGTCTCGATCTCGCCGTCCGCGATGCCTTCGGTCTTCACCGCGCGCATCTCGACCTGCGAGGCTGCGATCTCCTCATTGGCGGGTTCCATCCGGTCGAAGGCGTACATTCCCGCGAACAGCGAGGTGAAAGCGATCGCGCCGACAAAATAGCCGATCAAGCCCGCGACGAGCTGGCCGCGCGGTGTCATCCCCACGAACAGCAGCGCCGCGAACCCGCACAGCGCGTAGCCGGTGAGGATATCGCCCTTCCAGATGAAGAAGAAATGGATCAGCCCGAACAGGAGCAGGAACGCCAGCCGCCGGGCCTGCAATCCCAGCCCGCTGCCGCGTTCCCACGCCTTCTCGAGGAAGAGGTAGAGCCCGGCTCCGAACAGGAGCGTGAAGAGGCCGCGCATCTTACCGTCGATCAGCACGAACTGGAGCGCCCACATCCAGCCGTTAGGATCGCCCGAGGGCACGAGAAAAGCGTCCGGCCACATATAGGCCACCATCGGCTGGCCGAAGACAATGATGTTCGCCGCAAGGATGCCCATGACCGCCAGCCCGCGAATGAAATCGAGGCTGGCGATACGCTTGCCGCTTTCGGCGATCGGCCTGGGCTGATCCGGCGCGGCATTGAACTGGGCGCTGGGCTGGTCCGGATCGGCGGCATCGGTCATGGTGGTCCCCCTCGTGCAGCCCTTTTAGCAAAGGCAGCGCGAGGGGGAAGGCGTTACCGCGAGCCTATTGCGTGACCAGGCAATCCTGACCGCCGGATTTGAGCGTGTTGCAAGCCTGCTGGGCCGCGGCACGGCTGGCGAAGCCCGTGGCCATGACCTTGGTCAAGCGACCCTCGGGCTCCTCGACGAGCCGAGCCCCGGACAGCGCGCTGCGGCTGCGCATGCGTTCGATCAGGCGATCGGCATTGCCCGGTTGCCCGAAGGCGCCAAGCTGTATCTTCCAGGGGCCGTTCATCGCGGTCCCCGCCGAAGCCGTAGCGGGAACGGCGGCGGTCCGAACTTGTGCTGGAGCCGCAGCAGGGGCCTGATCCGCGGTGGTGCGAAGGGCGGCGGGTGCCGAGGCGGGCTGGGTCTGCGGAAGCGTGTAGTCGGCCCCCGCCCGATCGACCGCAACCGTGGTAACCGGCGCAGCGGTCGGCGCGGGCAGCACCATCGGCGGCTGCGGTTCGTCGGGGATCGGTTCGGGCGCCATCGCGGTCTGCACCGGTCCGCGTTCGAGATCGACGCTTGCAAGCTGCTGTGCGCGGTTGGCGTTCGCGCGGGCGTCGAGTTGCTGCGCGAGCACCTGCGCCTGCTCGCGCTGGTCGAGCGGGATGTATTCGTCCATCTGCGTCAGCGCAGCGCGCGCCTGCGGAAGGCCGGTGCCGTTGGCCAGCGTCAGCAAAGCATAGGCGCGGACCCAGTCCTTCTCGACCAGATCGCCGTTGAAATGGGCCACACCGACCAGATATTGCGCGCGCGGATCGCCGCGATCGGCAGCATCGGTCACATACGGCATTGCTTCCTCGCGGCGGCCGTCCTGGAACAGCAGCAGACCGTAATTGTCGGCAGCCTTCACATGGCCCTGCGCCGCGGCGGCGGCATAGAGAGCCTCCGCCTGGCGCGGATCGGCCTCGACCCCGCGCCCCAGCCGGTAAGCCTGCGCCATATTGAACTGCGCATCGGGATCGCCCTGCGCCGCCGGGCCCGACCATTCGCGCACTGCGGTGGCATAATCGCCGGCCGCCCAGGCATCGACGCCCTGCTTCACGTCTGCCAGCGCCGGGGCGGCGCTCGTCATCAGCAGACCGGCCAGTGCCAAGGCGCCCGCAGTCAGGCCGGTTCGTCTCACTATCGGGTTGCGCATCGCCGTCTCCATGGATTTCATGCTTTCGCCTACGTTTACCCCACTGAACATATAGTAAAACCCGCGTTAGCAAAATCTTGGCTGTCTTTTGCGCTGCCGGGCGGCGCGTTTTACCCGCACCCGTTAACCCAAAATTGAGGGTAGTCTGCGATTTCCCTGTCGAGACCTCGCGTTTTGCGAGCGAATTCGACGACGATCTAGGGCGTAATTCAAGGGGACCGGGCCGTGCGAATACTGGCGTTGGCATCGCAAAAAGGCGGATCGGGGAAGACAACCCTGTCCGGTCATATGGCCGTTCAGGCTCAGCGGGCGGGTGCCGGCCCGGTCGTTCTCATCGACATCGATCCTCAGGGCTCGCTCGCCGACTGGTGGAACGAGCGCGAGGCGGAATATCCCGCCTTCGCGCAGACCACCGTGGCCCGGCTCGCCAGCGATCTCAACGTGCTTCGCCAGCAGGGCTTCAAGCTCGCGGTGATCGACACGCCCCCTGCCATCACCATGGCGATCCAGTCGGTTATCGCGGTGGCCGAACTGATCGTCGTCCCCACCCGGCCAAGCCCGCACGATCTGCGCGCCGTGGGCGCCACGGTCGACCTGTGCGAACGCGCCGGCAAGCCGCTGGTGTTCGTGGTCAACGGCGCGACGCCCAAGGCCAAGATCACCTCCGAAGCCGCGGTCGCGCTGTCGCAGCACGGCACCGTGGCCCCGATTACGCTGCACCACCGCACCGATTTCGCCGCCTCGATGATCGACGGCCGCACGGTGATGGAAGTGGACGAAAACAGCCGCAGCGCTGCCGAAGTGACCGCGCTGTGGAAATACGTTTCTGACCGGCTGGAGAAGAACTTCCGCCGGACGATCTTCGCAGCGCCCAACCACCAGGCCCAGATGGCCGGTGCCCATCGACCCGCGGGCGGCTTCGGTCGCCGCGTGGCCCAGTAACCGTAAAAAGGCTGCAGGATTACGCCATGAGCGACACCGGCTTCGCCTCTCTGTCCTCCACGCTGCTGGCCCGCAAGGGCGGCGCGCGCCCTGCCATGCGTCCGCAGAACGGTGCACCGGGTATGGTCGATGGCAAGGAAGCCGCTGCCAACCTGGAAGATCTGGGCTGGAACGACATGGGCGAGGAGCCGATCGTCAAGGCACCGACATCGGGAGGCGAGGTCGTTTCGCTATCCCCTGCCACCAGAGACGACACCGCAGTTCGGCAGGCCGAGGCGGAAGTCCTGGTTCAGCGCAAGGCGCAAAGCCCGGTCCGCGACACTATCGAACGTATCGCCCAGAAGCTGGAAACGCCGCTCTCGCGCTCCGCTCTCGAACCCCGTGCCAGCAAGCCCGCCACCGTCGGCGGCAAACGCGCCGCCTTCACGCTGCGGCTCGACCAGGACCGCCATCTCAAGCTTCGCCTCGCCTGCACCGTAAGGGGTCGCAGCGCCCAGCAACTCGTGACCGAGGCGCTCGATGCGCTGCTGTCCGAGATGCCCGACATCGACCTACTCGCCGCGCAGGTGAAGCGCGATTGACCTTTGCCGCAAATCCGAACCCTCAGGAGGGGTAGAATGAGCAAGACGATGACAGCGAAGAGCAACCGGAAGCTGGGCCTTGCCCTGACGACGGCGCTCGCTACGGTCGCGCTGACCGGTTGCACCGCCAATGTCGCCCCGCCCGCGCAGGCCTCCACCGCCAAGGCGCAGGAAGCGCTCGCCAAGGGCAAGGGCGACAAGGCTGTCACCCACGCCGAGGCGGCCGTGCTGGCGACCCCCCGCGATGCTGCCGCACGCGCGCTGCTGGGCACTGCCTATATCGAGGCGGGCCGGTTCGACTCCGCCGCCACCACTCTGGCCGAAGCGGCCACGCTGGGGGACAGCTCTTCGGGTACGCTCACGCGGCTTGCGCTGGCACAGATCGCAGCGGGTCAGCAGGCCCGGGCACTCGCCACGCTCGACCGCTACAAGGATCGCCTCGATCCCGCCGACTACGGTCTCGCGATCGCCCTCGCCGGTCGCCCGCAGGAAGCCGTACACGTGCTTGGCAATCTGCTGCGCAACGGAACCAACACCATGAAGGTGCGCCAGAACCTCGCCTACAGCCTCGCGCTTCAGGGCGACTGGCGCAGCGCGCGGATCATGGCCGCCGAGGACGTGCCCGCCGACAAGCTGGGCGACACGATGAGCAAATGGGCGGTTCTTTCCGCGCCGGAAATGTACCAGCGACGGATCGCCGACCTGCTCAGCGTCAAGATGGTCCGCGATCCGGGCCAGCCGACCATGCTCGCGCTGCGCAATTTCGACAGCGTCGACCAGCTTGCCGCCGAAACCATGGCGCCCGACGACCGCGCCGATTCCGCAGCGGGCGGCGATTTCGCCAGCAGCTTCGGCAATGGCGAGCTTCCCCCGGTGACGCAGGCGGATCGCCCGGCTCCGGCTCTTGCCTTGCTTCCCTCCGCGCCGAGAGCAGTGCAGGCCAGCGCTCCGGCGCAGACCGATACGGCGGCTTCCCCCGGCGCGCGCTACCTCAGCCGCGAAGTGGTCCAGGCCGTTCCCGCGAGGACCCGCTCCGTCACCCCTGCGCCCCGCTCGGCTGCCTCGCCGCAGGCGCCTGCCGCCCGGCCCGCGCTGGCGATGGCATCGGGCGACTACCGGGTGCAGCTCGGTTCCTATTTCTCGATGTCCGATGCCCAGACCGCGTGGAAGGTCTTCCTCAAGCGCCACCCCGAGCTCGATGGCGCGAAGCAGGTGATCACCAAGGCGAACGTCAAGGGCAAGATCTACTACCGCGTCGCGGCCGGCGGTTTCGCCAAGAGTTCGGCGCAGGGCCTGTGCCAGTCGGTCAAGCGCGGCGGAGCGGGCTGCATCGCCTATGCCGCAAGCAATCCGCTGCCCGGCACGATCGACAACAACGTCCGCGTCGCAGCGCGCTGACCCCGAATTTCTAGCTCGGCGAAACCCCTCCCCCTTGCGGGAGGGGTCTTTCGTTGCGGCTAGCCGCCGATCCGCATCCCGCCCTTGAACAGCGCGGTGACCCGGCCCTGCGTGGGCTGGCGATCGAAAGGCGTGTTGCCAGCGGTCGCCGCCATCTTCGCACTGTCGATCACCCACGGCTTCTCGGGATCGATCAGCGCGATATCGGCCTCGTGGCCCGCGACCAGCGCCCCGGCCTCGACCCCCAGCAGCCGCGCAGGCGTCGCCGCGACCAGCGCGAAGGCGCGCGCCATGTCGATGGTGCCGTCGCGCACCAGCGTCAGCACCATCGCCAGCAGCGTCTCGGCCCCCGCCATGCCCGGCGCGGCATCGGCGAACGGCAGGCGCTTCTGCTCGGGCCCGCGCGGATCGTGGCCGCTGGCGACGACGTCGATCGTGCCGTCGCCGATTGCCTCGATCACCGCCTGCCGGTCGTCCTCGACCCGCAGTGGGGGCGACAATCGCATGAAGCTGCGAAAATCGGCGGTCGCCAGATCCGAAAGCATGAAATGCGCCGGGGTCACCCCGGCGGTCACGGGCAGGCCGCGGTCCTTGGCGGCGCGGATCAGCGCAAGCCCGGCGCGGGTGGTCACCTGGCGGAAATGAACCCGCGCGCCGGCCATTTCTGCGAGCGCGAGATCGCGCGCCAGCGCCAGCGCCTCGGCCTCGGCGGGCGCGCTCGGCAGGCCGAGCCGCGTCGCGATCTCGCCCGCGGTGGCGACCGCATCGCCCGCCAGCGCGCCATCCTCGGCATGCACGACGACAGTGAGATCGAGCATGGCGGCGTAGCGCAGCAAGCGCAGCATCACGCCCGTATCGCCGATCCAGCGCCGCCCGGTGGCGATTCCGCGCGCACCCGCCTCGCGCATCAACCCGATCTCGGCGAGCTGCGTGCCCTCGAGCCCGCGGGTCGCGGCGGCGAGCGGGTGGACCCAGAAATCGGGTTTGCCGCTCTTGGCGATATAGGCGACCCGGCTGGGGAGATCGAGCGGCGGCGACTGGTCGGGCATCAGCGCCGCACGGGTGATCCCGCCGAAATGAAACGCCGGCTTGTCGATCGCGAAGACCCCGTAATCGACCAGCCCGGGCGCCACCAGTTGTCCCCGCGCCTGGAGAACCTCGTCGCCCTCATGCGGTGCGATATCGCCCAGTGCGTCGATCCGGCCATCGACCAGCCGCACGGCGCCCTCGCGCACGCCATCGGCGAGCACGAGCCGTCCCCCGGTGATCGTCAGTGGTTTCGTCTGCTTCATACCGCCCAGCCCTCGACACCGCGTGCGCTGCGGGTGAGCACATCGAGACAGGTCATCCGGATTGCGACCCCCATCTCCACCTGCCGGGTGATGAGCGAGCGCTCGCCCATATCGGCGACATCGCTGTCGATCTCGACCCCGCGGTTCATCGGTCCGGGGTGCATCACCAGCGCCTCGGGAGCGGCGGCGTCGAGCCGGGCGCGGGTCAGGCCGTAAAGGTGGCGGTATTCGCGTTCGGAGGGGATGAACTGGCCGCTCATGCGCTCGTTCTGCAGCCGCAGCATCATCACCACATCGGCCCCGGCCAGCGCGGCGTCGAAATCATGAAACACCTCCGCCCCGATCGCCTCGACGCCCGTTGGCATCAGCGGCGGCGGCGCGCACAGGCGGACGGTGGCGCCCAGCGCCTGCAGGCACAGCAGGTTCGAGCGCGCGACCCGGCTGTGCATGATGTCGCCGCAGATCACGACGGTGAGGCCGGTGAAATCTTCGCTCGGCTCGCCCCGGTCGCTGAGCGCCTCGCGCAGCGCCAGCGCATCGAGCAACGCCTGCGTCGGATGTTCGTGCTGACCGTCGCCGGCGTTGAGCACGGGGCAATCGACCTTGCTGGCGATCAGCTGCGTCGCTCCGCTCGAGCCGTGGCGGATCACGATCGCATCGGCGTTCATCGCGTTCAGCGTGATCGCGGTGTCGATCAGCGTCTCGCCCTTCTTCACCGACGACTGCGCGGCGTGCATATTGACCACATCCGCGCCCAGCCGCTTGCCGGCGATCTCGAACGACAGCAGCGTCCGGGTGGAATTCTCGAAGAAGGCGTTGATGATGGTCAGCCCCGCAAGCGCATCGTGATGCTTGTTCGAGCGGCGGTTGAGTTCGACCCATTGTTCCGCCTCGTCGAGCAGATACAGGATCTCGTGCCGCTCGAGCTGGCCGATCCCGGTCAGGTCGCGATGCGGAAAGGCTTGCCGGCCCGCGGGATAGCGGCCGGAGGCGGGGCGGAGCGGCGACGATGTCATTAAAGCCAAGCTCCTAGTCGAGCTCCATCACCCGCTCAAGCACAATTGCATGGTGTTTCGCCGATGAATGCCTAGGTAGAGCCCCTGATTATCCTGAAGGATCGACTATGAAATTCGCGGGCCGGGTCTGGCGCTTGCTGGTGGGATTGAAGGATGGGCTGGTGCTCGTCTTCCTGCTGCTGTTCTTCACGCTGCTGTTCGCGGTGCTGACGGCGCGGCCAAGCCCGGCGGAAGTGCGTGAGGGCGCGCTGGTGCTCGACCTCAACGGCCTGATCGTGGAAGAGCGGTCCGAGATCGACCCATTCGCCGCGCTCCTTTCGCAGACCGTGCCGGTTGGCGAATTCGAGGCCCGCGAACTTGTCCGCGCGATCGATGCGGCCGCAAGCGACGACCGGATCGAAGCGGTCGTGCTCGATCTCGACAGCTTTCTGGGCGGCGGGCAGGTCCATCTGCAGGCGGTGGGCGAAGCGCTCGACCGCGTGCGCGCGGCGGACAAGCCGGTGCTTGCCTTCGCTTCCGCCTATGCCGACGACGGGGTGATGCTGGCGAGCCACGCGAGCGAAATCTGGCTCGACCCGCTGGGCGGCGCCATCGTCACCGGCCCCGGAGGCGGACAGCTCTATTATGGCGAACTGCTCGACCGGCTGAAGGTCAATGCCCGCGTCTACCGCGTCGGAACCTACAAGAGCGCGGTCGAACCGTATTTACGCGACTCCATGTCCGAGCCGGCGCGCGAAAACTACGCCGCGCTCTATGGCGCACTGTGGGAGGAATGGCAGGCGCATGTGAAGAAGGCGCGCCCGCAGGCTGATATCGCGCGGGTTACGAGCGACCCGGTCGGCTGGATCGAGGCCGCTGGCGGCGATCTCGCCCGGGCGGCGCTGTCCGCCGGGCTGGTCGACAAGCTTGGCAGCCGGCAGGAGTTCGACGCCAGGCTGGTGGAGCTGGTCGGTGAGGACGAGTGGAGCACCGAACTCAACGCCTATCCGCAAACCGGGCTCGAGCCTTGGCTGCAGGACAACCAGATTGCCGAGACCGGCTCGGCGATCGGCGTGGTGACCATCGCAGGCGAAATCGTGGACGGCGATGCGGGGCCAGGAATCGCCGGCGGGACCCGCATTGCGGAACTGCTCGACGAAGCGCTGGAGGCCGATCTGGCCGCGCTGGTCGTGCGGGTCGATTCGCCCGGCGGGTCAGTGATGGCGAGCGAGGAAATCCGCCGCGCCATCCTGCGCCACAAGGCGCGCGACATACCCATTGCCGTGTCGATGGCGAATGTCGCCGCGAGCGGCGGCTACTGGGTCGCAACCCCCGCGGACCGGATCTTCGCCGAGCCCGAGACCATCACCGGCTCGATCGGCATATTTGCCGTGATCCCGACGTTCGAGGGACTGGCAGACGAAATCGGCGTCAGTGTCGACGGTGTGCGCACCACCCCGCTCTCGGGCCAGCCCGATCTGGTGGGCGGCTTCACGCCCGAGGTGGATGCCATTCTGCAGGCCTCCGTGGCCGATGGCTATGCGGATTTCATCGCGCAAGTCTCCGCGGCGCGCAACCTCTCCGCGCAGGAAGTCGATCGGATCGGCCAGGGGCGGGTCTGGGATGGCGGTGCGGCGCGGCAGATCGGCCTGGTCGATCAATATGGCGGCCTCGATACCGCCTTGGCCTGGGCCGCGGCGCAGGCGGATCTCGAGGAGGGCGAGTGGTATGTCGACTATCTGGGCCGTGAGCCGGGGACTTACGATACGCTGCTGCGTCAGTTGCTGGTCGACGACAGCAAGGTCGCGCGCGCCGATATCGCCACCCTCTTTGCACGCCAGCAGGAAGCGCTCGGCGGTCGCCTCGTCGGCGATCTCGAACGGCTTCTGACCACGCGCGGCGCGCAGGCCTATTGCCTCGAATGCCCGCCGTCACCGCGGCATGGAGCTGCGGAGGGCCGTGAACTGTCGGGTTGGCTGGCGAAACTGATGGCGCTGTTCGCGCGCTGAGCCGTTTCGCAATCGCTTGCCAAGCGCGCGCCGCCCAAGTAAAGGCGCGCCCCTGCCCGACCGGCCGCCGACTGGCGCCGCGAGGCCCGGGCGGGCGCGTAGCTCAGTGGTAGAGCACACCCTTCACACGGGTGGGGTCGCAGGTTC
>CAXBFN010000012.1:0-91129 GCA_963975275.1 uncultured Erythrobacter sp. | reverse complement strand
GGGCGCGTAGCTCAGTGGTAGAGCACACCCTTCACACGGGTGGGGTCGCAGGTTCAATCCCTGCCGCGCCCACCATTACTCCCACAATTCGAGTTCGCATGGCTCAATCGGCGCAAGGGCGGGCTCGGGACGCGAGCTCCTAATGCCTCGAATTCGCAGTAGCACGCCTTGGCTGCTACTGATTATCAATCTTAAGTAATTGATTTTACTTGCCTTTTTGATTCCCTCTGCTAGGCCCGTGGTCGACAGCTTGGACCGAGCGAATAGGAGATCGACTATGCACTGCGAAAATTGCAAATTCTATCAGACGATGAGCAGCGAATGCCGCCGCTATGCCCCCTCCCCCGCCGAGGGCGACAAGAAGGCGCATTGGCCCAATGTCGCGCAAGACGATTGGTGCGGCGAATTTGTCGCTGCCGACGTGCAGCGCCAGGTCGCCTGACACGCTTGCCTTCCACCCGCCCATCAAGGCGAGTAAGATGCAGATCGAAAAGCCGGGTGGCCCTGAGGGGCTTCACCCGGCTTTTTGCATCTTAGGGCTTGCGCTGCGCGCTACTGCAAGTCATTCTCATTTCCAGCAGGAGATGGGTTCACTTATGCTCGATTTGTTTCGCCTTGCCGGACCGGCTGTACTGCAGCCTGCCAACGACGTGATCGATCTTCCGCCCCGCGCCGAGGGGCATCGGATCCGCTGGTCGGTGGAGCGCGTCACGCAGTTGCTATGCCGCTCCGGGCGGCGCCCACTCGACGTGGGCACGCCCTGTTCCGTGAGGCGCACCCCGCAGGAACGTCTGCTCGAATCGATGATGCAGGCGATCGCCCGCGGCGAGGAAAGCAAAGCGCTCGGTCTCGCCGAATGGCTTGTTGCCAAGCGCGAGGCGCCGCGCCTTGTCCGCTGGTCGCAGCCGATCGCACGCCATTGGCCGCAGGCGGCCTAATCGGATTCCGCGATGCCCTTCCCATCCGGCAGTCCGGCGATCCGGCGATCCGGCGGATGGGGAGGTTCAGTTCAGACGCTGGCACACAGAAAAGGCGCCGGAGTTTCCCGCCGGCGCCTTATGTTCGCTCGGATTTGGCCGAATAGCCAAGTCAGCGTGAGGAATCGGCGGCACCGGATTTGCCGGCTGCGTTCTTTTCCGAAAGCTTCTTCGCGGCGTATCCGCCTGCAGCGATAGCCGCCATTGCGGGCAGGCTGATGCGGCGCAGCACGGCTGTACCGACGACGCCTAGCGCGGCGCCTTGCGCCCCGCTCAAACCGCCGGCCCGCTTGGCCAGTCTGTCACCCACGAATGCCCCGATAATCTTGCCGATCATAGTATAATCTCCTTTGTTCGACCAACGGCTTGTCGCCGAAGCCGTTCCGAAAAACCCGCTAAGGCTCCTCGGGCTTCTCGCCCGCAATACCCGCGGTCAGCAAGAGATTGGCGCGCCTCGCGATCGTGGCAGGATCGGGATCGTCCGCCTGCGCCCAGATCGCATAGCGCAGGCCGAGAAACACGTTCATTCCCATCAGCGCCCAGGCTTCGATCTCGCTGAGACCGGAGCGCATGTCGCCTTGCGCCGCGCCGCTCTCCAGCCGGTCAGCAATGCGCTGCGCGATGGTGCGATAATGCGCCTGATAACTCTCGGGATCGACGAATTCGGCCTCGTCGATGATGCGGTAGATTTCCTTGTGCTTGCCCGCGAAGCGCAGGAAGGCTTCCAGCGCTGCACGCTCGATCTCGAGCGGCGGCATTTCCGGAGCGATCGCTTCGCGCGCAGCCAGTTTCACCGCGTCGCTCATGTCGCTCACAAGCGCGCGGAAGATCGCGTCCTTGCTATCGAAATAGGTGTAGAAACTCCCCAGCGCGACCCCGGCCCGGCGGGTGATGGTGCTGATCGAGGCTTCGTGGAAGCCGCGCTCGCCGAACTCGCTCGCCGCCGCGTCGAGCAGTTTGCGCAAGGTGCGCCGCCCCCTCTCGGTCCGCGGCGTCTTCTCGCCTTCGTGCCTCGCGGTGTCCATTTCCGCCCTCTTCCTCGTCCGCTCCGTTCCGATGCCCGCCGATCTCGCATCGAAGCCGACCCCGTGCAAGAACAAACTTGAAAGGTGGTTCATGTTTCAGTATTGCAGCAGGCGAGAGAGTTCGAAGAGAATTCCAGAGGGGAGAGAGTCGATGAGTTTCAATCGTTCGCGTATCTGTGCCGGCCTTTTGGCGAGTGGCGCCGCCTTGGCATTTGCCGCGCCCGCCGCGGCGCAATCCACCACCACCGCCGCAGGAGGCGAAGTTGAACCGGCTGCAGGCCAGGAAGCCCGCGCGGCGGACAATGGCGTCATTATCGTCACCGCGCGCCGCCGCGACGAGCGCCTGATCGACGTTCCGCTGTCGGTGACCGCGCTGTCGGGCGAGCAATTGCTGCGCAGCGGAACACAGGATCTGACCGAAATCGCGCAGGAAGTGCCCAATCTGACGCTCGAGGTCAGCCGCGGCACCAACACCACCCTCACCGCCTTCATCCGCGGCGTCGGCCAGCAGGATCCGGTCGCCGGGTTCGAAGCCGGGGTCGGGCTCTATGTCGACGATGTCTACCTCAACCGCCCGCAAGCTTCGGTGCTCGACATCTACGATGTCGAACGCATCGAAGTGCTGCGCGGACCGCAGGGCACGCTGTATGGGCGCAACACGATCGGCGGCGCGATCAAATACGTCACCGCGCGCCTGCCCGACGAAACCAGCGTCAAGCTGCGCGGCACCTATGGCTCCTACGATCAGGCCGATCTGATCGTCACCGCCTCGACCCCGCTGACCGACAATCTGAGCATCGGGGCAAGCGGCGCCCGGCTGTCGCGCGGTGGCTTCGGCGACAATCTCACGCTCGGCACCGAGAATTACAACAAGGACGTCTGGGCCGCCCGCGGCACCATCGAATTCGACAGTGGTCCGCTGTTCGTCCGGCTGTCGGGCGACTATGTGAAGGATCAGAGCGAAGCGCGGCAGGGGGCCCGGCTGATCCCCAGCCTCGTCACGCGGCAACCCGTGCTCGACGATCCGTACGATACCCGCGCCGGGCTCGACGTGGTGGATCAGGAAGTCGAGGCCTATGGCGGCGGGCTGACGTTGGAGCTGGAAGTTTCCGACACCATCACGCTCAAATCGATCACCGGCTATCGCGAGGACACATCGACCAGCCCCATCGATTTCGACAGCCTTGCGGTTGCCGATCTCGACGTACCGGCGATCTACGAGAACGACCAGTTCAGCCAGGAACTGCATCTGCTTTACCAGGGCGATCGTCTCAACGGCGTGCTGGGTGCCTATTACCTCAACGCGAACGCCTTCACCGCCTTCGACGTGGCGATTTTCACTACCGGAGCGCTGCTGGGCCTGCCCGGGCTCAATGCGCAGACGCTTGGCGATGTGGGGACCGAGACCTATTCGGTGTTCGGCGATTTCACCTATGACCTCACCGATCGGCTGAGCGTCTCGCTGGGCGGCCGCTACACCTGGGACAAGCGCGACAGCCGCGTGCTGCGCACCACCTTCATCGGCGGATATTCGGACCTGTTCGGCCCCACGGCGGCGGTTCCGATTGCGGTGACGAGCGATTTCCGCGGCGAGGAAACCTTCGAGGAATTCACCCCGCGCGCCTCGATCGCCTACAAGCCCTCGCGCAACCATACGCTCTATTTCACCTATTCGAAGGGCTTCAAGGGCGGCGGTTTCGACCCGCGCGGGCAGACCTCGGCGGCGCCCGATCTCGATGGCGACGGCGATATCGATTACGATGATGAGTTCGCCTTCCTCCGCTTCGGCCCCGAAAAGGTCGACAGTTACGAACTGGGCTACAAAGCGTCGCTGCTCGACGACCGGCTGTTCCTCTCGCTCGCGGCCTTCAAGGGCGACTACAGCGATGTCCAGATCCCCGGATCGGTCGGGGTCGACGCCAATGGCGACGGGGTCAACGAGAGCTTCATCGGGATCACCTCCAACGCCGCCAGCGCCGATGTCAACGGCATCGAATTCGAAGGCAACGCCGTGGTTGGGCGCGATTTTGCCGGGCTGGAAAGCCGGTTCGGTTTCAACTGGTCGCTGGGCCTGCTCGATGCCAAGTACAACACCTTCATCGACGCCTTCGGGGTGGATGTCGCCGACCAGCGGGTGTTCCAGAACACCCCCGACATCACCGCGCATATGGGGTTCAACCTCGGCCTGCCGGTGGCCAGCGGGATCGTCGATTTCCTCGGCTCGATTTCGCTGCGCTCGGATGCCAGCCAGTTCGAGGTGGCGAATGCCTTCCTCGACCAGGACGGCTTTGCGCTGGCGGACGCCTCGATCGTCTACACCGACGACAGCGACCGCTTCTCGATCGGTGCCCACGCCAAGAACCTGTTCGACAAGCGCTATATCGTTGCCGGCTACAATTTCGTCAGCGGTAACGGCCGCGACGTGCCTTTCGTCTCGACCCTTGGGCGCGAAGGCACGCTGACGGGTTTCTACGGCGATCCGCGGCGCTTCTTCGTGACCGCCGAGGTCAAGTTCTAGGGCCATATCGGGCCATCGAGGAAAACGGGGTCGGGGCGCTGCCGCGGCCCCGTTTTTTCGGCTCAATTCATGGCAGCCGCCGCGCCGGGGGATTGCCGATCGGCACCTTCGACCGGAATGTCGTAATGCCGCACGTAATCGCCCAATTGTTCGTTCACCTGCTGCGGCGACAGGCCGAATTGTTCGAGGCTGTAGCGATGCGGTCTCTGCTTGAGCCGGCGCGAGCGTTCGATGAAGCGCTCCATCGCCGGCAGCGCCGGCCCCATCTCCAATCCGAGGAAGCGATAGATCCGGGCCATGGTGGCTCGCCAGTCGTCGTCCATCGCGCTGTAGTGAGTGTCGATCATTCGGTCCGGAGGGATCGCCTCGCGCGCTTCGCGCATCCGCTCGATCTGCAGCCTGGTCTTGCGCAGCCATTCCTCGCCGACGCCGCGCGGATCGACACTGTCGGAATAGATGACCGTCTGGTTCCAGGCGAGCGATGCAGCACTCCCGACCACCTGCCGGGGGTCGCGATGGGTGAAGATCAGCCGCGCATCGGGAAACACCTCCAGCAGCGCGGGCAGATCGAGCATGTGCTGCGGCGTCTTGAGGATCCACGGCCGGATCGAGCTGCTCTGCTGCGACCAGCCGACCAGCCGCAGCAGGTCGGCCATGTGACGATAGGCGGGCGTGGCGTCCTCGCCTTCGCACCAGCGTCCATAGGTCGGAACGTGCCACTGAGCCTCGTGCTTCATCCCCCACATGCTCGCGACCAGCAGCCCGAGTTCTTCCTCGGGCTCCTGCGGCCCGGTCGGGTGGATGGTCAGCGTCCGCGGATTGGCGAGCCGGGCAACCTTCATGATCCGCTCCGCCAGGACCGGGCGAAAATCGTCCTTGTCGCCCGCGAGCACTTTCTCATATCCGGGCCGCGGAACCGGGCTGATCGTCTCGAAGCTGCGCATGTGGCTGAATCGCTGGTCGCTGGCGAGCAGCCGGTGCAGCCGCGTCGTGCCCGAGCGCATCGGCCCGACGATGACCACTGGCCTGCGGATCGGGCGCGCCAGGATTTCGGGATGGCGCTTGAACCACATCTGGGTCCGCAGCCGGTCGCGCAGCACGTGGCGAAACTGGCTCGTTGCGGCGAATTCGCCCGCCGGATTGAGACGTGCCTCCGTGCGGATCGAATCGAGCAGCACCTCCATCGGCCGTTCGAACCAGCGATCGCCGAAATCGGTGAGGCCGGTGGCTTCGACCACTTCGCCGAGCAGTGCATCCTTTTCCAGCGGCGCCGGAGCGATGGCTCCGACCGCCCTCCCTGCCCGGATCGCCATGTTCAATCCGTCGATGAAACGGGTGCGGCGCGGCGGGCTGTCGGGAATGCCTTGCAAGTCTGTTCGGTCCCAAGCTGCGGTTTCGGCACTGGCTTTCGGTACTGGCAGCACCGCTACACCTACGACGCCATAAAGCGCTCAACGACCGAGGCGGGGCAGAGTGCCCGGCGATCTTCCCGGGCCATATCGCCAGCCAGCATGCCACTGGCAGCTCTCTGGCCAAGCCCTCTGGCCAAGCGGGAGGCGAGCGGGCATAGGCGCGGGCCATGCACGACCTTGCCTTTATCCGCTCGCATCCGGGTGAATTCGACGCCGGCCTGCAACGCCGCGGCGCCGAGCCCGCCGCCGATCGCATCCTGGCGCTCGACGCCCGCCGCCGCGAAGTTACCACCCGGCTGCAGGAAGCCCAGAGCCGCCGCAACGAGGCCTCCAAGGCGATCGGCCAGGCGATGGGCAAAGGAGACACGGAAACCGCCGAGAGCCTGAAGGCCGAGGTCGCCCAGATCAAGCAAGCGATGCCCGCGCTCGAGGAGGAAGACCGGACGCTGGGTGCCCAGCTCCACGATCTGCTCGCCGCCCTGCCCAACCTCCCCGCCGAGGATGTGCCAGAGGGCGCCGACGAGAATGCGAATTTCGAGCTGTCGCGCTGGGGCACCCCGCGCGAGTTCGATTTCGACCCGCAGCAGCACGCCGATCTCGGTCCGCCGCTGGGGCTCGATTTCGAGACCGGCGCCGCGCTCTCGGGTGCGCGCTTCACCTTTCTGCGCGGGCCGATGGCGCGGCTGCACCGCGCGCTGGGCCAGTTCATGCTCGACCATCAGACTGGCGCAAACGGCTATACCGAATGCGCGCCGCCGCTGCTGGTGCGCGAGGAAGCGCTGTTCGGCACCGGGCAGTTGCCCAAATTCGCCGAGGACAATTTCCAGACCACCGACGGCCGCTGGCTGATCCCCACCGCCGAAGTCAGCCTGACCAATGCGGTGCGCGAGCAGATCCTCGATGACGCCGCGCTGCCGCTCAGGATGACCGCGCTGACGCAGTGCTTCCGTTCCGAAGCGGGCGCCGCGGGGCGCGACACGCGCGGCTTCATCCGCCAGCACCAGTTCGAGAAGGTCGAACTGGTCAGCGTGACCCGCCCGGAGGACAGCGAGGCCGAGCACGAGCGGATGACTCAGGCCGCCGAAGGCGTGCTCCAGGCGCTCGACCTGCCCTATCGCAAGATGCTGCTGTGCACCGGCGACATGGGCTTCACCGCGCGGCGGACCTATGATCTCGAGGTCTGGCTGCCCGGCCAGGGCGCCTACCGCGAGATCAGCTCCTGCTCCAACTGCGGCGATTTCCAAGCGCGACGGATGGCCGCTCGCTATCGACCCGACGGCGAGAAGAAGACTCAGTTCGTCCACACGCTCAACGGTTCGGGCCTCGCGGTCGGGCGCACGTTGGTGGCGGTGCTGGAGAATTACCAGCAGGCCGATGGCAGCGTCTCGGTGCCTGGGGTCCTCGCGCCCTATATGGGCGGCGTCACGAGACTGGAGCCGCAGGCATGAAGATCCTGCTTACGAATGACGACGGGGTCCACGCCCCCGGGCTCGAGGTTCTCGAGGCGATCGCGCGCGAATTCACCGACGACATCTGGATCTGCGCGCCCGACGAGGAGCAGTCCGGCATGGGCCACGCGCTTACGCTCACCCGCCCGGTGCGGCTGCGCCAGCATGGCGAGCGGCGCTTCTCGGTCACCGGAACACCGACCGATTCGGTCACGCTGGGCCTGCGCAAGGTGATGCAGGGGGAGCCCGACGTGATCCTTTCGGGGGTCAACCGCGGCGCCAATCTGGGCGACGACGTCACCTATTCGGGCACCGTTTCCGCCGCCATCGAGGGCGCGCTGGCGGGGATCCGCTCGATCGCCTTCAGCCAGGTCACCAGCCGCAATGGCGAGGCGGGCGCCGACACTTTCGACGCCGCACGCGGCTGGGGCGCCAAGGTGCTCGCTCCGCTGCTCGACACGCCGTTGCCCAAGCGCACTCTGGTCAACGTCAACTTCCCCGCGCTGCCCAGCGCCGAGGTCAAAGGCATCCGCGCGGTTCGCCAAGGGTTCCACGACTACGCCCGCGGCACGGTGGTCGAGGGCCGCGACCCGCGGGGTTTCCAGTACTACTGGTTCGGGCTCGAGCCGATCGAGCACACGCTCGACCACGGCACCGATCTGGAAGCGATCGACGACGGCTTCATCTCGGTCACCCCGCTCCAGCTCGATCTGACGCATCATTCCTCGCTGGGTGCGCTTGCGGATCGCTACCAGCCGTGAGAAGCACGGGCGGATGAGCGAAAAGAAGCAGCTCGATACGCTCACCCCGCGTGAGGAAAAGCGCGCTTATCGGGGGGCCCGGCACACACCTCTGCGGCGCGCGGTCAAGATCCCGGTCTGGGGCGACCTGGGTATCAGGCTCGGACTGGCGCTGCTGCTGATCTTCATCGTGGTGATGATCCACTGGTGGGACCGCGAGGGGCTCGTCGACAATCTCGACGGCGAAGTCAGCTTCCTCGACGTGGTCTATTTCACCATGATCTCGATCACCACCACCGGCTTCGGCGACATCGCGCCGATCAGCGACCGCGCGCGGCTGGTCGAGGCGGTGATCGTGACCCCGATCCGCTTTGCGGTGTTCTTCATTTTCGTCGGCACCGCCTACAATTTCATCATCAAGCGCAGCTGGGAGAAATGGCGCATGGCTCGCATCCAGGAGCAACTCTCGAACCACATCGTGGTGCTGGGCTACGGTGTCTCCGGCTCGGAGGCGGTCGCGGAACTGATCGACCGCGGAACCGACCCCAATTGCATCGTGGTGATCGATCCCAGCGAGGAACGGCTGGCCGATGCCGAAGCGCTGGGCTGCAACATCATGGCGGCCGATGCGACCCGCGACGAAACGCTCAAAGCGGTGCGGATCGATCAGGCGCAGAACGTGCTGATCTCGGCCGGGCGCGACGACACCACGATCCTGATCACGCTGACCGTGCGCGCAATGGCGCCCAAGGTGCCGATCAGCGTGGTCGTGCGGGCAAACGACAATGAATCGCTCGCGCTGCAGGCGGGCGCGAACAATGTCATCAATCCCGTCCGCTTCACCGGCCTGTTGCTCGCAGGCTCCGCCAAGGGCGAGCACATCGCCGATTATCTGGCGGATCTGGCCTCGGTCGCGGGCCGCGTGCAGCTGGTCGAGCGCGAGATCACCGCCGAAGAAGACGGGATATCCCTCGCCGAGCTGACGACCGGTGGGCGAGGTTTGCGCGTCTATCGCGATGGCGAAACGCTCGGGTTCTGGGAAGACGCCTGCCAGATCTTACGACAGGGCGACATATTGGTCGAGATCGTCCCGACACCCAATGGCGAGGTCAAGGGCGACGGGCGCCCGCAGCCCGGCGAGTAAGGCGCATGCGCCCAGCTAGCGGAATAGCAGAAAGACCTCGCCCATCGCCGCCATTCCGGCCACGATATGGCCCGAATCGATCAGAAAATGGGTCAGTGTCTTGCGCAGATAGAGATAATGGATCCCCAGCGCCGGGACCATCACCGTCGCGCCGAAGCCGACCGCCATCATCATGGTCGCGCGGTCGCTGGCGCCGCTGCGCTCGATTCCGTGCCACAGCGTCGTGGCGATCAGCAATTCGAACAGGTAGGTAAGGCCGAAGATCAGCGCCATATTGCCCGAGCGCGTTTCCTCGTCGCTCAATCGCGCAGAACGCTGCCAGGCTTTGCCGAACAGAACCCCGTACCAGAGCGCGCCCACCAAGAAGAAGGCGAGCGCGCCCGACACGACCGCAAGCAAGTTGAATTCACCCATTGCCCACTCCGTATTTCGCGGCACGTCCCGAAACGCGAATGCTAGCGCATTTGCGCCGAGGGGTGTAGGGGCGCGCGCAATCATGAACACCGCCACCACCATCCTTCCCGACCAGAAGAAGATCGGCATGGTCAGCCTGGGTTGCCCCAAGGCGCTGGTCGATTCCGAACGCATCCTCACGCGGCTGCGCGCCGACGGCTATGCGATGAGCCCCGATTATGCCGGCGCCGATGTGGTGCTGGTCAACACCTGCGGCTTTCTCGACAGCGCCAAGGAAGAAAGCCTGCAGGCGATCGGCGAGGCACTCGCCGAGAACGGGCGCGTGATCGTGACCGGCTGCATGGGCGAGGAAGCAGAGGCCATCCGCGCCGCGCATCCCGCCGTCCTGGCGATCACCGGCGCGCATCAATACGAGGCGGTGGTCGATGCGGTCCACACCCATGCCCCGCCGAGCCAGGGGCCCTACGTCGATCTGATCCCGCAGCCCGACATCAAGCTGACCCCGCGCCACTACAGCTATCTCAAGATTTCCGAAGGCTGCAACCATTCCTGCGCCTTCTGCATCATCCCGCAATTGCGCGGCAAGCTCGCCAGCCGGCGGATCGACGCGGTGCTGCGCGAGGCGGAAAAGCTGGTCGCGGCGGGCACACGCGAACTGCTGGTCATCAGCCAGGACACCTCGGCCTATGGCGTCGACACCCGCC
Source organism: uncultured Erythrobacter sp. (assembly GCA_963975275.1). Taxonomy (GTDB): domain Bacteria; phylum Pseudomonadota; class Alphaproteobacteria; order Sphingomonadales; family Sphingomonadaceae; genus Qipengyuania. The sequence continues at coordinate 80,747 of CAXBFN010000012.1, read as the reverse complement.
ACGATCCGCGCGATTGGAAGGGCCGCGAGGTGCGCGCGCATATGACCGATCTGGCGCGCGAGCTGGGCGGCCTGCGCACGCCGGAGGGCCAGGTTCCCTGGGTGCGGCTGCATTACGTCTATCCCTACCCGCATGTCGATGCGGTGATCCCGCTGATGGCCGAGGGGCTGCTCACCCCCTATCTCGACATCCCGTTCCAGCACGCCAGCCCGAAAGTGCTCAAGGCGATGCGCCGGCCTGCCAACGAGGCCAAGGTGCTCGAGCGGCTCAAGTCCTGGCGCGAGATCTGCCCCGAGATCGCGATCCGCTCCTCCTTCGTGGTCGGCTTCCCCGGCGAGACCGAGGAGGATTTCCGCTACCTGCTCGACTGGCTCGAAGAGGCGCGGCTCGATCGCGTCGGCGGCTTCCGCTTCGAACAGGTCGAGGGGGCGCGCGCCAATGCGCTGCCCGATCACGTTCCCGAGGAACTCAAGGAAGAGCGCTACGCGCGGCTGATGGAAGTGACCGAGCGGATCAGCACCGAGAGGCTCGCGGCCAAGGTGGGCAAGCGCATCCCGGTGATCGTCGACGAGGTCGGCGAGCCCGACGAGGATGGCGATATCGGTGCCACCGCGCGCAGCCAGGCCGATGCCCCCGAGATCGACGGCCAGGTCTATCTTCGCAACGTCCCCGCCACGCTGGTCCCGGGCGCGGTGATCGAGGTCGAGATCGAGGATTCCGACGCGCACGACCTGTTCGGCGTGCCGGCGTGATCCATCCGGCCTGACCCGACTATATTTCGTTCGGGCAGAAACTGCCCTGGCCAGGAGGCGTTGCCGCTAAGCATGCCCATAAAGATCGAAACCAGCTTCGCGTTCACGCTAGAGCAGAAAACCGACATCCTGCTCCAGTTCGAGGCGGCGGCGATCCCCGAGCAGGCGATCATCGAGCGCAACACGCGGATGACCCACGCCGAGCATTGCGCCCGGGTTGCGGCGCAGGACGATATCGGCGAACGCATCTGGTTGCGCGCGCAGGGCGATTTCGAGGTCGATTATACCGCGCTGGTCCGCCCACAGCGCCAGCTGCCCGATCTTGCCGCCCTCGCCCGGATGGAACCGCACACGATGCCCGGCGAGGCGGTGCAATATCTGTTCGATTCGCGCTATTGCCAGGCGGACAAGTTCCAGCCCTTCGTCAATTCCGAATTCGGCGGCACCGAGGGCGGCGCGCGCATCGCCGCGATCCGCGACTGGATCGCCGAGAACTTCTCCTACGAACCGGGCACCTCCGACGCGCGCACTACCGCGCTCGACAGCTTCGTCGAGCGGCGCGGGATTTGCCGCGACTATGCGCATGTGCTGGTGACGCTGGCGCGCGCCAGCACGATCCCCGCGCGCTTCGTCGCCTGCTACGCGCCGGGCGTCGAGCCGCCCGATTTCCACGCCATCGCCGAGGTCTTTCTCGACGATCCGGAGACTCCCGGCGGCGGAACATGGCAACTGGTCGATGCAACCAAGATGGCCGATCCCTCCGAGACGGTGAAGATCGGCGTCGGGCGCGATGCCGCCGATGTCAGCTTCCTGACCAGTTTCGGCCCCAACAACTTCCGCCGCAGCTCGGTCAAAGTCACGCGCACCGACTGAGCCTCTCCATGCTGGACCGCGCTTAGCAACAATGTTACGCGCACCGGCGTTCAAATGGGGGATAGACAAAGCAATGAGCTTCACCGCGGACCGGCTGCTGTTGTTTGGCGCGACGGGCGACCTCGCGCAGCGGATGCTGCTCCCCTCTCTCTGCGCGCTGCATTCGGACGGGCTGCTGGCCCCCGATCTCAAAATCGTCGGCACCGCGCGGACCGAAATGAGCAATGCGGACTTCCGCGAATTCGCGCGCGAGGCGCTCGAGCAGTATCTACCCGCCGTGCGCCGTGCCGGGGTGGCGGAATTCCTCGAGCGGCTGGTCTATGAAGCGGTCGATGCGACCACGCTCGACGGCTATCACCGGCTAGCCGAGCTGGTCGGCGAGGATTGCCAGGGGCTGGCGATCTTTCTCTCCACCGCGCCCAAGCTGTTCGAAGCGACCATCGCGGGCCTCGCGCATGCCGGACTGACCGGCGAACGAACCCGGATCGGGCTGGAGAAGCCGCTCGGCACCGATCTCGCCTCGAGCCGCGAAATCAACGACGCGGTCGCGCGCGAATTCGGCGAGGACCGCATCTTCCGCATCGATCACTATCTCGGCAAGGAGACGGTGCAGAACCTGCTGGCGCTGCGCTTCGCCAATCTGCTGTTCGAGCCGGTGTGGAATTCCACCTATATCGACCACGTCCAGATCACTGTTGCCGAGACAGTCGGGCTCGAGGGGCGCGCGGGCTTCTACGACGAGACCGGGGCCTTGCGCGACATGGTCCAGAACCACATGCTGCAGCTGCTCGCGCTCGTGGCGATGGAGCCGCCGACGAGCTTCGACGCCACTGCGGTGCGCGACGAGAAGGTCAAGGTGCTGCGCGCGCTGCGCACCGTCGCCGAGGACGAGACCGTCACCGGGCAGTACCGCGCCGGCGCGGTCGGGGGTGAGGCGGTGCCGGGCTACGATCAGGAACTGGGCGAGGAGAGCGCCGCCGAGACCTTCGTCGCGATCAAGGCGCATGTCGACAACTGGCGGTGGAAGGGTGTGCCCTTCTACCTGCGCACCGGCAAGCGGCTGCCCGAGCGGGTGACCGAGATCGTCGTCCAGTTCCGCTCGGTCCCGCATTCGATCTTCGAGGCCAAGGGCGCGACCACCAAGCCCAATCGCCTCGTCATCGGCATCCAGCCCGAGGAGAATATCCAGTTCTCGCTGATGGCCAAGCTGCCCGGTCTCGACCGCGAGGGGCTGCGGCTGCGCGAGGTCCCGCTCGACGTGACCATGCCCGATGCCTTTTCCGACACGATCCGCCGGATCGCCTACGAGCGGCTGCTGCTCGATCTGGTCGAGGGCGACCAGACTTTGTTCGTCCGCCGCGACGAGGTAGAAGCGCAGTGGGAATGGATCGACGCGATCCGGGCGCTGTGGGACGCGCGCGGGACTAGGCCGCGCCCCTACACCGCGGGCAGCTGGGGCCCGAGCGCCGCCATCGCCCTGGCCGAACGCGACGGAGTGAGCTGGCACGATGAATAAACCCCTCCACGACACCATCGAGCGGGTCACCCGGCGGGTGATCGCCAATTCGCAAGGCGGCCGGAGCCGCTATCTCGAGCTGATGGAGCGCGAGCGCGAGCGGATGCCCGAGCGTTCCCAGGTCTCCTGCTCCAATCTCGCGCATGCCTATGCCGGGGCGGACGAGGACCAGCAGGCGCTGCGCGCCTCGAGCGGCCCCAACCTCGCCATCGTCACCGCCTACAACGACATGCTCTCGGCGCATCAGCCCTATTACCGCTACCCCGAGCGGATGAAGATCTGGGCGCGCGAGGTCGGTGCCACCGCGCAGGTGGCGGGTGGAACCCCCGCGATGTGCGACGGGGTGACGCAGGGCGAGGACGGGATGGAGCTGTCGCTGTTCAGCCGCGACGTCATCGCGCTCTCGACCGCGGTGGCGCTCAGCCATCAGATGTACGACGGCATGGCGCTGCTGGGGATCTGCGACAAGATCGTGCCGGGCCTGATGATCGGCGCGCTTCGCTTCGGCCATCTGCCCGCGATCTTCGTGCCCGCGGGGCCGATGCCCAGCGGCATCCCCAACCGCCAGAAGCAGGCGGTTCGCCAGCTCTATGCCGAGGGCAAGGCCGACCGCGCGCAATTGCTCGAAAGCGAAATGCAGAGCTATCATTCGCCGGGGACCTGCACCTTCTACGGCACCGCCAATTCCAACCAGATGATGATGGAAATGATGGGGGTCCATGTCCCCGGCGCGGCCTTCGTCCAGCCGGGCAAGAAGCTGCGCCAGGAAATGACCCGCGCGGCGGTCCACCGGCTCGCCGCGATCGGGATCGGCAGCGAGGACTACCGCCCGCTCTCGCGCGTGATCGACGAGAAGGCGATCGTCAACGCCGCGATCGGCCTGCTCGCCACCGGCGGCTCGACCAATCACGCGATCCACATCCCGGCGATGGCGCGCGCGGCGGGGATCGCCTTCGACTGGAACGACCTGGCCGAACTGTCGAGCGCGGTGCCGCTGATCGCGCGAGTCTATCCCAATGGTGCGGGCGACGTGAACCATTTCCACGCGGCCGGGGGCATGGCCTATGTCATCGGCACGCTGCTCGAGGAAGGGCTGGCGCATGGCGATCTGCTCACCATCTGGGACGGCGGGGTGCCGGCCTATGCGCGCGAGCCCTTCGAGGCCGACGACGCGCTCGACTGGCGCGATCCGGGGGAAAGCGGCGATGCCGAGATGCTCCGCCCCGCCTCCGCCCCGTTCCAGCCCGACGGCGGAATGCGGCTGCTGCAGGGCAATCTCGGGCGAGCCTGCTTCAAAAGCTCCTCGGTCGAACGCGAGCGCTGGACGGTCGAGGCGCCGTGCCGCGTCTTCGCCACCCAGCACGATGTCGCGGTGGCTTTCGCGCAGGGCGAGCTCGGCCGCGATGTGGTGGTGGTGGTCCGCTTCCAGGGCCCGCGCGCCAACGGCATGCCCGAACTGCACAAGCTCACCCCGGCGCTCGGCGTGCTGCAGGATCGCGGCTACCGCGTCGCGCTCGTCACCGACGGGCGGATGTCGGGCGCCAGCGGCAAGGTGCCCGCGGCGATCCATTGCAGCCCGGAGGCGCGCGGCGGTGGGCCGCTGGCGCTGCTGCGCGACGGCGATCTGGTGAAGGTCTGCGCGGCGACGGGAGAGCTTTCCACGACCGCCGATCTCGCAGGCCGCGAACCGGCCGCCGATCCGCAATCGGAACTGGGCGTGGGGCGCGAGCTGTTCGCCATGTTCCGCGCGCATGCCGACGAGGCCGAACGCGGCGGCTCCTCGATGCTGGCGCTGGCAGGACTGTGAGGGTTTTTCCCGGAGAGCTCGAGAACTCCTCCCCCTTGAGGGGGAGGTTGGGTGGGGGTGTACGGCGTCCGCTATCCGTTACCGCCGCCCCCCCATCCCCCGCCCCTCCCCAGGGGAAGGGCAGCTGGGGGAACCTGGAGGCAATTTGATGACCGAACTCGTCGCCGTGGATATCGGCGGAACCCATGCGCGATTCGTGATCGCCCGCGTCGCTTCGGACGGCAGCCTGACGCTGGGCGAGCCGGAAACGCTGCACACCCGCGATCACGCCAGCTTCCAGACCGCGTGGGAGGACTTCCGCGTGCGTCAGGGCGGCACCCTGCCCCCCCGCGCGGCGCTCTCGGTGGCCGGACCCGTCGGCGGCGAGGTGATCCGCTTCACCAACAACCCCTGGATCATCCGTCCCTCGCTGATGCAGTCCAAGCTGGGGGTCGAAGCCTTCACGATCGTCAATGATTTCGCTGCGGTGGCGCATGCCGTTGCGCGTGCGCCCGAAGACCAGTTCGTTCATGTCACCGGGCCCGATACGCCGCTGTCCGCCGAAGGCACGATCAGCGTGCTCGGCCCCGGCACCGGGCTCGGCGTGGCGCATCTGTGGCGTTCCGGCAGCGACTACCGCGTGACCGCGACCGAGGGCGGCCATGTCGATTTCGCGCCGCTCGACAGCATCGAGGATGCGATCCTGGCCCGCCTGCGCCGCTCGCACAACCGCGTCTCGATCGAGCGTGTCGTCTCCGGCCCGGCGATCGGCCCGATCCGCCAGACGCTCGCCGCCATGGAAGGGCGCGCGCTCACCGAGGAAGACGACATCACGCTGTGGACTCGGGGGCTGGAGGACAAGGACAGCCTCGCCGCCGCCGCCGTCGACCGGTTCTGCCTCTCGCTCGGAAGCGTGGCGGGCGATATCGCCCTCACGCAGGGCGGCTTCGGCGGGGTGGTGATCGCCGGCGGGCTGGGTTACCGGCTGCGCGACCACCTGCCCCGCTCGGGTTTCGCCGAACGCTTTCGCGCCAAGGGGCGGTTCGCCGAATTGATGGGCACCATACCCGTCAAGCTGATCGTCCACCCGCAGCCCGGCCTGTTCGGGGCCGCCGCCGCCTTCGTCGCCGAACATGGAGTACCCCAATGACCACCATCGCCGAAATCATGACGCAGGCCCCGGTCATCCCGGTGATCGTGATCGACGATCTCTCGCAGGCCGAACCGCTTGCCCGCGCGCTGGTCGCGGGAGGCTTGCCGGTGCTCGAAGTCACGCTGCGCACCCCCGTCGCGCTCGATGCGATCCGCGCGATGAAGACGGTCCCGGGCGCGGTGGTCGGCGCGGGAACGGTGACGGGCGAGGCGGATCTGGCCGATGCGCTGGAAGCGGGCGCGCAATTCGTCGTGTCTCCGGGTCTCACCGAGCCGCTGGCAAATGCCGCGTCGCGCGAGCGGGTTCCCTTCCTCCCCGGCATCGCCACCGCGGGCGACATCATGCGCGGGCTCGATCTCGGGCTGACGCATTTCAAATTCTTCCCCGCGGTTGCGGCGGGGGGCATCCCGGCGCTCAAGGCGCTCGCCGCCCCCTTCGCGCAATGCCGCTTCTGCCCGACCGGCGGGATCGGGCCCGATGAGGCGCCCGACTGGCTCGCGCTCGATGCGGTGCTCTGCGTCGGCGGGAGCTGGGTCGCGCCGCGCGGCCTGGTGCATGCCGAGAACGTCACCCGGCTCGCCCGCGAAGCCGCCGGTCTCGAGCGATGAAGACCGCGGCCGATCTCTCCGCGCGGCTCGGCGAGCTCCACGAGCGGACCCGCGAGACGCCGCTGTTCAACCCGGTGTTCCAGCTCTCGCTCGACCTGTCGCGGCAGCTAGAATCGGGCGAGCTGACGCTGGAGGACTGCGCCGCGCTGATCGCGGAGCTGGAATGCACCGCGCTCAAGAGCCGCGCCGAACGGCTGCGCTCTCTGGTGGCACCGGTCGCCAGCGAAGAGAATCTCGCCCTGCTGGCCCCTGGCGAGGAGGATTTCGACGCCTTCCGTGCGCGCTGGGAGAGCCCTGCGCTGCATGCGGTCTTCACCGCGCATCCCACCTTCCTGCTCGCCCCTGCGCAGAGCGAAGCGATCGCCGATGCGGCCAGCGGCGAGCGCGCCATCGACGACAGCGCCTGCGTGATCGCGGAGGAGCGCCCGGCAATCACGCTGCCCTATGAGCACGGCCGCGCTATGGCGGCTATTGCCCGGGCGCAGGATGCGCGCGACACGATCGTCGACCGGGTTCTGGGCGAGGCAGAGCGGCGCTGGCCCGACCGCTGGCAGTCGCTCGCACCGCTGCCGTTCCGCTTCGCTTCCTGGGTCGGCTACGACATGGACGGGCGGACCGACATCAAATGGTACCACTCGATCGGCTTTCGTCTGGCGGAAAAGGCGCAGCGGCTCGAGCGCTACGCCGCGACGCTCGCAGGCTTCGCGCCCGATCACGCCCTGCTCGGTCCGCTGCGCCGCGGCGCCGCCTTCGCGGCGAACCGCGCGGAGGACTTCGGCGGCGATCTCTCCGACCCCGAAGCGCTGTCGGCGGCGGCGAATGGCATGACCGATGCGCATCCCGACAAGCTCACCAGCCTGGCCCCGATCGTCGAGACGCTCGAAAGGGAGGCAGCGACCACGGAACGCGAGGGCGCAATCGCCCTCAGGACGCTCGCCGCGGCAATGCGCGCCGACGGGCTCGGGATGGGCTGGGTCCATTTCCGCGTCAACGCCAGCCAGCTGCACAATGCGATCCGCCGCCGGGTCGACCCGGACAACACGCTCGATCTCGCCAGCAAGGGCGCGATGGCGGTGCTGCGCGACATTCTCTCCAAGGTCGAACCACTGCGGACCAATTTCGCCGCGCTGGCGATCGAGAGCAGCACCGCGATCCGCCAGTTCCTGGTGATGGCGCAGATCCTCCAGCATATCGATGCCGATGCGCCGATAAGGATGCTGGTCGCCGAGTGCGAACAGCCCTCGACCGTGCTTGCCGCGCTCTATTTCGCCAGACTGTTCGGGATCGAGGACAAGGTCGATGTCTCGCCGCTGTTCGAGACCGAGACCGCGCTCGAACACGGCGGACGCTTCCTCGACGCGCTTTGCGCCGAACCCGCCTATCAGTCCTATGCCCGCCAGCGCGGCCGGGTCTGCATTCAGACCGGCTTTTCCGACGCCGGGCGTTTTGTCGGCCAGATCCCCGCCAGCCTCGCGATCGAGCGGCTGCAGGGACGGATGGCGGATGCGATGGCGGCGAACGGCCTCGCCGATGTAGCGGCGCTGATCTTCAACACCCACGGTGAGGGGATGGGCCGCGGCGCGCATCCGGCCGGTTTCGCCGATCGGCTCGCCTGGCCGCTCAGCCCCTGGGCGCGGCGGCGCTTCGCCCGCGCCGGGATCGCGCTCGAACCCGAGGCCAGCTTCCAGGGCGGCGACGGCTATCTGTTTTTCGCCACCCCGGAACTGGCGCTGGCGACGCTGTCGCGGATCGCGCAATTGCGCCCTGGCGACACCGATCCCGATGTCGAGCCCGACCCCTTCTATCGCCGCACCGATCTGAGCCTGGATTTCTACCGCGCGGTCCGCAGCCACCAGCGCGACCATCTCGAGAGCCGCACCTATGCGCGCGCGGTGACCGCCTTCGGCCTCGGGCTGCTCAACACCACCGGCAGCCGCGTCTCGCGCCGTCAAAGCGACCTTTCGAGCGACCGCGAGATGAGCCTGCGCCAGATCCGCGCGATCCCGCACAACGCCATCCTCCAGCAACTCGGCTATCCGGTGAACATCATCTCCGGGATCGGCAGCGCCGCGGAGGGGAGTTACGAGGACATCGCCGCGCTGTTGCAGGAGAGCGAACGCGGGCGGCAGGTGATGCGGCTGGTGCGCGCGTCCAACGCGCTCGCCAGCATCAAGACGGTGGCCGCCTATGGCGAGCTGTTCAACTCGGCCTATTGGGCGAGCCGACCCTATCGCGGGACCGAGCCGCATCTGGCCTCCGCCTGCGAGACGCTGGCCGAATATCTCACCGGGGACGATCGCAACGGCGTGTTCCGCCGTCTGACCTCGCGGCTGCGGGTCGATGCGCTCAAGCTGCACCGGCTGTTCGCGCTGCTGCCCGACGAGGCTCCGCTCGAGGGGCGCGAGGAAATCCGCCGCACCATCGGCGCATTGCAGGCGCTGCGGCTCGCGCTGCTTCAGCACATGTTCCTCAAGGCGGTATCGATTCCCGCCTTCAGCCGCGCCAACGACATTGACCGCGACGACGTGCTCGAGATGGTCTTCACGCTGCGGGTGGACGAGGCGCTGGCGCAGATGCGCCGCGCCTATCCCACCAGCTTTCCGCAGCTCAGCGATTTCTCGGTCGCCGAGCCGAGCGACTATCCCGATGGCGCAGGCGAAGGCTACACCCAGATCGGGCGCGACTATATCGATCCGATCGAAGCTGCGCAGGCGCTCAACCTGCGGATCGGCACCGCTATCGCCAATCTGTTCGGGGCGCACGGCTAGCGGTTAATCCCTCTCCGCAACCGGTCCCCCTGCGGGACGGGTGGCGGACGGCGGCTGGATTTTTTGCGCAAAGTCCCTATTCCTCGAAGCATGGATGCAACGCTCAAGTGGATCGGCGGAACGACGCTCGCGGTTGTGCTGGCTCTCGGCGCGCTGATCTTCGGTGGAGGTCTGATCGCCGAAAGCGCCACCGCAGATGACACGGACGCCGCCGCCGCCACCGTCGCCGCCGAGCAGGTGAGGATCGATCCCAGACCTGCCATCCAGGCCAAGATCGCGGCGGATGCCGAACGCCGCGCCGCCGAGCGCTTCACGATCAAGCGCGTCCTGCCGATCGAAGGACCGATGAAATATGGCGAGTGGCACTGGGACACAGAGGGCGTGCCGCAGGACGGCAAGCTCGTCGTCACGGTCGATCTCGAAGCCCGTGTGGTCTCGGTGTTCCGCGAGGGCTACGAGATCGGTGCCGCCGTCGCCATGCTCGGGACCGACAGCCACCCTACCCCCGTCGGCAATTTCCCGATCCTGACTAAGGAGCGCCACAACGTCTCCGAGAAATACGGCAATGCGCCGATGCCCTGGACGCTGCGGCTGACCTGGGACGGGATCGCCATCCACGGCGGGAATGTGGTCGAGAACGGCTATGCCAGCCATGGCTGCATCGCGGTGCCCGATCCCTTCGCCGACAAATTGTTCGACGCCGCGCGCACGGGCGATCTGGTGGTGATCACCCGCGGCCAGCGGATCGGCATGGGCGACAGCCTGCTCTAGCCAGACCGCCGCGGCGGTTCGGGCCGGAAGGTCCAGCGGGCGCCGCCGTTCTCGCTCGAGGGCACGGCGAGTATCCCGGCCAGCGAGGCGTTCTCTCCCGCGTCCAGCCGCGCGGCAAGCCGCGAAATTTCCGCGCGCGGCGGCTTGGCTCCCATCTCAGCCAAGATGCGTCGGACGACTTCGAGACGGATGTAATCCGTCCCGCGGGCGGAGTAGCCGTAGCCCCCCGCCTCGCGTCTGACACATTCCGAATAGGTCTGCGCGACCACTCCTTCGAGCGCAGCCTCCGCTTCGCCCAGCAGCGCCGCACTGCGCGCCAGCGCCACCGGATCGAGCCAGTCCGCTTCGGCCAAGGCGCGCCTCATCCGCACCCGGTCGAACCGCTCGTCGCGATTCGACGGGTCAGCGACGGGTTCGATACCCGCTCCGTGCACCAGTGTTTCCAGTTCCGATTTGCGCCAGCTTAGCAGCGGCCGCAGCAGGCGCCCTCTGCCTAAGGGAATCGTACCGCTTTGCCGTACCCCGGCCAGACCGGGCAGCCCGCTCCCGCGGTTGAGCCGCATGAGGAGCGTCTCCGCCTGATCGTCGGCATGATGCGCGGTCGCAAGCGCGGCGAGGCCACGGCGCCCCAGCCATTCATCGAGCGCCCGGTAGCGTCCCTCGCGCGCCTTGCTCTGAAGATTGCCGGCTTCGACATCGACCCGAAGCGTCTCGTGCGGCACGCCGAGATCTCGGCAGAGCGCGCAAACCCAGTCCGCCTCCGCGGCACTTTCGGTCCGCAAGCCGTGATCGACCGTCGCCGCCTCGACCGACCCGGGCCGCGCCGCATGCGCCAGCAGCAGCAGCGCGACGCTGTCGGGTCCGCCCGATACCGCGACCCCCAGCCTGGCCGAAGGGTCGTCCGCTTCCGGCCAGACCTCCGCGAGATCAGCCCGGAAGCGGGCGGCTAGATGCGGATCGATCGCCCGGTCAATTGCAGGTCACCCGCCCGCGGTTGCGCTCGTACTGGTCCAGCAACCGCCCGGCGGCGAGCGCCGGATAGGTCTCGGCGAATTCGGCCAGCGCGATGCAGGCACGGCTGGTGTCGTCGAGCGCGATCATCGCCTCGGCGAGGAAGAGCAGGCTGTCGCCCGCGCGCGCCGCTGTCTTGTCCGCCTGATAATTGCGCAGGAACCAGGGCGCCGCCTCGCGCGCCTTGCTGTCGTCGAGATAGGCGCGGCCGAGCAGGTTGCGCGCATAGGTCGCGCGCCAGTGCTCCGGGTTCTGTTCGACAAACATGGTCAGCTGTTGCTGCGCTTCGGGATAGAAACCGGCTTCCCACAGCCGGAACCCGTAGGAATATTCGTCGTCCGCCGGGTCCTCGGTCTGCGGCTTGGCGATCGCCGACACGGCAGCCAGGCGTTCGGGATCGGGTGCAGCCGCAGCAGGGGCCGGGGTCGGTGCGGGAGCCGGCGTGCTCGACCCGGTGGCGGTGCCCGGCGCCGAAGTGCCGCCAGCGCTGCCAGCGCTGCCGACCGGACGGCCGCCCAGCACCGGTCCAGCCTCGAGCGCATCGAGCCGTTCGCTCAACGTACGCAAGGCAAATGTATTCTGTTCGGTTTGACCGGTGAGCCGCTGGATCTGCGTCTCCATCGCGTCGAGCCGTGCGAGGATGTCGGTCACCGCAGTGGTCGAAGGCTGCGTGACCATCGTGTTGGTCTGCGGCTGGCCGGTGATCTCGGGTTCGAAATAGCGTCCGTCGCCGCCCGGAAAGACGCGCCGCTGCAGCGCGCGCACTTCGGCTTCGATCTTGCGCAGGCGGGTTTCGTCATTGCCGTCCTGCGCCAGGACAGGCGCGGAAACGGCGAGCAAGGCGAGCGCAGCGCCGCCAAGCCCGACAAACCGCAGGCCCAAATTGCAATATCCGGAAATACCGGCAGTCCGAACCGTCATCGTGGCATGGCTCCTTGGGGCGAGTGTTGGCATAGCGATGCCTTAACCATGCTTGGCTGTCGAGAGGATGAAGTGCAAGTTTACCCAGCGGATCGTCCGCTGTGGTGCGCCAGACGGTCGCGCGTCAGTTGACGGTGACGTCGCTCGCGGCGCTGTCGCTCCCGGGATTCGCCGAGGGTTCGGACCGGGCCATCAGCGCTTCGGGTGTCACCGGCACGTCGCGCAGGATCTCGTCCTCCTCGGACAGCTTCGGCACGGAGCGGCCACCGACCGTGATCGCAAGCGCATAGGGCCTGCCGGTCCAAACCTGCGGCCCCTCGGCATCGGCGGGGATGGTGAAGCTTTCACCCTCCGCCATCTGCGCCTCGTAGAGCCGCTCGCCGCTGGAATCGTAGAATTTGACCCAGGTGTCGTTCATTTCGGAGGTGAAGACCACTTCGGCATCCGGATCGACGGCGGGAGTAGCGCTCGCAGGCGGCGCGCGATCCGCGGCGGCGATGTCGGGTGTACGATCGTCCTGCAGCGGTGCCGGTCCGAGACCGGGTGCGAAATAGGTGCTGTAGAAAGCAAAGCCGCCGACCAGCAGCAGGACCGCGGCCAAGGCACCGAACCACGCCAGCTTGCGCGAGGGCACGCGCGCCGGATCGCCGGGTTCGAACCGGTCCGGCGCCATGTTGTGGCGGTGCTGTTCGTCGCCGAGCTCTTCGCGCAGCCGATCGAGCAATTCGTCCTCTTCCAGCTCGAGCACGCGGGCGTAGGTCCGGGTGAAACCAATCGCATAGGTGCGCGAGGGCAGCTGCGAGTAATCGCCGTTTTCGATGGCGACGAGGTGCCGCTGCGGAATGCGAGTTTCGGCCGCGATCTGCGACAGTTCGATCCCCATGGCACGGCGCGCGGCCTGCAGGCGCTGGCCCGCTGTCAGCGCCGGCTCGGGTGCGGGTGCGGGCGCATGCGCTTCCTCTTCGACGAGCGTTTCTTCTTCCATCAAATCCCCGATGTCGACCTGCCCCTAATCCTGTATAAAAGCGACAGCTTGAGGTCGAAGTCAACCGCTGTGCCATGTTTGCGTAACGCCGCAAACGCCGAAGCGGTCCTGACAAACGGTCGAACTCAGTCGGTTTCGATATCGCGCTCGCTCGCCCAGTCCTGCAGCGCTGCGCGCATGTCGGGTGGCGGCGAGGCCAACCAGCCCTGCATCGTCCCGGTCAATTCCTCCAGATCGATCTTGCGCACCAGCTCCTTGATCGGGCCGACCGAGGCCGGAGTGATCGAGAGCCGACGGTAGCCGATGCCGAGCAACGCCAGCGCCTCGAGCCGGCGACCACCCATCTCGCCGCAGACGCTGAGATCGACCGGATGGCCGATCACGCCCTTCGCGATGCGCTGGAGAAAGCGCAGGATGGAGGGGCTCATCCAGTCGTAGCGTTCGGCCAGCTTGGGGTTGGCGCGATCGGCGGCGAACAGGAACTGGGTCAGATCATTGGTCCCGACCGAAAGGAACGACAGCTTGGGCAGCATCAGATCGAGCGCCTCCGCGAGCGCGGGCACCTCGAGCATGGCGCCGTAACGGATTTCCTCGGGCAGCCGTTTGCGGCGGTCCTTGAGCCAGGCGAGCTGTTCGTCGAACACTTCCTTCGCCGCATCGAATTCCCACGGCTCGCTGACCATCGGGAACATCACGTTGAGCGTGCGCCCCGATGCCGCCTCGAGCAGCGAGCGCGCCTGGGCCTTAAGCAGCCCGCCGCGCTCGAGCGACAATCGCAGCGCGCGCCAACCCATGGCCGGGTTCTCCTCACGCTCGCTCATCGACGCGGCGATGTAAGGTACCGCCTTGTCGCCGCCGATATCGACGGTGCGGAAGATCACCGGCTTGTCGCCCGCCGCGTCGAGCACATCGCGATAGAGCCGGGTCTGGCGCTCGCGCTGCGGCAGGGTGGAGGAAACCAGGAACTGGAACTCGGTCCGGAACAGCCCGACCCCGTCCGCACCGGTCATCGCCAGCGCGCTCATGTCGTCGCGCAGCCCGGCGTTCATCATCACATTGATACGCGTGCCGCAGCGGGTGAAGGGCTCGACGTCGCGCAATTCGGCATAAACGGCCTGGCGCTCGCGCTTCTTGGCGAAGCGAGCGTCGAAGGCCTCGCGCATCGGCGGGCTGGGGCGCAGCGTGACGCAGCCCTTGTCGGCATCGAGCAGCACCTCGTCGCCCTCGTTGATGCGGCGCAGCACCCCCTTGGCGCGACCGAGCACGGGGATGTCCATCGCGCGTGCGACGATCACCATGTGGGCGGTAAGCGAACCTTCCTCGAGCACCACGCCCTTGAGCCGGCGGCGATCGTATTCGAGCAGTTCCGCCGGCCCCAAATTGCGCGCCACCAGGATGGTGTCGCGCCGCAGACCCTGCCGCGCGGCGGTCCCGAGCTGACCCGAGACGATCCGCAGCAGGCGGTTGGAGAGATCCTCGAGATCGTGCATCCGGTCCGCCAGCAGCGGGTCGTCGATCTCGCGCATCCGCATCCTGGTGCGCTGCTGGACGCGCTCGATCGCCGCCTCGGCGGTCAGGCCGGAATCGATCGCTTCGTTGATCCGCCGGCTCCAGCCCTCGTCATAGGCGAACATCTTGTAGGTCTCGAGCACGTCGTCATGCTCGCCCCCCTTGCCGAATTCGGGCTCCTTGCCCATCGCGTCGATCTGGTCGCGCATCTTGTCGAAAGCGCGATAGACCCGCTGGCGTTCGGCCTCCGTGTCCTCGGCGACCACCTGGTCGATCTCGATCCGCGGCTGGTGAAACACCGCCACGCCTTCGGACAACCCCTTGACCAGCGCCAGCCCGTCGATCAGTTCGGGCCCGCTGGGCACTTCGGCGAGATCGAGCGGATGCTCCAGATCGACCAGTTCCTTGTGCGCAATCAGTTCGGACAGGATCATCGCCGTGGTCTGCAGCGCCTCGATCTCGACATCCTCGTAGCGGCGCGGATCAACGTGCTGGACGCTGAGCGCGCCCACGGCGCGTTCGCGATAGACGATCGGCACCCCGGCAAAGGAGTGAAACTTCTCCTCGCCGGTCTCGGGGTGATAGAGGAATTCGGGATGCGCCTTGGCCTCGGCGAGGTTGAGCGTCTCGATGTTCTTCGCGATCGTGCCGATCAGCCCTTCGCCCAGCCCCAGCCGGGTGACATGGACCGCGTCGGCGTTGAGCCCGCGGGTTGCGAACAGTTCGAGCGCGCCTTCGCGCAGCAGATAGATCGAGCAGACCTCGCTGGTCAGGCTCTCGCCGATGATCTCGACCACCTGGTCGAGCTTGGCCTGGGCGTGGAGGCGCGAGGCCATCACCTCGTGCAAGCGGGTCAGGATCAGGCGGGCGCTGGCGGCGGCTTTCATCGCGCCGGTCTATCGCAGACCGGCCTCGGTGCAAAGCCGCCGCGGCGGCTTCGCCCGTTCAGAAGCGGGAGATTTCCTCCTTGATGTGAAGCTTTTGCCGTTTGATCTGCTGAATCATCTGATCGTCGGGCGCCGGACGGGATTGTTCCTTGCGCAAGCGGGCCTCGAGCCCGGCGTGCCTGGTACGAAGCGCTTCGACATGAGGTGATTGCATAGGTTCGTCTCCTTATAGGGGTGTATTGTCCCCGAAAGAGCGACTCGCCAGCGCGGGCGAACCGCGTCACACCAATGAAACATATTCACCCGCGTTTGCGAAGGGCCGGAATTGCTTTAGCGCTCGGTCGGATTGTAATCGCGGCGAACGGATTCGCTGCATCAGCCAGGATGGATGCGTGACCGAGCAGGAGCTGAGAAAACGGCTGGAGGTGGTGCGCAGCGAGCATCGCGATCTCGATGCGGCGATCCATGCGCTCACGCAGTCGGGATCGACCGACCAGTTGCAGATCGCGCGGCTCAAGAAGCGCAAACTGCGGATTCGCGACCAGATCGCCGATCTGGAAGACAATCTCCTCCCCGACATCATCGCCTGAAGAGGTCCACAGTACGGAATTGGGACAGCCGTTTCGTGGCGCTGGAGCCGAGCCGCGCGCGGAGCTAGCGCCGAACCCATGACTGCCACGACCGCCGCCCGCCGAACGATCATCGAAGACCTCTATTCCGAAGCGCTGGTGCTGGCCGACGAAGCCCGCAACGCCTTCGACATGCGCGGCGAGATGGCCCCGGACAGCGCCCGTAACGAGGCGCGGATCGCCTTGTCGATCGAGGGTCTGCGAACCACCACTCGCCTGATGCATATTCTCGCCTGGCTGCTCAACCAGCGCGCCTTCCTTTCAGGCGAACTCAACGAGAACCAGTTGCGCCGCCATGGCCGCCTGCCCGCCGAACGCCCCTCGATGCCGGGAATGATGGCCAAGCTGCTGCCCGAGACGCGCAATCTGGTGCGCGAGAGCGAGCGGCTTCATGCCCGGGTCGCGCGGCTCGACCGCGAATGGCCGCAGGCGCAGGCGGCGCGGCAGAACGAGGTCGATGCCATGCGCTGCCGCATAACCGAGGCTTTCGCGCCCCAACTGCTCGCGGGCTAGCCGCTCGCCGGCCGGCATACTCAGGCAGCGGCGAGCGCCTTGCGCCAGCGCGCCAGCCGTTCCTGCCGGACAGCCTGGGTGGAATTCGGTTCGAAGCTCTGCGCCGGTCCCCGCATCGCGCTCGCCGCCTCTTCTAGCGAGGCATGGAGCCCTGCCCCCACCGCCGCGCACAGCGCCGCGCCCAGCGCGGTCGTCTCGACGAAATCGGGGCGCTCGACCGCGATGCCCAGCATATCGGCCAGATCCTGCGCCATCCAGTCGTTGGCGCTCATCCCGCCGTCGATCCGCAGCGCGGTCCAGGGCGCGCCATCGGCGGCGAAGGCTTCGGCCAGATCGTGGGTCTGGTGCGCCATCGCCTCCAAGGCGGCGCGGGCGATATGCGCCCTCCCGCTGGCGAAGCTGAGCCCGGCGATGACCCCGCGCGCCTCGGGCTGCCAGTGCGGCGCGCCCAGCCCCGACAATGCCGGCACGATCACCACCTCGCCGCTGTCCGCCACCGAGCGCGCCAGTTCCTCGGTCTGTGCCGAGGTCTCGATCAGACCTAGCGTGTCGCGCAGCCACTGGACCAAGCTCCCGGCAACGAAGACCGAGCCTTCGAGCGCATAGGTCCGCTCGCCGCCGCGCTGGGTGAGCACGGTGCCGAGCAAGCGGTGGTCCGAACGCGGAATGGCGGTCCCCTTGTTGGTTAGGACGAAGGCGCCAGTGCCATAGGTTGCCTTGGTCTCGCCGAAGGACAGGCATCCCTGGCCGATGGTCGCCGATTGCTGGTCGCCGACCAGCCCGCAGATCGGAATCGCCCGCCCGAACCAGGCTGGGTCGCAGCGCGCCAACTCGCCATGGGTGTCGGTGACCTGCGGCAGCGCCGCCAGCGGCACCCCCATCAGATCGCACAGACCCGGATCGAACTGCGCCCCGTCGAGCGGCAACAATTGGGTGCGGCTGGCGTTGCTGGCATCGCTGAGATGCACGCCCCCGGTCAGCTTGAACACCAGCCAGCTCTCGACCGTGCCGAAGGCCAACGTGCCCGCCTCGGCCGCGCCGCGCACGCCAGCGTCATTGTCGAGCAGCCAGCGCATCTTGGTGCCCGAGAAATAGGGATCGAGCAGCAGTCCGGTGCGGCGTTGTATCTCCGCCTCGTGCCCGGCGTCCTTCAGCTCTGTGCAGAAGCTGCTGGTGCGCCGGTCCTGCCAGACGATCGCGCGCGCCAGCGGTTCGCCGCTCGCCTTGTCCCAGGCCACCACAGTCTCGCGCTGGTTGGTGATCCCGATCGCGGCGATGGCGGAAGCATCCCCGCCGATCGCCTTGCGGGCGCAGGCCAGCGTCTTGTCCCAGATTTCGCTCGCATCGTGCTCGACCCAGCCGGGGCGCGGATAATGCTGCGTGATATCCGCCTGGACGACGCGCAGCATCGTGCCGTCGGGTGCGAAGACCATCGCGCGGGTGGATGTGGTGCCCTCGTCGAGGACCAGAAGTGTCTCTCCCATGGCGGGCAGCCTTATCCGGGGCACGCGCTTCAAGTCGAGGCGGCATATCGCACGCTCGACTATCGCGGCCGAGGTCCCCATATGCCCCCCATGGCAAAGGCACCGCCCAAACCCTGGCCCACCGGACAGGCCGAACAGATCGAGCCGCTGGTGCGCCGCGTGCTCGCGCCCAACCCCTCGCCCTTCACCTACACCGGCACGCAGACCTATATCGTCGGGCTGGGTGACGGCTGCGCGGTGATCGACCCGGGTCCCGACGAGCCGGCGCATCTCGCCGCGCTCGAGGCGGCGATCGGCGAAGAGCATGTCTGCGCGATCATGTGCACCCACACCCACCGCGACCATTCGCCCGCCTCGCGCCCGCTCGCGCGCCGCACGGGCGCACCCATCGTCGGCTGCGCTCCGCTCGCCTTCGACACTGACGGTCCGCGCGCCGACGAGGGCTTCGATCCCGATTACGCGCCCGACCGGGTGCTGGCGGATGGCGAGGCGATGACCGGGCCGGGCTGGACTCTCACCGCAGTTGCCACCCCGGGCCATGTCTCCAACCATCTGTGTTTCGCGCTGGAGGAAAGCGGCGCGCTGTTCAGCGGCGATCACGTGATGGGCTGGTCGACCAGCGTGGTCGTCCCGCCCGACGGCGACATGGGCGACTATATGAACAGCCTGCAATTGCTCCACGAGCGCGACGACCGCGTGCTCTATCCGGCGCACGGTCCCGCGGTGACCAAACCGCGCCAGCTGGTGCGCTCGATGATCGGCCATCGCCGCCAGCGCGAAAACCAGATCCTGCGGCTGCTGGGCGAAGACCGGCAGGAGGTCGGCGAACTGGTGCCGCAGATGTACAAGGGGCTCGATCCGAAACTCATCAAGGCGGCGGCGCTTTCGGTCACCGCGCATCTCATCGATCTGGAACGCCGCGGTCTCGTCGCTCGTTCGGAGGACATATGGCAGACCAGTTGAAGACCGCATCGACGCTCGAAACCCCGGTAGCGCGCGACGCCCCGGTTGCCGGACGCAGCCGGCTGAAGGGCGCGCCATGGCTGGTGGTGTTCATCTTGCTCGCCGCCACCATCTGGCTGGCGTGGCGCGCCTTCCTCTATCAGGAAGAAGGCGATCCGGTCGGTAGCGCGATGCTGGCCTTCGAACGGCAGAATGCGCTCACCGTGTTCAGCTCGCGCTTCGAGGTGGTCGCCGAGAGCGAGGACACCCGCGGGGTGATGGGCTTGCCTGTGCTGCGCTCGCGCCAGGCGACGATCATTCCCGCCTCGGTCGAATACCGGCTCGACCTGTCGGCAATGGATCGCGGCGATTTTGCCTGGGATGCCGAGGCCGATACGCTCAATGTCACCCTGCCCCAGATTCAGACCACCACGCCCAATCTCGACGAGGCCCGGGCGCGCGTCTTCACCGAGGGTGCCTGGGTGACGCGCGACGCCTCGCAGGATCTGGCGCAGAACAATTCGCGGCAGGCCGCAGCCAAGGCCAGCGCCTTTGCCCGGAACCCCGAAGTCCTGGCTCTGGCGCGCGAGGCGGCGAAGGCTGCGGTGCGCCAGAACCTCGCCATTCCGATGCAGGTGGCCGGGTACGGCGATGTCCGCGTGCTGGTTCGCTTCGAAGACGAGGCCGAGGCGAGCTAGGCGGACCCGGCCGCGCGACCGGCGCGCATTGCGACTTCTCTAACGACACTCCACGACCCGAAGGGGGCCCATGATGACTGCCCAGACCACCCTGCCCACCGGCACCGACCTGCTCGCCGAGATCGACCGCCTGCGCAAGGAGCGCAACGCGGTCATCCTCGCGCATTACTACCAGAGCCCGCAAATTCAGGATCTCGCGGATTTCGTCGGCGATTCGCTCCAGCTGAGCCAGATGGCGGCCGAGACCGACGCCGATGTCATCGCCTTTTGCGGGGTCAAGTTCATGGCCGACACCGCCAAGATCCTCAGCCCCGAAAAGATCGTCGTGCTGCCCGACATGGATGCCGGCTGCAGCCTCGAGGACAGCTGCCCGCCCGAAAAGTTCAAGGCCTTCCGCGAGGCGCATCCCGATCACATCGCGCTGACCTACATCAACTGCTCGACCGAGGTGAAGGCGCTCTCCGACGTGATCGTCACCAGTTCCAGCGCCGAGACGATCCTGAGCCAAATCCCCAAGGACCAGAAGATCATCTTCGGCCCGGACCGCCATCTGGGCGGCTATCTCAGCCGCAAGTTCGACCGCGAGATGCTGCTGTGGCCCGGGGTCTGCATCGTCCACGAGGCCTTCAGCGAGACCGAGCTGCTCAAACTCAAGCAGCAATATCCCGGCGCGCCGATCGCCGCGCATCCCGAATGCCCGCCGACGATCGTCGATCACGCCGATTACGTCGGTTCGACCAGCGGCATCCTGCAGTTCGCCGAGACCTTCGAGGGCGACACGCTGATCGTCGCCACCGAGCCGCACATCATCCACCAGATGGAAAAGGCGCTGCCGAACAAGAATTTTATCGGCGCACCGGGCGCCGACGGCAACTGCAGCTGCAACATCTGCCCCTATATGGCGCTCAACACGCTGGAGAAGCTCTACGCCTGCCTGCGCGATCTGGAACCGCGGATCGAGATCGAGGAAGGTCTGCGGCTCCAGGCCAAGCGCAGCCTCGACCGCATGCTCGAATTGGCGAGCGGGACGATCGGACACGGCGATCTGGGCAAAATATAGGTTCGCGATCCTGTCGTTTTGAGTCAGTTGTAGGCAATCCGGCCCTTGGCGGACCGGTTCGAGGGGCGCATTCCCGCGCCCTCGCGAATTCGCAGGGGGCATAGGCACTTGGCTGCAAGAGGCCCGATCGGGGGCATCAGGGACTGGATGATCCACCGGCTGGTGGCCAATTACTGGTCGCTGCCGCTGGTGGCCGTCCTGGTCGCGCCGCTGATGGCGGGGCTGGTGCTGTGGGCCGATGGCGAAGGCGCCGGGCGCTGGCTCCACGAGCAGGGCCTTGCGCTCTTCGTCTCGGCCGACACCGCACAGGACGTCGCCGCCGCGATCGTCGGCGTCAACGCCGCTTTTCTCACGCTCTACTGGTCGATCGTGCTGATCGTGCTGACGCTCGCCACCGGCAATCTCGGGGTCCGGCTGGTCGATCGCTGGCTCGACAAGGGCATGGTGCGGCTGTCGATGGCGGGGCTCACCTTCTGCCTCGTGTTCTCGGTGATCGTCTTCGCGCGCATCGATGCCCAGGCGCCGATCGCGCTGGTCCCGCATTTCGCCCTCGCCGCCGTGCTGGCGCTGGGCGCGGTCAATATCGGGATGCTCGGGGTCGCGATCCACGATCTGGGCCGGACCATGTTCATCGACCGCTCGGTCGCTCATATCGGCCGCGAGGCGTCGAGCGTCGCGGTGCCGGTCGTTGCGGCAATGCCCCATGAAGGCAGTTGGGCACATGCCGTTCGCGCGCCGCGCGATGGCTACGTCCAGAGCATCGACCTCGAAACCATCACCCGGGAACTTGACGTTCACCGGGGCGCGGTTCGCTTCTGCGTCGCCCCCGGGCAGCATGTCCTGAAGGGCGAAACGCTGGTGCGTTTCGAGCACGCGCCGCCGGGCGAAAAGGCGGTGCTTTCGGCCGTCCCGATCAGCGATTTCCGCTCGGGTATCGAATCGACGGTTTTCCAGGTGCGCCTGCTGGTGGAAGTGGCGGCGCGGGCGATGTCGCCGGGGATCAACGATTTCTACACCGCGATCGCCTGCGCCGACCAGCTTGCCGCCGCGATTGCCGGTCATGCGGAAACCTGGGTCGACGACGGCATGATCGCGGCTTATCCGCCCGACCCGCGCTTCGAATTGCCCGGTCAGGACTTTCGCAGCCTGTTCGAGGCCCCGTTCAAGGCGTTCCGTCAATCGGCCAGCGACTATCCGGCGGTCGCCATCCGGATGATCGACAATCTCGCCCGGCTCGCGTCTCTGCTCGGCGAACGGCAATGCCCCGGCGGCTTGCTTGTTTTTCTCGAGGCGGCTGCCGGCGAACTGCACGACCATTCCGCAGCAAGGACGCAATTCGTCCCCGACCGCGATGACATCGCTGCCGCCTTGCGCCGTTTCGCGAAGCAGAATATCGGCGCATCGGCGACTCCTCCGGGCTCCGCGTCATGAGCCGGCTGCGCGTGATCTGGCAGGGCATCAATGCCAGTTACTGGTTCCTCCCGGCGATCTTCTCGATCCTTGCGCTGACGCTGGCCATGGTCACGACCTGGCTCGACCGCAGCGGCTGGGCCGAATTCCTCAAGGATCTCGAGTGGCTGCAACCGGCCATGCCCGAGGGCGCGAGCAATATGCTCACCGTCATCGCCGGAGCGATGATCGGAGTCGCCTCGACCGTATTCTCGATCACCATTGCCGCGGTGGCCTATGCCAGCGGCAATTACGGACCGCGCCTGCTGACCAATTTCATGGAGGATCGCGGCAACCAGTTCAGCCTCGCGACCTTTATCGGCACCTTCGTCTATGCGATCACCGTCCTGCGCACCGTGCGCGCCGAGGACGAATCGGCGAACGGGCTTGGGCTCATCGTGGCCGCCGACACCGGCTTCGTCCCGCAGCTTTCCTTGCTGGTCGCCTTCGCGCTGATGGGCCTGTCGGTGGCGGTGCTGGTCTATTTCCTCAACCATATCCCCGCCTCGATCCGCGTGAATTCGGTGCTGAGGGGGATCGGCGCCCGTCTGCTCGCGGACATCGCCGAACGGTTTCCCGACCAGAACACCGGCAAACGCGCGGGATCGGCACCGGAAGGCTCGCCGATCGCCGCGCAGGGCACCGGCTATATCCAGGCGATCGCCTTCGCCCGGCTGGAACGGATCGCGCAGCGCGAGCAAGGCAAGCTCAAACTGGCAGTGCGGACGGGCGATTTCGTCCACCCCGGAGTGACGATCGCCTTCTGGGCCGACATGGATTTGGTCGAGGACTGCCCCGACGACGAGGTCCGCGACTGCTTCACGCTCGGCAGCATGCGCACGCCCAATCAGGACATGCAGTTCCTGATCGACGAATTGGTGGAGATCGCACTGCGCGCGCTGTCTCCCGGTACCAACGACCCCTTCACCGCAGTGACCGCGGTGCACTGGCTGGGCGCGGCCACCGCCGAACTCGGCTATCGCGATCTCACCCGCAGCTATGCGAAGGACGGCGAGGAGCCGCATCTCGTCCTGCTGGAAGACGATTTCGACCATTACCTGGCGCGCGGCTTCGGCGCGGTTCGCGGCGGCGTCGCCACCAGCCGCATTGCTACGCAGGTGACCTTCGACGCGCTCGTCGATGCCGCGAGCTTGGTCGATGACGAAGGTCGGCGGGCGTCGATCCGGCAGGAAGGCGACTTGCTGGCGCTGCAGGCGCGCGAGCATCTCGTCGGACCCGAGTTGCACGCGGTGGAAGCACGCTACCAGCGTTTCCTGGAAAGAATCGAACGCTAGGCGGCGAGCTTGGGCGGCGGCGCGGCGCGCGCCAGTACGAGTGCCCCCGCCAGCAGCGCCATTCCCGCGACATCCATCGCCGTGAGCATCTCGCCGAAGGCGAACCAGCCGACGCAGGCGGCGATCGCCGGCTGGGTCAGCAGCGCCATGCCGATCACCAGCGGCGGGAAATGCCGCAGCGCGTAGACCAGCAGCCCCTGTCCGACCAGCTGGCTCGACAATGCCAGTCCGACCAGCGGGCTCCATCCCGCCGCGCCCGGCAGGATCGGCTCGCCCATGGCGAAGGCCATCGCCAGCATGATCGGCGCGGCGACGCAGCAGACCAGCAGCAGCACCGTCCAGCCGCCCAGCGTCGCCCGCGCGCGCTGCGCCGGCAGCAGGTAGAAGGCGTAGCACACCCCCGCGAACAGGCAGAACAGGTCGCCCAGCGCGCTGGTGGCCGAAATCTCCAGGCTGCGGCCCAGCAGGATCGCCGCTCCCGACAGCGCCGCGAGCACCGCCAGTCCCTCGCGCGGGAGCGGTTTGCGACGCAGCGCGACCAGACCCCAGAGCATCAGGATCACGCTGCCCGAATTGCCGAACAGCACCGCATTGCCCAGCCGGGTCATCTCGATCCCGATATGCCAGCTCGCCAGATCGACCGCGAAGAACACCCCCGCAAGTGCAACCAGCCACAGCAGCCGCCGGTCGAGCGGCGCGCCGCTGCGTTCGCGCCAGGCGAGCCAGGCGATCAGCGGGATCGGCAGCGCCAGCCGCCAGAACCCGGCGCTGACCGGACCGGTGTCGGCGATCCGGACGAACCACGGGCCGAACGCCAGCGCGGCATTGCCCGCTAGCAGCGCGGCGAAGTGCCAGGGACTGGCCTGATAGGCTTTCTTTGCCGGAGCCGTGCTTGTCACCCTCATGGCCGGTCCCTAGCTCCCAACCCACAACACACCAGCAAAATTGGATACCTGCTTATGCACGAGAAGCTTTTCGAACCGCTGACCCTGGGCGCGATCGAGGCCAGCAACCGCGTCATCATGGCGCCGCTCACGCGCGGCCGCTCGACCCAGCCCGGCTCGGTTCCGAACGAGATGATGGTCACCTATTACCGCCAGCGCGCCAGCGCCGGGCTGATCATCACCGAGGCGACCGGGATCAGCGTCGAAGGCCTCGGCTGGCCCGCCGCGCCGGGCATCTGGAGCGACGAGCAGGTCGAAGGCTGGAAGGCGGTCACCAAGGCAGTTCACGAGGAGGGCGGCAAGATCGTCCTGCAGATGTGGCACATGGGCCGGCTGGTCCACCCGCTGTTCCTGGGCGGCAAGCCTCCCGTTTCGGCGAGTGCGACCACAGCCCCGGGCCATGCTCACACCTTCGAAGGGCGCAAGGATTACGAACCCGCGCGCGCGCTGGGGCTCGAGGAAATCTCGCGTGTGGTGGCGGATTATCGCCATGCGGCCGAGAACGCCAAGGAAGCGGGCTTCGACGGCGTCCAGCTGCACGGCGCGAATGGCTATTTGGTCGATCAGTTCCTGCGCGACAGCACCAATCTGCGCGAGGACGAATACGGCGGCTCGCCCGAAAACCGGGTGCGCTTCCTGCGCGAAGTGCTCGAGGCGCTGATCGACGTCTGGGGCGCCGACCGCGTTTCGGTCCGGCTTTCGCCCAATGGCGAGACGCAGGGCTGCGACGACAGCGATCCGGCAGCGACCTTCGGCGCGGCGGCGCGCGTGGTCGAGGAGCTCAAGCTCGGCTTCCTCGAATTGCGCGAACCGGGCCCCGAGGGCACCTTCGGCCAGACCGACGTTCCCAAGCAGAGCCCGTTGATCCGCACGATCTACACCGGGCCGCTGGTGCTCAATTCGGACTACACCGCCGAGGAAGCGGTCGCCGATATCGACGCGGACCGCTGCGACGCGGTCGCCTGGGGCCGCTGGTTCATCTCCAACCCCGACCTGCCCGAGCGCATCCGCACCGGGGCCGAGATCGCGCCCAATGTGAACGTGCCGGCCAGCTGGTACGGCAGCGGGCCCGAAGGCTATGTGGATTACCCCAAGCTGGGTGAATAGGGTTCGGTAACGAGCGAGACGAAGACCGCGTCTGATCCCTCAGGCGTCGTCTTCGTCCGCTTCGACATCCGCCTCGGGCTCGTCGGTTGCCGCGGCAGGTTCGGCCCCCTCGTCATCGGCGGACGGCGTTGCCGCTGCGTCGGTCGGTTCCCCCGAAGCCGCCTCGCTCTCCGCGGCCGCGCGCGGCGCCTGCGAACGTACCGTATCGAGCGGCAGCATCGCATCGCTGATCGTCCCGCCCAGCACTTCGCCCTCGGCGGCGCGGCCGTCGTTGTCGGTCGGTTCTGCGACGGGTTCTTCCCCGCAGCCCGCCAGCAGGGCGAGCGGGATCAGGGCGGCAGGCAGGCGATAGGTCATGGCAAAGCGCTCATCTTTCCGTTCAGCGCGGCGAGGAAATCGTCGAGACGCGCGAGCAATGCCTCATCCCAGCTCTCGGGCGCAAGCGGTTTGCCCAGCCTCGCCAGGCTGGTGACACCGAATTCCTCGATCCCGCAGGGCACGATGCCGGTGAAATGCGCGAGATCGGGATCGAGATTGACCGAAAAGCCGTGCATCGTCACCCAGCGCCGCACCCGCACGCCGATCGCGCCGATCTTGGCCTCGCGGCCATCGATGTCCTGCGTCCAGATCCCGATCCGGCCCTCCGCGCGCCAGGCCGCGACCCCGATATCGTCCAGCGTGGCGATCACCCAGCCCTCGAGCGCCTGGACGAAGCGGCGGACATCGCGTTCGCGCTTTCGCAGATCGAGCATCACATAACCGATCCGCTGTCCGGGTCCGTGATAGGTATAGCGCCCCCCGCGCCCCGCCTCGACCACTTCGAAACGCGGGTCGAGCAGTTCGCCCGCCACCGCGCTGGTCCCGGCGGTGTAGACCGGCGGATGCTCGAGCAACCAGACCAGCTCCTTCGCCTCGCCGCGCCCGATCGCCTCGTTGCGCGCCTCCATCGTCTCCAGCGCCTCCCGGTAGGGGATGCGGTTGAGGCTGCGGCGGATTTCGACTGTTTCGGGGGACGCGGCGGACATGAAAGATTGCGTGGCGGGAGCGCGGGCGCTTATCAAGGGCGAAAGAACCAGACCGGGGAGCACAGCGAATGAAATTGGACCTCAGCGCCGCATGGGACGGAGCGATGGCGATGATCCGCGCCAATCGCGAGGTCGTGCTGGTCCTGGCAGGGGTGTTCTTCTTCCTGCCCTATCTCGCCTTCTCGCTGTTCCTCCCCGAGACCGGGATTGCCGAAGCATCGGCGGCAAACGAAGGCGACATGGATGCCATCGCGGCGATCGTGATGGATTTCTACGCCGACTACTGGTGGGCGCTGCTGCTGATGGCGCTGATCCAGACGATCGGCGCGCTCGCCTGCCTCGCGGTGCTGGGCGACAATGCGCGTCCGACAGTGGGCGATGCCATCAGGCGCGGCGTCACGCTGCTGCCGACGCAATTGGGCGCGCAGCTCCTTGCCGGGCTGGCGATATTCGCCCCCATCGTGCTGGCCACGGCCATAGGCGCGGCAAGCGGCTCCGACGCGCTCGTCTCCGTACTGCCCCTGGTCGCCCTGCCGGTCGCAATCTATATCGTGGTGAAATTTTCGCTCAGTTCGCCTGTGATCGCGATCGATCAGACGCGCAATCCGCTGGCTGCGCTGACCGGCTCCTGGCGCCTGACCAAGGGCAACAGCTTCCGGCTGTTCTTCTTCGCTCTGCTGCTGATCGTCGCCTTCGTGGTGGCCTCGACCGTGCTCAATTTGATCATCGGCCTGGCGCTGGCGCTGCTCGGAGAGCACCTGCAACTGATCGGACTGGCGATCTCGGGCGCGCTCATCAACGCCGTCTTCTTCGTCGTCGCCTATGCGGTGATGGCTTCGGTCCACCACCAATTGTCGGGACGGGCGAGCGCATCGGTGCCCCGCGCCGGCCGCGAGGACTGACGTTCAGCGCTAAGCGCTCTTCCAGCCCCAGAACAGCTTGCACGGCAGCACGTTGAGCCATTCGAAGCCGCTGTCGATGCGGCGGAAATGCGGCGCCATATAGTCCCGCGCGCGGGCGGTGAACTGATAGACCAGGAACGCGCCGCCCGGTCGCAGCACGCGGTGGGTGGCCTCGGCAATGGCCGGCGCGACACCATCGGGCAGGGTCGAGAACGGCAGGCCCGAAAGCACGTAATCGGCCTGCTCGAAACCATGCGCGGCAACGATCTCCTCGACCTCGGCAGCCGAACCCAGCACCGCGTGGAACCGGTCATCGGTGATGGTCTTGCGCAGATAGTCGATATAGAGCGGGTTGGTGTCGATCACGATCAGCGTGCCGTCGCGCCGCATCCTGTCGAGGACCGGCTGGCAGAAGGTGCCCACTCCGGGGCCGTATTCGACGAACAGCCGGCAATTGTCCCATTCGACCGGCGCGAGCATCTTCTCGATGGTGAAGCGCGAGGAGGGAATGATCGAGCCGACCATCTTGGGATGTTCGAGAAAACCGCGGAAAAACACGCCCCACTGGCCGAACAGCCGCCCGGTCCGCGCCTTGAAATCGTCGCGGCGAAGCGCGCTTGTGCCCTGATAATCGTTCACTAATCGACCCTTGTCTGTGGTCAGCGACCCACGAAGCGGTGACGGGTTACAGCTTCATCGCGGCATTGCAACCCGTCGGGGGCGGGCCTAGCGCGGAATCAGTATGGCCGACAGCGACCCCGCCCCTTCCGTTTTTTCCGCACCGCCCGCGCTGCCGCAGTCGATTCCGCGCGAGCGGATGGCGCTGCTGTTCACGGTGATGCTGGTCACCGCAGCGGGCAACACCGCGATGCAATCGGTGATGCCCTCGATCGGCACCGCGCTGGGGGTCGAGGATGTCTGGATCAGCCTCGCCTACAGCTGGTCGGCATTGCTGTGGGTGGTCTGCGCGCCGATCTGGGCCGACCGTTCGGATCAGCGCGGACGCAAGGCGATGATGGCGCTGGGGCTGTCGGGCTTCATCGTCTCGATGGGCTTCTGCGGGCTGGCGCTATGGCTGGGGCTCACCAATGCACTGCCCGCGATCTGGGCGCTGATCGCCTTCGCCGCCGCGCGCAGTCTCTACGGCGGCTTCGGCAGCGCCGCCCCGCCCGCGGTCCAGGCCTATGTCGCCAGCCGCACCCCGCGCTCCGAGCGCACCCAGGCGCTCTCGCTGATCGCCTCGAGTTTCGGGCTGGGGACGGTGATCGGCCCCGCGCTCGCACCGCTGATGGTGCTGCCGTTCCTCGGGCTGACCGGCCCCTTCATCATCTTCGCGCTGATCGGCGTCGCGGCGCTGGTGACGCTGAGGCTGCGGCTGCCCAACGACGAGCCGCAATTCCCGGCCCGCGGCAATGCCTATGATGCGCCCTATGCGGGCGGCTCGACTGCCGGGCACCGCCATGACGGCGCGGGGTCGGACAGCACGGGTTCGGACGGCACGGAGCAAGGCGAAGCCGAAGACGAGGACAGCCTCCCCGAAGGCAAGCTGCGCTGGCGCGACCCCCGCCTGCGCCCCTGGGTCACCGTCGGCCTGTTGGGCGGCCATGCGCAAGCGATGATCCTGGGCATTTCGGGATTTCTGGTGCTCGATCGGCTGGGTCTGCGCGATACGCCCACCGAAGGCGCCGGCCCGGTCGGCCTGGTGCTGATGGCCGGCGCGCTTGCGACCCTGCTGGCACAGTGGGGGCTGATCCCGCGGCTCCATCTGGGTCCGCGCGCGGCATCTCTCTGGGGTATCGCGGTGGCCGGCGTGGGTGCCGCCATCCTCGGTGCGGCGCAGGATCTGCACAGCATCGCGCTCGGCTATGCGATCGCCTCGCTGGGTTTCGGCCTGTTTCGCCCGGGCACCACGGCGGGCACCTCGCTCGCGGTCAGCCGCGCCGAACAGGGCCGCGCCGGCGGTGTGACCGCCTCGGTGGCGGGAGCGAGCTTCATCTACGCGCCCGCGCTCGGCGTGTTTCTCTACAACCGCTCCGATTGGCTCGGCTTCGGGCTGATCCTGCTGCTCTGCCTCGCGGTGTTCGTGATCGGGTTGCGCACGCTCCAGCCCGACGAGAAACTGACCCGCGACCGCGCCTAGAGGATCTCGAGCACCCTGTCCTGCGGGCGGCACAGCCGCACACCCTTGTCCGTCTCGACCAGCGGGCGCTCGATGAGGATCGGGTCCTCCGCCATCGCCTCGAGTACGCTCGCCGCATCGGCATCGGGCAGGCCGCGCTCCTCGGCATCGGTCCCGCGCAGCCGCAGCGCTTGCTGCGGCGCGATGCCGGCATCCTTGTAGAGCTGCTCGAGTTTCTCGCGGCTGGGCGGATCCTTGAGATACTCGACCACGGTCAACTCGACCGCCGACAGGTTCTCGAGGATCGCCAGCGTCTTTCGCGAAGTCCCGCATTTCGGATTGTGCCAGATCGTCGCTTTCATCGATTCCATCTCCTGTGACATGCGCCCGCCTTTAGGCAAAGTCGTCACTGCCGTGAACACCGCGCAGGGTTCAGTCCGCGTCCCCGCTGCCGCCCGGGCTCAGCGCCGGGACCCGGCGCGCGGCATCCTCCGCGCTGATGCCCGGCGCGGGCGCGGCGCTGATCGTTTCCTCGCGGCGTGCCACCCGCCCGGCGCGTTCGATCGCGCGGACCAGCCGGGGATAGACTCCGCAGCGGCACAGATTGGGGATCGCCGCCACGATCTCCGCCTCGCTCGGCGACGAATTGCGCTCGAGCAACGCGCTGGCCGCCATCGCGATGCCCGGGGTGCAGAACCCGCACTGGATTGCCTGTTCGGCCACCAGCGCCTGCTGCACCGGGTGCGAGCGGTCCCGCGACAGACCTTCGATGGTGGTCACGAACCGCCCCTCGGCCTCGGCGATGGTGATCAGACAGCTGCGCAGCGCCTCGCCATCGACATGGACCATGCAGGCGCCGCAATCGCCGACCCCGCAGCCATATTTCGTGCCGGTGAGATTGGACGCGTCGCGCAGCGCCCAGAGCAGCGGCGTATCCGGCTCCATCAGATATTCGACCGGTCTTCCGTTGACGGTCATGCGGGGCAAGCGGCGTTCTCCTGCGAAATCCTCGATTGCCCTTTCGCACGGCTCGCGGCGGATCGGCAAGCCGCGCTTCCCAAGCCACCCCCGCCGCTATAGGGGCCCTTCCCGATGAGCGAGATGGCCAAACTGACGCGCGGATCGATCCGCGGCAATCTCGTAACCCAGACCACCCCGATGATAATCGGCGTAGCCGCAGTGATGTCGATCGGGCTGGTCGACGCCTATTACATCGGCCAGCTGGGCAGCACCGAGCTGGCCGCGATCGCCTTCATCTTCCCGATCAGCGTGGCGCTCACCAGCATGGCCGTCGGGGTCATGGTCGGGATCAATTCGGTCGTTGCCCGCGCGCTCGGCGAAGGCGACAATGCCAAGGCCGCGCGCCGTGCCAATCTCGGGATCGTCTTCGCCATTGCGCTGGGCATCGCCATGGGGCTGGCGCTGTTCGCGCTGCTCGACCCGCTGTTCAGCCTGATGAACGCCGACGCGCGAACTTCGCCCTTCATCCGCGCCTATATGCAGCCCTTCGCGCTGGGCGTACCGCTCTTGATGACCATCATGGGCTTCAACGGCGTGCTGCGCGGACAGGGCGAGGCGCGCAAGACCAGCTATATCTCGGTCTGCTATGCGGCCGCCAATTGGGTGCTCGATCCGATCCTGATCACCGGGGCGTTCGGGTTCGAGGGGTTCGGCATCGCCGGAGCGGCCTATGCCACGCTCGCGGGCTGGGCGCTGGCCATCGTGCTCGGCCTGTGGCTGATCCGCAGCACCGCGCTCCCCTTCAAGCCGCTGCTGATCCGCCAGAGCGCAATCATCGAGCCCATGGTCGCCATCCTGCGGGTTGCGGGGCCGGCGGCCTTCTCCAATTCGATCAACCCGATCGGCCTGGCGGTGCTCACCGCACTGGTTGCGGTCGAGGGCCAGGCCGCAGTCGCGGGGTTCGGCGCGGCGGGACGGTTGCAGAGCTTCGCGGTGGTCCCGCTGCTGGCCCTTTCGGGCTCGATCGGCGCGATCGTGGGCCAGAACTGGGGTGCGGGGCAGACCGACCGGGCGCGACGTGCGGTCGCCTTGGCCGGCGGCTTCTGCGTGCTCTACGGGCTGGGAGTAGCAGTGCTGCTGTTCGCCTTCGGCGAACGCTTCGCCAGCCTGTTCAGCGACGATCCGGCAGTGATCGCGCAATTCGCCGCCTATCTGGCGATCGCGGTCTGGGGCTATGCAGGCTTCGGCCTACTGATCACGGGCAACGGCATTCTCAACGCGATGGACCGCGCACCGCTTGCACTTCTCCAAAGCGCAGCGCGGGTCTTCCTCGTCATGATGCCCTTCGCCTGGCTGCTGCGCGGGACCTGGGGTGCCGATGCGATCTACGCCGCCGAGCTGGTCGCCAACCTTGCCGGGGGCACGCTGGCGGCGCTGATCGTCTGGCGGGTCCTGCGCAAGAAAACAGCGGCCTGACATTACCGATCGTTAACCATCCTCCGGCATAGCTGCCCTGATACGCAAAGGGGCGGTGACGAAATGGACGATTTGCTGGCGGATTTCGTCGCCGAAACCCGCGAAATGCTCGAGGCGAGCGGCGAGGAAATCGTCGCCTGGGAAGCCGACCCTTCCGACAAGGCGCGGCTCGATACGATTTTCCGCTTCGTCCACACCGTCAAAGGCAATTGCGGCTTCTTCGATTTCCCCCGGCTCGAGCGGCTGAGCCACGCCGCTGAGGATGCGCTGGCCGATTGCCGCGCCGGGCGGCGCGAGCCGGATCGGGTTCTGGTCTCGGCCGTGCTCGCGATCATGGACCGGATCGGCCAGATGAACGACGCGATCGAAGCGGGCGAAGACTATCCTGCCGGCGGCGACGATGCATTGATCGATGCCCTGCAGCCAGACGCCGGAGGGGCCGGCGCCGAAGAAAAGTCCTGCGCCGAACCCGGCGATGCCGAGGACGGCGCTGCTCGTCCCAGTCGGGTCACGGCGGTCCAGCGTTCGATCCGCCTCCCCGTCGATCTGCTCGACGAAGTGATGAAGGGGGTGTCCGATATGGTGCTGGCGCGCAACGATCTGGCGCGGCGCCTGCGCGAGGCCGGCGAGCAGCCGACCATCGATGGACCCTTCGAGCGCCTCTCCGCGATCCTCGCCGATGTCCGAGGCGCCACCACACGAATGCGGATGCAGCGGCTCGAACATCTGTTCGGCGCACTCCCGCGGCTTGTGCGCGATCTCGCCCACGAGCTCGGCAAGGAGGTGGTCGTCGAATTCGAAGGCGGAGATGTCGAACTCGACCGCGAGATGGTCGAAATGGTCCGCGACCCGCTCACCCATATCATCCGCAATGCGATCGATCACGGGATCGAACCGCCCGACAAGCGCCGCGAGGCGGACAAGCGTCCGGCCGGCCTGCTGAAATTTGCCGCCCGCCAGTCGGGCAATCGTATTTCGCTCGCAATCTCCGATGACGGGCGCGGGATCGATATCGACCGGCTGGAGGCCAAGGCGCTCGCGGCGGGCGTCTACACCCGCGCCGAACTCACACGGAT
Organism: uncultured Erythrobacter sp.; assembly: GCA_963975275.1. Taxonomy (GTDB): domain Bacteria; phylum Pseudomonadota; class Alphaproteobacteria; order Sphingomonadales; family Sphingomonadaceae; genus Qipengyuania. The sequence continues at coordinate 47,528 of CAXBFN010000012.1, read as the reverse complement.
GGACGAACGCCAGAAGCGCCTGCTGATCTTCGAGCCCGGACTTTCGACCGCCGATTCAGTGAGTTCCGTTTCCGGTCGCGGGGTCGGCATGGATGTCGTGCGCGCCAACATCGAAAAGGTCGGCGGGTCGATCGACGTCTTCAGCCAGCCGGGCGAAGGGACGACCTTCTACCTCCAATTGCCGCTCACCCTGTCGATCATGCCCGCCTTGACCGTGGAATCGCAGGGCCGACTTTACGCTCTACCACGCTCCTATATCGAAGAGATCGTCTTCGCCAGATCGCGCGACGTCGAGCTCGCGCGTGCCGGCGAGCGGCAATTGCTGACCTTCCGCAATCGAAGGGTGCCCTGCATCGCGCTGGCCCATGTGCTGGCCGGAAGCGAGACCGAGCGCGTCGAATGGCCGGAGACGACGCTGGTCCTCATCCGGCTCGCGACCGACGAGATTTTCGCATTGGCGGTCGACCGGGTCCACGATCACGAGGATGTGGTGGTGAAGCCGATCCCGCCTGCGATCATGGAAACCGGCATCTACGCCGGGACCACGCTTCTCGACGACGGGCGCCCGATGATGCTGCTCGATGTGCCCAATATCGCGCGGGATTGCGGGATGCTGGACGATTTGCGCGCGAGACCGGAAAGCGCGGTCGAAGAGGAAAGCACCGCGCCCGTCAGGCCCACAGTCCCGGTCATGCTGTTCACCGGGCTCGACCGGCGCCGCCGCGCCGTTCGTCTGGACCTGGTGCAAAGGATCGACACCGTCGAACCCGAGGCGATCGACATCGAGGGCGCGCGGGCGCAGGTTGTCATCGACGACCGGCTGTTCGCCCTCGCCGGCCACGAAGACGGGCCGCTGCCCGAGGGCCGGTGCCGCTTGCTTCGCCTTTCCGATGGCACAAGCGAACTCGCGCTGATCGTCGCAGAAGTGCTCGATGCGAGGGAAGTCGACGAGGACATGGGCGCCGGCGGCAGAGACCGGCGTTACGCCGGCGTCGCCCTGCTCGAAGGGAGGCCGGTCCCGGTCGTCGACGCTCACCGCCTGTTCGCCGAACACGGCAACCCCGCTTCCGCCGAGCCAGCCCCCGCCTTTAAGGCGAACGCGCTGTGACCCAGTCCCTGCTCCTGTGCCTGATCGCCGAGCGGCGGATCGCCTTCCCAGCGGTGAAGGTTCGTTCGGTGATCGAGATCGAGCGGATCACCCCGATCCCGCGCACTGCACCTCACATCGCCGGAATCACCGCCTTGCGCAGTCAGGCGCTGACCGTGATCGACAGCCGTGTGGCGCTCGGCTTCGAAAGCAGCGGCGATCCGACCGGGAGCCGCGCCGCGGTGGTCGATCACGAGGGCCATGCTTATGCCTTGTTGGTCGACGAAGCCTTCGACGTCACCGCCGCGCTCGGCGAGCCCGAACGGGTGCCCGGCGGTTTCGGTGAAGCCTGGACCGAAGCGGCGATCGGCATGGTCGAGACCGCAAGCGGACCCGCTCTGCTGATCGCAATCGAGCAACTCATCGCCGGGCATCGCGCAGGCAGCTTAAGCGAATCGTTACCGGTCCGCGTCTAGATGCGATTCGCAAAAGAAACCCGAAGGGCGCGTGCAATGAAGAAATGTCTTGTCGTCGACGACTCCCGGGTGATCCGCAAGGTGTCCCGGCACATACTCGAAACCCTCGGCTTCGCAGTCGATGAAGCGGAGAACGGCAAGCTCGGCCTCGACAAATGCGAAGAATCGATGCCCGATGTCGTGTTGCTGGACTGGAACATGCCGGTGATGACGGGGATCGAGTTCATTACCCAGCTGCGCCAGCGCGAAGGCGGCGACAAGCCCAAGGTCGTATTCTGCACCACCGAGAACGACGTGGCGCATATCCGTGAGGCGATCAGCGCCGGCGCGGACGAATATGTGATGAAGCCATTCGATCACGAAACCTTGCAGATCAAGCTCCAGCTCGTCGGAATGGTCTGAGAAGGACCGCTTCCATGGCCGCCGTCCTCCGCCCCGAACGCTATTCTCCGGCAGCCGCACCGCATTCGCGTGCGACGCGGGCGGACAATATCCGGGTGATGATCGTCGACGATTCGCTGACCGTGCGGACGGTTTTCTCGCGGATGATCGATCGCGAGAACGATCTGTCCGTGGTTGCCGATGCCGACACCGCCGAGAAGGCGCTGCTCGCGCTGCGTTCGACCGATGTCGACGTGATCCTGCTCGATCTCGAAATGCCCGGGATGGGAGGGATCGAGGCGCTGCCCCGGCTTCTCCAGCGCGCCGCACAGGCGCAGGTTCTGGTCGTGTCCTCGCTCACGCAGGACGGCGCCGAACACACGCTTACCGCGCTGTCGATGGGCGCGGCGGACACCATGCTCAAGCCGCGCCCCGGCGGGTTCAACGACGAATATCGCGACGCGCTGCTCGCGAAGATCCGCGCCCTGGGTGGTCAGGCACAGGTAACCGAAAGCGGCGCAGCACTGGAAGCGACCGCCCTTCCCCTTCGCCGCCGCACGAAAGTGCCGCGGGTCGTCGCGATCGGAGCCTCGACCGGCGGCATCCACGCGCTCAACCTGTTCCTGCGGCGCCTGCCGCGCGAATTCGACCTCCCCATCCTCATCACCCAGCACTTGCCCGAAAGCTTCATGCCGGTGTTTGCCCGTCAGGCGGAAGTTGCCGCCGGACGCCGGGCCGTGCTCGCCGATGAAGGAACCAGCATCGAGCGCGGTCGGATCGTGATCGCACCGGGCTACGGACATATGGTGGTCCGGCGCGCCCATCCCGGCATGATCTCGGACACCGGGGCGGTCACCGGCCTGGCGCACAACCGTGCGACCAGCGGCTGCATGCCCTCGGTCGATCCAATGTTCGAAAGCCTGGCCGAATGCTTCGAGGGCCATGTCGCGGCGGTCCTGCTGTCCGGCATGGGCCGCGACGGCACCGAGGGGGCAGGCGCGGTCGCGCGGGCCGGCGGTGCCGTATACGCGCAGAACGAAGAAAGCTGTGCCGTGTGGGGCATGCCGCGCGGCGTGACCGAGAGCGGGATCGCAACCGCGGTCTTGCCACCCGAACAGCTTGCCGACGCCGTGGTCGAAGCAGCAGGGCTGGTGGCAAGCGGGGCAGCGGCGTGCCCTTGAACGACGCGTCGCATCGTATCGTCGCCGATCTCCTTTGTGCACGGACAGGCCAGCAACTGACGGATAGCCGCCTGTGGCGGGTTTCCTCCGCGCTGGCCGGCCTGTTCCGCGAGCGCGGTATCTCCAATCTCGACCAGCTGGCCTGCCTGCTGGGCGACGGGGACCAGGGCGAACTCGCCACTCAGGTGGTCGAGGCCCTGCTCAACAACGAGACCTATTTTTTCCGCGACCACGCCTATTTTTCCATCCTGGCCGACACCGTCCTGCCCGACATCGCCAGCAAGCGCGCGGGAAGCAAACGGATCCGCATCTGGTCGGCGGGCTGTTCGACCGGACAGGAAGTGCTGTCGCTTGCCATGCTGTTCGCCGGACAGCCCGAGCGCTGGGCTGGTTGGAGCATCGACATTCTCGGCACCGACATCTCGACCAAGGCGCTCGCGGTGGCCAATTCCGGACTCTACTCGCAATTCGAGATCCAGCGCGGGATCGGCATCGGACAGATGCTGCAGTTCTTCAGCGAAACGCCCGAGGGCTGGCAGGCCAACGATACGATCCGGTCGATGGCTCGGTTCAAACAGGCAAGCGTGCTCGGTGCGCCGCCGCATCCGGGCAATTTCGATCTTGTGCTGTGCCGCAACGTGTTGCTCTATTTCGATCCCCCGACCCGTCGCTCCGTTTTCGCACGCCTGTCGCAGGCGACAGCGGCGGATGGCTGGCTGATGCTGGGAGCAGGCGAGACCGTGATCGGCCAGACCGATTTCTTCGTCCCCGCACCGTGCGGCGCGACGCTTTATCATCCGGTCGGCACCAGCCACCGGCCCTTGCCGGAAATGTCGGTCCAACCGGCGCTGGCCAGGCTGGCCGGCTGATCGCGCCGCGACCGCTCAATCGCGCCGTATCGCTGCGCAAAGAAGGTAAACCTGGGCTTTACCCATTCTTAGCACCTCGCCCTCTACAGCCGATCGGGCAGCGTCGGTTCGACTTCTGTTGGGGGCTAATGTGACGGATATGCCGGGCAAGGGAGGGTTCTCTCCGCAGGTCATGGTTCTGGCCCCGCTCGCGGTCCTGTCTTGCGTGTTCGCAGCTCTCCTGCTGGCCTATGCCGCGAGCCGCTCGAGCGCGGTGATTTCCACGCCCGTATTCTTCTCCTTTGCGATCCCGACCTATGCCGCCGTGGTCGCCGCTCTCGTGTGGCACGGGATTCGACACTCGCGCCAGCTCGAGAAGTTGAGCATCACGGATGCTTTGACCGGCTTGCCCAATCGCCACGCCCTGCATCTCGATTACGCCCGCATTTGCCGAAAGGAACAGGAACTCGCGGTCGCGCTGCTCGATCTCGACGGATTCATGCTCGTCAACGATCACTACGGACACGCAGTCGGCGACCGCACACTGCGGGTGTCGGCCGACATCATCTCCGAGATCTGCCAGGGCGAAGCGCGGGTATACCGGCTGGGGGGCGACGAATTTGCCGTTTTCAAATCTGGCCCGGTTGCCGCGACGCTGCTCGAAGGTCTGTGTCGCAGGATCGTCGAGCGGCTCGCGAAACCCGTCCGCGTGGAAGAACGCCGTCTGACGCTGGGCGCCAGCATCGGTCTGGCCAGGACGACAGCGGCCCAGCAGCTGGGTTCTCCCGAGCTGCTGCGGCAGGCGGATGTCGCCATGTATGCTTCGAAACGCGGCGGCAAGGCACGCTGCACCTGGTTCAGCCACCAGTTCGACGCCAGCCGCGAGCAGACGCGTGAAATGGACGAAGAACTTCGCTCCGCGCTCGCGAATGGCGAATTCACCCTGCATTATCAGCCGCTGATCGATTGCGATTCGAGCAAGATCGTTGCGGTCGAAGCACTGATCCGCTGGCCGCGCCCGGATGGGACCTTCACCGCCCCCGACACATTCATCCCGGTTGCGGAAGAATCGGGCCTGATCAACCCGATCGGCCTCCTGGTGCTGCGCCGCGCCTGTCTCGACGCGCTGGACTGGAACGGCATCACGCTCTCGGTCAATCTCTCGGCGGCGCAGCTGCGCAACCCCGAATTCCCAATCCAGCTCGGTCAGATCCTCGAGGAGACGGGCTTCGCGCCGGAGCGGCTCGAGCTCGAGATCACCGAGACCTGCCTCGTGCACGACCCGGTGGTGGCCGAGCGCAGCCTTTCCGTGATCCGCAATTTCGGCGTCAGCATCGTACTCGACGATTTCGGGACCGGATACGCTTCGATCGGCTTCCTGCGCCGGTTCCGCTTCGAAAAGCTCAAGATCGACCGCAGCCTGGTCTCCCAAGCCGGCCAGGACGACGGCAGCCGCGCCATGATGCTCTCCAGCATCACCGTGGCGCGTGCCATGAAGATGGCCGTCACGGCCGAAGGCGTGGAAACCGAGGAACAGGCCCAGATGGTGCGAGCCGCGGGTTGCGACCAAATCCAGGGCTGGCTCTATTTCAAGGCCATGCCTGCCAGCGAAATCCCGCAATATCTCGACAGACCGATCGATATCGCCGCCACGACGGTAGCAGCAGCGATAGAGACCAAGGAAGGCAAGGTAGCATGAGCGCTCTACAGGATGTGGCGAAAGAGCTGGTCGCCGAAAGCGAGATCTCGGAGCGCGAAGTGGCCGACCCGGTTGCCGCTCGGCACCTCGCGCCGGAAGGCACCTCCGAGCAAAGCGAGACCGCGCAGGGACGGTTCGGCGCGTTCTTCCATCACATGTCGATCGCTGGCAAGCTGCGCACCCTGTCGGCGGCTAATCTGGGGGCGGTCTTCGCCATAATGGTCGCCACGGCGATCGCAGGCTTGATTGCGCTCGACATGCGGGACGCGCGGCTGGCCGTTTCGGAAACCCAGGTCGCGTCGGCTCAGCTGACCAAAAACATCGAACAGGCGCGGCTCCATAGCCAACGCTACGCCATCACCGGCGACCTCGAAGATCTGGTGACCGCGCGCGAAGCCCTGAACGCAACCGACGGCTTGCTGCAGACAATCCACACGACAGCCGCAGAATATTCTCCCGACACCCTCCCCGCGATCGACTATCTGGCAGATCAGCTGGAGGGATATGATCGCGAGTTGCAGGCGCTGCGGTCGTCCTATCTGCGCTATGGCTCGGGCGAACGGACCCAGACCATCGCCGACGCGATTTTCCTCAGCGGTATAAGTTTTGCCGAACAGGCCGAGTCGATTAGCGCTCAGCTGGCCGATCACGGCCAGGCGATCGATGCCGGGTCGGCGACGGCGATCGTCTGGATTTTCGCAGTGCTCGGACTGATCAGCGCCCTGATGGTCGGAGTGATCTTTCTGAGCTCTCGATATCTTACGCGCGATCTGTCGGACATTCTCGTCGAACTGACCTCTGCAGCCGAAAAGCTGGCCAGCGGCGATAAGGCCATTTCCATTCCCGGGCGCGATCGGAAGGATGAAATCGGCGGCCTGGCCAACGCGATGCACGTCTTCCTGCGAGTTGCTTGGCGCTTCGAGAAGCTCATTTCCGAAAAGGCGGGCCGCGCCGAGCGCGAGCTGGAAGAACGCGCCGCCCTGGAACAGGAGCGCGAAGATGTCCGGCTGCAAAAGGAGCGTACGCTGCTCGAACTAGCGCAGAACTTCGAGACCACTGTCGGCAATGTGGTCGGCAGCGTCGCCGCTGCAGCCACGCAATTGCAGGCGACAGCCGGTTCGATGGCCAGCGTCGCCGACCAGTCGAGCAGTCAGAGCACCCAGGTTGCAAAATCCATGGAGCAAGCCAGCGCCGGGGTAACCGCCGCGGCGGCCGCGTCGGACGAGTTCGCCATGTCGATCGGCGAGATCAGCCGCCAGGCCGCGAACTCGGCCTCGCTCGCCCGCAAGGCCACCGAGGCCGCAGGCGATGCCGACGAGACGATTTCCGCGCTTTCGGCCTCGGCAAATCAGGTCGGCAAGATCGTCGAGCTGATCCAGTCGATCGCCCAGCGAACCAACCTTCTCGCGCTCAACGCGTCGATCGAAGCGGCGCGCGGGGGCGAGGCGGGCCGCGGCTTCGCGGTGGTGGCCAGCGAGGTCAAGGAACTGGCCAACCAGACCAGCCGCGCGACCGAGGAAGTGGCGGGGCAAATCCGCGCCATGCAGAACTCGACCGGCGCCAGCGTCGATGCGCTGCGCTCGATCGGCGAGCATATCAAGCAGCTCGAGACCACTGCGGTCTCGATCGCCAGCGCGGTCGATCAGCAATCGGTCGCCGGCCAGGATCTGGCGCGCAGCATCGATCTCGCGGCGCGGGCATCGGGCGAGGTATCCGCCAATATCGATCAGGTGCGCGAGAGCAGCCTCGTCACCGGGGCTGCCGCGAGCCAGGTGCTCAATTCATCGACGGAACTCGAAGGACAGGCGAGCGCACTGCGCCAGCAGGTCGGCTCCTTCCTCGAAAAGGTGCGGGCGGAAGCCTGACTTCCGCCGCAGCCCTCAACCGCTCATTCCCACCAGTGCGGCAGGCGGCGGGCATCGCCCGTGATCACTTCGTTCATCGTCTGCGCATCGTAGAGCCGCCCGCCGATCATCACCCGCTCGATGTCGTCCGAATTGCGGATATCCTGCGCCGGATCGGCCGACAACACGACGAGGTCGGCGAGCTTGCCGGGTTCGATGCTGCCGATGTCGCGGTCCATGCCCAGCGAGCGGGCGGATTCTATGGTCCCTGCGCGCAGCGCCTGCACCGGGCTCATCCCGCCGCGCACGAAGCTCCACAGCTCCCAATGCGCCGCGATCCCGGCCTGCTGCCCATGCGCGCCGATGCTGACCTTGACCCCGCGTTCCGCCAGCTTTTTGGATTCGCGCGCGGAATTGTCGTCGACATAGGCCCATTCGGGGGCCTTGGTGCGGCGCGCGGTTTCCGCCAGCAGCATCCGCGGCGGAGTATGCACGAGCAGCGGATTGGCGAAGACATCGGTGGCCTGGCGCCAATAGGGATCGGCGGCGAGACCGCCGTATGTCACGACCAGCGTCGGGGTGTAATTGGTCTGGCTCTGGCCGAAGAACTGCAGCACGTCCTCGTAGATCACATCGACGGGAATGTTGTGTTCGAGCGTCGAATTGCCGTCGGCGATCAGATTGATGTCCATCCCGAACAGCGATCCGCCCTCGGCCACCACCAGCATGTTTTCGGCGCGCGCGGCGGCAACCACCTGCTGGCGCTGTTCGCGGCGCGGCTGGTTGTAGTTCTTGACCGAGATACCGCCCTGATCCTTGATCCGGCGGACGTGCGCCAGAGCATCCTCGTAGCCGTCGATCCGGGCGTAAACGCCCGGCGATTTGGCGCCGTAGATGATCTCGCCGGTCGAGAAGATGCGCGGCGCGAGCAGCGTGCCTACGCGCTGGCGCTCTGATGCGGCAAAGATCGAGCTGGCGCTGGAAGACGGGTCGTGGATCGTGGTCACGCCCATCGCCAGTTCCTGCACCGCTGCCCAATTCTGCTGCGGCACCAGATCGCCCACGCCCTGCGGACCGTGGGCATGCGCGTCGACCAGGCCGGGCATGATGGTCTTGCCGCTGGCGTCGATCACGGTGGCGCCGGCGGGCACCTGCGTGCTGGCCGAAGGGCCGACCGCAACGATCCGGTCGCCGCGAATGACCACCGTCCCGCTCTCGATCGTTCCCGCGGCGTCATCCGCCATGGTGAGGATGCGGGCATTGGTCAGCGCATAGGTCCCGGTCGGCTTGTCGGCCCTGACGGTCCTGGTCAGCGAGATGCCCGTTTCGGGGTGGGCAAATTGGGGCGCATCCTCGCCCGCGGGTGCGGTGCGGAACATGGCCGCGGTGCTGGCGCGATAGAGCGTGGGGCCCATCGACCAGTAGAGCGTGTCGCCATTGTCGGCCCAGCCGATGTAGTCGGCGCCGCCCTGGCTCGCGCGCACCACGGGAAGCGAGCTGGCTTTCTCGCCCACGGTGACCGCCTGCCCGCCGGGCAGCAGCGGCATGGCGAAGGCCTCGTAATTCTGCCGGAAGGCGACGTAGCTGCCATCGGGTGCGACGCGGAAATCATTGGCGAGTTCGCCTTCCGCATGGACCCGGACCGCCTCGCCATTGAGATCGGTGGAAAGCAGCTGCAGCTTGCCCTCCGAATTGCCCATCATGAAGACGCGGTCGTTTTCTGCGCCGAATTGCGGGACGCGATTGCCGCGCGAGACCAGCTCGGGCGTGCCACCCGAAACCGGTACGGTGTAGACCCCGGTATTCTCGGAATATTCGGGCGAGGTCAGATAGCCGCCGGAGCGCTTCTCGAACACCAGCGTGCGGCCGTCGGGTGAGAATTGCGGGACAGCGTAATGCCCCCGGGTGGCGGTGACGCTACGCACATTGCGCCCGTTGCTGTCTGCAACGACAATTTCGCCCAGGCCTTCGTCGGTCCAGCGCACGAAGGCGATGCGGGCGCCGTCTCGCGACCAGGTCGGCCACAGCTCGAGCGCCTCGCCTTCGCCGGTCAGCCGGCGCGGCTCGCCCCCTGCAGCGTTCTTGACGTAGAGCTTGCCCAGGCTTTCGAAGACGATCCGGTCGCCATTGGGCGACAGGACGGCGAATTTGGGAATCTTGGTCTGGAAGCTGTCGGGCGCCACCGGAATGACCGGGTGCGGTGCGTCGGCCACGGTGCGCGTGTCGTCGATCCGGAAAGGGATTACCCGCGCCGCGCTGCCATCGAGTCCGATGCGGTTGAGCTTGCCGCCCGCCCAGAACACGATCTCCCGGCTGTCGGGGGTCCAGTCCATCAGCGGGTAGACGCCGTAGACGGCCCAGGTCTCCTGCATGTCGAGATCGAGCTCATCGTAGATCATCCGTTCGACGCCGGTCGAAAGATCCTTGATCCACAATTGCGACTGGTCCTTGTCGCGCCGGACGAAGGACAGATAATTGCCATCGGGCGACGGCTGCGGCCGCACCGATCCGCCATAGCCCGAGACGGCGGTGGTCACCTCGCCGGTCGCGATGTCGTAGCGTTCGATCTCGAACAGGCTCTGGGTCGAATCCTGCGCGTATTCGAACACCGCGCCGGGCGAGACGTTGCGGGTGTAGAAGATCGACCCGCCATCGGCGGAATAGACCGGTTCGCCCAGCTCCTTCTGCGCGGTTTCGTTGGCCCGCTCGACCAGCGCGACCCCGCCGCCGCCCGACACGTGGTAGATCCAGACCTCGCCCGTGCCGGCGGACCGCTGCGTGGTGAAATGCTTCTTGGCCGCGATATAGCGCCCGTCGGGGCTCCAGGTCGGCTGGTTGAGCAGGCGGAAATCTTCCTTGGTGACCTGCCGCTTGTCCGAACCGTTCGCGTTCATGACCCAGATATTGTCGGCCCCGCCGCGGTCCGAGGTGAAGGCGATACGCTGGCCATCGGGCGAGAAACGCGGCTGGATTTCCCAGGCCAGACCGTCGGCGATGCGGGTCGGCGTGCCGCCGGCAATCGGCATGGTGTAGATGTCGCCAAGCAGCGAGAAAGCGAGCGTCCGGCCGTCGGGCGAGACGTCGACATCCATCCAGGTGCCTTCGTCGGTGCGGATCGGCACCTGACGCAGCGTTGCGCCGCGCGGGGCGGTAATGTCCCAGGGCGCCTCTTCCGCATCGGCGCCCGGCTGGACAATTGCTGGCGCAGCCTGGACCGCCTCGCCGGTTCCCTCCTCGGGCAGGGCCTCGTCGGACTGGGAGGCGTCGACTTCCTGCTCCTCGACCGGATTGGGCGAAGGCGGAGGTGCGTCGGATTGAGCGGCGGCGGCCTGGGCGAGGAACAGCGAGGCGAGGACGGATGCGACAGTGAATTTCATGGATGAACTCTCCCGGATATGCGCCAGGGTTTAGGCGCACGTCGGCAAGAGTCAAAGCCCTCCGGCAATGTCTTCCTCACCCGCCGCTTGGTCGCGGCCGGCGCGGGCTGGCTACTTCGTCAAAGTCAGTGATATCCGGCGGTTGCGCGGATCGCTGGGATCGGCGCTGATCAGCGGCTCGGTGTCGGCGACGCCTTCGATCCGGCGGAAGCGGCCGTCCGCAATGCCCTCTTGCATGAGCATCTGACGGGTCGCCTCGGCACGGCCGGCCGAAAGCGACCAGTTGTTGACCCTTCGCGGATCCCGCCACCGCAAGGCGTCCGTATGACCCCGTACAGTAATCTTGCTGGGCTCGGGGTCGATCGAGGTGGAGATGATCCGAAGCAGGTCGCGCGCACCGGGCGTGAGCACCGTCGTCCCGAGCGAGAACATCGAGAAGTCGGCATCGTCGACGAGATCGATACGGATCCCTTCGGTGGTATCGACCATCCGCACCTGGCGCATCAGCCGGCGCAGACGTTCCTCTTCGGTGATCTTGCTTTCGACCCGCTGCTGGATGCGCTTGATCATCGCCGCCCCTTCGCGGGGCCCGCCGCTCGCATCGCGCGGCACGGTCAGGGTTTTGGTCCCGGTCTGACCGGCAGAATGTGGGTAATTATCGACATCGGTCAACGACGAGCCGCCCAGCAGCCCGTAAGCCCCCGCGCTCTGCTCCTTGGTCTTGACCAGCGTCGGAGTGAAATAATCGGCAAGGCCCTTGCGCTGGTCCTCGGTGGTGGCACCCAGCAGCCACAGCAGCAGGAAGAACGCCATCATCGCGGTGACGAAATCGGCATAGGCTACCTTCCAGGCACCTCCATGATGCCCCGCCTCGACGATGGTCACCTTCTTGACGATGATGGGCGCCGGATCGTTGCGACCTGCTTTGGTGGCCATGTCAGCGGCCTCGCAGGGCGTCGAGCAGCTCGGTCAAGCCGGGCCGCACGGCATGACCGAGACCCGATCTGGCCGATTCCACCACCAGCGGCTGCGGATGACCGTAGAGCGAGGCGATGATGACCTGCTTGACCGCATGGAAAATCATCTCGTCCTGTTCGAGCACCTGCTTCAGCCGGCCTGCCAGCGGGCCGACGATGCCATAGGCCAGGAGAACGCCGAGAAAGGTTCCGACCAGCGCGGCGCCGATCATCTTGCCCAAGACCTCGGGCGGTTCGTTGATCGAGCCCATCGTCTTGACCACACCGAGCACCGCCGCGACGATCCCGAGTGCCGGCAGCGCATCGGCGAGCGATTCCAGCGCATGCTGCGGTTCGTGCAACTCGTGGAAATGCGTCTTCATCGCATTGTCCATCACTTCCTCGACCGCATGGGTCTCCAGCGTGCCCGAGGACACCACCAGGAGGGTCAGCGTGTCGCTGATCAGATCGATCAGCGGCTTGTTGCCAAGCAGGCCGGGATAGGCGCTGAAGATGGTCGAATCGGCGGGGTTCTCGAGATGGCTCTCGAGCGCCACCGGCCCGTCGTTCTTGAGGGTCTTCATCAACTGCGTGGTGAGGGCGATCGCGTCAATGTGATCCTGCTTGGTGTGCTTGGGTCCCTTGAAAATCTTGCCGAAGGCCCTGCCGATCGCCTTCAGCCCATCCATCGAGTTGCCCGCAACCATGGCGCCGATGGCGGCGCCACCGATGATCAGCATTTCGAACGGCATCGCCGCCATGACCGGGCCGAGCGCACCGCCGCTAAGCGTGAATCCGCCAAAGACCATGACGAGCAGGACGATGATTCCGATGATCGCGAACATTGAATAAGTACTCCAGTTGATTGCGCGATCAGCGCAACATCGAAAACAGCGAAAGATTGGAAAGCCGCACGAAGCTGGCCTGGGTCGCTTCGAGCACGGTGAGCGTTTCTTGCAGGCGGCTCATGGTGACCGCGATATCCGCGCCGCCGACATCGGCGCGCTCATCGGCGACGCGTTCGGCATTGTTCTCGCGCCGCTCAGTCATCAGATCGACCCAGTTGAGCCGCGAGCCGACCACGGTCTGCGCGGTCGAGACCTTTTCCAGCCCGGCGTCGAGCGATGCCAACGCATCCGAACTCGCCTGCGATGCCGCATTGCCTCCTGAAGTTAGCGCTGCGGCCAGACTGCCGAGGACGGCGAACAGGTCCGTATCGGTGCCGTCGACTGCAAAATCGAAGACTTCCGGGCCGGTGAGGCCGGGGACGACCGACTGGCCTTCGCCGATTTCCAGGGCATCCACCGCCTGCGTGCCAACGAACTGAGCGTTCACACCGTCGTCGGTATAGGCGGCACCGGTCGCCTGGCCGCCCAGCAATGCATGCCCGGCGATATTGCGGCTGTTCGCGAGCGACAGCAGGCTTTCGCGCAATCCCTTGATCTCGATGCCGATCGCGCCGCGCTGCTCGTCCGAGAGCGTCGCCGCGGCGCCTTGGACCGCCAGTTCGCGCGCACGGATGACCAGATCGGCGATCGAACTCAGCGACTGGTCGGCAAGCTTCAGATCCGCCTCGGCAAGCTGCGAATTGCGCGTGTCGACGGTGGCCATGCGATCGCTGCGCGCCAGCATCCGCAGCCGCGCCGCGGCGACGGGATCGTCGGACGAGCGCTCGATCCGCTCGCCGGTGCCGATCTGGCTCTGCAGCGTTTCCGCTCGCGCACGGAGCACGCCGATCTGCTGGGTGCTGCGTTCGAAGAACGCGCCCGTGCTCAGATTGATCATCGCCCGATCCCTAGAAGAGTATCGAAAATATCGCTCGCCACCTGCATCGCCCGGCCGGAAGCCTGGAAAGCCTGCTGGAAGCGGATGAGGTTGGTGGCTTCGGTGTCGAGATTGACGCTCGATTGCTGCTCGAGCGAGATGCGGGCCGAGGAGGCGATCGTCTCGAGTGCGCTTTGCGTCACATTGCGCCCGGCAACGGTGCTCGAGACGTCGAACAGCAGGCTGCTGAGCTGCTGCGCGGGGTTCTCGCTCGCGAGCGCCTCGCGCAAAGCGGCCAGGTTCCCGGTGTCGCGGCTGCCTGCTGCGGCGCCTGCCGGCGCGGTGGCGATCCCCTGCCCGCTGCCCAGAACCACACGCAATGTTCCCGCGGTGGCGCCTGCGAACATCGGCGCTCCGGGCGAACCATCGGAGCCCACGCCCGCAGCCTGCGCTGCGTTGACCGTATCGGCCAGCCGGCCGGCAATCGCATCCAGCCGTCCGCGGGTCGTGGCAAGCGCAGTAAGCGCCAGAGCGGCGCCGGCGAGGCCGCCGGACCCGGGATTGGTCGGCTGGCCATCGACTGCGAAACTCAGAGTGCCATCGGCGCCTTGCGCGGAAGACAGCACTCCCGAGGTGCCGCCCTGCACGAAGCTGCGCGCGGGTGCCGAGCCCAGCGAGACCGCCACGGTCCCGTCGCTGGCGAAACTGGTGGTGACGGCGCTGAAACCGGCCAGCCGCTCGAGCAACTGGTCGCGCTGGTCCAGCAATGCGGCGCGGTCACTGCTGCCGCTACCGGCACGGGTCAGCCGCAGGTTCACGCGGGCCAGCTCGCCGCCGATGATGTTTGCTTCGGAGACCTGCGCCTCGGCGTCGAAGCGAAGACCTGCGCCCACGGAATCGAGTCCGGTTGCAGTGATCTCGAACTTGTTTGCCATGGTATTGGCTTCGGCCAGCGCTGCCGCGCGGCGCGAGGGGTCCGAGGGATCGCCCGCAAGCTGCTGTAAAGACGCCTCGAACTCCACGATCGAGGTGAAAATCCCCGATTGTTCGATTGCACTCTCGATATTGCTCAGGCCCGACAGTTCGGTGTTGGCGCGCTGAAGATCGCCATTCGTCCGGCGCACTTCGCTCTGGAGGAAGGGATCCGCATTGCGGTTGATTTCCGCGATCCGTGCACCCGAAAGCGAGATATCGCCATTGCGCCCCGCCCCGCCCGACGCCGAGACTTCCTCGATCCGCAAGCTGCGCCGGACATAGCCCTCGCTCGACGCATTGGCGATGTTCTGCGCGGTGACGTCGAGCGCCCCGCGCGCGGCGCGCGCACCGCTGGCCGCAATCGAGAGCATGTCGGACGCCATCAGTCGTTACCCTGCGGCAGGAAGCGTTCGAGCTGCTGCTCGATCGCGGCGGCAAAGCCGAATTGGCCCGATTGTGCGGTGATTTCGGCGAAACGCGCATCGCGCATCTCGTGAAAGGTCTTGTCGCTTTCGCCGCCGAACAGATCGCTGCCGCCGAAGTCGACATTGCGCGCGCTGGCCAGCATCTGGCGCAGCAGGATCGCCTCGAACTGCTGCGCGGTCTCGCGCAGCTCGGTGCGCGCCGCATCGGGCTCGCGCTCCGGCTTCGCTTGCGCCTGCAAGGGCAGGTATCGCGAAAACGAGGGCGCGACGATCGAGAGTGCCGGACCCGTCATATGATTTCCAGTTCCGCGTTGAGCGAGCCCGCCTGCTTGAGCGCCTCGAGAATCGCGACCAGATCCGCCGGACTGGCCCCCAGCGCGTTGAGCGCATCGACCACCTCGGCAAGCGATGCCGCGGGTCCGACCTGCGTCACGACGTTGTCGGCCTGGGTAGCAGTGATTTCGGTGTCCTGTTCGACCGCGGTCCGGCCATTGGCGAAAGGCTCGGGCTGGACGACCAGGGGGTTCTCATCGATCCGTACCACCAGGCTGCCGTGGCTGATCGCCGCCGGAGACAGACGCACCGCGCTCGAGATCACGATCGTGCCGGTGCGGCTGTTGATCACGACCTTGGCGGCGCGCTCGGCCCGCTGGATATCGAGCATCTCGATCTGCGCCATGATCTCGGCGCGCGAATTGGCGCCGGGCGGCAGGAACAGCGCGAGAGTCACGCCATCCTCGATCTGGGCCATGCCCGGATAGGCCGAATTGATCGCATCGCGCACGCGCGAGATGGTGAGGAAATCGGCTTGAAAGAGGTTCCAGCGCAGGACCTCGGAAAAGTCGAAATTGCTCGCGACCGCCTGTTCGACGGTGGCGCCGTCGGCGATCCGGCCGACGGTGGGGACGTTGACGGTCAGCTTGGAGCCGTCCTTGCCCGATACGCCCAGCCCGCCCACGGCGAGATTGCCCTGCGCCATGGCATAGATCTGGCCGTCGGCGCCGTAGAGCGGGGTGAGCACCAGCGCGCCGCCGCGCAGCGACTTGGCCTTGCCCATGGTCGAGACGGTGACGGGAATGCGCTGGCCGGGTTTGGCGAAGGCCGGAAGCTCGGCGGTGATGATCACCGCCGCCGCGTTTTTGAGCGCGGGATTGACCCCCGGTGCGAGCTGCAGCCCCAACCGGCCCGAGACACCGCGCATGGCCTGCGTGAGATAGGCGAAATTGTCGTCGCCCGATCCATCGAGGCCGACGACGATGCCGTAGCCGGTCAGCTGGTTGGAACGGACCGACTGGAACTGGCCGAGATCGCGGACCCGTTCGGCTGCGGCCGGGACCGGCAGCAGCGCGAGCAGCGCGGCGAAAAATAGAGCGAGGCGGCGGATCATGATGGGCATTCCTTTAGAAGGGCGAGATCGCGCCGAAGAAGCGCGACAGCCAGCCTTCGCGGCTCGCACGCTGGACAGAACCCGCTCCGGAATAGGAGAAGCGCGCATCGGCCACCCGGATCGACAGGATGCGGTTGTCCTGGTCGATATCGGCGAGCCGGATGATACCCGCGAGTTGCACCCATTCCTCGCCCTGGCTCAGTTCCATGAGTTTTTCCCCGCGTATCAACGCCGTGCCGTTGGGACGGACCTCGGCGATGGTGACGGTGAGATCGGCCCTTATCGAACTCGCCTGCGATGCATTGCCCGAACCATTGAACGACCCCCCGCCCGATGCATTAAGGTCGGCATCGTCGATTCCGACGAAGCGCGGCAGCGACAACCCGAGGTTCCCCTCGCGATCGGTCGAGCCCGCGGTCGATTTGGAAGTCTGGGTCCGTTCGACCAGAATCACCGTGACGAGGTCTCCGACCTGCGATGCGCGATTGCCGTTGTAGAGCGGCGCATAGCCCTGGTTGATGCGGAAGATCGCGCCATCGGCGGGCTGCGCCTGCTGATGCACCGGCGGCGGCGGCAGCGCGGCAGCGAAGCCGGCGGGCCGGGTCGCGCCACTGCCGCAGGCCGCGCTGAGCAGCGCGAGCGGAACGACGACAGCGAGGGTTTTCATCGGGGCCATGATCACAGCGTCTGGTTAGCGTTGCGCAGCATCTCGTCGACGGCCGAGACCATCTTCGAGCTGATTTCGTAGGCGCGCTGGCATTCGATCATCTCGACCAGTTCCTCGACGATGTTGACGTTCGAGGATTCGAGCATTCCCTGCCGAATATTGCCGCGCCCGTTCTCGCCGCCCGGCCCCAGTTCGGCCGCGCCGCTCGCTCCCGTTTCGACCAGGAAATTGTCCCCGATCGCCTGGAGCCCTGCAGGATTGGCGAAGCGCGCGACCTGGATCTGGCCGAGTTCGGCCGGTTCGGCTTCGCCGGCCAGCGTCGCGGACACGGTGCCGTCGGGAGCGACCGCAACCGATGTGACGCCTTCGGGGATGGTGATCGCGGGCTGCACCGCAAATCCCTGCTGGGTTACCAGCTGGCCTTCGGCGGAAACGGTGAAATTGCCGGCGCGCGTATAGGCGGTGCGTCCCCCGGGCATCTCGATCTGGAAATAGCCATCGCCATCCAATGCCATGTCGAAGCCGTTGCCGGTGGTCGCGAGCCCGCCTTGCGTCATGATCTGGCTGGTCGACTGGACCGCCACGCCGGTGCCCAGGTTGAGCCCGGTGGCATAGGCGGTCTCGCCGGACGAGCGCTGCCCCGCCACGCGGGCATCCTGATAGGCGAGCGTCGCGAAATTGGCGCGGTCGCGCTTGAAGCCGGTGGTCCCGACGTTAGCAAGGTTGTTCGCGATGACCCGCATCCGCGCGTCCTGCGCCTCGAGTCCGGTCCGTGCGACCTGGAGAGCTGAAGTTGGCATGTGCTTGATCCCTTTCTTGGATTAGCAGGGGCGTGAATTAGCCGAGGCGCATCAATTGCGCGCCGCTTTCGTCGATTTCGCGGGCGGTCGCGATCATCTTGCTGCGCATCGCGAACAGGCGCTGCGCATCGATCATTTCGACCAGGACTTCGGTGGTGCTGACGTTGGATTGTTCGAGCGCGCCGGTCTGGACGGTGGCGGTCTCGTCGAGCGGAAGGATTCCGCCGCCCTCGACCCGGAAGAGCCCGTCGAGGCCCTTCTGGATCGGCGAGCCCTGCCAGCCGGCCAGCTTGATCCGGCCGATCTCGGCCGGGGGCTGGTCGGGTACGGCGGGATCGGTGATCGTGATCGTGCCGTCGGACGAGATCGCCGGAACGCCGGTGGGAGGAATGGTGATCGGGCCGTTGTCGCCCATCACCGGGCGCCCGTCGCCATTGACCAGCAGCCCGGTCGCCGAGATCGAGAGATCGCCCCGGCGCGTATAGGCTTCGGTGCCGTCCTGCGCCTGGA
The DNA here is from genome assembly GCA_963975275.1 of uncultured Erythrobacter sp. Lineage (GTDB taxonomy): Bacteria > Pseudomonadota > Alphaproteobacteria > Sphingomonadales > Sphingomonadaceae > Qipengyuania. The sequence goes on along the minus strand of CAXBFN010000012.1, from coordinate 29,151 downwards.
CCGCCATCAGCGCGTCGGTCTCGATCGCGAGGTCGAGCGAGCGCCCGGTCTCGATCATCTCGCCCGCCGTCATATCCGCACCGCGCACCCGGGCGGTCTGCATCGCCCGCGCCTCGTTGGGGAGGCCCTCGACGGTGACCGCGCGCGCATCGACCAGTTCGGCACGAAATCCGAGCGTGTTGGCGTTCGCCATATTGCTCGCGATGACGCGCTGGCTGTCCATCGACGCCCGCATGCCCGAAAGCGCAGTGTGGATGAGGCGGTCCATTGCGATCAGCTCCGCAGGTTGATGACGGTCTGCGAGATCTGGGTCGCGGTATCGATCGCCTTGGCGTTGGCCTGGAAGTTGCGCTGGGCAGTGATAAGCCCGACGAGTTCCTCGGCGATATCGACATTCGAGCGCTCGAGCGCGCCCGAGAGCAGCGAGCCATACTGGCCGGTGCCCGGCGAACCGTAACTCGCCACACCCGAGAGGCCGGTGCTCTCCCAGTTCGATGAGCCGACCCGCTTGAGACCGGTCGGGGCAATGAAGCCCGCTACAGCGACGCTGCCGATCGGCTCGACCGAGCCATCGGCATAGGAGACGTTGACCGTCCCTTCGGTGGAAACGGTGACGCCCGCGAATTCGGCGCCTGCTGCATTGGCCGCAGGAATGACCGCATCGATCAGCGCGTCCGAGGTGACGGTGCCATTGGCGTCGGTCGGGAACAGCTGGAGGCGGTTGCCCTTGCTGTCGGCGATGTGGCCGCTGCCGGTGATCGCGAACGATCCCGAGCGCGTATAGAGCGTCGCACCGTCGCCCGAAGAGCGGGTGGTGAAGAAGCCGTCCCCGGTGAGCGCAAGGTCGAGTGCCGAGCCGGTCTGTTCGACCGGTCCGAGCGCGAAGTTCTGGTTGATCGCCTCGACCGAGGAACCGATGCCTTGGATCATCTTCGGGTTGGTCAGTGCCGAGCCGGCGACGAGTTCGGAGAACTCCGCACGGCTGCGCTTGAACCCGTAGGTTTCCGAGTTGGCGATGTTGTGCGAAATCACGCCGAGCGAGGTCTGCGCGTTCTTCATGCCGTTGAGCGAGGTATAGAAGGACATCAATTTTCTCCGTTGCGAAGGTCTGAGGCGGACTCGGTCGAGACGATCAGCTGATCGAGCTTCTCCGCGATCCGTTCGAGCATGGAATTGGTCTCGGCGACGCCGGCGAGCGAGGAGAACTGCGCCATCTGCGCGAGCATCTCCTTGTTATCGACCGGGTCCATCGGGTCCTGCTGCTGCATCTGGACGGTGAGCAGGCGGAGGAAATCCCCCTGCCCCAATTGATCCATGCCGCGGCCGGCGACCGGCGCGTTGGAAGCAGCCGGCTGGTTGGTGACTGGTGTGATCATTTCATCCTCATCGTTTCGAGCATCAGCTGCTTGGCGGTCGAGAGCGCCTCGACCATGTTGCGATACTGGCGGGACGCCTCGAGCATCTCGACCATCTCGGCGTTCTCATCGACCGGGGCCTCCCAGACGTCGCCGTTCTCGTCGGCGAGCGGATGGCCGGGATCGTGTCGGCGGATCGGCGCGACATCCTCGCGCACGACACCGTCGACGCGGACCGAGGACAAGCCGCTGGCGCGGTCGAGTTCCTGCGCGAAGACGGTGCGCATCGGACGGTAGGCCGCCTCCTCGCTGCCCGCGACCGAACCGGCGTTGGCCAGATTGGAGGCCGCGGTGTTCATCCGCACGAGCTGCGCAGACATGGCGCGGTGCCCCACTTCGAACAGGGATGTCGGACCGGCCATGGTCAGTCGCCCCTGATCGCGCGGGTGAGGGTTTCGACCCTTCCGCGTAGGAAGCCGAGCGTCGCCGAATAGGCGACCGCGTTCTCGGCGAAAGCGGCCTGTTCGGTCGACATCTCGACGGTGTTGCCGTCGAGGCTCGCCATGGTCGGAATGCGATAGCGCACGGCCGAGCCCGCCGCCCGTTCGCTGTCGACCCCGGCCATCCGCGCTTCGAGCGCCGCAGCGAAATCGACGTCGCGCGCCTTGTAATTGGGCGTCGCGGCGTTCGCGATATTCGAGCCGAGCACGCCCAGGCGCTGCGATCTGATCTCCAGCGCTGCACCGTGAATGCCGAACAAGCCTTCGCTCATGAGAGCCTCCGCAAAAGTTACGTGATCGGTTAAGCAAGGGGTGTGCCAAACTCGCGAGAGCCCGCCGGTGCGACGGAATGCGGCAATCTGCGGCAAGCTTCTGCCGGAGGGCGGCAAAGTTATTCCCCGGGGTAAAGCCCGCCCCGGGCCGGTCGTTCTGGGATGCGAGGAGTGCCCGAACCAATGCTCGAAAACTGGATCGATCCCGTTGCGATCGCGATCGTCTTCATGGGGACCATCGCGGCAACGCTGCTGCGCTGCGGCTTTGCAGACATGCGCGTCTCGCTGGCTGCCCTGCGCGGCTTGTTCGAACCCGCTTTCGACGCATCCAAGGCCAAGGCCGAGCTGTCGAAGCAAATCCGCGAAATCGCCGACGACGGCTTCGTTCGCGCCGAGCCGCATCATTTCGGCGATGTCGAATTCGACAGCATCACCGACATTATGATCGGTCAGCGTTCGATCCAGTCGATCCACGGCGCGCATCAAAGCTATAAGCAGCGGCGGCTCGACATTGCGCAGCGCGCCGCGCGCACCTTCGAAAGCGCCGCCGAGCTCGCTCCGGTCCTCGGCCTTGCCGGTACGCTGTTTGCGCTCGGCCAGGCGCCCGGGTCGACCACGCAAGGCGACAGCCTGGTCGACGCCATCGCCATGGCGGTCGTCACCACGCTTTACGGCCTGGTGGCCGCCAACTTCCTGTTCGCCCCCATCGCTGCTGCCATCGCCCGCCGCTCGCGGCAGGAAGAGCGCAACCGCGACGAGGTTCTCGAATGGCTCGCCGAGGGGGTTCGCAAGACCGGCAGCGTTCCGACGGTCGAAGCGCCCGCGCCGGTGGCGGCATGATCCTGCGGCTCGGCTCCGGTTGGCAGACGGTCACCGCCGATCTGGCGCTAATCCTGTTCCTGATCACCGCGCAGGCCAGCCGCGGCGCTCCCGAAGCGCAGCCGCAGGTCGAACCACGGGTGGCGACGAGCATGGTCGATGCAGATGGTGCTGGTCTGGCGATCTATCGCCCCGGCCCCGGCGCCGACCTCGGCGAATGGCTCCAGGCGACACTGACCGACGACCGGCAGGGAGCAACAGTCGTGATGCGCTACTCCGAAGGCGGGCGCGACGAGGCTTTTCGTTCGGGCGCGGCCCTGCTCGACACTATCGAGCGGCAAGGTTCTACCGCGCGACTTCTGCTCGAACCAGGTTCGCGCAACGAGAGTATGGTGCTGGTCGGCTACACGGGTGAAAGTGCCGATGGCACGATCCTTGCTGAGCGAGAGTAAATCTCTCACGACCCAAGGAAACGCCATGCGCCAGTTTGTTGCTCTCGGATTGATCGGTTCCGCGCTGTTCGCGACGGCGGCAGTCGCAGCCACGACCGATCTCGACATGATCGACCGCGCGGTGGTCGATTTCACCGGCTCGCAGATCGGCCAGCCCGGCGGTGCCAGGCTGCCGGTCGATCGCCGCCTCAAACTTTCTCCCTGTCATACTCCGCTCGACCTGTCCTGGTTCGGCCGCGACCAGCGTTCGGTCCAGGTCGCCTGCCCCACTGCCGGCTGGAAGATCTATGTCGCGGTCGATGGCGGCGCAGCGGGCAGCGCCCGCGGGGCCTCAGCACCTACCGAAACGCTGGTTCGCCGCGGCGAATCCGTCAGCATCCTGGTGCGCGGCAACGGCTTCACCCTCACCCGCCAGGGCGAAGCCGTGGAAGACGGCGCGCAAGGCGAATGGATCCAGATACGCGCCGACGGCAAGCGCAGCGAAACCCTGCGCGCCATGGTGATCCGCCCCGGCCAGGTCGGCATCCAATTGCCATAACCGGCAAAATTTGTTGCCGGCCGGTTAAATCCGCGCAGCATCCGCCGTTCTACATATCGAGCAGATAGTGGAGCGAAACGATGCGGATTGTCGGATTGCCGGAAATTGCAGGAGCGGTGCAGCGCGCGAGCGCGACCGTTGCGCCTGCACAGCGGATCTCGGCTTCGCAGAAATCCGCCGCTGAAACGCGCGAATCCGAAGCCCCGGTTTCGACCGCGCGGGTCACCTCGGGCGAGCAGCCCGTGGATCACGATCGCGTCGCCGAGATCCGCAAGGCTCTGCAGGACGATCGCTACCCCATCATTCCCACCGAAATCGCCGATGCGATCATCGCCGCCGGCCTCTACGGGACGATCAGCAAATGACCCTGACCTCCAGCCCGCTTGCCACCTTGCGGCAAATGGTTGCCCTGCTCGAAGGCGAGCGGCAGGCGCTTGCCGCTCTCGACCTCGACGGGATCGTCCGGTCGACCACCGGCAAGCTCGATCTGTGCGCCCGGCTCGAGGCAGTTCAGCGCGAGCAGCTCGACGAGGAATGCCTCGGCGCGCTCGACGCGGTCCGGCGGCTCAACGAGATCAACCGCCGCCTGCGCAACCTCATCGCCTCCAACGTCCAGAATCGCCTGGGTACGCTGACCAACACCAGCGAAGCCTATACGGCGCTGCCGCGTCGTCGCGGAGGCGTGGCGCTCGCCTGACGCCAAAACGAGTCCGACCAGCCCATCAGGTTTGGCACGGACCTTGCTGAACATCCAGGGAGGCAATCCCCGGAGGTTTCGTGCCAACCGTCAATTCCGTACCGAGAACAGAAGTGCAGGCTGCCATCGCGCGCGCTTCGGTGCGCACGGGGGTCGACTTCAACTATCTACTGGCGCAGGCGAAGCTGGAATCCGGGCTCGACCCGCAAGCCAAGGCGGCAACCTCCAGCGCCACCGGCCTCTACCAATTCATCGATTCAACCTGGACGCAGATGGTCGACCGCCATGGCGCCAAGCACGGCATGGACTGGGCCGACCAAGCGATCGGCCCGGGCGGTCGGATCGCGGACCCCGCGACCCGAGCACAGGTCATGTCGCTGCGCTATGACGCCGACGCCTCTTCGCTGATGGCCGCCGAGCTGGCCCGCGAGAATACGGATGGGCTGCGCGTCACGCTCGGGCGCGACCCCGAACCCGCGGAGCTCTATCTCGCCCATTTCCTCGGCCTGGGCGGAGCGCAGAAATTCCTCGGCGCGCTGGGTGCCAACCCCGATCAGTCGGCAGCGGCGTTGATGCCCCAGCCGGCGCGCGCCAACCGCTCGATCTTCTATGAAGGAGGCCGCGCGCGATCTGTCGGCGAGGTCATGAGCGTGATGCGCGACAAGGTCGCCTCTGCCTATGGCGACAGCCCGCTGCCCACCGGAATGACAGGCGCTCCCGAACGTTTCGCCGCCTTCGCCGCGCAAGGCAATTTCGCACCGCGCGGCTTTTCGGGATCGGCGATGTCCTCCAATGGACTGCCGGCCGCCGCGTCGCGCCCCTCGATGTCGGAAACGCTCAAATCCACTTTCGGCGGCGCGGGTGCCCCGATGGGTGGCCGCGCCCGCGAGACCATCGCCACAGCCTATGGTAAATTGAAGCCGTTCGGCCTGTGAGCGCGCGCCAGATCTTCAGCCCGGCACTCGCCCTGCCGATCGGCATCCTCACGATCATCCTGCTGATGGTCATGCCGATCCCGGTCATCCTGCTCGACCTGTTCTTCGTGCTCAACATCGCGCTGTCGGTCTCGGTCCTGATGGCGGCGATGAACGCCAAGAAGCCGCTCGACTTCTCATCCTTTCCTTCGGTTCTGCTGTTCGCGACCCTGCTGCGGCTCGCGCTCAACGTCGCTTCTACCCGTATCGTGCTGCTCAACGGGCACGAGGGCGAAGCCGCTGCGGGCATGGTGATCGAAGCCTTCGGTGCCTTCCTGATCGGCGGCAATTTCACCGTCGGCATCTTCGTCTTCCTGATCCTGATGATCATCAATCTTATGGTGGTGACCAAGGGCGCCGGACGCGTCTCCGAAGTCTCGGCACGCTTCACCCTCGATGCGCTGCCCGGCAAGCAGATGGCGATCGACGCCGATCTCGCAGCCGGCCTGCTGACTGCGGACGAAGCCAAGGCGCGCCGCGTCGAGATCGCCACCGAAGCCGATTTCTACGGCTCGATGGATGGTGCCAGCAAGTTCGTGAAAGGCGACGCAGTTGCCGCGCTGCTGATCCTGTTCATCAACATCATCGCCGGGCTGGTGCTCGGGATGACCACGCACGGCCTGTCGATCGCCGAGGCGGGCCAGTTCTACATCACTCTGGCGATCGGTGACGCGCTGGTGGCCTCCGTCCCGTCGCTGCTCCTCTCCATCGCCGCAGCCGTCATCGTCACCCGGGTCTCGGACACGCGCGACCTCACCGGACAGATCGGCGGCCAGCTGGCCGACCCCAAGATCTGGCTGCCGGTCGCCTGCATTCTGTTCGCCATGGGCTGCATTCCCGCGATGCCGCAGGCGATCTTCTTTCCGCTCGCGGCAGGCACCTTCCTGCTCTGGCGCACGCTCAAGAACCGCCGCGATGCCGCCGCGAACTTCGTCGAGCCGGTTGCCGCACCCGACCCATCGAGGATCTCGATCGACGACGTGACCGACCAGACCATGGTCACCATCCAGCTGGGCTACGGCTTGATCCATCTCACCGACGAGCGCCACGGTGCAACGCTGATCGCGCGCCTGACCGGCCTGCGCCGCCAGATGTGCCAGGCCTTCGGCTTCGTGGTCCCGCCCTTCCGGATCGAGGATACATTCGAGATCGACCCCGATGGCTATCGCATCAGGCTGGGCGGCAGTCCGATCGGCAGCGGCCGGCTCAAGCCCGGCTCGCTGCTGGCGATCGATACCGGCGAGGTCATGCATTCGCACGCGGTGCCGGGCGAGGCCACGGTCGACCCCAGCTTCGGTTGCCCGGCGCTGTGGATCGATCCCGGCTCGCGCGATCTCGCGGTAGCCGAGGGCTATCTGGTGGTCGATCCCGAAAGCGTCATCGCCACCCAGCTTCACCAGCTGCTCGCGACCCGCGCGCAGGATCTGCTCGGCCCCGACCAGGTGCGCGACCTCGTCGATCACCTGCGCGGACGCCACGGCCAGCTGATCGAGACGATCACGCCACAGCCGCTTTCGCTCGCCGCGGTCACCCGTGTGCTCAAGGCGCTGCTCGCAGACGGCATTTCGCTGCGCCACGCGCTGCCGATCTTCTCCAGCCTGTCGCTCGCCGCACAGCAGACCGGCGAGCACGATCGGCTGATAGACATCATCCGCGCCGATCTGGGCGCCATGCTGCTAGGCGAGACCTGCGGGCCCGACACCAAACTGCCGGTGATCACCCTGGCGGCGCAGCTCGAGGAAATGGTCGTGAACGGGATGCAGGATCCCTCGACCGGCGAACTTGTCATCGAACCCGACCTCGGCCGCTCGATCGGCGAGCGGATCGCCGCGATCGTTGCGGGCCGCGAGCCCGGTTCGACCCAGCCCGCGCTAATCGTCCAGCCGCGCGCGCGCCGAGCGCTCAGCGCACTGCTCAAGATGCGCGCGCCGGGCTGCACCGTCCTGTCCATCACCGAACTGCCCGCCACGCAGCCGATCGAGGTCATCGCGGTCGTCGGCGGCGAAACCCATGAAGAACCCGCGGCACTTGGCCATGACACGGAGGCTCTCGCGGCATGAAACACGACCATTCGAACTTCAATGCACGCCGAGCCTATGCCAGCGGGGTCGACGACCGGGTCGCGCAATTCCTGCCCATGGTACGCAAGCTGGCCTGGTATTACGGGGGCAGTTGTAGCGGCTCGATCGATCTCGACGATCTGATGCAGGCCGGGCTGATCGCGCTGACCGAATGCGCGCAGCGTCACGACCGGCCCAGCGACGACGGCTTCGCTGCCTATGCCAAGATGCGCGTCCGCGGCGCGATGATCGATCTGCTGCGATCGCAATCGCATCACACGCGCGGGGCGCTGCAGATGCGGCGCAAGCTCGAGCAGGCGACTGATCGCTTGCGCAGCGAGCTGGGGCGCGACCCCTCGGCAGCCGAACTGGCGCGCGCAGTCCACGTCTCGCTCGAGGAGCTGCACGATATCCGGCGCCAGCTCTACACCTCGATGAGCTCGATCGAGGACTGTTACTCGGACAGCGATCCCGCATTCCGATCGGAGGACCCCGATGCCGAAGCAAGTCTGCTGCAGGTCGAGGACCGCGCCGGCCTGGCGCAAGCGATCGCCGCACTGCCCGAGCGGTTGCAGCTGGTGGTAAAGCTCCACTTCGTCGAGGAACTCAATCTGACCGAGATCGCCGCAGTCCTGGAAGTAAGCGTTCCGCGCGTTCACCAGCTCAAATCGGCCGCGCTGGAAAAGCTTCGCCTGACGATAGCCGCAGCGGATCGCGACTAAGGCCCAGGCGGCGACCCGCTAGCAGACAGCCTGCTGAACCAGTTCCTCATAGCGGTCGTCGCAGGCGATCCCCAGCGTGGGATTGTCCTGATGCGTCGATCTCTCTTCTGTCAGACCGAATGCGTCGCCTTCGACCGCGATGCGGATCGCCTGTGCCGCAGTGCGCACTTCGAGCCGCGCCATGAGACTGGCGCGATGCGCCTCGACGGTGCGCGGGCTGATCCCGAGATGCCGGCCGATCGCTTTGCTCGTGCCATGATCGAGCATGCAGGCGAGAATCTCGCGCTCCCGATTGCTCAGCGCTTCGAGCATTCTGCGCGCGGCGATGGAGCGTTGCTGCTTGACGTGTCTGGTTGCGAAGGTGCTCTTGAGCATGTCGTATTCGCGGCGAAATTCGGCGGTCTTCAACGGGTAGGTGACGTAGGATGCAACCCCCGATTGCATCGCCCTGACGATCCGTGCGGTTTCAGGCTCGTCGCTATAGGCAATGACCGGCAGCCATGTTTCGCGCTCGAGCCTCTGGATGAGTTCGAAGATCCCTTGGTCCCGGTCATGGGCAAGAATGAACCCCTGCGAGGGCATGAACTGGAGGAGTTCGTCGATAGAATCGAAGGGTTCGGGGTGGATGTTTTCGCCGGCCAGCAGCCGGCAAATCTGCGCGCGTCGCACTGCGTCGTCATCGACGACGTACACTTTCGACATCGATGAAAGGCCCCCGATTACCCCGTTAGAAATCCGAATCCAAAATATTGAGCTTTATTGTCAATAAGTTAGCGCTTCCGGCTTCACGCCTCAAGGTCGCTTGCCAGACTTTGTTAACCATCTTCGTTAACAAACGTTAGCCCAACCGATTCGCGCACTGCAATCGAAAAGTTTCTAATCAGGATTTATTTCCGTCTCACGTAAACCTAGCCGCCTGCATCGCCTGGGCGATATCGCGAAAATCCTGTTTCATCGCGGCGATATTTCCGAGGTCGGTTTCGCGAACCGAGTCCAGCAGCGAGACCTTGGCGGCGCCGTAAAATTGCAGCAGACTGGTTGCGAGCGCCGCCTCGCGATCGATGCCCAGTTCCAGCGCGGTCAGCGCGGTTACGCAGCGAGTCAGGGCCTTGCTGCGGGCCGATCGATCGGACCGCGCCTCGGCGATCTCGAGCGCGCCGAGATTGGCGATCAGGTCTTCGATGCAGAAGATCACCAGATCGTCGCGGCTGCCCCCCATCAAGCGAGCGTCGAAATTCGCCTCGCGATAGGCGTCGGCGGGTTGCGTGCGGGCCAGCATGTCAGTTCCCTTGCGCATTCCAGACGTCGATCTGCGACTGCAGGAAGGACAGCGTCGATTGGGAAGCAGCGACGCGGCTGTCGGCCTTGGCGAAGCGTGCAACCATGCTGGCGCGCAGGGTTTCCTGCTGTTCGGCCAGTTTGGTAAGGTCGCGCGAGAGCTGCTGCGACTGCGACTGATAGCGAACGATCGAGCCGGCGAGAGTGCCGGGGTCGCTCGAAACGCTGTTCGAACGCGCCAGTCTGTCGATGGTCGAATAGACACCGCTGATCCCGGTGGTGAACATCGCCGCCACCCCCGCGGGGTCGCGCGCGAGCGCCTGCGTCAGCTTGGCATTGTCGAAACGGAAACTGCCGTCGCGCTCGATCGCCAGTCCGAGTTCCGCCAGCGTGCGCGGCGATCCCTCTGGGGCGCTCGGCATGATGACGGCCGAGCCCAGCGCCGAGAGGCTGCGGCTGAGCGTCCGCGCTCCCGGATCGCGCGACAATTCGCCGCCCAGCGGGTTGGTCGCCGCGCGCAATTCCGAGGTGATCTCGTTGAGCGCACCGGTGATGTCCTGCATCACGCTGGCAATCGCACCCGTCGAACTGGCAAAGCCGATCGTCGCCGGCGCGCCGACATTGGTGCCGGTCAGCGACAGCGAAAGGCCCGGCGCTGCATTGGCGATGGTGTTGCTGGCGCTGCGACGAAGCAGGCCGTCGAGGAGATATTCCGCATCGGCGGATGCCTTCACCAGGCGCGCCGGATCGCCGCCCGGCTGCCAGGCGAGCGCGGAAAGGCCGGGATTGGCGCCGTCTTCAGTCGCTTCGAGGATGAAACCGTTCTCGAGGCCTTCGGCCCCTTTCATCACCAGCTGGGCCCCCGCCGCGGTCTGCGCGACATAGGCGGTGAGGCCGGCGTTCTGGGAATTTATCGCGTTGGCGACGTCGGTCAGGCTCGAACCGGGCGCAATCTCCAGCGCCAGCGCGGGTCGCGCGGTGTTCTCGGTAAATCCGGCGTTGGACGTCGCACCGAAACGGATGGTCAGCGTCCCCGCCCCGACCGCGTCGCTCGCCGCGCTGTAGACGGGACCGGTCAGCGTCTGATTGCTCGCGAGGCTGTTGACCTCGAGCGAGTAGGTGCCCTTACCGAGCGATCCCAGCGGGCTCGAGACGCTCGCCACCGACGGATTGCTGATGCTCGGCGTCGGCGCGAGATCGCCGGTCCGCAGCCGGTCGCCCAGCGCACTAGCGAAGACCGAGAACGAACTGCGGATAGAGCCGGCGAGCGATATCTGGCGCTCCAGCGTCTCGGATTTGGCGGTCAGGCGCTCGTTGCGACCGGCGAATTGCGCTTCGGCCAGTTGGACGGCCAGCCCGGCCATGTCGATGCCGCTGCCGATACCGAGCGTGGTCGCGATCGAGGAGGGGGGAACATTCATCGTTCTGAGAACGGCCCGGCACTGGCGGGATTAACCGCCAGCCGGCCCTCTGCGTCGAAACGCAGCGCAACCGGCACGTCGATCTGCGGTTGCTGTGGACTCTCGCCGCGTTTCAGCGACAGCACATAGGCGAGGACCGAGGCGATGGCGCCATAGAGGTCCTCGCAGATCACCTGCCGCTCGCGGGTGGTGAAATAGACCGAGCGCGCGAGCTGGGGGAATTCCAGCATAGGCAGGTCCATCTCGCGCGCGAGTTCCTTCATCGCCATGGCCTTGTCGCCGCGGCCCTTGGCCAGCACGATCGGCGCGGAGGCCTTGGTCTGGTCGTAGGTCAAAGCGACGGCGAAATGGCTCGGGTTGGTGATCACGAACTGCGCCTCGCGCATCGCCCCCATGACCGAGCCGGTCGCGATGTCGCGCTGGCGCTGGCGCCGCGCGGAGCGCATTTCGGGCGAGCCTTCGGATTCCTTGTTCTCGTCGCGCATTTCCTGATGGCTCATCTTCAGCCGCTTCTGCTGGCGCAGCCACATGATCGGCAGGTCGACCATCGCGATGATGACCAGACCCGCCGACAGCGCGAAAATAAGCGACACGGTCGCGTCCCAGGCGGCACCCAGTTGGACCGAAAGCGATCCCCGGCCCAGGCCGAGCATCGTGTCGATGCTCGACTTCCACCACGCGAAGGCGATTGCCCCCAGCAGCACGATCTTCAGGAGGCCCTTGCCCATTTCGATGAGCCCGGTCGGGCCGAACATCCGCTTGAGACCCGACAGCGGATTGATCCGCGAACCCTTCGCGGCGAGATTTTTCGCCACCCACCGCCCGCGCCCGAAACCCAATTGCGTCAGCAAAGTCACGATGATGACCGGGACCGCGAGCGTGAGGACGGCGAGAACGGAGAGCTCCAGCCCCTCCATCATCAGGATGCCGACGTTGTAATCGTTCATGTCGCGGGCATCGAAGCGGAACGCCTCGCGCATCAGGCCGGCAAGGCCTCCCAGCAGCCACGGGCCTGCGAACACCAGCCAGGCCCCGCCCAGCAGCATCACCGCCGCCGTACCCGATTCCTTCGACCGCAGGACGTCGCCCTTCTTGGCGGCATCGGCGAGGCGTTTCTCGGTTGGCGCGAAGGTCTTTTCGCCGGCGGTTTCCTCGCTCATCGCAGGATCACGCTTTCGGTCTGTTCGAGCGAGCCTGCGACGATCCCGACGAACTGGTCGTAGATCAGCGGCGCGGAGATCACGAGCGCCGCAAGCCCGGCAAGAACGCCCGCGGGCAGGCCGAGCGCGAACAGGTTGAGCGAGGGCGCCGAGCGGCTCAGGATCCCGGTCAGCACCTGCACCAGAAACAGGATCAACGCGACCGGCAGCGCGATCCGCAATGCGGTCTCGAACATGCTCGTCGCAAAGCCCGCGATCATGGCGAAGCGATCGGCGCCGAACCAGGTTTCGCCCGGGGGAAAGGCGCGATAGCTTTCGGTGACCAGCGCGATCCAGTGCAGATGCGCACCGGTAGCGAGGAAGATCAGGGTCAGGACGATCACGAAATACTGGCCGAAAGCGGTGGTCGTCCCGCCGCCCATCGGATCGCTCGACATCGCCATGCTCATCCCCATCCCGCCACCGATGAGCTCGGCAGCGATCGTGGGAGCGGCGAAGGCCAGCTGGAGCACGAAACCCAGAACCAGGCCGACGATCACTTCCCCGGCCACCGCCATCAGGCCCTCAAGCGAGAGCAGCGCGGGCGGGGTCGCGATCTCGGGCAGCCAGATCGAGGTGAAGATCGCCAGCGCGCCGGTGAGCGAGATCCGCACCGTCATCGGCACTGAGGAGGCACCGAAGAAGGGCGCTGCCAGCAGGGCGGCGCCGATGCGGGTCATCAGGAAGACGACCCGCCACATGTCCTGCTCGAGCGCGCCGAAACCGAAATCGAGACCCGTCACTGGCCCATCCGTGCGATCTCGGCGAAGATATCGAGCATGAAATCGCTCACCAGCGCCATCATCGAGGCGCCGAACACGACCAGCACGAAGGCGACCGCGGCCAGCTTGGGGACGAAGGTCAGAGTCTGTTCGTTGACCGAGGTCGCGGCCTGGACCAGCCCGATCACCAGGCCGATGGCGAGGCTGGCGAGCAGGACCGGGGCCGCCACGAGAGCGGCGATCCACAGCATGCGGTCGGCGAGCGACAGGAGGACGGAGGCTTCATCCATGGCGGCTACGCGAAACTGGAGGCGAGCGAGCCCATCAGCAGCGCCCAGCCGTCGACGAGGACGAAGAGCAGCAGCTTGAAGGGGAGCGAGACGATCATCGGGCTCATCATCATCATGCCCAGGCTCATCAGCACGCTGGCGATGACCAGGTCGATGACGAGGAACGGCAGGAACAGCATGAAGCCGATCTGGAATGCGGTCTTGAGTTCGCTGGTGACGAAGGCCGGAAGCAGGATCGAGAACGGCACCTCCTGCGGGCTGGCGAATTGCGGCGCGTCGGCGATATCGGCGAACATCCGCAGATCGTATTCGCGGGTCTGGCGGATCATGAATGCGTGGAACTGGTCCCCGCCCCGCTCGATCGCGACCTCGGCGCCGATCTCGCCCGCCGAATAGGGGGCGATGGCGGCCTCGTTCACGCGCTCCAGCGTGGGAGCCATGATGAACAGCGAGAGGAATAGGCTGATCCCGATCAGGACCTGATTGGGGGGCGATTGCTGCTGGCCGAGGGCCTGGCGCAGGATCGCCAGCACGATGATAATCCGGGTGAAGCTGGTCATCATCAGCAGCAGCGCCGGGAGGATGGTCAGCAGCCCCATCACCAGCAGCAGCTGGAGCGACAGGCTCAGCGGTTCGCCGCCCGCGCCGGCCATTTGGCCGAAGGCGCGATCGAGCGCGCCCGGTACGGCGCCTTCGGCGGCGGCCTGGGCGTTGACCATGACCGGATAGGTCATGGCAGCCAGGGCCGCGCCGTACTTGGCAAACCGGGCGATCATGGGGTCGGCTCCGCGAGCGCAGGCGCGGCTTCGCGGACACGCGCCGGGGCTTCGGCGAGCCGGGTCAGCCCGTTGCGCGAGGTCGAGACCAGGATCTCACGGCCGTGGAACTCGATTACCGCGAGCCGCAAGGTGGGCGAGAGCATGGTGGTCTCGATGATCTTGACCGATTTCTCGCCGCCGGCCGGCACGCCGAACTGGCCCTGCAACCGCTTGGCCAGCTTGAGCGTGCCCCAGATCATCGCGCAGATGACCGGGAGCAGGATCAGCAGTTTGAGGACATACCAGAACATTACTGCAGGGCTTCCACTTTGGGTTCGGCGATCGCGCTGGAAGCGGAGCCGCTGCTGCCCGAAGCTCCGACGAGTTCGAGCACGCGGATGGCGAAGCGATTGCCCTGCGCGACCACTTCTCCGCGCGCGATCATCTTGCCGTTGACGAGAATGTCGAGCGGTTCGTCGGTGAGGCGATCGAGCTCGATAAAGCTCGACTCGCCCAGCGCCAGCACGTCGCGCAGGCGCATCTGCTTGCGGCCCAGTTCCACCGTCAGGCGGACGTCGATGTCCTGGATGAGGCCGAAGCCCTCGGAATGAAGCGACATGTCAGTGATCCTTCGAGATGGAGGTTTGCGTCAGTTCGAGCGCCACGCGGTCGTCGATTTCCCCGACGGTTCCGTGGGCGATGATGGTGTTGCCGATCAGCAGCGGCACATTGCGATGCACCGCGACTGGGATCAGCGAGCCGGGCGAAAGCTGCGCCAGTCGGGCAATCGACATCGGCACGTCGACCAGCACCGCGCGCAGCGGCATCTCGACCTCGGCGATCGCGGAGCCCTCGAGGCCGCGCGCGCCGATGGTGCGCCCGGTGGCGGGCGAGACCGCGCGCGAGCCGACGATCTTGGCCAGCATCGCTTCGCTGGCCGCCAGGCGAACCCGCCAGATCCGCGTGCTTCCGGACAGCGTGACCGAAAGCGTGGCGGTCCAGATGCGTTCACCCGCCGCGAACGGCGCGACCTGATCGACCACCGAGCCGCTGGCCGAAGCCGCGATCTCGCGCCGATCGCAGCTGCGCCGCAGGGTCTCGGCGATCCGGTCCTCGAACTGCTGCGCGAAGCGCGCCGCCGAGGCGGGGAGGACCGCATAGTCCTCCTCGATCTCTCCGGTTCCGCCGAGAATGCGTTCGAACTTGGCGACAAGGTCGGCCACCGGCGTGGACACCAGAATGCCGCAGCGTTCCTGCCCGAGGGCGAAGAAGGAATGGACATTGCCGGTTGCCACCTGGGTCAGCCAATCGCTGGCCGGCAGCTGCGCCAGCTCGCCGATCTCACCCCGCAGCGCACGGCAGTCGCACAGCTCGCCCAGCGAGGACTGCGCATGCTCGGCGAACTGCCGGGCGAAGCGTTCGAACTCGTTGGCAAAATCGGGCGGGGTTGCTGCGCGGCTGAGCAGTTCGTCGCAATGGCTGGCAGCCCGCGCCGCCGTCTGAGGGAAGGTAGCGCTGATCATTGGATGATAAGCGAACGGAAATAGACGTTTGCGACCCCGCCGAAGCCTTCGCGCTCCTCGAGCACTTCGTTGATCGCGGCGGTCAGTCGCTTCTGCAATTGCTCTTTGCCCGACACCCCCATCAGCTCGGCTTCCTCGGTCGAAGCCAGTTCGACGAGGATCCGCGAGCGCAGAGCCGTTTCATGCTCGTGCAACCACATGAGCACGCGCCCGTCGTGATGGGTCGAGGCGGCGACGCTGATCTGGATCAGCGCGGTACCGCCGGCGAGGTTGGAGGTGAACTCGTCGCTGAAATTGTAATAGGCGGTGCGATACTCGCTGCCGCCCGACCCGTGGACGATCTGGATCTTGTCCTTGTCCGCGCCTTCTGCGGCAAAGGGAAAGGGATCCTCGGTTCCCTTGAGAACGAGCTTGGGCTTGAGGTCCTCCGGCTTTTCGGCGTGCTGGCCGATCATACCGCTGGCGAAGGCGGCATAGGTTCCCCCCCCGCCCGCGCCGAGCAGGACCAGCCCGAACAGCACAGCCTTGATGAGGCCGCCCTTCTTCTTGGGCTTGGGTTCGGTGGTGGATTTGTCGTCCGACATTGAGCAGTCCTATTGGTTCAGAAACAAAGGGTTGGATCAGGCGTAGAGCGCGTCGTCGCCGGGAGAGGTGCCAGCGGGATTGCGAGGATCCTGCGGCGAGGAGCGCAGGCTGCGGTCGCGCTGGTTCTGCGAGGGCTCGCCTTGCGGCCCGGCTCCCGAGGAGGTGGCGCCCTGCCCCGGCGAACCGGCGCCGCGCTCCGAGCCGGTGGCGGTGGCCTGCGAAGCCGGCTGGTGCGATTGCTGCAGCGGCTCGCCCGCGCGCGACGCGGGCCGGTCAGCGGCGACGGCCTGCGCCAGCGCGCGCTGCATGTCGCCGTCCTTCGCCGCGATCTCGACATCGAGACCGCTGCGCGCGTTGTCGAAGGTCACCGTCAGCGCCCCGAACTCGCGATGCGCCACGGCAATGCTGGCGGGTTTCGACATGTCGAACTCGCGCGCAACAGAAAGGCGCTCGACCAGGCGCTCGATGTTTTCGACCGAGGTCATGGCGTTGGTCGGCGCTGCGGCGGCCATCCGCACGCCGTCGTTTCGGTTCGCCGGAGCGGGTTCGAGAGCGGCGATGACCGGCGTTGCGAAAGGCTTCGCGCCTTCCGCGGATGCCAGCGTGCGCGCGGCGCCAGAGGAATTTTCCGCCGCGGACGGCTGGCCCGACCGATCCCCCAAACTCGAGTCCTTCTCAGGCGATACCGCCTTGCCCGCCTGCGCCCGCTCGGGAAGCACGGCAGCCGCTGCTTGCGACAAGCGCTCGGGTCGCTTTTGCTCGCTGGGCAGTGTTACGACCGCCGGACCATGCGCGCGCAGCGCGCCATCCTCTCGGCCGGCAAGGCGCTGCTGCAACGGTGCCGAGATCATTTCCGGGACGGCCTTGGATCCGATCGTCGGGGAAAGCTGCTTTTCGACGGGCGCGGATGCATCCTTCGGCGCTGCTGTGCGCAGCACAGTCGGCTCGGCAGGCGCGGCCGAAACCGTGAGGCGGATCTGATCTGCTCGCGCTGCCGATGGGCCAACCGCAGTTTCCTTCGCCGACACCGGAGGAAGATCGGCGTCGGTCGCGCCCTGCGCAACTCGCGCTCCCTCCTTGGCGGTCAGCGCCGTCTGCGCCTGCTGGAACGAGATGATCGTGGCGGAAGAACCGATTGGCCCAGCGGCAACTGGCAGCGGCGGCGCGTTCGCAGGCGTTTCGCCAGCGACCGAACCTGCGGTTGCAACGGCAAGGCATTGGCCATCGGCCGGCAAGATCTTGCCGCTTGCCGGATTGCCGGCCTCGTCATCTGCCGGCAGGCTCGCATCTGAGTCCTGCCCCTTGGCTGCCGGGACGATCTGCATGAGCTGCGCGATCAGCGCCGCGAAACCGTCGTTCCCTGCGTTTCCCGCGCTTTCGGGCGTCTCAGCCTCGCCCGAGACGGGCTTCGCCTGCGGCTTGTCGATTGCGGTAAGGAAGGAAGGAAGCGCGATCATCGTGAGTCCGTTTGCTGTTCACGGCTCTCTCTTCAAGAACCGTGCCAATCTTGGACTCAGCGCTCCAGATCGGCGACGATCGCGCGGGCGAGGCTTCGGCGATCCTCTTCCGCCCGCCGCATCCGGCGTTCCGCGCTTGCGAGCTCGTCCATCGTCGCGTCGGAGCGCTGCTCCGCCTCTTCGGCGTGGCGTTCGCTCAGCGCGCATAGCTGCTGAAGCTGATCCTGCATCGCCTTCGCTCCGCGCAGATCGGTGCCGGTCATCGCATCGTCCTGCTGCGCATAATGCCGCGCCAGCGAGCGCGTCCTTTCGGCCACGCCGAAAAGCCGTCGACGAGTGGCCTCGGCTTCGGACGCGGCGAGCGCAGAGCGACTGCGCTCGACCGTGCGGATCCGTTCGAGCAGCTGCGCGCGTTTCAGCTTGCGCGGGTCAGTTTTCACCGGCGAACAGCCCGCTCATCTGCGCCGCGGCGGTGGGGATATCGACATGGCTCCCGACCTCCTGCGACAGGAAACCGACCATGCTCGCATTGAGCGCGATCGCCTCGTCGAGCAGGGCGTCGGTACCCTTGCGGTAGGCGCCCATCATCACGAGGTCGCGGTTGGCTTCATAGGTCGCGCTCAGCGCGCGGAAACGCCGCGCGGCCTTCGCGTGTTCGGGCGTAACGATGTCGTTCATCACCCGGCTGAGCGAGGCGCCGACATCCACCGCGGGATATTGCCCGCGCTGCGCGATCTCGCGCGAGAGCACGATATGCCCGTCGAGGATCGCGCGCGCAGTGTCGACGACCGGATCGTTCTGATCGTCGCCATCGGCAAGCACGGTGTAAACACCGGTAATGGCGCCGCCGGTCTCGCCGGAATTGCCAGCGCGCTCGATCAGCTTGGTGATGGTGGCGAGCGCGGAGGGCGGATAGCCGCGCGCGGCGCCGGGTTCGCCCAGCAGAATGCCGATTTCGCGCGCGGCATGCGCGACGCGGGTGAGGCTGTCGAGGATCAGCAGTACGCGCTTGCCCTGGCCGCGCAGATGCTCCGCCAGCGAAGTCGCCAGCAGCGCGCCGCGCATCCGCAGATTGGCGGCGTGGTCGGCCGGAACCGCGACGATCGCGGTGGTCGCGGCGCGGGGGCCCGACATGTGGCGGCCCACGAAATCCGACACCTCGCGGGCGCGTTCGCCGATCAGACCGACCACCACGGCATCCGCGCGGGCGCCCTCGACGATCATGTCCATCAGCACCGATTTGCCGACCCCCGAGCCCGCCATGATCCCGATCCGCTGGCCCACGCCGAAAGTGGTCAGCGCATTGAGCGAACGGATCCCGCTGTCGAAGGGCTCGATCACGCGCGAACGGTCGAGCGCGCTGACGCGGTGGCCGCCCGCGGGCCAGGCGGTGGTGGATCCCACCGGGCCGCGGCCGTCGATCGGACTGCCCGAACCATCGACGGCGCGGCCGAGGAATTCCTCCCCGACGTATAGCATGCCCGGCTGCCCTTCGGGCCGCACGAGCGCGCCGGGTCGCAGCAGGACGGTATCGCCGAGCATCATCATCATGGTGTGACCATTGCGGAAGCCGATGGTCTCGGCGCGGTGTTCGGTGCCATTGCCCTGCGCGATCCGGCACAGGCTGCCGATCGGCACACCCAGCCCCGAGACCTCGATCAGCCCGCCGTCGCAGGCGACCACCCGCCCGAAGCGGCGCGGGGCGAGATCGAGCGGAGCCATCGCGGCCTCGGTCAGGACGCTGTCGATCAGGGCGAGCATGAATCGAACGCCTCGGCTATCGCGCGGCGCCATTGCTGGGGACCGTCCTCGACCCCGCCGTCATCGGTCTCGACGCGCAGGCCGCCGCGTTCGATGGTCGCATCGGGCAGCAGTTCGAGTTCAGGGGGGACGCTGCCGCGCACCAGCGCGAGGTCTTCGGGGTGAATGTGAATGATCCGCTGGTCGTGCTTGCGCTGGAGCATGGCCGCCGCCAGTTCGATCCTGCGCGCCAGCGCATCGCCATCGAGCGCGAGCGGCAGCACCGCGTCGTCGCACAGCGCATGGACGGTGGCACGCAAGGTCTCGCGCAGGGCCTGCGCGCTCTCCAGGTCGAAACGGGCGAAGGCGAGCTCGATTGCCGCGCGTTCGGCGCGTTCGCGAACGAGCAGCGCCTCGGCGTCGGCCTTGGCCGAGATCTGGCCGTCCTCGAAACCGCTGCGATAGGCTTCGGCCACCGCGTCGACCGGCTCGGGCGTCGCTGCTGCCTCGACCACCGCGCGCGCGTAGCGGTTGCTGGGGGTGAAGCCGCCGGGCTTGCCGAGCGCCGAATAGGATATCCTAGACATAATCCTCGTCGCCATCGCCCATGATGATCTCGCCATCGGCCATCAGCCGCTTGGCGATTGCCACCACGTCCTTCTGCGCCTGTTCGACATCGGATTTCTTCACCCGGCCGCGGCCCTCGATATCGTCGCGCAGCCCGTCTGCCGCGCGCGAAGACATAGCGCCGAAGAACTGTTCGCGCTGCTCGGCTTCGATGCCCTTGAGCGCCAGGATCAGCGTGTCGTTCTCGATCTCGCGCAGCAGCACGCCGGTCATCTTCACATCGAGCGCGAACAGATGCTCGAACTTGAACATCTCGTTCTCGAGATCCTTGGCGAGTTTCTTGTCGACCTTTCCGATCGAGGGAATGACGCGCTTCTCGACGCTGCGGTGCGAACGGTTGATGATCTCCGCCGCCTGCTTGATCCCGCCCATCGTGAGCGGAATCGAACCATGGAGCTTCTCGATCTTGGCGTTGAGCGTCTGCTCGAGGATGGTAATCGCCTGGCGCGAAACGGGTCCGAGCCTCGCAACCCGGTGGAGCACAGGGGTGTGCAGATGCTCGGGCAGAGCCGCCAGCGCCGCAGCCGCGACCTCGGTGTCGAGCTGGAGGAGCAGCACCGCGATCGCCTGCGGGTGTTCGTCGGCGAGGATTTCGCCTATGATCTGCGGATCGAGCCAGCGCAGCAGGCCCAGCGCCGGCTGGCCCTCGCCTTCCGCATCGGGCGCGATCTGGCGCATCAGGTTCTCGGTCTTGACCTCGCCGACAGCCCCTTCGAGCATCCGCCGGACGCTGGCCACGCGGCCATGATCGCCGATGCCATTGCCTTCGGTCGAGCGGGAGAAGCCCGAGATGGCGTCGATGATCGACTGCGGCTGGACCTCGCCGATGCCGCACATCGTGCCGGCCAGTTGGCGCAGCTCGTCCGGGGTCAACTGCGAGAGGATTTTCGAGGCATCCTCCTCGGCGAGCAGCATCACCATGATGGCCGCCTTGTCGGTGCCACCCAGCGGCAGGGGCGTGCTCATGCTGCTTCTCCCGCCAGTCTGGCATCTTCGGCGAGCAGTCGCCGCAGCGCGAGCACCGCGTCATCGGGATTTTCGCGCGCGATCCGCTGGGCGAGTTCGATCTGGCTGTCGAGCGCTTCGCGGTCATAGGTGACCAGAGCCTGCGACGATGGCCCGCCGAGCGCAGGCGTTCCTTCGCCCTCCGCAGCATCGTCGCCGGTCGAGGTGTTGCCGCGCAACGCCTTGATGGCGGGGCGCACGGCGAGCAGCAGAACCAGCAGGACTGCGAGGATGGCGACACCGTTGCGCACCGCCATGCCGAACCAGCTGGTCTCGTAGAAGGGGATGCCCTCGGCTTCGACCTTCTCGAATGCGCGCATCACCACCGTCACCTGGTCGCCGCGATCCACCCTTGCGCCGACCGCGGCCGAAACCAGTTCCTTGACCTTGGCGATGTCGGCGGCGCTTGCTTTGGCCAGCGCGGCCTGATCGATCGCGACCGCGACCGAGAGATATTTGATCGAACCCGGGGTGAGGTTGGAAACCGAAACCTCGCGGCCCATTTCGTAGACGCGGGTCGCGCTGCTTTCGCCGATGCCGTTGGGTTCGCCCGGTGCGGCATCTTCGGGCGCACCGGGACGCGCTTCAGGGGCGGCCGGCGGCGTGTTCGCGAGCACGCCGGGTATACCTCCTGCCTGCATCGCGACGTTTTGCGACTGCTGCGTGGTTTCGCGCCGGACCGAGCCGTCCTTGTCGTATACTTCGCGGGCCGAGGTGACCTCGTCCATGTTGAGTTCGACCTGCACCTGCGAGGAGAAAGCATTGGCACCGAACATCGGTGCGAGCAGCTGATCGACCTGCGCCTTGAGGGCCTTGCGCCGGAAAAGGCAGCCGCCTGATCCTGCCGCCGGGAGGTTCCCCGGCAAGCACTTCACTCGCATTCACAGCCCCGCCATGTCGGGGCTGTGGTCGCTTAGGGAACGGCAATTGGTTCGATCCGCGGCCCAAAGCCTTGCATCGCCGCGTTCAGCAGATCGCGATACAGCTTTGCATCATTCTCTCACTCCGCTGGCCACCCGGGAGCCGAGTCCAGCTATGGGCGCGAAGGCGCTGGGCCGCGCCGTCCGGCACCGGTGTCCGAAGCGAGCACCAGCACATTCGCCCAAGTGGGTGCGCAGCCAATGGCGGGAGCACAGGCGCGATACGCCTGCGCCTGAGGCCCCCTGATCGCTGCAGGGCTACCCACCTCCGGCACGGGGGCCGAGCTCACTCGCCGCGTTCCGATAACGCTCCTTCCGGTTGGCCGGTCGAGCCTAGCCGTTCACCGTCCGCCCTCGACGAGGCGAATCTCCGGCTTGCGGTCGGCCATCTGAGCCGCCGGGATTTCTGCGGGAGCATCGGCGATGGCGAAGCGCTCGGCCTGTTCGGTCAATTCTGCGACCTCGGCGGTGAGATTGCGCGCCGCAGCCGAGGTTTCCTCGACCATCGCTGCGTTCTGCTGCGTGGCCTGATCCATTGCGGTGATCGCGGTGCTGATCTCGCCAATCGTCTCGGCCTGCGCCTGGTTGTCCTTCGCCTGGTCTCGCAACAGAGCATTCACCTCGGCGACATCGCTGACGATCTCCGCCAGCGCATCGTCGACTTTGCGGACCAAATCGACCGCAACGGTTATATCGCTCTGGGTCGCGGTCAGCTGCTCGCGGGCTCGGCCCGCCTCTTCTTCCGCGCGCATGGCAAGCGCGGACACGAGATCCGCGACCACCGCAAATCCGCGGCCCGCCTCCCCTGCGCGGCCCGCCTCGATTGCAGCGTTCATGGCGAGGACCCGCGTCTGGAATGCGATCTTGTCCAAGCCCTCGATCACGTCGTCGATGCCCTCGGCACCTTCGGCCACGCTCGTCATCGCCTGCATGGCATCGTCGGCGGTGCTGCGGCCGCTGGCCACATTGTCCAACGTGCGGTCGGCGCGCTGCAGCGTGCGTTGGGCGGCGGCCGCGCCGCCAGTCAGGCGGGCGTCCATCTGGTGGATCGCGGCAGCGGTCTGCTCGAGACTGGCGGCGTTCGCTTCCGTGCGCCGGGCAAGATCTTCGGAAGCTTGGGCGATTTCGTGCGAACCGCCCTTGATCCGCACCGCCCGTTCGCCGATCGCGCCGATCAGCTCGCGCAGGGATTCGAGCGCCGCATTGAAATTCGTGCGCAGCGTCGCATAGGCCTGGGGAAATTCCGCAGCGATGTCGCGGGTGAGATCGCCCGCGGCCAGCCGGGTAAGCCCGCCTTCGAGATTGGAGATGACGGCCGTAAGCTCTTCGGTCTGGCGGCTGCGTTCGGCGTCGATCGCGACCTGTGTGTCCCGGCGCTGCAGTTCTGCCTGTTCGATCGCAGCGATGAGCGAGACCACGTTGCGGGCGACCCAGGCGAGCGTCGCTGCCTCGATGAGCAAGATGACGGCGTGGAGTAAAATACGCGCGAACGAGCCGCCGTTGGGAAATACCCAGGCGGGCATCGCCATGCCGATCGCCAGATGATGCACAGCGACAACGCCGGTGGCCAATGCGATCGCCCGCCAGTCGCACAGGATGACCACCGTCGCCAGCGCAGCGAAAAACACCATGTGGAGGTCGATCTGCCAAGCTGCGCCCTGAAATACGAACAATAGCAGAGCCGGTACGGTAACAACACCGGCCGCGGCGGAAAGGCGCGCGGCGGGATCCACCCGGTTACCGAGTGCGGCGAGCCCTGGATAGATGGCGAGCGCGACGGCGAGCACGGCGGCGACCAGCGCGTCATCGGGTCCCATTGCGAAGGCTCCCGCAACCGTGATGAGCGCGAGCAGCGCAGTCATCGCCGCAAGCACCCGCACCCCGGTCGTCCGGAGGGTATCCAGCGTTAAGACGTTCATTTCATTTCTCCAGGGTGGCGATGCAACCGCCGCCTTCCGAACGGACGAGCAAGGCACCGTTGCTGAGCGCAGCCAGCCAGAGCTGGCCAGCCGCGGCATCGACCAGCACCGAGCCCGGCAAAGGGCCGGGTCCGATCATCCGCGCGCCGGCCTGGGTGGACCAAACCAGGGAGGCCTCTTGTGTTGTCGGCGAAAGCGGTACGATCAGCATGGTCCCCTGGGTCGGGACCAAGAGGATCAGCGGCACCAGCGCGAGTAGCCCGCAGTGAACGAGCAGGCCCAGGCGCCCGGGTCCGATCCTCCCTCGGGTTTCAACGTCTTTGCGAGTGTTTCTTCTCATGCGCGAAACCCGACGCCTGCCATGGACAGCACCACTGCAGCGAAATCTGCAGGAGCCCGTCAAGCACCATTATAGGGCGCAATCTTGCGAAGGTGATCGGGTCTCCGAGATTCACGACGCTGGCGCCGATCCGCCAGATCACGCAAGCGCTGGAGGGGGTCGGTCGCCTAGTCTATATCGCCTGCCTATCCGATCCGCGCCCCTCGCCCGAGGCGCATTCCGCCTAGCTGGCGAAAAACGACCAGATCTGCTGGACGGACAGGACCACGAACAAGAGCGCAGCCGCGCTCAGTACCGTATTCGACAGCCAGCCATTGCGGTCGGCGGAGCGCACGCGGCTGGAGTTCAGCAGCAGCAACAAGGTGATCGCCAGAAACGGCATGAAAAACGCGCCGGCCACTCCGTAGATGATGACCAGGAGGAAGGGCTCCTCGAAGAACAGCAGCGTCATCGGCGGAAAGGTGAGCCAGAGTAAGAAAGCCCGGAACGGCCATTCGCGTTCGGGCCGCTCGCTGCGCTGGCTCCTTCCGCGAACATGCTCGACGAAATCAGAGAAAAGCAGGCTGACGCCATGCCAGACGCCGAACAGTGACGACATCGCAGTGGCGGCAAAACCCAGAAGAAACGCGATCGCCACCGGACGCCCGAACCGGGCCGCCAGCACGTCGGTAAGGTTGAGCAACCCCCGGTCACCTGCAGCCAGAGCGATCTGCGCACTGTGCAGGAGCTCGGCCCCGACGATCAGCATCGAGACGACGAAAATTCCCGTCACCGTGTAGGCGGTGTAATTGTCCAGCCGCATCATCGGGATCCATGACGGACCGTGCCACCCTTTGGTGTTGACCCAATAGCCGTAGGCGGCGGTGGTGATCGTTCCGCCAACGCCGCCGATCAGGCCCAGCGTGAAGAAGGTCGAGCCTTCGGGCAGTGACGGGACGAGCCCCCCGACCACATCGCCGAGGCCGGGTGCGACCAGGATGGCCAGCCCGGTCATCACCACGAACATGATCGCGACCAGCACCTTCATCACCCGCTCGAAGGTCTCGTAGCGATTGAGCGCGACGAATAGGAAGCTCGTTAACCCGGCCAGAACCGCCCACGCCGGAAGCGGCAGAATAGGGAACAGGGCAGCGAGCGGCAGTGCGGTCGCGCTCATTGCCGTCGCGCCGTAGATGAAGCCCCAGACGAGGATGTAGATGCCGAAATACCAGCTCGTCCATGCTCCCAGAGAGCGCCACCCCTCGAAGATCGTCGTCTCGGTCGAGAGGTGATAGCGCGCGGCGCCTTCGGACAGAGCGATCTTCACCACGCATCCCAGCACTGCGGCCCAGAGCAAGGCATAACCGAAGCGTGAGCCGGCGATGAGAGTGGCGACAAGGTCTCCCGCCCCCACTCCGGTTGCGGCAGCCACAATGCCCGGACCGATGAGCTTCCAGCGCGCAGAACGCGGCGGGAGCGCGGTTGCCGGTTCGTCCGGCAATTCGGCGCGCGCCTCGCGCAAGCGTCGCTCTGTCGGGGGCATGATCCAATCTCCGAAGGGGAAGCACCGCGCTTAAACCGGGTGAGCTCCAAACGGCAAGTCGCCGTGGCGGCGATCGCAGCCTGCTGGGTTATCGGGGTTCGCGGTCGCTCCGCTGCGTTGCGTTTCAGCAAGTGTCAGGAGAGGCCCAGTGGGTACCTACCGCAAAGGATCTGTGCTCCGCCGCCGGATCAAAATCTCTTCGGAAAACCGAGGATCCGCAAATGGCGCCCGCGGTGCTGGACTATCCCGCATGGGATCCACCCGCCGATCTCCCGGCGCTGCCCGCTTTCGGGTCGCCGCTGGATCAATCGCTCTGGGCGCCCGAATTGGGATTGCCGCCGGGCTTGATCTCTTCGTCGCCGAGTTGCTGCGGCCCGTGATAACCCATCACTGACTGGCCGCCGTGTCCGGTTCGCCCGTTTCCAAACTCGTCCTTGTCTCTCGTCGGCGACCCTGCTTCTCTCGCGTGCGATTTATCAGCCCCGCTCGCCGCCTCCTCGCCTTGCGTGTTTACCCCGTCGGGCGCTCCCTTGAGCCCGTCGTGGGGCATCCCCGGAGTTGGTCTCTTCGACTTTGTCATCGCACACATCCTTTTTCTCAAACCCAGTGAAGCAAACAGCCGCTCGCGGCCCCGCCAAGCCGCTGGCGGCTCCCGCTTGGACATGCCGCAGCAGGTGTGCCGCGGTCATGAAGGACAACCCGCGCAGCGCGCCTAAGGTTTCTCGAGGAAGTACGAATTGCAGCTCCGCAGAGGGGGAACATTCCCGGGGGCCGATGCGTCCGTTGAGCATGCCGCGCGCACTCAATCCAGCCGAGATCTTCGAGCGGGCTGCCGAAGAAGGCAAGCGGCGTCTCGACCAGGGACTCTTGGCGCTTTTGGCCACCGGCTTCATCGCAGGCTTTACCATTGTCTTCGGCAGCGCCGCTCAGGCTCTGATCCATTCGGCGGCGCAGCCCCACTTCGGCGAATTTGCTTCCGTACTGGGGGCGCTCGGTTTCGCGGTTGGAGTGGTGTTCCTGATAGTTGGCCGGGCCGAACTCTTCAGCGAGAATTTCTTCGATCCGATCGCCACCGCTTTCGAGGGACGGGAGCGCCGCGTTTTGCGGCGCCTGTTGCGGCTGTGGGCACTCACCTTGGCGCTCAACATCGCTGGCGGAGCTCTCCTTGTTCTCATCTTCTCGGTAGATGGCGCGCTGCATGAGGGTGCGCGAGAATCGATAGTCGCGCTCGCCGAGGAATTGGCGAACCGCGCCCCGCTAGCCACCTTTGTCCGCTCCATCGTAGGCGGAGCGCTCGTTGCGCTGCTCTCCTTTCTCGTCGTCGCCGCGCAGGGTTCGGGGGCGCGTGCAATGATGGCATTCGCCGTTGGATTCATGCTGGCGCTCGGACCTTTCGAGCACGTCGTGGTCTCGATGCTGCATATCCTGTTCGGCCTTTTCATCGGCGCTGATCTGGCAGTCCATCACCTCGCAAAGATCGGAGCGATCTCGCTCGTCGGCAATCTGGTGGGTGGGATTGGATTGGTAACCCTGTCCCACGCCGCGCAGGCTCTGGGGGAGCAGGACAGCTAACCCTGCTTGCCCGATGCCGAACGCTTCGGCGGTCCGCCTCCGGCGCGTCGGGCGGCGTTCTGCCTGCAAATTTGGAGCGCTTCCCAAGGGAGTGCGTCAGACAGCTTGCTCGTCAACGCAGCGGAACGCGCAGCTTTTGCCGGGGCTTGTTCCTAGGTCTTGTTCATAGGGCTTGAGCCTCTGCTTCTCCCGGCAGGCCGATTATGGCACTACGGAGCCTGTGCAGCCCGGGTCATCTTCGCAGAGCAGTGCGCGCCAGCATTTCGGTCGTGCGCTCGCGCGCGCGTTTGCGGGCGCCGTCCTGTTCGCTTTCCCGCTATTGATGACCATGGAGATGTGGTGGCTCGGCTTCTACCTCGACCGGGTCAGGCTGTTCCTGTTCCTGATCTTCACGCTGATCCTGCTGGTGCCGCTCTCCTACTTCGTCGGGTTCGAGCGGACCGGAGGAAGCAGCGAAGACGTTCTCGACGCGATCGTAGCTTTCGGGGTCGGAGCGGTGGCCGCCGCTGTCATGCTCGCGTTGTTCGGCATCATCGATCCGTCCATGCCCGCGACGGAGATCGTCGGTAAGATCGCCATCCAGACCGTGCCTGCCAGCATCGGTGCGATCGTGGCGCGTGGACAGCTCGGCTCCGCGCAAACCGACCAGAAGGCGAAGGAAAGGAAGGCGGGCTATGCGGGCCAGCTCTTCATCATGCTGGCGGGAGCAGTGTTCCTCACCTTCAATGTCGCGCCGACCGAGGAGATGGTGCTGATCGCCTTCAAAATGACCTATGTTCACGCGCTGGCGCTGATCCTTGTGTCGATTGGCACGCTCCACGCCTTCGTTTTTGCGCTGGATTTCAAAGGCACGGAAAAGAGCCCGGATGAAATCGGCTTTCCCTGGCTGCTCATAAGCCGCAGCATCGCCGGATACGGCATCGCGCTGATCGTCAGCCTTTATGTACTGTGGACGTTTGGACGCACCGATGGCGCATCGCTGGCGCAGATCGCAATGATGACGACCGTGCTGGGCTTTCCGGCTGCATTGGGGGCCGCATCGGCCAGAGTTATTATTTAGGAGCTCGAATGGGAGCGCAAGACCAACAGCGGATCACCCAGCGACCGGCAGTCGAATGGATCGCCGGCGGCATCGGCTTGCTGATCACCCTGGGCCTGATCGGCTTCATCGGCTGGCAAGCGCTGCAGGATCCGCCAGGCACACCGCAGATCGAGATCCGCGTGATGAGCATCGCTCCGCAAGGCGATAGCCATCTGGTGGAAATCACCGCGTTCGACCGGGCGAATTCGACAGTTGCGGGCCTGGTTGTAGAAGGGACCTTGACGTTTCCTGGGCGCCCCTCGGAGAAGAGCAGCACGACCTTCGACTACGTACCGGGCCATTCGCAAAGGCGCGGCGGACTGTACTTCGCTGGCAATCCCCGTGAAGGCGACCTCGAGATACGCGCGAAAGGATATCAGCGGCCATAGCGGCGCTGAGCCGCGGTGACGCCGCCAAGGGCGGGGTCCGAACCCGCTTGGCCGCCATGGATGGTGGCACGCCTGTCGGCTATGCTCTTCGCCGGGCGCAGCGGCAGCAGGCCCTTGTCGCAGAGGATCGACGCTTTGCATCTCAACGGAACGAACGCGTTGGGCATCTGGAAAAAATGGGGCCGTGATGACCTGCTTCGCCTGACCGCGCGAACCGCACCGACTGTGGGATCACCGAGGTCTGGCCCCAGCCTCGCGTTAGCGCCCCGCCCATCTGCTTGCTATTTGCTCATGCGAGCCAACGCAGAAAGCCCCGCTGATAGCAGCGGGGCGATAGAGCATGATCATTTAGGACATTATTGGTTGCGGGGGTTGGATTTGAACCAACGACCTTCAGGTTATGAGCCTGACGAG
>CAXBFN010000011.1:0-100575 GCA_963975275.1 uncultured Erythrobacter sp. | reverse complement strand
CCTCGATCCGGAGAGCTAAACCAGCGCAGCCAGCGGCGACTTTTTCAACGGAATACACCCATGATCGGACCTTCGCGCCTCCACCGGCGCTCACCAAAAGCAGACTGGCGGGTATCTGCGATTCTGGACCAAAAACTGCCTATAGGCTGACGGCCCAAATGCCTACACTTTGGCCAACCCTTTTCTCCGTTTATGCGAAGTGAGAGGAAGTTTGCTCGCGATAATAAGAGAGCCCGCATCGCCTCGATCTTTGGGGGAGAGCGTCGCCAAAGCTTACGACCCTGAGCTTGAACTTGCCTTGGCATTCCCTTGGCGCGCACGCTCAAAGCCAAGAGGTTAGTCACATTCGTACGAATGGCCTCAGAATTGCCACGCCTCGTCGCTTAGCCCGATCTCTGGGGGTATTGGCGGGAGTGTTCCGATTCTAGGGCACTAAAAGACTCACAAATTCAACTATTTAGGTCTCTATTTCGGTCCCTCCTCCGCTACCTATTTTTCCTGATATGAACCAGTTGCTTGGCACCGCGATCGCCTGCCGAAGCGGCCCCATTCGGACGATTTTCGCATCATGGCGATGTTGGCCACAGGTGAGCGGGACCAGCCAGGCTGCTGCTGCGGTCTCAACTTTTCTTGCGGTCCTCGTATCACTTTGGATGGCCTTCCGCTCACGTGGTCCGAGCGTTCGAGGAAGGGCCGCTGAACGAATGATATTTGGCCGCCTTGAGGACGGGCCAACGCTCCTGATGTTCTAGCTCGGAATACGCAGGAACGTCGGGACCGCATAATAGGGCAGCTTTTCCAACTTCAGTCCCGTCTGGGCCACGAGCTCGTCTGCGGCACGGGTCGCGCCGGCCACGAGCCCGTAATCGTCGAACAGGACGAGGCCGCCGGGGACCATGCACGACAAAAGCCGGTCGAGCGCGAAAGCCGTGGGCTCGTAGACATCCATATCCAGATGCAGCAGCGCAATACGCAGCTCGGGTCTGCGAGCGAGCAGATCGGGGAGGGTCTCGAATATATTCCCCTGGTGCAGGTGGACGTTGCCGATCGCTTTGTCCGCGAACAATTGCAGGAGCAACTCGCGCGAAATACCCTCGCCGCGCTCATCCTCGAACTGATCGATGAAGGCGCGGTCGCCGGCATCTCCCACGCCTTGGCGGGGGAAGGATCCGAAAGCATCCAGCCCGTGTATCTCGCGGCTCGTTTCGTGTTCGAGCAGCGCGCGGAACATCGCGAAGCGCATGAGCGATGCCCCCTTGTAAACGCCCAGTTCGACCAGCGCGCCCGGCATTCCCTGAATTTTCCGATAGAGCTCCAGATGGGCAAGCAATTTGCCCATGCGGCCGACTTGCCCGCGCAAATAGAAGGTATTCTCGGCTTCGGGCACGGCCTCGGCGGGCGCGGGAATGTAGGACATGATGGGCCTTCGCGAATAGGGGCGCCGCAACGGGAGCCGATGGTCCCATTCTAGCCGCATCCTGCGCGGCTCATCCGAAAACAGGAAAAAATTTCCTAGTGCTCGGCAGTCTGCGTCGCTCGCGCTTCTATAAAAGAAGGGCTCGCAAACATGCGTGCCACGCTGGAGCTTCGATGGTTTTTCTGTTCGCCTTTCCTTTCCGGCCGACCGGCCCGTCCTCGCTCGGGCAGCGATCATGAAAGTCCTCTTCTATCTTCCGGTCGTCACGCCGTGGTGGTTCGAACACATCGTGGCGCCGATCATGCGCCGGCTTGCGAGCGTTGCCGAGGTACACGTGCTTGCGCCTGCCCCATGGCGGAACACCGGCATCGGACCGGCGGAACTGCAACAATGCCTCGATCTCGACGGCGTGACCTGGCAGATCATCGACGGCGAAGGGCACGAGAGCCTCCGCACCAGGGCAGCCGATGAGAAGAGCCTGGTGGCGCATGTGCAAGCTCTGGCACCCGAGGTCATATTGTGCCGGGCTGCCGATTTCGAAACCGTGCGCCAGTTTCCGGGAGTGGTTCGCTTCCTGATGGAGGTCGCCGCGGCGCCATTCGTCGTCGATCCCGCCATGATTACCTTCACCGATCGACCCTTCGTGGCCGGCGCAATGCCCCCCCTCGATCCCGGCGATCGATCGCGGCTCGAGGCTATGATCGAGCCGCTCTGGAACGAAATGCGCGCCTATCGCCAACACGCGCTCCCCGGCCGTAAACCCATATTGAGCGCACTCGAGATCCCGGAAGACCGGCCGATGCTGCTGCTTCCGCTGGAATACGAGCATGAGGAGAATTTCTTTCTCCGGCACCGGCCCGGGCAGGAAAGCAACCGGGCCATGCTCACGCGGCTTGCCGAAACGGTGGCGCTAGATTGCACGCTGGTGGTGACGGATCATCCGTTGAACGCGCGGCATGTCGACAGGAGCGAATTGCGCGATTCGCTGGCGGATCTCGGCCCTGGAGTGATCCTTGCCGAGGAGAGCCTTCTCGGATTCTCCGCGACGCTTGCCCTGGCGAGCTGCGCCGACGGTATGCTGGTCGGGGATTCCAAAAGCTTCAGCCTGGCCGCCGCATTCGGAGTCCCGCTCATGCGACGGTCGCGCTTCGCGACCGCGGAATGGCTCAAGGCCGAAACCGATCTCGACCGCTTCGTTGCCGCAGTGCGGACGGGCGAAGCGACGGCGCCGTGTGCAGCGGATGCGCGTCTCTGGTTCGCCGCGCATCTCGCGAACGAGGCTTTCCATCCCAACGACAGCGCCCTGACCGGGGCGGAGCTGATCGACCGTGCACTGCAGCCCACGAACCCGCAACGCTGGGAAGCCGGCCTCGCGCGGATCGATGCGGTGATGCAGGAGCATGTGTCTTGAACAGCCCCGCAGTCATGCAGCCACATCCGCTGGCCGCCCCTGCCGCGTCCAAGTGGTTCGCCGAGGTGATCGCCGCGGAACGTTCCGCGCTCGAACGGCTCGAGCGCGCGCTTCCGGAGACCATCGCCGCCACGGTTGCGCTGATCGCGGCGCAGGAACGTCCGCTCACCTGTCTCGGCGTGGGTAAATCGGGTCTCGTGGCCGCCAAGGTCGCCGCCACTTTCTCGAGTCTGGGCACACCGTCCTTCTTCCTCAACGCGGCCGAAGCCGCGCATGGCGATCTGGGCGCGGTGCAGGAAGGCAACGCCGTCCTGCTGTTTTCGAACAGCGGCACGACCGAAGAGATCTGCCGTATCCTGCCATTGCTGCGGGCGCGCGGATGCGTGCTGATCGGGATCGTGGGCCGCGTAGATTCCACGCTGGCCCGGGCGGTGGATCATCTGATCCACGCCCCGATCGAGCGCGAGGCGGACCATATCGGCATGGCGCCCACCGCGAGCACCATTCTGCAGATGGCGATCGGCGATGCTCTGGCAGTCGCGGTGAGCCGCACGCGCGCCTTCACGCGCGAGGATTTCCTGCGCCACCATCCCGCCGGGCTGCTTGGCCGTCAGATGATCCCGGTGCGCAATCTGATGCACAGCGGCGCCGCATTGCCGACCGTTCTGCCCTCCGCATCGGTCGCCGAACTGCTGGCGGTGATGAGCCACCGGCGCCTGGGGGCGGCTTGTGTGGTGGACCATGCCGGCCTTTTGCTGGGGCTGGTGGTGGATGGCGACATCCGCCGTCACTTCCAGGCGCGACAAGATGTCTATGGGACCCCGGCATGCGCCTTGATGCAGGCCAGGCCATTGGTGATCGACGTCGATGCAACGCTGGGCGACGCGCAACTGCTGATGCGCGAGCAGCCAGCCGGACTGCTCGTCCTGCCCGTCACCGATGCGGCCGGGCGATTGCATGGAATGCTTCACGCCAACGACATGCTGAACGGCTGAGCCATGAAGATCGTTGCCTTCGTCCCCGCCAAGGGCACCAGTGAGCGCGTTGCCGACAAGAATATGCGGATCCTGGACGGCGAACATCTGTTCAAGCGCAAGCTGCGCCAGCTGCTCGATTGCCCGCGCATCGATGAAGTTTGCCTCGATAGCGAAAGCGAGGCGCTCGCCGAACTGGCGAGCGACCTGCCGGTGTCGGTCCTGAAACGCCCCGCCGCCTTGGCGAGCAATGCGACCGACGGGCACAAGATGTTCGCGTGGGAAGCTGCGCGGCGCCCCGACGCAGACCTGTGGATCCAGGTGCTCTGCACCGCCCCCTTCGTCACCGCCGAAACACTGACCCGCGCCATCGATACGCTGCTTGCCGATCCGGAGGCCGACAGCCTGGTCGCGGTGACCCGCGCCAAGCAATATTGCTGGGATGGCGCCAGTCCGGCCTATGGCACCGGGCGCGTGCCCAATAGTATCGATTTGCCGGCCACCGTGGTCGAGGCGATGAGCCTCTATATCGTGCGCAACACCGGCACCGGACCGGCGACGCGCCGTTTCGGCGCTCGCCCGATCCTGTTCGATCTCGACCCGACCGAGGCGATCGACATCAATGGCGAGACCGATCTTACGCTTGCCGAAACGATGGCAGCGGGCATCCGCTCACGCGAGGTGACGCGGTTTCGCGCGATGCTGCCGCACCTCAATTCGCCGGTGCTATCCGACATCGCGAAGGAACGCGGGATGCGCGTGGTGCTACCGCGCGCGCTGCGGCCGACCAGCGGCGGCAAATTCCTGGGCCGCGCCAAGACGCTCGAGCTGACCGCACTTCCCCGGCGGCCCGATCGCTCGGAAGGCGGCGCATGGAACGGAATCTACGACGCGCTGCAAAGCTATCGCTTCGTGCGTCCCGGCGACGTCATCATGGTCGCCACCGACGTGCCCGAACACGCCTATTTCGGCGATCTCAACGCCAATCTGGCGATCCGGTCGGGCGCGGTGGGCGCGGTGATCGATGGCGCGACGCGCGATACCGCCGATGTGCGGGCGCTCGGCCTTCCGGTCTATGCCCGCGCGCAGACCTGCGACGACATCAAGTACGAGGGCACGACCAAGGCGATGAACCGACCGATCGCGATCGGCGGGGTCCCCGTGCGAAACGACGATGTGGTGTTCGCCGACGAGGATGGCGTGGTGGTCGTCCCCCGGGAAGACTGGGACACGATCGAGCAAGCGGCGTGGGGAGTGCTCGAAAACGAAGGCCGGATCCGCATGCAGGCTGCGCGCGGCCGCGACGTCGACGACATTCTGCGCGATTGCGGCGCATTTTGAGGAAAAAACCAATGAAAACCGTCACTGTCGGTGCGCTCGAAATCGCCAATGACAAGCCGTTCGTCCTCATCGCCGGCCCCTGTGCGATGGAAAGCCGCGATCATGCCTTCGAAATGGCCGATGCGCTGTCATCGCTGTGCCGCGACATCGGCATCGGATTCATCTACAAATCCTCGTTCGACAAGGGCAACCGAACGTCGATCGACGCGCCGCGCGGGATCGGCATGGCACCTGCGCTCGAAATTTTTGCCGAGCTGCGCGAGAGCTTCGGCTGCCCGGTGCTCACCGATGTCCACGAGGCGGACCAGTGCGCCTCGGTCGCCCAGGCCGTGGACGTGCTCCAGATCCCGGCCTTCCTGTGCCGCCAGACCGACCTGCTGGTCGCCGCCGCGCATACCGGCCGCGCCATCAACGTAAAAAAAGGTCAGTTCCTGGCGCCGTGGGACATGAAAAACGTCGCCGCCAAGCTGGTCGCTGCGGGCAACGACAACATCATCCTGTGCGAACGGGGGGCGAGCTTCGGCTACAACACCCTGGTGAGCGACATGCGCGCGCTGCCGATCCTCGCCGAAACCGGTTTCCCAGTGATGTTCGATGCGACGCATTCGGTCCAGCAGCCGGGCGGCGAAGGCACGAGCTCGGGCGGGCAGCGCGAATTCGTGCCGCACCTGGCGCGGGCGGCAGTGGCGGTGGGCGTCGCCGCGGTATTCATCGAGACCCACCGCGACCCCGACAGCGCACCGAGCGACGGACCGAACATGGTGCCATTTGCCGACATGCCCGCGCTGCTCCGCCGGCTAAAGGCGTTTGACGCACTGGCCAAGCATTCCGGCGGTAGCCAAACCTTGGGTTGATGCCGGGTTTCTGTCGGTGGTGCATTGCGGTTGCTTTTGGAAAGTCGTTGAAATCGGCTGAACGTCGAGCAGAGGGCGCGTTGCTGACGTCCCCGAGCTGAGCCGCCTGCTGAACGTAGGTCGTGCCGATTGAGCTGCAGAAATCGGATACGGTCGCTTGGCGTAGCGATGCCCGCAATCGCGTTCCGGCAGACAAAAAATGCCAGGCGGATATCGACCTATTTGCCGCCATTAAACGGCACGGACAGGATAAAGGTGAGGCGAATTCGCGGCTACGATTCAGGATCTTCAGAGATGACAGGCGGAAACAAAAACTGCCGCAACTTCTCGCATTCCCCGCCCCTGTTCAGATTACCTGCCACCAAGCAGCCCCGTTTGCCTTGCTGTTCGCGAGCTATTGTCTCGCCAAGCGTCTCCACATGATGTGGCCCATACGTCACGAGGCGATCATCCGCGACGCTACGAGATGTGATCGTGCAAGCGACCAATCCGCCGAAAATAATGGATATAGTCAGGAGCCTTGCGGATTGTACGACAACGTTCCTCATGGATTTTGTCCTGTATGGCGTCGTTTGAATTGCGATTGCAACTCGATGGGCGCGCTCGACCATCTGACACTTTTTATGCCGGGTTAGATACTGAATGGATCCGCTGACCGTCAAATCGAAGCTTGCCACCCGGGTCGAACCAATGTTTATCGTTAGACGGGTGAGACGTGGTTTTTTCTCTGATAGCGCCTTTCTGGAAGCCGTTAGCGACGGGGTGCTGACCAAGCGTTGGCTCGGTTGGGATCGCCTCGGCGCGTCAACGTTAAGGTCAGAACCGTGGAGCATTGCGTCGGGTGATGTTTTCATCTTTCGAGTGCCCAGAGGGTCATTGAGCGAGTGCCAGACGCTTTCCGCGGATGATGTTGAAGCTATCGATCTGAAGCCTCTCAAACGGCGCAATTCATCCTGACGCTGTGGCGGCTCCCCAGCCGATAGAAGACGCCCCTACAAACCGGCCCCCTCACCAACCCGTCGCCGCGCCCCGGTCTCCTCATGTCCGCAGCAGCCACTGACCCGGCGTTCTTCCACCCTGTGAACACCGCGCATCTGCGCTCGTGACGAGGGGGCGGCGAGCGGCTAGAAGCGGGCGCGATGCTGACCCGGCTTTCCATCCGCAATATCGTGCTGATCGAGGCGCTTGAACTCGAGTTCGGGCGCGGGCTGGGTGTGCTCACCGGCGAGACCGGGGCGGGCAAGTCGATCCTGCTCGATGCGCTGGGGCTGGTCCTGGGCAACCGCGCGGAAAGCGCGCTGGTGCGCGGCGGAGAGGAGAAGGCGAGCGTCACCGCGACCTTCGAATTCGCTGTTTTGCCGGCCCCGGTGGCCGAGGCGCTGGACGAGGCCGGGCTCGAGCTCGAGCCGGGCGAGCCGCTGCTGATCCGCCGCCAGCTCAAGGCCGATGGCGGCAGCAAGGCCTGGATCAACGACCAGCCCGCGGGGGTCGCGCTGCTGCGCGAGCTGGCGCCGCATCTGGTCGAACTCCACGGCCAGCACGACGATCGCGGGCTGGTCAATCCGCGCGGCCATCGGCTGCTGCTCGACCGCTATGCCGGGGCGGATGCCGCCACGCTGGCGGCGAGCTGGAGCGGCTGGCGCGGGGCGCAGCAGCGGTTGGACGACGCGCGCGAGCGGCTCGATCAGGCCAAGACCGATCAGGATCTGCTGCTCGCGCATCTTTCCGAACTCACCGCGCTCGAGCCGCAGGCGGGGGAGGAGGCGCGGCTCGCCGGGACCCGCGCGGCGATGCAGAAGGGCGAGAAGCTCTCGGGCGATCTCGAGGAATTGCGCCATATCTGGGAAGGCTCGGATTCGCCGCTCGCGTCCTTGCGCGTCGCGGCGCGGCGGCTCGACCGGATCGCTCCCGAACACCCGCTGCTGGCCGAGGCGCTTGCCGCGCTCGACCGCGCGGTGATCGAGGCGGGCGAGGCCGAGGAGCGGCTCCAGCGCGCCGCCGAGGCGCTCGACCACGACCCCGCCG
This sequence comes from uncultured Erythrobacter sp., assembly GCA_963975275.1. Lineage (GTDB taxonomy): Bacteria > Pseudomonadota > Alphaproteobacteria > Sphingomonadales > Sphingomonadaceae > Qipengyuania. Next base: position 92,553 of record CAXBFN010000011.1, on the reverse strand, counting down.
CGCTCGACGCCGCCGAGACAAGGCTGTTCGAGCTGCGCGCCATCGCCCGCAAGCACCGCTGCGAGGTCGACGAATTGCCCGAGACGATGCGGACAATGCGCGCCGCGCTCGATGCGATCGAGGGCGGCGAGGCGGAGCTCGACGCGCTCGAGGATGCCGCGCGCCGCACCCGCGAGCGCTACGAGAAGCAGGCGCGGGCGCTCCACGACTTGCGCGTCGAAGCGGCGGGGCGGCTGGATGCGGCGGTCGCGGGCGAGCTCGCACCGCTCAAGCTCGACGCCGCCAGTTTGCGCACCGCGGTGACCGAATTGCCCGAGGAACGCTGGGGCGCGCATGGCATGGACGGGGTGGAATTTCTGATTTCCACCAATCCGGGTGCCGATCACGCCCCTCTGGGCAAGATCGCCAGCGGCGGCGAATTGTCGCGTTTCATGCTGGCGCTCAAGGTGGCGCTGGCAGAGCAGGGCGGCGCGGCGACGGTGATCTTCGACGAGATCGACCGCGGGGTCGGCGGCGCGGTGGCCTCCGCGATCGGCGAGCGGCTGGCGCGGCTGGCGGGCGGCGGGCAATTGCTCGCGGTCACCCACAGCCCGCAGGTCGCCGCGCGCGGAACAACGCATTACATGATCGCCAAGAGCTCCGACGGCACCGTCACCCGCACCAGCGTCGCCCGGCTCGACGAAGCCGGCCGCCAGGAGGAAATCGCGCGGATGCTGAGCGGTGCCGAGGTCACCCCTGAGGCGCGGGCGCAGGCGGATCGTCTGATGGAGGGGGTGTGATGCCGAAGGTTCCGGCGGCGGAGATGCAACCCAAAGCCCCCTCCTCTTCAGAGGAGGGGGGCGGGGTTGGTGGAGACCCGACAAAGACGCTGACGGCCCGCTCCCGCACCATGCGCAACAATCCGACCGAACCGGAAAAGCGCCTGTGGATGGCGCTGCGCGACAGCCGCTTCGCCGGGGTCAAATTCCGCAGGCAAGACGTGATCGGGCGCCGGATCGTGGACTTCTTCTGCCCCGCTCGGGGGCTGGGGATCGAAGTGGACGGCAATACCCATGACGCCGAGATCGACGCGCAGCGCGACGCGCGGATGCTGAGCGAATTCGGCTTCGCGACCCTGCGTTTCAGCAATGCCGATGTAATGGGCAATCTGGACGGGTGTCTGACGCGATTGCAATCGGTGCTGGATCGAACGCCGAAGCGGTGGGCGGGGGGCAAGGTTGGTAAAGTAAGGCACCACCCCCCGACCCCCTCCTCTGAAGAGGAGGGGGAGAACGCGACCTTAGTCCCCTCCTCTTTAGAGGAGGGGGTTGGGGGTGGTGGAGCCTCATGACCGATCTCACCGAAGCCGAAGCCGCCAACGAGTTGATGCGGCTGGCGCGCGCGATCGCGCGGCACGACCGGCTGTATCACGCCGAGGACGCGCCCGAGGTCAGCGACCAGGAATACGATGCACTGGTGCGGCGCAATGCCGAGCTCGAGGCGGCGTTTCCGCAGCTGGTGCGCGCGGATTCGCCCTCGCGCAAGGTCGGGCATGCGGTGGCCGCCTCGCCGCTATCCAAGGTCACGCATGCGGTGCGGATGATGAGCCTCGACAACGCCTTCGCCGCCGAAGAGGTGGGCGAATGGCTGGCGCGGGTGCGGCGGTTCCTGTCGCTGGCCGAGGACGAACCGGTGGCGATCACCGCCGAGGACAAGATCGACGGGCTGTCCTGCTCGCTGCGCTACGAGAAGGGCGTGCTGGTTCGCGCGGCGACGCGCGGCGACGGGCAGGTGGGCGAGGACGTCACCGCCAATGTCGCGCATATCGGCGATATTTCTCAGCAGCTTGCGGGCGATGCCCCCGAGGTGTTCGAGGTCCGCGGCGAGGTCTATATGGCGCGCGGCGACTTTCTCGCGCTCAACGCGGCGCAGGAAGCGGCGGGCGGAAAACTGTTCGCCAATCCGCGCAACGCCGCCGCGGGCTCGCTGCGGCAGAAGGATGCGAGCGTCACCGCCGTGCGGCCTTTGCGGTTCTGGGCACATGGCTGGGGCGCGGCGAGCGAGGTGCCGGGCGAGACCCAGCTCGACGTCATGCGGCAGATCGAGCGCTGGGGCCTGCCGGTTTCGCCGCTGTTCGTGCGGGTCGAGAGCCTTGAGGGTTTGCTCGCGCATTATGCCAGGATCGGCGAGCAGCGCGCCGACATGGCCTATGAAATCGACGGGGTGGTCTACAAGGTCGACCGGCTCGATTGGCAGGCGCGGCTGGGCTTCGTCGCCAAGGCGCCGCGCTGGGCGCTGGCGCACAAGTTTCCCGCCGAGCGCGCCGAGACCACGCTGGAAAGCATCGACATTCAGGTCGGGCGCACCGGCAAGCTGACCCCGGTGGGGCGGCTCGCGCCGGTGCTGGTGGGCGGGGTGACGGTGACCAATGTCACGCTCCACAATCGCGACGAGATCGCGCGGCTCGGCGTGCGGCCGGGCGACCGGGTGCTGGTCCAGCGCGCGGGCGACGTCATCCCGCAGCTGGTCGAGAATCTGACCCCCGAGGCCAAGCGCACCCCCTATCATTTCCCCGATCACTGTCCCGAGTGCGGCAGCGAGGCAGTGGCCGAGGAGGGCGAGGTCGATGTCCGCTGCACCGGCGGCCTCATTTGCCCGGCGCAGCGCACCGAGCGATTGAAGCATTTCGTCAGTCGGGCGGCGCTCGATATCGACGGGCTGGGCGAGAAGACGATCGACCAGTTCTTCGCGCTAGGCTGGCTCGAAAGCCCGGCGGATATCTTCCGGCTGAGGAAGCGCCGCGCGGAGATTCTCGCGCTCGAAGGCTGGCAGGACAAGTCTGTGGACAATCTGTTGGCAAGCATCGAGGCCAAGCGCGCGCCCGATGCCGCGCGGCTGCTGTTCGGGCTGGGGATCCGGCATGTCGGGGCGGTGACCGCGCGCGATCTGATGAAGGGGCTGGGCGATATTCGCCACCTGCCGGAAAAAGCCGCCGAATTCGCCGCCTATCGCGAGGCGAACCCGCGCGGCGCGGAAGAAAAGGAAAGCCCGTTCAACAGCCGTATGGTCGAGGCGGTGAAGACGATCTTCGAGGTTCGTGCGGACGGGATCGGCATCGCAGTCGGACACGCACTGGCCGACTTCTTCCACGAGGATCACAACCGCGCTGTGTGGGACGACCTGCTCTCCGAAGTCTCGCCCCCGCGCTACGAAGTGGAGACCAGGGACAGCCCCGTCACCGGCAAGACCGTCGTCTTCACCGGCAAGCTGGAAACCATGAGCCGCGACGAGGCCAAGGCGCAGGCCGAACGGCTGGGCGCCAAGGCTTCGGGTTCGGTTAGCGCCAAGACCGATCTGGTGGTGGCGGGGCCGGGCGCGGGATCGAAGCTCAAGAAGGCCGCGGAGCTCGGCATCGAAGTGATCGAGGAAAGCGAATGGGCGCGGATCGTTGCTGCCGCCCAGTGATCCCGCCCAAACTCGCGATGCGCCGCAAGCTGCCGGAATTTCTAGACAAACCGCCGCGAGCGGGAACGCTACGCCTGGGCCTCGTTGGATTCTTGTGACCCCATGGATACGTTTTCTCGCCCTGTTCCTGCCCGTCCTGCTGCTGGCTTTGCTGGTCGCCTGGCTTCCGCGCCTTGTCGGTGACGGGCGGGAGGATGCGAACGAGCCGGTCGTGGTGCCGGTGGTTCTGACGCCCGCCGAACGCGCGCTGCAGGAGGAGCTGGTGCAACTGGCCGACGGCTTCGACGGCGAAGTCGGGCTGGCGGTCCAGGATATCGCCACCGGGCGGATCCTCCATGCCAATGGCGACGAACTCTACCCGCAGCAAAGCGTCAGCAAGTTCTGGGTGGCGCTCGCGGCGCTGGGCGAAGCCGACGAAGGCGATTTCGATCTCGCCGAGCAGGTGACGCTGCGCCGCGAGGACATGACCGTGTTCCACCAGCCGCTGCGCGAAATCGTCCGGGCGCGTGGACGCTTCGACACCGATTACGGCGATCTGCTCGACCGCGCGCTGACCCGCAGCGACAATACCGCCAACGATCGCATCCTGCGCCGCATTGGCGGTCCCGAGACGGTTCAGGATTTCATCGACGATGCCGATCTCGCGGGCATTCGCTTCGGCACCGACGAGCGGACCAAGCAGAGCGCCATCGCCGGGCTCGAGTGGCACCCCGCCTATTCGGTTCGCAACACCTTCTTCGTAGCCCGCGCCGAGCTGCCCGATGCGGTCCGCCGCGCCAGCTTCGAAGCCTATCTCGCCGATCCGATGGATGGCGCCTCGCCGATCGGAATCGCCCATGCGCTGGGCCAGCTCGCGCGCGGCGTGCTGCTGTCCTCGGTCTCGACCGAATTGCTGCTGGCGACGCTCGAACAGACCCGCAGCGGCCCGCGGCGCTTGAAGGGCGGGGTGCCGCCCGGCTGGACGATCGCGCACAAGACCGGGACCGGGCAGGAATTCGGCGGCGAGCAATCGGGCTATAACGACATCGGGATCGTGACCTCGCCCGCGGGGCGCGAATACGCGGTGGTGGCGATGATCCGCCGCACCGGAGCGCCGGTCCCGGCACGGATGGAAATGATGCAGGACGTGGTCCGCGCCACGGTCCGCTACGATGCGGCGGCCTATCCGCCGCCCGAGGGGACAGGCCCGGTCAGCGGCGCGGTGACCACCGAACCCTGAGCGAGGAGGGCGCCGTCCGCTGTGCGGCGGTCAGTCGTTGGGCATCAGGTGGATCTCGCGCACCGCCGAGGTCTTGCGCTGCGACAGCGCGAACATCAGGGCATCGGCGATATCCTCGGGCTGGAGCTTTTCTGGTTTGGGTTCGTCGAAGAACGCCGTGTCCACCATGCCGGGCGAGATGACGGTGCAGCGGCCGCCCCATTCGCGCATTTCCTCGGCGAGATTGCCGGCGAGGCCATGGACGAACCATTTGGTCGCGCCATAGACCGAGCCCTTGAGATGATCGCGGCCCGCCTTGGATCCGGTGACCACGAAATGGCCCTCGGTTTTGCGTAGGTGCGGGAGCGTGGCGTGCGCGGTGTTAAGCACGGCGAGCACGTTGAGATCGATAAGTTTGCGCCATTGCTCGGGATCGCCGTTTTCGACGCCCGCGTTGGCGACTCCCATGCCGGCATTGGCGAACACTGCGTCGAGCCCGCCGAAGCGCGCGACGGTCTGCTCCACCGCAGCGTCGAGCGCGGCGCGGTCGGTGATGTCGCAGGTCAGCGCGAGCGGCGAATCGCCAATCTCCCCGGCCAGCTTGTTGAGTTTGTCGGCGGAGCGCGCCAGCAGCGCGACGTTCCAGCCGGCCTTGGCGGCGGCGCGGGCGCTGGCGGCGCCGATCCCGCTGGAGGCGCCGGTGATGAGGAGTGTTTTGGTCATGTCTGGCCTTTTTTCCGAATGTGCTGTCGCAAGCGGAATGGGCGAGAGCGGGGCGTTGTTCCTGTCAGAGGGGGACGCCGGCTGCCGGATCGGGCTCGTCGATCCATTGCATGACCCCGCCCGCCAGCGGAGTCCACACCCCGATCGTCATGCCCGCATCCGCGAGCACATCGCCGATCCACTGGTTGCAGGTGTTGGTGAGCGTGTAGCGCCCCAGAGCGTCGTAATTCTGTGCGCCGATCTCGTAGCTGGAATAGCTGCGCCGGGTCGCCCCGGGGGGCAGCGCCGGGAGCGCGGCCTCGATCCGCTCGACCAGCCGCGCGTATTCCTCGGGGCGCAGGGTGACGGGGCGATGGTGCCCGGAGGGCAGCGGGTGGACGTAATGCCCCACCCGCATCAGCCCGTCGCCGCCATGGAGAACGATGCGAAGCACGGTTGCGGCCTTCAGATCGCCCCAGGTCGGAGTGTTGAGGAAGACCTCCTTCTCGCCCCAGCCGATTGCGATATGCGTGGGCAATTGCCCGTCCTGCAGGCGCGGCTGCCCGGCGGAGGGAAAGGTGGTGCGCCAGTCCTTCACTTCGCTGATCACCGGCATGACGATCCCGGTGTGGACGCCGTTGGTCTCGACCATAATGGTGACGCCGCGCTCGGGCTCGGTCCAGCCGGAGTTGCGCGGAATGGCGGCGCCGATCCAGGCGGCGAGCAGAAACGTAGCGAGGATCAGCAGCGGGGCCAGCGCCAGCCCCGCCAGCCAGACGCGGCCCCGCTTCAGCGGATGGTTCTGTTGCGCAGCCACAGGATCGACCAGTCGCCTTTCACCAGCCGAAGCGCCAGCCGCATGCCCTGGCGGCGATAGGCGGCGCGGACCTCGGCTTCCTGCGTCTCGAGCAGGCCCGCCAGCACCACATGGCCGCCGGGCGCGGTGGCAGCGGCGAATTCGGGCGCAAGGTCGATCAGCGGGCCGGCGAGGATGTTGGCGATCAGCAGGTCGTAGGGCCCGCGCGCGCGCAGCAGCGCATCCCCCATCCCGTCGGCGATCAGCGGCATCAGCGCGCCGGGGCCTTCGCCCAGCGGGATGTCGTTGCTGCGGGCATTGGCGAGAATCACGTCCAGGCAGACCGGATCGATGTCCGAGGCGGTGGCGAAGGCCCGCGGCCAGAGATGCATCGCGGCGAAGGCGAGCAGCCCTGTGCCAGTACCGATATCGGCGTGGTTGTGGGCGATGACACCCTCGCGTTTCATCCGGTCGAGCATGGCGAGGCAGCCCGCGGTGGTGGCGTGCTGCCCGGTCCCGAAGGCCTGGCTCGCGGGGATGCAGAAATTGACCGCTCCGTGGTCGGGCGCGTGATCGGGGGTATGGACATGGAACCGCCCGGCGCGGATCGGCTCGACCCCCTGCTGGCTGAGGCTGACCCAGTCGGTCGGCGGCAGTTTCTCGATTGCGAACGCAGGCGGATCGCCCCCGGAATCGCCCGCGAACAGCGCCTCGATCGCGCGCCGGTCCGAAGCGGTGGGTCGCCGGGGGAGCCAGCCCTCGACCATCCATTCGTCGGGCCGGGCTTCGGCGATCTCATGCGCGGTGACGACGAAATCGGGATCCCAGTCCTCGTCCTGCGCCTGCCGCTCGAGCGCGGCCTGCGCGCGCGCCTGCGAGACTTCGCCCGATAATTTCCAGCTGTCTGTCATGGCGCGCGCACTAGCCCAATCGGAGCGCGCGGGAAACAATCCTTCGGCACCCCGTTCCGTCATCCCCGCGAAGGCGGGGATCCAGCTCACTTCCTTTGTTCGTCACAGCGAGACGATCTCGTGTTCTGCCCATCAAAGCAAAGCTGGATTCCCGCCTTCGCGGGAATGACGAAGTGGGCCAATCGGCTGCAAGCGCGCATTGCTTGGGCCCTTGGCGTCGGCCATCAGTCAGCGGGGCTCTCGTGAAAGCGAGCGGCTACCCACCTCTCCTTTTCCTTCTGTCATCCCCGCGAAGGCGGGGATCCAGCTCACTTCTTCGGTTCGTCACAGCGAGACGATCTCGTCGAACCGGTCGTGCCAGTCGGGATTCTGTTCCTCGATCAGCCTGATCTTCCACGCCCGGTTCCAGTGCTTCAGCTGCTTCTCGCGCGCGATGGCATCCTCAATCCGCTCGAACGGCTCGGCCAGAACCAGCCGGGTGCAACCATGACGCTTGGCGAATTGCGCACCCGTGCCCTCGCGGTGCTGGCTGATGCGGTGAGCGAGCGACGAGGTCACCCCGATATAGATGGTTCCGCGGTAGCGGTTCGCGATGATATAGACCCAGCCGGACTTGCTCATCGGTCAGAGGAGCTGGATTCCCGCCTTCGCGGGAATGACGGGAGGTGTTCCGGAATCAGCGCACATAGCTCGCGCCATTGGCGTCGAGCGTGGTACCGGTCATGCTGGGGGGTGCGTCGAGCGCGCAGAAGCTTATCATCGCGGCGATTTCCTCGGGCTCGGCGACGCGGCCGAGCGGGATGTCGGCGAGCAGGCCCGGTCCGCCGCGGCTGTCGAGATAGTCGCCCGCCATCGCGGTGTCGGTGAAGCCCGGCGCGATCGCGAAGCTGAGGATGTTCTCGCCGGCATAGGCGCGCGCGATGGTCTTGTGCAGCGCCAGCATCCCGCCCTTGCTGGCGGCGTAGTGCCAATGCGCGGGGCTGTCGCCGCGGTGCCCTGCGCGGCTGGCGACATGGACGATCCGCCCGCCGCGCGTGTCACCCTTGGCGGCGCGCTCCTGCCAGTGGCGCACCGCGAAGCGCGACAATTGCGCCGCGGCGGTGAGGTTGATCCGCATCGTGTCCTCGAACGCGGCGAGCCAGTGCAGGTCGGTGGCGTCGATCGGGTTGGGAGCGAACAGGCCGGCGTTGTTCACGAGCACGTCGATCTCGCCCCCCGCGCGGGCGAGCGCCGCCTGCCACAATTCATGCGGCGCGAAGGGCTGGGTGAAGTCCGCAGGGACGGTGTCGGTCGCGGTGCTGGTGGTCGCCTGGCCGACGACCGTCGCGCCGCGCGCCTCGAGCGCCGTCTTGGCGGCCGCGCCGATCCCGCGGCTCGATCCGGTAAGCAGGATGCAAGTCATGCAAGCCCCTATTCGCAAATTTGCGCCATTTGTCGAGGCCAGCCGCCTTGTCTCGCGCGCGATGTCCGCTAAGGAGAGCCTCCCAATTCCACCGACCGGACACAAATCATGGCCGACCGCCCGCTTTCGCCGCATCTCTCGATCTGGAAATGGGGCCCGCATATGCTGGTCTCGATCCTCCACCGCGTCACCGGCTCGGGCATGGCGACGGTCGGGCTCGGGGTGCTCGTGTGGTGGCTGGGCGCACTCGCTGCCGGTCCCGAGGCCTACGAAGGCTTCGCCGCGGTGATGGAGAGCCCGATCGGGATCCTGGTGCTGATCGGGGTGAGCTGGGCCTTCTTCAACCACATGAGCTCGGGCCTGCGCCATTTCGTCATGGATATCGGCGCCGGTTTCGAGATCGAGCGGAACAAGACCGGCGCGCTGGCCGTGATCGCCTCGGGCGTGATCCTGACGGTGGTTTTCTGGGCTGTCGTATTCCTTAAGTGAAAGATTTCTCGACCATGGGCAAAGACACCACACTCGAACGCTACGGCAGCAAGACCACGGCCATCGGCCGGGTCCGCGGCCTCGGCTCGGCGCATGGCGGCGCGCATCACTGGCTGCTCCAGCGGCTGACCGCGATCGGCAATTTGCTGCTGGTGACCTTCCTGGTGGTCAGCATGGCGCTGCTTCCTGCCTATGACTATGCCGCGATGGCGGGCTGGGTCTCGCAGCCGCTGGTCGCCACCGCGCTGGCGCTGCTGGTGATCAACGTGTTCTGGCACGCCCGGCTCGGGCTGCAGGTCGTGATCGAGGATTACGTCCACACCTCGGGCAACAAGTTTGCGGCGTTGGCGCTGCTCAATATCGTCGCGATCGGTGGCGGCGCCTTCGCGCTGGCCTCCATCGCCCGTCTCGCTTTTGCAGGAGCTGCCTGATGGCGAGCACCGATACCTTCACCATCGGCGACCGCGCCTATCCGATCATCGAGCACACCTATGACGTCGTCGTCGTGGGCGCGGGCGGATCGGGGCTGCGCGCGACCATGGGCGCGGCCGAGGCCGGGCTCAAGACCGCCAATATCACCAAGGTCTTCCCCACCCGCTCGCACACCGTCGCGGCGCAGGGCGGCATCGCCGCATCGCTGGGCAACAACACCCCCGACCACTGGTCGTGGCACATGTACGACACGGTCAAGGGCTCCGACTGGCTCGGCGACCAGGACGCGATCGAATATCTCGTTCGCGAAGCGCCGCAGGCGGTCTACGAGCTCGAGCACGCGGGCGTGCCCTTCAGCCGCAACCAGGACGGCACGATCTACCAGCGCCCCTTCGGCGGCCACATGCAGAACATGGGCGCAGGTCCGCCGGTGCAGCGCACCTGCGCCGCGGCCGACCGCACCGGTCACGCGATGCTCCATGCGCTCTACCAGCAGAGCCTGAAATACGCCGCGGACTTCTTCATCGAGTATTTCGCGCTCGACCTGATCATGAAGGACACGCCCTCGGGCAAGGTCTGCGTCGGCGTGATCGCGATGTGCATGGACGACGGGACGATCCACCGCTTCCGTTCGCATTCGGTGGTGCTGGCGACCGGTGGCTACGGCCGCTGCTACTTCACCGCCACCAGCGCGCACACCTGCACCGGCGACGGCGGCGGCATGGTGCTGCGCGCCGGCCTACCGTTGCAGGACATGGAATTCGTCCAGTTCCACCCGACCGGGATCTACGGCGCGGGCGTCCTGATCACCGAGGGCGCGCGCGGCGAGGGCGGCTATCTGACCAATTCCGAAGGCGAGCGCTTCATGGAGCGCTATGCGCCTTCCGCGAAGGATCTGGCGTCGCGCGACGTGGTCTCACGCTCGATGGCGCTGGAAATGCGCGAGGGCCGCGGCGTTGGCGCGGAGGGCGATCACATCTTCCTCCACCTCGACCACATCGATCCCGCGATCCTGGCCGAGCGCCTCCCGGGTATCACCGAGAGCGGCAAGATCTTCGCCGGGGTCGATCTGACCCGCCAGCCGCTCCCCGTCACCCCGACGGTGCATTACAACATGGGCGGCATCCCCTGCAATTATCACGGCGAAGTGATGGCGGGCGACCCGGCCGATCCCGAGAAGATCGTCCCCGGCCTGTTTGCGGTGGGCGAGGCGGCCTGCGTGTCTGTTCACGGCGCCAACCGCCTGGGTTCGAACTCGCTGATCGATCTGGTGGTCTTCGGCCGCGCGACCGGCCACCGCTTGAACGATCTGATCAAGCCCGGCTCGAGCCATGCCGAACTGCCCGCCGACAGCGCCGATCTGGCGCTGACCCGGCTCGACCATTTCCGCCACGCCAATGGCGGTTCGCCCACCGCCGCGGTGCGTGCGGAGATGCAGAAGGGCATGCAGAAGCACGCGGCGGTGTTCCGCAACAGCGAGCTGCTGTCGCAGGGCGTCGAAGCGCTCGCGCAGGTCAACAAGCGGATGGAGGACATCCACGTCACCGACCGCTCGATGATCTGGAACAGCGATCTGATCGAGACGCTCGAGCTCGACAATCTGATGGCGCAGGCCAACGTGACCATGGCTTCGGCCGAGAACCGCAAGGAAAGCCGCGGCGCGCATGCGCATGAGGATTTCCCCGATCGCGACGACGCCAACTGGATGAAGCACACCATCGCGACCTTCGACGGTTGGGGCGGCAAGGGCGGAAAGATCGAGATCGGGTATCGCCCGGTGCACGAGTTCACGCTGACCGACGATGTGGAGTATATCGTTCCCAAGGCGCGGGTGTACTGACACGACGGGCTTTGGAGGGTTTTGGAAGGGCCGGGGCGTAAACGCTTCGGCCCTTTTTTATTCGTCCGAGAGGCTGGTAGCGTCCATTCGCGCATGCAGCATGCGAACCACTTCTATTTCCTCTTCGAAAACGAGATAGAACACGAAGTGCACTCCGCTGGCCGCCTTGCGGAAATTCCCGTGGCGGCTGGGGTGAGCGGGGTGCCTCTCCGGAAATTCGCCCAGACTCTCGATCTCGCGGCGGATAGCGCCAAAGTAACGTTCCGCCTGGTCGAGTCCCCGATGGTTTGCCGTGTGGATCCAGATATCGGCTAGGTCGCGGCGAGCGGAGGGCCGCAGGCCGATGCGTCTCACGCCGCGTTCTGATAATTCTGGCGCATTTCCTCGAGAAACTCATCAAAATCGAACGGCTCGGCTGGTCCGCTCTCGACGCCTTCCTTGAGCGCCTGTTCGAGCGCTTTGATGCGCAAGTCCCGCTCTTGCGCACGGCGTAGGGCATCGCGGATCACTTCGCTGGTCGAACCGAACTCGCCTGATTCCACTTTGCTGCGGGTATAGGCGGTGAGCTTCTCGCCCAGTGCGACGGAGGTGGTTTTGGCTGCCATCGTCCGAAATTACCAAATATTGCTAGAGCGGACAATCGCGATGGCATCCGTTCCGGAGGCAGCGACCGCGCACGATCTCAGATCACCTCGGCGACCAGCGCCAGTTTCTTTGCCTTGTCGGCGGGGATATACCAATTGTCGGGCGCCTTGCGTTGCAGCTCCTCGAATTCCACTTTCGAGCCCTCGACGAACAGGCGGAAGCCCTGCTCCTCGATGATGATCGATTGCTCGATCTCGTTGAGCGCTGCCTTGAGCTGCGCGGTGCAGGTCCGCAGCGGACCCGAAAGCTCGATGGTCTTGGTCAGCTGGCGCTCGTGGACCAGCAGGGTGGAGTTGCGGGTGAGGAAGCGGTTGGCGACGGGAAAGCCCGCCATGAAGGTCGCGCCGGCGGAATAGACCGCCGCCTTGCCGAGGAAATGGATCGTCCGTCCCGCGTCGCGCAGCAGCCGCACGTCGTCGGCCATGGCGCGCGCAACCTCGGGATTGCCGCCCAGCGTGGTCAGCGCGATCACCAGCGGCCCGTCGGTGGGCGCGGCGCTCAGCTGGTTGCGAAACTCGGCGTACATCGCCTCGTCGACCGTGCCGACCAGCCGCAATTGCGGCGCGGTCAGAACCGCCTGGCGTTTGTCGTCGTCCATGTCGTGAGGTTCCTCGAGAAGGGCAGTCGTGGTCCAGCGCGTGGGCAGGCATCGCGTTCCCATGTTGGTTCAGATGCGCAGGTCATCGTCGTTCATCGCAAAGCCATGTTTACAACCGTAGTCGTAAAGTCTACAGACGTAGTCGATTAGCCAAAGCGAGAGATTCGACCATGCCGAGCGACCCTTCCGGAGAGCGCATATCCGATGCCGAACACGCGGTGATGGAGGTGCTGTGGGATCACAGTCCGCGTTCCGCCACCGATGTCTGCGAAACCATCTGCGATACGCGCGACTGGTCGATCGCCACGGTCAAGACGCTGCTTTCGCGGCTGGTGGCCAAGGGCGCGGTGGCGACCGAGCCCGAGGGACGCCGCTTTCTCTATCACCCGCTGATTGCACGTTCTGCCTATGTCGGCGGCGAGTCGCGGCGGCTGGTCGACCGGTTGTTCGGGGGCCGCGCCTCCTCGCTGTTTGCGCATCTGGCGCAGAGTGAGGCGCTCAGCGACGAGGATCTCACCGAGATGGAAGTCCTGCTCAAGGAGCTGCGCCGATGACCCAGTACCTGCTCGAAACGCTGCTGTGGACCGGGGCGCTGATCGCGCTGGTGCTGCTGCTGCGCCGCCCGGTGGCGCGCCATTTCGGCGCGCGCGCCGCCTACGCGCTGTGGGCGCTGCCGCTGTTGCGGCTCGCGGTCCCGCCGATCACCCTACCGGCCTGGCTGCGGCCCGGCGAGACCGCACCGCCGCTTGCCGAGATGGCGGAGGCTTCGGATCCAGCTTCGCTGCTGACGTCGGCATCGCTGGCGCAGGCGGATGCGATCGCCCCGGTTTTTCCGTTGCCCGCCACCGCCGCACCGCTGCCCCCGATCGACTGGCTGACTCCCCTGCTGATCCTGTGGTTGGCCGGAGCCGCGATCTTCCTGATACGCCGCTTCGCGCTCTATTTCGCAATGCGCCGCGAGTTGCTCGATGGCGCGAAGCCGGTGGGCGAGGTCGGACGCGTGCGGCTGGTCGAAACCGGCGCTACGCTCGGCCCGGTAGCGTTTGGCGTGTTCGACAAGGTCGTCGCGCTGCCCACAGGCTTCATGGTGCAGCGTGATCGCTCTCGGCGCGATCTCGCCATCGCCCACGAGCTCGCGCATCACCGCGGGCACGATCTGCTCGCCAATATCCTCGTCCAGCCGCTGTTCGCGGCGCATTGGTTCAGCCCGCTGGGCTGGGCCGGCTGGACCGCGTTGCGGCGCGACCAGGAGGCCGCCTGCGACGCGCGCGTGGTCGAGACCCGCAGCCGCGACGAGCGCGCCGCCTATGCTGCCATCATCGCCGGTTTCGCCCTGACCCCGGGCGCCGCCCCGCGGCTGGCGCTGGCCGCGCCGATGGCCTGCCCGGTGCTGGGCGACAAATCGATCATCCACCGTCTCAGGAGCCTGACCATGGCCGATATCTCCCCCCGCCGCCGGTTGGCCGCGCGCGCGCTGCTCGCCGGCGCCGCGCTGGCGCTCCCGCTCACCGCCTCGATCAGCTATGCCGAGACGATTGCTCCCCCGGCTCCGGCTGCGCCCGCGGCGCCAGAAGCTCCCGCTGCGCCCAGCGCGCCGGTTGCGCCGCTCCCCCCGGCAACGCCGCTTGCCCCCGAGCCTCCCGATTTCGACGCCGAACTCGTCGAAGCCGAAAACGCCGTCAGGGAATCCGAGCGCGAGTTCGAAAAGGCCGAACGGGAAATGGATCGGACCGAGCGCAAGATCCGCAGTTTCGAACGCGCTGTCGAAAGCGGCGATACCCGGCGCATCGCGCAGCATCGCATTGAGTGGAACGGCAAGGAATGGAGCGGCATGTCCGCGACCGAGCGCGAAGATTTCATGAAGGAAGCGAAGGAGCTCAGGGCAAGGCTGGCAGAGGGGGGCGAGTTGCGGCTCGAGATGGAACAGCTGCGGCGCGAAATGGGAGCGAACGGCGAAATCCAGCGCGAGATCCGGACGGCGTTCGCCGAGGCGCGAAACGCCCGCGCAACCGCTCTGGCGCAGGCACCCCGCGTCGTCATGGAATGCAGGGACAAGGAAAATTACATCACGACCGAGCAGCATGCGAACGGTCAGGTGACGATGTACGTGTGCGAAGCCAATGCCGAAAAGCTTGCCCTCAATGCCTTGCGAACGGCCCGGTCGACGATCGCTTCCGAACGCAATCTGACGCGGGCGCAACGTGCCGAAGCCTTGCGTTCCATCGACCAGGAAATCGCCGACGTCGGGGACTGAGGCGGGGGCAGGCGGCGCCCAGGCGCCGCGCCGCCGCCTGCCCCGTCGCTCAGCCGACCCGCGTGATCGCGTCGCAGGCGCGGTCGTCGCCCTGCATCCCGAGGCGAAGCGCTTGGCTGCGCTGCTGGCTGGTTCCGTGGGTAAAGTTCTCCTCGCTCACCCGGCCGCCGGTAAGCCGGTCATCCCCGATCGCCGAAGCGGCCTGCATGCCTTCCTCGATATCGCCGGGCTCGATCAGGTTCCGGTTCTTGCCAGCCCAGACGCCGGCATAGCAGTCGGCCTGCAGTTCCATCAGCACCTGCAGCGCATTGGAGTCGCCGGGGGACTGCTGCTGCGCGCTGCGGATCTGGCCCGACACGCCCGTTAGCGTCTGGATATGGTGGCCGTATTCATGCGCAAGGACGTAATAGCGGGCGAAGTCACCGCCGTTGTTCGCCATGCGCGCGAGCTCGTCGTAGAAACTGGTGTCGATGTAGATCGTTTCATCGGCGGGGCAGTAGAACGGACCCATCGCCGAACTGCCACTGCCGCATTCGGTGCTCACGCCGGCGCTGTAGAGATGAAGAACGGGTTGCCGGAAATTGGCGGCGAAACCGTGTCCCTCGAAGGTCCGGCCCCAAGTGCTGTTGAGCGAGTCGAGAGCGTTGCAGGCTTCGGTCGCATAATCGCTGGCGGAGCAGACGATTTGCGCGTCGGTGGTAGCGGGCCCCGCTTGTTGCGCGCGCTGCTGCACGCTCTCGATTGTGCCTGCAGTCTGCATCGGGTCCAGACCGAAGACGAAATACCCGAGCGCCGCCAGCACGATCGTTCCACAACCTAGCCCGCCGGCCTTGCCGCCCGGGATTCCGCCTCCACCGCTTGATCGCACGTTGATATTACTGGCGTTGAACGGATTGAGCCGCATATCGAATTCCCCCCTGATGGTCGCCGCTGGACAGCGCGCTCCGCTTGCGCGATGCGGCGTGAAGCACCGATCAACGCTTGGAGGCCGATTTGTTTCTCGCAGGTAAACGCGCGCTCGTCACCGGATCGACCTCGGGCATCGGTCTCGCCATCGCCCGGGCGCTGCATGCCGAGGGGGCGCAGATCGTCCTCAACGGCTTCGGCGACGAGGGCGAGATCGCCGGACTGTGCGAAGAACTTGGCGCCAGCCACTCGGGCGCCGATCTCACCGATGTCGCGCAGATCGAGACGATGATGGAAGAGGCAGGGGCCATCGACATCCTCGTCAACAACGCCGGGATGCAGCATGTAGCTCCGGTGGAGGATTTCCCGGTGGCGAAATGGGAGACGATCCTCGCGCTCAATCTGAGCGCGGCGTTCCACACCATCCGGCTCGCGGTGCCGGCGATGAAGGCCAGGAGCTGGGGCCGGATCGTCAACACCGCCAGCGCTCATTCCAAGACCGCCTCGCCCTTCAAGAGCGCCTATGTGGCTGCCAAGCACGGGCTCGACGGGCTGACCAAGACCGTCGCGCTCGAGCTCGCGGGGCATGGCGTGACCGCCAACTGCATCAGCCCCGGCTATGTCTGGACCCCGCTGGTAGAGAACCAGATCCCCGACACGATGGCGGCGCGCGGGCTGACCCGCGAAGAGGTCGTCGAGAACGTGCTGCTGGTCAAACAGGCGACCAAGAAATTCGTCCAGCCGGATGAAGTGGGCGCGCTGGCGGTGTTCCTGTGCCGCGACGAGGCGCAGAACGTCACCGGCGCGAACTGGAGCATGGATGGCGGCTGGACCGCGGGGTAGGCTGCCCTCTCCCTTCCTTCCGCCGAACCCCATCCTCGTCACCCCGGACTTGATCCGGGGTCCCGCTATTTTCAGAGCAACGGGTCGGACAGATCGTTCCAGTCCGGATTGGCGCGCTCGATCAGGTCGAACTTCCATTCGCGCCGCCAGCGCTTGAGGCGCTTTTTGTGCGCGATGCAGGTGTGGATGTCCTATCCGTGTTCGGCCCAGACGAGGCGGGTAAAGCCGTGTTTCGCGCAGAATTCGGAGCCGGTGCCATCGCGGTGCTGCTGGATGCGCTCGGGAAGACAGGCGGTGACCCCGACATACAGCGTTCCGCGATAGCGATCCGCCATGATGTAGACCCAGCCGCCGCGATTGCCCTGTCCCATCGACCGAGAAAGAAACAAGCGGGGCCCCGGGTCAAGCCCGGGGCGACGGTGTGGAGGGGAGGGTTCTTCAATCCGGAGTGACGGTGCAAGGGAAAGGGTTCTTCGCGCACAAGGGATGCTCGAGAGGAGGCGAACGGGCTCCCCCCTAGCGCCCCCGGCAAACCGTCGTTACATGGGCCGCCACCTCCCCTCCCGCAGGCGATTCTCACCGTGGCACATTTCGACATCCCCCTCGGCCTGACCTTCGACGACGTGCTGCTGCGCCCGGCCGAGAGCGATATCCTGCCCTCGATGGCGAACACCTCGACCCGGCTTACGCGCGCGATCGCGCTCAACATCCCGGTGATCTCGAGCGCGATGGACACCGTAACCGAGGCCGACATGGCGATCGCCATGGCGCAGATGGGCGGGATCGGCGTGCTCCACCGCAATCTGCTGGTCCCCGACCAGGTCGCCGCGGTGCGCGCGGTCAAGCGCTACGAGAGCGGCATGGTGGTCAACCTGATCACCATCCATCCCGACGCCACGCTGGGCGAGGCGCAGGAACTGATGGCGGCCAACCGCATCAGCGGCATCCCGGTGACCGACCGCGACGGCAAGCTCGTCGGCATCGTCACCAACCGCGACGTCCGCTTCGCCGAGAACCCGCTCCAGCCGGTGCGCGAGCTGATGACCACCAACAATCTCGCCACCGTGCCGCTTGGCACCGGGCAGGAGGACGCGCGCCGCCTGCTTCACCAGCGCCGGATCGAGAAGCTGCTGGTGGTCGACGATCACGGCAAATGCGTCGGGTTGATCACGGTCAAGGATATCGAGAAGGCGGTCGCCTATCCCAACGCCACCAAGGACGAGACCGGCCGCCTGCGCGTCGCCGCGGCGACCACGGTCGGCGATGCCGGTTTCGAGCGCACCGAGGCGCTGATCGATGCCGAGGTCGATGTAGTGGTGATCGACACCGCGCATGGCCACAACAAGGAAGTCGCGCGCGCGGTCGAGCGGGTCAAGAAACTGTCCAATTCGGTCCAGGTGATCGCGGGCAATGTCGCCACCGCCGAGGCCACGAGGGCGCTCGCGGGTGCCGGAGCGGATGCGGTCAAGGTCGGGATCGGCCCGGGCTCGATCTGCACCACCCGCGTGGTCGCCGGGGTCGGCGTGCCGCAGCTCACCGCGATCATGGAATGCGCCGAGGAAGGCGAGAAGCACGGCGTCCCGGTGATCGGCGACGGCGGCCTGCGTACCAGCGGCGATGCCGCCAAGGCGCTCGCCGCGGGCGCATCCTGCGTGATGATCGGCTCGATGCTCGCCGGGACCGAGGAAGCGCCGGGCGAGACCTTCATCTACCAGGGCCGCAGCTACAAGAGCTACCGCGGCATGGGCAGCGTCGGCGCGATGGCGCGCGGCAGCGCCGACCGCTATTTCCAGCAGGACGTCTCGGCGCAGAAGCTGGTGCCCGAGGGCATCGAGGGGCAGGTGCCCTACAAGGGTCCGGCGAGCGCGGTGGTCCACCAGCTGGTCGGCGGGATCAAGGCGGCGATGGGCTACACCGGCGCCGCGACCATCGAGGAACTGCGCAGCAAGGCGCAATTCGTCCGCATCACCGGCGCGGGACTGACCGAGAGCCACGTCCACGACGTCGCGATCACCCGCGAGGCGCCGAACTATCCGACGCGGTAAACCAAATTCCCCCTTCCTCCTTGGAGGAGGGGCAGCGAGACTTGGCGAGCCGCAGGCGAGCCTAGTCGCAGCGGGGTGGTGCCTGCAGCTGGGCGCAAGTCTGCTGGCGACGCGGCGCGGTTCGCCACCACCCCCAACCCCCTCCTCTGAAGAGGAGGGGGCTTTCCGATGACTCCCGCCGCGCGGGTCCAGACCGCTATCGATCTGCTCGACGGCATCATCGCCGCCGCGCGGGGCAAGGGTGCGCCCGCCGACCGGATCCTCGCCGAATGGTTCCGCGCCAACCGCTTCGCCGGGTCCAAGGACCGCCGCGCGATCCGTGAGCTGGTCTATCGCACGATTCGCGCCTGCGGGCCCGTGCCGGAAACGGGCCGCGCGGCGATGCTGCGGCTGGCCGATACCGACCCCGCGATGGCTCCGCTGTTCGACAACTCGAACTACGGCCCGCCCGCGATCGGCGCGGGGGAAACCCCCGCCGCGGGCGGGGTGGCACCCGGCTGGCTGGTCGAGCGGCTCGCCCGGTCCGGCATCGAAGGCGAGGAGGCCGAGGCGCTGCTCGGCCGCGCGCCGCTCGATCTGCGGGTCAATACGCTCAAGGCCGAGCGCGCCACGCTCGAGCTGCCCGAGCCCGCCGAGCCAACCGCCGCCCCGCACGGCCTGCGCGTCGCGACCGGGACCGCGGTCGAGCAATGGCAGCAATGGGCCGAGGGGCTGATCGAGGTCCAGGACACGGGCTCGCAGATCGCCTGCCTCGCGCTGGCGGCGCAGCCCGGCGAGACCGTGATCGATCTGTGCGCCGGGGGCGGGGGCAAGACGCTCGCGCTCGCCGCGGCGATGGACAATCAGGGCCGGCTGATCGCCGCCGACACCGACCGCAACCGGCTTTCGCGGCTCGCCCCGCGCGCCGAACGCGCCGGTGCCAGCCTGATCGAGACGCGGCTGCTCAACCCGGGCCGCGAGATGGAAACGCTCGGCGATCTCGCGGGACAGGCCGATGCAGTGCTCGTCGATGCGCCCTGTTCGGGGACCGGGACATGGCGGCGCAACCCCGAGGCGCGCTGGCGGCTCGACGAGGGCGAGCTGGCGCGGCTCACCGAGTTGCAGGCGCATATCCTCGACCTGGCGGTCGGGCTGCTCAGGCCCGGCGGGCGGCTGGTCTATGTCACCTGCTCGCTGCTCGACGCGGAAGGCGCCGAGCAGTTCGAGGCGCTGCTCGCGCGCCATCCGCAGCTTGCCGCGCAGCCGCTCGCGCTTCCGCTCGGCCGCGAGCGGGGCCAGGGCACCCGGCTGACCCCGCTGCACGATGGCACCGATGGATTTTTCATCGCCTGTGCAGCTTTGGCGTGATAATCCCGGACCATCATGGCTGACCAAGCCCGTTCCCGCCGTAACGGCACTCTGGAGACGATCATGCGTTTTGCCCCCGCCGCCGCTGCCCTTTCGCTGGCTCTCGTGATGACCGCGAGCGCGAGCATCGGCGCCGACCGCGAGCCGGCCCCGCGCGCCGCGATGCTGATCGCCGAGGGCCGCGCCGCGCTGGAAGCGGGCGAGACGCAGGTGGCGATCGATTCCTTCGAGGCCGCGCTCACGGTCGATCCGGCCTATACGCCGATCTTCCTCGAACTGGCCCGCGCCGCGCGCAGCGACGATCTGCAGGGCAAGGCGATCCGCTATTACCGCGAGGCGCTGGTCCGCGATCCGGGCAATCTCGCGGCGATTTCGGGCGAGGGCGCGGCGCTGGTCGAGAAGGGCGCGGTCGAGAAGGCGCGGCTCAACCTCGCCAAGCTGGAATCGCTCTGCGGCGAAGCCTGCCCCGAGACGCAGCGGCTGGCGCAGTCGATCGCGCAGGGGCCCAAGGAACGCGTGCTGACCGCAGAGGCGGTGCTGCCCGACGCCGAAGTAGTGCAGTCCAACTGATCCCGGCGGCGGGGTGATCCCCCGCGCAGGCGGGGGTCTCAGGCGTTACAGACCAACCGAGGCCGGACCAGCGCATGCGGCCTGAGGTCTCCGCCTTCGCGGAGACTCGTGCACGGCCGCTCAGGCCAGGTCGCGAAACGCTTCGAGCACGGTGCGGTAGACCCGCTTTTTGAAAGGCACGATCAGCTCGGGGAGCTGCTCGGGGTCGACCCATTTCCAGTCGCAGAATTCGGGCGGATCATGCGCTTCGAGGTCGATATCCTCGTCGGCCCCGGTGAAGCGCGCGAGATACCAGACCTGCTCCTGCCCGCGGTATTTCCCGCCCCACAGCTTGCCGATCAGTTCCTCGGGGAGGTCGTAGCGCATCGCCTCCTCCATCCGCTTGAGCAGGGTGACGTGCTCGGCCCTTGCGCCGGTTTCCTCGCCGAGTTCGCGCAGCGCGGCGGCCTCGAGGTCCTCGCCGTCGTCGACGCCGCCCTGCGGCATCTGCCACCAATCGCCTTCCTTGTTGTCGATCCGGCGACCGACGAAAACGCGGCCCTGCGCGTTGACCAGCATCACCCCGACGCAGGGGCGGTAGCCCAGCTCGCTATGCGCATCCTTCATCGGGCAAGTCGCTCCAGCTTGACCTTGATCGCGCCGAGGAAGGCCTCGAGATCGGCCTGCCCGCTGGGGATCGCCTTGCGCAACGTGACGAAGCCGTGGATCACGCCGGGAAATTCGAAATAGCTCACCTCGGTGCCCTGCTGGATCAGATGCGCGGCGTATTCGCGCCCCGAATCGCGCAAGGGATCGAGCCCGGCGGTGCAGATGACCGTGGGCGGGGTGTTGGAACAGTCGCCGACCATCGGGGTGTGGCGCGGATCCTTGGCATCGCCGCCATATTGCTGCGTGAACCAGGCCATCGCCGCGCCGGTCAGCAGGAAACCCTCGTTGAACAGCGCGAAGCTGCTGTGCTTCGTGATGTCGCTCGCCACCGGGTAGATCGGCGCCTGGACCAGCACGGGGACCGCAGCCGGTTCGTTGACCAGCTGGTTGGTGGTGACGATGGTGAGATTACCGCCCGCGCTGTCGCCGCTGATGACCAGTCCGGTGACTTCGCGCCCCAGTTCGGCGGGAGAGGAGGCGATCCAGCGCGCGGCGGCCTCGCAATCGTCGGGCGCGGCGGGGAAGGGGTGCTCGGGCGCGAGCCGGTATTCGACCGAAACCACCGGCAGGTCGAGATGATGCGCGATTTCGCTGCACAGCGAATCGTAAACCTCGATATCGCCGATCACGAAGCCGCCGCCGTGGAGGAAGACCACGCAGGGGCCCGGCTCGCGGGTTTCCCTGGTGTCGTAGAGCCGCAGCGGGATGTCGCCCTCCGGCCCGGGACAGGTCAGGTCGCGGTGGACGGCCAGCTCGCGCAGCTCGGCTTCGGCGACCGATTTCATCGCCCGCATCTGCATGCGTCCCTCGACCGCGCCGACCTCCTCGACCCCCTTGCCGCCCATCTGCTCGAGCATGTCGAGGAAACCGCGCACGTCGTCGCGCACGTAATGTTCGCCCTTGGCCATAATCTGCTCTCCCTGTCCTTTATGCCGCAGGCTTAGCCGCTCGTTAAGGCTTTGCCAGCCGCGTTTTTGTCGTCGGGGGAGAAAAACTTGATTGCGGGAGCAGGGGACGGCTCCTACGTCCCGGCTCCCGATAGACACCTGCGCCAGAGACGGGACGGCGCGCGATGAGGAATTACCGGATGGCTACTGCCGCCACCGCGCCGCAGGACGGCATTTCAGACACTCCCGACGCGGTCGTGGTCCGGTTCGCCGGCGACAGCGGCGACGGCATGCAGCTGACCGGGGGACAGTTCACCCTGTCCACCGCGCTGGCGGGCAATGATCTGGCGACCTTCCCCGATTTCCCCGCCGAAATCCGCGCGCCGCAGGGTACGCTGTTCGGTGTTTCGGCCTTCCAGATCAATTTCGGCAGCCGCGAGATCAACACCGCGGGCGATGCCCCCGATGTGCTGGTGGCGATGAACCCGGCCGCGCTCAAGGTGAACATCGCCGCGCTCAAGCCGGGCGGGCTGGTGATCGCCGACACGGGTGCCTTCACCAAGCGCAATCTCGACAAGGCGCATTACGAGGCCAACCCGCTCGAGGACGGCAGCCTGGCCAAATACGACCTGCTCGCCTTCGACATCAGCGAGAAGACGATCGAGGCGGTCAAGCCCTACGGGTTGGGCAACAAGGACGCGCTGCGGTCGAAGAACATGTGGACGCTCGGCCTCGCGCTGTGGCTGTTCGATCGCGACCGCGCCCCGATCCATGACTGGCTGCGAACGAAATTCGCGCGCAAGCCCGATATCGCGGATGCCAATATCGCCGCGCTCGACGCCGGTCACGCCTATGGCGAGACGGCCGAGCTTTCCGGCCCGCTCAAGCAATTGCACATGCCCCCGGTGCCAAGCGAACCGGGGCTCTACCGCACTGTTACGGGCGCCGAGGCGGTCTCGCTCGGGCTGGTGGCGGGCGCGCAGCTGGCGCAGCTGCCGCTGTTCTTCGGCGGCTATCCGATTACTCCGGCGAGCGCGATCCTGCACCATCTGGCAGGCCTCAAGGAATTCGGCGTCACCACCTTCCAGGCGGAAGACGAGATCGCCGCGATCTGCGCCGCGATCGGCGCGAGCTATGCCGGGAGCCTCGGCATCACCAGCTCCTCGGGTCCGGGTATCGCGCTCAAAACCGAGGCGATGGGGCTGGGCATCATGACCGAACTGCCGCTGGTGGTGGTCAACTCGCAGCGCGGCGGCCCATCCACCGGCCTGCCGACCAAGACCGAGCAGAGCGATCTCTATCAGGCTGTCTATGGCCGCAATGGCGATGCGCCGATGCCGGTGATCGCCGCGCGCAGCCCGTCGGATTCCTTCGAATGCGCGATCGAGGCCTGCCGGCTCGCGGTGCAATACATGACCCCGGTGATGCTGCTGACCGATGGCTATATCGCCAATGCGGCGGAGCCTTGGAAGGTGCCCGACCCGGCGACCTTCGCGCCGTTCCCGGCCGAGTTTCTGACCGAGCCGCGCGGCGAGCAATTGCTCCCCTACAAGCGCAATGACGTCGGCGCACGCCCGTGGATCAAGCCCGGTACGCCCGGCATGATGCACCGCATCGGCGGGATCGAGAAGCACGAGCAAACCGGCAATATCGATTACTCGCCCGACAACCATCAGCGCATGACCGATCTGCGCAAGGCCAAGATCGAGAATATCCCGGTGCCCGATCAGGAGATCGCGCTGGGCGAACCCGGCGGGACGCTCGCGGTGGTCGGCTGGGGCTCGACCTACGGGCCGATCCTCCAGGCGGTGCGCCGCAGCATCGCCAAGGGGCGCAAGGTCGCTCATATTCACGTCCGCCACATCTGGCCCTTGCCCGCCAATCTGGGCGCGCTGCTGCGCGGGTTCGACCATGTGCTGGTGCCCGAGATGAACACCGGTCAGTTCAAGACCGTGCTGCGCGACCAGTTCCTGATCGACGCCCGTCCGCTGACCAAGACCAGCGGCCAGCCGTTCCAGATCGCCGAACTCGAGGCGGCGATCGAGAAGTATTTCGACGGGATCGAAGGCAATGAAGGCGGCGAGGTGCCGGTCAACGAGCAGCAATTGCCCAATCTGGAATCCGGCCACGACGATGGCAGCCTGCCCGACGCGCCGTTTCACGGCGACGGGGCCGCGCTGCCGGGCACCGGCAATCCGAACAAGGCCGTAAACCAATGAACGACATGACCCCCATCACCACCACGCTCAAGGACTGGGAAACCGACCAGGAGGTCCGCTGGTGCCCCGGTTGCGGCGACTACGCGATCCTGAAGGCGGTCCAGCGCACGCTGCCGCAACTGGGCTGCGATCCCAAGAACACGGTGTTCGTCAGCGGGATCGGCTGTTCGAGCCGCTTCCCCTATTATATCGAGAGCTACGGCTTCCACACCATCCACGGCCGCGCGCCCGCGGTGGCGACGGGGATCAAGCTGGCCAATCCGGAACTCGATATCTGGCTGGTCACCGGCGACGGCGACGGGCTGTCGATCGGCGGCAATCACATGATGCATGTGCTCAGGCGCAACGTGAACATGCAGATCATGCTGTTCAACAACGAGATCTACGGCCTCACCAAGGGTCAGGCCTCGCCCACCAGCCGCGAGGGGACGCGTTCGCCCTCGACCCCGCTGGGCAGCTACGACCATCCCGCCAAGCCTGCCGCCTTCGCGCTGGGCAGCGGCGCGCGCTTCGTGGCGCGCGGTTTCGACGTCTCGAAGAAGCTGCCCGAAGTGCTGATCGCCGCGCATGCCCACAAGGGCGCGGCCTTCATCGAGATCTTCCAGAACTGCATCGTCTACAACAAGGACGTGTTCGACGATTTCGCCGCCCCCAAGGGCGCCGAGGATCGCCAGCTGTGGCTGGAAGACGGCGAGCCGATGCTGTTCGCCAGCGGCACCAAGGGCCTCGCGCTCGATACCGTGAACCTGGCGCTGACCGTGGTCGATGTCGTCGATGGCGACTGGCAGGCGGCGGGCGTGGTGGTCCACGACGTGCGCAACCGCTCGCTGGCGCATATGCTGGTCGAAATGCCCTTCGGTCCCTTCCCGATGGCGCTGGGCGTACTCTACGATCACCCGCGCCCGACCTACGAGGATGCGGTGATCGCCGAGCGCGCGCAGGCGAGCGAGGGCAAGCAGCCCGACCTGGCGAAACTGCTCGGCACGGGCCAGACCTGGACCGTCGATGCGGCGGGGGAGCCGGTCTGAGTTTGGGTTCGCGCTAAGACGCCAAGACGCGAAGGGGGGCGGGATGGAGATCGAGGCGCTGGTTCGGCATTGTGTCGATCGGGGCTATCGGTTGCACCGCGATCTTGGACCGGGCTTGCTCGAAAGCGCCTATGAGATGATCCTGTTCGAAGGCCTGCGGCGCGATGGGATCTCGGTTTCTCGGCAGCAGTCCGTGGCGATCCGACACGAGGATATCGTGATCGAGCAGGGGTTCCGCTACGACCTGCTTGTCGAAGACAAGCTGCTCATCGAGATCAAATCCACCGATCGGCATGCTCCGGTCTATGCCAAGCAGGTGCTGACCTATTTGCGGCTGATGGATTTGCGGATCGGCCTGTTGATGAATTTTGGAATGGGGACCTTCAAGGAAGGCTGCACCCGGCTCGTCAACAATTACCGCAGCGGCGAATAGGGGCTTCCGCTTTGCGTCTTCGCGTCTTAGCGCGAACCCCCTATGGATAACCTAACCCATTCACTCGTCGGCGCGCTGATCGGGCAGGCGGGGCTCAAGCGCCGCACGGGGCTCGCCATGCCCGCGCTGATCATCGGAGCGAACATTCCCGACATCGACGCGGCGTGCTTCTTCTGGCTCGACGGGGTCGAGCACCTTGGTTTCCGCCGCGGGATCACACACGGGCCCATCGCGCTAGTGCTGCTGCCGCTGCTGCTCGCAGGCGGGCTGTGGGGTTACGACCGCTGGCAGGCGAGGCGGGGCAAGCGGCCCGAGAAGCGGCTGCCGGTGCATTTCGGCTGGCTCTACGCGCTCAGCCTGATCGCTTGCCTCTCGCATCCCGCGCTCGACTGGCTCAATGTCTACGGCATCCGCCTGCTCGAGCCGTTCTCGAGCACCTGGTATTATGGCGACGTCCTGTTCATCATCGACATCTGGCTCTGGCTGCTGATGGGCTTCGCGACCTGGTTCTCGCTGCGGCGCGAGAAACGCGGCCGCGAGTGGCGTCGACCGGCGCGGATCGCGCTCTCGCTGGCGGCGCTCTACATCGGATTGAACGGCTGGATCACCGCGCGCGCCGAGGCGGCGCTGGTTGCAAGCCCGGTCGGGACCGAGGTGGTCATCGCCAGCCCGCCGCCGCTGTTCTCGCTCTCGCGCGAGATGATCGCGGGGGGCAACGGGCTTTACACGACGGATCGGCGCACGCTCGCCGGGGTGCCGCTCGACACCTGCGATTTCACCCGGGCCCGGCGCGCGGACGAGGATATCGACGCCTTCCTGTTCTGGTCGCGGACGCCCTTCGTCGAACCGCGCGAGGACGGCACGCTGTGGCTGCGCGACGCCCGCTTCTCCGACCCGCGGGCGGGCGACCGCTTCTCGGTCCAGATCCCCGCTTCGGCCTGTCCGCAGGTGCGCACCGCACCATGAGCGCGCCCCACATCGTCTGGCTGCGGCGCGACCTGCGGCTCGCCGATCAGCCCGCGCTGCACGCTGCCGCGCAGGCCGGACCGGTGATCCCGGTGTTCGTGCTCGACGACGAGCGCGCGGGCGACCACGCCTATGGCGGCGCGTCGCGGGTGTGGCTGCATCATTCGCTTGGCAGCCTGTCGCGCAGTCTCGGCTCGCGTCATTCGCGCGTCGTCCTGCGACGGGGCGATGCGCCGCAGATCCTCGCCGCCATCGCCGCGCAGACCGGCGCGGCTTCCATCCATGCGATCCGCCATTACGAACCGTGGTGGAAGGAAGCCGAGGACGAACTGCGCGACGCGCTGGGCGAGGATGCCGCGCTCAAGCTTTACGAAGGCAATTACCTCCTCCCGCCGGGCGCGGTCACCACCGGGTCGGGCGATCCCTACAAGATCTACACGCCCTTCTCGAAATCCATGCTCGAGCGGATGCCACCGCGCGACACGCTAGGCGAGCCCGATACCATTTCCTCGCCCGATGCCTGGGCCGAGAGCGACGAACTGGACGATTGGGACCTGCTCCCTACCGACCGAGACTGGGCGGGCGGGATCCGCGCCTTCTGGCACATCGGCGAGAGCGCGGCGCATGAGCGGCTGGCGCAATGGAGCGAGTCGGTCGCGGATTACGACGAGGCGCGCAACCTGCCCTCCACCGACGGTTCGAGCCGGCTGTCGCCGCATCTCCACTGGGGCGAGATCGGCCCGGCGCAGGTTTGGCATGCGCTCAAGGGCCGCCGCGGGCAGGGCTGGCAGACCTTCGCCAAGGAGCTGATCTGGCGCGATTACGCGCAGAACGTGATCGACCAGTTCCCCGATTATGGCCGCGAAAGCTACCGCGAGGGCTATGGCGCGGTCTGGCGCAATCCCGACAGCGATTCCGCTGCGGCCGAAGACCTGCGCGCCTGGCAGCGCGGCATGACCGGCTATCCCATCGTCGATGCCGGGATGCGCCAGCTGTGGCGGACCGGCTGGATGCACAACCGCGTCCGGATGATCGCGGCGAGCTTCCTGGTGAAGCACCTGCTGATCGATTGGCGCGCGGGCGAGCGCTGGTATTGGGACTGCCTGGTCGATGCCGATTACGGCAGCAACGGCGTCAACTGGCAGTGGATCGCGGGCACCGGGGTCGACAGCAACATGTTCGTGCGGATCATGGCGCCCCTGACCCAGAGCGAAAAATTCGCCGCGGGCGATTACATTCGCGAATTCGTTCCCGAGCTGGCGGACCTCTCCGACGCCGAGATCCACGATCCACCCGATGGCAAGCGGGGCCAATATCCCGCACGGATCATCGAGCACAAGGCGGCGCGCGAGCGAGCGCTTGAGGCATATCGGGAAAGCCGGGGCGAGTAGCTTGCCTGTCGCGCCGCACCGCGCGATAGGGTCCGCCGATGGATATGCAGACGACCCGGGCGAATGGCGCGACGCAGCGAGTCGACCGGGGCGGGGACCGCGGGCAGGAACTGCTCGATGGCGCACAGCGCTTCGCGCGCCGGCCCGGCTGGCTCGCCCGGCTGACCGCGCCGGCGCTGGGCAAATTGCTCGACCGGATCGATGCCGCACTGACCGAGGGGACGATCCACGGCACGCTGCCCGACGGGACCCCGCGGGTGCTGGGAGCGCGCGCGCCGGGGTTCGAATGCACGGTCGAGCTGCGCAGCTGGAACGCGCTGGTGCGGCTCGCTTCCAACGGCTCGGTCGGCTGGTACCAGGCCTGGGAAGCGGGCGAATGGTGGAGCCCCGATCCGGTGCCGCTGTTCGCTTTGTTCATGCAGCATGCCGAGCGGCTGGGCGACACCGGCCGCGCCAAGGGGCCGTTCCGCCACGCGCTGCGGCTGGCGCATCTGGTCAACCGCAACACCCCTGCCGGCGCGCAGAAGAACATCGCGGCGCATTACGATCTCGGCAATGATTTCTACGCGAGGTGGCTCGACCCGACGATGAGCTATTCCTCCGCGCTCGCGCTGGACGATGGCGATCTGGAAGCGGGGCAGCGGCGCAAGTGGACCGCGCTCGAGCGGCGGCTGGACAGGGCGGAGCAGGTGCTCGAGATCGGCTGCGGCTGGGGCAGCCTCGCGGGGCATCTCGCGCAGCGCGGCGCGCAGGTGACCGCGATCAGCCTTTCCGCCGAACAGCTCGACTGGGCGCGCGAACGACACGCCGGGGTCGACTTCTATATGCAGGATTACCGCGACACCGACTTGCGTTACGACGCGGTGGTCAGCGTCGAAATGGTCGAGGCGCTGGGGCGCGAATACTGGCCGACCTTCATGGACTGCCTCGCGCGCAATCTGAAGCCCGGGGCGCGCGCGGCGATCCAGTATATTTCCATGCGCGACGATCTGTTCGACGCCTATGCCGCGAGCGCCGATTTCATCCAGGCCTATGTCTTTCCCGGCGGGCTGCTGATCCGCACCAGCGAGTTCCGCAAGCTGGCGGAGCAGCGCGGGCTGCGCTGGACCGACCAGGTGGATTTCGGCCGGGACTACGCCGAGACGCTGAAGCTCTGGCGCGCGCAA
Source organism: uncultured Erythrobacter sp. (assembly GCA_963975275.1). Taxonomy (GTDB): domain Bacteria; phylum Pseudomonadota; class Alphaproteobacteria; order Sphingomonadales; family Sphingomonadaceae; genus Qipengyuania. The sequence goes on along the minus strand of CAXBFN010000011.1, from coordinate 63,393 downwards.
TTCGACCGCGCGGTCGCCGAGGACCGCCTGCCCGCCGGGTTCGACCGGGGCTTCGTCGAATTGTGGCGCTATTATCTGATGTATTGCGAGGGCGGGTTCCGCGGGGGCGGGATCGACGTCCACCAGGTCACTTTGATCAACGAGAACGGGAACGAGGGAGAGAACCGATGAGGATGCGGATGATTTCGAGCGGGCTGGCGGCGATGCTGCTGGCCTCATGTGCCACGGTGGAGACGGGACCGCCGCTCGCCGATGGTGCGATGCTGCCCTCGGGCGATGCCGCGGTGCTGCGCATGCCCGCCACCGAGCCCCCGCCCGAGGAACTGCAGGTACTGTTCTGGGACGAGGCGACGCGTTCGGCGCGGTTCCGCGACATGGAGAGCTGGTTCGCCGGCCACGAGGTCGCCGCAGCGGCCAGCCCGCGCGCGCTGCCCGCCGGTGCGCCGCTCCCCGCAGCGCTCGCCGCCGAGATCCGCGCCGCGATGGCAGCGACCGATGCGGTCGGGGTGATGGTGCTGCAGGCCGGCGCGGTCCGCTTCGAGGACTACGCCGCAGACTTCGGCCCCGAGCAGCGCTGGACCAGCTTCTCGGTCGCCAAGAGCTTCACCTCGACGCTGCTCGGAGCGGCGCTGCGCGACGGGCATATCGCCAGCCTCGACGACCCGGTCACGCAATATGTCCCCGGGCTGGTCGGCTCGGCCTATGACGAGGTCTCGGTCCGCCAGCTCGCGACCATGACCTCGGGGGTCGCCTGGAACGAGGATTACACCGATCCCGCCAGCGATGTCGCGCAGCTCAACCGCTTCGTGCTCGAGCACGGGCCCGATGCCATCGTCGCGCAGATGAAGGCGCTTCCCCGCGAGGCGCCCCCGGGCGAGAAATGGGTCTACAAGACCGGCGAAACCAATCTGCTCGGCCTGCTGGTCGAGAACGCGGTCGGCATGTCGCTGGCGGGCTACGCCAAGGAGAACATCGTCGACCCCGCCGGCTTCGCGGGCGATCTGTTCTGGATGACCGATCCGCGCGGCGGCAATGTCGGCTGCTGCTGCCTGTCGCTGCGGCTGTCGGACTACGCGCGCTTCGGCCAGTTCGTGCTCGAGGGCGGCGGCGAGCAGGTGCCGGTCGGCTGGTTCGGCGAGGCGGGCGCGCAGCAGGTCGATTTCGGCGGCCAGGGCTTCGGCTACGGCTATCAGTGGTGGACCTATCCCGGCGGCAATTTCGGCGCCCAGGGGATATTCGGTCAGTCGATCACGTTGGTGCCCGAGAAGGACATGGTGGTTGCGGTGGTGAGTAACTGGCCTACCGCCAGCAGCGGCGATCTGCGGCGGCGCTGGCTCGGGATCACCGCGAAGCTCGCGGCGCTGGAATAGGCCGGAACTGCGGCGGCGGGGTCAGGCCTCGTCGCCGCGATACCGCGCGACGATGTCGTCGTGGACGATTGGGCTGAGCAGTTCGGTGAACGCGCAGCCGACCGTGCAGTCCTGCCACCACACCACCTGCGCCTGCATCGATTGCAGGCCCGGCATGGTCAGCCAGCACAGCTGGCCCTCGTGCATCCGGTTGATTGCCGCGGCGGAGAAGCCCGAGATCGACAGATCCTGCACGAAGGTGCGAAAGCCGCGCCCGCCCGAGGCGCGCAGCTGCGCGGGGATGGCCAGGCGGGTGCGTGGACCGCAGCGATCCTCCTGCGCGGCGCGCTGATAGCTGGCGGGAGAAATACTGCTCCGAAAGGCGTCGGTGTTCATGGCTGCCCGTCCTCGATTCCCGTGGCGGGCAGGCGGATCGGTCCGCCCCCACAGCCGGCGCGATTGTCTCCCAGGATGCTTGCGGAATCTCTAGCGCCGCTGGTTAACCGGGCTCGGCCACCCGCTCGCGGTGGGCGGTCTCGTAGCCGTTAACCACCAGTTCGACGATCCGCGCGGCGACGACACCCGGTTCCTTGACGGTTTTTGGATCCTCGCCGGGATAGGCCTTGGCGCGCATCGCCGTGCGCGTGGCGCCGGGATCGAGGATCGCGACGCGGATATTGCCGATCTTCTCGACTTCGCGCCCGTAGGACTCGAGCAGATTGTCGAACGCCGCCTTGGTCGCGCCATAGGCCGACCAATAGGCGCGCGGATCGGCGCCCACGCTGCTGGTCAGGCCGATGACGCGGGCTCCCTCGGCGCGCTTGAGCAGCGGATCGAAGGCGGCGAGCAGCGCCTGGGTGGCGAGGATGTTGACCGTTACCGCCCTGCCGAATTCCTTGCGGTCGATCTGCGTGACCGGGCTGAGCGAAGGCAGGTAAGCGGCGGAGATGACGAGGATGTCGAGCACATCCCAGCGGGTCGAGATCGCCTGTGCGAGCCGCGCGATCCCGTCGCTTTCCTCGAAATCGACGGGGGCTATGGTGGCGCTGCCGCCGGCTTCGTGGATGCGGTCCTCGACCGCCTCGAGCGAGCGGACGTCGCGCCCGGTCAACACCACATGCGCACCCGCTTCGGCCAGCGCCAGCGCGCTCGCCGCGCCGATCCCTTTGCTCGCGCCGGTCACGAGCGCGGTTTTCCCTGCGAGCGGCTTCGCCTCTTCCGTCATCAGGCGACCTTTCCGACCGGCAGAGAGAGCTGGCCCTGGGCATCGTCGCGTTTGGCGAGATCGGTGAGCGAGGTGGGATAGTCGCCGGTGAAACAGGCATCGCAGAACTGCGGACAGGCGGCGTCGCGCGGCTTGTCGCCCACGGCGCGGTACAAGCCGTCGATCGAGACGAAGGCGAGGCTGTCGGCCTTGATGAACTGACGCATCGGTTCGAGATCCATCCGCGCGGCGAGCAGCTTGGAGCGTTCGGGCGTATCGACGCCGTAGAAGCAGCTGTGCGCAGTGGGCGGGCTGGCGACGCGGAAATGCACTTCGGTCGCGCCGGCGTCGCGCATCATCTCGACGATCGAGAGGCTGGTGGTGCCGCGGACGATCGAATCGTCGATCAGCACGATCCGCTTGCCCGCCACCAGCGCGCGGTTGGCGTTGTGCTTGCGCTTGACCCCGGCATGGCGCGCACCGTCCGAGGGCTGGATGAAGGTCCGCCCGACATAATGCGAGCGGATGATCCCGAGCTCGAAGGGCAGGCCCGACTGCTGCGCGTAGCCGATCGCCGCGGGGACCCCGCTGTCGGGGACGGGAACGACCAGATCGGCCTCGCAGGGGCTCTCGACCGCCAGCTGCGCGCCGATCGCCTTGCGCGCCTCGTAGACGCTGCGCCCGGCGAAGATGCTGTCGGGGCGGCTGAAATAGACGTGCTCGAAGATGCAGGGGCGCGGCGAATGCGTGCCGAAGGGGTGGAGCGAATCGACATTGCCGTCGAAATCGACCTTGATCAGTTCGCCCGGCTCGACCTCGCGCACCAGTTCGGCGCCCATCACGTCGAAGGCGACGCTCTCGCTGGCGAAGACCGTGGCGTCGCCGATCCGGCCCATCACCAGCGGGCGGATGCCCAGCGGGTCGCGGCAGGCGATCATCCCCACCGGGGTCATGACGATCAGCGCATAGGCGCCCTCGAGCAGCCGCAACGCATCGACCAGCCGGTCGGTTATCGTGGGATAGCGGCTGGTGGCGACGAGGTGGATGATGACCTCGGTGTCGCTGGTCGACTGGAAGATCGAGCCGCGCCGCACGAGGTCTTCGCGCAGGGTTCCGGCGTTGGAGATATTGCCGTTGTGCGCGACCGCGAAGCCGCCGCCCGCGAGATCGGCATAGAGCGGCTGGACGTTGCGCAGGCCCGCCCCGCCGGTGGTCGAATAGCGGACATGGCCCGCGGCCATGGTCCCCGGCAGTTCGGCGATCGCGTCCTGGCCGGAGAAATTGTCCGCCACATGGCCGAGCCCGCGGCGGCTGTAGAATTCCGTGCCGTCGAAAGAGGTGATCCCGACCGCTTCCTGGCCGCGGTGCTGCAGCGCGTGGAGGCCCAGCGCCGTCGCCGCGGAGGCATCGGTGGCGTTGATGGCGCCGAACACGCCGCACTCTTCGCGCAGTGTGTCGCCGTCCGCATCGTGGAAGGGATGGGTGAGGTTCATCGCTCGCCTATATGGGGTGGCCGCCGGGCCCTCCGCTCGGGGGTGCCAATGGCGATGTTACGCGCCGATTACAAGGCCAGCGCGACGGGCCGTGCATGATCGGCTTCACCTCGGCCGCGGAGAAGCCGGAGCGGCTCACGCCGGGATTTCATTGCAGCGAAAGGAAAGCCTCCCTAGAGCGCTGCTCTCCTGCAACCGCCCGGCGAAACCCCGATCTTGCTGCTTTCCCCTTTCGAATGGACCATCGCCAAGCGCTATTTGCTGCCCGGCAAGAGCGAGGCCTTCATCGCGCTCGTCGCCGGGATCTCGGTGGGCGTGGTGATGCTGTCGGTCGCGATGCTGGTCATCGTGATGAGCGTGATGAACGGGTTTCGCGCCGAACTGCTCGACAAGATCGTCGGGCTCAACGGCCATGCCATCGTCCAGGCCTATGGCGGGCGGATGGACGATTGGGAGGATATCCTCGAGCAGGTGCGCTCGACCCCCGGCGTGGTCGAGGCCTCGCCGCTGATCGAGCAGCCGCTGCTGACCAGCTTCAACGGCCGGGTCGAGGCGATTCTGGTACGCGGCAACACCGCGCAGGACATCGCCGATATGGCGCCCAAGGTGGTGAGCGGCGATATCAGTGCACTGCGTCCGGGTTCGAACAACGTCGCCATCGGCGTGCGGCTCGCGCAGAACATCGGCGCGCGGGTCGGGGACACGATCACGATCATCAACCCGCAGGGCCGCTCGACCCCCTTCGGCACGGTGCCGCGGCAGGTGGGCTACACCGTCGCGGCGATCTTTGAGGTGGGGATCTACGAATACGACCAGGCCTTCGTCATGATGCCGATGGCGGATGCACAGACGCTGCTGCTGATCGGCGATACGGTGGGCATGATCGAGGTGACGGTCGACGATCCCGATCGGGTAGGCGAAATCCTCGCGCCGGTCGCGCAGGCGGTGGCGGGCAGGGCGGTGGTCTCCGACTGGAAGACGATCAATTCCACCCTGTTCGAGGCGCTGCAGGTCGAACGCGTCGCGATGGCCTTTGCGCTGAGCTTCATGGTGCTGGTCGCCGCCTTCAACATTCTCTCCAGCCTGGTGATGCTGGTGCGCGCCAAGACCCGCGACATCGCGATCATGCGCACCATGGGGGCGACGCGAAAGAGCCTGCTCAAGATCTTCGTCACCACCGGCTTCACCGTGGGCGCGATCGGCACGGTGGCGGGGCTGATCCTCGGCACCATCGTGCTCTATTTCCGCCAGCCGATCGTCGAGTTCATCGGGCTGGTGACCGGGCAGGACCTGTGGGACCCGGAAGTGCGCTTCCTCTCGACGCTGCCCGCGCAGGCCGATCCGATCGAGATCGCGCTGATCGTGCTGCTGGCGCTCGGGCTGAGTTTCCTCGCCACGCTCTACCCGGCGCTCAAGGCCTCGGGCACCGATCCCGTACAGGTGCTTCGCTATGAATGAGCCGGTTCTCGAATTGCGCGGGCTGACCCGCAGCTTCGAACAGGGCGGGGTGCGGATCGACGTGCTGCGCGGGGTCGACATGGCGATCCAGCCGGGCGAGATCGTTGCGCTGCTCGGTCCTTCGGGCTCGGGCAAGTCGACGCTGCTTCAGGCGGTCGGACTGCTCGAAGGCGGTTTCGGCGGCGAGATCCGCATCGCGGGCAAGCCGGTCGACCAGAAGGACGCCCATGCGCGCACGCTGCTGCGCCGCGACCATCTCGGCTTCGTCTACCAGTTCCACCACCTGCTACCCGATTTCGACGCGCGCGAGAACGTCGTCCTGCCGCAGATGATCGCCAATCGCTCGCGCGAGGATTCGCTGGTGCGGGCCGAGGAACTGCTCACCGCGCTCGGGCTCGGCCAACGCCTGACTCACCGCCCCAGCCAGCTCTCGGGCGGCGAGCAGCAGCGCGTCGCGGTGGCGCGCGGGCTGGCCAATCGCCCCAAGCTGGTGCTGGCCGACGAGCCCACCGGCAATCTCGACGAGGCGACCAGCGACAAGGTGTTGGCGCAATTCCTCGAATTGGTCCGCGGCGAAGGCAGCGCGGCGCTGGTCGCGACTCACAACGAACGGCTGGCGGCGAAGATGGACCGGGTGCTGCGGCTGCACGAAGGCCGGCTCGAATGACGGACCCGCTTGGCGGGTGGGGCGTTGGACCGACAACAAGGAGCATTGCATGACCGATCACCCGAGCACCTACAACGCCCGCGATACGCATCGCGAGGGCATCCAGTGGGACGACCGCGCCTCGCTGCACCAGGTCGGCGAGAACAACGGCCTGTTCGACAGCGCCAAGGGATTGCGCTCCGGCACCTTCGCGGAAATAATCCGGCACATGATGAGCATGCCCGCAGAAGAACGCAGCGGCTACTACATCGAAAAGGCCGGCGCCCGCGAATATCGCGCGGAAGAGGTGGCCGCACTGGCCCAGCGCCCAGATTTTCCCCAGACCTGAGCGCGCGATCATGACCACGATTGCCGATTTCACCGTCATCGCCAACCGCGGCGAACCGCTCGATCTGGCGCAGAAGCAGGGCAGCGTACTGCTGGTGGTCAACACGGCGAGCAAATGCGGCTTCACCCCGCAATATGACGGGCTGGAAGAGCTTTATCGTAGGTTCGCCGATCGGGGTTTCGAAGTGCTCGGCTTTCCCTGCAACCAGTTCGGCGGCCAGGAGCCGGGCGATGCGGACGAGATCGCGCAGTTCTGCAAGGTCAATTTCGGCGTCACTTTCCCGCTGATGGAGAAGGTCGACGTCAACGGGTCCGAGGCCAGCCCGCTGTTCGACTGGCTCAAGCGGGAGGCCAAGGGCGTGCTGGGCACCGAGGCGATCAAGTGGAATTTCACCAAATTCCTGATCGATCGCGACGGCGAGGTGGTTCGGCGCTATGGTCCCGGCGACAAGCCCGCCGCCATCGCGGCGGATATCGAAGCGCTGCTGTAACCGGAACGCGGTGGGACCCTGACGGGGCCGCAGGAGAATTCCATGCTCGAAGCCGCCAACGAATGGCTCCTGTCGCTCGGCGCGCAGTACAATGTGAATCCCTATGTGTTCGGGGCGATCTACGTCGGGGCGATCCCGTTCTTCCTCGCCTCGATCGCCTGGCTGGTGAAGCGCGCGCGCGCCGGGCGCTCGACCGTGCTGCCGACGATGCTGGCGGGGTTCTTCTTCGTTTCGGCCTATATTTATCTGGCGATCTTTGGGCAGGACATCCCGCTGTGGGTGTGGATCTTCCTCGCCGTACTGATCCTCTATGGCGCCTGGTCCACGGTGCGCGACACGCGTCGCAAGATCAGGGCTTCCGACGAGGTCTAGCTCTCGCCGGCGATGCCGGAAAAACCCCGGCCGCTCCCTTGGCTAATCGGCCCGGGCAGCGCATATCGGCGGCATGAGTTTTGCCCCCTTCGTACCGCTGCGCGTCCTCTCCGCCTATTCCATGCTCGAGGGCGCGATCGAGCCCAAGGCGATGGCGAAACTGGCCAAGGAACGCGGCTTTCCCGCGATCGCGCTGGCGGATCGCAACGGGCTCTACGGCGCGGTCATGTTCGCCAAGGCCTGCCTCGACGAAGGCATCCAGCCGATCATCGGCACGCTGCTCGGTGTTGCACGCAGCAGGGATGACGGCAGCACCGGCAAGCAGGTCGATTACCTCCCGCTCTATGCGCAGGACGAGACCGGCTACGACAATCTGTGCCATCTCGTCAGCAAGGCGCATCTCGCCCGGCCGCTCGAATTCGAGCCGCATGTCCTGCTGGAGGATTTCGAGGGCCGCACCGAGGGGCTGATCGCGCTTACCGGTGCGAGCGAGGGGGCGATGACTCGCCTGCTCGCCGAGGGTCAGGCCGGCCACGCCGAACTCCTGCTCGACCGCCTCCAGGCGCTGTTTCCGGACCGGCTCTATATCGAGCTCGCCCGCCGCGGCGATCCGGTGGAGATGGCCGCCGAGGAGGCGCTGATCGCGCTCGCCTATGCGCGCGGCCTGCCTTTGGTCGCCACCAACCCCGCCAATTACGCCGAACCGCATATGCACAAGGCGCATGACGCCATGCTCTGCATCGCCGGATCGACGCATGTCGATGCCGAGGACCGGCTGCGCTCCAACCCCGAAAGCTTCGTCAAATCGGCGAGCATGATGGACGAGGGCTTCTCCGACCTGCCCGAGGCCATCGCCAACACGCTGGTGGTGGCGCAGCGCTGCGCCTTCGCACCGCCCAACCGCGCGCCGATCCTCCCCAGCCTCGCGGGCGATGTCGAGGGCGAGGCGCGGATGCTGGCCGCCGATGCGCGCGCCGGGCTGGAGGCGCGGCTGGTGCCCTATGGCGCGATGAGCGGGGAGGAGCGGCGCATCTATTTCGACCGGCTCGATTACGAGGTCGGGATCATCAACCAGATGGGTTTTCCCGGCTACTTCCTGATCGTGGCCGATTTCATCAAATGGGCCAAGGAGCAGGATATCCCGGTGGGCCCGGGGCGCGGTTCGGGCGCGGGCTCGGTGGTCGCCTGGGCGCTGACCATCACCGATCTCGACCCGCTCAAGCTGGGCCTGCTGTTCGAGCGCTTTCTCAACCCCGAGCGCGTGTCGATGCCCGACTTCGACATCGACTTTTGCGAAACCCGCCGCGGCGAGGTGATTCGCTACGTCCAGGACAAATACGGCCACGATCACGTCGCGCAGATCATCACCTTCGGCAAGCTCAAGGCGCGCGCAGTGCTGCGCGACACCGGCCGCATCCTGCAGATGAGCTACGGCCAGGTCGATCGGCTGTGCAAGATGGTGCCCAACCATCCCACCGATCCCTGGACGCTGCCGCGCACGCTCAACGGCGCTGCCGATTTCCGCCGCGAATACGAGAACGACAACGACGTGAAGCGGCTGGTCGATCTCGCGATGCAGCTCGAGGGCTTCCCGCGCAATTCCTCGACCCATGCCGCGGGCGTGGTGATCGGCGATAGGCCGCTGGCGCAGCTTGTCCCGCTCTACCGCGATCCGCGCTCGGACATGCCGGTGACCCAGTTCGACATGAAGCATGTCGAATCGAGCGGGCTGGTGAAATTCGACTTTCTCGGTCTCAAGACGCTGTCGGTGCTCAAGAAGGCGACCGATCTGCTGGAGAAGCGCGGGGTCACAATCGATCTCGCGCTGCTCGAACTCGACGATCCGGCGGTCTACGAGCTGATGAAATCGGGCCACACGGTCGGCGTCTTCCAGCTCGAATCCGAAGGCATGCGGCGCACGCTGACCGCGGTGAAACCGACCAATTTCGGCGACATCATCGCGCTGGTCTCGCTCTATCGGCCGGGTCCGATGGACAACATCCCGCTGTTCGGCAAGCGCAAGGCGGGCGAGGTGCCGATCGAATATCCGCACCCCAAGCTCGAAGAGATCCTCGCCGAGACCTATGGCATTTTCGTCTATCAGGAACAGGTGATGCAGGCGGCGCAAATCCTCGCAGGGTACTCGCTCGGCGATGCCGATCTGCTGCGCCGCGCGATGGGCAAGAAGGTCCAGGCCGAGATGGACGCGCAGCGCCAGCGCTTCGTCGATGGCTGCAAGACCGTCTCGGGAATCGAGGCGAAGAAGGCCAACGAGCTGTTCGATTTGATCGACAAATTCGCCGGCTACGGTTTCAACAAGTCGCACGCCGCCGCCTATGCGCTGCTCGCCTATCAGACCGCCTGGATGAAGGCGCATTATCCGGAAGAATTCTTCGCCGCCTCGATGTGTTTCGACATGCATCAGTCGGAAAAGCTGGCGGTGTTCGTCGACGATGCCCGCCGCTCGCCGCTGCGCCCCGGCGGGGTGACGATCGCGCCGCCCTGCATCAACGCCTCGGTCGCCGAGTTCGGGGTCGAGCAGACCGACGACGGCTATGCAGTGCGCTATGCGCTTGCGGGAATCCGCAACGTCGGCGGCAAGGCGATGGATGCGATCTGCGCCGAGCGCGAGGCCTCGGGGTCGTTCGAGAGCCTGTCGGACCTGTTCGGGCGGCTGCCCAAGGGGTCGATGAACTCGCGTCAGCTCGAGGCGCTCGCCTGTGCGGGCGCGCTCGATTCGCTCGAGCCCAACCGCGCCAGGGTGTTCGCCAATGCCGACCTGCTGCTGGCGGTCGCCGATGCCGCCGAGCGCGAGCGGTCGAGCGGACAGGCGGCGCTGTTCGGCGGCGAGGAATCGCATCAGGGCGAGACCCTGCGGTTGAAAGAGGTCGAGCCCTGGCCGCGCGCGCAGATGATGGCGCATGAGCGCGACAATTTCGGCTTCTATTTCTCCGATCATCCGGTCCAGGCCTGGCGCCAGGTCGCCTCGGCCAATGGCGCGCGCAGCTACGCCTCGCTGATGACCGGCGGCGCGCCGGCTGGCGGGCGCGCGCCCGCGGTGATGGCGGCGATGATCGAGAAGGTGAACAAGGGCACCACGCGCCGCGGCAAGCCCTTCGTCCGCGCCGATTTCTCCGATGCCTCGGGCCAGTTCAGCGCCGCCTGTTTCGAGGAAAGCCTGGTCGAGAATTTCCTGCGCTGGGCCGAGGACCAGACCTGTCTGCTGCTCCAGGTCGAGCTCGACAGCCCGAGCCCCGACGAACCGCCGCGGATCACCGTGCGCGGCGGGGTGCCGCTCGAGCAGGTGTCGAGCAGTGCCCGGATGACGCTCAGCCTCGAAGTTACCGAAGAAGCGGGCTTGGCTGCCTTGCATCTGGAGCTAGGCGAGAGCAGCGGCACCGGCGAGGTCATCGCTACGCTGCGCACCGGGCTGGCGATCGAGCCCACGCTGAAGCTGGGAAGCACCTTCAAACTCGACGGCGAACTCGCCGAACGCTTGGCAAGCGTCCCCGGGCTTGCCAATGTGCATCTGACCACGCGGCGCGGGGGGAGCCATCTCCGTCTCGTCGCCTGAACGCATGCCCACCAACGGGCAGCAACACGGGAGAGAGATGCGAATGTCGGGAGCCATGCAGGACTGGACCATGCGGGTGACGCATGTGATCGATCACGCCGCACGCGAAGCGGGGACGCGCGAGATCGTGACCCGCTGGGCCGACGGCAGCGAAACGCGCACCGACTGGGAGGGCATCCGCCGCGATGCACTCAAAATGGCGCAGGCGCTGCAGGCGCTTGGCGTAAAACCGGGCGACCGCGTCGCCAGCCTGGCGATGAATCATTCGCGCCATCTGGTCAGCTGGTACGGCGTCGCCGGGATGGGCGGGGTGCTCCACACGGTGAACCCGCGGCTGTTCGAGGATCAGCTCGAATACATCGTCAACCACGCCGAGGATAAGGTGCTGTGCTACGATGTGGCGTTCCAGCCGATCGTCGACATGATGAAGAGCCGCTGGACCACGATCGAGCACTATATCTGCTACGATTCGGGCGAGCACGCCCCCGCCTTCGAGGACTGGATCGGCGAGCAGGACGGCGATTTCGCCTGGGTCGCGGGCGACGAGCGCGACCCCTGCATGCTGTGCTACACCAGCGGCACCACGGGCCATCCCAAGGGCGTGCTGTACGAACACCGTTCGACCGTGCTCCACGCGCTCGCCGGACTGCAGCCTGCGGCGTTCAATTTCAGCGCCTCGAGCGTGATGCTCCCGGTGGTGCCGATGTTCCACGCCGCAAGCTGGGGCCTGCCCTATGCCGGCGCGATGGCGGGGATCAAATTCGTGTTCTCCTGCGTCAACGATCCCGCAGTGCTGTGCGAGCTGATGGAGCGCGAAGGCGTGACCGACAGCGCCGGGGTCCCGACCGTCTGGCTCGCGACCTTCCAATATTGCGACAGCACGGGCAAGGACCTGCCCAAGCTCAAGGCCGCGACCATCGGCGGCTCGGCCGCGCCGCGCTTCATGATCGAGCGGCTGATGAAGAACGGCACCCGCGTCCAGCACGCCTGGGGGATGACCGAGACCAGCCCGATCGGCACCGTCGGAGGGCCGACGCATGACTGGGACCAGCTCAGCTTCGCGGAGAAGGTCGACAAGACCGCCATGCAGGGGCGCCCGACCTTCGGGGTCGAGCTGCGCACCGTCAGCCTCGACGATCCGACCAAGGTGCTGCCGCGCGACGGCGAAAGCTCGGGCGCGCTGCATATCCGCGGGCCCTGGGTGATCCGGCGCTATTACCGCGCCGAGCAGGACGCGCTGACCGCAGATGGCTGGTTCGACACCGGCGATGTCGCGATCCTGCACCCCGACGGCACGATGCAGATCACCGATCGCACCAAGGACGTGATCAAGTCGGGCGGCGAATGGATCAGCTCGGTCGAGCTGGAAAACGCCGCGGTCGGCCATCCCGCCGTCGCCGAAGCCGCCGCGATCGGTATCGCGCATCCCAAATGGGACGAGCGCCCGGTGCTGTTCGTGGTCAAGAAGGCGGGCCAGGAGGTGACCGGCGGCGAGGTGATCGAATTCCTCGCCGACAAGGTCGCCAAATGGTGGCTCCCCGATGCGGTCGAATTCGTCGACGACATCCCCCACACCGCGACGGGCAAGATCAGCAAGAAGGATCTGCGCGACCGGTTTGCCGAGTATCGGCTGAAGGAGTGAATTTTTCGCGCAAAGACGCGAAGACGCGAAGGCGTAATCGGCGCTCTTCCTCTTATTCTTCGTCACCCCCGCGAAGGCGGGGGTCCAGCTGGCCTTGACGCTACGTGGCGAAGTCAGCTGGATTCCCGCCTGCGCGGAAATTACGGGAATTGTTGGCAAGCCCTTTGCGTCTTGGCGCGATTCTTCATCAATAACCGCCGGAGACCCTGAATGACCGAAACCTATATCGATCCCAGCCGCATCAATTTCGACGCTTTCAAGGATCTGCCGCGCGACCGGCCGATCCACATGCTCAACCTGCTGCAGTTTCGCGACGAGGCGGAATATCCCGAGGGCCACGAGCACGCCGGCAAGGGCTGGGACGGACGCCGCGCCTATCGCGAATACGGCGCCACTTCGGGTCCGATCTTCAAGCGCGTGGGCGGCAGCATCGTCTGGCGCGGGCTGTTCGAGACCGTGGTGATCGGCCCCGACGCGATGCGCTGGCACGACGGCTTCGTCGCGCAATACCCCCACGCGGGCGCCTTCCTCGAAATGGTGACCGATCCCGAATACCAGAAGGCAGTGGTCAACCGCACCGCCGCGCTAGCCGACAGCCGCCTGGTGCGCTTCCAGCCCGGCGAGGCGGGCGAGGGGTTCTAGCAGGTTCCGTCCTTCCCTCCTCATTGCGAGGAGCGCAGCGACGAAGCGATCCATGGCGCAGGGCTGCGGACTGCCGGTCCATGGATTGCCGCGCAGCCTGCGGCTGCTCGCAATGACGAGAGTGGACATGGCGGCCCGCTACAACAACCGCATCTGCCCGCCCACTTCCGGCGCGCGGAACCGCGAACAGTCCAGCTCGAACTTGCCCTTGCCGATCCCGGCGCGTTTGCAGGCAAGGCGGAAGCGGGCGCGGAAGAGGTCGGCCCAGACGCCGGTGGGTTTCATCCGGGTGAAGAAGTTGGGATCGTTGTCCTTGCCCCCTCCCTCGTTGGCGCGGATCGAGCGGACGATGCTCATCACCTTGTCGCCGCGCTCGGGGAAGTGGACGCTCAGCCATTCGCGGAACAGCGGCGCCACCTCGTGCGGCAGGCGTAGCGGGATCCAGCCGCAGCTCGCGACCCCCGCGACCGCGGCGCGCTGGACGATCTCCTCCATGAACTCGTCGGTGATCGCGGGGATCACCGGGGAGATCGAGCAATGCGTCGGGACTCCCGCGGCGGCCAGCTTTCCGAGCGCGGCCAGCCGCTTGGCGGGCGAGGCGGCGCGCGGTTCGAGCTTTCTCGAGAGCGCGGGATCGAGGCTGGTCACCGAGATCGCCACCGCCACCAACCGCTTTCGTGCCATTTCCTCGAGAAGATCGAGATCGGCGAGTACGCGGTCGGATTTGGTCGTGATCGTCACCGGATGGCGCGCATCGAGACAGACCTCGAGCAGCGCGCGGGTGATCTTGTAGCGGTTCTCGATCGGCTGGTAGGGATCGGTGTTGGTCCCCATCGCGATCGGCTTCGGACGGTATTTGGGCTTGGCCAGCGTGGCGCGCAGCAATTCGGCTGCGTCGGGCTTGGCGAACAGCTGCGTCTCGAAATCGAGCCCCGGCGACAGGTCGTGATAGGCGTGGGTGGGGCGCGCGAAGCAATAGACGCAGCCATGCTCGCAGCCGCGATAGGCGTTGACCGAACGGTCGAAACCGATGTCGGGCGACTGGTTGAACGACAGGATCGTCCTGGGCCGTTCCTCGGTCACCGTGGTCCGCAGCTTGACGGGCGGGCCGCCCTCGCTCTGCGCCAGCGCCTCCATATGGTCGCGCCAGTCGCCATCGGCCTCGCGCGTCGCGAGCCCGAAGCGGGTCGGCACGCTGCGCGATTGCGCGCCGCGACCGGCAACAGGCGACTCACTGCTTTGCTCCATGTTTAGAACATACACGGAACAAACGCCGTGGTCGAGCCTCAACCCAGCATGATCTGCAGTGCCGCGCCGCCTGCCCATATGCCCAGCAGCAGCACCGATTCCCAGCCGATCCCGCCCGGCCCCTGCCGCTCTCGGCGCAGCAGGCCCGCCAGCAGGACGGCGGTCATCACCACCACCAGCGCCATCCAGAACACCGTGCGATCCGAGATGGCGTTGTAGATGCTGCCGTCGGAATAGGCGACGTCGCTGGAGGCGATGAACAGCGCGTCAAACATGTTGCCGCCGATGATCCCGCCGATCGCGAGCTGGAGCGCTCCGCGCCGGACCGCGGCGATCGTGGTCACCAGTTCGGGGAGCGAGGTGACGATCGCGGTCCCCAGCGCCCCCACCACCCCTTGCGAGATGCCAAACCGCCGCGACAGTTCGATCCCGGCCTCGCCCACCAGCCAGCCGGTAAAGCCCACCACGATCACCAGTCCGGCGAACAGCGCGCCGATCAGCCATAGCGAGCGATGGTCGGTTGGGTCGTCGTCGTTTTCGTCGCGGGTGTCGTCGGTCTGGCGGGGGAGCCACATCGGATGCTTGTGGGTCTTGTGGGCGCCATGCAGTCCGACGATGTAGACGCCGACCAGCAGCGGGGTCAGCGGGTGAACCCCCAGGATGGTGTAGGGCGGAGCGGCCCATGCCATGATCGGCAGCGCTACGAGGATGATCAGCGTTGTCGCCTGTCCCAGATTGACCGGGCTGGCGGCGGCGTGTTCGAGATTGACCTTGCGGTAGAAGATATCCGCCAGCGCGAGGAACATCGTCTGCGCGGCGATCCCGCCCATCGCGTTGGCAACGCTCAAATCGGCGGCCCCGCTGGCGGCGGTGCTGGTCGAGGTGACGATGCCCGCGATGCTGGTGCCCGCGCCCAGCAGCACCGAGCCGATCAGCGCCTCGCCGAACCGCGTGCGGTCGGCGATCGTGTCGGCATAGCCGGCCATCTTGGTGCCGAGCAGCGCGATGACCAGCGCGCAGCCGGCGAAGATCAGGCAGACCGTCGTCGTCGAATAGGTTTCGATTGCGAGCAAGCTTCCCCCCCGGTGGCGCGGCCCCAGCGCTCCCCGACGCTGCGGCCGCGGATCGGCCCTACCGCTTGCGCAGCCGCGGCATCAGTTCGACGAAATTGCAGGGGCGGTGGCGGCTGTCGAGCTGCTGGACCAGGATCTTGTCCCAGCCGTCCTTCACCGCGCCGTTCGAGCCCGGCAGCGCGAAGATATAGGTCCCGCGCGCCAGCACCGCGCAGGCGCGGCTCTGCACCGTGCTGGTCCCGATACTCTCGTAGCTGAGCCAGCGGAACAGCTCGCCGAAACCGGGGATCGCCTTGTCCGCGACCTGGTCGAGCGCCTCGGGGGTGACATCGCGCCCGGTCAGCCCGGTGCCCCCTGTGGTGATGACCGCATCGGTTTCGGGATCGTCGATCCAGCGGTGCAGATGCGCGGCGATTTCGTTCTTCGAATCCTTGCTGATCTCGCGCGCGACCAGCACATGGCCCGCCGCCTCGATCCGCGCGGCGAGCAGATCGCCCGAACTGTCGTCCTCGGGGGTGCGCGTGTCCGAGACGGTCAGCAGCGCGATGCGGACGGGCTTGAAGGGCAGGTTCTGGTCGATCGGCATGTCAGCGCTCCCGCGGGAAACTCGGCCAGCGGTTCTGCGCCAGCGCGGTGCGGCTGGGCGCTTCGGCATCGGCCTGCCGCAGATACATCCAGTAATTGCGCATCACGATGGCGACATAGGAACGGGTTTCCCAATAGGGGATCGATTCCATCCAGGTCAGCGGATCGCCCTGGTCGCGGACCTCGTCGTTCCAGCGCGTCACCGGGGTGAGCCCGGCGTTGTAGGCAGCCATCACCTTGGGCAGATGGCCCTGCGTCGCGCCCGACTGGCTGAGCGCCGCGAGCGCGCGCTGGCCGAAAGCGAGATTGGTGGCGGGCTCCTTGAGATCGGCGGTGTCGGCGTTGAGATTGATCGAGCTGGCGTATTCGCGTGCCGCGATCGGACGGATTTGCATCAGCCCGATGGCGTTGGCGGGGCTCACCACCCGCTCGCGGAAGTTCGATTCCTGCAGCGCATGCGCGAAGGCGAGCGCCGGATCGACCTGCCAGCCGCCGCGCGGGGTCTGATAGGTCACCGGCCAGCGCAGCGAGGGCGGGGCAGCGGTCCCGGCGGGCGCGTTGTAGGCCATGAAGCTCTGTGCTGCGGGCAGGCCGAGCGCGCGCGCCAGCCGGGTCAACGGAGCGAACTCGCTCGGATCGCCGATCCGCGCCTGATGGACCAGCGCGTCCGACGCCTGGTCGCGGCGTCCGATCTCGGCGAGCATGACCGCCAGCCGCGCGGCCTGCTCGTCGCTCAATTGCTGCCAGTCGGCGGCGGTGAGATCGGGGCGGGTGTGATCGGCGGGAAGCGCCTGTCCCAGCTGCTCGCGCGCCAGCATCCCATAAAGCGTTTCGGTAAAACGCGCCGCGCCGCGCAATTGCTCGGCCGCCTGCTCGGGCTCGCGGCAGCGGATCAGCGCGCGGCTGGCCCAGTAATGCGCGGCCGAGGTCAGTTCGGGATCGGTCGAGCCGGTCGCCGCGCCGCGAAACCCGCTGCCCGCGGTGGCGCAATCGCCCAGCCGCCAGGCGGCGAGCCCGACCACCCAGTCGCCTTCGGCAACCCAGGGCCCGCTGCCCTCGTTCACGGTACGCGCCTGCGCCAGCGCCTCGGGATCGCGGTTCTCGATGTAATAGCTCCACGCCACCCGCTGGCGCCATTCGGCGCGCGCCTGCGGCGAGAGCGAGGCGTCGATCCCGTCGAGCAGCAGCCGCGCGCCGTCGGGATCGTCGTTGCGGATCCTGTCGAGGATCGCGCTGCTCACGCTGTCGGGCATGGTCCCGTCGGCGATTCCGCGCGGCAGATTGCGCCGCGTCAGCCCGGGCTGGCCGCGCAGGTCGCGGGTCCGCGGGAGCGGCGGGGGCGCGATCAGCCCGCGGCTGGACGCCAGCCGGGCGATCTGCTCGGCCTGCGGCAGGTCGCGGTAACGGTCGAGCCAGGCCGAAAGCCGCTCGACCGGGATCCGCGGGCTCTCGGGTTGGAGGAAATATTCGGCCAGCGCCGCGCCGTGCAGCGGGCCGTCGCCGCGCTCGCCCAGCAGGATCTCGGCGCGGTCCCAGTTGCGCGCGTCGATCGCCTCGAACAGCGAGCCGTAATAGAGCCGGTCCTCGTTCGACAGCAGCGTCGGCAGCGCCGCCGATTTGCCTTGCGAGAAATAGGCGATGCTGGCCTCGTTCGCCTGCGCGGGTCCGGCGAGACCGGCGGTCACCCCGGCGGCCATCGCGGAGACGGCGAGGATAAGGGTCTTACGCATGGGCGCTCCACTCGAGCCAGTTGGTCCAGAATTGCTTGCGATGGCCGGGCATCCGCGCCAGCCGGTCGAGCCGCGGCGCGAGCATCAACGGAACGCTGCGATCGCCGAGCTGCAGCGCGGGTGATGTCTCGCCGCCATCGGCCAGCAGCGGCGCCAGTCCGCGACCGAACACCATCAGCCGCTGCGGCGCGGCGAGCGCGATATGATGGCGGGTGAGTTCGCCGAGGCCGCGCGCCGCCAGGCCGTTCCAGTCGGGCAGCGGCGCCGGACGGGGGAGCGCGCTGGCCACATAGGTCTCGCCTTCTGCCAGCCCCATCGCACGCAGGATCGCGGCGAGCATCCGGCCCTGCGGCCCGCTGAGCAGCCGCTCGGTATCCTCGGGGTCGGGCTGGGCGACCAGCAGCATGAGTTTCGCGCCGGCTGCACCGCGCGGGGCGACCCGGGCAGCAGCGCCGCGCTCGTCGAGCCCGGGCTCGGTCAGCCAGAACTCGCGGAAAGTCTCGAGATCGGCGGGATAATGCGCCGCCGCGCCGCCGACCCGCGCGCCGTTCTCGCTCTCGCTTGCCAGCGCGCGCTGGATCGCGGTGCGCGGGGGCGGGGGCTTCGCGACCGGCTCGACCGTGGGCGCCGCTACGGCCTCGACGGTTTCGGCCTCGGCCAGCCAGTCGCAGGGCTCGTCCGCGAAGTCGCAATCCACGCCCGCTTCGCGCCACCAGGCGAGCGCGCCGGCGAGCGCCTCCCGGCTCGAAAAATCCTGCAAATGCATGGCGGTCATGGTCATCCTGCGTCCTGGCAGGGTCTTGACCTGTCGCGCCCCGCCAATCAAGGCAGAGCAAAGCGCAATGCGACGAAAAGAGAGACTTATGAGCGAACGTGAATCGATGCCCTGCGATGTCGTCATCATCGGCGGCGGCGTGGCGGGCCTGGCCGCGGCGATCCGGCTCAAGCAGCTGAACGAGGACCTCGAGATCGTGGTCCTCGAGAAGGGCAGCGAGATCGGCGCGCATGTGCTCTCGGGCGCGGTGGTCGATCCCAAGGCGCTCGATGAGCTGCTGCCCGAATGGCGCACGATGGACTGCCCGATGGCGCAGACCCCTGTGACCGACAATTGGCACTGGGTGATGAGCAAGACCGGCAAATGGGACATGCCGCATCTGCTCATGCCGCCCTTCATGTCCAACGACGGCAATTACACCGGTTCGCTGGGCAATCTGTCGCGCTGGCTCGCCGAACAGGCGGAAGAACTGGGCGTGATGGTATTCCCGGGCTTCCCGGCTTCCGAAGTGCTGTTCGACGACAGCGGCGCGGTTGCGGGCGTGCTCACGCAGGACATGGGCATCGCCGAAGACGGCTCGCACAAGCCCGACTACCAGCCGGGGATGGAAATCCTGGCGAAATACACGCTCTTCGCCGAGGGCGTGCGCGGCAATCTGACCAAGAAGATGAAGGCGCGCTTCGATCTCGAAGCCGATTGCCAGCCGCAGATCTACGGGCTCGGGGTCAAGGAATTGTGGGATGTCGATCCCGCCAAGCATGTCCCGGGCCGGGTGATCCACACGCAGGGCTGGCCCCTGTCCGAAAGCCACAGCTGGGGCGGCGGGTTCATCTACCACCAGGCCGACGGCCAGGTCGCGCTCGGCTTCGTCACCGCGCTCGATTACGAGAACCCCTATGTCTCGCCCTATCAGGAATTCCAGCGCTGGAAGCACCATCCCGAGATCGCCGAACTGCTCGAGGGCGGCAAGCGGGTCGCCTATGGCGCGCGCGCGATCAACGAGGGCGGCTGGCAATCGGTCCCCAAGCTCTCCTTCCCGGGCGGCGCGCTGATCGGCTGCGCCGCGGGCTTCGTCAACGTGCCCCGCATCAAGGGCAGCCACACCGCGATGAAGAGCGGAATGCTCGCCGCCGAAAGCGTGGCCGCAGCCATCGCCGCGGGACATGAGAAGACCGAGCTGGCCGATTACGACGCCGCCGTGCGCTCGAGCTGGATCGCCGAAGAACTCAAGAAGGTGCAGAACGCGCAGCCCGCGGTCGCCAAATACGGCGCCGATATCGGCACCGTGCTCGCGGGCATCGACATGTGGATGCGCACGCTCAAGATTGGCCTGCCGATCTCGATGAAGCACGAGCCCGATTACACGCATCTGCAGCGCGCCGATCTCTACAAGCCGATCGACTATCCCAAGCCCGACGGCGTGCTGAGCTTCGACCGGCTGACCAATGTCGCCTTCAGCTACACCAATCACGCCGAGAACCAGCCGGTCCACCTCAAGGTCTGCGATAGGGACCTGCAGCGCGAGAGCGAGTTGGGCGTCTATGGCGGCCCCTCGACCCGCTATTGCCCCGCGGGCGTCTACGAATGGGTGCTGGAGGAGGGCAAGGAGCCCGTATTCGTGATCAATTCGCAGAACTGCGTCCACTGCAAGACCTGCGACATCAAGGATCCCAACCAGAACATCGAATGGGTGACGCCCGAGGGCGGCGGCGGACCGAACTATCCGAATATGTGAGGTGAGTTGATGGCGGGCAGTCGAATTGGTCTAGCAGCGCTGCTGATGATCGGCGTTACCGGCGCTGCCATTGCTCAGCCAAGCAAGAGCGACAGCGCACCGGACGTCATCGAAGTACCGAAGGTCGAACAGGAGGGCGTCTGGCAACCCACGTCCGGAGGTACACAGGTACCGCTCTGGGCAGAAGATGTCGTTCTGGCAAAGCCCGATTCCGGCGACCATCCCGAAACGACCGGCAACGGCTCCCCCCTCGTCGGCGGCAGGAAATGGCATTGGGCGACCTACGTAACCCGACCGACCATGACCATCTACCGGCCCAAGGGGACAAACACCGGCACGGCGATGCTGGTTCTTCCCGGCGGTGGCTTCTACGCCGTGGCGACCGATCTGGAAGGCACCGAGATCTGCGACTGGGTGGTCGAGCAGGGCGTGACCTGCGTCGTGCTCAAATACCGCTCGCCGCAGGTCTGGCCCAAGAAGGACGGTGTCGGACAACGTCCCGCGGTTCTCTTGCCGCTCGAAGACGCCCAGCGCGCGATTGGCTTGCTCCGACACCGAGCTTCCGAATGGGATATCGATCCGCAAAGGATCGGCGTCATCGGGTTTTCTGCCGGCGCCTATCTCGCAGCGAATATGAGCAATACCGGCGAGCGCACCTATCCGCTGGCTGACGCTGCCGACCGCCAGTCACCGGTGCCCGATTTCGCGATCATCGCCTACACTGCGCGGCTCTGGGAAGAGAACGAAGACAAGACGGATCTTACTCTGGCACCTTGGGTGGAGATCAGCGCGCAAGCGCCGCCGACATTACTGATCCATGCGATGGACGACCGGGTCGACAACATCCGCCACCCGATGGCCTACGCTTTGGCCCTGAAAGAGGCAGGAGTACCGGTGGACATGCGGATTTATGCCGAGGGCGGCCATGCGTTCGGCTTGCGACCGACCGAGCATCCGATCACGACGCAGTGGCCGGGACACGTCGAGCAATGGCTGCGCAACATCGGAATGCTCTAGAAGCGCGCGAAGCCGCTCTGCCAAGCGCGTTGGGCGAGGCTGCGGCTTCGGAAACCACCCACCTGCAGACAATCCCGCCCGCCGTTGCTAGGGCGCACCGATGATCCGCGAAACCGCCTACGCCAAGATCAACCTCGCGCTGCATGTCCGGGCGCGGCGCGAGGATGGTTATCACGAGCTCGAGACGCTGTTCGCCTTCGTCGATGCCGGCGATGTGCTGACGGCGCGTGCGGCCGAGGCCGATGCGCTGGAGCAATATGGCGAATTTGCCGGTGAGCTGGGTACACCTTTCGGCAATCTGGTGACCCAGGCGCTCGGCGCGCTGCCGCGTCCCGGCGGGCTCGCAATCCAGCTCGAGAAGAACCTGCCGGTCGCGGCGGGGCTGGGGGGCGGCTCGGCGGATGCCGGGGCGGTGTTCCGGATCGTTCGGGAACGCTTCGGCCTGCCCGACGACTGGCGCGAGCGCGCCGCGAAACTGGGCGCCGATGTCCCGGCCTGCGTCGAAAGCCGGACCTGCATCGGACGCGGGACCGGTACCGAACTCGAAGCGCTTGCCGACGACAGCCTCGCCGGTGTTCATGTCCTGCTGGTCAATCCGCGTGTGGCGCTGACCACCGGGCCGGTGTTCGCGGGATGGGACGGCGTGGATCGTGGGCCGCTCCCAAAAGGTTCGGCGCGCGCAATCGCGCTGGCGGGACGCAACGATCTGACCAAGTCAGCAGTTCGGTTGTGCCCGGTCATCGCCGATGTCCTCGCCGCGCTCGAAAACACCGCGCCGGTGCTGGTCCGCATGTCGGGCTCGGGTGCGACATGCTTCGCGCTCTACGATAGTGAGGAAGCGCGCGATGCCGCCTCCGAAACAATCGCCGCCGCCCATAGCGAATGGTGGCAAATGACGGGGATGCTGAGATGATGATCGACGACAAGCCCTATCGCCAGGTCGGGCAGGCGAGCCCGGGCGGGATGTTGTGCCTTGCCGATCATGCTTCGAACTTCGTCCCCGAGGAGATCGACCTCGGCATCGATCCCGCGCTTCTGCACGACCATATCGCCCTCGACATCGGCGTGGAGGGCGTCGCAGAGCGGCTCGCGCGCCAGCACGGCATCCCGGCGCATATCGCCTGCGTCAGCCGGCTGGTCTGCGATCTGCACCGCCGCGAGGACGAAGCCGCGGTGGTCCCCACCGAGAGCGACGGGCATCTAATCCCCGGCAATATCGGCGCCGACATCGAGCGGCGGCTGGCGGTCTATCACCGGCCCTACCACGCGGCGCTGGGGGAATTCATCGAGGAAGCCGCGCCCAGGCTGTTGCTGGCGCTGCACAGCTTCACCCGCAGCCTCGCCTCGCGCGAGGAGGAGCGGCCCTGGGAGGTCGCGCTGCTCTACAACCGCGACGACCGCGCCGCGCGGCATGCGATCAGCCTGTTCGCCGAGCAGGGGCTGACCGTGGGCGACAACCAACCCTATTCGGGCAAGCAGCTCAACGCGACGATGGACCGCCACGCCGAGGCGCGCGGCATCCCCTATCTCACAATCGAGGTGCGGCAGGACCAGATCGCCACCGAGGCGGGGCAGGCGCGCTGGGCCGCGCTGATCGCCGACGTCGCAAGCCGGACGCTGCTCGCGCTTGAGGCGCAATAAGCTTTCGTTTGCGGCGCAAGGCTTGAAATCAATCGTCATCCCCGCGAAGGCGGGGATCCAGCCGGGCTTTGCCCCTGTCACCGAGGGCAGCTGGACCCCCGCCTTCGCGGGGGTGACGGAGATCTTGAGGACGACGCCAGTGACCGCACGCTACGACAAATCCCGCCTCCCCAGCCGCCATGTCTCGGTCGGCCCCGAGCGCGCGCCGCACCGGTCCTACTATTACGCGATGGGGCTCTCCGAGGAGGAGATCGCGCGGCCCTTCGTCGGCATCGCCAGCGCGGGCAACGACAGCGCGCCGTGCAACACCACGCTCGATCCGCAGGCGAACATCTGCCGCAAGGGGGTCGAGGAGGGCGGCGGGATGCCGCGCCGCTTCAACACGATCACCGTCACCGACGGCATCGCGATGGGGCACCAGGGGATGAAGAGCTCGCTGGTCAGCCGCGAAGTCATCGCCGATTCGGTCGAGCTCTCGGTGCGCGGCCATTGCTATGACGCGCTGGTCGGCTTCGCGGGGTGCGACAAGAGCCTGCCGGGGATGATGATGGCGATGCTGCGGCTCAATGTGCCCTCGATCTTCGTCTATGGCGGCTCGATCCTGCCCGGCACCTACAAGGGGCACGATGTCACCGTGGTCGATGTCTTCGAGGCGGTCGGACAATATGCCTCGGGCAATTGTCCGCTCAAGGAACTGACCGCGCTCGAAAAGGTCGCCTGCCCCGGCCACGGCGCCTGCGGCGGCCAGTTCACCGCCAACACCATGGCTTGCGTCGGCGAGGCGATCGGATTGTCCTTGCCCAACAGCAACATGATCCCGGCTCCTTACAAATCGCGCGAGGAAATCGCGATGGCGGCGGGGCGCCAGGTGATGGCGCTGCTCGAGCGCAACCTGCGCCCGCGCGACATCTGCACCCGGGCTGCCTTCGCAAACGCCGCGCGCGTGGTCGCGGCGACCGGCGGCTCGACCAACGCGGCGCTCCACCTGCCCGCGATGGCGCATGAGGCGGGGATCGCCTTCGACCTGTTCGATGTCGCCGAGATCTTCAAATCGACGCCCTATATCGCCGATCTCAAGCCCGGCGGGCGCTATGTCGCCAAGGACATGCACGAGGCGGGCGGGGTCTATATGGCGATGAAGACGCTGCTCGACGGCGGCTTCATCGATCCCGAACCGATGACCGTGACGGGCAAGACCCTGGGCGAGAACATCGAGGAGGTCACCTGGAACCCCGACCAGAAGGTGTTCTACGCCTTCTCCGAGCCGATCACGCCGACGGGCGGTGTCGTGGGCCTCAAAGGCTCGCTCGCGCCCGAGGGGGCGATCGTCAAGGTGGCGGGGATGGAGCGGTTGCAGTTCACCGGGCCGGCGCGCTGCTTCGATTGCGAGGAGGACGCCTTCGCCGCGGTCGAGGCACGCAATATCGCCGAAGGCAGCGTGATCGTGATCCGCTACGAAGGCCCGAAAGGCGGGCCGGGGATGCGCGAGATGCTCTCGACCACCGCCGCGCTCTACGGGCAGGGCATGGGCGAGAAGGTGGCGCTGATCACCGACGGGCGCTTCTCGGGCGCGACGCGCGGCTTCTGCATCGGCCATGTCGGTCCCGAGGCGGCCGAGGGCGGCCCGATCGCACTGATCGAGGACGGCGACACCATCGCGATCGACGCCGAGGCGGGGACGATCGATCTGCTCGTCGATGCGGCGATACTGGACGAACGCCGTCAGGCGTGGCAGCCGCGCCGGCATGATTACCAGTCCGGAGCCTTGTGGCGCTATGCCCAGAACGTCGGAGCCGCGCGCAGCGGCGCGGTCACGCATCCCGGCGGGGCGAGCGAGACGCATATGTTCGCCGATATCTAGCGCGGTGATGCTGGCGCTCGCGCTGGCGGCCTGCTCCGATGTGCAGGAGCAGGCGGTCGAGGGCGCGGTGACGATCGATTGCGCGGTGGGGCCGGGTGCGGAACTGGGCGCGGACTGCATGGTCGAGCGCGCGGGCGAGGTGCTGGTGATCCGGCACCCCGATGGCAGTTTCCGGCGTCTGAACGTCATCGACCTGCGCGCGGCGGACGGTTCGGATTCGGCTCAGGTCGCGAACGATGGGACAATGGTGGAGGTCCGCGTGGCGGGCGACCGCTATCGCTGGCAAGACGGGGCGCTCGACGATGGCGAATGACGCGGTCCTGACCGTTGCGGAAATGCGCGCCGCCGAAGCGGCTGCGGTGGCCGCGGGCACCAGCGAGTGGTCGCTGATGCAGCGCGCCGGGCAGGGCGCGGCGGACTATGTCTGGCGGATCGCGGCTGGACGCCCGGTCACGGTGCTCTGCGGCCCGGGCAACAATGGCGGCGACGGCTATGTCATCGCCGAGGTCTTGCGGACGCGCGGGCTCGATGTTGCGGTGGTCGCGCCGGTCGAACCGGGGACCGAGACTGCCCGAAAGGCGCGCAAGAATTATCGGGGCGCCGTGCAGCCGTCTGTGACCGGTCTCGCCAAGCCCATTATGGTCGATTGCCTGTTCGGCTACGGCCTCTCGCGCCCGCTCGAGGGCGATTTTGCCGAGGTCCTCGCCCGAGCCGCCGCCTCGCATCCCTATCGCATCGCGGTCGATGTCCCCAGCGGGGTCGCCAGCGACAGCGGTGAACTGCTGGGCGAGGTGCCGCGCTTCGATCTGACGCTGGCGCTGGGCGCCTGGAAGCAGGCGCATTTCCTGATGCCGTCGCTCGCCGTGATGGGCGAGAAACGGCTGGTGCCGATCGGACTCGATTTTCCCGAGGATGCCGCGCGCCTCGCCCCGCGTCCCGCCCTGTCGCCGCCCGCCGCCGATTCGCACAAATACACGCGCGGCCTGCTTGCCATCGTCGCCGGCACGATGCCCGGCGCGGCGATGCTCGCTGCGCAGGCGGCGCTGCGCAGCGGAGCGGGCTATGTGAAGCTACTCAGCGAACATTCGCACCCCGACGCTCCCGCCGAGCTGGTGATCGAGGGCGGCGATCTTGCCAAGAGCCTCGATGACGAGCGGATTGCCGCGGTGCTGATCGGTCCCGGGCTCGGCCGCGATGAGGCAGCACGCGCGCGGCTCTGCGCGGTGCTCGACACGCGAGGGCCCTGCGTCCTGGATGCCGACGCGCTGCACCTGCTCGACCCCGACCTGCTCGAGGGATGCGATCCGGCGCGGCTGCTCGTCACGCCGCACGAGGGCGAATTGGCGAAGCTGTGCGACGCCTTCGCGATCTCGACACGGGGCAAGCTCGACCGCGCCCGCGCGCTGCACGAATCCACCGGTCTTGCGGTGCTGGCCAAAGGCCCGGATACGATCCTGTTCGCGGCCCAGGGTCTCCGCTTCTTCCCGCAGGGCTCGAGCTGGCTTTCGGTCGCGGGGACGGGCGATGTCCTCGCCGGAATCGCCGCCGCACGGCTGGCCGTGCATGGCGATCCCGCGCTGGCCGCTGAGGAAGCCGTGCATCTGCAGCACGAAGCCGCGGCGATCGCCGGTCCCGGCCTCACCTCCGGACAGCTCGCCCACGCCGTCCAGCCAGCCATGGAGCGCTTCCTGTGAGCGAGACCGATACCATCCTCCGGATCGCCGCCAAGGGCGACGGGGTCACCGCCGACGGTCGTCACGCCGCGGGCGCCGCGCCCGGCGATGTCCTGCTCCCCGACGGCACGCTCCAGCCCGGCCCGCACCGCGCGACGCCGCCCTGCCGTCATTTCGCGCGCTGCGGCGGCTGCCAGCTGCAGCATTGCGACGAGACCGCGCTGCATGATTTCGTCACCGACCGCGTCGCGCATGGTGCGCAGGGGCAGGGGCTGACCGTGGGCGAACTGCTGCCGACCTATCTTTCGCCCCCGCAGAGCCGCCGCCGCGCCACGCTGCACGGCTTGCGCACGCATAAATTCATGCTCGGCTTTCGCGAGGGCCGCTCGCACCGCCTGGTCGATATCGCCGAATGCCCGGTGATGCGCCCCGAGCTGTTCGCGATGGTCGCGCCCTTGCGCAAGCTGCTCGGACCGATGGCGGGGCGCAATCCGGTCGATGTCTCGCTCACGCTGACCGACCAGGGGATCGACTGCCTGCTGACGGGGATCGAGCTCGACGGGCTGGGGCCGACCGAGGCGGTGCTCGATTTCTCGCGCGACCGGGGCCTCGCGCGGCTGACGCTCGATCTCGGCTATGGCGCCGAGACGATGTGGGAGCCCGAGCCGGTAACGATCACGCTCTCCGGCGTACCGGTGCCGTTCCCCGCCGCGGGCTTCCTCCAGCCGACCGCCGATGGCGAGGCCATGCTGGTCGAGGATGCGGTGGAGTTTCTCGCGGGCAGCAAGGTCGTCGCCGATCTCTTCGCCGGGATGGGCACCTTCGCCTTTGCGCTGGCGCCGCGGGCGAATCTGGTGGCGGTCGAGGCGGCGCGCGAGCCGCATCTGGCGTGCAAGCTTGCCGCCGGGCGGGCGCGGCTGCCGGTGGAGGCGGTGCATCGCGATCTGTTCCGCAACCCACTGCAGCCCGACGAACTCGCGCGTTTCGACGCGGTGCTGCTCGATCCGCCCCGCGCCGGCGCGCGCGAGCAGATAGCGACGATCGCCGCGAGCAGCGTCGAGCGGGTCGCCTATGTCAGCTGCAACCCCTCGAGCTGGGCGCGCGACGCCAAGACGCTGGTGGAGGCGGGGTTCCGGCTCGAGAAGCTGCGCCCGGTGGGGCAGTTCCGCTGGTCGACGCATGTCGAACTGACCAGCCTGTTCAGCCGGTAGAGCGTGGTGACTTTTTTGCTCCTCCCCCTTGAGGGGGAGGCCGGGTGGGGGTGTACTGCGCCGATGGCAGAGACGCGCGCCTGCGGCGCGCTCCCCCACCCCCAGCCCCTCCCCGAGGGGAGGGGAGATTGTATGGCTTCCCGATCTAGCTTCTCAGTGCGCCGAGGACCTGGTCGCGCAGCCATTGCCGCGCATGGGGTTCGACATAGGCGTGGCCCGCTCCCGGACAGCGCGCGATCCGCGGGTCTTCGCCCCAGGTTTCGGCGAAGACCTGTGCGGTGCGGTCGGCTTCGGCGAGCAGGATCCGCACCGGGCCCTCGAACCTCTCCAGCCCCGCGCGCATTTCGGCGGCGAGCGTGCTCGGTGCTGCCTTGGGCCCCGCCGCCTTGGCGATCCCGCGCGCAAGCTTGCCCAGATCGACCTTGCCCGAGACCAGCCGCATCACCTCGCGCGGGTTCTTCAGCTTTGCGAGATAGCGCGCGCGGATGGCGGCCGCAGGCGGAGTGGCGTCGGAGCCGGTCCCGCCAGTCTCCTCGATCGTCCAGGGGTTGCTCAGCACCAGCGCGTCGCAGCGCGCGCCGCCCGCCAGCATCAGCGCCGAGGCGGCGTCGCAATTGCCCATGCCCACCACCCGGCCGAGCTGCGGCGTCATGGCGCGGAAGGCGGCGAGCGCGGCGGCGATATCGTCACCCTCGTGGCGGAAGCCGCGGTTGGGGCCCTCGCTGTCGCCCGTGCCGCGGCGGTCGAAGCGGAACACGGGAAAGCCCGCGCGCGCGATCTCGGCGGCGAAGCGCGCTAGACCTGCGAAGGCGCCGCTGCGGATCTCGTTGCCGCCGCTCACCAGCAGCAGGCCCGAGGTTCCTGGCGCGGTGTCGAGCGTGCCCGCCAGAGTCGCGCCCTGGCAATTGAAGGTCAGCGCCAGCCGGCTCACGCGGCGAGCATCCCGGCGGCGACGATGCGCGCCAAGGCTTCGGCCTGGCGCGGATCGTCATCGGGTTCGGCGCGCAGCCACAGCGGCGATCCGCCCAGCTCGACCTGTTCGATCAGCCGGGTTTCGGGCCCGATCGCGGGTTCGGCCGCTTCGAGCTCGCGGATCATCGCCGCGCCCAGCGGCCAGCCGGCGAGTTCGAGACCCTGTTCGCGGCCCTGCGCCAGCAGCGTCTCGGCCTTTTCCTCGCGGCCCGCCTCGCGCGCGGCGATGGTCCGGGCGCGCAGCATCGCGCGCAGCAGCGGCTTGCCCTGCGCGGGCGTGTAGAAGAAGGCGGGCGTTCGGGGCGGGGCAAGCAGCGCTCCGCCGCGGATGGCAAGCACATGGCTGCAGCGAAACAGCGCCAGGGCCTCGTGCGCCGCCTCGCGCCAGAGCGTCAGGCTCTGGCTTTCGAGCGGGGCCAGGCTTTCGTTGCAGCCGGGCAGGTCGGGAAGGAAGCTATCCACCCCCGCTTCATCGAGTTTGCGCATGATTTCAACGCATTGGTGGCGGGTCTTGTTATGCTCGTCGAACAGTGGCGGGAGCAGCAGCAGCCGCGGTTCGCGCGCCCGGTCGAAGCGCAGCACGATCTCCTCGGTCCGCTTCCCGGATGGGAGCGGCGGGCGCCAGGAATCGTAGAGCGTCAAGCTCAGGACTCGACCGACTTCGCCTCGGCGAAAGCGAGCAACCCGCCATAGGTCTCGAGCATTTCGCCATCGACATCCTCGTCCTCGATGACGATGCCCAGCCGGTCTTCCATCTCGGTGAGCAGCCCCGCGACCGCCATGGAATCGAGTTCGGGGAGATGGCCGAACAGTCCGGTATCGCCGGAGAATTCCTCCACCTGCGCCTCCTCGAGACCCAGCACGTCGCGCAGGATCGCACGCAGCACGGTATCGATCTGGCTGCGGCTGGGCGCGGTCGCATCGGTCGAAATGGCGGTCTGGCCGGTCATGAAGGGCGCTTTCGTGCGGTTTGCGGGCGGGAGGGATGCAGGCGGTGCGGCTTAACCGCGTCGCAGATGCGAGGCAAGCCGGTCGGCGGCCTTGCGCGCGAGCAGCCGCCAGACGGCGATTTGCCGTGGATCCACGCAGGTCAGCCGGTAGCGGGGCCGCTCGGCGTCCATCCAGTCGCGCTTGTAGCCATCCTCGCCGGTGCCGAAATCGACCAGCTCGACCTTGTCGACATCGATGACATGTTCGAACAGCGCCGCGCTCAGCGTGGTGCCCGCGGAGAGCTTCGCGTGGTCCTGATCGTAGGCGAGCTTGTGGATGAAGGCGGTGCCATGCTCGACCGTCCAGAACTGGGCCGCGACCGGAATACCCTCGTGCCGCGCGACGCCCAGCCGCAGATGCCCGAGCGCGCTCTCGCGGCGGGCGAAGGCCTCGAGCAGTTCGGCGTCCTGCTCCTCGGTCTTCCAGCTGCGATTGTAGATATCGACATAGGCCTGCCAGGCGGAAACATCGAATTCGGTAAGGACCTCGACATCGACCTTCTTGGCCTTGCGCTTGAGCGTGGTACGCATCGGGCCGGGGCGCTGCGCCCAATAGGTCGCGAAGTCGCGCCCTGCGACATCCAGAACGTGGTTGGTGTCGCGCTGCTCGAGCCGGGTCAGCCAGCCCGCCGCGCGGAAGGCGGCGCGCAGCCGGGTGGCGCTGCCGTCCTCGTCGGGGAGATAGTCCAGCGTCACGACCGGCGCCCGGCGGCGCAGGTCCCGGGCGATCGCGCGCAGCAACCGGTCGCCTTGGGGGCCGGGCGACGCGAGCGGGTGCCAGGCGAAGGCGAACCAGTGGTGGAGCGATCGCAGCCCGTCTGCGCCTCGCTCCAGCGGCAGCGCGGCGGTGCCCTCCGGCCCCTCGGCCATGGCCACCAGCGGGTGCTTGCCGAACTGCGCGAGCAATCCGTACCAATCGGAGCGGTCGAAGGGGCTGCACGCGAGATGGTCGAAGACTTGCAGTTTGCTAACTCTATCGTGATAGCTGACCGTCACATCACCGTCCTCGCCATCATTGCTGCCGCCGTCATTGCCGTCGCCATTGCACCCTCCAGGAGCATCCATGTCCCTAGCGCCAGACCCCGTGCCCCGGCCACTGGATAGTCTTATCGAACGGGGTGAATCCGGCGCCCCGGCGCTGGTCCTGCGCGGCCACACGCTTAGCTATGCAGGGTTAAGAGAGCGTGTCGCGCTGCTCGCGGGCTGGCTGGCGAGCCGCGCCGCGCCCGGCGAGAGGGTGGCGAGCTGGGCGGCCAAGGGCGAGCTGACCTGCCTGCTGCCGCTGGCGGCGGCGCGCGCGGGGCTGGTCCATGTCCCGATCAACCCGCTGCTCAAGCACAGCCAGGCGGCGCATATCCTCGCCGACAGCGGCGCGGTGCTGCTGGCCGGGACAGGTTCGCGGCTCAAGTCGCTGGGAGAAGGCGATATTCCCGAAGTCTGCGAACTTTTCGAGGAAAGCGAAGCCTTGGCAGAGGCCGAGGCGCTGGCTTCATCGCTGCCCGCATCGACCCGCGATCCCCATGAGCTGGCCGCGATCCTCTACACCAGCGGTTCGACCGGCCTGCCCAGGGGAGTGATGCTCAGCCATGCCAATATGTGGCTCGGCGCGGCCAGCGTGGCGCATTATCTCGGGCTGGCGCCGGACGATGTGACGCTGGCGGTGCTGCCGCTGTCCTTCGATTATGGCCAGAGCCAGCTGCTTTCGACCTGGTACGCCGGCGGATCGGTGGTCCCGCTCGACTATCTCTTCGCGCGCGACGTCGCCAAGGCCTGCGCCCGCCACGGCGTCACGACGCTGGCCGCGGTTCCGCCGCTCTGGCTCCAGCTCACCGAGGCCGAGTGGGCCGACGAGGCCATACGGTCGATGCGGCGGCTGACCAACAGCGGCGGAGCGCTGACCGGCGATCTGGTCCGCGGTCTGCGCGCGCTGTTCCCCGCGGCGCGGCTGTTCCCGATGTACGGGCTGACCGAGGCCTTCCGCTCGACCTATCTCGATCCCGATCTCGTCGACGATCACCCCACCTCGATGGGCCGCGCTATTCCCTTCGCCGAGATCCTCGTGATCGGCGACGAAGGCGATCCCGCCGCGCCGGGCGAGGAGGGCGAACTGGTTCATTGCGGGCCGCTGGTCGCGCAAGGATACTGGCAGGACGAAGAGCGCACCGCCGAGCGGTTCAAACCGGCGCCTTCTGCGAGCGAATATGGCGGCATGGCGGTGTGGTCGGGCGACCGGGTCCGGCGCGATCAGAACGGTCTGCTCTATTTCGTCGGGCGGCGCGACGCGATGATCAAGAGCGCGGGCAATCGTATCAGCCCGCAGGAGGTCGAGGACGCGGCGCTGGGCACCGGGCTGGTGGCCGAGGCGGTCGCGCTGGGGGTACCCGACGAGCGGCTGGGGCAGGCGGTCCATCTCGTGGTCCGCGCCGCGCCGCCGGGTTCAACCGATAACGAAAGGTTTTCCAAGGCTTTGGCGAAGGAACTTCCCAACTTCATGCAACCCCAGGCGATCCATTGGCGCGAGACCATGCCGACCAATCCCAACGGCAAACTCGACCGCGCCGCGCTGGCGCGCGAGCTGGGCGCATGAGCGGCAAGCCCAAACCCACCGGCCCGATCCCTGCGGGCTACGAGACGCGGGATGGTGCATTGTTGATCGGTGGCCGCAGCGCCGACGACTGGGCCGAGCAGGCGGGCCGTACCCCGCTGTTCCTCTATTCGCGCGACCTGCTGGAACAGCGGATGGCCGATCTGCGCGCCGCCATGCCCGAGCGGCTGCGGATCAATTACGCTATCAAGGCCAACAGCTTCGAACCGGTGCTGAAGCTGATGGCGGGTCTGGTCGACGGACTCGACATCGCCTCGGGCGGCGAGCTGGCGCTGGTCCAGCAGGCCGGGATCGACACCGCTAGGGTCAGCTTCGCAGGTCCGGGCAAGCGCGACGGCGAGCTCGAGGAGGCGAGCACCGCCGGGGTGACGCTCAATCTCGAGAGCGAGGGCGAGGCCGCGCGCGCACTGGCGATCGCCGACAGGCTCGGGATCACCCCGCGGCTCGCGATCCGGGTCAATCCGGATTTCGAACTCAAGGGTTCGGGGATGAAGATGGGCGGCGGCGCCAAGCCCTTCGGGGTCGATGCCGAGCGCGTCCCCGCGCTGGCGCGGCTCGTGATCGAGGCCGGCGCCGACTGGCGCGGCCTGCACATCTTCACCGGCAGCCAGGCGCTCGATGCCGAGGCGCTGGTCGAGGCGCAGGGCAATGTCCTCGACCTCGCCGACCGGATCGCCCGCGAGGCCGGTGTCGCCATGCCCAAGCTCAACATGGGCGGCGGTTTCGGCATCCCCTATTTTAACGGCGACAAGCCCCTCGACATCGCCCGGGTCGGCGAAGCGATGGAGGAACGTTTCGCCGCGCTCCCCGACAGTCTGGCGGAGGCCGAACTCTATATCGAACTGGGGCGCTATCTCGTGGGGGAGGCCGGGGTCTATCTGACCCGGATCGTCGATCGCAAGGTGAGCCATGGCGAGACCTATCTGGTCACCGACGGCGGCCTGCACCACCAGCTCGCCGCCTCGGGCAATTTCGGCACCGTGGTCAGGCGCAATTACCCGGTCGCCGTCGCCGCGCGCTTCGACGCTCCGCCCGAGGAGATCGCCAGCGTAGTGGGCTGCCTGTGCACCCCGCTCGACCGGCTGGCCGAACGCGCCGAACTCCCGCGCGCCGAGGTCGGGGATCTCGTTGCGGTGTTCTGCGCCGGAGCCTATGGCGCGAGCGCTTCTCCGAGCGCCTTCCTAGGCCAGGGACCCGCCGTGGAACTGCTCGTCTGACACTGTCCCGAATTGCAACAGTGCGCAGCGAATCGGCGGAGCGCCGTGGGTTGCCCGTCAAAGCTAACGGTCTGTTCACCTTTTTTCTGCATTAGGTCGGCTGAAATAGGGGGAGGTGAGTTTGCCGATGGCGGCTCTCCAGCCTCCTTAAAAGCGACCGAGGAACATTTTTCATGCGCAAAATCCGCGTTTCCACTTCCATCGCGAGCTGTGCGGTCGCAGCGCTGGCGCTTGCAGGTTGCGCAGGGTCCGGCGGCACCGAACTGCCGCCCGCGACCTTCGTCGCGTTGCAGGAAGGCCCGGGCGAGCAATATGTCATCGGTCCGCTCGACAATCTGACCATCCACGTCTGGCGCAATCCCGAACTGGGCGCCGAGAAGATCCAGGTTCGCCCCGACGGCCGGATAACCATCCCGCTGGTCAAGGACATGCCCGCGGTCGGCAAGACTCCTTCGATGCTGGAGGAGGATATCCGCCTCCAGCTCTCGCAATATATCGAGGATCCGCTGGTCTCGGTGATCGTCAACGAATTCGCTGGCACCTTCAGCCAGCAGGTCCGCATCGTCGGTGCGACCGAAAAGCCCGCCTCGATCCCCTATCGCGCCAACATGACCGTGCTCGACGCCATGATCGCGGTCGGCGGGCTCAACGATTTCGCCGCCGGCAACCGCGCCAAGCTAATCCGCTTCGACAAGCAGGCCGGGCGCCAGCGCGAATATGCGCTGCGCTTGACCGACCTGCTCCGCCGCGGCGACAGCGAGGCGAACGTCATGCTGCGCGCCGGGGACGTGATCATCATTCCCGAGTCGGCTTTCTGAGAGCGCACCCGCTATGAACGAGGTCTTCGAGGAACTGCGCGCGGCGCTCTACCAGGTCTGGAACCGGCGCTGGGTCGCGCTCGGTGTCGCCTGGGGGGTCTGCGTGCTCGGCTGGCTGGTGGTGGCGCTGATCCCCAACAGCTACGAAAGCCGCGCACGCATCTATGTGCAGGTCGACGACGTCCTCTCGCAGCAGCTGGAAATCTCCGGCGACGGCAAGAAGGAACTGGAACGCGTACGCCAGACTCTGAACAGCGGGGTCAATCTCGAAAAGGTCGTCCGCTCGACGAAACTGGGCGAAGATATCACCACCGATTCCGAACTGCAGGGCGCGGTCACCAGCCTCAACGAAAATGTCTTGGTGAAGAGCGAGCAGGACAATCTGTTCGAAGTCAGCGCGACCATCGGGAAGGGCGATCTGAGCGATGCGGAGAACGCCAAGCTCTCGCAGGACGTGGTCCAGAAACTGCTCGACATCTTCCGCGAGGAGAACATCTCGGGCAATCGCGGCGAGGTCGCCGATACGCTGGTGTTCCTCGATCGCCAGCTCGAAGAGCGCAAGCAGGAACTCGAGGCCGCCGAACAGCGTCGCCTCGCATTCGAGGCGCAATATCCCGAACTGATCGGCGGAACCGGGACGGTTTCGACCCGGCTGCAGACTCTGCGCACCGAAATGCGCGGGGTCGATGGCGATATCGCTGCGGCGCAAAGCGCGCTGGCGGCGATCAACGGCCAGATCGCGGGCACCCCGCGCAGCATCCAGATGCCCGGTGCCGGCGATGGCGGAGCGCGCGGCGCGCTGATCCAGGCGCAGTCGCAGCTTGCGGCGATGCGCTCGCGCGGGCTGACCGACAGCCATCCCGATATCCAGTCGACCCAGCGCCAGATCGGACTGCTCGAACGCCAGGCGGCCAACGAGGGCGACGGCGCCTATGGCCAGCCCAACCCCGCCTACACCTCGCTGATCTCGATTCGCGCCGAACGGCAGGCCAATGTCCAGGCGCTGAGCGCCCGCAAGGCCGCCCTGCAGGCGGATATCTCCGGCATGATCGCCTCGCAGGCGCAGGAGCCCGAGGTCGCTGCCGAAGCCAACCGCATCTCGCGCGATTACGAGGTGCTCAAGACCAAATACGACGAGCTGCTCAGGGACCGCGAGGAAATGCGCCTGCGCGGCCAGGTCCAGACCGAACGCAGCGCGTTCCAGTTCGAGGTGGTCGACCCGCCGACGATCCCGCGCAAGCCCGCGGCGCCCAACCGGCCGATCCTGTTGATCGGGGTGCTGTTCGTCGGTCTCGCGGCCGGTGCCGGCGTGGCTTTCGTGCTCGGCCAGCTCAAATCCGCCTTCTCGACGGCCGACCGGCTCGAACGCGCGCTCGACCTCCCGGTGGTTGGCACGATCTCGCGCTCGATGACCAAGGCGCGCGAGGAGCATGCGCGCAAGCGCTTCAAGCAATTCGCCGCCGGTGCCGGCGCGCTCGGCGGGGTCTGCATCCTGCTGCTCGCGGTCGAGTTCATCCAGGTCGGTACGGTGGCGTGAAGGGATTGTGAGCGTGAACAAGCCGATCAAGATCGTGCCCCCCGGAGACGGGAAGGATGAGGCGGACAATCCGCAGGCTCCCGGCAAGCGCTCGCTGTTCGAGCGCGCCAGCGGGGCCTTTGGCTTCGACAGCCTGGCGCCGGCCAAGGTTCCGGCCAAGCTGCCGCAGGGCCGGGCGGTGCGCATGCCCAAGCCGGCCAGGCGCGCGGATTTGCCCGCCGATCTGTCCGAGCCTGAGCAGGGCCTGGACAAAGCCGCTGCCGGTTCGCAGCCGCCGGTCGTGATCGAGGCGGAGACCCGGCCGGCGCGCCAGCGCGAGGTCGGCGGCCTCAAGGTCGAGTTCACCGGAACGCCGCAGCCGATCTCGCGCAAGCATCTGCGCGAACAGGGGATGATCGACCCCGATCTGGGTTCCAGCGGGCTGGTCGAGGAATTCCGCATCGTCAAACGCCAGGTGCTGGCGACGGCCGAGGCCGACGGCACCGCCAAATCGCGCCGCGTGCTGATCTGCTCGCCGCATCCGGGCGAGGGCAAGACCTTCTGCGCCACCAATCTCGCGATTGCGCTGGCGGGCGAACGCCAGTCCGAAGTGCTGCTGGTCGATGCCGATTTCGGCAAGCCCTCGATCATGAAGACCTTCGGGCTCGATCCCGCCCCCGGGCTGATGGACGCGCTGCGCGACCCCAGCATCAAGGTCGAGGATCTGGTCTTGGGCACCGACATCCCCGGGCTGTGGATCCTGCCCGCGGGCCAGCGCAGCGGCTCGGATGCCGAATATCTCGCCAGCGAGCGGACCTGGGAAGTGCTCAACCGCCTCACCCGCGGCGCGCACGACCGGATCGTGATCTTCGACAGCCCGCCCGCGCTGGCGGCCTCGCCCGCAGCCGAGCTGGCCAAGCATTGCGGCCAGGCGCTGCTGGTTGCGCGCGCCGACACCACCGCGCGCGCGGCGCTGGAGGATGCGATCGACCTGCTCTCGGGCTGCCCCGACATCCGCCTCTTGCTCAACGATGCGACCTTCAGCCCGAGCGGGCGCAAGTTCGGCAAATATTACGGCTATGGGGAATCGGCATCATGAAGACCCGCTTGATCGTCAGCCTCGCGGCGGGCTGCGCGCTGATCGCGCCGCTGCCGCTGATGGCGCAAAGCTATCAGGGCCGCGGTTCGCAAGACCAGACCGGCTCGTCGGAGGAGACCGAGGGGCGGGCGGGGCCTTCCGGACGGCGGCTCTCGGTCGAACCCTATATCGAGGCCTCGCAGATCCTTACCGCGCAGCTCTCGCCCTTCGACGACGTGCTGACCTACACCCAGGTCGCCGCCGGGGTCGATGCCTCCTACATCGGGCGCAACAACGGCGCCTCGGTGTCGCTGCGCTATGAACACAATTTCGGCTATGGCGATGCCAGCGACAGCGACACCATCAGCGGGATCGCGCGCGGCTACACCACCCTGGTCCCGCAGGTGCTCACGCTCGAGGCCGGCGCGCTCGCCAGCCGCACCACCGTCACCAGCGGCGGCTCGAACGTCTTCGCCGGACAGAACAATCTCGACAATTCGACCCAGACCTATTCGGCCTATATCGGGCCCAACCTTTCGACCGAGATCGACCGTGTCGATGTGACCGGCAATTACCGGCTGGGCTACACCCGCGTCGATGCGCCGGACTTCGTCGCGGCGGGCGGAACTCCTGCCGATGTCTTCGACGAAAGCGTAACCCACAGTGCGCAGCTGCGCGCCGGCACCCAGCCGGGCGAATATCTCCCGGTCGGGATCGGCGTGGGCGGCGGCTATTTCCGCGAGGACGTCGACAATCTCGATCAGCGGGTGGTGGATTCCTACCTCCGCGGCGATGTCACCGTGCCGATCACCCCGTCGCTCGCGGTCGTGGCAGGCGTCGGCTACGAGGATGTCGAGGTGTCGAGCCGCGATGCCTTGCGGGATGCCACGGGCAACCCGGTCGTCGGCCCCGACGGCCGGCTGGTCACCGACGAGAGCGGACCGCGCCGGATCGCCTTCGAAGCCAGCGGCCTGATCTGGGATGTCGGCGTGCTGTGGCGCCCGAGCCAGCGCACTTCGCTCCAGGCGGTCTATGGCCGCCGCTACGACAGCGACACCTATTACGGCAATTTCAGCTGGCAGCCGAGCCGCACCTCCAGCCTCGGGGTCAACGTCTACGACACCATCACCGGCTTCGGCGGACGTCTCAACAACACACTGGCCGCGCTGCCGACCGATTTCGAGGTCGTCCGCGACCCGATCAGCGGCGCGATCATCGGCTGCGTCAATTCGGTCAGCGGCGCGAGCTGCCTCGACGGGCTGCTCGGCTCGGTGCGCTCCTCGGTGTTCCGCTCGCGCGGGGTCTCGGCCTATTATTCGCGTCAGGTCGGGCGCACCACCGCCGGGATTTCGGCGGGGTACGACCGCCGCACCTATCTCGGCGCGCCGGGCACCGTGCTCGAAGCCTCCGACGGCGTATCGGACGAAAGCCTCTACATCGCCGGCACCGTCACCGGCCCGCTGGGTCGCGACGCGGGCTACACCATCGCCACCTACGCCAGCCATATCGATAGCGGCTTCGTCGGGGTGGGCGATGCGCTCGCGCTCGGCAGTTCGGCCGCCTACAACCGCAACTTTACCCGCAACCTCACGGGGCGGGTCGCGGTGGCGGTGAACTATCTCGACAGCGAAGTGTCTGCCGAGGACCTCAAGAGCGCATCGGCCTTGGTGGGCCTGCGCTACGGCTTCTGATAGGAAGACCCGACCATGTACGAACAATATTACGGCTTCTCGGAGCGCCCCTTCCAGCTCACCCCGGACCCGGCCTATTTCTTCGAGAGCATCACCCACAAGAAGGCATTGTCCTATCTCGGCTACGGGCTGAACCAAGGCGAGGGCTTCGTCGTCATCACCGGCGAGGTCGGCTCGGGCAAGTCGACGCTGGTCGCGCATCTCAAGCAAAAGCTCGATGCCGAGCGGATGAGCGTGGGCGAGGTCGTCACCAGCGCGCTCGACGGCGAGGAGATGATCCATGTCGCCGCGCGCAGTTTCGGGCTCGATGTCGAGGGCCGCGACAAGGCCGCCGCGCTCGCCGCGATCGAGCATTTCCTCCACGAGGAAGCGCGCAACGGCAAGCGCTGCCTGCTGATCGTCGACGAATCGCAGAACCTGTCGATCGGCGCGCTCGAAGAGCTGCGGATGCTCTCCAATTTCCAGCTCGGCGCGCATCCGCTGCTGCAGACGCTGCTGCTCGGCCAGCCCGAGTTCAAGCGGCTGCTCGCGGGCTCGCCCGAGCTCGAGCAATTGCGCCAGCGGGTGATCGCGGCGCATCATCTGGAACCGATGCAGCCGGGCGAGATCGAACCCTATGTCCGCCACCGGCTCGAACACGTCGGCTGGGACGGAACCAACCCCGAGCTCGACCACGGCATCTTCACCAGCCTGTACCGCGCAACCGGGGGCATTCCGCGCAAGATCAACCAGGTGATGACCCGGTTGCTGCTGCTCGGTGCGGTCGAGGAGCAGGCGGTGATCGAACTCGGCATGCTCCAGTCGGTGATCGAGGAGATGGAAGGCGACAGCGCCGCCGAGGACGAGGCGGTCGCCGACAGCGTCGCGCCCGATCCCAAGCTCCCGGCCGCGCAGGCGGTTGCCCAGGCGCGGCGCGCCGAAGCCGAGCGCAAGGCCCCCGAACAGCCCCAGAGCGATGGCCTCGCCGAGGCGCAGATCGTTGCGATCGAACGCGCGTTCGCCGATCGCGATCGCGAGCTCGACCAGCTGCGCCGCGAAATCGGCGAAACCCGCGCCAGCTTCGTCGGGGGCCCCGAACACGGTTCCGATGCGATCGACGAGCGGCTGGGGCGGATCGAAGTGCGGCTCGACGAGCAGGAGCAATCGCTGCGGCACGTCCTTGCCCAATTGATCGAATTCCTCGAAACCAGCGGGCAACGTCAAGCAGCCTGAGGGCGAGGCAGCCTGAGGCGCCGGAGGGGCCATTGATTTGGAAGAGCGTTCGATCACCGCGGCGGGCATCCTCAACGGCCTTTCGGTCGATGTGGAGGACTGGTTCCAGGTCGGCGCCTTCGAAAACACGATCGCGCGCTCCGACTGGGACGGGATCGCGCTGCGCGTGGGCGACAACGTCCGCCGCGTGCTCGACCTGTTCGACGAGGTCGGAGTCAAGGCGACCTTCTTCACGCTGGGCTGGGTGGCCGAACGCGATCCGCAGGCGATCCGCGCCATCGTCGAACGCGGCCACGAGCTCGCGAGCCATGGCTACGATCACACGCGGGTGTTCACCTTCGATCCGGGCGCTTTCGCCGCCGACCTGACAAAATCGCGCGCCATTCTCGAGGACGCCGGCGGAGCGGCAATCACCGGCTACCGCGCGCCAAGCTTCTCGATCGACCAGCGCACGCCTTGGGCGCATGAGGTGCTCGCGGAACACGGCTACACCTATTCCTCCAGCGTCGCGCCGATCCGCCACGACCATTACGGCTGGCGCGAGGCGCCGCGCTTCGCCTTCCGCCCGCTGGCGGACAGTCCGCTGGTCGAAATCCCGGTGACCACCGCGCAGGTGGGCGAGCGGCGACTGGCGGCTGGCGGCGGCGGGTTTTTCCGCGTGCTGCCCTATGCCTTCTCGCGCTGGGCGATCGCCCGCGTCAACCGCGACGACCGCCGCCCCGCGGTGTTCTATTTCCACCCCTGGGAGGTCGATCCGGGCCAGCCGCGGGTTGAGGATGCTCCGTTGCGCTCGAAGCTGCGGCATTACACCAACCTTGCGGGCATGGCTGGCAAGCTGCGCCGGCTGGGGGGGGATTTCCACTGGGGGCGGATGGACGAACTCGCCCGGATTGAGGCGCAGCGCTGCGTCGAGTTCGCACCGTGAATGCGCCGCTCAAGCACACATCCATCTGCGTGACGCTTGCCGATTTGCGCGATCCGGCGGAGGTCGCGCGGATCGAGGGCTTCGTCGCGGAGCAGGGCGGGTCGGTGTTCCACCGGCCCGCGTGGCTGGCGGCGATCGAGCGCGGCACCGGGCAGCAGGCGCTGGGCCTCGTCGCGACCCGCGGCGGCGATTTGGCCGGCTGGCTCCCGCTCAGCGATATCCACTCGCCGTTCTTCGGACGCGCGCTGGTATCGAGCGGCTTCGCTGTCGGTGGCGGCCCGCTGGCGGTTTCCGAAAGGGATAGCGAGGCGCTGTGCCGTGCGGCGGAGGAACTCGCGCTGCGGCGCGGCGCGGGAACGATCGAACTGCGTGGCGGACAGGCGCCGCAGGACTGGACCGCGACCTCCACTGCGCATTGCAATTTCAGCCGCGATCTCGCCGCGGACGACGAGGCCGAGCTGCTCGCCATCCCGCGCAAGGCGCGCGCCGAGGTGCGCAAGGGACTGCGCAACGATCTCGACATCGCGATCGGCAGCGGGCCCGATGATCGCGCGGCGCATTATGCGGTCTATTCCGAGAGCGTGCGCAATCTCGGCACGCCGGTGTTTCCGCGCGCGCTGTTCGATGCGGTGATCGACGGGTTCGGCGCGGATGCGGATATCCTGACCGTGCGGCACCAAGGCGAGCCGGTTGCGAGCGTGCTGTCGCTCTATCACCGGGGCGCAGTGATGCCTTTTTGGGGCGGCGGGCGGTTCGTCGCGCGCGATCTGCGCGCCAATGAGGTGATGTATTACGCGCTGATGCGCCACGCCCGCACCCGCGGCTGCACGCGGTTCGACTTCGGGCGCTCCAAAACGAACAGCGGACCCTATTTCTTCAAGAAGAACTGGGGGTTCGAGCCCGAACCGCTGACCTATTCGAGCTGGACTGCTCCTGGTGTGGCGGCGCGCAATATCGATCCGACCGACGAGGGCTATTCGCGCGGGATCGAGCTGTGGAAGCGGCTGCCGCTGCCGCTCGCCAACGCCATCGGCCCCTTCGTCGCCCGCGGGCTGGGCTGATGGGCGAGATCCTGTTCCTGTGCCACCGCGTGCCGTTCCCGCCCGACCGTGGCGACAAGATCCGCTCGCATCACCTGCTCAAGGGGCTCGCGAAGCTCGCGCCGGTGCATGTCGGCACCTTCGCCGAGAATGCGCAGGATCGCGCGCAGGATCCGGCGCTGGCCCAACTGGCCGCGAGCCACCTGCTGGTCGATCGCGACATGTCGCTGCCGAAGGCGGGATTGCGGGCGCTCGCGAGCGGCAGACCGGTGAGCCTGCCGGCCTTCGCCGACCGCCGCCTGTCGCGCTGGGTGGCGCAGACGCTGGCTGGCCGCGACATCGACACCGTGGTGATCTTCTCGGGCCAGATGGGGCAGTACATACCAGAGGGCTTCACCGGGCGCGTGGTGGTCGATCTGTGCGACGTCGATAGCGCCAAGTTCGAGACCTATGCGGCCGAGGCAGGTTTTCCCAAATCCTGGCTGATGGCGCGCGAGGCGCGGCTGCTGGCGCTTGAGGAGGCGCGGATCGCGCGGCGTGCGGATTGCACGCTGCTGATCTCCGACAATGAGCGGGCGCTGTTCCGCAGCCGGCTGCCGGCCGGAGCGGATTGCGATGTCCGCGCGCTGGGCAATGGTATCGACGCTGCCTTCTTCGACCCGGTAGCGACTCTGGAGCACCCCGATCTGACAGCGACGCCGGGGCCGCATTTTGTCTTCACGGGGCAGATGGACTATCCGCCCAATATCGCGGCGGTGGAGCGGTTCGCCCGTGCGATTTTGCCGCGCCTGCGCGAGACCGTGGAGGCACGGTTCCAAATCGTCGGCCGCGCGCCGACCGCCGAAGTGACCCGGCTCGGCGATGAGCCCGGCGTCACGGTCTGGGGCGAGGTCCCCGATGTCCGGCCGTTCCTCGCCGCCGCCAGCGCCGTGGTCGCGCCGCTCACGCTGGCGCGCGGGGTGCAGAACAAGGTGCTCGAGGCGATGGCGATGGCGCGCCCCGTGCTGCTCAGCTCCGAAGCGGCGACCGGGATCGAGGCGCGCGACGGCGAGCAGTTCACGATCTGCCGCGACGATACGGCCTTCGTCGCCGCCGCCGGAGAGATCACAGCCGACCAGACCCGCGCCGAGGCCATGGGCCGCGCCGCGCGCGCCTTCGTCATGGCCGAGATGTCGTGGGAAGCGGTCGAGGCGCAATTGGCGCCGATCGTCGGGCGCGGGCAGGGCGGGCCGCACCATGCCGCCTGACAGCGCGACCCTGGCCGAGACGCCGATGGCCGCGACCCGCCATTCCGAATGGCGCGCCGCGCTGGTCCGCCTTGCGCTCGCCTCGCTCGCTCTGATCGCGCTGTCGTCGCGCGAATGGGGCGAGATGCTGCACATCTGGTGGAACAGCGACAGCTATTCGCACATCCTGCTGGTGCCGCCGATCATCGCCTGGCTGGTCTGGATCCGCCGCGAGGATGCCGCGCAGGTACCGCCGCGCGGCTGGTGGCCGGGGTTGGCCATGGTGGCGGCGGCGCTCGGGCTGTGGCTCGCCGGCCGCTCCACCGAACTCAACCTGCTCGCTCACGCCGGGGCCGTGGCGATGCTCCCCGCCGCCACGCTCGCGCTGCTCGGCCCGCGGGTCGGCGCGCTGCTTGCGCTGCCGCTGGGCTTTGCCGCCTTCCTCGTCCCCTTCGGCGACGAGATCGTGCCCCCGCTGCAATATCTCACCGCCGAAATGGCGATCGCGCTGACCCATATGGTCGGCGTGCCCGCGCGGATCGACGGCATCTACATCCATACCCCCGCCGGGCTGTTCGTCGTCGCAGAGGCCTGCGCCGGCGTGCACTTCCTGATCGCGATGGTCGCGCTGGGCGTGCTGACCAGCTTTACCAGCTTCGCGAGCTGGCGCCGCCGC
The DNA here is from genome assembly GCA_963975275.1 of uncultured Erythrobacter sp. GTDB lineage: Bacteria > Pseudomonadota > Alphaproteobacteria > Sphingomonadales > Sphingomonadaceae > Qipengyuania. Next base: position 19,660 of record CAXBFN010000011.1, on the reverse strand, counting down.
GCAGCTTTCATGCTGGCCTGCGTGGTGGTGCCGGTCGTCGCCAACGGTATCCGCGCCTGGGCGACGATCTACATCGCGCAATTCATCGGCGCCGAGGCGGCGGGCGGCTTCGATCATATCGTCTATGGCTGGATCTTCTTCGGACTGGTGGTGGCGCTGATCCTGGGCGTCGCCTGGCGCTGGTTCGAGCGCGAGCCCGAAGAGGCGGGCTGGTCGGTCGCGGATCTGCAGGGAAGCGCGCTGCTCGCCGCGCTGGAGCGCCGGTCGGGCGGAACCCGCGTGCTGCTGCTCGCGGTGCTCGCGCTGGCGGTGGCCGCCGCGGCGCTCGCCTTCGCGCTGCCTACGGGCTAGGAGCCAGCGCCTATGTGCGGGATCGCTGGCATTTTCCATTACGGCACGCCCAAGCCGGTCGATCCGCGAAGGGTCGAGCGGATGGCCGATGCGCTGGCGCATCGCGGGCCCGACGGTTCGGGGGTCTGGACCGCGCCCGGGGTCGGGCTGGGGCACCGCCGGCTCTCGATCATCGACCTCGCGGGCTCGCCTCAGCCGATGCATTCGGTCGATCGCCGCGCGGTGATCACCTTCAACGGCGAGATCTACAATTACCGCGCGCTGCGCGCCGAGCTCGAGGCCGGCGGCGCGCGTTTCGCGACCGATGGCGACACCGAGGTCATCCTCGCCGCCTGGCAGCGCTGGGGGCCGGACTGCCTCGAGCGGCTCGACGGCATGTTCGCCTTCGCGCTCCACGATTGCGAGCGCCGCCAGCTGTTCCTCGCGCGCGACCGCTTCGGGGTGAAGCCGCTGTTCCTCGCGCGGCTGTCGGACGGCAGCATGGCTTTCGCCTCCGAGCTCAAGGGCCTGCTCGCGCATCCGCTGCTGCGCCGCGTGGCCGATCCGCTGGCGATCGAGGACTACATGACCTGGGGCTATGTCCCCGATCACCGCTCGATCCTCAAGGGCGTCGAGAAGCTGCCCGCGGGCCACTTCCTGCTGCTCGAGCACGGGCGCGAGCCGCCGCCGCCGCGCCAATGGTGGGACGTGTCCTTCGAGCACCGCGCGAAAGGCAGCACCGCCGATCTTTCCGCCGAACTGCTCCACCGGATGCGCGAGGGCGTCACCAGCCGGATGGTCGCGGATGTCCCGCTGGGCGCTTTCCTTTCCGGCGGGGTCGACAGCTCGAGCGTGGTCGCGCTGATGGCCGAGGCCAGCCGCGATCCGGTGCGCAGCTGCTCGATCGGCTTCGATGTCGAGGCGGTCGACGAGACCGGCTACGCCCGGCAGGTCGCCGAGCTGTTCGCCACCGACCACCGCGAACGGGTGGTCTCGCCCGGCGACATCGTCGATCTCGACCGGATCGCGGGCATCTTCGACGAGCCATTTGCCGATGCCTCGGCGCTGCCGACCTTGCGGGTCTGCGAGCTGGCGCGCGAGAATGTCAAAGTGGCGCTGTCGGGGGACGGGGCCGACGAGGCGCTCGCAGGCTATCGCCGCCAGATGTTCCACCACCGCGAGGAACAGGCGCGCGGCTTCCTGCCGCAGGCCCTGCGCGGTCCGGTGTTCGGGACGCTCGGCAAGCTCTGGCCCAAGGCCGACTGGGCGCCGCGCGGGCTTCGCGCCAAGACCACCTTCCTCTCGCTCGCCGAGAGCGGGGCGCAGGGCTATGCCCGCGCGCTCGCCATCCTCGACGCGCCCTCGCGCGCGCGGCTCTATGGCGCGGGCCTGCTGCGCGAACGCGGCGACTACCGCGCCGAAGACAAGCTGATCGCTTTGATGGAGAATGCCCCCGCGCGCAGCGGGCTCGACGCGGCGCAATATGCCGATCTCAAATTCTGGCTGCCGGGCGATATCCTCACCAAGGTCGATCGCACCAGCATGGCGGTCGGGCTCGAGGCGCGCGAGCCGCTGCTCGACCACCGCCTTGTGGGTTTCGCCGCCAGCCTGCCCGAGCGCGAGCGCGTCCGCGGGCGGCAGGGCAAATGGCTGATGAAGCACACGATGCAGCGCTATCTGCCGCAAGACATCCTCTACCGGCCAAAACAGGGCTTCGTCACTCCGCTGGCGGAGTGGTTCCGCGGCCCGCTCGCCGGCACCGCGCGCGGGATCGCGGCGAGCGAGCGGCTGGTCGACAGCGGCTGGTTCGACCGCAGCGCGCTGGCGCGGATCGCCGAGCAGCATATTTCGCGCCAGCACGATCACGGCCGGGTGCTGTGGCAATTGGTGATGCTCGATAAGTCGCTGGCATGGCTGGATTTACGCGGCTGACGAGGGTGATGCGAAAATGCACCGCCGGCACCGAGTGAGGTGAACCCGGAGCTCTATCTTACAGCTTCGGGACGATCATTTCGTTTGCCAAGCGACTCCCGCATGGCCTAGATTCCTGGTTAACAAAAGCTATCCGTCTGAATCCATTGGATTGGAATAGTCCAAACCAAAGCCGGGGGGCGCATATGGAACGGTTGATCGCCGATACGCATCGTTCTTCTTCCGAACCGGACGTTTCGGAGGATGCGCATATCCTGCTCGCGGACGAGGCCGAACTCCACGCCGAGAGCGCGCGTCATCTGGCGATCCCCGAGGAGCTGTTCCGCCTCGCCGAGCTCGACGTCCTCTACGATGGCGACGCCCAGACGCTGTGGACCTATATGCGCCCGCAGGGCCGCCCCAGCTTCACCCCGCCGATGCTCGGCGATTTCGCCAATTGGCAGCGGCTGATCGAACTGGGCTTCGGCCCCGACAAGGTGCCGCTCAAATTCCTGGTGCTGGGCAGCCGCGCGCCGGGCGTGTTCTGCTTCGGCGGCGATCTCGACCTGTTCCGGCGGCTGATCGAGACGCGCAACCGCGAGGGGCTGGTGACCTATGGCCACCGCTGCTGCCAGATCCTCCACCGCAACATGAACTCGCTCGACCTGCCGATCGTCACCGTCGGCATGGTGCAGGGCGATGCGCTGGGCGGCGGCTTCGAGGCGCTGCTGTCCTTCGACTATATCGTCGCCGAGCGCGGCGCGAATTTCGGCCTGCCCGAGATGATGTTCGGCCTGTTCCCGGGGATGGGCGCGCATTCGCTGCTCAGCCGCAAGCTGGGCAGCGCGATGGCCGACCGGCTGATCGTCTCCAACGCCAGCTACAGCGCCGAGCAACTCTACGAGATGGGGATCGTCCACGTCCTCGCCGAGGATGGCGAGGGGCTGAAGGCGACGCAGGATTTCATCCGCCGCAGCACGCGCAAGCACGCCGGGCTGGTCAATTCGCGCCGCGCGATGAAGGTCTGCTGGGACCTTCAGCTCGAGGAACTGACCCGGATCACCGAATTGTGGGCCGATGCCGCGCTCCAGCTCGGCGCCAAGGACCTCAAGCTGATGGACCGGCTGGTAACCGCCCAGACGAAGCTTGTCCGGGCGGCCTGATTATCCCCTGATCGGCGTGCGCGGCTGGAGAATGATGACTTTGGATTGACCTGGTTTGCTCCTCCCCCTTGAGGGGGAGGCTGGGTGGGGGTGTACGGCGCTTGAAGCTTCATGCGTCGTACCCCCACCCCCGACCCCTCCCCGCGGGGAGGGGAGAAGAGATTCCATTCTACGTCATCGCAGGCTAGCGCGCGTCGACCATCACCACTTCGGCATCCTCCAGCGCGAGCACGGTGATTGCGTCCTCGCCGGTGATCGCCACGCCGTCGCGCGGATTGGCCTCGTGACCATTGACCGAAATCCGCCCGACCGGCGCGACCAGATACTGGTGCCGCGAGCCATCGGTTTTCCACACCGCCGACTGACCCGCGCTCAGCGTCGTGGCGAGCACCTTCGCATCGGTGCGGATCGACAGCGCGTCGTCTTCCTCGGGGGTGCCGCTGGCGAGCACTTCGAAGCCGCCCTCGCGGCTCGCCTTGGGAAATTCGCGCTGGCCCCAGCCGGGTGCCTCGCCGGTGCGGGTGGGCATGATCCAGATCTGGAACAGCGTGGTGGCCTCGTCTTCCTTGTTGAACTCGGCATGGGTGATCCCGGTGCCCGCGCTCATCACCTGGACGTCGCCCGCGGCGGTGCGGCCCTCGTTGCCGAGGCTGTCGCGATGCGTGATCGCCCCGCTGCGCACGAAGGTCACGATCTCCATGTCGCGGTGCGGATGCGGCGGAAATCCGCTCCCGCCGGCGATGGTGTCGTCGTTCCACACCCGGATCGGGCCCCAGCCCATCCGCTCGGGATCGTGATAGGAAGCGAAGCTGAAATGATGGCGGGCGTCGAGCCAGCCGTGATTGGCATGGCCGAGACTGGCGAAGGGTCGGATATCGATCATGGATGGTCTCACATCGGCGGGGTGTTGTCGCCGGGATGGGGCATATTTGGGAAGCGGCGGCGCGATATCAACGGGAGGCGGGGGCCGGCTTCCTGTCTAGTCATTGCGAGGAGCCGCAGGCGCCGCGGCAATCCAGGGACCTGCGCCGTGGATTGCTTCGCTTCGCTCGCAATGACGAAACAGGGGTGTACCCGTCGAAACCCGTTCGCCTCGAGCGAAGTCGAGAGGCGCTGGGCGCGAGGTGTCTCGACTTCGCTCGACACGAACGGATTTGGGTGTTGCTTCGACCCAATACCGGCGGGCAGGGCGTACCCTTACCTCGTCATTGCGAGGTGCCGCAGGCGCCGCTGCAATCCATGGCGCAGGTCCCTGGATTGCTTCGCTACGCTCGCAATGACGACAACGCTGGGCGGCCAGAGCGAACAGCGCCTGCCCTCAGCCCTCGCTGCCGTGCCCCCGCGCCATATATTCGTCGCTCTGCATCTCCATCAACCGGCTGACGGTGCGGTCGAATTCGAACAGGCCCTCGCCCGCGTCGTGGAGCGCTTGCGGTTCCGCCGCGGCGGTCGCGAACAGCTTAACGCCGTTCTCGTAGAGCGCATCGATCAGCTTGATGAAGCGCAGCGTCTCGTTGCGCTTGTCGGGCCCCAGAACCGGGATGCCGACCACGATCACCGTGTGATAGGCATGCGCGATCGCGAGATAATCCGCAGCGCCGCGGTTCTCGCCGCACAGCCGTTTGAAGCTGAACACCGCAACGCCCTTGAGCGACTTGGGCACTGTCAGCGTCCGCCCGCCGCCCAGCTCGAGCTGGCCCGAGGGGACGTGCTCGGCATCCTCGGGCGCATAATCGGTCAGCCGGAAGAACGCCTCGCGCACCTGCGCCGTTGCCGCGTCGCCCAGCGGCGTGTGCCAGCTGTCGAGATCGCCCAGCCGGTCGAGCCGGTAATCGGTCGGGCCGTTGAGCGGCAGCACGTCCATCTCGGCCAGCACCAGATCGATGAAGGGCAGGAACAGCGAACGGTTGAGCCCGTCCTTGTACAGATCGCGCGGCGGGCGGTTGCTGGTGGTGACCACGCTCACGCCCTCGTCGCGGATCAGCGCGGTGAACAGCCGGCTCATGATCGCGGCATCGGCGGTGTTGGCGACCACCATCTCGTCGAAGGCGAGGCAGCGTATCCCTTCGCCCAGCCGCGCGGCCACCGGGGCGATCGGATCGCCGTTCTCGCGCTTGCGCTCCTCGCCGATCATCCGGTCGACCTCGAGCATGAATTCGTGGAAATGGACCCGCCGCTTGGCCGCGATGTCCAGCGTCTCGACGAACAGATCCATCAGCATCGACTTGCCGCGCCCGACGCCGCCCCACATGTAGACTCCGCGCGGGCGCTTGGGCTTCTTGCCGAGCAGTTTGCCGAGGAAACCGCCGCCCTCGGCGGGTGCTTCGAGCTCGCGCTGGAGCGCGTCGAGCCGCTGCGCCGCTGCGCGCTGGTCGGCATCGGGGCGCAGTTCGCCCGCCTCGATCAGCGCGTCGTAGCGCGCGAGCATTCCGGTCATGGCAGGCGAATCACTTTCCGCGGTTTGTCAGGAGGGGTCGCGCGGCCGCATCTTGCGCACGATGCCCGAGAAGGCCGCGACCCGCGCGCCCTCCTGCTCGACCGTGCCGCGCACGAACACCAGTCGCCCGGTTTCCTGGACGATCTCGGTCACCGCATCGAGCGGCCGCGAAGGATCGCCCGCGCCGACGAATTGCGTCGACAGTTCGAGCGTCACCGACGGCCCGGCATTCCCGCTGCCCAGATTGTGCATGGTGGTGAACAGCGCGATGTCGATCAGCGACAGCGTCACCGCGCCATGGACGATGCCCTGCAGATTCTCGTGACGCCGCTCGGGAAACATCCGCAGCCGCGCGCGGCGCGCATCGCCTTCACCTTCCACGCGGGTCAGGAGCTTGCCCATCACCGCGCCGTTGAACAGCGTCTGGTCCTTGAGATTCCAGTGGTTCCAGCCGGGATTGTCCGGGTCGGGCCCGTGCTCGAATACGTCTTCGCTCAAAGCCATCGAAATCAGAGCGCGCGTTCGACGAGCATCTTCTTGGTTTCGGCGATCGCCTTGGCCGGGTTCAGCCCCTTGGGGCAGACATTGGCGCAATTCATGATCGTGTGGCAGCGATAGAGCCGGAACGGATCCTCGAGCTGGTCGAGCCGCTCGCCGGTCATCTCGTCGCGGCTGTCGGCCAGCCAGCGGAACGCCTGGAGCAGGATCGCCGGGCCGAGGAACTTGTCCGAATTCCACCAATAGCTGGGGCAGGCGGTCGAGCAGCAGGCGCACAGGATGCACTCGTAAAGCCCGTCGAGCTTCTCGCGTTGCTCGGGGGTCTGGAGCCGCTCCTTGCCGCTGGGCGTGGTCGAGACGGTCTGCAGCCAGGGGCGGATCGAGGCGTATTGCGCGTAGAAATGGGTGAAGTCGGGGACCAGATCCTTGACCACTTCCATATGCGGCAGCGGGGTGATCCGGATTTCGCCCTTGAGATCGTCGATCGCAGTGGTGCAGGCGAGCCCGTTCTTGCCGTTCATGTTCATCGAGCACGACCCGCAGATGCCCTCGCGGCACGAGCGGCGGAAGGTGAGCGTCGGGTCGACCTCGTTCTTGATCTTGAACAGGGCGTCGAGCACCATCGGGCCGCAATCGTCGAGGTCGAGCTCGAAGGTGTCGTAGCGCGGGTTCTCGCCGAGATCGGGGTCGTAGCGGTAGATTTTGAACGATTTGACCCGACCCGAGCTGGTCGCGGCATGCTTGCGCGCCTTGCCGGTGATCTTGGAGTTCTTCGGGAGGGTAAAGGTCGCCATGTTCGTTCCTGTATTCCTGCTTGCGGACGCTCTTAACGTTCCTGCGTCTCGGCACAAGCGAAACGGCCATTCGCGCCGCGTGCCCGCTGTAGGAAAAATGGCGCTTTTGCGTGAAAAATCAACGGCCCCGAACCATGCTCCACGGATGTGTTTCGTGAACGAGCCTTTTCGTTTTTTGCATCTTCCGCTCTGCGGTCTAGAACAGGGCGGATGAACCACCAGCCATTCGAACGCGCGGCGATCGTCGGCGCCGGCGGCGGGATCGGCCGCGCGCTGTGCGAAGCACTGGCGGAGCGCGGGACGAAAGTCTGGGCGCTGTCCCGCTCGCCGCTCGCCGATCCGATCGGCGGGATGGACCCGCTGCATCTCGATCTCGGCGACGAGGAGTCGATGGCGCAGGCCGCCGCGGCGATGCGGGATGCGCCGCCGCAGCTGGTGCTGGTCTGCACCGGCGCGCTGACTTTGGCCGACGGAACGGGGCCCGAGCGCAGCTACCGCCAGCTGGGCGGCGCGGCGATGGCCGAGGCTTTCCGCATCAACACCATCGGTCCGGCGCTGGTCGCCAAGCATTTGCTGCCGCTGCTGCCGCGCGACCGGCGGGCGGTGTTCGGCGCGCTCTCCGCCCGGGTCGGATCGATCTCGGACAACCGGCTGGGGGGCTGGCACAGCTACCGCGCCAGCAAGGCCGCGCTCAACATGCTGGTGCGCAATTTCGCGATCGAACTGGCGCGCACGCACCGGGAGGCAAGCGTCGTCGCGCTGCATCCCGGAACCGTCGACACCGGCCTATCCGAACCCTTCCAGGCGAACCTGCCCGCCGGTCAGCTCACCAGCCCGGCGCAGGCCGCGCACCATCTGCTGCATGTGATCGACGGGCTCACACCCGCCGACAGCGGCAAGGCCTTCGACTGGAAGGGCGAGGAAATTCCTGGCTGATCAGCGCGGTGCGGCGGACGCATCCCGCCAGGATCGTGTCGAGCAGAGACGAAAAACATTGAGCGCCGGAAAAGCGCGGCTAATCTGGTCGGACCGGGTCGCGAGGAGAGATGCGCAGTGGGTCTGGCCAGCTGGTACGATCGGCATGTCATGCCGAGGCTGATCACTTTCGCCTGCGGGCAGAAAGGCATCGAAGAGCGGCGGCGACTGGTCGTGCCGCTGGCGCGCGGCAAGGTGTTCGAGCTGGGCTGCGGTGGCGGGCTCAACCAGCAGTTCTACGACAGACAGGCGGTAACGGCGTTCGCGGGCATCGATCCGCACGATAGCCTGCTCGAGAGCGCGCGCGAGTCGGCGAGGGCGCTGGGCCGGGCTGTCGACATCAAACAAGGGGTTGGCGAGGACATTCCGTTCTCGAGCAGCAGTTTCGACACGGTGGTGTGCACTTACACGCTGTGTTCGGTGCAGGACCACGCGCGTGTGGTGTCCGAACTCCACCGGGTGTTGAAACCGGATGGGCAATTGCTGTTTCTCGAGCATGGGCGAGCTCCCGACCGGCGAGTCGCCGGCTGGCAGGAGAGGATCGAGCCGCTGTGGAAGCCGCTTGCGGGCGGATGCCACCTGACGCGGGCCGTCGGGGGCGCGCTGCGGGCTGGCGGTTTCGAAGTCGAGCCGCTGGGGCAGGGTTATCTCGAAAAGGCGCCCCGGGTGATGGGATGGATGGAGTGGGGCATCGCCCGCAAGCGCAGGCAGTGATCCCGGCGCGATAAAAGGTCCCGGAGAGGAGGAAACCCTCCGGATCGTGCGCCTCGCGCCGACCCGGAGGGTGTCTCGCTATTCGCCGAAGGTGCGCTGCCACCAGCCGCGGCGCGGCTTGCCGGCCGGAGCGCTTTCGCCGCCGTCGTCGGGGCGCGCAGGTGCGCTGCGATCGGACGGGGAGTCCGCCGTTACCGGGACGCCGGTCGGACCGGCCTCCGGGGCAGCTGCCGAGGCGGCCGGTTCCGGGGCCTGCTTTGCAGCCTCGGCCCGGGGAGCAGCGGTCTTGGAACGCGCCGCAGCCTTGACCGGAGCGGCCGCAGGTTTGCGGGCGCTGGGCTTGCGGCGTTGCTTGGGCTTCGCTTCGGCTTGCGTTTCCGTCTCTGCTGCGGGCGTCTCGGCATCGTCTGCCGCGGGCTTCTTGCGCCGGGTCCGCTTCGGCTTTGCCGCAGCTTCTTCCGCCTCGGCCGGGATGTCGGCCTGGGCCGGCGATCCGGCGTCCGACTGGCCGGCTTCGGCTTCGGCTTCCCCGGCATTGTCCGCAGCCTTCCGGCGGCGCGGTTTGCGCTTCGGCTTGGGCTGTTCCTCGGCCGCCGCTTCGGCGGTTTCGGGGGTGCCTTCGGGACCCGCGACGACCGCCATGTCGTCCATCACATGCTCGGAAACCTGCTCGAGCTCTTCGGCCTGATCGGCGTTGACCTCGGTCGGTTTCTTGCGTCCGCGACCGCCGCGGCGACCGCGGCGGCGCTTCTTGCGCGAATTGCCGTCGCCATCGTCGTCGGTCTCGCCGCGGTTTTCGCTGCGGTTGCCGTCACCACGATTGCCGTCGTCGTCGGTGTCGTCCTCGCGCGGTGCCGGACCGGCCTCGCCCTTGTCATCGCCGTTCGAGCTGCGCTCGTCGTCGCGGTCATCGCCGCGGCTGCGGTTGCGACCGCCGCGGCGGCGGCGGCGCTTCTGGTCGCCATCGCGGCCGCGATTGTCGCCGCCGCGCTGGTTGTCGCGCTGGTTCTCGGACGCCTCGCTGTCGTCCTCGTCCTCGTCCTCGGCGCCATCGTCCTCGAACTCTTCGTCGTCGTCGTCATCATCGTCGACGATGGGTTCGAACTTGGGCGCGTTGGTCGGACGCGGGCCCGAGCTGGACACCGCCATCTTGGCGCCTTCGTCCTCGCCCTCGGGCACGACTTCGATCGTCACGCCGTAGCGATCCTCGATCTCCATCAGATCGGCGCGCTTCTGGTTGAGCAGATAGACCGCCGCCTCGGTGCTTGCCGACAGGGTGATGATCGTACCCTTGCCCTTGGCCGCCTCGTCCTCGATCAGGCGCAGCGCCGAAAGGCCCGCGCTCGATGCGGTGCGGACCAGACCCGTGCCGTCGCAATGCGGGCACTCGCGGGTGGTCGCCTCGAGCACGCCAGTGCGCAGCCGCTGACGGCTCATTTCCATCAGGCCGAAGCTGGAGATCCGTCCGACCTGGATGCGCGCACGATCGTTCTTGAGCGAATCCTTCATCGCCCGTTCGACCTTGCGGACATTGCCGCTGCGCTCCATGTCGATGAAGTCGATTACGACCAGACCGGCCATGTCGCGCAGGCGCAGCTGGCGGGCGATTTCATGCGCCGCCTCGAGATTGGTGGCGACCGCGGTCTGCTCGATCCCGTGCTCCTTGGTCGAGCGGCCCGAGTTGATGTCGATCGAGACCAGCGCTTCGGTCGGATTGATCACCAGATAGCCGCCCGATTTGAGCTGCACCATCGGATCGTACATCGCCTTGAGCTGGTCCTCGGCGCCATAGCGCTGGAACATCGGCACCGGATCGCTGTAGCTCTTCACGCGCCGGGCGTGGCTGGGCATCAGCATCTTCATGAAGGATTTGGCGAGCTTGTAGCCGGCCTCGCCCTCGACGATCACTTCCTCGATCTCGCGGTTGTAGATGTCGCGAATTGCGCGCTTGATCAGGTCGCTGTCCGAATGGATCAGCGCCGGCGCGCTCGAGGCGAGCGTCTTCTCGCGGATATCGTCCCACAGCCGCGCCAGATAGTCGAAGTCGCGCTTGATCTCGGGCTTGGTCCGGCTGAGGCCGGCGGTGCGCACGATCAGACCCATCGATTTGGGCAGCGTCAGATCGGAAACGATCTGCTTCAGCCGCTTGCGGTCGTTAGCGGAGTTGATCTTGCGGCTGATCCCGCCGCCGTGGCTGCTGTTGGGCATCAGCACGGTGTAACGACCGGCGAGGCTGAGATAGGTGGTCAGCGCCGCGCCCTTGTTGCCGCGCTCTTCCTTGACGACCTGGACCAGCAGCACCTGGCGGCGCTGGATGACGTCCTGGATCTTGTAGCGGCGGCGCAGTTCCATCCGGCGCGCCCGCGCATCGTCGACTTCCTTGGCGCGGCTGCGGCCCTTGCCCTGACGCGGGTTGCGCCCGCGGCCCTTGGCCCTGCGGCCACGACCGTTGCCGCCGCTGCCGCCATTGTCCTCGTCGTCGCTGTCGTCGTCATCGTCCGAATCGTCGTCCTCGCGGTCGAGCCGGCCTTCCTCGATGGTGGCGACATCGTCCTTGTCGGAGGTGTCGACCTCCTCGAGACCGTCCTCGGCGAATTCCTCCGCCAAAGCCTCGGAGCTTTCGTCCTCGGCGTCGTATTCGTCGCCGGGCATCTCGCCGCGCTCTTCCTCTTCGGCGCGCAGGCGTTCCTCCTCCTCGGCGACCTCGGCCTCTGCGGCGAGCAGCGCGTCGCGGTCGTCCTTGGGGATCTGGTAATAGTCGGGGTGGATTTCGCTGAAGGCGAGGAAGCCGTGCCGATTGCCGCCGAAGTCGACGAATGCCGCCTGCAGCGAGGGTTCGACCCGGGTTACCTTGGCGAGATAGATGTTACCTTTGATCTGCCGGTGATCGGCGGATTCGAAATCGAATTCCTCAATCCGATTTCCCTTGAGAACCGCCACCCGGGTTTCTTCCGAGTGGCGCGCATCGATAAGCATGCGCGTTGCCATGTAGATTTCTCCATGCGCAAGGGGCCGGGACGAGCCCGGCAGCCGACTTGCGCCATTTTATGTGATAACTGCCGCCGCGATGCGGATCGGCAGTCGAGGATGACCGGCCGCCGCGCGTCGTCGGGCGGAGCCGGAATGTCGTGTCTGCAGCATGAAACCTGCGCCAATTGAGCGCTGTCCGGCCCGCAATTCCTTCGGGGCAGGCGATTGCCTGTCGAGGGTGCAATGAGGGGGAACGGTTCGTGTCTTGCATCAACCTGTCTCAGGACCGCCGATCGAAACGGGCGGTCGAATTGCGTGAAGCGGGCTGACTGTGGAACGAAAGGCGTTCGCGGCCGGAGCCCGGCTATCACGACCGACGCGCTAGCACCGTGGGTATCTAACAGCAACCATATTGCACGGACGGGCCGTGCAACCCTAGTGCGAGAGCGCCATGGCCCGGTTCCTGCCCCTAATCCTGCTTGCCCTGATCCCGGCGGCGATCGTCGCGGCTCTCGCCGGAGCGGCGGTGACGGGCCGCTCGCTCGCCCTGCCGCAGTTCGGCCGCGGCTATGTCCTGCGGGTCGAATTGCCGGTCTCGGACGCAGGCGTGCCGCTGCCGGAAATCGCCGGGCAGGGATCGGGCGCGGACGAAGACCTGCCGCTGGTGGTGATCGATGCCGGGCACGGCGGCCACGATCCGGGCGCATCGAGCGCGGGGCTGCAGGAAAAGGACCTCGTGCTGCGCCTGGCGCGCGCGCTACGTGACCGGTTGATCGAGCAGGGCGACGTAAGGGTGGCGCTCACCCGCGACGAGGACCGCTACCTGCTCCATGCGGAACGCTACGAGATCGCGCGGCGGCTGGGCGCCGATCTGTTCGTTTCGATCCATGCCGATTCCGCCGGCGAGGCAACCGAGGTGGAGGGGGCCAGCATCTATACCTTGTCGGAGAGCGCATCGAGCGAGGCGGCGGCACGCTATGCCGAGCGCGAGAACCGCTCTGACCGGATCAACGGTCAGGAAATCTCGGGCCATAGCGATGCGGTCAACACGATCCTGGTCGAACTTTCGCAGCGGCGCACCCAGGCCGAATCCGCCGAATTCGCCTCGCTGATCCAGCGCGAGGGCGAGGGCACGATCCGCTTCCATCCGCAGCCGCGCCGCTCCGCCGCGCTCAAGGTACTGCGCGCGCCCGACGTGCCCTCGGTGCTCTACGAAAGCGGCTTCATCACCAACAGCGAAGAGGCGCAGCGTCTGGCCTCGCCCGAAGGCCGCGCGCGCTTCGCCGAGGTGATGGCGCGCGCGATCCGCATCTATTTCGTCCGCCAGCGCGAAGACCTGCTGGAACAGCCACCGGTGACGATCGAGCCGGCCAGCGACGCGGACACAGGGGAGGGCTGATCGCGCTGCTGCTTGAAAACCCCTCGTCCTTGCGAGCCGCCGCAGGCGGCGCGGCAATCGATGGCCCATGCCTTCCGCCCATCACGAGGGCACCGACGAACCGCAATCTCACACCATGGGTTGCCGCGTCGCTACGCTCCTCGCAACGACGAGAGGGGGAGCCCTGGGCGAGAGTTGGAGAGGCCATGCCCGATGCGAACACCGGGCATGACGGGACATGGTTGAGGGTTGCTAAGCCTTCCGGCAGCAGCACGGCATTGATGTAACCGCGCTTCGCTTCGTTATGGCGCGAGTCAGATTGGGCGTGCTAGGGGCGCGTCTGCAGATTTTGGGACCCCGATGGCCGAGCAATCCAGACTACAGACAATCCGCCACCGCATGCACTCCGACCTCGTTGCGGCGCGCGGCTGGTTCCGGCGCAACTGGCGCGACAATCGCTGGTTTCGCTGGGGAACCGGCCTGCTGGTTCTGGGCCTGATCGTTCTGGCGCTGGGCTGGACCCTGCTCGCCCGCGGATTGCCCGACGCCGAAAGCCTGCTCGACTACGAGACCCCGCTGCCAACCGTCGTGCGCGGCGCCGATGGCGAGATCGTCCATTCCTACGCCCGCGAACGGCGCGTCCAGCTGCAATATGTCGATTTCCCGACCACTTTGGTCGAAGCCTATCTCGCGGCCGAAGACCGCACCTTCTTCAGTCATGGCGGCGTCGATCTGGCGGGCACGGCAAACGCCGTGTTCGACTATGCCAGCAAGATGGGCTCGGGCGAACGCGCAGTGGGCGGTTCGACGATCACCCAGCAGGTCGCCAAGAACGTGCTGCTCGGCGACGAATATTCGGTCACCCGCAAGCTCAAGGAAATGATCGTCGCGCGGCGGATCGAGGACGTGCTGAGCAAGCGCGAGATCCTCGAACTCTACCTCAATGAAATTCCCCTGGGTCGGCGCAGCTTCGGCGTCCAGGCGGCGAGCCGGGCCTATTTCGACAAGGATGTGGCCGATCTCGAGCTGCACGAGATGGCTTTCCTGGCGATCCTGCCCAAGGCACCCGAACGCTATGGCCGGGCGCAGAACGAGCAGCTGGCACTCACGCGCCGCAATTTCGTCATCGACCAGATGGTGACGAATGAATTTATCACCCCCGAGCAAGGCGCCAGCGCCAAAACCAAGGATCTGGGGCTGGTCCAGCAGCGGCAGGAACGCTCGGCCGATGCGGGCTATTTCCTCGAGGAAGTACGCCGTCAGCTGATCGAGAAATTCGGCGAGACCGCGGAAGACGGCGGCGACAGCGTCTATGCCGGCGGGCTGTGGGTGCGCACTTCGCTCGACATGGAAATGCAGGATGCCGCGCGCGATGCGCTGCGCGCGCAATTGCTCAGCTATCACGGCAATCGCGGCTGGACCGGGCCCGTGGCTACGCTCAATCCCGACAATGGCGATCTGATCGGCCAGCTGCGGTCTTCCAATCTCGGTATCAATTACGAGGACTGGCGCATCGGCGTCGTGACCGAGCGCAGCGGTTCCTCCGCCGCGGTGGGTCTGACCGATGGCGAGACCTATCCGCTGATCGGGGTTCCCGACGCGTTGAAATTGGGCGATGCGGTCGCGGTGCAGCCATCGGGCGAGGGCTATCGCCTGCGCGCTGTCCCCGAAGTTTCGGGCGCCTTCCTGGCGCAGAACCCGCAGACGGGGCGCGTGCTGGCAATGCAGGGCGGGTTCGACGCAAGGCTCGGTTCGTTCAACCGCGCAACACAGGCGCTGCGCCAGCCCGGATCGACGATCAAGCCCTTCGTTTACGCCACCGGGCTCGAGCATGGGCTGACCCCGGCGAGCCAGGTGCCCGACCAGACCTTCTGCTATTATCAGGGCGCCAATCTGGGCGAGAAATGCTTCCGCAATTTCGGCGGCGGCGGCGGCGGGGTCCACACCATGCGCTGGGGGCTCGAACAGAGCCGCAATTTGATGACCGTCCATATCGCAATGGACGCCGGAATGCCCAATGTTATCAAGACCTTCGAGCAGCTCAACATCGGCAGCTACGAACCCTATCCGGCCTTCGCGCTCGGGGCGGGGGACACCACGGTCGAGCGGATGGTCAATGCCTATTCGGCGCTGGTCAACTGGGGCCGGCTGCACCAGCCCAGCGTGATCGACTACGTCCAAGACCGAAAGGGCAAGGTGATCTGGCGCTCCGACCAGCGCGAATGCACCAATTGCAACATGCCCGAATGGGACGGCCAGCCGATGCCGCGGCTGGGCCTATCGGGCAAGCAGGTCATGGACCCGCGCACCGCGTTTCAGACCGTCCACATGCTCGAGGGCGTGGTGACCCGCGGCACCGCAGTGCGGCTGCGCGGTCTCGACATTCCGCTGTTCGGCAAGACCGGTACCACCAGCGGTCCGACGGATGCGTGGTTCGTCGGCGGCTCGCCGCAGATCGTGGCGGGCATGTATGTCGGTTTCGATCAGCCGCGCAATCTGGGCGGCTGGGTCCAGGGCGGCAACACCGCGGCGCCGATCTTCAAGCGCTTCGTCGAGGCGTCGCGGGAGCGCTGGGACGGCGACGAATTCGTCGCACCGGCGGGGGTTCGCATGGTCCGCATCGACCGGCGTTCCGGCAAGCGGGTGTTCGACGGCACGCCCAGCGACGAGCCCACCGCGGCGGTGATCTGGGAAGCCTTCAAGCCCGATACCGAACCCGCCCGGGCCACGCGGCAGGACGAGATCGCCGCCAAGCGCAACGCCATTCTTGAGCAGATCCGCCGCGGCCGCGTCGCGCAGACCCGCGCGGCCGCCCCGGTGCGGCGCGAGGAGACGCCGGGCGATTTCGTCGAGCAGCAGGGCGGGATCTACTAGCGGACCGTTCCGTATTTCCGTGCTGTTGGCGTAAACTTTAGTAAACTTTACAAACGGCGCCTGCTCGTTAAGCGGGCGGACCCGAGCCCAAACCGAGGAATTTGCCATGCGTGCCGAAGGGCAGGCCTATATCGACCGCATCGAAGCCGCGCTGGCGCTGGTTCGCCAGTCGCTCGATTGGGAGCGCGCGCTGCGCCGTCTCGAGGAAGTCAATGCGCGCGTGCAGGACCCCAGCCTGTGGGACAATCCCAAGGAGGCGCAGGCGCTGAGCCGCGAGCAGAAGCGGCTCGAGGATGCGGTGAACACCGTCAACGAAATCTCCTCCGAAATGGCCGACGCGATCGAATTCGTCGAGATGGGCGATGCCGAAGGTGACGACGACGTGGTCAAGGACGGCCTTGCCAGCCTCGAAAAGCTCGCCGGGCGCGCCGATGCCGACAAGGTCCGCGCGCTGCTCTCGGGCGAGGCCGATGGCAACGACACCTATGTCGAGATCCATGCCGGCGCGGGCGGGACCGAGAGCCAGGACTGGGCGGAAATGCTGTTCCGCATGTACTCCCGCTGGGCCGAACGCCGCGGATACAAGGTCGAGACGGTGGAGTATCAGGCGGGCGATCAGGCCGGGCTCAAGAGCGCGACGATCCTGGTCAAGGGCGAGAACGCCTATGGCTACGCCAAGACCGAGAGCGGGGTTCATCGCCTCGTGCGGATCAGCCCCTACGACAGTTCCGCGCGCCGCCACACCAGCTTCAGCTCGGTCTGGGTCTATCCGGTGATCGACGACGACATCGAGATCGAGATCAACGAAAGCGATCTGAAGATCGATACCTACCGGGCCTCGGGTGCCGGCGGGCAGCATATCAACACCACCGATTCCGCAGTGCGGATCACCCACCAGCCGACCGGGATCGTGGTGGCTTCGCAGAGCGGTCGCTCGCAGCACAAGAACAAGGCCGAGGCGATGAGCATGCTCAAGGCCCGGCTCTACGAGCGCGAGATGGCCGAGCGCGAAGCGGCGGCCAGCGGCGAATATCAGGAGAAGAGCGAGATCGGCTGGGGCCACCAGATCCGCAGCTATGTTCTCCAGCCCTATCAGATGGTCAAGGATCTGCGCACGGGCGTGGTCTCGCCATCGCCCGATGCGGTGCTCGACGGCGGGATCGACGATTTCATCTCCGCCGCGCTGGCGCAGCGCGTGACGGGCGAAAAGGTCGAGGTCGAAGACGTCGAATAGGGCCCGGGGCGTGTCGAGGGCGAAAACTTTGCGCGGCGAGCGCAGCACCGCTAGGGCCCGGGTCGTATGATCGGATTCAAGCCCTGTCTTCTGATGCTCGTGTCCGCCGCTGCGCTGGGGGCAACCGGCTGCGAGAAGGTCGACACCAGCCGGCCGCAGACCGCGCTCGATTTCCCTTTGCCCGACCGGCCCGTTTCCGACCTCGGCGGCACTCAATTCTCGACCGAGACCGCGCGCGACAACCGCGGCGAAGCCGAGACGGTGATGGAGCTCGCCGGGATCGAAGAAGGCATGACCGTCGCCGACATCGGGGCGGGCGAGGGTTATTACACGGTCCGGCTGGCCGAGCGGGTCGGTGAGGACGGCCGTGTGCTGGCGCAGGATATCGACCGCGAAGCGCTGCAGCGGCTCGGCCAGCGGGTCGAGCGCGAGCGGCTCGACAACGTCGCGATCCAGCCGGGTGCGGCCGACGATCCGCATTTGCCCGAGGGCAGTTTCGATCGCATCTTCATGGTCCATATGTATCACGAGATCGAGGAGCCTTACGCACTGCTGTGGCGCATGTGGCCATCGCTGCACGAGGGCGGCCAGGTCATCGTCGTCGATGTCGACCGGCCGACCGACCAGCATGGCATCGCGCCGATGCTGCTCGCCTGCGAATTCGAGCGGGCCGGTTACCGGCTGGTGGCGTTCAGGGACGCGCCACAGCTGGCCGGGTACTATGCACAGTTCGAAAGGGCCGCTAACAGGCCCGAGCCGAACGAAATTCGCCCCTGTCGCGACACGTCGACGAGGGCTGACACCGCGAGCCGCTAGCTCGCCGACACGAAAGACTTCACCATGGCATTTAAGGGGCTCAGCCCGATCAATTACGGCGGCCGCGAAGTATGGCCGCTGATCGAAGGCGGCAAGGGCGTATCCGCCTCCAACCACGCGAGCTCGGGCGCCTGGGCCGCCGCGGGCGGGATCGGTACCGTCAGCGCGGTCAACGCCGACAGCTACGACGCCGAAGGCAAGATCGTGCCGCAGGTCTACGACGCGCTGACGCGCAAGGAACGCCACGAACAGCTGATCCGCTACGCCATCGACGGCGCCACCGAGCAGGTGAAGCGCGCCCATGAGATCGCCGATGGGCAGGGCGCGATCAACATCAACGTGCTGTGGGAAATGGGCGGCGCGCAACAGGTGCTCGAAGGCGTGCTCGAGAACACGCCCGGCATGATCGCCGGCGTCACCTGCGGCGCTGGCATGCCCTACAAGCTGGCCGAGATCGCCCAGCGCTTCAACGTCAGCTATCTGCCGATCATCAGCTCGGCGCGTGCCTTTCGCGCGCTATGGAAGCGCAGCTATTCCAAGGTCCCCGAACTGATGGCCGCGGTGGTCTACGAGGATCCCTGGCTGGCGGGCGGGCACAACGGCCTGTCCAACGCCGAGGATCCCACCCGGCCCGAAGATCCCTATCCCCGCGTCAAGGCTTTGCGCGAGACGATGCGCGCCGAAGGCGTTTCCGAGGACGTCGTCATCGTGATGGCCGGCGGCGTGTGGTTCCTGCGCGAATGGAACGACTGGATCGACAATCCCGAGCTGGGCAAGATCGCCTTCCAGTTCGGCACGCGCCCGCTGCTGACCGAGGAAAGCCCGATCCCGCAGGAATGGAAGGACATGCTGCGCACGGTCGACGAGGGCGAAATCCTGCTGCACAAGTTCTCGCCGACGGGGTTCTATTCCTCCGCGGTCAAGAACCCCTTCCTCTACGATCTGATCCATCGCTCCGAGCGTCAGATCCCGATCTTCAAGCGCGGCGAACAGGAAGGCACCATCCCGCTCGCCGATGAAGGCAAGGCGAAGAATTTCTGGGTCTCGCCGGACGACCGCCCCAAGGCGCAGGAATGGATGGCGAAGGGCTTCACCGAAGCGCTCAAGACGCCCGACGGGACCGCCGTCTTCGTGACGCCAGAAAGCCGCGACGTTATCCGCAAGGACCAGCAGGACTGCATGGGCTGCCTGTCGCACTGCCTGTTCTCGAGCTGGAAGGATCACGACGACTACACCACCGGTCGCCTCGCCGATCCGCGCAGCTTCTGTATTCAGAAGACTTTGCAGGACATCGCTCATGGTGGCCCGGTGGACGAGAATCTCGCCTTTGCCGGCCATTCTGCCTACCGCTTCAAGCAGGATCCGTTCTATTCGAACAATTTCACCCCCTCGGTGAAACAGCTGGTCGATCGCATTCTTACGGGCGAATAGAGCGGGCCTTGCCATCAGGTGACAGCCGCATGGCAGTTTGGGCCAGAGCACAATGACTTCGGATTGATCCACCGTGTTGCTCCTCCCCCTTGAGGGGGAGGCCGGGTGGGGGTGTACCACGCCGATGGGGCAGAC
>CAXBFN010000010.1:0-138262 GCA_963975275.1 uncultured Erythrobacter sp. | reverse complement strand
GGTGTGGCGCTCGCCACCGCCGTCGCCTTCTGGCTGTGAATGAGTCTGGACCCTACCACGCAGTCGATCTGGTGCGAGCGGCAAAAGCGGATCACTTCTTGCAGAATTGGACGAGACAATTCTTGCTCGACACAATTCTGGAAAATTTCCCGACCTATCTTTACTTCCGAGATGGGCAATTCCAACAAGCGCTCGAGACTTGTCGTGCCCCGACCGAAGTCGTCGATCGCGATACCGCAACCGCGAAGCGCAAGACGGCTTGCAGCGACTGCAATGGTATCGAGGGCTTCGATACTATGGTGCTCGGTCAACTCGAGCACGAGCATCTTGGGCGGAATTGCAAAATCGGCCAATGCACGCGAAATCATCGGCATCAACTCCGCTGCGCAAAGAACCGCGGGCGAACAATTGATGGAAACCGGCTCAACCCGCCCACCATTGAAAATTTCTGCGGCGAATTGCATCGCCCCGCGCAACACTGCTTCGGTTACCTCCAGCTGGATGTGGACCGGCACCATATCCGAGAAGACGAGTTCAGGGCTGATCGACCGATCGACGTCCAGACGCAGCAACGCTTCGTGGCCGATGACGGTCTGGTTGCTGAGGCGCCGTTTGGTTTGGAACGCGACGCAGACATGATCGAGAAGTTTGCCATCTATAATCAGATCTTGAACGAGCGCTGCCTTGTCCGGACCGGATTGCCCGTCGGCGGAGCAGAAACGGTCTAGGTTCCGTGGACAAAGCTTGACCTGAGACTCTTCCTTCGATTCAAGGCTGCCTTTTGGAGGCGGACTTGGGCGAACGGATCGGTGTATCGGATGACGAGTGGGAGCTGATCGGACCGCTGTTGCCGCCGGAGCGCGGTCGCGGCTGCCGACCGGCGCAGGATAATCGACGCTACTTCGAAGGTATGATGTGGATCGCGCGCACGGGTGCGCAGTGGCGGCATCTGCCGGACGAGTACGGCAAGTGGAACAGCGTCTTTCGGCGCTATCGAAGATGGGTCACGACCGGCGTGTTCGATGCCATGCTCGAGACGCTGGCCGAACTGGCGGGCCGGGACACCGCCGCCGACATGATCGATAGCACGGTGGTCCGGGCACATCATTGTGCAGTCGGCATAAAAAGGGGACTCAGCAAACCGAGGCGCTCGGCCGATCGCGGGGAGGCTTCACCACAAAGCTCCACGCCCGGTGCGACGCAAGGGGCTTGCCGCTCGGCTTCGTGCTGACGCCCGGCCAGGCGCACGATGTGCAGGGCTTTGCACCGCTGTTCCGGATGATCGGCCATCGGATCGAAGCGTTCCTCGCCGACCGCGGCTATGATGCCGATGCCATCCGTGAAGAGATCGCCGCTGCCGGCGTCGAGGCGGTGATCCCCGCCAAAGCCAACCGCCGCATGCCTGCCCCGCACGACCGCGCGAAATACCGCTGGCGCAACCTCATCGAGCGGCTGTTCAACAAGCTCAAGAACTGGCGCAGGGTCGCCACCCGCTACGATAAAACCAAAGAGTCCTACCTCGGCTTCGTTGCGCTCGCCTCAGTCAAACTCTGGATACCCTTTGTCCACGAAGCCTAGAAGCTTGATCAGTTCTATGAGCGAATAAGGCTTCTCCAGCCTGCCAAGAACGGGGATCCCGAAGCCGATCGCGCTCTTCGCCGCTGCATTTATGATCCTGTCGCTGTAGCCGGAAGCCACAATGATGTGCGGCTTTACCGCGAATCGCGAGATTGCCTCGATGACCTCAAAGCCGTCGATTCCGGGCATTCCGAGATCGAGCAGGACGATGTCCGGGGTTCCGCACAGGCCCTTGGAAAGCTCGACCGGACTGGCAGTCCAGTTCGCGGCGATTCCTCGTTGACCCAGAGCGCGAACCAACTCGCGACAGAACGCCTCATCGTCATCCACGATCAGGATCTCCGGCTTTGTCATGCGGCGGCGCTCCTGTGTAACATGCAAGCGATCACACCCTTAGCGATCGGAAGTTGCTTTAGAGTTTTTGCAGTACTGCACGAAGATCCTCGAGGATCAGAGGTTTGGACAACACGGCGTCCACGTTGAATGGCGCGCCGTCGCTGCCGGTCATTCTGCTTCCCCAGCCTGTGAGGAGGAGCACCATGGTCTCTGGAAAAAGCTCCTTCGCCTTCCTCGCAACCTGATGGCCATCGACGTAGGGCATCCCGAGATCGGTGATTACCGCATCGAATGGCTCTCCGGCTTTGAGCGCAGCTATCAAAGCCTCGATACCGGCTTCCCCGCCACCTGCAGTGGTTATGCGATAGCCTTCGAGATTGAGGATCATTGCCGTCGATTCGAGCACTGCGGGATCATCATCGACTAGCAGCAGTCGCAGCAGACGTACGCCCTTGGGGTTATCCTCCCCATCTTGTTTGGGGACGGCGGTTTGAGCGATCGGAAATTGAAGGCTTACCGTGGTGCCGCGCCCGAGCGCGCTCTCGATTTCGAGCTTTGCATCATGACGCTGGGCGGCACCATAGACCATCCCCAGCCCCAATCCGGTGCCCTGTGCGCCTTTGGTGGTGAAAAACGGCTCCAGACAACGCTGCTGGGTGTCTTCGTCCATCCCGCTGCCTGTATCGTCGACGCGCAGGCGCACTAGCGGATCGCCCGCCGTACCCGTCATTTCCTGGGTCTCGATGGTTATAGTACCACCCTGCGCCAAAGCGTCGACGGCGTTGAAAATCAGATTGGTGATCGCGTCGCGAAGCTCGGAAGCATTGCCCAGAACGGCAGGCAGGTCCGGGAAGAGCACCATATCGATGGCAATCACCACACCGTTCCGTTGCGGGATGTCGCTCCATCGAGCACGCGTGAGCTCGACCACCTGCTCGACGAGCTGGTTGAGATCGATACGCGTCTTTTCGGGTTCGGCAGCGTCAACCCTGTAGTACTCACTCATACGCGCCACGGTAGCAGATATATCTTTCGTAACCCGGTCGGCGATTTGCAGATAATCGCGCACTTCCTTCGGAAAGGCCTCGTCATTCTCACGCAGATATTGCGTGTAAAGTGCCATCGGAGAGAGTGCGTTGTTTATGTCGTGAGCAAGGCCGCTCGCCATTTGACCGATCGCGCTCAACCGCTCCTGCTGGACCGCAGCTTGCTGTGACTGGTCGAGCTCATCGTATGCCTTCTGCAAATTACCGTGTAGTTGCGCTTGCCTCATTGCCAATGCGACATGCTCCCCCAATTGCTTGAGAAACTCGCAATCGGTGCTGAGAAAACCTTCCTTTTCCGATCGCGCGGCGATGAGCATTCCGTACCCGTCGGCTTCGATCGCCAGCGGGGCGATGACCATCGAGCCCAACCCCAGTTCGGCAAGCCGATCGAACGGAGCTCCTACCGTCGAGGTATCCGGTTCGTAGATCAGCGTTCCTCCACTGTATTGCCTGTGCAAATCAGCAGCGATATCCAGAACATCGCCTTTGGAAAAACCGAGCAGTTCGCGGCTTTTGGGGTCTCGGAGGCCGAGATGGCCGATCACACATTCGTTCGAGGCCTGATCGAAATGGCAGATGCAGACGAACTCGGCGGGAAGCCCTTTCTTGACCGCCTCGACCACGATCCCGAATATACTGTCGAGATCGAAACGTTGGCTGGTGGCGCGCGTGATCTGGTCGATCAAGGCGAGGCGCTCGAGCTGCGTCTTGAGCCGTTCATGGGCAAGCTTCCGGTCGGAGATATCCCTAATGAAGCCTGCGAAACTGATCGTACTGCCGAGCCGAATTGGTGTGATCGATAGCTCGACGGGAAATTCCCGCCCATCGCGGTTCAGCGCTGACATTTCTATTCGCCGACCAAGGATCTTGCTTTCCCGGCTTGCCAGATAGCGTGCCATTCCCTTCCGATGGGAGTCGCGCAGTGGCTCGGGGATGATAAGCTCGTCGACCGGCACGCCTATCGCCTTGCGCTTCTTCCAGCCGAAAATCATTTCGGCTTGCGGGTTCCAATCCGTTACAACGCCCTGGTCGTCGATCGTGACCACGGCGTCCATCGCTGTCGCAACAATCCGATTGGCGCGGCGCTCGCTTTCGCCGAGGGCTTCCTCGGCCTGCTTGCGATCGGTAATATCGGTCGAGATCCCGCACATGCCGTAGGCAATGCCGGTTTCGTCGAACAACGGCGTTTTTAGCGAAAGGTAGCTGCGCGCCACGCCGTCTTGCAGAGCAGTCTCTTCCTCGCTGATCGCATGGCCCGCCGCGATGACACGCTGGTCGAGAGCGCGATATCGCGCGGCCGCATCAGCCCCGAAAAGATCGTGGTCGGTCTTGCCGATGACCGATTCGACATCGAGGCGGAACAGCTCGCAAAATGCGCGATTGACCAGCAGGAAGCGCCCATCGGTATCCTTGGCGTAGATCAACGCCGGCGCATTATCGACGATCTCCTGGATCAAGCGCTCGCTCCTGCGGCGCGCGCCTTCGCTCGCGGACAGCGAGTTCGATACTGCCAGGGCAGCGATGACGGCTGTGACGGCGAGTAGCACGGCCAGTAGAGCGAGGCCGAATGCCTGATCGAAGAAGCCGTTTTGCGAACCGGCCAGGGTGAGTGCCGAAAGCAGGAACGGAAGCGTGAGCGCGAGCGGCAATAGCCATCGGGCGAAACGCCCGCCTCTGTCTTGTCTGAACAATATGGGGATCCAGCCCGCGTCGCGTCGCATGAATAGCCCGGCAAGCGCCAACAGCGCCAACACCAGAACGGTAGGCAGCGACATGGCAGCAAACGCCGACATCTTGTAAAGCGATGCCGCGCCGGTAAGATAGCCACCAAACGCCAGCAGTGTTATTCCGAACGCAGCGATGATGAGTACCGAGTACACCCATCCCCCCCATCTCCCACGGCGTTGAAGCAGCGCCGTCGAGAGCATCAAAACGGCAAGCGACGTCGAAGGCGCCGTTTGCCCCCATCGAGTACCCAACAGATAGCCGTCGAAATCCGGATCAACGAGATATCTGGCGATCGCATAGCAACTGATGATTGCCGCGCTCGCCAGGGCGAAACGACCGATCGTGGTGCCGCTCCCCTCACGTTGCAGTATGGCGACAGAGCACAAGCCAGCGCACAAGACGGTGGAGAGAGACATTTCCGCCCAGCCGGGGCCGAATCTCGTTAAGACATCGAGTCCGTATAGCCATCCTGCGAGCGCCAGTGCGCACACAGTCAGAACGCCTACCGCCAATATTCGATGTAATGCTTGCATCGGCCGGGACTCTACCAATCTGTCGTTGACGAACGCTTGGTGCGACCGTGTGGGTTCGAGGATGTCAAACTAACGTAGCGGATTGCGGTGAGGGACATCAATGGCTTGGGGATGTCACGAAAACCCTTCGGCGGCAGATCGAATGCTTGCGGAGAATGATGTTGAGCCCTTGGCGGGGTGCCGGACGCGGGGAGGGCAATGCGCTTCGTCGAGAACGATGCGGCTGGCTCCATGTATCGAGCAAGAGTTAGTACATGATGCTTCTATCGGGCAGCTCCCCTGCAGCAGTATCGAATGGCTGACTCACACCTTCGGGAAGATCCATCTCGCACAAATCGGCGTCGACGAGAAGACGCAGGAGATCCGGGAGGCTTTTTACGTCCAGCTTGGCGGTGAGGCTTGCGCGATGATTGTCAACGGTTCGTGGACTGATGCACAATTCGCGCGCAACCTCCTTGCTGGAAAATCCGCGGCAAACGATCGCCGCCACCTCAAGCTCCCGCGGCGTGAGCCTCGCCAACAGCTCAAGAGCGGAACTCCGTCTCGTTCGGATGATCTGCTCTTGAGCCAGGCGGGCTTGAGCAGAAGCGATGGCTTCGAGAAGCCGGGATGCAGTGCAGGGCTTCTCGATGAAGTCGACGGCGCCAAGTTGCATAGCGGCTACGGCCATCGTGATCCTTCCGACACCTGTGAGCATCAGGACATGATGGCCACTGCGTGCGCCGATCAGCTGCTCGAGCAGCTCGATCCCCGTTATATCGGGCAGATTCTGATCGAGGATAACGCAGCCGGGCGCCAGCTCTCCTTCTGCCGAAAGAAAAGCGCCGCCGGCAGCGAAGCCATGCGCTTGATATCCCTCACCGCTCACGAGCTCGATAAGTTCTTCACGTATGACCGGATCGTCGTCGACGATGTAAACATCGAAGGTCAACACACACCTCGCCTTGGCTCGTAACTGGGAATTTTGGCTCTTTCCCACAAAAATCCCTGACCGAAATCCGCGCCCAGATCGCGGGCGACCGACAGATGATGATCGGTCTCGATACCGACGACGGTGGACCGGATATTATGAGCGCGGCAGAAACCGATCACTTCTTCTATGATCTTGCGCGACGAGCATCCCTCAACGCCGCTCAAGAATATCTCTTTGTCGATCTTCAACTCGGTAATGGGTAACATCAGGAGGCGCTCGAGACTGGTCGTCCCCCGGCCGAAATCGTCGATCGCGATACCGCAACCACGGAGCGCCAGGCGGCTCGTCGCGGTGGCGATGGCATCGAGCGACCTCAAGCTTTGATGCTGGGTAAGCTCAATCACGACGAGTTTCGGAGGAAGGGACCATCGCTCCAGCAGATGCGAAAGCATCGGCATGAACTGCGGAGCGCAGATCAGCGCTGGCGAACAATTCACCGAAACCGTCTGCTCCAGGCCGTCGGCTAAAAGAGTCGAGGCAAACCGCATGGCCTCATCCAAAACTCTCTCGGTAACCTGCAATTGCGCGGCCAAGTCGACTGTATCCGCGAAAACCAGTTCCGGACTGATCGGGCGGATCGAATTGAGCCGTAGCAATGCTTCGTGACCTACGACCTCGGCGCTATGGAGCCAGCGTTTCGTTTGAAACGCGACCTGCACATGATCAAGCAGACTCCCTGCTTTGACTAGCCTGCGAACAAGCGCTGCATCGTCCGGAGCAGTAGCGCTGCTCGCTGGATAGAAACCATCCAGCAAGCTCATCAGGTCACGAACCGAGTAAGGTTTCGCCAGAATGCCGAGCACCGGCACGCCCAAGCGGTCGGCGCTTCTGACCGCCGCTTTGATGATCCGGGCGCTATGGCCGGAGGCCACAACCAGATGAGGACCGCCCGCTATACGGGAGAGCGCCTGGATGACCTCGAAACCATCGGCCTCAGGCATGGCAAGATCGAGCAAGATAATGTCCGCCCCGTCGTAAGCGGTCGTCGCTGTCGATCCCGGCCTGGTCGTCCAGCGCGAGTTGAAGCCGTGATGACTGAGCGCATCGGTCACTTCCCGGCAGATTTCCTCGTCGTCGTCGATGACGAGAATGTTTGGTTTGCTCATGCCGCAGCCTTACCCACGTCCTTGGGAACGGCTTCGGCTCTAGAGGATAGAACCACACTCGCGGGCCAACGAAGGGTCAGCGTGGTGCCCGGCTCCTGCCCAAGCTTCGGCGAGATCGAAATCGCGCCGCCGACTTCCAGCATGATTTGCCGCGAGATATAGAGGCCGAGACCGGTGCCCTTGCCTTTCGGCTTCGTGGTCACAAATGCTTCGAAGGCATTTTCCGGCTGCGGAATATCGAGACCAATCCCATTGTCGGTGATTTCAACCGAAACGCCGATTTCCTCATGGCGGATCACAACGATGATTTCCCCTGCCAATTCGGGCTCTCGCGCCCGCCGCGACGCGATCGCATCGATCGAATTTTGCACCGCATTGACGACGATCTGCTCCAGTCCCACGAGCGGCAGTCTAACGAGCACCGGGGCGTCCGCGCCGATTACCTCCATCCGACTGTTTTCCTGAACAAGCAGAGGCCGCACGAACGTCGCGGCATTGCGTATTCCTTCGACGATATCGAACACCTCGTCGTGCTCTTCCTCCACCCGGGCGTAATTTGACACTCGACCTATAATAGAGCGCGCCCGCTCAACCTGCTCCAGAATTCGCTGAAATTTCGCGCGTGCCTTGAGTACGGGTGGATCCAAGATCCCTTCGGTGAGGAGCGACCCGTTCTCTGCCGCCAGCGAAATCGTGAACAAGGGTTGCTTCAGTTCATGGCTCAGCGCCGAAGCCATGCCGCCAAGCTCGGTCAGTCTCGCATGCTGCAACATTCGGTCTTTGCTGAGCCGCGACTGACGAAGACGCAGAATGCACCCGGAACGCCAACAGTGTGGCGAGTACGGATCGCGAGCCAGCAGCAGATACCAGTCGCTATGTGTCGGCGAGGCAAGTCGGAACTCGACCATCACCTGATGGTCCCCAAGCGCAGTGGCGACCGCAAGTCGATCGTTAGGATGAACTTCGAACTCCTGAGCGCAGGGAGCATGGTCGAGATCGACATTGGTGAAGGAGAGCAGCCCATCGCGTGCAGAGAAGCTGATGTCGGTCACCAGGCGCAGCTCGATACCCCGCTTCAGTTCTCGCACCGCCTCGCCCAAGAGGCGCCGCTCCTCCGCGCTCGCCGCATAATGATTGTTGGCTTCGACGAAGAAGGCCGCCGGGCGGGCGAGCTCGTCGATAGAAATGCCTTCGGGCGGGGTCAGGCCAGGCCGACCGAGCGAGCCGAGAAGTCGATCGAGCGCACTCGCCGAGCGTCGCATGGCGATACCGACGAGTAGCTCCAAAAGGCCCGCGAACAAAAGCACGGCAAGAGGCCCCAGCATCTGAAGCAACACGCGCGTATATGCCGCCTCGGCAATGGGACGGGTAGCGTAGACAAACTGGGTTCGCGGCGTCGATGAAGTCACACCCAGATGGCAGGCGTCGATCCAATACGCGAACGTGTTCTGATCGTTCGGACCCGCTACTGCGGCCCCGGTATCGACCCGGGTGCAACCGAGATGCTCAAAAATCTGGTCGGCCTCGAGATCGATCGATCGCCCAAAAGCGACTTCCTGTGCCGGAAGGCCCAGGCTGCTGATCAGGCGGATGCCCTCCGGCCCGCCATCGCCCTGGTTCTGGAGGACCAGAATCTCGGCACTCATCGCCATCTCACGCATGTAACTGGTGAAGATCGCGGGGAAGCTCCGGACTTGAGCCGAGTACAGAGCCAGACCAGACCCTACGACCACCAGCAATGTGCTGGCCCGGACCAGGGCGAACAAGCTGAAGGTCGACCTTGGCTTGATCGCGAGCGTCTGGAATCGCACCGAAAAAATCAACAGGATCATGTCGACGATGGCGGCAAGAGCAACGTCGGTAAGGAGCTTGCGGATACACGCGAGCGCAATGACAGTATCGGAGGCGCCATAATTCCAGCGAAGAAAGAGATAGGCTGCAAGGCTTCCCACCGTTGACTGGAAAAGGAGCGTCTTGAGTGCGAGCGAGCGAAAAGGGAGGCGGATGCTTGCGCAGAACCCGACATGTGCGAGCGATAAGGCAATCGTGAACAGATGCCCCCACCAGAACCAGGTAAAACACGTCGTAGCCGCGGCGACGACAAGGCCTGCACGAACTCCACCCAGTCGAAGGGCTAGCAAATAGAAGAAGGGCGCGAGGTATAGCTCGAAGCCCGGCGCCAGCACGATGCGTTGGCTGCAAAGTGCTAGCGCGGCTATGCAGAGGATTGCCTGACCGATGCGGACGCGCAGATTTGAGCTGGCGGAGGTCATCCGGGCAACCTTGCAGCACCAAGAAGCGGGAGCAGTGCGGAAATCGGCAATGGCTTGAACAACAATGGCACCCCGAGGCGCTCGGCCTCGAGGCGAACTCGCTCGGTCAGATCGGTATGACCGGTCATCAGAGCCATGTGCGACACGCGGCTCCGCACTTCCGGTCGATTGCAGACTTCATGAATCAGATCGAGGCCGCTACCGTCCGGAAGTCTCAAATCGGTGAGAATGGACGCTGGCGCAGTCAGGCATGGCAAGGCTGCCACCGCAGCGACAACGCAGTCGGCTGTCCTTACCGAGAAGCCCTTGAGCTCGAGCAGTTCAGCGAGTTCCTCGCTGAGATCCGGTTCATCCTCTACCAGCAGCAACATGCGCCGCTTCACCTGTGCGTTCATATCCATCGTAGGGGGTGACGCGGGTTAAAATTCCAACAACCCGCCGATACGCGATACCCCTGACGGCACACAATTCCTGCCACTGTGGAGTGCGGCTCTGTGGCCGAATTGCCTCTGAGTACGATTGCCTACTTCGCCGCCACGTCTCCGGCAGCACCTATAAAGCGGTCAGACAATCCGCGTACGCACATCGACCAAGGGCGTTTCAAATCATGATCGGTGTGCTTCGTATTCCAGGAGACGAGAAGTGTATTGGTTCGAAGCTAAGGCTCCCATCAGATTAAAGTTGCTATTTGCCTTCGCAGTTATGGTCGCATTGGTCGCAACTTCCGGGATCCTATCGTTCGTCTTTTCAGGCTGGGCAATGGCTTTGGCGGGTGGCCTACTCACTGCTTTGGCGGCGATCTTGGGGATTATCTTTCGCCGGGCTATAGCCGATCCCTACGTTGGAACGGTCGTAAGGATGGAAGGCCTCGCCGCGGGTGACGTAGCAAGCTCGATCGAGTTCACCGATTATGAGGACTGCGTCGGCCGCCTCAGCCGAGCTATGCTGAC
Organism: uncultured Erythrobacter sp.; assembly: GCA_963975275.1. GTDB lineage: Bacteria > Pseudomonadota > Alphaproteobacteria > Sphingomonadales > Sphingomonadaceae > Qipengyuania. Next base: position 127,739 of record CAXBFN010000010.1, on the reverse strand, counting down.
CTTTAGGGACGCGGCAGTAGAACAACGCAGGCAGGGCGAAGAAGCGGTCGAAATCGTTGGTGTGTTGAGCGGCTATCTTCGGGAGCTTTCGGAGGGTAACTTGACGGCTCAAATTACAAGCGAGTTTCCGCCAGCTTACGCGGCCCTCAAAACCAATTTCAACCAAGCACTCGAGGCCCTTCGCGAGCTGATTGGAGCTGTGCACGAGAGCGCCGCGCAAATTCAGACGGGTTCAGGAGAGATCGCGCAAGCCTCCGAGGATCTCGCGCGGCGCACCGAAGGCAATGCCGCGAGCCTGGAAGAGACGTCGGCCTCGCTCATCCAGATCGATGGTCGCTTGAAGGCGACAGCAACTGCCGCTTCGCGGACGGTGGAGCGCGCCGATCAGGCGAACGGCACAGTCGGTGTGGGTCGCAAAGTCGCAGAGGAGGCGGTTGAGGCCATGGGCCGCGTTTCTCAAAGTGCCGAAGGCATCGACAGCGTCATCGAAGGACTGGACAAAATCGCTTTTCAAACGCGCGTACTGGCGATGAACGCAGCAGTCGAGGCGGGCCGCGCCGGCGATGCCGGCCGGGGGTTTGCAGTGGTCGCGGATCTCGTTTCGGCACTCGCCATGCGCGCAGAGGAGGAAGCCAAGCGCGCCCGCGATCAGCTTACCGTCACGCAGACGGACATCGGTACCGCCGTAGAAGCGGTACAGAAGGTCGATGGACCATTGGTGGCCATTTCCGGTGACGTGGAGCAGGTTCACAAATTGCTGGAAAGCATGGCCTCGGACAACCAGGCGCAATCAGCGGGAATAACCGAAATCTCCACGGCGATTTCGACCATGGACCAGTCTACCCAGCAGAATGCAGCGATGGTCGAAGAGACGTCAGCCGCGGCACGCAACCTGACGCATGAGGTTCAGGCGCTTGCCGAACAAGCGGGGCGCTTCCACGTGGGCGCAGACCGCATCCCCGCAGGGCAACTCCGGGCCGCTCCTGGAGGAGCAAACAGCTCGACATCGCCCCAAGTCAAGCTTCCCGTTCAAGCTCTCGCCCACCTAAAGACGATAGCTCCCCAGAACGACTGGAACGAATTTTAGTCCAACCGCCTCCTCGCTAGAAGCGGGGTGTTGTCGCACCCAATCGCAACTAGCGTCAGGCAGGCGCAGATGTCCCCTTTCCCGGCATTGGCTCAGCGCGTGAGGTTCTGCCACTCGGCCAGCGCGGCCGAGTGGCGGGTCTTGTTAGTCTAGCGGTCGATCAGATGGCGTTCGGAGCTGAAGCGCTTGTTGTCGTTGGTATAGATGAAGGCGCATTGCGTAGCGCCTTTATGTCGCGGAATTGCGGCATCGCCCGCTCTCATGGTCGGAACGGAAGACGCGAGTTCTCCCGCCGGCTGTTTGGCCGAGCGTCCGACCTCCTACCTCGCCTTGCAGCCGAACTGAGTCATTGCGGTTCCTTAGGTGCGCAAGCGTTCGTTGATGATAATCTCGGGTGGACCATGACGCTTTAGCTTTCTCTTCATGAAGCCCAAAGCTGCGGCCTTGTCGTGCGTTTTGGTGACGTAACTCTCAAGCACCTCACCCTCTGATCCGCCGCTCGAAAAGGCAATTGGTCCCCACCTGCACCTTATCAAGGCGCAAACAGTGGCGCAGACCTGCCTCACCAGTGAGGCACGATCTCATGATTGATGTCGAAGCCGTGCTCCCAAAGGGCAGGCGCCGGATGCTTTTGAACCTGAACGATGCTGACTGGCAAACTTGCCGCCAAGAATGTTCGCCATCCCCTCTTGGGCTTCAAAAGCCGCCGTTCCGGATCGTCCGACATTGCAGCCGCTTGAGGATGATCGATCCGATGTCTGCTTTCGGGAAATCGGCGGGAGTGCCGGAACGTCCTAAGTGAAGGCGTGAAGCGGACGTCATCGGTCGAGTGGCACTGAGATTTCCCATTGATCACAGTTCCATAATATTCAGGCCGGGCGCACCATTTCCGTTTGAATACCCGGCAGCCGCTTACTCGCTCCGTCCGTAGATCCGCCACGATACTAGCGAGATCGCCACGATCGCAAGGCAGGAAGCGAAGACGTAGAATGCAGTGCCGTTCCAGCCGTAGAAATCGTAGATTGCGGTCCCGGCGATGCTGCCGATCGCGCCGCCGATGAACATCATCACGATGTAGATCGTGGTCAGCCGCGTGCGCAGGCCGGGGGCGAGCGAGAGGAAGGTCATCCGGCTGGTGACGTCGATCGCCGGGCCGACCAGATTGCCGAAGAAGATCGGAATCATCAGCAGCCACAGATTGTTGCCGAAGGGGATAAGCAGGGCGATCCCGGCGGTCTGGACCAGCGAGAAATAGAACCGTGCGCGGCGGGGGCCGAACCTGTCTGCCAGTGTCCCCAGCCGCGGGGTGGAGAGGATGCTGATCGCGGCGAAACCGGCGAGATAGCCGACCACGTCGGTGCCATAGCCCATCGCGGGCGAGGTCAGGTGCAGAGCCAGCCCGAGCCACAGTGCGATGAACTGCGCAAAGCCGATTCCCTGGATAAGCCCCGAGAGCAGGATCTCGCGGTGCGAGCGCAGCAGCGGGAAGACCGACATCACCAGCGCGAAATAATTGCCTGTCGGCTTGTCGCGTGTGGCCTCGAGCCGGGGCATGATCCGGGGCAGGGCGATCGCGATCGCTATCATCGCCCCGCTGGCGATCCAGTAGACCGCGCGCCAGCTGAAATATTCCGCGACGACTCCGGCCCCGACGCGGGCGATCAATATGCCGAAGATCACGCCGGCGGTGAGAGTGGCGGTGACATGGCCGAGCCGCTCGGGCGCTACGCGCTTGGAGGCGTAGGCGGGGAGCAGATAGGGAGCGATGGTGAAGAAGCCGAGCAGGGTGGATCCGGCGGTGAACAGCACGAAGTCCTGCGCCAGGGTCATCATCCCCAGGCCGATGCACTGGCCCGCGGTGAACAGCACCGTCAGCCGCCGGTTGGAGAAGCGGTCGCCGAGCGGCAGCAGCAGGAAAATGCCTACCGCCAAGGCCAACTGGTTGAGCGCCGGGACCAGCCCGATCGTCGCCGTGCTGACCCCGAATCCCTCGGCCACTTCGCCGATGATCGGGTGGATGTAATAGGCATTGGCGGTCACCACCGCAGCCGCGAGCGACAGCAGCAACTCCTGCCGGCGGGTGAGATACTCGGGAGTGCTCAAGCGGATCGACCCGCAGGTTCATGCAGCACGGCCATCGATCCACCCTTCCATCGCACCCTAACCCGGGTGCGTCAGTCTTCGCTGTCGCCGCTCGGCCCCAGCGGGACCCGCTCCTTGAAGGTATGCGTCACATAGGGGAAGGGTATTTCGATCTCGGCCGCGTCGAGCCCGGCCTTGATGGCGCGAACGACCTTGTCCTTACTCTCCCAGCCATCGCGCGGGGTCGAGCCGGCCCACCAGCGGACGAGGAAATCGACCGAGCTGGAATTGAATTCCTGCGCGAAAACGTCGAGCCCCTTGTCGGCCTCGATGCCCTCGACTCGCTCGACCGCGCGGCGGATGACCTCCGCGGCATGATCGAGATCGGTGTCGTAGGAGACGCCGACCACGACCTCGTGGCGGCGCCTGAGTTCGTCGGTCAGGATTTCGACCGGGTTCTTGAAGATCATCGAATTGGGAACGATGGTCAATTCGCCGGAAAGACGGCGGACATGGGTTTCACGCAGCGTGATCTTCTCGACCTTGCCGGTGATGCCCTCGCATTCGATGACGTCGCCGATCCGCATCTTCTCGCGCAGCATGATTAGCACGCCGGCAAGGAAGTTCTCGAAGATGTCCTGAAAGGCGAAGCCGATCGCCACCGCGCCGATGCCGAGCCCGGCGAAAAGGGTGGCGGGAGTCAGCCCGGGCATGACCACGATCGCGGCGATCATGATCCCCATCAGCCAGATGCCGAGCCTCACGAGCGTGTCGATCAAGGCCTTGAGGCTGGGACGGATTTCGGTCCGCCCCACCAGCATATCGGCGATTTTGGCGGCGAAGCGGGCGATGATCCAGGTCAAAATCAGGACGATCAATGCGATCGCCAAATTGGGCAGCGCGGCCACAAAACCGGTCGCCATTCCCTGCACCTGCTCGCGCAGCGTTGCGATATAGTTCAAGACGAAAGCCTCCCTTCGGGCGGAAACGAGAGGCCCGGGAGGATGTTCCGAACCGGCGCGGCGTCATTCGCCGCGAGGGTGGATTGGCGGATCAACCCCCGGCGTGTTCCTTGCGCGCGATCTCGTGCAGCCAGGCGGCATGCTGCGGCGCGGTCCGGGTCTCGCTCCATTCCTCGAGCATCGGCATGGCGACGCGTTTCAGCTCGGCATATTGTTCGTCGGTGCCGATATCGGTCGCCAGTTCGACGCGGTGGCCGTTGGGATCGAAGAAATAGATCGACTTGAAGATGCCGTGATGGGTCGGTCCGAGCACTTCGATCCCGAGGCTCTCGACATGCGCCTTGGCGGCGAGCAGCTCGTCCTCGCTGTGGACCCGGAAAGCGAGATGCTGGACCCAGGCGGGGGTGTTCTCGTCGCGGCCCATATCCTTCTGCTTGGGCAGCTCGAAGAAGGCGAGGATGTTATCGTTACCCGCATCGAGGAAGACGTGCATGTAAGGGTCGTATTCGCCGGTCGAGGGAACGTGGTCCTCGGAAAAGGCGCTTGTATAGTCCATGCCGAGCACCTTCTGGTACCATTCCACGGTCTCCTTGGCGTCCTTGCAGCGATAGGCCGCGTGATGGACGCCGCCGAGGCGGATCGGGTGCGTGGTGTGTTCGGTCATGGCCGGTTCCGTTCTTGATTGCGGGAGGGAAGAGTTGCTGGGGTCGCGTTACTCCGCCGGCTCGGCTTCGCGCTCCTCGAGCTTGAGCGAGCCGCGCTTGATCTGGTCGCGCTCCATGCTCTCGAACAGCGCCTTGAAATTGCCTTCGCCGAAGCCGTCGTCGCCCTTGCGCTGGATGAACTCGAAGAACACCGGTCCGACCTGCGCCTCGGCGAAGATCTGCAGCAGCAGTCGCGGGCTGCCGCCCTCAGTGCTGCCGTCGAGCAGGATGCCGCGCATCTTGAGCGCTTCGGCATCCTCGCCATGACCGGGCAAACGCTCGTCGAGCATCTCGTAATAGGTTTCGGGCGGCGCGGTCATGAAGGGGACGCCGAATTCCTTGAGCCGGTCCCAGGCGGCGACCAGATCGTCGCAGATCAGCGCGATGTGCTGGATGCCTTCGCCGTTGAACTGCTTGAGGAACTCCTCGATCTGGCCCTTGCCGCCTTCGCCTTCCTCGTTGAGCGGGATGCGGATCTTGCCGTCGGGCGCGGTGAGCGCCTGCGAGGTCAGCCCGGTGTATTCGCCCTTGATGTCGAAGAAGCGGATCTCGCGGAAGTTGAACAGCGTCTCGTAGTAATTGGCCCAATAGGCCATCCGCCCGTTGTAGACGTTGTGGGTGAGGTGATCGATGACGTTGAAGCCAGCGCCCACCGGATGACGATCGACGCCTTCGCGATATTCGAAATCGATGTCGTAGATCGACAGTCCCTGACCGCTCTCGTCGGCATAGCGGTCGATCAGATAGATGATCGCCCCGCCGATGCCGCGGATCGCGGGGATGCGCAGCTCCATCGCGCCGGTCTCGACCGTGACAGGCTCGGCCCCGCGTTCGAGCAGCTCGGCATAGGCCTTGGCCGCGTTCTTGACCCGGAAGCCCATTCCGCAGGCCGAGGCGCCATGCTCGCGCGCGAAATACCAGGCGGCGGAGCGCGGTTCGTAATTGGCGATCAGATTGATCGCACCCTGGCGCCACAGATCGACATCCTTGGAGCGGTGCGAAGCGATGTGGGAAAAGCCCATCGCCTTGAAGACGGGTTCGAGCTGACCCTTTTCCGGAGCGCAGAACTCGACGAATTCGAAGCCGTCGAGACCGATGGGATTGTCGAAAAGGTCGGGCATGGGCTGTCCTCCAGATTGGCGTGATTAGTTGCAATGGTAACTACATCATCGCGCCCGTGGTGTCAAGTTTGCTACGGTCGGGAGAAGCCACCGGTTCCTTCATGGCCGGACCGGGAACTCCAACCGCCGCGTCCCCCGCCGTTTGCGCTTGCGCGCAGCAGCCAAGTATGATTCTGGTAGCTTATGAAGCGGACAGTGGGAAAATTCGGCATTCGCAGGGAACGCGGCGTTCAGTCGCTGGCGCTGGGCGTTTTGCTGGTGATGGGCGGTCTCGCCATCGCCGGGCCATCCGGGCTGCTGTCTTGGAGCGAGAACTTGCGGCTGCTGGACCAGCGGCAGGCGCATCTTGCCGCCCTGACCAAGGAACGCGATGCGCTGCGCAACCGCGTCGCGCTGCTCGATCCGGACAGCGCCGATCCCGACATGGTCGGCGAATTGCTGCGCAGCCAGCTCAACGTCGTCCATCCCGACGAGGTTGTGATCCGCCTCGACGACGAGGACGCGCGCTAGTCACCCCTGACGTTACGGTTTCGATTTCATCGGGCCCGCGCCCCGTTGCGCGCGCCGCGCCCTTGCGCCTATAGGCCACGCGACCCGGCCCCGGGATCGAGCAGAGCTTCGGGGCGATCGACGGGACCAGAATGACCGAAGGGATACCGGACTTGGCCAAGACCCCCGCCAGCGCGACGAAATCCGCGAAGAGCGACCCCAAGCAGCCCAGCGAGTCGCCAGCCGACTTCGCGCTGCACAGCCTTCAGGACGAGCACGAGAAGCAGAAACGCTACGATGCCAGTCCGGAACAGATGCTCGCCTTCTACGAGCAGATGCTGCTGATCCGCCGCTTCGAGGAGCGGGCCGGGCAGCTCTACGGGCTCGGCCTGATCGGCGGCTTCTGCCACCTCTACATCGGCCAGGAAGCGGTCGCGATCGGGCTGCAGTCGGCGCTCGACAACGACCGCGACAGCGTGATCACCGGCTATCGCGACCACGGCCACATGCTCGCCTACGGGATCGATCCCAAGGTCATCATGGCCGAACTGACCGGGCGCCAGGCGGGGATTTCCAAGGGCAAGGGCGGCTCGATGCACATGTTCAGCACCGAGCACAAATTCTACGGCGGGCACGGCATCGTCGGCGCGCAGGTGGCGCTGGGCGGCGGGCTCGCGCTCGCGCATCAGTACAATGACGACGGCGGGCTGTGCCTCGCCTATTTCGGCGATGGCGCCGCCAACCAGGGCCAGGTCTACGAGACGATGAACATGGCGTCGCTGTGGAAGCTGCCGATCGTCTTCGTGGTCGAGAACAACCAATACGCGATGGGCACCGCAGTTGGCCGCTCCAGTGCCGAAACCGAGTTCTACCGGCGCGGGGCGGCATTCCGCATTCCCGGCATGGACGTGAACGGCATGGACGTCCTCGAAGTGCGCGGCGCCGCCGAAATCGCCTTCGCGCATGTGCGCGCGGGCAAGGGTCCGGTGCTGATCGAATGCAACACCTATCGCTACCGCGGGCACTCCATGTCCGATCCGGCCAAGTACCGGACCCGCGAGGAAGTGCAGGATTTCCGCGACACCAAGGATCCGATCGAAGCGATGAAAAAGACCCTGCTTGAGAACGGCAAGACCGAGGACGATCTGAAGGCAATCGACAAGGCCATCCGCGCCACCGTCTCCGAAGCCGCCGATTTCGCCGAGAATTCCCCCGAGCCGGAGCCCGCCGAACTCTACACCGATGTGCTGGTGGGGGAGTACTGAGCCATGGCCATCGAACTCAAGATGCCTGCGTTGTCGCCCACCATGGAGGAGGGCACGCTCGCCAAATGGCTCAAGCAGGAGGGTGACTCCATCGAGCCCGGCGACATCATCGCCGAGATCGAGACCGACAAGGCGACGATGGAATTCGAAGCCATCGATGAAGGCACGCTGGGCAAGATCCTCATCGCCGAGGGCACCGAAAATGTTCCTGTCGGCACGGTGATCGCCATGCTGGCGGGCGAGGGTGAGGACGCTTCGGAGATCGAGGCTCCCGCCGAGGCTGCCAGCGATGACGAAGCGCCCGAGGGTGATGTGACGGGCGAGGGCAAGGATGTCGGTCGCGAGGACGAGGACGGCTCGATCACTCCCGAAAAGCCGAAGTCCAAGCCCAAATCCGACCCCGACGTCCCGCACGGCACCAACATGGCCACCGTCTCGGTCCGCGAGGCGCTGCGCGATGCGATGGCCGAAGAGATGCGCCGCGACGAGCGCGTCTTCGTGATGGGCGAGGAAGTCGCGCAATATCAGGGTGCCTACAAGGTCACCCAGGGGCTGCTCGACGAGTTCGGGCCCAAGCGCGTGATCGACACACCGATCACTGAATACGGCTTTGCCGGCATCGGCACCGGCGCGGCGATGGGCGGGCTCAGGCCCATCGTCGAATTCATGACCTTCAATTTCGCGATGCAGGCGATCGACCACATCGTGAATTCGGCGGCCAAGACCAACTACATGTCGGGCGGCCAGATGCGCTGCCCGGTGGTGTTCCGCGGCCCCAACGGCGCCGCCAGCCGCGTCGGCGCGCAGCACAGCCAGAACTACGGCCCGTGGTACGCCAGCGTCCCCGGCCTGATCGTCATCGCGCCCTATGACAGCGCCGATGCCAAGGGCCTGCTCAAGGCCGCGATCCGCTGCGAGGACCCGGTGGTCTTCCTCGAGAACGAGCTGGTCTACGGCAAGACCTTCGAACTGCCCGAGCTCGACGACCACGTCCTGCCCATCGGCAAGGCGCGGATCGTGCGCGAGGGTTCGGACGTTACCATCGTCAGCTATTCGATCGGGGTCGGATTCTCGCTCGAGGCGGCGGAAAAGCTCGCCGAGGAAGGCATCGAGGCCGAGGTGATCGATTTGCGCACGCTGCGCCCGCTCGACACTGCCACGATCCTGGAAAGCCTCGCCAAGACCAACCGGCTGGTGATCGCCGAAGAAGGCTGGCCGACCTGCTCGATCTCCTCCGAGGTGATCGCGCTGTGCATGGAAGAGGGCTTCGACCACCTCGACGCGCCGGTGCTGCGCGTGTGCAACGAGGATGTGCCGCTACCCTACGCCGCCAATCTGGAAAAGCTGGCGCTGATAGACGCTCCGCGCATCGTCGCGGCGGTGAAAAAGGTCTGTTACGTGGAGTGAGTGCTGGCAGTCAGCAACTCGACGGCGTCACACCCGAAACCGGGTAGACGCCGTTGTTGCCGCCGACCGTGTCGCGCCGGTCGCGAACCATCATCGAGCCGATTTCGATCATTGAGGTGCTGGGTGCAAGATGCTCGCCCAGCAACGGCTGGTACTCGTAATACACCTCGACGAACATGGTGACTCCATTGTCGGGCGCGATAGCTTCTCGGCCCGTGATTCCCATGCCTGCCAGGTCCGTGTCGCCGGAGTCGCCGAAGGTCGATTCATGCGCCGTCTTTGCGCCGTGACAGCGCTGCCACCGAATGCGGTAAGTCCCGTCGTCATTGGGGTTCGCCATCGGCTCAAGGCTCGAGATGATCACCCGGCCGTTCTCATAAAGATCGAGTTCCCCGCCTTGCAGGCCCGCGCCGATAAAGAGGTCGTTGATGTCCGCCTCGCTGATGCGCTTGGCCGAAAGCTGGCTGCCCGACCCGATCCGCGCGGCGTTGTCAGCCAGGTGCAGCGCAAGCTGGCTCATTCGCATTTTGGTGGTGATGTAATGGGTGAGTTCGGCGCCCGTCAGGCTCAGCGTGAGCAGGATCGGCGCCGCAAACGCGAACTCGACCAGTGCGAGGCCACCAGTATCGGGACGCAAGCGTCGCAGCAAGGAGGGACGTGGGCTCCGGCTCATGAGCAATTGCGCACCTGCGGCGCCTCATAGCTGCCCTGATCGCCATAAGGTTGGTTGCGCAGCACCGTCGATGCGCTCAATTTCGTCGTGTCTGAACCACCGATAAAGCCGTGGATCGGGAAAAAGCGGGGGTAGCTCAACCTCACGGTGTAGAGTGTGGCATCCTTGGCGCCGCCCTGGCCATCGTTGCCGCCGTCAGGGTCCCATACGTCGTTGTGATTTTCATCGTCATAGGGCTCGCCGGCGTCGCAGGTGCCGTTTGCGTTGGTGTCGGTCCAGTTTTCCGCGCGCGCTGCGGCGGCGTCGCTGAACGTGCGATAGAAGCGCCGGTAGAATCTGATGTCTGCGTCGCCGACCAGCGGCGTGACCTGATCGCGAACTTTCTGATCGATAGCAGCGCGGATTTCGGCGTCGGTTCCGAGCTCGAGCGAGGCATCGCGCGCGGCCTTCTGCAGCGTCCCCTCCAAGATCGAGCGCGTATAGAGCGTATGAGCCATGTCGAACGCGCCCAGCAGCATGATACACAACACCGGCGCCACGATCGCGAATTCGACGAGGGTTGTTCCCTCTGCAGCGCCTGCCAGAGCGCGAGGGCGCAGGCGCCTGAAGGCAGTGGCTTGTGTCACCGGGTGAGCCTGAGCTGGGATATCTCGTCCGCGATAGAACGGAAGGTCTGTTGTATCGTCGCCGCATTGGTGGCGTGGAAGTAGCGGCCCGAGGTTGCGCAATTGCGCAGCCGCGTCACCGTATCGCTCGCTACCGAACCGAACGAGATGACCCACAGTGTGATGTTCTTGTTTTTCACTGCAGAGCAAAGCGCTGCGAAGCGCAGATCAACCTGTTCGTCTTGCCCCGCTCGCGACGTATCGGTGGTGTGGCGGCGATCGAACCACGGAATGCCGTAGGCCGTATAGTTTTCCGACGAGGTCACGGTATCGCCGTCGGTCATGAAAATGAGGTGACGTTCGATCTCCCCCCCTTCGGACGCATATTCATTCTCGGCTCTGAACAGGCCCGTAGGCGACAGCAAGCGCGCGCCCCACAGCAGGCCGATGTCGTGGTACGTATTGCCCGAGGGAGTCAGGCTGTTGACATAGGAATCGAAGCCGCTCGCATCGGTCCAGGCTTGCAGTTTGCGCGCCGGCGTGGGGCAGAAGTAGCTGGAAGTATTGGTGTAATTGTCCGTCGTGCTGCTCACCCGAGCGCGATCCCAATTCCCTGAGCCGCTTTTGCGCGTGTAGATCAGATCCGGAAGTGCCGGCCCCCACTGGGTGCTGGTGTCCCCGGTCGGCACGAGATCGATGTCGAGATCCTTTGCGCCCGCGGGTATTGGCGTGAAATTGGTCGTCCGAATGGTCTGGCGCTCCTCGATGCAGCCATCCCACTTGATTGTCTTATTGCCGCCACCGTTCGCGATCGGCCACTCAAAGTTGTCACGCCAAACCGCACCATTTTTGAGGAGTCCGACATTAACTTCGAGCTGGTCGTAAGTCCATTTCGGGCTCCAATCTCGCAAAGAATATACGCAGCGATTGCTCCACCACCCGCTGACCTTTTCGACCTTGAACTCACGTTTCGAATTATTCGGGGGAGTCTCGGCGCAGTTACTACTACCGTATACCGTATTGCTGTCGTACTCTACCCAGTTACCCCAGCCCCAGCCACCCTCACGCTCCCGCGTCTGATACTTCCAACTATTGGCAAGATACTGCGTGGGCAGAAGCCGCCCGACATTCACATTCGTGGCATAGGGTACGAAGCCGAAACGAATCTGGACCTGATCGCCGGTTCCGCCGCTGGGTGCACCCGTGGTGCAGTTAGCGTCGGTGTCGAGGCGCGCGACGATTTCGTAGAAACACTTCACTGCGACCCGCAACGACTGGATTTTTGTCTGGGAATCACCCGATGGGCGTTCACCCATCGATCCGGTGACGTCGAGAACGAACATCACATCCGTGTTGGGCAAGCGCATTTCCGCATCGCAGGTGACGGTCAGCGTCTGGCTCTCCTTGCCGAAAACCTGCATCAGCGTCATTGGCACGGTGGCCGATGCCGTGCCCATGACTTTGCCCGCGTCTTCGGTGAAACTGCGTGTTAAACCGGTCGCGCCATAGGGGTCCGCCTGGATGTTGGCGTCGAAGAATCCTTCGGCGGCATCGCGGGCGGCATAACCGTCAAAGTTCCACACGCCGGCGCCCATCGCCTTTCGTCCCGCCAAAGCCCCAGCGTCGCATGCGTGTTGCAAGCGCGTCTTGACGATGTACATGCGGCTCATGTCGACACCGCCGCCAACCAAGCCGATCAAGGGCAGGAGCGCAGCGGCCGCAATGGCCAGCGTGTTGCCCGCTTCATCGGCGCGCAAACGCGAAAGGAAGCCCGTGCTAGGCTCGGTCTTTGCCGTTTCCTTTGAGCTGTCGCGGCATCCGCGCATGACGATTGTCCCCTAATTGGGGCTACGCATAAGGTCATCAGGCCCAATAAAAGGTGGATAGGCATGGTTAACAAAAACTTGCCGCTCGAGGAAAGGCCTGTGAGCACCGAAAGCGGCGACTTGTCGCTCGCTTCCCGCATTGTCCTGGCGTGGTCCCGAGGGCAGACCCGGGATGTGCTGGATCCGCTGCTCGCGCTCGATGATCGGCTGGCCAGGATCGTCGCGACGATACGCGAACCGATGCTGGCGCAGTTGCGGCTGGCGTGGTGGCGGGACCGGCTGGGCGAAGCCCGCGAACTGCGGCCCAAAGGTGATCCAGTGCTCGATGCGATCGGTATCCACTGGCAGGGCGAGGAGGCCGCGCTGGTTGCGCTGGTGGATGGCTGGGAGGAGTTGCTCGGCGAAGCGCCGCTGAGCGAAGGTGCCTTCGAGCGCTTCGCCGACGGAAAGGCCGAGAGCTTTGCTGCCTGTGCGCGTCTTGCGGGAGCGGCCGGTCATGCGGACGCTGCGCGGCAGGCGGGTCGGCTCTATGCTCTGGGGGACTGCTTCCCGCGCCTGTCGAACCCCGTCGAGCGTGCGAGGCTGCAGGAGATCGCCGCGGCGAGCCCGGTGCGTCCTGGCCGCCTGCCCCGCGGCTTGCGCCCGCTCGCCATCCTCGGGGGGCTGGGCGCGCGGGTACTGCGGCGGGGAGAAGGACCCCTGTTCGGCGACCGCGGCAGCGCGCTGCTTGCGACACGGCTTGGCATCCTGGGACGTTAGGGTATTTTGCGCTTCGGAGGTGGCGCCGATGAACCGCATCGCATTGGGAGCGATCCTGGCACTCGTGTTGACCGGAGTGGGGCTGTTCTGGTGGCAGGGGAGGGCGGAAGTCGAACGCGGCGCGCCGCCGCCGCTCCCGCTCGAAACCACCGAATTCGCCGATGAACTCGAACTGCCGCAAGCGGTGGTGGGCGATCTGCTGGGTCCGGAACCGCCGCAAGCCACCGAACTGACCCGCGAGCAGCGCCGCTTCTTCCGCTACGACCGCGATCGCGACCTCAGGATCACCCGCAATGAAATGCTGTCCAGCCGCACCGACGCCTTTCGCAAGCTCGATATCGACGGCAACAATCTGCTGACCTTCGAGGAATGGGCGGTGGCCACTGTGGACCGGTTCGAGGGCGCGGATGCCGACGGCAACGACTGGCTGACACCGAGCGAATTTGCGACCACGCGGCCCCGGCCGCGCACTACTCCGGCCTGCCGCTGCTAGGCTGGCACGAGCATGGCTTGCTCCATCCAGGCACCGAAATCGGCCTTGGCGCGCGAGGTGTAGGCCTCCTTGCGCTGCTTCTTCTTCACGTCGTGCAGCGGCGGAAAGAGCCCGAAATTGACGTTCATCGGCTGATAGGTCTCGGCCTCGGCATCGCCGGTGATATGCGACAGCAGCGCGCCGAAGGCCGAGGTGCGCGGCGGCCCCTGCCAGTCGCGCCCGGCCAGCTCGCTCGCGGCCATCAGTCCGGCCATCAGGCCGATCGCCGCGCTTTCGACATAGCCCTCGCACCCCGTCACCTGCCCGGCGAAGCGGATATGCGGGGCGTTGCGCAGCCGCAACTCCCGGTCGAGCACCAGCGGCGAGTTGAGGAAGGTGTTGCGATGAAGGCCCCCCAGCCGCGCGAATTCGGCATTCTGGAGCCCGGGAATGGTGCGGAACAGCTCGATCTGCGCGCCGTATTTCAGCTTGGTCTGGAAGCCGACCATGTTCCACAAGGTGCCGAGCTTGTTGTCCTGGCGCAGCTGGACCACGGCATAGGGCCAGCGGCCTTGCGGAAATTCGGGGCAGGCGGTGCGCGGGTCGTCGAGCCCGACCGGTTTCATCGGCCCGTAGCGCAATGTATCGACCCCGCGCGAGGCCATCACTTCGATCGGCATGCAGCCTTCGAAATAGGGGGTGTCCTTCTCCCATTCGCGAAATTCGGTCTTCTCGCCGTCCATCAATCCCTGGTGGAAGGCGAGGTACTCGTCCTTGGTCATCGGGCAGTTGATGTAGTCGCCTTCCTCGTTGGAGGCGGAATTGCGCTTGTTCCAGCGCGACTGGATCCAGCAGATGTCCATGTCGATGCTCTCGCGGTGGACGATCGGCGCGATGGCGTCGAAGAACGCGAGGCGGTCCTGCCCGGTGGCCGCGACGATGCTCTGCGCGAGCGACTGCGCGGTCAGCGGGCCGGTCGCCACGATCGTCGGTCCATCGGCGGGCAGCGCGTCGATCCGCTCGCGGACGATGGTGACGTTGGGATGCGCGGCCAGCGTGCGCTCGACCTCGTCGCTAAACGCGTCGCGATCGACCGCCATCGCCGAGCCCGCCGGCACCCGTGCGGTCTCGCCCGCGCGCATGATCAGGCTGTCGAGCCGGCGCATTTCGTGATGGAGCAACCCGACCGCGTTCTTCTCGTCGTCGTCCGAGCGGAAGGAGTTGGAGCACACCAGTTCGGCGAGCCCCTCGGTGTGGTGCGCGGGCGTGGTGTCGCCGCTCCCGCGCATTTCGGACAGGCGGACGCGGTAGCCGCGCTGCGCCAATTGCCAGGCGGCTTCGCTTCCGGCGAGACCGCCGCCGATGATATGGATGTCGTGGGTCATTGCGCCAACGCCCTAGAACCGCGGGGCACTATCGTTCAAGGCTTGTCGGCGGGAGGAACTGCCGAATGCCCAGACGCGCCCTGAGCGAACACCGCCCCTATCTGCTGCTCAGCCTGCTCGCCGGGATCAGCTATTTCTTCGTTGCGGACAGCGCCATCGGCGGTGCCTGGCTGATGGTGTGGAAGGGCGCCGCCGTCGCTTTCCTTGCGGTCTATGCGACGCAAAGGGGCAGGGGGCTCGATGGGGCGCTGATCGCAATCGTCATGGCGCTGGGCGCGCTGGGCGACGTCGCGATCGAAATCGACCTGATCGCCGGCGGCGCGGGTTTCGCGCTGGCGCATCTGGTCGCGATCGCGCTCTATCTGCGCAATCTGCGGAGCGGACGCGCGGGTAGCCAGAACGCCGCGGCACTGGCGCTGGCGGTGTTTGCGCCGCTGCTGGCCTGGCTGATTACCCGTTCCGATCCCGACTGGGAAATCGCGACGGGCTACGCCGCGCTTCTCGGGCTGATGGCGGCGACCGCCTGGCTCAGCCGTTTCCCGCGTTATCGGGTGGGGCTGGGCGCGGTGCTGTTCATCGTTTCGGACCTGCTGATCCTCGGCGGCGAGGGGGGCGGCCTCGACCCTGCACTCGCCGGCTGGCTGATCTGGCCGCTCTATTATGCGGCGCAGTTCCTGATCGTGACCGGCGTGGTGCAGACGCTGCGGCTGAAGCCAACCGCCGGCTGAGCCGGGCCGAATCCGAGCGCCTTTTGCTCGAATTCGACCGACAACTTACCGGGCGCGATTGTCGAATTCGACATTCGACAGGATCAACCGCCCGGTTCGCCCTCGATGTTCTTGTCCGAATGCGCCGTGGTGTGCGGCTCGGTGACCTGCGCCTCGCGATCGGCGATCTCTTCCGCGATCGCTTCCTCGGCGGGGTTTTCGGGCTCCTCGGTCTCGTCGATCAGCGCCGCGCCGACGATATGCTCGCCCTTGGCGACGTCGAAGATGCGGATGCCCGAGGATGTCCGGCCATAGACCGCGATGCCCTTGTGGTCGTCGAAGCCGCCCGGGACCAGATGGCGGATCTCGATCGGCAAGCGGATCAGCTTGGCCTGATCGGTCACCAGCATAAGCTGCGAACCATGGCTCACCGGGAAGCTGGCGACCACCGGGCCGTTGCGATCGGGGTTGCTCGAGGGCTCGCCGATATTGGTCAGCCCCTGACCGCCGCGGCCGATGGTGCGGTATTCATAGGCCGAGGAGATCTTGCCATAGCCATTGGCGGTGAGGGTGAGGATGAACTCCTCCTTCTCCGCCATCTCGGCCGCTTCCTCTGCGGACAGGGTTGCCTCGGCCTCGTTGTTCTTCCAGGCGGCGGCGCGCAGATAGGCCTCGCGCTGCTCGGGGCCGTAGCGATGCGCTTCGAGCACCGCCATCGAGACGACCTTGGCGTCCTTGCGCAGGGTCATTCCGCGCACCCCGATCCCGGTGCGGCTCTTAGTTTCGCGCGCGTCGGAGGCGGCGAAGCGGATCGCCTTGCCTGCGTCGGATGCCAGGAACACCTCCTGGCCCTCGGACAGCAGCTTGACCCCGATCAACCGGTCGCCGCTGCCCTCGACGAAGCCCATGGCGTATTTGCCGTTGGAGGGGATGTTGGTGAAGGCATCCATCGAATTGCGCCGCACCATGCCCTGCTCGGTGGCGAAGACGATGTTGAGCGCGCTCCACTCGCTCTCGTCCTCGGGCAGCGGGAGGACGTTGGTGACGCGCTCCTCATCGCCCAGCGGCAGCAGATTGACCATCGGGCGGCCCTTGGTCTGCGGCCCGCCCTCGGGCAGTTTCCACACCTTGAGGCGGTAGACCCGGCCGGTATTGGTGAAGAAAAGCACGGGGTTGTGGGTCGAAGTGACGAACAGTTCGACGATCGCATCCTCGTCCTTGGTCGCCATTCCGGCGCGGCCCTTGCCGCCGCGCGCCTGCGCGCGGAAGGTCGAGAGCGGGGTGCGCTTGATATAGCCGTCGTGGGTGACGGTCACGACCATCTCGTCGCGCTCGATCAGATCCTCGTCCTCGAGCCCGTCCCAGGCCGGAGCGATCTCGGTGACGCGGGGGGTGGCGTAGAGGTCGCGGACTTCCTGCAATTCGTCGCGCAGCACGCCGTAGAGCTTCACCCGGTCGGCGAGAATCGAGAGATATTCCTCGATCGCATCGGCCAGCACCTTGAGTTCGCCGCCGATCTCGTCGCGCCCCAGCGCAGTGAGGCGATGGAGCCGCAGGTCGAGGATGGCCTTCACCTGCCGCTCGGAAAGGCGATAGGTCCCGCCCGCCTGCTCGGCATCGGGTTCGATCGCCTCGATCAGCCGGATGTACTGCGCAATGTTGCCGATCGGCCATTCGCGCGCCAGCAGCTTGGCGCGCGCTTCGGCGGGGGTGGAAGCGCCGCGGATGATCGCGACGACTTCATCGAGATTGGAGACCGCGACCACCAGCCCGAGCAACATATGCGCGCGGTCGCGCGCCTTGTTGAGCTCGAACTTGGTCCGCCGCGTGATGACCTCTTCGCGGAAGGTGATGAAGGCCTGGATGATGTCGCGCAGCGCCAGCGTCTCGGGTCGGCCGCCGCGAATGGCGAGCATGTTGGCCGGAAAGCTCGACTGCGCCGGGGTGTAGCGCCAGATCTGGTTGAGCACGACCTCGGGCGAGGCGTCGCGCTTGAGATCGACGACCACCCGCATGCCCTCGCGCGAGCTTTCGTCGCGGATGTCGGAGATGCCCTCGATCCGCTTTTCCTTAGCGGCATCGGCGATCTTCTCGACCAGGCCGGACTTGCCGACCTGGAAGGGGATCGAGGTGAGAACGATCGACTGGCGGCCTTCGCTCTTGGCACCGCGGGTCGCCTCGATCTCGTGGCGTGCGCGCATCAGAATCGAGCCGCGCCCGGTGGTGTAGGCCGCCTTGGCGCCGGCATGGCCCAGGATCAGCGGCGCGGTGGGGAAATCGGGCCCGGGGATGATCTCGAACAGCTCTTCCGAGGTGATCGCCGGATTTTCGATATAGGCGAAGCAGCCGTCGATGACCTCGCCCAGATTGTGCGGCGGGATATTGGTCGCCATGCCGACCGCGATCCCGCCCGCGCCGTTGACGAGCAGGTTGGGGAAGCGCGCCGGAAGGACGGTGGGTTCGCGGCGCGAGCCGTCGTAATTGTCCGCGAAATCGACCGTGTCCTTGTCGAGATCGTCGAGCAGCATGTTGGCAACACGCGCCAGCCGCGCTTCGGTGTAGCGCATCGAGGCGGGCGGATCGGGATCCATCGAGCCGAAATTGCCCTGACCGTCGATCAGCGGCACGCGCAGCGACCAGTCCTGCGTCATCCGCGCGAGCGCTTCGTAGATCGCGGAATCGCCGTGCGGGTGGTAGTTGCCCATCACGTCGCCGACGATCTTGGCGCTCTTGCGATAGGGGCGCCCGGCGACGAAGCCGCCTTCCTGGCTGGCGAAGAGGATGCGGCGGTGGACCGGCTTAAGCCCGTCGCGCACGTCGGGGAGTGCGCGCGCCACGATCACGCTCATGGCGTAATCGAGATAGCTCGTCTTCATCTCGTCGACGATGTCGATGCGGGTGTATCCGCCGCTTGCGGGAGCGGGTTCGAGGATGTCGGTATCGTCGCTCAAAAGAGGTACTGCTTTTCGGTAGTTGAAAGGGCGTATAGCTGCGCCGAACCCTAGGCGGGTTGCCTCGCAAAAGCCACCGATTGCGGGAACCGGCTGCCCGTCTCGCGCGCTTTTTCCACATGTGGCTGGAAAGGTCGGTGCGTGGCGGTTCTGGCCCCGGTTCCAGCCTTGGTCCTGAATGCCGCAACCGGCGGGTATTCAATCGCTATTCAGCCCCGCTAGGGTAGCACGGTTTGCAATTGGATAACAGTCGGGGCATGTCGCCACCGGAATGATCCGGACCAGCGGTGCGATTGGCGCCCGGTCTTATCTTTGGGAGTTAACCTTATGAAATTCCGTTCCTCCACGAAGCGAAGCTCGACCTTGGCGTTGGCATTCGCGCTCGCCTCCGGCGCCGTTTTCACCGGCGTCGCGCTCGAATCCCCGGCGCAGGCGCAGAAGCAGGAAAAGGCGGCGAAGGCCGATTATTCCAAGGGCTTCATTGCCGCCTACACTCCGGTCAACGAAAACGTCAGCGGCGAGGCGCCGGATTATGCCGCCGCGGCCGCGGCCGCTCCCGGCCTGGTCGCTGCGGTCGAGACCGCCGACGACCGCCATGCCGCGGGCAGCATCCTCTACAGCATCGGCGCGAAGTCCGAGAACGACCAGCTGATGGTGCAAGGGCTCGATCTGATGCTCGCAAGCGGCAAGGTTGCGCCCGAGCAGGTCGGCCAGTTCCACTGGTCGTCCTATCAGTTGAACAATCGCCTGGGCAATACGGCTGCCGCGCGCGCGGGTCTTGAGGGCGCCATTGCGGCGAACTACACGCTCGACGCGCAGTTGACCGATGGTTCGACCCGGAGGCTCGGTGCCGATGACATGCATCGCATGGTCGCAGACCTTTACTTCGAGGCGGGAGATTATCCGACCGGCTTCGCCTATCTCGACGAACAGATGGCCGCCCGTGAAGCGGCCGGGCAGCCGATTCCCGAGGCATGGGTCAAGCATGCCTTCGTGACCGCATACAACAACGACTTGCCCGAACAGGCGCGCGATTATTCGCTTCGCTATGTCGACGCCTATCCGAACAAGACGACCTGGGGCGATGCGATCGCGGTTGCACTCAACGGAACCCGTTACGAATATCCGGAAATCCTCGATATCCTCCGGCTTTCGCGCCGGACCGACACCTTCCGCGATGGCAGCATGTACACCGAATACATTGAGGCCGCCGACCCGCGCAAATTCCCGGGTGAAGTCCTCGCGGTGATCGACGAGGGCTATGCCTCGGGCATGCTCGATCGCAGCGATCCCTATGTCACCGAATCGCGCGCCGAGGCGGAACGCCGGATCCAGGCCGACAAAAACGATCTGCCCGCATTGTTGGCTGACGCCCGCGCCGCAAATGCCAATTTGGTCACGGTCATGGCTGCGGGCGACACCTTCCTGAGCTACGACCGCGCCGCGGAAGCCGAGGAGTTCTACACCAAGGCGCTCGCAATGCCGGGTGTGAATACGCCGCTGGTCCTCACGCGTCTGGGTATCGCGCAGCTCGATCAGGGCAAGCGTGCCGAGGCTGAAGCGACCTTCGAAAAGGTGCAGGGCGTGCGCGAGCCGATCGCCGATCTGTGGGCTGTCTACTCCACCCAGCAGAACGCCGGCGGCTAAATCGTCTGCACGCAGCTACGCTGAAAGGGGCGCGGGACCGAGGGTTCCGCGCCCTTTTTCGTGCGCCTGCTCGTGCGTTTGTGCCTGCTGTTTCCCGCCTGCGCGCTCAGCGCAGGCGTTTGACGTAGGCCTGGCCGGAATCGCGCCGTTCGACCGAGAAATTCGGGATCGATTCGATCAGATCGATCAGCCGCGCAAAGCCGTAATTGCGCGTGTCAAAACTGGAGCGGTTGCCCGCCAACTGGCCGACTTCGGACAGCTTGGCGAAGCCCTTGTCGTCGCGGCGACTGGCATTGTAGGCATCGACCAGCAGATGCAGCATCTCCTCGTCGATATGCTGCGAGGGAGCGGGTTTGCGCTCCTCCTGCTGCTCCGCCTTCACCAGCGCATTGACGTCGATGAAGCGGCTGCAGGCCTCGCGGAACGCCTCTGGCGTCTTGGCCCCGCCGAAGCCGTAGACCGGGTGACCATCCTGCCTGATCCGCATCGCCAGCGGCATGAAATCGCTGTCGCTCGACATGATCCCGAAGCCGTGGACACGGCCGCGATAGAGCAGGTCCATTGCGTCGATCGTCATCTTCATGTCGGTGGCGTTCTTGCCCTTGGTTATGTCGAACTGCTGCTGCGGCTCGATCCCGTAGCGGGGCATCCGGTCGATCCAGCCCTTGAGGCTGGTCTTGCGCCAATTGCCATAGGCGCGGCGGATGTTCACCTGACCCAGTTCAGCGAGCACGGTGAGCACCGGGTCGATCCCCGATGGGCTGGCGTTGTCGGCGTCGATCAGCAGGGCGATGTTGAGTTGGTCGGTCGTGGACATGCCAATGCCCATGCCTCGCACATGCGGGCCATGCAAGTCAGCCGGCAGCGGAAAACAGGCCGCTCGTTTCGTCGAGCTGATGCAGGACGCCGTCCGAGATCGCGAAGAACGCTCCGTGGAGCGCCAGCGAGCCGTCGGCCTCCTTCTCTTGCACGCAAGGAAAAGTGCGCAAATTCTCGAGGCTCTTCTTGACCGCCGCCAACTCCATCGCGCGTTCGGCCTCGCGCCCGGTGGTGCCGAATTCGCGCGCGATCGGTTCGCGGACCTCGTCGAGCATCGCGATCCACTGCGCCACGAAACCGCCTCTGCCGAGCGCCCTGCCGTGCATACTCTGCGTCAGCGCCGCCTGGCACCCGCCGCACAGCCCGTGCCCCATCACCACGATATGCTCGACTTCGAGGAACTGGACAGCGAATTCGAGCGCGGCGGAAACGCCGTGCTGGCCGGGGCTGGTCTCGAAGGGCGGAACCATCGCCGCGACGTTGCGGACCACGAAGATCTCGCCCGGATCGACATCGAAGATCTGCGCCGGATCCACCCGGCTGTCGGAACAGGCGATGACCATCACCTTGGGCGACTGGCCCTCGCGCAGCTCTTCCCAGCGGGCGTGCTGCGTCTGCCAGGTGCCGGTGCGAAAGCGCTGGTACCCTGCGATCAAATCGTCATAGCTCTTCATGGGCCAAGCTCCTGCCGCGCGGCATTGCCTATGGCAAGCGCGATGCCTAGATGGGCCCCGATATGAATGATCTTTCCACCGCACCCAAGCCCGAGGGCGATCGCCCGGCCCGCCAGCGCAAGCCCGACTGGATCAGGGTGAAGGCCCCGACCGGCAAGGGCTATCACGAGACCCGCCAGTTGATGCGCGGGCTCGATCTCACCACCGTGTGCGAGGAGGCGGCCTGTCCCAACATCGGCGAATGCTGGGAGAAGAAGCACGCGACGATGATGATCCTGGGCGATGTCTGCACCCGGGCCTGTGCCTTCTGCAACGTCAAGACCGGGATGCCGCGGATCGTCGATCCGCTCGAGCCCGAGAACGTCGCCACCGCTGCGGCGACGATGGGGCTCGAGCATATCGTCATCACCAGCGTCGATCGCGATGATCTCCCCGATGGCGGGGCGGGGCATTTCGTCAAGGTGATCCAGGCGATCCGGCGCGCGACGCCCAACACTACGATCGAGATCCTGACCCCCGATTTCCGCGGCAAGATGCGCGCGGCGGTGGAGGCGATCTGCGAGGCGGGGCCCGACGTCTACAACCACAATCTCGAGACCGTGCCGCGGCTCTATCCGACCATCCGGCCCGGCGCGCGCTATTATGCCTCGCTGCGGCTGCTCGAAGAGGTGAAGAGCCACGATCCGCTGATCTTCACCAAATCGGGGATCATGCTGGGGCTGGGCGAGCAGCGGCTCGAGGTGCACCAGGTGATGGACGACATGCGCAGCGCCGATGTCGATTTCATGACCATGGGGCAGTATCTCCAGCCGACCCCCAAGCACGCCAATGTCGAGGAATTCGTCACCCCCAAGGCCTTCATCGCCTTCGGCTCGATCGCCCGCGCCAAGGGCTTCCTGCAGGTCGCCTCGAGCCCGCTGACCCGCTCCAGCTATCACGCGGGCGACGATTTCGCCGAGATGAAGGCTTCGCGCGAAGCCCGGCTCGCCAAGGAGCGCGCCAGGACCGGCGGCTGATGCCCGGCAGTCGCGAAACCCGCCGTCTTCCCTACAGCTGCGAGCAGATGTTCGATCTGGTCGCCGATGTCGCGCGCTATGACGAATTCCTGCCCTGGGTCGTTGCGACCCGGGTGCGCTCGGACAGCGAAACCGAGATGGTCGCCGATATGCTGGTGGGCTTCAAGGCGATCCGCGAGAAGTTCACCTCGCGGGTCGACAAGGCGCGGCCCGAGCGGATCGAGGTCCATTACCTCGACGGTCCCTTGCGCGATCTCGACAACAGCTGGGCCTTCCGCCCGACCGAGGATGGCGGCTGCGAAATCGATTTCGCGGTCGATTTCACCTTCCGCAACGCCGTGTTCGAAGCGATCGCAGGGCAGTATTTCGACCGCGCCTTCCGCAAGATGGTCGAGGCCTTCGAGCGGCGCGCGGACGATCTCTATGGGCGCGAAGCCGCGCCCGGCAACGCCTAGGGCAGCAGCAGCTCGAGCGCGCAGATCGTCGCTTCGCAGCGGATCGCGGCGCGGCCCGGCCCTTCGAACTGCCTGAGCTCGCCCTCCGGGTCTTTGAGCGAATCGCGCGTGACCCGGGCG
Organism: uncultured Erythrobacter sp.; assembly: GCA_963975275.1. Taxonomy (GTDB): domain Bacteria; phylum Pseudomonadota; class Alphaproteobacteria; order Sphingomonadales; family Sphingomonadaceae; genus Qipengyuania. The sequence goes on along the minus strand of CAXBFN010000010.1, from coordinate 104,513 downwards.
AAGACCACCGTGCCGACCGGCTTGTGCGGCGAGCCGCCGCCTGGCCCTGCGACGCCGCTGATCGCAACCGCGACATCGGCATTGCTGCGCTCGAGCGCGCCCTTGGCCATGGCCCAGACGCAGGCCACCGAAACCGCGCCGAACGTCTCGATGATATCGCTCGGGACCCCGAGCATCTCCATCTTGGCTTCGTTCGAATAGGTCACGAAACCGCGATCGAGGACCGAAGAAGACCCGGGGATTTCGGTCAGGGCTGCGGCCACCAGCCCGCCGGTGCAGCTTTCGGCGAGCACGACGCTGCGGCCCTGCGCGGCATTTTCCTCGACCACCCGCTCGGCCAGTCGCAGGATCGGCTCCGGAAGCAGACCTTCGATCATGTCGTCGATGTCGATGTCGATGCGCGGTGCATGAAGATGGGCCTCGTCATTCGCGGATCAGGGTCGCAACCGCCTGCGCGGCAATACCCTCCGCGCGTCCGGCAAACCCCAGTCTCTCGGTGGTGGTGGCCTTCACCGATACCAGCGCCTTGTCAACGCCGAGCAGTTCGGCGATCCGCGCCCGCATCGCCTCGCGGTGGGGGCCGATCTTGGGCGCCTCGCAGACCAGCGTGAGGTCGACATTGCCGATTGCGTAACCCGCCTCGCGCGCCAGAGCGACGGCGTGAACGAGGAAGCGATCGCTGCTCGCGCCCTTCCATTGCGCGTCGGACGGCGGGAAATGGCTGCCGATATCGCCCGCTCCGATCGCGCCCAGAATGGCGTCGACGAGCGCGTGCAGCCCGACATCGGCGTCGCTGTGTCCGGCAAGCCCCAGGTCGTGTTCGATCCGGATCCCGCCGAGCCAGAGCTCTTCTCCGGCGGCGAGGCGATGGACGTCTAAGCCCATTCCGGTGCGGATTGCGGGAAGGGCGGTAATGAAATCCTCCGGATAGGTAAGCTTCGTGAGCCTCTCGTCGCCTGCCACCAGCGCGACCTCGCCCCCGGCCGCGCGCAGCACCTGCGCATCGTCCCCTGCGGAATGGTCTGCGCTCCAATGGCGGTGGGCGGCGAGGATCTCGGGGAAGCGGAAGGCCTGAGGCGTCTGCACCCGGCGCAGGCTCTCGCGCTCCGCAGCGCCCGCCATCAGCCCGCCGGCGTCGAGCGCGAGACTGTCGACGACCGGCAGCACGGGGATGGCGCCCGGATGAAACGCAAGCGCCGCCAGCAGCCGCGCGATGACGTCTCGCGGCAGGTTCGGTCGTGCCGCGTCGTGGATAAGCACCTTGTCGCAGGTACTTGCGGTCAGCTGTTCGAGTGCATTGACAACCGAAGCCTGCCGCGTGTCCCCGCCGGTGATCAACTCGATCCCGTCCAGCCCCGCCAGGGCCATACGCGCAGCCTCTTCACCGTCGGCGGGAATGGCGACCACCACTCGCAAGGCTCCCGCCGCGCACAGGGCCTCGACCGAATGGCGCAGGACGGGCCTTCCTCGCCACATCGCGAATTGCTTGGGCGTCGCCTGTCCGGCGCGCAGCCCCTTGCCGGCGGCGACGACGATGGCGGCAAAGGAGGGAAGAGAGGGCATTTCGGACATGAACGGCCACGGCTAGCCGCTTGCCGAATTTGCCGCAATGCACTATGTCTGCCCAAGAATTAGGCAGATATCCCCTCATGAACGCGCATCCCCTCCCTCCGGTCCCGCCGAAGCCGATTCAGATCGGCTCCGTGACCATCGACACGCCGGTCGTGCTGGCGCCCATGACCGGTGTCACCGACCTGCCGTTCCGCAGACTGGTGCGCCGCTATGGTTCGGGACTCAACGTCACCGAGATGATCGCCAGCCAGGCCGCGATCCGCGAAACAAGGCAGAGCATCCAGAAAGCGGCCTGGGACCCGATCGAGGAACCGGTCTCGATGCAGCTGGTCGGCTGCGATCCGGAATCGATGGGCGAGGCGGCGCGGCTCAACGCCGATCGCGGGGCGCAGATCATCGACATCAATTTTGGCTGCCCCGTGCGCAAGGTGGTCAACGGCCTCGCGGGCTCGGCGCTGATGCGCGAGGTCCCGCTGGCGATCCGGCTGATGGAAGCGACGGTCAAGGCGGTCGATGTCCCGGTCACGGTCAAAATGCGGATGGGCTGGGATCACGACAGCCTCAACGCGCCCGAACTCGCGCGGATCGCCGAGGATGTCGGCGTCAAGATGATCACCGTCCACGGTCGCACCCGCAACCAGATGTACAAGGGCAGCGCCGACTGGTCCTTCATCCGCAAGGTCAAGGAAGCGGTTTCCATTCCGGTCATCGTCAACGGCGATATCTGCTCGATCGCCGATTCCGCCGCGGCGCTCGAGCAGTCGGGCGCGGACGGCTTGATGATCGGCCGCGGCGCCTATGGCCGCCCCTGGCTGTTGGCGCAGGTGATGCACTGGTGGAAGACCGGCGATGTGCTGGCGCCCCCCGGCTTCGACGAGCAGTATTCGGTGCTGGTCGAGCACTACCGCGCGATGCTCGAGCATTACGGCGAGGATGTCGGGGTGAAGTTCGCGCGCAAGCATCTGGGTTGGTACACCAAGGGAATGCACGGTTCGGCCGAGTTCCGCAATCGCGCCAACTTCATCGACGATCCCGTTGATGTGCTTGCGGAAATCGAGCGCTTCTACGAGCCCTTCCTGCAGCGCCGCGCCGCATGAAGCACGCAGTCGAGGCGCCGGACGCGCGCACGCAACTCGCCTCGATCGTCTTCGCCGTCATTCTTCTCGACCCTGCGGGCACCGTTCGCGAGGCCAATCCGGCCGCGGAGGAAATGCTGGGAAGCAGCGCGGTGAGATTGGTCGGCCGCTCCTTCTTCGGCATCGTTGCCATCGGCGATCGCCGTGTGGCCGATGCCTTGCGCGATTCAGACGGCCAGATGATCGCGCGCGGCCTCGCGATCGAAGTCGCCAGGCGCGAGCGAAGGGCCAATCTGACCTGCTCGCCCGTTGCCGGAAATGCCGGCTGGCGGATCGTGACGCTCTCCGATGCGGGCCAGGAGGACGAAGATCGCGATGCCGAACGACCCGAATTGCGCGCTCCGACGGTGCTCGCGCATGAGATCAAAAACCCGCTCGCGGCGATCCGCGGCGCCAGCCAGTTGCTCACCCGCCGCGCTTCCGAGAGGGACAAGCCGCTGACGCAATTGATCGCGACCGAGGTGGACCGGATCGCCGAGCTGGTCGACCGGATGCAGCAGCTGGGGAGCGCAGCGAGCGTGGTATCCTCGCCCTGCAATCTGCACGAGGCGATCCGCAATGCGATCGGAACGGTGCGCACCTCGCGCGGTGGCGAGTTCGAGACCATCGAGGAGTTCGATCCCTCGCTGCCGCTGGTCCTCGCCGATCGCGCCGCGCTGGAGCAGATCCTGATCAACCTCATCGCCAACGCCTGCGATGCGATCGAGCGTGTCGCCGATCCGAAGGTCGTGGTGCGGACGCGGTTTACCGGCGGGCTGGTGTTCAACGCGGTCCGGCTGGGGAAGGCCACGAGGCTGCCGATCGAGGTCAGCGTCATCGACAACGGCCCCGGGATCGATCCGCCCTTGCGCGATCATGTCTTCGAACCCTTCGTCTCGAGCAAGCCGCACGGGCAGGGGCTCGGCCTCGCGCTGGTGCGCAAGCTGGTGCGAGACATGGGCGGGCGGATCGCCCACGAGCGCGACGACCGGGCGGGGCTGACGCAGTTTCGTATCAACCTGCCGGTGGCTCCCAAGGGTGAGGGCAAATGACGTACAGCGTGCTGATCGTGGAAGACGACGCAGCCATTGCCGCCGTCATAGCAGAAGCGCTGGGCGAGGAGGGCTACGACGTCGCGCTCTGCAGCCGGATCGATCGACGCGACGAATTGCTGGCGGAGCGCAGTTTCGACGTCATGCTGACCGATGTCATGCTGGAGGATGGCGACGGACTCGCCAGCATCGCCGCGGTCCATGCCGCCGCGCCGCAGATGCCGATCATCGTCTTGAGCGCGCAGAACACGCTCGATACCGCGGTGCGCGCCAGCGACAGCCAGGCGTTCGAATATTTCCCCAAACCCTTCGATCTCGACGAGCTGACCAAGGCGGTTGCCCAGGCGGCTGCGCGCCGGCCGTCGCCGGGCCCGCGATCCGATCCGGCCGAGGATATGCCGTTCATCGGCCGCAGCCAGGCCATGCAGGGGGTCTACCGGATGATCAGCCGGGTGGTGCGCAACGATCTCACCGTGCTGGTCACGGGCGAATCGGGCACCGGCAAGGAGCTGGTCGCCGAAGCCATCCACGAGCTCGGCGCCCGCAAGACCGGCCCCTTCGTCGCGGTCAACGCGGCGGCGATCCCGCAGGATCTGATCGAGAGCGAGTTGTTCGGCCATGAAAAGGGCGCCTTCACCGGCGCGCTCAACCAGGCGATCGGCAAGTTCGAGCAGGCCAATGGCGGGACCCTGTTCCTCGACGAGATCGGCGACATGCCCGCGCAGGCGCAGACGCGGCTGCTGCGCGCGCTGCAATCGGGGCGTATCCGCCGGGTCGGCGGGCGGCACGACATTGCGGTCGACGTCCGGATCATCGCCGCTACGAACCGCAATCTGGCGCCGATGATCGCCGAGGGCAGTTTCCGCGAGGATCTCTATTATCGCCTCAACGTGGTTCCCATTCCCATGCCGCCTCTGCGCGAGCGGCGCGAGGACATCGCTGCTCTGGCACGCCATTTCCTGGCGCTGGCCGAACGCGAGGGCCTGCCGCGCCGGACCATTGCCGAGGATGCCGTCGAAGCGCTGGCCGAGCGCGAATGGCCGGGCAATGTGCGCGAATTGCGCAACGTGGTGTTCCGGCTCGCTTTGATTGCGCGCAACGAAACCATCGACCGCGCGATCGTGGACGAGAACCTGCCGGGTCTCCGCGCAGAGGAAGGTGGCGGTTCGGACGGCGGCTTCGCGAATGCACTGTCGACATGGCTGGCGAACCGGGCCGTGCCATCGGGCACCTTGTATCACGCCGCGCTCGCCGAGTTCGAGAAGCCGCTGCTCGAACATGCCATGCGCGAAACCGAAGGCAATCAGGTCCGCGCCGCGCAGCTGCTGGGGATCAATCGCAACACCTTGCGCAAGAAGATCGGCGATCTGGGAATCGAGCCCGATCGCTACGCCCGTCGCCGCTGACGCGCGGACTGCCGATTAATAACTTGCATAATGGCCACACTATCGTTGTAACCCCGCAACGATGGCCACCCAGGTGAACTCACCTCTCCGACAAACCCCGCGTTGGTTGCGCCGCTTTGTGTTGACATCGCGCCGCTCGAACGTGTTCGCTTGGCTCGAAATAGCCTCGGCGCTGGCGGTCGTGGGAATGGTCGTGAGCGGCTATCTCGTATTCACCAATGCTCCGCCGGATGGCCAATTGCTGCCATCGCAGCTGGTCGCGGGCTTGCTGATCGGGACGCTGGTACCGGCGATGGCGCTGCTCGTGCTGCTGGGGCGCCGCATGGCGCTGCGCCGCGCGGCCGGGAGCACGGCGCGGCTGCATGTCCGGCTGGTGTTCTTCTTCTCGCTGATCGCCGCCGTACCGACCCTGCTGGTGGCGGGGTTCGCTGCCTTTCTGTTCCAGTCGGGGGTGGATTTCTGGTTTTCCGACAGCTCGCGCGGGCTGATGGAGAACACCAACAACCTGGCGCAGAACTATTACGAGGAAAACCAGCTCGATCTGTCGCAGGAGACGGTTTCGATGGCGATGGATATGCGCAGTATCCTGGAGCGCGTCGCCGTCACCGATCCCAATTTTGCGCTGGTCTACGAGTATCAGGCGCAACCGCGTGACGTCAACGAGAGCGCCATTCTTCAGGCCATGCCCGACGGAAGCATGCGCACCGCCGTGGTTTACGGCCTGAGCGAGGGCAGCGATCCGGTCGCCTTCGCCGAGAGCAGCGCCGAGCCGCTCGAGGCCGGCGAGGCCGTGGTCGTCCAGGGCTCGGAGGAGCGGATCGAAGCGCTCGCTCCGATCGATCGGGGGGCGGGGATATATCTCTACAATGCGCGCAATTCGGAAGGCGACAGCTTCAGGAGCTGGGAAAGCGCGCGTTCCATCACCGAGGCCTATGACGATCTCACCCAGCGCGCCCGTGCCTTGCAATTGCGCTTCAATCTGGCGCTGTTCTTCGTCAGCCTCGGGCTGGTCGGCCTCGCGGTCTGGTTCGCCTTGCGGCTTGCGGACAGGCAGGTCGAGCCGCTGACCGACCTCGTCGCCGCCGCCCGCGAGGTGGGCGGGGGCAATTTCGCGCTGCGCGTCGAAGGGCGCACGGGCGGCGACGAGATCGGCCTGCTCAACCGCGCCTTCAACCGCATGACCGCGCAGCTCGAACGCCAGACCGACGCGCTGGTCACCGCCAATCGCCAGATCGAGGAACGCCGCAGTTTTATCGAGGCAGTGCTCGAATCGGTCAGCGCCGGGGTGATGTCGATTGATCGCGGCGGCGATATCCTGCTGATGAACGGTCCGGCTCAGGCGTTGCTGGGCGATGCGGATAGCGAGCACGATGGCGGCACGCGCAATATCCACGATCTGGCGCCTCAGATTGCGGTGATGGTCGAGGCCGGGCTCGAAAAGGGCATCGTCAGCTATTCCAAGGGCGCAGACCTCTTGACGCTGGCGGTCAAGATCGGCCCCGAGCGCGACGGCCATGTGATCACCTTCGAGGACATTACCCGCCAGTTGCTCGATCAGCGGCAGGCCGCCTGGTCGGATGTCGCCCGCCGGATCGCGCACGAGATCAAGAATCCGCTCACTCCGATACAGCTCGCCACCGAGCGGTTGAAGCGGCGCTATCGCAAGCAGATCCTGCAGGATGGCGAACTGTTCGACGATCTGACCAACACCATCGTTCGGCAGGTCGGCGATCTGCGCAAGATGGTGGACGAGTTCTCGTCCTTCGCGCGCCTTCCCAAGCCTGTGTTCCGTCCCGAGGATGCGCTCGATCTCGTCCGTCAGGCGCTGTTCCTGCAGGAAGTCGGGCATCCGCATGTCGATTACAGCCTGACGGGTGAGACCGACGGGCCGATCGGCATCCAGTGCGACCGGCATCAATTCGGCCAGGCGCTGATCAACGTGCTCAAGAACGCGGGCGAAGCAGTAGAAGCGCGCGCCGCCGTGGCGCCGGTCGATTACCGCGGCAAGATCGTGGTCGTCGTCGAGGCGGACGAGACCGCACTGACCGTCACGGTCGAGGACAATGGCGTCGGGCTGCCCAAGGATCGCGAACGCATTCTCGAACCCTATGTGACCACGCGCGAAAAGGGGACCGGGCTGGGCCTCGCCATCGTGAACAAGATCGTCGAGGAGCATGGGGGCGAAATGGGTTTCCTGGCCCGCGAAGGCGGTGGCACCTGCGTGAGGTTGCGCTTCGCTCGCGACCCGACCCAGCGCCCGCCAGCAAACACGTCGCGTTCGAACCCTCCCCAATCGCATGAATGAGGTAGCTTAGCATGGCTCTGGACATCCTGATCGTTGACGACGAACGCGACATTCGCGATCTCGTTGCTGGCGTGCTGAGCGACGAAGGCTACGAGTGCCGCACCGCGGGCGACAGCACCTCCGCGCTCGCCGCGATCGACGAAAAGCGGCCCAGCGTGGTGTTGCTCGATGTCTGGCTGCACGGCAGTCCGATGGACGGGCTCGAGGTGCTCGACGAGATCAAGATCCGCGAGCCGCAGTTGCCGGTGATCATCTTCTCCGGCCACGGCAATATCGACACCGCGGTCGCCGCGGTCAGCCGCGGGGCGCTCGACTTCATCGAAAAGCCCTTCGAGGCGGAACGTCTGCTTCTGCTGGTCGAGCGAGCCACCGAAACCGAACGACTGCGGCGCGAGAACACGCGGCTCAAGAGCTATCTCGGGACCGAGGACGAATTTACCGGCAATTCGGTTGCGATTACGCAGGTGCGCGCCACGCTCAAGCGGGTGGCGGGCACCGGAAGCCGGGTGTTGATCTACGGCCCCGCGGGCGCGGGCAAGGAAGTCGCCGCGCGGCTGCTCCACAGCTGGAGCCCGCGCGCCGATCACGCCTTCGTCACCGTCAATTCGGCGCGGATTACGCCCGAGCGTTTCGAACATGAATTGTTCGGCGAGGAGCAGGATGGCAAGCTGGTCCGCGCCGGACTGCTCGAGATGGCGGATGGCGGAACGCTCTATCTCGACGAGGTGGCCGACATGCCGCTCTCGACCCAGGCACGTATCCTGCGCGTGCTCACCGAGCAGAGTTTCGTCCGGGTCGGCGGGTCGCGCCAGATCGGGGTCGATGTCCGCGTCGTCTCCTCGACCGCGCGCGATCTGCAGCGCGAAATGGAGGAGAAGCGCTTCCGCGAGGATCTGTTCTACCGGCTCAACGTGGTGCCGGTGGAAGTGCCGTCGCTATCCGAACGGCGCGACGACATCCCCGTTCTGGCCGAGCATTTCTTCGCCCGCTATGCGGCCGAGCAAGGCCTCTCCCCCCCGCAGGTCACCGCAGAAGCGATGGCGGCGCTTCAGGCCTACGACTGGCCGGGCAATGTCCGGCAGCTGCGCAATGTCGTCGAGCGGACGATTATCCTCACTCCCCGCGACGAACTCGACAAGGTCGAGCCGACCATGCTTTCGGGCGAGGTTACCGAAGGCAAGATCGGCGGCGGGCAGGCGATGACGGCGATGATGGGAGCGCCTTTGCGCGAGGCACGCGAGAATTTCGAACGCGAGTATCTCGCGGTCCAGATCCGCCGTTTTTCGGGCAATATTTCCAAGACCGCGACCTTCATCGGGATGGAACGGTCGGCCCTTCATCGCAAGCTCAAGATGCTCGGAATGTCGGAACGCAAGAGCGGGGAGGGTTCGTCCTGATAGCAATCACCGGACGATGCGGAACGCGGAAGCGATAAAAGCATTTGTCTTTTGGGCGGCACGACCCACATTCGCGCATAATTGACGGGCGCGCCCATTCGGTTTCGAGCCGCTTGGGCACCCAGATTGCGGACTGCGCAGAGCGGCCGCCAACAACAGGAGGCAGTTTCATGTCCGAGAAGACCCTATCCGCGCGCCCGCGAGCGGTGAAATCCGTCGAAGCGGAAAAGCCCGCAGCAAAGGCGGAAAAACCCGCAGCCAAGAATGCTGGCGGCAAGCCGCAGAACCTCCAGGATGCGTTTCTCAACCTGCTGCGCAAGAACAAGGTGCCGGTCACCATGTTTCTGGTGAAGGGCGTCAAATTGCAGGGCATCATCACCTGGTTCGACAATTTCTCGATCCTCCTGCGCCGCGACGGGCAGGCACAGCTGGTCTACAAGCACGCCATTTCCACGATCATGCCGGGCTCGCCGCTCGACGCGGATCAGTTCGCGAAACAGGGTTCAGGCGCCAGGCAGCGCCTGCTGCAGGACGTGTTCCTCAGCCGCGTGAGCGAGGCCGAGGCGCAGGTGACGATGTTTCTCGTCAACGGCGTGATGCTCCAGGGCCGGATCGCGGCCTATGATCTGTTCTGCATGTTGCTCGAGCGCGAGGGCTATGTGCAGCTCGCTTACAAACACGCCGTCTCGACGATCCAGCCCGCCACGGCGGTCGATCTGTCGGACGACTGGGAAGGTGAAGAAAACTGAGCTTCGACGACGACCTGCTGGGTGAAGTTTCGCGCGGTGCGCGGGCTCTCGTCATCTGTCCCGACATTCGCGGCCAGTCCTACGAACTCGATGCCGAGTCCCGGCTCGAGGAGGCGAAGGGTCTGGCGCTAGCGATCGGGATCGAGATCGCCGAGGGCTTTGTCCTGCCCGTGCGGCAGGTGAAGCCCAATCTGCTGTTCGGTTCAGGGCAGGTCGACAACATCCGCATCCAGTGCGAGCAGGAAGAGGCCGTGCTGGTTGTGGTCGACGGGACACTCACCCCGATCCAGCAGCGCAATCTCGAAGACAAGCTGGAGCGCAAGGTCATCGACCGCACCGGGCTGATCCTCGAAATCTTCGGCGAACGCGCCGCAACCGCCGAGGGCCGGCTCCAGGTCGAGCTGGCGCATCTCGATTACCAGCAGAGCCGGCTGGTCCGCAGCTGGACCCACCTCGAGCGCCAGCGCGGCGGCTTCGGCTTTCTGGGCGGTCCGGGCGAGACGCAGATCGAGGCCGACCGCCGTCTGATCCGCGCGCGGATGGCGCAGCTGCGCAAGGAGCTCGAGCAGGTCCGCAAGACCCGTGCGCTGCACCGCGCCAGGCGGGGCAGGGCGCCTTGGCCGGTGATCGCGCTGGTGGGTTACACCAACGCCGGAAAATCCACGCTGTTCAACAGTCTGACGGGTTCCGACGTCATGGCGGAAGACCTGCTGTTCGCGACGCTGGACCCGACCATGCGCGCGATCGAGCTGCCGGGCGTCGAAAAGGCGATCCTGTCGGACACGGTCGGGTTCATCTCGGATTTGCCAACGCAACTGGTCGCCGCCTTCCGCGCGACGCTCGAAGAGGTGACCGGCGCCGATGTCATCGTCCATGTCCGCGACATGGCCAATCCCGATGCCGCGGCGCAGAAGCAGCAGGTGCTGCAAATTCTCACCGATCTCGGGGTGATCGACCGCGAGAGCGGGACGAGCGAGATTCCGATCCTCGAGGCCTGGAACAAGTTCGATGCGCTGCCCGAGGAGCGGCGCGCGGAATTGACCGAAATCGCCTGGCACGACGACAAGAGCGTTCCGATTTCGGCGCTGACCGGGGAGGGGGTCGAGGCGCTGCTGCAGCGTATCGATGCATTGCTGACGCTGGATTCGCGCACCTACGCAATCGAGCTGACCGCCAGCGACGGGATGCGCAGCGCCTGGCTGCACCAGCACGGCCAGGTTATCGAGGAAGAGAGCGCCGATCTGGGCGAGGGGCCAGTACGGTTGCTGTCGGTGCGGTTGACGCCGAAGGAATTCGGAAGGTTTTCCTCGCTTTAGCGGGCCTTCTTCTCGTCGCGTTTGACCGCCTGCCAGAGCGCTTCCTGCTGGTCGAGCGTTAGATCGGGAAACGCGCCATCGGCTAACTCCTCCATCGCGCGGAAGCGGCGTTCGAATTTGGCGTTGGCCCCGCGCAGGGCTTCTTCAGCGTCGATGCCGTAGGCGCGCACCAGATTGACCGCGGCAAACAGGAGGTCGCCGGCTTCCTCCTCGCGGGTTTCCAAAGAGGCGGTCTCAAGCTCCTCCACTTCCTCGAAAATTTTTGATTTAGGACCTTCCGCGTCGGGCCAGTCGAACCCGACCCGCGCGGCGCGTTTCTGCAGCTTCTGCGCGCGGAGCAGCCCCGGCAGCGCCTTTGCCACGCCGTCCAGAGCGCTGGTCGCGCCTGCGCTCTCGCGTTCGGTCTGCTTGAGGTTCTCCCAGCGGGTTTCGCCCATGGTCCCGTCCTCGTCGCCGAAGATATGCGGGTGCCGCGCCTCCATCTTGTCGCAGATCGTGCGCGCGACATCGGCGAAGGCGAAGTGTCCGGCTTCCTCCGCCATGCGCGCGTGGAACACGACCTGGAGCAGCAGATCGCCGAGCTCGCCGCGAAGCTCGTCCATATCGCTGCGCTCGATCGCGTCGACGACTTCGTAAGCTTCCTCGATCGTATAGGGCGCGATCGAGGCGAAGCTCTGCGCCAAATCCCATTCGCAGCCGTGCTCGGGGTCGCGCAGCCGAGCCATGATGCCGAGAAGGCGGGTCAGTTGATGGGATGCGTCGGACATGTTGGAATGATAACATATATTATGTTAAATTGGAGGATGCGGGAGGAAGGGGGTCATCCGTCGATCAGGCTGATGAACAGCACCACGATCGCGAAGATCGCTGCCCAGGCCAATGCCATCACGATGCCCTTTTTGAGCGAAAACCGATGCGCGGACAACGCGCTCACCGCCAGAACCAAAAATCCGACCAGGGAGATGATCGAGACGATGTCGAACTCGCTCATGCGACCAGCTCCAGCCCGTCGTAGCCAACGATCACGCGCTTGGGCACTTCCTCCGACAGCGCGCGGTAATCCATGCTCTTGTCGAGATGCGTGAGGACGGTCTTCTTCGCCTTCGTTTTCGAAGCGAGCTCCAGCGCCAGACCCAGGCTCGCATGCGTGGGATGCGGAGCGCGGCGCAGGCAATCGCTCACCAGCAGATCGACCCCGGCGAAGCACGACAGCATCTGCGGCGTGATCTCGCTGTAATCGGTGGCATAGACCAGCGACGCCCCATCGGCCTCGAGCCGGAACCCGGTGCTGTGCGTCGGCCCATGCGGCATCTCGACCCAGTCGAGCGAGAAGCCGGCGACCAGCCGCTGGTCGCGCAGGTCGGACAGTTCGATCAGCGTCGGATAGCCATGCTGGCCCGCGAAGACGTAGTCGAACCGCTTGCGCAGCTTGCTCGCGGTCTTGGGATCGGCATAGCCCGGCAGCGCATTGCTGCGGTCGTAACGCATCACGCGCAGATCATCGATCCCGTGGCAATGATCGGCGTGATCATGTGTCCAGAGCACCGCATCGACGCGGTCGATCTGGTTGGCGAGCAATTGCTGGCGCAGATCGGTCGAGGTGTCGATCAGAATCCGCTGCCCGGCGTCGTTTTCGACCATGATCGACACGCGGGTGCGGCGGTTGCGCGGTTCCGCGGGGTCGCAATCGCCCCAGTCGTTGCCGATCCGCGGCACCCCGGTCGAGGTCCCCGAGCCGAGCATCAGCAGCTTCACGCTGCGGCCTTCGCGAACAAAGCGTGAAAATTGCGCGTGGTGGTCTGCGCCAGATGGTCGAGGCTCTCACCGCGAAGCTCTGCGAGGAAGGTCGCGGTGTCGCGGACGAAGCCGGGCTCGCAGGGTCTGCCGCGATGCGGCACCGGCGCGAGGAAAGGACTGTCGGTCTCGACCAGCAGCCGGTCGGCCGGAACGGTCTTGGCCACGGCCTGCAGATCGCGCGCGTTCTTGAAGGTGACGATCCCCGAGATCGAGATCGACAGGCCGAGCGCCAGCACTTTCTCGCCGAATTCGGCCGAGGCGGTGAAGCAGTGGATCAGCGCGGGGAAGGCCCCCTTCCCCAGCTCGTCCTCGAGAATGGCGAGCGTGTCGTCCTCGGCGTCGCGGGTGTGGATGATGACCGGCAGCTGCACCTCGCGCGCGACGGCGATATGCAGGCGGAAGAGCCGCTGCTGTGCGGCGCGGTCGGAATGTTCGTAGTAATAGTCGAGCCCGGTCTCGCCGATGCCGATCACCCGGGGATTGGCGGTGGCTTCCCGCAGCTCGGTTTCGGTCAGATCCTGGTGATCGTCGGCGTGATGCGGGTGGATGCCAACGCTGGCGTAGACATCGGGCTCGCGTTCGGCAGTGGCGATCACCTGATCCCATTCGGCGCGTTTGGTCGAGATGTTGAGGAAGGTCTTTACCCCGGCAGCGCGCGCGCGTTCGAGCACCGCCGCCTGATCCTCGCCCAGGCCCTTATACTCCAGATGGCAGTGACTATCGACCAGCATCACGCGGCCTCGGTGGCGAGTTCGAGCCGCGGGAACATCGGCTCGGGTTTGGCGATGACCTGTCCAGCGGCGACTCGCGCATCGTACCAGGCCGGGTCGTCGAGATTGGCATATGAACGCTCGTCGCCGGGAATGCCGAGCATGTCGAGCACCGCGCCGGCGCGGGTCGGGATCACGGGCTGGATCGCCAGCGCGAGGTCGCGAATGGCGAGCACCAGCGTCAGCAGCACGGCTTCCATCCGCCCCGGATCGGTCTTCTTCAACGCCCATGGCGCCTGCTCGTCGACATATTGATTGCAGGCCCAGACCGCCTGCATCCAGGTTTCGATGCCTTGGCTGAAATCGAGCGCCTCGAAACGCTCGGGCAGGCTTTCGCCGCAGGATTTGCGCACCGTCGCGAGCAGCGCCCGGTCGGCGTCGGCCTGAGAAAAGGCGCGCAACGCGCCGTCCAAATTCTTGTGAACCATCGACAAGGCGCGCTGGACCAGATTGCCGAAGCTGTTGGCGAGCTCGGCGTTGCAGCGCGCGACGATCGCCTCGGCCGAATAGCTGCCGTCCTGCCCAAAAGCGACTTCGCGCATCAGGAAATAGCGCAAATTGTCGACCCCGAAATTCTCCGCCAGCGCGAGCGGATCGGTGACATTTCCGAGCGACTTGGATTCCTTCTGCCCGCGATTGAGGATGAAGCCGTGGCCGAACACCTTGCGCGGCACCGGCAGACCGGCGCTCATCAAGAAGGCGGGCCAATAGACCGTGTGGAACCGGACGATGTCCTTGCCGATCAGATGCAGGCTGGCGGGCCAGAAGCGGCGCCAGTCCTCGGTATCCTCGGGATAGCCCAGCCCGGTGAGGTAATTGGTCAGCGCATCGACCCAGACATACATCACATGATCGTCGCTGCCGGGCACCTTCACCCCCCAGTCGAAGCTGGTGCGGCTGACCGAGAGATCGCGCAGTCCGCCCTCGACGAAGGCGATCATCTCATTGCGGCGGCTCTCGGGCTCGAGAAAGCCCGGGGTCCGCAGCAGTTCGAGCAATTTTTCCTGATAGTTCGACAGGCGGAAGAACCAGCTCTCCTCGACGGTCCACTCGACCGGCGTACCCTGCGGCGACAGCTTCTCCCCGCCCTCGGTCTCGGTCAGTTCGCTGGTGTCGTAATAGGCCTCGTCGCGGATCGAGTACCAGCCTTCGTAGCGGTCGAGATAGAGATCGCCCTTGGCCTCCATCGCCCGCCAGATCGCCTGGCTGGCGCGGTGGTGATCGTCCTCGACCGTGCGGATGAAGCGATCGTAGGAAATATCAAGAGCATCGTCCATTGCCTTGAAATAACCGGACATTTCATCGGCCAGTGCGCGCGGACTACGGTCCTGCTCGGCGGCCTTGCGCGCCATCTTGAGCCCGTGTTCGTCGGTGCCGGTCTGGAACCGGACCTCGCGGCCGCGCAGCCGCTGGAAGCGCGCGATGACATCGGCGGCGATCGCCTCATAGGCGTGGCCAATGTGCGGGCGACCGTTGGGGTAGTTGATCGCCGTGGTAATATAGAAGGGCTCAGCCATGGGGGCCTCCGCTAGACTGCGCCGCGCCCGCGAGCAAGGTGCCGATTTCCATCACCAGCAGCCCCGGATCGTAATTGTAGGTCGGCATCTCGCCCGAGAGACGGACGAGTTCGGCATGCGCGGCGATCCGCGCAGGCAGGCGCTGGCGGTCGAGCTCGGCCAGGCCCTCGTCGAGGATCGAGCGCGCCAGTTCGAGCACCGCCTCGAGCCGGGCGCGATCGGGCCGCGTTCCGATGGCCGACACCAGTTCGCCGCGCAGGGTGAACTCGGGATCGCCCTGCTGTGCGATCAGGTGCAGGATCTGCGCCACGGGACCAAGACCGAGTTCGACGAAGGCCAGCGCCCGCCCCGGCGATCCCGCTGCAGCGGTGAGCGCGGCGGCGCGGGTCGCGTCGTTTGCATCAGGGGCCAGCGAGGCCAGAAGGTCGGCAATCTCGCGATCAGCGAGCGCGTGGAACCGCAGCGTCCGGCAGCGCGACCGGATCGTCGGCAACAGTTTCGCAGGGCGATGGCTCACCAGCAGAAAGAAGGTGCCAACCGGCGGCTCTTCCAGGCTCTTGAGCAGCGCGTTGGAGGCGTTGCGTTCCATGTCGTCGGCGGGATCGACGATGATCGCGCGCCGCTCGCCCATCGTCGGCCGGGTGTTGAGCCGCTGCTGCATCGCGCGGACCTGTCCGATGGTGATGTTGCGCTTGATCTCGAAGGGCTTGCCCTCGTCGCGTTTGCGCTCCTCCTTGTCGTCCTTGGGAAGATGCGTGAGGACATGGATGTCGGGGTGGTGCTCGGCACCCGGATCCGCCCCCACCAGTTCGCGTGCCGCAGCGTGCGCGAAGTGCATCTTCCCCAGGCCAGACTTGCCCGCCAGCAGCCAGGCGTGATGCATCCGCTCGCCCGCCATGGCGTCGCGCCAGGCCGACCAGGCGGCGTCGTGGCCGATCACGCGCGCGAACCCTTGGCGAGCAGCGGTTCAAGCGCAGCGAGGATGCGTGTATGGACCTGGTCCACCGAGCCCTCGCCATCGATCACCGCGAAGCGCGCAGGCTCTGCCGCGGCGAATTCGACGAAAGCGGCGTTCACGTGGGAATGATAGCTATCGTCGCGCCCGCCGATCGCATCGGACACCGTCCCGTCGCGCGCGGACAGCCGCGCCGCCGCGATGGCGTCCCCCACCGCAATCACCAGCGTCAGGTCGGGCAGGAGACCTTCGCTGCCCAGCTCGTGAAGCGAGCGGACCAGCTCGTCGCCCAGCAATCCGGCCCCGCCCTGATAGGCGCGGCTGGAATCGAGAAAGCGGTCGCAGACGACCCAGCGCCCGGCCTCCAGCGCGGGGCGGATCAGCCGCTCGACATGGTCCGAACGCGCCGCGGCGAACAGCAGCGCCTCGGCGCGCATCCCCCAGCCCTCCCCCGGCGGATCGAGCAGCAGCGCGCGAATCGCCTCGGCGCCCGGGGTTCCGCCCGGTTCGCGGGTGAGCACGGCATCGATCCCGCGCCGTTCGAGCGCGGACGCCAGCAGCCGCGCCTGGGTCGACTTGCCGGTCCCCTCCCCGCCCTCGAGCGCGATGAACGACCCGCTTCTCACGCGACCCATCCGCGCAGCCCGTTGAACACCCGCCGCACGAGGTTCGCCTCGAGAATGGTCTGGCTCGCGACCAGCGGCACCGAATTGACCTGCTCGCCATCGACGCTGACCAGCAGCCGGGCCACTTCCTCGCCCTGCGCGATCGGCGCGCGCAAGGGCCCCTCGTAGCGAACGGTCAGATCGATGGCGGCTTCCCGGTCTCGCGGGAGCGACAGCCGGACCGGAGCCCGCGCCGCGAGCGGCACCGCGCTGGCGTTGCCATCCTGCACCCGCGCCTCGGCGATCGGCTCGTCCTTTTCGAACAGCCTTATGCTGGCGAAATTGGCGAAGCCCCATTCGATCAGGTCGCGGGAGGCTTCGTTGCGCGTTCGTCCGCTGGGGCTGGCGGCGACAACCATCATCAGGCGCCGTCCGTTGCGCTCGGCGCTGCCGAGAAAGCCGTAGCCGGCCTGATTGGTGAAGCCGGTCTTGATCCCGTCCGCGCCCTCGACGCTGCCGGTTATCGGATCGTGGTTGCGCTGGGTGATGCCGTTGTATTCCAGCCCCGTCGCCCCGAAGTAATGGCGGTATTTGCTCGGATGGTGGCGCACTATCGCGCTGCCCATCGTCACCAGGTCCCGTCCGGTGGTGAAGGTCCTGCCTTCGTCCATCCAGCCATTGGGCGTATTGAAATGGCTGTCGTGCATCCCGTATTTGGCCGCGACCGCGTTCATACCGGCGAGCCATTGCCGCACCGACCCTGCCGCCCCTTCGGCCAGCACCACCGAGGCGTCATTGCCCGAGACCGTGGTGATGCCATGCAGCAGTTCATCGACCGTCACCCTGGCGTCGTGGGGCAGATACATGGTCGAGCCGACCCGGCTCCAGCGCCGGAACGTCTCGGGCCGGACGGTCATCACCTGTTCCGGGAACAACCGCTGATCTTCGATCATCTCGAAGGCCAGCAGCGTGGTCATCACCTTGGTGATCGAGGCGGGCATGAACCGCCGGTCGCTCTCGCGCGCGAACAGCGTCTGCCCGCTCGAAAGATCGACCAGCAGCGCGATCGGTGCGTCCTGTGCGCCGGGAGGACGCGCAGCATCATCCAGCGGTGCCGGGCTTGCAGCGCCCAGCATGACGGCTGCAAAGCAAAGTGTGAGGGTTCGGATCAAATCTGCTCCCGCCCCCGGGAGCGCCCGGCGGCCTATCTCAGCGTGACTATCTGCGCGTCGCTATAACCGGCACTGCGCACCTTGGCGAGCGCGTCGGCGGCCTGTCCCCGGGTGGCATAGGGCCCCGCGCGGACGCGCCACAGCCTGCCGACCCGTTCGTGGTAGCCGCCAATGCTCCGCACGACCCGTTCGGCCGCCGCCTGCGTCGAATAGGCCCCGGCCTGAACCGCGTAATTGCCCTCCGCCGCCGGTTCCGGAGCGGAAGCGGGCGCCGCGACTGGTCCAGGACCGGTTGCCGCCGCAGCGCCCGTCGCCGCCACCGTGCCGCCCGTGACTTCGTCCTCAAGTTCGACCCGCGTCGACGGTACCCCGGTGGTGGGATCGACCGAACGGATCGCTGCCGCGGTGCCTTCCCCTAGCGCTGCCGTTTCCTCGCCTTCGCTGCGGGTCAGCGAGACCGAGCCCACGGCGGGAAGCTTGCGCTTGAGCACATCGAGCAGGCCGGGCGGCGTTTCCATCCGCAGGCTCGCCGCGCGGTTCGCGCGCAGTTCGGCGCGTTCCTCCTCGGGCGGATTGACCCGGCGAACGCGCACCGGCGTGCCTTCCCCGACGCCAAGCTGGGCGCGGGCATCGGGCGACAAGGCGATCAGCCGCGCATTGGTCATCGGACCGCGGCGTTCGACACGGACCAGTATCGTCCTTCCGCTCTCGAGCGAGGTGACCTCGACATAGCTGGGGAGCGGGAGCGTACGGTGCGCGGCGCTGATCCCCGATGCCCCCGGTCCGACGAGCGTCGCGTAGCCGACCTCGTCGTAATTAAGGACATCCACCGGCGTGTGGGTGATGCCGTCGATGGTGAAAGGCTCGCCCACAACCACCGGATAGTCGGCCTGTGGGCCGGTCTGCGCGCCTTGACCGGTCATGCCCCCGGACGGCGGGGGTGCGCTCTCGACCGCACCGGCACCGGGCACGCAGGAAGCGAGCGCGAAGCCCAGGACGATCGAACCGAAGCGGATCGTATGTTTAACGGTTAATCTCATCTGCCAGCAAACCCACACTCATGGCGTAGTAATTGGAGCAATTGTATTCGAGGATAACCCGATAATTTGACGTTAACAGCCAGGCCGGCGTGCCCGGTCCATCGGGCTGAAACAGCGAGACCAACGTGGTTTCCGCGAGTGGCCGCAACGGCTGCACGCCAAGCTCACGCCATTCGGCGACGGTCTTGAATTGGCTGTGGCGCTCGTGCACCCGGGCACAGACCGGAGCGACGAGCTCGGTGCTTACGGAGGCGGTATCGAAACCGCGCGGCACCGAAGCGCTCACGCCCCAGGGCTGCCCAGTCCGCCAGCCGGCATCGCGGAAGTAATTGGCGATCGAGGCCAGCGTGTCGGCGCGGTTGGTGAAGATGTTGGCGGCCCCGTCGCCGTCGCCATCGGCGGCAAGGCGCAGATAGACGCTCGGCAGGAATTGGGGATTGCCGAACGCACCGGCCCAGCTGCCTTGCAGCTCGGAACGCGAATAGCCGCGATCGGCGACCTTGAGCAGCGCAAGGAACTCGCCTTCGAACAGGTCGCGGCGGCGCCCTTCCCAGGCCAGCGTGGCCAAGGCTTGCGAGAGGTCGAAGCCGCCGCGGACATTGCCATAGGCCGTCTCATGGCCCCAGATCGCGACCAGGATCTCGCCTGGCACGCCATATTCGCGTTCGATCGCACTCAGGGTGCCGCGGGCGCTGGCATATTCGCGGCGGCCCGGGACGATCCGCGCCTGATCCACATGGCGCGCTATGTAATCGGACAGTGGCGGATAGCCCGAACGCGTCGGCGATCCGGGCTGCGCTTGGTCGAGTTCGATCACCCGGCGATTGGGCTCGAGACCGGCGGTCATCCGCGCGATGGTCCCCTCGCTGACCCCCTGCGCCCGAGCTTTCGCCATCAGCAATTGGACATAGGAATCGAAGGACATGTCCTGCGCAAAGGCAGGCTGCGCGGCGAAGATCGCCGCAGCGATGGCGATCGACTTGCTCAACCGGTTGAGCATGGCACGTTTGACTATCATGAGCGCTCCCTCGCACATCGCCAATGAACGCGATATGTCTTGCGGGTCCTATCCACCACGCTCGGGCTTGTTCCGGTAGAGAGCGAGGATAGCGCTCGTCAGGGCGTGACAATCCCGCGCCCGCCCATTAACGGCGGCAGCGAGCGGACAGGTGGCAGAGTGGTCGAATGCACCGGTCTTGAAAACCGGCGATGCGCAAGCATCCGTGGGTTCGAATCCCACCCTGTCCGCCAAGATCCTGCCTCCCACCTTCACCGTTGACCGAATGGTACCAATGATTTGATGGATGGAGGGCCTGCCATTCGCTCGCGCGAAGCTGTTTGCAAAACGCGGCTTTGCGGTCGAGTCTCAGCCCACGCGTTGGCCGCGAAAGCTATTCGGATCGCTTGGGGATGCCATTGTGCTGGTAAACCCGTATCCAGTCGACCTCCATCGCGACCTCGTCGTTCTTGATGCGATCGGCTGTCTCGGCCGGGAGCCCCTTGTAGGGTTCGGAAATGCCGTTGGTCTTGAACGGATAGACCCCGCCGACGGCGAAGTTCAGGATGATGTGCTTGGGTGTGTCGAACCGCCACTCGCCATAATGTTCGACCATCGGGCGAGTGACGCGGTAGGTCAGGCGACCATCGACCTTGAACAGGATTTGATCCGCAGTCCAGTCGACCTCGTATTCGTGCCAGTCGGTGACGTCGGTGCCGGGCTCGAAGAAATACTTGTTCACCAGCGGGGTCTCGCCCGAATAGCCGGGGCCGTGGAGCGCGACCCCGGTCCAGTCCGCCTCGCCCACATACTCCATGATGTCGATTTCGCCGGTCTCGGGCCAGGTGCCGTTGCCCAGCAGCCAGAACGCAGGCCACACCCCGGCCGCGTCGGGCATGCGGATCCGCGCGACGGCGCGTCCGTGGGTGAAATCGAATTTGTCTTCGGTGGTGATCCGACCGGAGACGAAATCGGCCTCGCGCCCGGTGGGCGTCTCGAAACCTTCGCGGAAACGCGGTTGCAGGACCAAGACGCCGCTGTCCGCCCCCTCGACGCTGCCCGCGGGTGCGAAGCGGATCGTCTCGGGCGAATTGATATAGGCCTGCTCTTCTTCATTGACCCAGAAGTCGGGACCGATGGTGTTCCACTTCGACCGGTCGAGCGCGGGCGCATCGAATTCGTCGGCGAAAACCAGCCGTTCGGTCTGGTCGACCTGCGCCGAGAGGGAGGCGGGCGTGCCGACGCAGCCCATGGCCACCGCCGAGATGGCAGCGGCGAGCATTGCAGATTTGGTCCTGGCCATAATTGGTCCTCCGTATTGATTCGTGTCAGGCCGGGCGGCGGGCGAAGATCCCGAAGCCAGCGATGATTGCGTAGCAGGCGATCGGCAGGATCATCGCCACCGCCAGGCTCCCGCTGACGTCCGCGATCATGCCGTAGAGCAGCGGGACGACCGCGCCGCCGAAGATTGCGACGTTGATGATGCCCGATCCGTCGGCGGCCCGCGATCCAAGCTTCTCGCAGGCGAGCGAGAAGATCGTCGGGAACATGATCGAATTCATCAGCCCGACCGCCAGCAGGCTGTAGGCGGCAGTTTCGCCCGAGGTCATGGTGCTGACGACGATGAGCAGGATCGCACCCGCTGCATTGAAGGCGAGGATCTTGCCTGGCGAGAACATGCGCAGCACCGCCGAGCCGATGAACCGCCCGACCATCGCCCCGCCCCAGTAGAGGCCGATCATCCAGCCGACGACGCTCTCTGGCTGCCCCAGGACGCGGTCCTGCGCGAGATAGTTGATGATGATCGAGCCGATCGAGACCTCGGCGCCGACATAGAGGAAGATGCACAGCGCGCCGTAGCCGAAGCGGCTGCGTTTCAGGAGGTCGAGGCCGGCGAGCCCGGAGGAAGCCTCGTGCTTCTCCCCCTTCAGCCGGTCGCGGAACATCCATACGGCGAGGGCGACGAGCGCGATCAGGATGGCCACGCCGAGATAGCCCTGCCAGATCGCCTCGCTTTCCGCCTGCCGGTAGGCTTGCAATTGCGCGCCCGAGAGCTGGTCGGCACTGATGGCGGCGAGGCTGCCGAGGATCACCGTGGCCCCGACGATCGGAAAGACCGTCGTCCCGAGAGAGTTGAACGCCTGCGCAAAGGTCAGCCGGCTGTGCGCGGTCTTCTGCGGCCCGATCAGCGAGATCAAGGGGTTGGCGACGACCTGTACGATCACGACGCCGCTTGCGAGCACGAACAGCGCCAGCAGGAACAGCGCATAGGTCGCGTTCTGGCTGGCGGGAATGAACAGCAGGCAGCCGACCATCATCGTCAGGAGACCCGCCACCGCGCCGCGCATATAGCCGATCTTCTTCACCAGCTTCGCACCGGGGATGCCGATGATCAGATAGGCGGCGAAGAAGCAGAACTGCACCAGCATCGCCTGCGTGTAGTTGAGCGTGAACAGCTCCTTGAGCTTGGGGATCAGGACATCGTTGAGCGAGGTGATGCCGCCGAAGATGAAGAACAGCCCGAAGACGAAATACTGCAGCCCCGGAGCGTCGATATGCGAGCCCTCCGCCTCGACCGGGCTCGGATCGGTGCTCGATGCGGCGTCAGGTGCCAGTGCCATGGTTCATTGTCCTCCCCAGATCGGCCTCTCCGGGCCGCGTATTCAAAAAATGTCGCTCGTCGCTGCGCTCCGCCGGGTCCCCGGTCTAGAACGAACACTGCGTATCGTCGGGCAAATCCTGCCGTGCAATGCTTGCGATGCGGATGGTCAGCGGCGCTTGCGAGGAAATGGCGATGCTGTCGCGCAGGCCATCGGTGCATTGCTCGGTCACGATCATCTCCCTCCAGTCCTTGCCCTCGGCATGGGCGAGCTGGCTGGTAATGTCGATCTCGGTGTCGCCCACCCGCAGCACGACCGGCGCGGTGGGGCGGCGGTCGATGGCGTAGCTGATCCGATAGTCGCCCCCGCCCTGCCCCGACTGGGCCAGAGACAGGGTCGCTCCTGCTGCGAAGGTGATTTCCCGCGCATCTTCCTGGCGCTGATTGTCGATCCCGCGCGCGACTATTCCGTTCGCTTCCCCGCGCAGGTTGGGCAGATCGGTTTCCCCGGCGCGCGCCACGATGCCGCGACCCATCCGTCCGTTGACGAACCACTCGGTCGCACCGCTTCCGGCGAGAAAACCGCAGGTCTCGTCGAGCTGCCGCAGCGCAGACGTGTCGGTCAGCGAACGTCCGTAGCCGAGCGCAAACAGCGCCCCTTGCGCATCGTTGACCGGCGTTCCTGCACAGCCCTCGGGCCAGCTGAACGACAATCGCCCGGTGGCTTCCTGCTTGCCGAACAGGATGTCCGCCACACCGGCGCCTTCGCCGCCCGGAAGCCACGCGGCCACGAAAGCGTCCGCGGTATTGAGTTCGCGGTTCATCCACATCGGCCGACCCGAAAGGAACACCGCTACGGCCGGGATTCCCTCGGCATCGAACTTGCGGAGCAGCTCGAGCCCTTCCTCGTCGGCAAGGACCAGATTTTTCCGGTCTCCCGCAAATTCGGCGTAGGGCTCCTCGCCGAACACGACGACCGCAACGTCGGGCTTGTCCGCATAGCTGCCGTCGGTCGACAGCGTCGCCGTTCCTCCAGCAGCTTCGGCCGCCTGTTGCAATCCGGACCAGATCGAGGTCGCGCCGGGGAAATAGTCGTTGGTTAGCTCGCGGCCGCCCTGCCAGGTCAGGGTCCAGCCCCCGGCAGCCTGGGC
This sequence comes from uncultured Erythrobacter sp., assembly GCA_963975275.1. Classification (GTDB taxonomy): domain Bacteria; phylum Pseudomonadota; class Alphaproteobacteria; order Sphingomonadales; family Sphingomonadaceae; genus Qipengyuania. The sequence continues at coordinate 80,998 of CAXBFN010000010.1, read as the reverse complement.
GATGCTGTCTGCGGCCACACCCGCAACGAGGATGTCCTGCCCGCTTCCGAGCGGGAGAATGCCGTCGTTCTTCAACAACACCTGCGATTTGGCGACGGCTTCGCGCGCGATCGCGCGATGTTCCGGCGAGCCGAGCTTGTCGAAGGCCCCGCCATTTGCCCGCGCCGAGGGCTTGCGTGCATCGGCATCCAGCAGACCGGCCCGCATTTTCATCCGCAGCACCCGGCCGACGGCGGTGTCCAGCTTCGCCATCGGAATGGTGCCGCCGCGAACCTGCGCGACGAGATTGTCCATCAACCCCTTCCAGTCGTCCGGGACCATGTAGATGTCGAGCCCTGCCAGCAGGGACTGCGGGCAGTCGGTCACGGTGCATCCGGCAACCTGACCATGTCCGTTCCAGTCGCCGACGACGACGCCGTCGAACTTCATTTCGTCGCGCAGCACGCCGGTCAGCATGGCTTCGTGGCCGTGCATCTTGCGCCCGTTGACCGAGTTGAAGCTCGCCATGATCGACTGCACGCCGGCGTCGATAGCCGCAGGATAGGGTGCGGCATGGATCGCCTTGAGCGCATCGATATCGCCGTTGACCTCCCCCTGGTCCACGCCCTGATCGGTGCCTCCATCGCCGAAGAAGTGCTTGGCCGTGGAGATCACACGACCCCGGCCGAGAAATTCGCTCGAGGATCTGCGGCCCTGCAGCCCTTCGACCAGAGCTGCACCCAGCCTGGCGGTGAGCCGGGGATCCTCCGAATAGCTCTCATACGCCCGCCCCCATCGATCGTCGCGCGCGACCGCCACTGTCGGAGAGAAGTTCCAGTCGATGCCGGTGGCCTCGATTTCCACGGCGGTCGCTTCGCCGATACGCCGGACGAGATCGGCATCGCCCGTGGCGCCAAGCCCGATATTGTGCGGGAAGATCGTCGCGCCGATCACATTGGTGTGTCCGTGGACGGCGTCGGTCCCCCAGATGGTGGGGATCGCGGGCTCATCACCCGGCAGCGGAGCGGTCGAGGCGTCCCACATCTCGTCGGCAAGCTTGAGCCATTGCGGTGCAGGCGCATATTCGTCGCCGTAAGGACCGCCGTTTCCGCCGTTGAGATAGCTGCCGAAGCGGTAGCGGCGCATGTCCTCGGGGGTGAAGGAATTGATCTGCGGCTGGATGAGCTGGGCGACCTTGCGCTCCAGGCTCATACGCGCGAGCAGGTCGGCCACGCGCGCATCTTCATTCGTCTCGGGCGCGATCGCGGGCGCAGCCGCCGTCCCGATCGGCTCCACGGAAGCGCAGGCCGATACAGCCAGTCCGGCAACCGCCGCCAACAACCACGCCTTCATACCTATCCCCTCTCGCGTTCCCCATTGTTGGGAACGTTATCAATGCGATTGATTGCATGTCGAATGGGTGAAATCAAGCGACTAGATGTGTTCGATCGCGACAAGCAGCGCGCAAGACACCATGGCGAGAGCCGCCAGCAGCAGAAACAGCGCGTCGAAGCCGAAAAGGGGGACCAGCGCCAGCGTGAGCCATGGCATCACCAGCGACGGCACGGTGTTCGTGAGATTGAAGAACCCCAGGTCGCGGCCGCGCGTTTGCGGCCGCGGGAGGATCCGCAAGGTCTGGCTCGAATGGAGCGACAGGAACACCCCCATCGCGAGGCCGAACACCGCGTAGCCGGCAATCCCGGTCACGAGATCGACGGAGAACGCCATGATGAGCAGGCCCAGCGAGCCCAGCCCGGCGCAGATCACCAGCGGTCTGATCGGCCGGTTGGAGCGATCCGACCAGCGCCCGGCCAGCATCGCCAGCGGCACGGACACGGCGAGGACCGCCGCGAAGATGGTCGCGGTATCGTTGTCGCCGAAGCCTTCCTCGATCGACTGCAACCAGTACAAGAGATAGGCGAACAGCGCCGCCTCGGCGATCTGCACCAGTAGGCGGGCGAGCCACATGCTGGCGACCTTGCGGCTGGTTCGCCGCGGTCTCTCGCGGACCTTGCGATCGGCGACCATGAGCTGGGGCATTGCGCGCGGGCGGCCCAGCACGAGGACCGGCACCACCATGGCAAAGACCATGAGCGCGACGAGCACCAGCCGCGTATGGGGACCCGCAAAGCCTGGCCAGGTCACCAGCGCTCCCGACAGGGCTCCGAGCGCGGGCGAGAAGGACAGCAAGCCGCCCAGCAGACCTTTTTGCCGATCGGGCACGCAATCTCCCGCCCAGGCCGCCAGCGGCGCCAGCATCATGTTGAGCGCGATCTGCCACACCACGATCAAACCGATCAGGCTGATGCTGTCATCGGCCTCGCGCATCGCGACGAGCAGGCTCCCGGAAAGGATCAGCCCGCCGATTATCCATGGGGTCCGGCGCTGCGTGCGGTCGCTAAGCCAGCCGAAGCCGATATTGGCCAGGCTCGCCGCGATGGCCCCGGCGAAAGCGGCGTAGGCGAGAGTGGAAATCTCGTCCCCTGCACTCACGGTCTGAACGCGGACGGGCAGCAGGATGGTCAGGAAGGGGACGTAGGCCACTGCCCCGCCGGCTGCCGCGAGCGCGTAGAGCAGCAGGAAGCGAAGCGACTGGCGCTCCGCCCCTGAGGTTGCCTCAGCGCTGTCCACGCGCAGGGGCGGGGCCGCTCGAACCGCGCACCACCAGCTCGCCGGTGAGGATTACCGGTTCGTCGGGCGAAGGTGCCTTGCGGCTGTCGATCAGCAGTTCGACCGCGCGCGACGCGGTGGCGGCGATCGGTTGATCGACGGCGGTCAGCGGTGGGTCGGTAAACCGGACGATGGGCGAATTGTCGAAGCTGACCAGCGACAGATCGCGCGGGACATCGATGCCCTGCTCGCGGGCGACCTCGAGCGCGGCGAGCGTCATCTGATCGCTGCTGCAGATCAACGCGGTCGGGCGGTCGGGCAGAGCGAGCAGTTTGCGGGCTGCCTGTTTGCCGGTCTCGAAGCCGAAATCGCCGCGCTCGCAGAGATCGCCCGTCGGATGGCCCGCCTCGTCCATGGCGGCCTGCCAGCCGTCGATCCGCCGGTTCGCCAGGCTGAATTCGGGGGGGCCGGCCACGAACCCGATCCGCCGGTGTCCATGATCGAGCAGGTGCTGCGTCGCCAGGCGCGCGTTTGCGGTGTCGCCCATGGTGATGGCGATGCCCGGCCCCTCCTGCCGCGATCCGATCCGCGCGAAGGGAATGTGTGTGGCCGCCAGAAAACTCGTGATCAGCGGGTTTTCGGAGTGCGGCGGCGTCAGGATGACGCCGTCGGGCTGCAGCGCCGCGATGGCGCCCCCGAGTTCGCGCTCGACGTGATCGCTATGGGTGTCGACCAGTTCGATCAGCATCCGGTATCCGCGCTCCGCGCAGGTCAACATGCCGCCCAGCAGCATCTGGTCGACCCAATCGCGCCCTTCCCGCGCCTTCCAGTCGGCTATCGTGCGTTCGCGGTCGTTGATGGCGAGGATCAGATAGGACCGCGAACCACTCATCCGCTGGGCCGCGATCGAAGGAACGTAGCCGAGCCGGTCGATGCTGGCCTGCACCTTTTCCGCCATCGCGGGGCGGACATTGGGTTCCTTGTTGATGACGCGGCTGACGGTCTGCAGCGACACGCCCGCATCCGCCGCGACGTGCTTGATCGTGACTGCCTGACGCCGTCTCGCCATCTTTCAGTTCTTGTTCTTCATGCAGTTGGGGTCGCTAGCGCGCTCCGGCAGACAGTGCCAGACCCTGTAGCCCGCGGGAAACGCGGCGCCTTCCGCCCGAACGGCAAGCGGACCGGTGGCGCCCCACCGGCCCGCTTGCGTTGCGGGGCTTCGAGCAGCCGATCAGAAATCGAACCGCGCGAGGAAGGTGAAGCGGCGATCATTGCGGAAAGCCGATCGCGTGAGGCGGGTGCCGTCGAAGTCGATCACCTGCGTGGTGCGGGTCACCGCATCGAGCAGGTTGACCCCCTGCACGCCCAGCTTGATCCCGTCGGTCACCGCGTAGAAGAACGACGCGTCCAACTGTCCGGTCGACTCCTGCCAGATCGGCGAGAACGGGAAGATGTCGTCGCGCGGCGTGATCAGGAAATCCGAACGCCAGTTGTACGCCACCCGTGTGGAAATCGGCCCTTTCTCGTAGAAAAGAGTCGCGTTCACCGTATGCTCCGAAACCCCCTGAAGCGGCTGCCGCGCCGCGAAATTGCTGCGGTTGCCGAGGATGTCGGGATTGGAGAAGTCCCCGGCATCGACATAGGTGTAGGTCAGCTGGGTTCCGAACCCGCTGAGGAGGCCGGGCAGGAAGTCGTAAGATTGCTGATAGGCGAGTTCGAAGCCCTTGAGCGTCCCCCCCTGCTCGTTGTCGGGCTGGTTGAATTCGACTGCGATGTCACCGGTTTGGCTGGGAACATCGAGAATGTTCACGCCGCCGCTGACGATCCCCGACAGATCCTTCAGGAAGCCCGCCAGCGTGAGCGATCCGACGCTGTTGAAGTACCATTCGAGCGAAAGGTCGTAATTCCAGGATTCGGTCGCTTGGATATCGCGATTGCCGGTGGAAAGCTGGAATAGGGGGCCCGTTTCAAGCGTGCCCCCGGAGAGCAGATCACCCGTATTGTCGGCAATGGTGCCGCCCGACCTGAATACCCCCAGATCGGGGCGCGAGATGCCTTTCGAAACCGCGGCCCGCAGCAGCAGACCATCGCCGAACTCCAGCTTCGCGTTGAAGCTCGGCAGCCAATGGTCGAAAGTGATGTCGCGGTTATCGACGATCACTTCGCCGGTGTAGGCTGCGGCGAATTGCGCAAGCCGGGCGTCGGAGAGCTGACAGTAGCCGATCTGCGCCGTCGGGTTGGGATTGTTGGCGCAGGAGGATCGTATCTCGGACACCTGGACGATCCCGTCGCCATTCGCGGCCGAATTGTTGGCCGGATTGTCGAAATCGGCCGGATTGGGCAATGCGATCACCCCGCCGCTCTTCACGGTGGTTTGGACATAACGCACCCCGAAATTACCCTCGAGCGCCCAGCCATTGTCGAAGTCGAGACCGTAGTCGAACCGGGCGTAGGCAGCCGCAGTCAGTTCCTCGACATCGGAAATCTGGTCGGGCGTGAAGCCGTCGAGCATCGGCGTCCATCGTTCCGGCAGGAACTCGGGGAAGCTGAATGCAGCGATCGCCTCGCCCTGCGCAACGGTGGTTCCATCCAGATACTCACCGATGAAGTCATCGCCACCGAAGAAAAAGCCGCCGCCGTTCTGGATGGGTGTCGGCGCATTGCCGCGCTGGAAATTGTCCGCAAACGGGGTGCGGTAAGCAGATGCGTCGGGGAAATCGTTCGGATACGCGCCGCCGCCGCCGCCGTAGATCTGGTTGTTGCTGCTCCAGTTTCCGTTGCGGCCGGTCCACGGCGCCCCGAGCGAACCCCAATTCTGGAAATTGGTATCGCGCGTAGTCCGACTGCGTTCCGCCCAGCGGGTTCCGAACGCAGCGCGCTTGATGAAACCAGTGTCGCTGACATCGTAATCGACATCGAAACGGACGCTGTCGAGCGTGCCTTCGTTGCGCGCCTTGCTGTCGAGCAGGAACCAGTAATAGGTGTAGGCGGGATCGTCGTAGATGCCATCGGGAGCCCCGATCGGTGTGACGAACTGGACCTGCGGCGTGGCGCCCGTGTTGTCGATCATCAGATCGGAGAAAGTGTTCATCGCCCCGATGATCGAATCCTGACGCAGGTCGGAGCTGATGTGCTGAATTTCGAAATTGAGCCTGAGCCGGTCGGTCGCCTCGAACTGCGCATCGAACGAGATATCCTCGGTCTTCGCCACGGTGTTGCGCTGGAAGCGGGCGAGTTCGGTCGGCAGACCACCCCAGGGCGAAGCGCTGGAATCGCCCGTGATCTGGGTCAGGGTGCCGGTCTGAAAGACGCCGTTCTCGTCGAAGGTCCAATCGGTTCCGGCCCGCCGGATCGGGAAGCCCGCGTCATTGTTGACGAGAGCCTGGATGAAATACTCATCGGTGAAGAACTGGGTTTCTGCCCGCAGATACTCGACCGCCGCCAGCAGGCGTCCATCGCCGCTTTCGAATTGGCCGACTGCGGAAAAGGCCTCGCGATCGCGCTCCAGGTCGGTGGTGCGCACACCCGCCCCCTTGGGCACGATCACCGTGCCGGCGGGGGGGAAGTTGCTTTCATCGAAATTGACGTCTCCCAGCCCGGCCGAGCTGACGTCCTGAACGCGAACGCAGGGGGTATCCAGACCGGCATCCCGGTAGCAGGGGTCCTGCAGCTGCGAAGCATCGGTACGGCTGACAAGCTCGGACTTTGCATAGCCCAGCTGGAGGCCGAAGACGCTGCCGCCGCCCGTGGTCCAGGTGTTCGAGATGATTCCCGAGTAGCCGGGCGACCATTCCTTCGCCAGATCGCCGTAATTCACTTCGATCGAACCGGCGATGTTCAGCCCGGGATTATCGAGTGGTTTGCGCGTCACCAGATTGACGGTGCCGGCAATCCCGCCATCGATCATGTCGGCGGTGGTGTTCTTGTAGACCTCGACGCGGCCGAGGAGTTCGGGCGACACATCGTTGAACGACAGCACGCGGCCGCCGGTGGCGGAGAAGATGTCGCGGCCGTTGAGTTCGGAGCGAACGTAGGGAAGCCCGCGTATGACGACGCCGGTGCCCTCCACCGAGAAGCGGTCGGGATCGGAGGTCTTCTCGAACCGGCCGATATTGACGCCGGGGACACGCTGCAGCGCCTCGGCCACCGAGCGATCGGCCAGCGCGCCGATATCTTCCGCGGTGATGACGTCGACGACGGTATCAGCGCTGCGTTTGATTTGCTGCGCGGATTCGAGTGAGGCGCGAAAGCCGGTGACCACGATCACGTCATCGGCGACCGGCGCTTCGGCGACGGCGGCTTCTTCCTCGTCGATCGGCGGCGCTTCCTGCGCCAGGGCGGGATGCGACGCGATCAGCGCCAGTCCCGATGCGGTCGTCAATACGGCGACGCGGCTTGCCGCACGCGCAATTCCGGTAGGTTTCTGAGACATGTATCCTCCCCTGGCACAATCTTTTGCGGCGAACGACTCCGCCTTTTTTTTGTCATCTACCGTTTGTTGTGAGCGTTCACAAGGGCTAGTATGAACGTTCACAATTTTTCCGCGATAGACTGGCACCGGCCCGGGAAAGCTGGCAGTGAGATTGGATGGCTGTTCGAAAAATCGTCATCGTCGGGGGCGGAACCGCAGGTTGGATGGCCGCCGCCGCCCTGTCCCGTCTGAAGACCGGTAATGCGATCGACATCGAACTGGTCGAATCCGAGCAGATCGGCACCGTCGGCGTTGGCGAGGCGACGATCCCGCCCTTCGTCGAATTCAACAGCCTGCTGGAGATCGACGAACAGGAGATGCTGGCGGCGACGCAGGGTTCGTTCAAGCTCGGCATTCAGTTCGTGAACTGGGGTAATCTCGGCGAGAGCTATATCCACCCCTTCGGTGCCTATGGGTACGAGATCGGCGGCGTGTCGTTTCAACACATCTGGCACCGGCTCCGCCAGACCGGCGACAAGCGGCCGATCCAGGTGTTCAGCCTCGAGACGATGGCTGCCTATTTCGGCAAATTCGCCCGGACCGAGGACTACCGCAGCGACGATCTTCCCCCGACGAATTACGCCTATCACCTCGACGCCACCCGCTACGCGGCGTTCCTGCGTGGCTATGGGGAAAAGCGCGGCGTGGTGCGGCGCGAAGGCAAGGTCGCGGACGTCACGCTCGATGGCGAGTCCGGCTATGTGGCTTCGGTGACGATGGAAAACGGCGACACCGTCGCCGGCGACCTGTTCATCGATTGCTCGGGCTTTCGCGGCCTGCTGATCGAGCAGGCGCTGGAGACCGGATACGAGGACTGGCGGCACTACCTGCCCTGCGACCGCGCCGTCGCGCTGCCATGCAAGCGCGAGGACGGCAGCGCGCTGCCACCCGTCACGCGCGCGACCGCGCACAGCGCGGGATGGCAATGGCAGGTTCCGCTGCAGCATCGCAACGGCAATGGACACGTCTACTGCAGCGAATATATGAGCGACGAGGAGGCGCATGACATCCTCGTGCGCAATATCGCGGGCAAGCCGCAGGCGGAGCCCAATTTCCTGCGCTTCATAACCGGTCGCCGCAAGAAATTCTGGAACAAGAACGTCGTCGCGCTTGGCCTGTCGGCAGGCTTCATGGAGCCGCTGGAATCCACTTCGATCCATCTCGTCAGTTCCGGCATCAGCAAGCTCATTTCGCTGCTATCGCTCGACGGGATCACTCAGGCGCAGGAAGATGCGTTCAATCGCCTAACGGGCAAGGAATATACGCGCATTCGCGACTTCCTGGTGCTTCACTACCACGCGACGAACCGCACCGATTCCGATTTCTGGAACCACTGCCGGACGATGGGGGTGCCCGATAGTCTCGCCGAAAAGATCGAACTGTTCCGCACCAACGGGCAGATTTTCCGCGAAGAGGACGAGCTGTTCACGGAGACCAGCTGGGCCGCGGTGATGATGGGCCAGGGCGTCGACATGGGAGGACACAACCCGATGGCCGATACGATCGGCGCGCCCGCACTCCTGAGCGAAGTGGATGAGATCGAAAAATCCATCAGGTTCCTCGTCCAGCAGATGCCGACGCATGCGGATTATCTCGCCAAATATTGCCCCGGCAAGCCGATATAAACGCACCCACACCCTTCGGCCCGACTCCCCCTTATTTCTTCTTGTTGACCAGCGACTGGTTGCGTCGGTCTTCGACCGGATAGTCCTGCGCCTTCACGCTCGACTGGTTCTTGAGCGCACTGTGATCCTCCACGACGCCGCCATCGCGGTCGCCCAGGTTCTCGTCCTCTTCGCCCTGCGGGTCGTCGTCGATCTCGTATTCCATCTTCGGTCTCCTCGAAGGATCAACCGACGAGGAGGCGAACCGGCGCACGCGCTAACGACGAAGCGAAGAGCTGGTGCGCTAAAACGCGAAGCTGGCCTCAGATATGCAGCGCGCGGTCGTAGGCGGCAAGCACGCTCTCGTGCATCATCTCCGAAAGTGTCGGGTGCGGGAAGATCGTCTGCATCAGTTCGGCCTCGGTGGTCTCGAGCTGCTTGCCCACGGTGTAGCCCTGGATTAGCTCGGTGACCTCCGCGCCGATCATATGCGCGCCGAGCAGTTCGCCGGTCTTGGCATCGAACACCGTTTTGACGAAGCCCTCGGCCTCGCCGAGCGCGATCGCCTTGCCATTGCCGATGAAGGGAAAGCTGCCGACCCGGACCTCGTGGCCGGCTTCCTTTGCTTTGGCCTCGGTCAGACCGACGCTGGCGATCTGCGGGTGGCAATAGGTGCAGCCCGGGATGTTGGCGCGGTCGAGCGCGTGCGGCGCGACCTGCTTGTTGCCGAGCTCCTGCGCGATCACCTCGGCGGCGGTGACGCCCTCGTGGCTCGCCTTGTGCGCCAGCCAGGGGCCCGGCGTGCAATCGCCGATCGCCCACAGGCCCTTGGACTTGGTGCGGCCATAGGGATCGATCTGGATGAAGCCGCGATCCATTTCGGCCAGCTTCTCGAGCCCGATATTCTCGGTGTTCGGGACGATCCCCACCGCGACGATCACATGGCTGAACTCGGTTGTCTCGAGCTTGCCGTCGCTGCCCTTGATCTTCGCCGTGACGCCCTTGGCCCCGTCCTCGAGATCCTCGACGCCCGCTCCGGTCTTGATCGCGATCCCCTGTTTGGTCAGCGCTTTCTGAAGGAAGGCCGAAACCTCCTCGTCCTCGACCGGGACCACCCGGTCTAGCATTTCGACCACGGTCACCTCGGCGCCCATGTCGTTGTAGAAGCTGGCGAATTCGATTCCGATCGCGCCCGAGCCGATGACCAGCAGCTTGCTGGGCATCTCGCTCGGAGTCATCGCATGGCGATAGGTCCAGACGCGCTTGCCATCCGATTTGGCGAAGGGCAGCTCGCGCGCCCGCGCGCCGGTGGCGACGATGACATGCTTGGCTTCTAGCTTCTCTTCACCCTTGTCGCTCTTGACCGTCAGCGAGGTCGGACCGGTCAGCCTGCCCTCGCCCATATAGACGGTGATGTTGTTCTTCTTCATCAGGTGCGTGACGCCCTGATTGAGCTGCTTGGCCACCCCGCGGCTGCGCTTGACCACCGCGTCGAGGTCGGCCTCGATCTCCTTGGCCTTGAGCCCGTAATCGCCCGCGTTTTGCATATAATGGAAGATCTCGGCCGAGCGCAGCAGCGCCTTGGTCGGAATGCAGCCCCAGTTGAGGCAGATCCCGCCGAGCAGCTCGCGCTCGACGATCGCGGTCTTGAGCCCGAGCTGCGCCGCGCGGATTGCCGCGACATAGCCGCCCGGCCCGCTCCCCAGCACGATCAGATCGTATTTCTCAGCCATGCGAACCCTGTGTGTTGCTGTGCCCGGAGCGTGCGAAAGCCCCAGAGGGACGCGGCGCAGCGGCGGAGCGGTTGTGAATCATGCGTCGATCATGCCGCAGCGCCATCCTTATGGGAAAGCGCTCAGGCATCGTTCTGCGCCCCGGCACCGGCCTTCTCGCGCCGCGGCAGTGCGGCCTCGGCGGAGAGCCGCACCGGTCGCGGGCGGTCCTCGTCGTCGAGCAGGACGAATTTGAACGTCCCCTCGGCGACGCGGGTGGTCGCCTCGCCATTGCGATCGCGCGCGATCGCCTCGGCGGCGACGGTCATCGAGGTCTGGCCGACCGCGGCGATCTCGCAATAAACCGAGAGTTCGTCGCCCACCGCCATTGCGCCGGGAAAGGCGAAATCGCTCGCCGAGACCACCACCGCCTTGCCCTGCCCTTCACGGCTGGCAAGCGCGCCCGCGCCCAGCGCCATCTGGCTCATCAGCCAGCCTCCGAACACACCGCCATAGGGGTTGGTGTCGGCGGGCATGGCGGTGACGCGGATCAGGGGAATGCGTTCGGTCATGATTGGCTTCCCATCAGGCGGATATATTCCTCACGGACCCAGCCGGTTCGGCAGGGACCCTCGTAATTGCGCGCGCTGGGGACCGGCGAGCCGGTGCCGCAATCGAGCAGTTCCTCGATCTCTTCGCCTTCTTCTGCCGCGGCAGGCGGAGGCGGATAGACGATGCCGATCCAGCCGCCGACCTTCTGGCACATGGCAACGCCGGTTCCCGCGGCCAGCTGGTCGACCTCCGAAGCGCTCCCGGCGGGTGCGGCGCGCACGGTCAGTGTGTCCTCGCCGCGCGGATTAAAACCGGTGACCTCGCCATAGCTGGCGCAGGCCGCAAATCGCCGCCCGTCGAACCCGATCTGCACCGGGCGCTCGTCGACCACGGCGGCTTCCTCGGCGGATTGCATATCGTAGGTGCGCGGCTCGCCCGGGTCGTTCTGGTAGTCGCAGGCAGCGAGCAAGAGGAAGAGAGCGCAGAGTGGTAGGGATTTTGTCATGAAATCACTATTTGCGTCCCGAGAATGAAGAAGAGCACCGCCGCCACGCCGATAGCGAGCCACAGGCCTGAAAACCGACGCTCAAACCGCGAACGGTGATGGCGCAGGCGAAAAGCGAGAACCACAGCAACCAGTGCCCAGCCAGGCACCACCCAGCCAGAAGAGCCGATCTCGAGCTCGGCAAGGTCGCCGGATGCCAGAGCGACCATCATGAAGCACACGAATAAGGTGCCGAGGCCAAGCGCAAGAAGCCCGAACGCTGTGCGCCCACCCGGAAGTTCTTCGACCTCACGACTCAGCATGGCTGGCTCCCAAGGGAGAAGATGTGCGGAGTGCTCTCTTCGATCAAACCACCAGCCCCATAGGGTTTTCGCACAGGTTCTTGAAGGCTTCCATCAACTGCGCGCCGTCGGCGCCGTCGATCGCGCGGTGGTCGAAGCTGCCGCTGGCGGTCATCACGGTGGCGACCTGGAGCGCGCCATCGACCACATAGGGGCGCGGTTCGCCCGCACCCACCGCCATGATCATGCCTTGCGGCGGATTGATCACCGCATCGAACTGCTTGATTCCGAACATCCCCAGATTGGACAGGCTGGCGGTGCCGCCCTGATATTCGTGAGGCTGCAACTTCCCGTCACGCGCTTTTTCGGCGAGCGTCTTCATCGTTGTGCTGATCGAAGCGAGGCCTCGGGTGTCGGCCTCAGTGACGATCGGGGTGATGAGGCCACTGGGCGCGGCGACCGCGACCGAGACATCGGCGCGCGAATATTTGTGGATCATCTCGCCCTGGAAGCTGACGTTGCACTGCGGCACGCGCATCAGCGCGCGCGCCAGCGCCTTGATCAGCAGATCGTTGACCGACAGTTTGACCCCGTCGGCTTCGAGGCCGGCATTGAGCTGTTTGCGCAGGTCGAGCAGAGCGTCGAGCCGGACATCAACCGCGAGATAGTAATGCGGCACCTGCTGCTTGCTCTCGGTGAGCCGCCGCGCGATGATCTTGCGCACACTGGAGAGCTTTTCCTCCTCATAGGGTGCGCCGTATTCGCTCTCGGCGGGAGTCTTCGAGGGCGTCCGCGGTGGCGCCATCTCGGCGGTGGCTTCGTCCCGCGGTTTTGCGGGCGCGGCGGTATCCGCCTGGGCGCTTTCGACATCGGCTTTGACGATGCGGCCGTTGGGGCCGCTGCCCGTCACGCTGGCGAGGTCGATCCCCTGCTGCTCGGCGATCCGCTTCGCGAGCGGGCTGGCGATGATGCGATCGCCCGAAGGTTTGGGTGCGGCTTCGGAAGCGGGTTTGGGCTCCGGCTTGGCTTCGGATTGCTCTTTCGAACCTTCGGCTTCGCCATCCGCGGGTTCCGAGCCTTTCGAAGCAGGAGAAGTATCCCTGACTTCGTCGGGAGAGCCTTTGGGCGCATCCGCTTTGGCCACCTCGTCCGCATCCTCGCCCTCTTCCGCGAGTATCGCGATCACGGTGCCGACCTTCACCCCCTCGCTGCCTTCCTCGACCGCGATCGAGGCGAGGACGCCCTCGTCCACCGCCTCGAATTCCATCGTCGCCTTGTCGGTCTCGATCTCGGCCATGATGTCGCCCGAGCGAACCGTGTCGCCCGGCTTGACCAGCCATTTGGCGAGCGTGCCTTCCTCCATGGTCGGCGACAGGGCGGGCATCTTGATGGCGATCGGCATGGGGTTTGGCGCGTCCTCGCAGCGGTCGGGCAGGGGTCGGAATATCGTGGCGCACCTCTGGCCAATTTGGCCGCTTCCCGCAAGGTTCTTGCGAACACCGGGTTTATCCCGGATACCCGCGGGCAAGAGACCTGGCCCAGGATCGGGCGGGGGTCGGAGAGAGATTTGATGCGCAAATACCTTGTCGTCATGGACGAGACCGAGGAGGCCAAGAGCGCGCTGCGCTTCGCCAGCCACCGTGCCGCGCAGACCGGCGGATCGGTGCACATTCTGGCGCTGGTGCCGCGGCAGAACTTCAACGCGTTTGGCGGGGTTCAGGCGACGATCGAACAGGAAGCGCGCGAGCGCGCCGAAGTCATGGCCAATTCCGCCGCGGGCAATATCTTCGCCGAGAGCGGCAAGATGCCGCAGATCGCGGTGCGGCTGGGCGATCCCGAAGCGATTGTGCGCGATTACCTCACCGAGCGCGAGGATATCGCGGCGCTGGTGCTGGGCGCGAGCGCCGAGGGCGGACCCGGCCCGCTGGTGAGCCATTTCTCCGCGCATGCGGGCACCCTGCCCTGCCCGCTCTACATCATTCCCGGCGGGCTCGACCGCGAGGCGCTCGACCGGCTGGCGTGAGCCGCACCCGTTCCGCCGCGCCGCTCAGGTGAGTGTGCCGCGCGCGGGGTAATCCTTCTCGGCAATGATATCGATGCCCTCGATCAATTGATCGAGATCGGGACGGGTGAAGGGCGCGCTCTGCACGACCTCGAAATGGATCGAACGGTCGGGCTTGAGCAGGAACAAGCCGGGCTCGGAAAAAACCTCCGGCTCCTCGCTATCGGGGCGCGCCTCCGACAGGAACAGACCCCAGTCGCGCGCTTGCTCCTCGCTCAGCGAATGCGCCAGCGGTAGGTCGTGGGTGTCCCACTCGTCATGCGCGGTCGCGGCGCGTTCGGGCGAATCCATCGAGATCGCGAAAACATTGACTCCGCGGCCCGTGAACTCGTCCAGCCGCCCGCCCAGTTCGGTGAGGTATTGCTTGCAGATCGGACAATGGCTGCCGCGATAGAAGACCAGCATGGTGAAGGCCTCGGGGCGCTGGTCGGATAGCACGAAGCGGGCCTTGATGGTCAGCGGCAGGTCGAGGTCTGGGGCGGTTGAGCCGGGGGTCAACATGGGGGGCAATCTCCTTCCCCCATCCAATGACCGCGGCCCGGCGCTGTTCCAGGCCGACGCGCCCCCCGGCGCGCGGCGCTACGGCTTCTTGCGGCCCTGGTGACGGATGTTCGCGGGCCTGCCTCGCTGGCCCTGCGCATGCTGGCCCGTTGCGGGCTTGCCCCGAGAGGATTTGCCCTCGACGGATTTGCCCTGAGCCGATTTACCGACAGCGGGTTTGCCTTGGTTGGATTTGCCCGAACCGGGCTTGCCTCTAGGCGCACCGCCCTTGCCCCCGGGCGGGCCGTGCTTGCCGCCGCCGCGGCCACCGGACTTCCTGCGTCCGTCGTCGCGCCGGCCGCGCACCTCGATCCCCTTGCCTTCCGACTCGGGCACTTCGAACTTCAGCGCGCCAGTCAGCGCATTGGCTTCGGCGAGTGTAAGCTTTAGCTTGTCGCCCACCGAATAGCTGGTGCCGCTGCCCTCGCCCGTGAGCGTCTGCGAGGCCTCGTCGTAGCGGAAATATTCGCGTCCCAGCGTCGAGACCGGGACCAGCCCGTCGCCGCCGAGCTTTTCGATCGTGGCGAAAAAGCCGAAGCCCTGCACCCCGGTGATACGGGTGTCGAAAGTCTCGCCGACGCGGCCCGAGAGCCAGGCGGCGACATAGCGGTCGATCGTGTCGCGCTCGGCCTCCATCGCGCGGCGTTCGGTCTGGCTGATCGCGTCGCTGATCGCCTGCAGCGAATCGCGGTCGCGGTCGGCCAGCCCGCTGCCCGGCGGCAATCCGCCACCCGGCTTGGGCTGTTCCAGCTTGTACGCATCGACCAACGCGCGGTGGACCAGCAGATCGGCATAGCGGCGGATCGGTGAGGTGAAGTGCGCGTAGGAGCCCAGCGACAGTCCAAAGTGCCCGGCGTTGGCGGGGCCGTAATAGGCCTGCGTCTGGCTGCGCAGCACGGCTTCCATCACCAGCACCTTTTCAGCCTCGTCGGTGACATCCTTAAGCAGGCGGTTGAACAGGCTGGGGGTGATCACCTGGCCGAGCGCGATCTTACGGCCCTGGGTGGCCATGTATTCGCGCAGCGCGATGAGCTTCTCGCGGCTCGGCGGTTCGTGAATGCGATAGACCACCGGCGCGGTCTTGGCCTCCAGCGCCTTGGCCGCAGCGACATTGGCGGCGATCATGAAATCCTCGACGACACGGTGGGCGTCGAGCCGCTCGCGCACCGCGATCTCCTCGATCTGGCCCTTCTCGTTGAGCCGCACCTGCCGCTCGGGCAGGTCGAGCTCGAGCGGATCGCGCGCGGTCCGCGCCTCGTGGAGCAGCTTCCACGCGCCCCAAAGATGGGTCAGCGCCTCGGGTGCCTCGCCGCTGTCGATCGCGGCCTGCGCATCCTCATAGGCGATGTTGCGCGCCAGCCGGACGATCGCCCGGGTGAAGCGCCATTCGGTGATCTGGCCCTTGGGAGAGATCCGCAGGTGGCAGGCCAGCGCCGCGCGGTCGACATCCTGCTTGAGCGAGCAGACATCGGCGCTGAGCACCTCGGGGAGCATCGGCACGACCTGATCGGGGAAATAGACCGAATTGCCGCGCTTGCGCGCTTCCTTGTCGAGCGCGCCGCCGGGACGGACGTAGAAGGCGACATCGGCGATGGCGACGATCGCGCGGCAGCCGCCCTCTCCATCGGGTTCGGCCCAGATCGCGTCGTCGTGATCGCGCGCATCGGCGGGGTCGATCGCCACGATCGGGACCCCGCGCAGATCCTCGCGTTTGTCTTCGGAGAGCGGCAGCTTGGCGGCCTGCTTGGCCTCTTCCACGACCTCGCCGGGAAAGACATGCGGGATGCCGTGCTTGGCGATGGCGATCATGCTGAAGCTCTTGGGCGCCAGCGGATCGCCGACGACCTCGACCACCTTGACCCCGGCGCGCGGCGAATTGCCGGTGCGCTCGACGATCACCAGCTCGCCATCCTCGGCGCCGCCGAGATCGGCAATGGGCGAGGAATTGCGGATCTTCTTGTCGACGGGGCCGAGCCAGGCCTTGCCCGCCTGGTCGATCTCGACGACCCCCATCAGCCCTTCGCTGCGCGCGGGCAATTTCTTCATCGGATGCGCGCGCCAGCCGTTCTCGGTCTGCTCGGTGCGCGCGAGGATGCGGTCGCCGCGCTTCAGCGCGCCGTGTTTCTTGCTTTCCTTGACCAGCATCCGCTGCGGCTTGCCTTCGGCTTCGTCATCGCCGTCCTTGCTCTCGGGTTCGGCATAGAGCTCGCCATCCTCGATCGAGACGATCTTGAGCACCGTGACCTTGGGCAGCTCGCCCGAGCGGTGATAGGCGGTGCGCTTGCCGTCGATCAGCCCGTCCTCGGCCATCTGCTTGAGACGCTTCTTGAGCGCGATCTTTTCCTGACCCTTCAATCCGAAGGCCTTGGCGATCTCGCGCTTGCCCGCCGCGCCATCGTAGCTTTGGATGAACTCGATGATCTCGGTCTGGGAGGGCATGCCGGCGGTGCGGCTATTGTTTTCGTTTTTCTTATTCATCCGCGCCATATGGGGTCGCCTCTAGTCGCTGTCATCCTCTTCGGTAGCGACGGGGGCGAATTGGCCCGCCGGAACGGCGCTGGCGAAGGGGCTCGTTCCACCCCACCCGATCGATGCGACCCCGAAAATCCAGTCGTCGCCGCGAACCGGAATCACCACGCTATGGGTCCGCTGGCTCTTGGGGGTCGCGGCACCGGGAGTCGGCTGCTCGTATGTCACGATCGGGCCGTCCCGCGTCCACTCGGGTTCGTCGGTGCGCCGCATTTTCACGACGTAGCCCGACGCGCCTTCGACACCCTTCCATTCCAGCAGCGTATCCGTCCGCACGGCGGCCTGCGCGGTGGGTGCAGGTGGCATGGGCGCGCCCGCAAGCCTGGCCAGCACCCGCACATTGAGCTGCGTCACCTTGGCCAGATAGGCGAAATCCATCTCGTCCACAGTGTCGCCGTAAACCGTGCCATCCTCGGTGCGCAGGTCCTGGTGCTGGTGGTCGTAATCTTCGACCGCGACGCTGAAGCGCACTGCCGGATAGCCTGCTTCGAGGAAGGGGATCTGGTCCCCGCCCCGCCCCATGCGATCGACCCGCCAGATCTGGCGGACATCAAGGCCGGCCTCGTCCTGCGCGGCGAGGCCGTCGATCCAGCGCGACAGATTGCGGCCGGGGGAATCGTTCTCGCCTCCCTCGCGGCGCTGCGCGGCGCGCAAGGGATCGGTGAGATCGGCGCGCGGCCCCTCCGAGAACACCCGGACGTGATCGGGATCGCAATAGCCGTCGCTGCCGCAGCTGTTGCCGACGACATCATTGTTGAGCACGGCCTTGACCGTGAAACCCTGTTGCCTGGCCCAATCCGCCAGCAGCGTCCCGCCGTAGAGCCCCTGTTCCTCGCCCGAAAGTAGCGCATAGATGATCGTGGTCGGGTAGGTTTCGCCGCTCAGCGCGCGCGCGGCTTCGAGGACCAGTGCACTGCCCGAGGCGTTGTCGTTCGCGCCGGGAGCGTCGCTGGCGAAATCCGCCACATCCGAGACCCGGCTGTCGATATGGGCCTGGACGATGACGACTTCATCGGGTCGCTCGCTGCCGCGCTGGATGGCGACGGCATTGCGCAGCCGCGTCGGCGTCGGCACCCGGCGACCCTCGATGATGCTCTCGGGCAGCACCACTTCGAGGCAATTGCCGCATGCTGCGGAGATACGCGCGAATTCGGCGGCTCCCCAGTCCACCGCCGCGCCGATCCCGCGCTCGGGGTCGGTCTGGCTGGACAATGTATGGCGAGTGCCGAAGGAGACTAGCTTTTCGACATCGGCCCGCAAGCGGTCCGCGGAGACCTCGCCAGCGGGCGGGGTCTGTGCGGCGAGTGGGGTTGCGAGGAAGGCGGCGACCAGGGCTAGTTTTTTCATGCGCCCGGGTCTCCCTCATATCCCGCCCGGGTGCAAGTCAGTAGGCGCGCGCCAGCAGCACCCGCTCCACAGCCGGTTCACCGGTGAAGATGCAGGTCCCATCGGCGGGCAGCGCGCCGATCGGCACGTTGCGCACCGTCAGCTTGAGCGCTTTCAACCGCTCGACCACCGCGTCGAGCGCGGAGCCGGTGGGCTTGCACCATTGCACCTCGAGCCAGCCGGGATAGCGCTGGTCCTCGGCGAAATGCTTCTCGACCGCGTCCATTTCGGTGACATTGCGGGTGATGTTGGCCTCGCGGCGCTCGCTGGCTTCGGACAGCAGCCCGGCCTGGAGCTCTGCGAGCATGCCCGCGATCGATTGCGCCAGCGACTCGCGTGCGAGGTTTGCGAAGGCGGGCTTGCCGCTGGCGGCGTCCCACAGGCTGTCGCGGCGCAGCAGCGAGACCACCCCCTGTTCCATGTCGCGTCCGCCGACCTCGACGATCATCGGTGCGCCCTTGCGGACCCAGTCCCAGCGCTTGGCCGCCGCCTTGCCCGGCTTGGTGTCGAGCAGCACTCGGACAGGCTCGCCGAAGGCACGTTCGGCGGCGAGCATGGCGCGCAGTTCCTCGCAATAGGCGAGCAGTGCCTCGTCCTCGGGCTTGTCGCGCAGCATCGGCAGGATCACCACCTGCCAGGGCGCGACCTGCGGCGGCACGCGCAAGCCGTCGTCGTCGCCATGGGTCATGATGATCGCCCCGACCATGCGGGTCGAGACGCCCCAGCTGGTGGTGTGACAATAGGTCTGACCGCCATCCTTGTCCTGAAACTGGATGCCGCTCGCGCGAGCGAAATTCTCGCCGAGATAATGGCTGGTGCCTGCCTGCAGCGCCTTGCCGTCCTGCATCATCGCCTCGATCGACCAGGTCTCGACCGCGCCGGGGAAGCGCTCGTTCTCGGGCTTCTCGCCGGCGACGACCGGGAGGGCGAGATCGTCCTCGGCGAAAGCGCGGTAGACCTCGAGCATCCGCAGCGTGTGCTCGCGCGCCTCGGTCTCGTCGGCATGCGCGGTGTGGCCTTCCTGCCAGAGGAACTCGCTGGTGCGCAGGAACATGCGGGTGCGCATTTCCCAGCGCACGACATTGGCCCATTGATTGAGCTTCAGGGGCAGGTCGCGCCAGCTGCGGATCCAGCGCGCCATGGCATCGCCGAAGATGGTCTCCGAGGTCGGGCGCACCACCAGCGGCTCTTCCAGCTTCGCCGCAGGGTCGGGGACCAGCCCGCCGTCCTTGCCGGCGACCAGCCGGTGGTGGGTAACCACCGCCATTTCCTTGGCGAAGCCTTCGACATGCTCGGCCTCGCGCTCGAAATTGGCAAGCGGGATGAACAGTGGGAAATAGACATTCTCGTGACCGGTCGCCTTGATCCGGTCGTCGAGCAGCCGCTGCATCCGCTCCCAGATACCGAAGCCCCAGGGCTTGATCACCATGCAGCCGCGCACGCCCGATTCCTCGGCCATGTCGGCGGCGGCGATGACTTCCTGGTACCAGGCGGCGAAATCATCGGCGCGGCGGGCGGTCAGGGCGTGGCGAATCTCGGCCATCGGGCAATCTCGTTCTATGAAGTGTGGTCGCCGCAGCCCCTAGCCGCAGCCGTCGAGGCTAGTCGAGCCGGGTTTTGTCCCGCCGTCGGGATTGGCGGGGTCTAGCTGTCGAGCTCGTCGAGCTTCTTCTGCATCGCCGCCATCTGCTCGCGCATCTGTGCCAGCTCGTCTTTCGAGGCAGGCTTGGTGGCGGCGGGCTTGGTTGCCGGCGGCTTGCACCCCGGCATGAAGACCTCGGCGGCACCCTGCATCAGCTTGAGATTGGTTTCGACCATCCTCGCCATGGGGTTGGCCTCGACGCCCTTCTGGAACGCTTCCTGCAACTGTTCGCGGTTCTTGCGGAAGCTGGTCATGCTGGCTTCCAGATAGCTGGGCATCATCGCCTGCATCGAATTGCCATACATCGAGATCAGATCGCGCAGGAAGCTGACCGGAAGCATCTGTTCGCCGGTGCTTTCCTGCTCGACGATGATCTGGGTTAGGATCGTGTGGGTGATGTCGTCGCCGCTCTTGGCGTCGATCACCGAGAAGTCGACGTTCTCGCGCGTCATCTTCGCAAGATCGTCGAGCGTGATGTAGCTCGAGGTATCCGTGTTGTAGAGCCGCCGGTTGGCGTATTTCTTGATGACGATGGGGCCGCCATCGCTCGTGCGCTTGGCCATATCGAAAAATACCTCTCTCTGCCTCCATGCTGCATTAGCACCTGCACAATGTGCAGCGCAACAAGAGCGCGCGCTCAGCCGAAGCGGTCGCCGAGTACTGTCAACAATTCATATTGCGAAAGAGCGGTTTGCCGCGCAGCATCGGGGAGGTGGTAGGGCAGCGATACCCAGTCGCCCGCGACGAGATCGGAGGTCTGCGCGAGGTCGATCACGATCATGTCCATCGACACCTTGCCCAGGATCGGCAGGCGGCGGTCGTGGCTCTGGAAATGCGCTCCCGCCCAGCTGCGCAGGATACCATCGGCATATCCCAGCGACACGACCCCGACCCGCATCGGTGCGGGCGCGGTGAATATGGCATTGTAGCCGATACTGGCACCCGCAGGGACATCGCGGACCTGCAGCAGTGTGGCTTCGGGATAGGCGACCTGGCGGATGGTCTCGGTGAATTCGGGCCGCGGAACGCCGCCGTAGAGAGCGAGGCCGGGGCGCGTGAGATCGCCGTGATAGTCGCGGCCCAGCGCGATCCCGGCGCTGTTGGCGAGGCTCGCCTCGCGATGCGCGACCAGCGGAATCGCCGCTCGGAAAGCGGCGAGCTGGCGCGCGTTCATCACGCTGTCCTCGTCGGCGCAGGCAAGATGCGACATCAGCACCTCGATATCGAGGCTCTGGATCAGCGGGTCGGCGATTTCCTCGGGCGCGATCCCGAGCCGGTTGATCCCGGTGTCGATCATCAGATCGCAGCGCCCGCCGCCGCTTTCGCTCCAGACCCGCGCCTGATGCAGGCTGTCGATCACCGGGCGTACTCCCGTCGCTCGGGCATAGGCCGCCTGCGCTGCGTCGAGCACCCCGTGGAGCACCGAGAGCTGCCCCGAGGGGACATGCGCCAGCACCGCTTCGACCTCGGACCAATGCGCGACGAAGAAATCCCGGCAGCCGGCCTCGTGCAGCACCGGGAGGCAGCGCTCGACCCCGAGACCATAGCAATCGGCCTTCACCGCCGCCCCCGCGCGAGCCGCTCCCGACATCGCGTCGAGCGTACGCCAATTGGCCGCCAGCGCGGTCTCGTCGAGCCGGAGCCGGAGAGTGGGCGGCGGCGCTTCAGCCATTTCCAGTCACTTCATCCGAGAAATCGCGTGGGGGGCCGCCGGGAAGACCCCACCAGACCACCACCAGCCCCATGGCGACGACTGCCCAGGTGTACCACAGCCCGGCATAGACATCGCCCGAGCGTGCCACGATGATCCCCGCGATCAGCGGCAGGAAACCGCCGAGATAGCCCGCGGCGATGTGATAGGGGATCGACATCGAGCTGTAGCGGATTCGCGGCGGGAACAGTTCGGCGAGCAGCGCCGCGACCGAGCCATAGGTCAGCGCGGAAAGCATGCCGAGCACCAGCAGCAGTGCCACGATGCCGAGGATATTCGCCGGTGGCGGTGCCTGGCGCGCAAAATCGAAACGTTGCGCAGTCAAAGCCGCCTGTAGCCCTTCGCGCCTTGCGGTACCGTCCTCGAACCATGCGGACTGCAGCCTGATCGCTTCATCGCCGACAGTCAGCGACAGCGCCGAGGCCGGTTCGACGCTGTAGGCCACCCCGCTCGCGGTCAGCGTCTCGAGCAGCATGCCGCACCGGCTCTGCTCGCGGTCGAACAGTTCGGCGAAGGGGTCGGTCGAGCACTCGCTCCCCGCAACCACCACCGGGTTGTCGCGGGCGGCCTCGGCGAGCGCCGGGTTGGCGAGATTGCCCATGCCCCAGAAGATCGGGAACAGCAGCACCAGGCTGAGCAGCGCGCCGATCACGATCGGACGGCGGCGACCGATCCGGTCCGACCAGCGCCCGACCACCACGTAGAAGCTCATCGAGATCAGTCCGGCTGCGAGCAGCATCCATTCGACCACGCCCTCCTCGAGCCGCATCGGGCCGCGCAGGAAGGACAGGCCCGAGAAAAAGGCGGTGTACCAGATCGTCGTCAGAATGCCTGTGACCGCGAAAGCGATCAGCAGCCGGCGCTTGTTGCCGGGATAGGTGAAGCTCTCGACGAATGGATTTCCGGCGGTTTTGCCCGCCGCCTTCATCGCCTGGAACACCGGGCTTTCGGACAGTTTGAGCCGCATCCACAGCGAGATCGCCAGCAGGATCAGCGACAACAGGAAGGGCATGCGCCAGCCCCATTGTGCGAATTCCTCCTCGCTGAAGGCCGCGCGGCACGCGATCACCACCGCTATAGAAAGCACGAAGCCGCCGACCACGCTGGCCTGAATGAAGCCGGTATAAAAGCCGCGTTTCTCGGGCGGCGCGTGTTCGGCGACATAGATCGCCGCCCCGCCATATTCGCCGCCCAGCGCCAGCCCCTGCAGGATCCGCAGACCGATGACGATGATCGGCGCGGCGATGCCGATGCTGGCCGCGGTAGGGATCATGCCGACGCCCGCGGTTGCCACCCCCATCAGCGTGACGGTGACGAGAAAGGTGTATTTGCGCCCCAACCGGTCGCCGAGAAAGCCGAACAGGATCGCCCCCAGCGGGCGAAAACCGAAACCCACCGCGAAGCCCGCCCAGACCAGCAGGATCTGCAGCGTCTCGTTGTCGCTCGGGAAGAAGGCTGCGCCGATCAGTCCGGCGAGCGTGCCGTAGATGAAGAAATCATACCATTCGAAGATCGTCCCCGCGGAGCTCGCGGCGATGACGAGGCGGATCTCCTTCTCGCTGGGTTCGCGCGGCGCGGGTGTCGGCGTGAGATCGCCCGCATCGGTGCTGGTGGCCATGCCCTCTCCCCTCCCCGGTTGCCGCAGGCTTCGCGCGGGAGCTAGCGCGCGGGGGCGCGCTTGGAAAGCGCGGCCAGCGCAGCTCTCCACGGCAGGCGGATCGCCTCGTGCCGACCGGGGTGGGGCAGCGCGGGATCCAGCGCATCAAGCCCCGCCCAAGCGGGGCGTTCGCCGGAACCGGCGAGCCAATTGTCGATTCCGGCCAGGCTGCGCTCCAGCGATGCAGCATCGCGGCCATGCGCCTGCTTCGCGAAGATCGCCGCGGACGCCTGCCCGACCGCGCAGGCGCTCACCCGCATGCCTAGCTCGGCAATCGCACCCTCGTCATCGGTCGTGCAGCCCAGCACGAGCGTGCTGCCGCAGCTACGCGAACGTGCTTCGCCGCGCAGCGCCATTGCGTCGATGAGGGGATATTCGGCCAGTTCGACCGCGAGCCCGAGCAGCGCGGGCGAGTAGAGCGCGCCCGGGCGCAGCGGGGCTGCCGCGCTCATGCTTCGTCTTCGGCCGCTTCGGCAGCCTCGCGTTCGTCGCGCAATTGCGCGCGCTGCTCGGCGACCATTTCGACCATGCTGCGCGAACTGGCATCGACGAAATCGTAGGAGCGGGCACCCGAAATCCAGTCGGGGCGGCCCTTGAACCCCCAGACGCTGTCGTAGCCCAGCACCAGCAGCGAGAAGGCGATCACCACGATCACCGCGCCCTTCAGTGCGCCGAAGCCGAACCCGAGCACGCGGTCGATCGGACCCATCACCGAACCGCGCGAGGCGCCGCTGACATTGCCGGCGATGACCTTCATCGCCGCATAGGGGATCAGCAGCAGGAGCGCGAACGCGAGCACGGCGGTGGTGATGTCACGCCCGGTGTAATCGGCCAGCGCCTCGGTCAGCGGGGAGTGGAGGAAGCGGATCGCGAAGATCGCCAGCGTCCAGGCGACGAGCGAAAACACTTCCTGCACGAAACCGCGCATGAAGCCGCCGGTGGCCGCTACGCCGACGATGATTAGCACTATCCAGTCGAAACCCGTCATCACGCTTCCAAGGCAGAAGGACTATGTACCCCCCATGACGCGGTCGACGAGAATGGGCAACTGGCCAACCTCGCGATATTCCAGCTTGGCAGAGGCGTGATCGACGTCGCGCGGTCCGAACCCGCGCTCGAAACCCAGCTTGGCCGCCTCGCGCAGCCGCAGCGGGGCATGCGCGACCGAGCGGATCTCGCCCGCGAGCGAGACCTCCCCCAGCCAGAC
Organism: uncultured Erythrobacter sp.; assembly: GCA_963975275.1. GTDB lineage: Bacteria > Pseudomonadota > Alphaproteobacteria > Sphingomonadales > Sphingomonadaceae > Qipengyuania. Next base: position 56,550 of record CAXBFN010000010.1, on the reverse strand, counting down.
GCTGCGCGCGGGCAGCGGCTTGTCGGCGAGCGCGCTGACCAGCGCTGCGGCGACCGCCAGATCGGCGGCGGGATCCGAGAGGCGGTATCCCCCGGCGACATTGAGATAGACCTCCGCCGAGCTGAAGTTGAGCCCGCAGCGCGCCTCGAGCACCGCCAGCAGCATCGCCATCCGGCCATTGTCCCACCCCACCACCGCGCGGCGCGGGGTGGCGCCCGACTGTAGGCGGACGATCAGCGCCTGGATCTCGACCAGTACCGGCCTGGTACCCTCCATCGCCGGGAACACCGCGCTGCCCGCGAGCTGTTCCTGCCGCCCCGAAAGAAACAGCATCGAGGGATTGGCGACTTCCTCGAGCCCGTCGCCCGCCATCGAGAACACGCCGATCTCGTCGACCGCGCCGAAGCGGTTCTTGAGCGCGCGCAGGATGCGGTACTGGTGGCTGCGCTCGCCCTCGAAGCTCATCACGACATCGACCATGTGTTCGAGCACCCGCGGGCCGGCGATGGAGCCGTCCTTGGTGACATGGCCGACCAGCACCAGCGCGACACCGTTTTCCTTGGCGTAGCGGATCAGCTCGAAGGCGCAGCCGCGCACCTGGCTGACAGTGCCGGGCGCGCCTTCGATGCTGTCCGAATGCATGGTCTGGATCGAATCGATCACCAGCAGCGCGGGCGGTTCGCCCTGCCCCAGCGTGGTGAGGATATCGCGGACGCTGGTGGCGGCGGCAAGCCGTACCGGAGCATCCGCCAGCCCCAGCCGGCCGGCGCGCATCCGCACCTGGGCGGTGGCTTCCTCGCCGCTGACATAGATGCAGGGCTTGCCCGCGCGCGCGACTGCGGCGGCGGCCTGGAGCAGCAGCGTCGATTTGCCGATCCCGGGATCGCCGCCCATCAGGATCGCCGAGCCGGGCACCAGCCCGCCGCCCAGCGCGCGGTCGAATTCCGCCAGCCCGGTGGTTGCGCGCACCGGCAGGGCGCCAGGCTTGTCGAGCGAGACGAACTCGATCCCGCGCCCCCCGCTCGACAGATCGTGCTTCTGCGCGAACACCGTGGCGGGCGCGTCCTCGACCAGCGTGTTCCATTCCGCGCAATCGGGGCATTGCCCCTGCCAGCGGTGCGAGACGCTGCCACAGGCCTGGCAGACATAGCGGCGTTTGGGTTTGGCCATCACCGCGCGATAACCGGAACGTTTCAGGAACGCAATTGCCTTCGCCGCGCGGCTGCGCCACTGTCGCCGGATGCGGCAAAAAGAACTCAGGATTGCGCTGGTCTGTTACGGCGGGGTCAGCCTCGCGGTCTATATGCACGGGGTCACCAAGGAGGTCTGGCACCTCGCCCGCGCCAGCCGCGCCTATCACGGCGGCAGCGAGAAGCCCGGCGGGGTTGCGGGGGTCTATCGCGACCTGCTCGAGCATATCGAAGCCGAGCGGCAGCTGCGGCTGCGCGTGCTCCCCGACATTCTCACCGGCGCGAGCGCGGGCGGGATCAATGCGGTGTTCCTCGCGCAGGCGGTGCATTCAGGCTATTCGCTCGACCCGCTGACCGAGCTCTGGCTCGACATGGCCGATGTCGACGAGCTGGTCGATTCCGATGCCCGCCCGATGTGGCGCTTCGCCAAATTCTGGACCCAGCCGCTGGTGCGTTGGGTGCTCAGCCGGCCCGACAATCTGGTCAGCGAGAGCGTGGCCCCCGAGACGCGCGACGAGGTCCGCCGCAAGGTCTCGCGGTTCATGCGCGGGCGCTGGTTCGAACCGCCGTTCAGCGGCTCGGGGTTTTCGGCGCTGCTCGAGCGCGCGTTCGCCGCGATGGCGCGGACCGAACCCGAGGCGCCGCTGCTGCCACCGCGGCACCCGCTCGACCTGTTCGTAACCGCCACCGATTTCCACGGCCACCTCTCGCTGCTGCGGCTCAACAGCCCCCCCGTGGTGGAGGAAAGCGAACACCGCATGCCGATCGATTTCCGCAGCCGGACACCCTATTCCGGTGGCCAGAATTTCGCCGATCCTGTCGAGCTGGTGTTTGCCGCGCGCGCCACCGCCAGCTTCCCCGGCGCCTTCCCGCCGCTGCAGGTCGCGGAAATCGACGAGCTGGCGGAAAAGACCGGGCGTGCCTGGATCAACCGCCAGAATTTCCTCGAACGGATCATGCCGGTCCACCTGCGCAACGACACGATCGACCGGGTGTCGCTGATCGACGGCTCGGTGCTGGTGAACAAGCCCTTCGAGGGCGCGATCGCGGCGCTGCAGGGGCGCCCCGCGCAGCGCGAGGTCGACCGCCGCTTCGTCTATGTCGACCCGCGCCCCGACCGCTCGGGCGCGTCGCGCGAGATCGAAAGCAAGCCGGTGGGGTTCTTCTCGGCAATCCTCGGATCGCTCTCCGCTATCCCGCGCGAGCAGCCGATCCGCGACAATCTCGAAGCGCTCGAGATGCAGAGCCGCGAGGCGCTGCGGCTGCGGCGGATCGTCACCCGGCTGCGTCCCGATGTCGAAGGCGCGGTCGACCGGCTGTTCGGGCGCACGCTGTTCCTCGACAAACCCACCGCACGGCGGCTGAGCAATTGGCGCCAGCGCGCGCAGACCGCGGCGGCTGAACAGGCGGGCTACGCCTTTCAGTCCTATGCCCAGACCAAGGTTTCCGGCATCGTCTCCCGGCTCGCGAGGCTGACGCTCGAGGCGGCGCCGCAACTGGGCCTGCCCGATGCGCAGGGGATCGAGGCGGTATTCCGCCAGGAGCTGGCGAGGCGCGGGCTCGAAAGCCTGTCGGCACCCGGCGGCGGCGCGCATGAGGGCGCGATCGCCTTTTTCCGCGCGCACGACCTGGGCTTTCGCATCCGCCGTCTGCGGCTTCTGGCGCAGCGGCTGGCGCGCGATTGGGAGGCCGATCCCGACATTCCCGACGCTGCGCTGGAGACCGCGCGCGATGCGCTTTATGGGATATTGGCGCTCTATTTCGACCGCGAGGGGCTTGGCTCGCTCGGTCCGGATTTCGGCGAGCTGGCCCAGAATGTGCTTCAGAACCCTGCGGCCGTGCTCGATCATCTCGAGAACAACCGGCTGCTGCCGCAGGTGGACAACGAGGCCGAACTGCTGCTCGCCGAGGCGCTGGCGCAGATGCCCAAGGACCTCAAGCGGCGGATGCTGCTGACCTATCTGGGGTTCCCCTATTACGACGTGGCGACGCTTGCGCTGCTGCGCGACGAGGGACTGTCGGAATTCGATCCCGCCAAGGTCGACCGCATCTCGCCAGAAGATGCGCGCAGCATCCGCGAAGGCGGGACCCGGGCGACTCTGCGCGGCACCGAATTCTACAATTTCGGCGCCTTCTTCAGCCGCGCATACCGCGAGAACGATTATCTCTGGGGCCGGCTCCACGGCGCCGAGCGGATGATCGACCTGGTCGGCTCCACGCTCGAGGACCGGCTCCCCGAGGAGGAGACCCGCGGTTTCAAACGCGCCGCCTTCCTCGCCATTCTCGACGAGGAAGACGCGGCGGGTCGGTGTTCGGCCGGGCTGATCGATTCGCTGCGCGGCGAGATCGCCGAGCGGATGCCCGAATAGCGGCGGCTAGGCGCCCAGAACGGTCTTGAGTTTCTCGAAGAAGCCGCGGCTCTCGGGACATTCGTCGCCGGTCTCGGTCTCGCGGAACTGTTCGAGAAGGGCGCGCTGCTCTTTGGTAAGCTTCGTCGGGGTCTCGACCGCGATTTCCACCACCAGATCGCCGCGCCCGCGACCCTGCAGCACGGGCATACCCGCGCCGCGATGCCGCAATTGCTTGCCCGACTGGATACCCGCCGGGATCGACAGCGAAACCGCCTCGCCCGAAAGGTCGAGAATTTCGATCTCGCCGCCGAGCGCAGCCTGAGTGAAGCTGATCGGCACACGCGTGGCGAGTGTCGTGCCTTCGCGCTGGAAGATCGCATGCGGCGCGATGTGAACGAAGATATAGAGATCGCCCGGAGGCGCGCCCTGCGGCCCCGCCTCGCCCTTGCCCGAAAGCCGGATCCGCGTCCCGGTGTCCACACCGGGCGGGATTTCGACATCGAGCGTCTGCGGGGTATCGACCCTCCCCTCGCCGCGGCAGGTGCGGCAGGGATCGGTGATGACCTCGCCGCGGCCGTGGCAATTGGGGCATGGCCGTTCGACCACGAAGAAACCCTGCTTGGCGCGAACCTTGCCGTGGCCCTGACACAGATTGCAGGCGCGTGCGCGGGTCCCCGGACGGGCGCCGCTGCCGTGGCAATCGTCGCATTGCTTCGAGACCTCGATCTCGACCTGGGTGTCCTTGCCGTGAAAGGCCTCTTCCAGCGTGACCTGCATATCGTAGCGCAGATCGGCGCCGCGGCGCGGCCCGCGCTGGGCGCCGCCGCCGAAGGCCTGGCCGAAGATGGTCTCGAAGATATCGCCGATATCGCCGAAGCCCTGCTGGCCCGCGCCGCCGCCCATGCCCTGCTGGAAGGCTTCCATGCCGTAGCGGTCGTAGGCCGCGCGCTTCTGCGGGTCCTTGAGGCAATCGTAGGCGACGCTGATCGCCTTGAACTTGGCTTCGCTGTCCGCGCAGCCCGGATTGCGATCCGGGTGATGCTTCATCGCAAGCTTGCGATAGGCGGATTTGATGGTGCCGCCGTCCGCATCGCGCGAGACGCCCAGCAATTCGTAGAAATCGATTTCGGTGGCTGACATAAATTCTCCCGCCAAATACCTAACCGCCACCGGCGCTGGCTAGCACCGGTGGCGGCGGGGTCTTCATCGGGCAATCAGCCCTTGTTGCTGTCTTCGTCGACCTCGGAGAATTCCGCGTCGACGACGTCCTCGTCGCTCGAACCGGTATCGCCGGCGGCGGCTTCGCCATCGGCAGGCGCGGCCTTGGCCTGCTCCTGCTCGTAGATGGTCTGGCCCATCTTCATGGCGACCTGGGTCAGTTCCTGCGCGGCGGTGTTGATCTTGGCCGGATCGTCGGTCTCGAGCGCGGTCTTCACCTCGGCGATCTTCGCCTCGACTTCGCTCTTGAGATCGGCCTCGAGCTTGTCGCCATGCTCTTCGAGCTGCTTCTCGGTCGTGTGGACGAGACTGTCTGCCTGGTTGCGGGCTTCGGCCGCTTCCTTGCGCTTCTTGTCTTCCTCGGCGAACTTCTCCGCATCCCGGACCATCTGATCGATGTCGTTGTCGGACAGACCGCCCGACGCCTGGATCTTGATCGTCTGTTCCTTGCCGGTGCCCTTATCCTTGGCGCTGACGTTGACGATGCCGTTGGCGTCGATGTCGAAAGTGACCTCGATCTGCGGCACGCCGCGCGGCGCGGAGGGAATCCCGACGAGGTCGAAATTGCCGAGCAGCTTGTTGTCGGCCGCCATCTCGCGTTCGCCCTGGAAGACCTTGATCGTCACCGCCTGCTGATTGTCCTCGGCGGTCGAATAGGTCTGGCTCTTCTTGGTCGGGATGGTGGTGTTCCGGTCGATCATCCGGGTGAACACGCCGCCCAGAGTTTCGATGCCCAGCGACAGCGGGGTCACGTCGAGCAGCAGCACGTCCTTGACGTCGCCCTGCAGCACGCCGGCCTGGATCGCCGCGCCCATGGCGACGACTTCATCGGGGTTCACGCCGGTGTGCGGCTTGGAGCCGAAGAATTCCTCGACCACTTCGCGGACCCGCGGCATGCGGGTCATACCGCCGACCAGGATCACCTCGTCGATCTCGTCCTTGGTGACGCCGGCATCGGCCAGCGCCTTCTTGCAGGGCTCGAGCGTCCGTTTGATCAGATCGCCCACCAGCTTTTCCAGATCGGAGCGGCTGATCGTTTCGACCAGATGCAGCGGAGTGGAGCTGCCGCCTTCCATGCGTGCGGTGATGAAGGGCAGGTTGACCTCGGTGGTTGCCGCCGAAGACAGTTCGATCTTGGCCTTTTCGGCAGCTTCCTTGAGACGCTGGAGCGCAAGCTTGTCCTTGCGCAGATCCATGTTCTCCTTCTTCTCGAACTGGTTGGCGAGATATTCGACGATCGCGCTGTCGAAATCCTCGCCGCCGAGGAAGGTGTCGCCATTGGTCGACTTCACCTCGAAGACACCGTCGCCGATCTCGAGCACGGAGACGTCGAAGGTGCCGCCGCCGAGATCGTAGACCGCGATGGTCTTGCCCTCGTCCTTGTCCATTCCGTAGGCGAGTGCGGCCGCGGTCGGCTCGTTGATGATGCGCAGCACTTCGAGACCGGCGATCTGGCCGGCGTCCTTGGTGGCCTGACGCTGGGCGTCGTTGAAGTATGCGGGAACGGTGATGACCGCCTGGGTGACGGTTTCGCCGAGATAGCTTTCCGCCGTCTCTTTCATCTTCTGCAAGATGAAGGCCGAAACCTGGCTGGGGGAATAATCCTCGCCGCCGGCTTCGACCCAGGCGTCGCCGTTCTTGCCCTTGACGATGTCGTAGGGGACGAGATCCATGTCCTTCTTGGTCATGGGATCGTCGAAGCGGCGCCCGATCAGGCGCTTGATCGCGAACAAAGTGTTGTCGGGGTTGGTGACCGCCTGGCGCTTCGCCGGCTGGCCGATCAGGCGCTCGCCGTCCTTGGTGAAGGCGACGATCGACGGCGTGGTGCGCGCGCCTTCGGAATTCTCGATGACCTTGGGCTTGCCCCCGTCCATAACTGCGATGCAGCTATTGGTTGTGCCGAGGTCGATACCGATAACTTTGCTCATGGATTCCCCATCTGCTTCTACTGATTGGACGCCGCGCGGACGGTTCCCCATGACAGGCGGAACCTTTCGGCGGCTCGGTTACCTCGAGGATATAGGTGCGCAATTCCTTGGCACAAGGGACGCACCCCGCTAGAAAACGCACCGTAGTTTTGAGGGAATTTCCAATGCTGAAGCCGCTTTACGCCGTCCTGCTGCTCGCCGGAACCGGGGCCTTTCTGAGCGCCTGTTCGCAGGGCGGCGAGGCTCCGGCCGAGGAGGGTGAACTTGACCGAACCTCCGGGCTGGAGATCACCAACGGCCGGATGATGTTTCCCCCGGTGGCGGGCAATCCAGCGGCGGTTTATTTCGACATCGCCTATGACGGCGAAGGCGAAACGACCATCGCCAGCGCCTATGTCGAGGGGGCGCAGCGGGCCGAATTGCACGACATGTCGGGAGCGGGCGGTATGATGACGATGGAGCAGATGCCGCCGCTGGCGCTGAAGCCCGGCGCAAACGCGAGCTTCGAGCCCGGCGGCAAGCATGTCATGGCTTTCGATCTGTCTCCCGAGCTGGTGGCAGGCGGAACCACCGAGGTTACCCTCACCCTGGCGAATGGCGACAAGCACAGTTTCAACGTGCCCATCCAGTCGGCGGGCGACGCGCGCTGACCACAGGCGGGACCGAGCAGCCGGCGCCCTGCCCCGTCGGCGGCGAGCGCGCGCTGACCGCGGGCGAAATCCGCATCGCGCGCTCGGTCTTCGGCACTGCGCTCGATTGCGGGCCGGTGCGGATCCGGCGGCGCAAATGGTTTCCGCTACAGCCCAAAGCGGTGACGATGGCGCCGCGCGGACATCTGCATTTTCATCCGCTTGGCAGCGGTTATTGCGACGATTTCTCGCGCGAAAGCGTTATCCGGCAGGGATTGCTGATTCATGAGCTGACCCATGTCTGGCAGACGCAGACGCACGGCGACTTATATCTGGTCACGCGGCGGATGCCGTGGGCGCGGTACGACTACAGTCTCAGGCCGGGCTGGCCGCTTGAACGCTACGGGATCGAACAGCAGGCCGAGATCGTCAAACACGCGTTCTGGCTGAGGAACGGCGTGCGAGTAGCAGGCGTCGCCGATCCGTCATCCTACGATTTGCTCGTCCGTTTCGAGGGCGCGGGGTAGCGGCAGGTGTGCCGCCCAACAAAAGGCCTCGCACCGGCTAAGCGCCGGGCGGGGCCTTGTAGATTGGTTTGAAGATCAGAGCTTAGCGGCGCGGATCGACCGGGTAGCCGCGTGTGCCGAAGCAGTCTTCGTCGAGATAGCCGTCCCGGTCGTAGCCGTCGCAGCCATCGTTCTTGTCGGAAAAGTATCCGGCCAAACCGCCGGCTGCGCCACCTGCGAGCGCGTAGCGGACAATGTCGCCGCCGGTGAGCGCGGCTAGGCCTGCACCCGCTGCGGCGCCGATCCCGGCGCCCTCGGCAGCGTAGTTCTCGGCGCAGGCGCCGAGGGTCATGGTCGACATCGCCAGTGCGGGGACGAGCAGAAGTTTGGTTTTCATAGTTTTTCTCCGTTTGAACCCTGTTGCGCAATTACGACCGGAGAGCGCGGGGGTTCCCGGAACCTAAAGGCTGGCCAGATCCGGCAGAGCGGCCTTGTCGAGAGTCGCCGACTGGTCGAACAGCGGATATTTGAGCCCGGTCGCGCAGTTGAACAGCACCGCCTCGTCTTCCTCATCGACCCAGCCTTGCGCCACGGCCTGACGCCAGGCCGCGAGCGTCGCGCCGCCTTCGGGGCACAGCAGCATCCCGTCCTGCGCTGCGCTCTCGGCGGTGGCGCGCAGCAGGTCCTGTTCCTCGACCGCGATCGCCCTGCCGCCGCTTTGGCGAACCGCGCGCAGAATCAGGAAATCGCCCACTGCCTTGGGGACGCGGATGCCTGCGGCGACCGTGTGGGCATTCTCCCACCGCTCGGCGTGTTCCTCGCCAGCCTCGAAGGCGCGGACGATCGGCGCGCAGCCGCTGGCCTGCACCGCGAACATCTTGGGTCGCTCCGAACCGATCCAGCCGAGCTGCTCGAGCTCGTCGAAGGCCTTCCACATGCCGATCAGCCCGGTGCCGCCACCCGTGGGGTAGAAGATCGCCTTGGGCAGCCGCCAGCCGAGCTGCGCGGCGAGTTCGAGCCCCATCGTCTTCTTGCCCTCGATCCGGTAGGGCTCCTTGAGCGTGGAGAAATCGAACCACAGCCCTTCGGCGGCGCCCTTCCCCACGATCGCGCCGCATTCGTCGATCAACCCATTGACGCGGTACACCCGCGCCCCTTGCGCGGCGATCTCGCGGACATTGATCTCCGGCGTGTCGTCGGGACAAAGCACCACGGTCTCGATCCCGGCGCGGGTGGCATAGGCGGCCAGCGCGGCGCCGGCATTGCCATTGGTCGGCATCGCGATCCTGGTGACGCCGAGCTCCTTGGCCATAGCCACCGCCATCACCAGCCCGCGTGCCTTGAAGCTGCCGGTGGGCAGACGACCCTCGTCCTTGACCAGCACATTCGGGCCGCCCGACTTCGGGATCGGGATCAGTGGGGTCTCGATCTCGCCGAGGCTGACGATGCTCTGGGTGCGCCGCACCGAGAGCAGTTCGCGCCAGCGCCACAAATCGGTGGGCCGCGCTTCGAGCGTCTCGCGCGGCAGCGCCTTGCCGAGCGCTCCGAGATCGTAGCGCACCAGCAGGGGCCGTCCCACCGAAGACAGGCCGTGGAGCCGGTCGGCCTCGTAGCGCTCGCCGGTCAGCGAGCATTCGAGATGGGTGACGAAGGTCTCGCGATCTTCGTCCAGATTGCCCCGTGCCGGCACAGAGACGATCAGTCCGGCTTCTTGGCGACGGCCACCATTGAGGGCCGCAGCAGGCGGTCCTTGATCATGTAGCCGGCCTGCATTTCCTGCACGATCGTGCCCGGCTCGTGATCGTCCGTCGGCACTTCCATCATCGCCTGATGCTGGTTGGGGTCGAGCGGCAGGCCCTTCGCGGCGATCCGGGTGATCCCGTGTTGCCCGAACACCTTGTCGAGTTCGCGCTGGGTCGCCTCGATTCCGATGATGAAACCCTTCATCTTCTCGTCCTCGCGGATCTCCGCGGGCACCGAATCGACCGCCCGGCCGAGATTGTCGGCGACGCTCAAAATGTCGCGGGCGAAGCCGGTCGCGGCATAGTTGCGCGCGTCCTGGACATCCTTCTCGGCGCGGCGGCGCACGTTCTGCGCATCCGCCTTGGCGTAGAGCACGTCCTGCTTCGCGGTCTCGAGATCGCCGCGCAGCGCGGCCAGCGCTTCGCCGAGCGAATCCTCGCCGTTCTGGGCATCAACTTCGGAATCAACTTCCGAGCCATCGTCGCGGAATTCCTCCGGCACGCCTTCCATTTCCTTCTCGACCGCAGCGTCGCGCGGCTTGCTCTTGTTGTCGTCGCTCACGAAAATTCCCGTTCTATCCGATACGTTTGCCCAGTTGCCGGGCCGTAAAATCTACCATGGGCACGACTCGGGCGTAATTCAACCGAGTCGGACCGATCACGCCGAGCACTCCGACCACCTTGCCATCGCGGTCGCGATAGGGCGCGGCGATCACCGAGGAGCCCGAGAGCGAGAACAGCCGGTTCTCGCTGCCGATGAATATCCGCGTCGCTTCGGCATGGCGCGCGTTCTCGAGCAGTTCGGCGACCGATTGCTTGCTTTCGAGATCGTCGAGCAGCGAGCGGACCCGTTCGATGTCGGAGAGCGCGGCATCGTCGAGCAGCTTGGCCTGGCCGCGGACGATCAGCACCGGCCGCTCGGCGGCGTCCTGCGACCAGGTGGCGAGCCCGCGCGAGACGAGGTCGCGGCTCGCATCGTCGAGCGCGGTGCGGCCATTGGCGATCTCGTGCTCGATATGGCGCGACGCCTCGGCGAGCGTTCGCCCCGCGCTCTTTGCGGTGAGATAATTGCTCGCCTGTTCGAGCGAGGTGCCCAGCGCCGCCGCCGACAGCGCAAGAATCCGGTTCTCGACATGGCCGTCCTCGGCCACCAGCACCGCGAGCACGCGGTTGGCGTCGAGCGCGGTCAGCGAGATCTGCGCCAGCCGCGATTCGCGCGGTGGCACCATCACCATTCCCGCCGCACCCGAAAGATCGGACAGCAGCGCGCTGGTCTGCTCGAGCGCCCGCTCAATCGGCCCCGGCTGGGCGATGCGCTGTTCGATCGCTGCGCGCTCGCGCTCGGTCGGCTCGCCCACCTGCATCATGGCATCGACGAACAGCCGCAGCCCGCTCTCGGTCGGCATCCGCCCGGCGCTGGTGTGCGGCGCGGAGAGCAGGCCGCGCTGTTCGAGTTCGGCCAGAACCGAGCGGATCGAGGCGGGCGAGAGGTTGAGCCCGCTGTCGCTCGAGAGCGTCTTTGAGCCCACCGGCTGGCCGCTGTCGAGATAGCCCTCGACCACCATCCGGAAGATGTCGCGCGCGCGATCGGTCAGTTCGGTGAGCGGGGGGGAAACCATGCCAACGTATCTAGACAGATCGCTTGCGCCCTCAAGCCCCAAGCGCGTATCGGCTCGGCACGATCACCCGCGCCATACGCGCGCCAGAACCATTTGCGGAGACTCCCATGCGACCTTCAGGACGCGCGCCCGACGAGATGCGCGCAATCACCATCGAGACCGGCTTCACCAAGCATGCCGAGGGCTCGTGCCTGATCAGCTTCGGCGACACCCGCGTGCTGTGCACCGCCAGCATCGAGGACCGCACCCCGCCGTGGCTGCGCGGCAAGGGTCAGGGCTGGGTCACCGGCGAATATTCGATGCTCCCGCGCGCCACGCACACCCGCGGCGACCGCGAGGCAGCGCGCGGCAAGCAATCGGGCCGGACGCAGGAAATCCAGCGGCTGATCGGGCGCAGCTTGCGCTCGGTCGTCGATCTCAAGAAGCTGGGCGAGCGCCAGATCACGCTCGATTGCGACGTGATCCAGGCCGATGGCGGGACGCGCACCGCGGCGATCTCGGGCGCCTGGGTGGCGCTGCGGCTCGCGGTGGACGGATTGATGAAGAGCGGCGCGATCAGCCACGATCCAATCCTCTCGAAGATCGCCGCGGTCTCCTGCGGCATCTATCAGGGAACGCCGGTGCTCGACCTCGATTACCCCGAGGATTCCAACGCCGAGGCGGATGCCAATTTCGTCCTGCTCGAGGGCGGCAAGATCGCCGAGGCGCAGGCCACCGCCGAGGGTGCGGCCTATGACGAGGAAGGCCTGCTGCGCTTGCTGCGGCTCGCCCGGATCGGCTGCGACCGAATCTTCGCGGCGCAGGAGGAGGCGGTCAGCCGGTGACGCGTCGTCTCGGCCCCGGTTCGCTGGTGATCGCCACGCACAATGCGGGCAAGCTGAAGGAAATCTCGGCGCTGCTCGAACCGCATGGGCTCAACTGCCTGTCGGCGGGGTCGCTGGGCCTGCCCGAGCCGGCCGAGACCGGGACGACCTTCGTGCAGAACGCTTTGCTGAAAGCGCATGCCGCGGCCGAAGCCTCGGGCATCGTCGCGCTGGCCGACGACAGCGGGCTCGCGGTGGAAGCGCTCGACGGGAGGCCCGGAGTCTACACCGCCGACTGGGCCGAGCGGCAGTGGTTCGAAGGCTCCGCCGGTCGCGACTGGTTCATGGCGATGGGCAAGGTCGAGGGTCTGCTGCAGGAACGCGGGCGCGATGTCTCGCGCGCCGCTGCCTTCCATTGCGTGCTGGCGCTGGCCTGGCCCGATGGCGAGAGCGCGGTCTACGAGGGCCGCGCGCCCGGCAGCTTGACCTGGCCGCCGCGCGGAAAACTGGGATTCGGCTATGATCCTGTGTTCGTGCCGGAAGGGATGGAGCGCACCTTTGCAGAGCTGGAACCGGAAGAGAAGCACCGTATCAGCCACCGCGCCGATGCTTTTGCCAAGCTGGTAGCCGAACAGTTCGGCTGATCGCGCGAACCGCTTAGAAGGCTTTCGCGCCCCAGACGTTGCCTGCCGGATAGTAGCGGCACACCAGCACGTCGTTGCCGCGGGCGGTGACCATGGCGCAGCCGACCTCGCGCGTGTCGCGCCAGACGATCTGCGTGTAATGCCCGACATCGGCCCAATTGCCGGTCTTTGACACATCCGGAAAAGCGCCGTGGCGGTAGTGCTTGCGCTCGTCGAGGAACATCCCGACCATCGTTTCCACGTCCCAGCCGCCAGCGGTTCCCATCCACAGATTTTCGCCGGTGCCGTTGCGGTCGGATCCGCCGGCGTGTTCGAGCACGCCGCGACGTCCGAGCGAGTGCGCCCATTCGGCGGCTTCGCGTTCGAGATGAGGATTCCATTTCAGGCGCGGCAGCCGCAGCCGCTCGCGTTCGGCATTGTGGCTTCCCAGAATGCGCGAAGCAAATCCGCTTTGCTGTTGGAACCCATAGGCGGCGTTCTGCACCCGCGCCTCCCGATCGGCCGCGGCCCCGCCCCGCCACGAGGCTTCGCTTGCGAACAGGGGCGCAGCCGTGGCACATATGAAGGCGATGGCGCTGCCGAGCAGCGAAAATTTCCCGATCCGACCCATTCGCTCGAAATTGCGTCCAGCACGTTAAGATTCGCTGAAGGAATTCATGGCGAAAGCCCTCTACATCCACTGGCCGTTCTGTCTGGCGAAGTGTCCCTATTGCGACTTCAACAGCCATGTCCGCGAAAAGGTCGTGCAATCCCAATGGGAAGCGGCGCTGCTGGCGGATCTGCGCCACGAGGCGCAGGCGGCCGGCGGCGAAAAGCTCGAGAGCATTTTTTTCGGCGGCGGTACCCCCAGCCTGATGCCGCCGGCCTTGGTCGCGCGCCTGCTGGGCGAGGCCGAGCGTTTGTGGGGATTCGCGCCCGGGATCGAGATCACGCTGGAGGCGAACCCCTCGTCGGTCGAGGCGGCGAATTTTGCGGCGCTTGCAGGTGCCGGGGTCAACCGCGTCTCGCTCGGGGTGCAATCCTTCGAGGACGAGGCGCTGCGGTTTCTCGGGCGGTTGCACGATGCCCATGAAGCCGTTTCCGCCATCGAAGTGGCGCAGCGCCATTTCGCGCGGGTGTCCTTCGATCTGATCTATGCCCGCCCTGGTCAGGACGAAACCGCCTGGCGCGCCGAGCTCGAACGCGGGCTCGCCTTCGGCACCGGGCACCTCTCGCTCTATCAGCTGACCATTGAGGCGGCGACGCGCTTCGCCACCGACGTCCGCCGCGGAATCTTCGCGCCGCTCGACGACGAGAACGCAGCGGATCTGTTCGCGCTCACGCGCGAGATGACCGCTTCCGCCGGTCTGCCCGCCTACGAGATCAGCAATCACGCGCGCCCCGGCGAGGAGAGCCGCCACAATCTCGCCTATTGGCGCTACCGCGATTACGCCGGGATCGGACCGGGTGCGCATGGGCGGCGCGGCGGGATGGCCACCATGCGCCATCGCAAGCCCGAGAACTACCTGGCCGCTATCGAGCTTTCTGGTCACGGGCTAGTCGAGGAACGCGCGCTCACCCGCGCCGAACAGGCGACCGAGGCGCTCCTGATGGGCCTGCGGCTGGGCGAAGGCGTCGATTGCGCCGAACTCTCGGCGCGGTTCGGTTTCGCCCGCGGCGAGCTGATCGACGAAGCCAAGCTGGCGCTGCACCGCGACCTCGGGCTGGTCGCTACCGAGGGTTCGCGGATCGTCGTCACCGATGCCGGCATGCCGCTGCTCGATGCGCTGCTCGGCGATCTGGTCGCCGGCGAACTGGTGGCGGCGTGACGCGCGAGGCGCTGCTGGGCGCCTGGCACGATTATCTCGCGCAGACCCGCCGCCGCTCGCCGCACACGGTGCGCGCCTATTGCTCCGCAGCGCAGCGACTGGTCCAGCGGCTTGGGCTCGACAATTGGGCTGCGGTGGCGAAGCTCGATACAGTGGCGCTGCGCGGCCAGCTCGCCGCTCGCCGCGCCAAGGGACTCTCCAACGCCTCCGCGGCGCGCGAACTCTCGGCGCTGAAGGGGTTCGTCGGCTTCGCCCGCGAACAGGCGGGCGCTCCCGGAGCGGGCGGGCCGCGGCTGCGCGGACCGCGGATCAAGAAGGGCCTGCCCCGCCCCGTCACCCCCGACGAAGCGGTCAATCTCGCCGACACGGTCCATGCACTCGCCGGTGAGGACTGGATCGGGTCGCGCGACCGCGCGGTGCTGCTGCTGCTCTATGGCGCGGGGCTGCGGATCGCCGAGGCTCTGTCGCTCAAGCTTGGCGACCTGCCGCTGGGCGAGCGGCTGTCGGTGACGGGCAAGGGCGGCAAGCAGCGCGTGGTGCCGATCCTGCCGATCGTGGCGGAGGCGGTGGCGGATTACGCCGCGAAACTGCCCTTCGCGCTGGATGCGAACGATCTGCTGTTCCGCGGCGCGCGCGGCGGCGTGCTGTCGCAGGGGATGGTCCAGAAGGCGACCGTACGCGCGCGGATCGTGCTGGGTCTGCCGGCAACGGCGACCCCGCATGCGCTTCGGCACAGTTTCGCGACCCATCTGCTGGGCGCCGGCGCCGATCTGCGCAGCCTGCAGGAACTGCTCGGCCATGCCAGCCTCGGTTCGACCCAGATCTACACCCGGGTCGATGCCGCCAGCCTGCTCGCAACCTATCGCGGCGCGCATCCGCGCGAATCGGGCGAGTAGCGGCTCAGCGCTGGCTGCGCGGCGTCCATGTCGCGAGCCGCCACACATAGGCGATTACCGCCGCCACAAGGGTGGCGATGATGACCCAGCTGACGACATCGGTGTTCTCGAACGTGCGCGAGAGCCATTGCATTCCGCCGATCAGGATCGCGTTCCACAAGGCGGCGCCGATCGCGGTGAAGACGCAGAACTTGATCGTGTTCATATGCGCCAGTCCTGCGGGCAGGCTGATCATGGTGCGCATGAAGGGGGCGGCCCTCAGGACCAGCACCACCCAGTGTCCGTGCCGCTCGAAGAAGAGCATCGCCCGCTCGACGTCTTCCCATTCGAGCGTGAGCCATCGGCCCCAGCGGTCGATAAAAGGGCCAAGCCGCTCATAGCCCCAGCGGTCGCCCACCCAGAACCACGCGTAATTGCCGACAAGCGTACCCAGCGTGGCGACGATCATCACCGGCCAGAACTGCATCGATCCCCGTTCGATCGCCAGCGCCGCAGAGCCCATGATGGCTTCCGAAGGCATCGGCGGAAAGACGTTCTCCAACGCCATAAGCAAGGCGATTCCGGCGAGGCCGAGGCGTTCGACGATGGCGACGATGAGCGAATCCATGTCAGCCCAACGGCCGCAGCCTCGATGCGTTCACGCCGCAGCGCGCTTTTCGATCGCGTCCCAGATGAGGCCCGCGGTGTCGGTGCCGTTGAAGCGGTCGATCGCGACGATCCCTGTCGGGCTGGTGACGTTGATCTCGGTCAGCCATTTGCCGCCGATCACGTCGATCCCGACAAAGACCAGGCCGCGGCGCTTGAGCTCAGGGCCCATCGCGGCGCAGATTTCCTCTTCGCGCGCGGTCAGCCCGGCGGCCTCGGCATAGCCGCCCTGCGCCAGGTTGGAGCGGAACTCGCCCTCGCCCGGTTTGCGGTTGATCGCGCCTGCAAATTCGCCATCGACCAGCACGATCCGCTTGTCGCCCTCGGCGACCTCGGGGAGGAAGGGCTGCACCATATGCGGCTCGGGCCAGGTCTGGTTGAAGACCTCGAACAGCGCGGAAAGATTGGTCCCGGCCTCGTCCACCAGGAAAATCGCCTTGCCGCCATTGCCGTGCAGCGGCTTGACCACCACCGCGCCGTGCTGCGCGTGGAACGCGCGGACATCCTCGATGCTGCGCGCGATCAGGGTCGGCGGCATGAAGCGCGCATAATCGAGCACGAACATCTTCTCGGGTGCGTTGACCACCTCGCGCGGATCATTGACCACCAGCGTCTCGCCGCGCAGCCGGTCGAGGATCAGCGCGGCGCTGATATAGCCCAGATCGAAGGGCGGATCCTGCCGCATCAGCACGACGTCGATGTCGCGCGCCAGATCGATCCGGCGGCGTTCGCCGATGGTGAAATGATCGCCCTCGACCCGCTTGACGGTCACCGGCGCGCCATGCGCGGTGATCCTGCCGCGCGCGCTGCCGTCGCTTTCCCAGGCGAGCGTGCCGACATCGTAATGGAATAGCGAATGCCCGCGCGCCTGCGCGGCCTCCATCAGCGCGAAGGAGGAATCGCCGGCGATCTTGATTGATGCCATCGGGTCCATCTGGACGGCGACGCGTAGGCTCATGGGGGTCTACCTCAAAATAGCGGTTCGGTGCGGCGAAGCCTCAGGGCTGCCAGGCGTTGGCGATGTGGCGTGGCAGGCTGCCCGGCGCAAGGAGGATGACGTCGATCCTTATATCGTCGCCCTCACCGGCATATTCATGCGCGACGCATTCCACTGCGGCCGCTACCCGGCTCAGCCGGCGTTCGTCGATCGCGAAATCGAGCTCGGCGCGGTTGTGGCGGTATTTGACCTCGACGAAGGCGACCAGCGATCCGCGCCGCGCGACCAAGTCGATCTCGCCGCGCGGGGTCTTCACCCGGCTTGCCAGAATGCGCCAGCCCTTCGCCCGCAGCCAGAGGGCGGCGCGTCTCTCTCCCTCGCGCCCGCTCCGCTCGGCGAGCTGGCGCTTCATCCGCGCTTGAGCTCCATCGCGCGGGCGTAGAGCAGCTTGCGGTCGAGCCCGGTGGCCTTCGCCACTTGCGCGACCGCCTGCGAAGCCTTGCTGGTCTCGAGCGCCTCGATCAGCAGCGTATCGGCATCCGCCGCGCTGGCCTGCTGCTCACCCAACGGCGGTCCGATCAGCAGCACGATCTCTCCCTTCGGGGGATGCGTCTCGAACCAGGCGATCAGCCCGTCGGCGAGCCCGCGGCGCAGTTCCTCGTGGATCTTGGTGAGTTCGCGCGCCACCGCGATCTCGCGGTCTGGAAGGACCTCGCCGATCGCGGCGAGCGATTTGGTCAGCCGGGGCGCGGTGTCGTAGAAGATCAGCGTCGCCTCGATATCGGCCAGTTCGGCCAGCACGTCGCGCCGCGCCTTGTCCTTGCTCGGCAGGAAGCCGGCAAACAGAAAGCGGTCATTGGGCAGGCCCGAGACGCTCAGCCCCGCGATCGCGGCACAGGCGCCCGGCAGTACGGTAACCGGGATGCCCTCGGCGCGGCAATCATTGACCAGCCGATAGCCCGGGTCCGAGACCAGCGGGGTGCCGGCATCGCTCACCAGTGCCACCGCGCGGCTGCGCATCGAGTCCACCAACCGGTCGCGGTCGCGGTGCTCGCTGTGATCGTCATAGCGCCAAAGCGGCTTGGAGATCCCGAGATGCTTCATCAGCTTGCCGGTGACGCGGGTGTCCTCGCAGGCCACGCCGTCGCAGCGCCGCAGCACATCGGCGGCGCGCATGGTGATATCCCCAAGATTGCCAATCGGGGTCGCGACGATATAGAGCCCGGGTTCAAGAGGTTCTGGCACAGATGATGCGGTTTCGTTCACGGCGAACCCATGAACCAGCAATGAGGGACGCGGCAAGGATGAAGCGCTTTACAATCACCCGTCGGCAGATCGCGGTCACCGGCCTGGCGGCCTTGCTCGGCGCCTGCTCGATCATCCCCAAGAGCGGCGAACCGGTCCGCCGTCCGGTCGAGACCCCGACACCGATGCCGAGCGCCACCGCGCTGCCCGACGACCAGACCCATCACCGTATCGCGCTGCTGGTGCCGATGTCGGGCCAGAACGGAGCGGTCGGCCAGTCGATCGCCAACGCCGCTACAATGGCGCTGCTCGACACCGATGCGGGCAATCTGCGGATCACCACCTACGACACCTCGGGCAATGCGCGCGACGCCGCTCGGCGCGCGATCGCGGATGGCAACAAGCTGATCCTCGGCCCGCTGATGGGCGACAATGTCGGCGCGGTGCTGGCCGAGGCGCGG
Organism: uncultured Erythrobacter sp.; assembly: GCA_963975275.1. Lineage (GTDB taxonomy): Bacteria > Pseudomonadota > Alphaproteobacteria > Sphingomonadales > Sphingomonadaceae > Qipengyuania. The sequence continues at coordinate 37,928 of CAXBFN010000010.1, read as the reverse complement.
CCCGCCGATGTGCCGCTGATTTCCTTTTCCAACGACGCCGCGATCGCTTCGCCCGATGTCTTCGTCATGGGGCATATTCCCGAACAGTCGATCCGCCGCTCGGTGCAATATGCCCGCACCCAGGGCGCGCGCGATTTCGCGGTGATCGCACCCGAGGGCGAATACGGTCGCCGCGCCGAGGCGGCGCTGCAGGGCGCGGTGCAGTCCTATGGCGGACGCGTTGCCGGCGCCGAACGCTACGCCCGCGGCAACACCTCGATCATGTCGGCCGCCGACAGGTTGCGCAGCCGCGGCGGCTACGACACGGTACTGATCGCCGATTCCCCGCGGCTGGCGCAGCAGGCCGGCGCGCGCGTGGGCGGCCAGGACACCCGTATCCTCGGCACCGAATTGTGGAGCGGCGAGGTTGCGGTGACCCGCGCGCCGGCCCTGCGCGGCGCGATCTTCTCCGCGGTGTCGGACAATCGCTATCGCCGCTTCGTCGACAGCTATGAGGCCCGCTTCGGAGGCCAGCCCTATCGCATCTCGACGCTCGGCTACGACGCCGTGCTACTGGCGCTGCGGGTGGCGCAGGACTGGCGGGTGGGCCGCGAGTTCCCCACGGCGAACCTGCGCGACCGCGGCGGTTTCCTAGGCCTCGACGGTGCCTTCCGCTTTCAGCGCGACGGCGTGGTCGAGCGCAGCTTCGAAGTGCGCGAGATCCGCGACGGCGAAGTGGCGATCGTCGATGCCGCGCCGACCCGCTTTGAGGACTAAGCACCGCTCGCCCCTGAGGGCCAACCCTGACGATAAGAGCCGACCTTCGCTTGCCGCCGGGGAATCGCGCGCGATATAGCTGATCCCATGTCTGACGATCTGTTCGAAAACACCCCCGCCTCCAGCGGCGATTACGACGCTTCCTCGATCGAGGTGCTCGAAGGGCTGGAACCGGTCCGGCGGCGCCCGGGCATGTATATCGGCGGCGTCGACGACCGCGCGCTGCACCATCTCGTCGCCGAGGTGCTCGACAATGCGATGGACGAGGCGGTCGCGGGCCATGCCACCCGGATCGAACTGCGGCTCGACGAGAACAACCGGGTCACGGTCTCGGACAACGGCCGCGGTATTCCGGTGGCCGAACACCCCAAATATCCCGGCAAATCCACTCTCGAGGTGATCCTCTCGACGCTCCATTCTGGCGGCAAGTTCTCGGGCAAGGCCTACGCCACCAGCGGCGGACTGCACGGGGTCGGGATCAGCGTGGTCAACGCGCTGTCGAGCCACACCCGCGTCGAGGTCGCGCGCGACCGACAGCTCTATGCGCAGGAATTCGCGCGCGGGGAATCGCTGGGTCCCATCGAGGAGCTCGGTCCCACCCCCAATCGCCGCGGCACCACCGTCGCCTTCACCCCCGACACGCAGATCTTCGGCGACCGGTCCTTCAGCGCCAAACGCCTGTTCAAGCTGACCCGCTCCAAGGCCTATCTCTTCGCCGGGGTCGAGATCCGCTGGAAATGCGCCGCCAGCCTCGCCAGCGACGAAGTGCCCGAGGAAGCGGTGTTCAAATTCCCCGGCGGGCTCTCCGACCATCTCGCCGAGCAGATCGGCGAGCGCCCCTGCGTTACCGCGCAGCCCTTCGCCGGCAGGCACGATTTCGCCGCCAGCGAGGACGGCATCTCGCAGGGCCGCGCCGAATGGGCGATCGCCTGGCCGCTCTATTCCGACGGCTCGACCAGCTGGTATTGCAACACCGTGCCGACTCCCGATGGCGGCACGCACGAGCAGGGGCTGCGCGCCGCTCTGGCCAAGGGCCTGCGCGCCTTCGGCGAGCTGACCGGGACCAAAAAGGCCAAGGATATCAGCGCCGACGACGTGATGACCGGCGCCGAGGTGATGCTCAGCGTCTTCATCCGCGACCCGCAGTTCCAGAGCCAGACCAAGGACCGGCTGACCTCGCCCGAGGCCGCGCGGCTGGTCGAGACCGCGATGCGCGACCATTTCGACCATTTCCTTTCCGACAATATGGAGCGCGGCAAGGCGCTGCTCGGCGAGGTGATGGAGCGGATGGACGAGCGCCTGCGCCGCAAGCAGGAACGCGAGATCAAGCGCAAGACTGCGACCAATGCGAAGAAGCTGCGGCTGCCCGGCAAGCTCACCGATTGCTCGGGCGAGACCGATGCCGAGACCGAGCTCTTCATCGTCGAGGGCGACAGCGCCGGGGGCAGCGCCAAGCAGGCGCGCAACCGCAAGACGCAGGCGATTCTGCCGATCCGCGGCAAGATCCTCAACGTCGCCAGCGCTAGCGCCGACAAGATCCGCGCCAATGCCGAGATCGCCGATCTGACGCTGGCGATGGGCTGCGGGGTGCGCAAGGATTGCGACCCCGGCTCGCTGCGCTACGACCGGATCATCATCATGACCGATGCCGATGTCGACGGCGCGCATATCGCAACGCTGCTGATGACCTTCTTCTTCCAGGAGATGACCGAGATCGTGCGCGCCGGGCATCTGTTCCTTGCGCAGCCGCCGCTCTACCGACTGACCGCGGGCAAGGAGAGCCGCTACGCGCGCGACGAGGAACAGCGCGCCGAACTCGAGGCGACGGTGTTCAAGGGCAAGAAGGTCGATGTCGGGCGCTTCAAGGGCCTGGGCGAGATGAACCCGCAGCAATTGCGCGAGACCACCATGGATCCCGCCAGCCGAAGCCTGATCCGCATCACCCTGCCCACAGAATTCGAGGACCGCGCGGTGGTCAAGGAGCTGGTCGACCACCTGATGGGCCGCAACCCCGAACACCGCTTCAACTTCATCCAGAACCGCGCGGGCGAGCTCGACAAGGAACTGATCGACGCCTGAGGCAGGGCGTGATCCCGAGTGAGCCCGTCAGCTTTCGGTGTGGATGTGCAGCGGACCTTCGAGCGTCCGGTGCACCGGGCATTTGTCGGCAATCGCGATGATCTTTTCGCGCTGCTCTGCGGTCAGCGCTTCGCCCGCCAGCTCGATCCTGCGTGTCAGCGCCTGAAGCCCAGCGCCCGTCCCGGCGCCTTTCGCGCATTCCGCGCAATCCGCCTCGTGGTCGCGTTCGTGGGTGAGATGGATTGTCGCACCCTCGAACGGCCAGCCCTTTCTGGCGGCATACATATTCATCGTCATCGCGGTGCAGGTCCCCAGCGCGGCGAGCAGCAGGTCGTAGGGCGTCGGCCCGGTGTCGTCGCCCCCGACGCTGCGCGGCTCGTCGGCGACAAAGCGGTGATGCGCGGTGTGGACCTCGGTCCCGAACTTGCCGTGGCCGGTCTTCACCACCACGCCGTCCTCGGGCATCGGCCAGTCGTCGCGCAGCGGCAGGTAGCGATGCGCCCAGCTGGCGATCATGCTCGCGGCGAATTCGGCGTCGCGCGAATCGAGCAGCAGGTGGTCCGCGCCCTCGAGGCTGACGAAGCTCTTGGGGTGCTTGGCGGCGCCGAACAGCGCCGAGGCGTTCTCGATCCCGACGATTTCATCGGTCGGCGAATGCAGCAGCAGGACGGGCTTGCGCAATTTGGCGACCTCGGCGAGCAGGTCGGCATTCTCGACCCGCTCGATGAATTCGCGTCCCAGCGTGAATGCGCGCCCGCCGATCGAGACTTCTCCCTCGCCGGTTGCGCGGATCGCGACCAGATCGCCCTTGATGCGCTCGAGTACATGCGGGACGTCCGAAGGCGCGCCGATGGTGGCGATCGCGGCGATGTTGTCGGACCCGATATCCTCTGCCGCGGCCAGCACCGCCGCCCCGCCCAGGCTGTGCCCGACCAGCAGCACCGGCTGCTCGAAGCGTTCGAGCAGAAACCGCGCCGCCAGCACCAGATCGGCGACATCGGTGGCAAAGCCGGCGCGACCGAAATCCCCGCCGCTGCCGCCCAGCCCGGTGAAATCGAACCGCAGGCAGGCGATCCCTTCCCGCGAAAGCGCCCGCGCCACCGCGACCGCCGCCTTGCTCTGCCGCGTGCAGGTGAAGCAATGCGCGAACAGCGCCGCGCCGCGCACCAGCCCCGTCGGCATTTCGAGCGAGCCCCCGAGCGCGTGACCGGCCTCGGTCTGGATGGTGATGGTTTCGGTCGGCATGGGGGTCTCCGGAGCAGGATAGGTCGTGTGGCCATAGGGGTGCCGGCGCCTTGGGCCAACGGAACTCGCTCCCGAATACCAGGCTGCGCCGGTCCTTGCGGTTGAGCCCGCTGCGTTCGGCGCTAGGATAGCGTCGATCAAGGAGCCTTTCATGAAATGTTTTGCCTCTGCCCTTTTATCGATCGGCGTCGCTTTTACTCCGTTGGCCCATCTCGCAGCGCAGCCAATGGCAATGGATGAACCGGCCGAAGCCAGTATGCTCGAGCAGCGCACAGCGCAGGTGGTCGAACTGCTGAACGGCACGCTCGCCCCCGAAGAGGCGATGGCCGACAGCTTTCTCCGGAACATCCCCGCCGAACAGCTCAAAGCAATCGGCGAACAATTGACCGCGCAGTTCGGCCGGGCTCTGGCGGTCGAGTCGATCGAGCCGGTCAGCCCTGCGCGGGCCGCGATCACCATCCGCATGGAGCGTTCGCTGGCGAGCGGCGGAATCGCGATCCAGACACAGCCGCCAGGCAAGATCACCGAATTGCTGCTGCAGTCGTTCGAGCCGGTCGACGATAGCGCGGAGAAGATCACCGCCGACCTCGAGGCCCTGCCCGGCAGCGCCGCGGCCTGGTTCGGCCCCCTCGAAGGCGAGCCGGTCTTTGCGTTCGGCGATCCGCAGCAGCCCTATGCGCTCGGCTCGACTTTCAAACTCTATGTCCTTTCGGCACTGGATCGTGCGGTGCAGGAAGGGCGGATCGATTGGGACGATGTCGTCACGCTGGGCGACAGGAGCTTTCCCAGCGGCATCATGCAAGACTGGCCCGAGGGCGCACCGCTCACGCTCCATACCGCCGCAACGCTGATGATCTCGATCAGCGACAACACCGCCACCGATCTGCTGATCGACGCGGTCGGCCGCGAGGCGATCGAGGCGGAAATGCGCGCGACCGGCCATTCGGCACCCGAACTTTCGACGCCCTTTCTGAAGACGGTCGAGATGTTCGTGCTCAAGGGCGGCGAGCAGGGAACGGACTATGCGCGGGCGGACGAGGCCGGGCGCCGGGCAATCCTCGACCGGTTGGTGACGCAAGGGGTCGATCCGGCGCCGATCATGGATGTGTTCTCGGGCGGCACACCCAAGATGATCGACAGCATCGAGTGGTTCGCCAGCATGGAGGACGAGCGCCGGCTGATGCGGCGGCTCGCCGAGAGCGACGACAACACCGCGCGGCGCATCATGGCGGTCAAAACGGCTTTGGGAGACAGTGCGCGGGCGGGCTGGAGCTATGTCGGCTTCAAGGGCGGATCCGAACCCGGCGTGCGCAATCTCAGCTGGCTGCTGCGCGACGAGGCGGGCACCTGGCACATGCTGGCGCTGGGCTGGAACAATCCCGCCGCCGACACCGATACCGCGGGGCTGCTGGCGATCGCGCAACGGATCCTGGCGCTGGACCGGTGACGCGCCCCCTTGCCCCGGCGCGCCTCCCCCCCTAACCGCGTTGCAAATCGCAATCGGACAGCCCGGGAATTACAATGACGCAGCGCTTCGAAAGCACTCAATCCTACATCGCCACCGAAGATCTCAAGGTGGCGGTCAATGCTGCGGTAACGTTGCGCCGACCGTTGCTGGTCAAGGGCGAGCCGGGCACGGGCAAGACGGTGCTGGCGCAGGAAGTCGCTGATTCGCTGGGCGCGCCGCTGATCGAATGGAACGTCAAATCGACCACCAAGGCGCAGCAGGGCCTCTATGAATACGATGCCGTCGCCCGGCTGCGCGACGGTCAGCTCGGCGACGAACGGGTCCACGACATTGCCAACTACATCAAAAAGGGCAAGCTGTGGGAAGCCTTCACCGCGCCCGAGTTGCCGGTGCTGCTGATCGACGAGATCGACAAGGCCGACATCGAGTTCCCCAACGACCTGTTGCAGGAACTCGACCGCATGAGCTTCGATGTCTACGAAACGCATGAGACGATCACCGCCGCCGAGCGCCCGATCGTGATCATCACCTCGAACAACGAGAAGGAACTGCCCGACGCCTTCCTGCGTCGCTGCTTCTTCCACTATATCAAGTTCCCCGATCGCGACACGATGCGCGAGATCATCGCGGTCCACTTCCCCGATATCCAGAAGACCCTCGTCACGAAGGCGATGGACATGTTCTACGAGCTGCGCGAGGTGCCCGGGCTCAAGAAGAAGCCCAGCACCAGCGAATTGCTCGACTGGCTCAAGCTGCTGCTCAACGAGGATATGCCGCTGGAGGTGCTGCAGGACAGCAACCCCAATTCGGCGATTCCCCCGCTCCACGGCGCGCTGCTCAAGAACGAGCAGGACGTGATGATGTTCGAACGCCTCGCCTTCATGGCGCGCCGCAATCCCGGTTAGAATCCGGCCCGGCGATCAGTCGATCGAGTAAGCCACTTCGAAATCGCCCCAGCGGCGGCCCTGGATGGTCATGGGCACATAGACATTGCGCACCACGCGATAGGTCTTGCCGTCCCCTTCCTGGCGATAGACCGCCATCATGTAGGGCGCGAAGCTGCGCTTGGCCTTCTGGTCGATCGGTTCGAGGATTATTCGCCCGTCGCGGCAGAACTGCGTATCGTGGGTGAGATCCCCGGTCGGGGCCTGCGAATGCTTGGTGATATGGGTAGGCAGATAGCCCTTCATGTCGGTGCAGGCGGCAGCCATGATCCGCTCATCCTCGCCATTTAGCGCGTCGAGCGCCGGCCGCCAGTTGCGGTGCGCCCAGTCCATCAGGCCGGTGCGATAGCGCTGCGGGTTTGAGCCTTCGATCAGGCGGTAGTCTTGGTCGAACACCTGCTCGAGGGTCAGTTCGCCAGCAGCGATCGCTTGCTCGGCGAGCTTCTCCACCAGCCGCGCCTGGCGCTGCGCCTTCTCGACCATCACGCTGTCCTGCGGAGCGAGCCCGGACTGGACCAGGCGGTCGAACATGTCGCTGGCGACCATCTCGAGGTCTTCCATCCGGCTGTGGACCGTGGCCAGCTTCATCTCATTGCCATTGGCAGCCTTGTCGAAGCTCTCGAGCACGTCCTGCACGCGCATCACATTGCCCGTCATCATCGCGGTCGCCTTGGCGATCTGATCGTTCTGCGCATCGACCTCCTCGACCAGATCGGTGACCCCGGTGAGCGTCTGCTCGATGCTGGCGACCGAGTTCTTGGCCTGGCTGCTGGCCTTGGCGCCTTCCTCGATGCGGTGGATCACCCCGGTGGCCTCCGCTCCGAGCGTCTCGATCACCTCGCCGATCTCGTCGGTCGCCTTACGGGTCTCGCCGGCGAGCGATTTGACCTCGTTGGCGACCACCGCGAAGGTGCGCCCGGCGTCGCCCGCCCGCATCGCCTCGATGGTGGCGTTGAGCGCGAGGATATTGGTGGTCTCGGCGATCTGCGCGATATCCCTGGAGCAGCGCTTGACCTGATCCATCGCGGCGGCGAAGCCGGTAACATGAGTCGCCAGCGTCTCGACCATATCGAGCAGCTTGGTGATCTGCGACAGCGAGGACTGAATCTGGCTGGTGCCCTGCCCCAGCCGCTCGATCGCGCTGGCCGAAAGCAGCCGCGCCTCGTCGCTGGCTTCGGCGACCCGGCGCTGGTCTTTCTCGAGCTCGTGGACGGTACCCTGCAACTCGAGATGCTCGGCGCGCAGCACGCCCGAGGTATCGATCACCGCCTGGACGATGCCGGCTACGTCGGAGCAACCGACGGTGACCTTCCCGCAAGCCTCGGGAATCGTATCGAGCGCGGACGCCCCGCGAGCATCCAGTGCCGTGCAGTCCATGATGAGCGTAATCCCCCGTAGTTCGGAGGTTGTCATAATCGCAATGTGTTAGCGCCTTCTTAAGCATCCGCGCCTTTGCCAGATCGTGCGCGGCAAGGCTGGCGCTCCGCAAAGAGGTCGCTATACATAGCGCATGTTTTTCGACTTCATGGACGAGCTAAGGGCGGCCGGGATCAAGGCCAGCTTCAAGGAGCACCTCACTCTGCTGGAGGCGCTCGACCGCGAGGTGATCGAGGAAACGCACGAGGCGTTCTACTATCTCAGCCGCGCGACCTTCGTGAAGGACGAGGGCATGCTCGATCGTTTCGACCAGGTGTTCCAGCGGGTCTTCAAGGGAATCATCTCGGATTACGGCCAAAACCCGGTCGACGTTCCGGAAGACTGGCTCAAATCGGTTGCCGAGAAATTTCTCTCGCCCGAAGAAATGGCCGAGATCGAGAAACTGGGCGACTGGGATGCGATCATGGAGACGCTGAAGAAGCGGCTCGCCGAACAGCAGGAGCGCCACGAGGGCGGCAACAAGTGGATCGGCACCGGCGGCACCTCGCCCTTCGGCAATTCGGGCTACAATCCCGAGGGCGTGCGGATCGGCGGCGAGAGCAAGCACAAGCGTGCGCTCAAGGTGTGGGACAAGCGCGAGTTCAAGAATCTCGACAACACCAAGGAGCTGGGCACCCGCAACATCAAGATGGCGCTGCGCCGCTTGCGCCGCTTCGCGCGTGAAGGCGCCGCAGACGAGCTCGATATCGACGCGACCATCTCGGGGACGGCCAAGCAGGGCTGGCTCGACATCCACATGCGCCCCGAGCGGCACAACGCGGTCAAGCTGCTGCTGTTTCTCGATGTCGGCGGCTCGATGGACCCCTTCATCAAGATCACCGAGGAGCTGTTCAGCGCGGCGACCAGCGAGTTCAAGAATCTCGAGTTCTTCTATTTTCACAATTGCCTCTACGAAGGCGTGTGGAAGGATAACCGCCGCCGCTGGGCCGAACGCACCAAGACCTGGGATGTGCTCCACAAATATGGCCACGACTACAAGATCATCTTCGTGGGCGATGCGGCGATGAGCCCCTATGAGATCACCCATCCCGGGGGCAGCGTCGAGCATATGAACGAGGAGGCGGGCGCTACCTGGATGCAGCGCGTGACCAACACCTATCCCGCGACTGTCTGGCTCAACCCGGTACCCGAGAAGCAGTGGAGCTATTCGCAGTCCACCAAGGTGATGAAGCAGCTGGTCAGCGACCGGATGTACCCGCTCACGCTCGACGGGCTCGAGGCCGCGACGCGCGAATTGAGCCGCAAGCAGGGGTGAGATTGCTCGCCTTGGATCTCACAAAGCCTCAACCCCGTTTTCCGTCATCCTGAACTCGTTTCAGGATCTATCCCGCCATGCGCTCCGAATTCCGAGAGATGGATGCTGAAACGAGTTCAGCATGACGAAATCTGGCGGGGTGAGCCTGTTTGTGCCCTGTCTGCGGCCGGTTTGATCGATGAGCCACTCTAGTGTATTCTTGCCCTTAAGGAGAATGCACATGCAAACCCCGATCCTTTCGACCGCCTTGCTGCTGTTCTTGGCCGCAGTCGCCCCCGCGCTGGCGCAGGAGGTTGGCGATGATCCTCCCGGCGATCAGGCTTCGGCTCCCGCCGAAAGCGATGAAACAATGGCGGCCATGCCTTCCTATCAGGGGCCGGTATTGGCCTGGAAAACCTACGAAGATGGGCGGCCCGACGACGTGATCTGCCGCGACCGTATTCACAAGGCGCGCGAGGAAACGAACCAGCCCCCGCTCGACCGCGAACCCGCTACGGAAGAAGAGCCGTTGTTGATCTGGGCGGTCGATCGCCGCGAGGATGGCTGCGCGGTTCTGGTCGCCAAGGGCGATCCCGACGATATCCGCCCGATCCCCAGGGTCGAGGACGGATACCTGTTGCGGCCAGCCCACTAGAGCGGGTTTCCGGGTTCCCGTCACCCTGGACTCGTTTCAGGATTCACGCCCGCCGAATCTGAATTATGGATGCTGAATCAAGTTCAGCATGACGAAGGTATGCTATTCTATCCCTTCTGGTCGAGTTCCTCCTGCAAGCGCAGACTGCAGCGCCAGAAGAAGAATGCCGGGATCAGCCCAAGGAAGGCCGCACCATAGAGAACGAAGCGCACGCTTTCCTCGCCATAGGCTGGCTGGAGCAGGTCCGAGAGCATCCCGAAGAACAGCGGCCCGAGCCCGAGCCCGATCAGATTCTGAAAGAACAACAGCACCGCCGCCGCGATCGCCCGCGCGCGCAGCGGCACCAGCCCCTGCGCCGCCGAATAGGTCGGCCCGTAATAGAGCGAGTTGCACAAGGTCGGGACGATCAGCAGCGCCAGCGCCACCTGCCAGGTCGAAGCCTGATAGGCGAGGAAGGCGATCGGCGCAGCTACCGCCATCGCGATCGCCGGTGCAGTCAGCACGTGACGGCGATTCCTGGCGCCGAAGCGATCGGCGAGATAGCCGCCCAGCCAGGTGCCCAGGATGCCCGCCGCGCCGTTGATCACGCCGAACCAGAAGCCGACCTCGCCTGGGGTCAATTCGTGGGTCCGCTGGAAGAAGATCGTGGTCCAGGTGGTCTTGCCATAAGCGAGGAAGGAGGCGGTCGAGCCGGCAAGCAGCAGCAGCACGAAGGCGCGCGACTGCAGCACCGTGCGCACCGAAACCCAGAGCGACAGTTCGGGCGCGGGTGCAGCCGGTGAATCGCTGGATCGGGCCATCCCCAGCCGCGGTTCGCGCAGCATGAAATGGACCACCAGCGCCATTGCGACGCCGGGCAGCCCGACGAACAGAAACGCCATCCGCCAGCCCACCCAGTCGGCAAGAAATCCGCCTATCATCATCCCCAGTAAGGTGCCGATCGGGATCCCGAGCGAATAAAAGGCCAGCGCCGAGCTGCGCCGTTCTGGAGGCACGATATCGCTGATCAGCGAATGCGCGGGCGGGGTGCATCCGGCCTCGCCGACCCCGACCCCGATCCGCGCGAGCAACAGCTGGTAAAAATTCTGCGCCAGTCCGCACAGCGCTGTCATCGCCGACCAGGTCGCCAGCGCGATCGCGATCAGCCGCGGGCGGTTGGTGCTCGCCCGGTCGGAATAGCGCGCGATCGGCAGGCCCAGCAGCGTGTAGAACAGTGCAAAGGCGAGCCCGGTCATCAGCCCGATCTGCGTGTCGCTCAGCCCCAGATCGAGCGCGATCGGCTCGGCTAGGATATTGACGATCTGGCGGTCGATGAAATTGAAGATGTAGACGGTCAGCAGGATCCACAAGGTGGTCCTCACCGAGCGCTGCGTGGTGGCGGTCTGCGCCGCTGTCGCCATGATTCGACCCTCTCCCAGGCGCGGGTCTGCCCGTCGCCGGATGCGAACCTTCCCTAGTCGGGCGGCCCCGTCAACCGGCGATTAGGGGTAGAGGAGGACAGGGGCGATCTGCTCGCGCCAGTTCGCTTCGTCCGCGCTCGCCAGTCGGTCGAGGTCCCCCGGCTCTGCCTGCGGATCGTCGACCCATTCGCGCAGAGCCGGACCGCCGTTGATCACGTCGATCGCGAGCCGTTCGAGTTCGTATTCATAGGGAAAATCGCGCCACAGGTCGTAATCGGGGTGCAGCGTACGGATCGCCTTGAAGGCTAGTGCCTGCAGCCGCCAGGGGCGGAAGGCGGCGTGGTCGTAATGCGGGCCCTCGGCGTGGATCATCAACGCGCTGCAAAGCTGGTCGGCGTGCTTGTGGAAGGTCGGGGTGAACCAGCAGGGGCGAAGGCGGCAACCCGCCAGCCAGTCAGCCGCGAGCTTGTCCATGGTCGCCAGCACGGCGGCAGCGTCGAGATCGGGCGCGCCGAACAGCACCTCGAGCGGGCGGGTGGTGCCGCGGCCCTCGCTCAAGTTTGTGCCCTCGAGCATGACCGTCCCGGCGTAGGCGCGCGCCATGTTGACGTTGGCGGCATTGGGCGAAGGATTGATCCAGATGCGGTCCTCGGGCCAGCCGTGGCCTGCTCCTGCGGGCTGCCAGCCCTCCATCTCGATCACGCGGTATGCGACATCGAGATCGAAGCGCTGAATGAACCAATGGCCCATCTCGCCCATCGTCAGGCCGTGGCGCATCGGCATCTCGGCGGCGCCGACGAAGCTTTCCTGGCCCGGCACCAGCAGCGTTCCCTCGACCGGGCGCCCCGCGGGGTTGGGGCGATCGAGCACCCAGACTTCCTTGCCGTGCCTCGCCGCTTCCTCGAGCAGGTAGAGCAGCGTGGTGACGAAGGTGTAGATCCGGCAGCCCAGATCCTGGAGGTCAAACAGGAAGACGTCGGCGCTCGACATCATCTGCCCAGTCGGGCGGCGGACCTCGCCATAGAGGCTGTACACCGGGATGCCGTAGACGGGATCGGTTTCGTCGCCGGTCTCGACCATATTGTCCTGCTTGTCGCCCTTGAGCCCGTGCTGCGGGCCGAAGGCGCTGGTGACGTTCACCCCGGCGGCGATCAGTGCGTCGAGCGAGTGCGTTAGGTCCGCCGTCACCGAGGCGGGATGCGCGACGAGCGCGACGCGTTTGCCTTCGAGCGGACGGCGCAGGGCGGGGTCGGCGAGCAGCCGGTCGATACCGAATTTCATGCCACCCGGTTGTATCAAGGGGCCAACAAAGGCAAAGGTTTTTCCCAACGCGGGAACCCGCGCGACCAAGGCTTGCTGTTGCATCATGGATATCGAGTGGACTCCCGCGATCATCGGCGCCGCCTGGGCGATCGTGCTGGGCGGCGCGGGCGGCTTGCTGACCGAGATCGGCGAGTGGTACCGCAATCTGAAAAAGCCTAGCTGGCAGCCCCCGGACTGGCTGTTCGGCCCGGCATGGACAATCATCCTCGGGCTTGCCGGGTGGAGCTTCTATCTCGCCTGGACCAGTGCGCCGGAGCCGGCCGACCGGATGCTGATCGGGCTGCTGTTTGCGGTCAACTTCCTGGCGCATCTGGCGTGGTCGCCGCTGTTCTTCGTCGCCAAGCGGCCCGACTGGGCGCTGCGCGAGGTCGTGCTGCTGTGGCTCTCGGTGCTGGCGCTGGTGGTGGGGCTGGCGCCCTATTCCGAGCTCGCGGCCTGGCTCAACCTGCCGTATATTTCATGGGTCACCTTCGCCGCGTTGCTCAACCGCAAGATCGTCCAGCTCAACGGGCCGTTCGGCAAGGCTTAGAGCACGATGACCTTTGATTGATCCAACTTACTCCTCCCCCTTGAGGGGGAGGCCGGGTGGGGGTGTACCAAGCGGATGGCTTGGACGCGCGCCTTCGGCGCGCTCCCCCACCCCCGCCCCCTCCCCGTGGGGAGGGGAGATTCAAGGCGATGTCAGCTTGCTCTAACCGACGGATTCCAGGGCCAGGACGAAGCCGTCGGCGTGGTGGAAATCGGGCTTTTCGGCAGGGTGCCCTGGCGCCCAGTAGCTTTTGGCACCCACGACTTCCTCCAGCACAGCGGTCGCGGCGAAGGCCGCGGGCAGGTCCGGTAGCCCGCGCAGGGGAATCGCCGCGTCGAACAGCGAGAAGGCCGAGCCCGCGCGCCATGAGCAGACCGGCGCGCGTGGCATGTCGCGTTCCTGCATTCCTTCGCGGTAACCGCTGAAATCATACGCCGCCCAGCGCTCCGACGGCGAGAGGTTGAACTCGGAATAACCCGGCCCCTCGCCATCCCGCACGAAGATTTCGAAGCAGGTCGCCTGCCACAATCCGTCCGCCCGGCCCTGCCCCGCCAACTTCGGCATCGCCAGTTCGCCCACGCCCGAAACGCGCCAGCGCAACGTCAGCCAGTGCGGCGTCAGCCGCCACGAAAAGCGCATCCGCCACTCGCCCGCTGGCGGGCTCGCGGGATGCGGCGCCAAATCCATCTGTTGCACCCCGGCTCCCCCATGCTAGCGCAGCGTCCATCATGACCAGCTACACTTCCGATCTGATGCGCCTGCTCGACGAGCGCGGCTATATCCACCAGGCGACCGACGCGGCCGAGCTCGACGCGCTGGCCGCAAAGCAGATCGTGCCGGGATATATCGGCTTCGATCCCACCGCGCCATCGCTGCATATCGGCAGCCTGGTGCAGATCATGATGCTGCGGCGTCTCCAGCAGGCGGGGCACAAGCCGATTGTCGTGATGGGCGGCGGCACCGGCAAGATCGGCGATCCCTCGTTCCGCGACGAGAGCCGCAAGCTGATGAACGACGCCACCATCGCCGAAAACGTCGCGGGCATCTTCACCGTCTTCGACCGGCTGCTGACCTTTGGCACCGGCCCGACCGACGCGGTGATGGTCAACAACGACGAATGGCTGGGCGAGCTCGGCTATCTCGAGATGCTGCGCGATGTCGGGCCGCATTTCACCGTCAACCGGATGCTCACCTTCGATTCGGTCAAGCAGCGGCTCGAGCGCGAGCAGGCGCTGACCTTTCTCGAATTCAACTACATGATCCTCCAGGCCTACGACTTCGTCGAACTGGCGCGGCGCTACGACTGCAAGCTGCAGATGGGCGGCAGCGACCAGTGGGGCAATATCGTCAACGGGCTCGAGCTCGGGCGGCGGATGGAGGGGCGCGAGCTGTTCGGCCTGACCACCCCGCTGCTGACCACCGCCGACGGGTCCAAAATGGGCAAATCCGCCTCGGGCGCGGTCTGGCTCAACGAGGCGCAGCTCCCCGCCTACGACTTCTGGCAATACTGGCGAAACGCCGACGACCGCGATGTCGGGAGGTTTCTCAGGCTGTTCACCGATCTTCCGCTGGACGAGATCGCCCGGCTCGAGGCGCTCGAGGGCGCCGAGATCAACGCCGCGAAGATCGTCCTCGCCAACGAAGTAACCGCGCTGGTGCGCGGCGCCGACGCGGCCCGTCTCGCCGAAGCGACCGCGTCGGAAACCTTTACCGGCAGCGGCCTTGGAGAGGATCTTCCCGTGCTGCAGCTCGGCCCCGACGGCATGCGGATCGGGGCCGCACTGACCGAGCTCGGCTTCACCGCATCCAACGGCGAGGCCAAGCGCAAGCTCGCGGAGGGGGCGGTCAAACTCGACGGTGTGACCATCGACGATGTCGGCCATCTGCTGACGCTGTCACCGGGCGCCGAGGCGCGTCTCAGCCTCGGCAAAAAGAAACATGCGGTCATCCGGGGCTGACTTGCGCCAGAGCGCGTAATTGCCCGCCGTTTCGCCGATCCGGCTTTACCAATTGTCAGCCTTTGGGCTGCAATATGGCGGACTACAGCGAAAACGGAGGAATGGATCTCATGGGTGCCGGAGCTCAGCTCAGCGTCACCGACCAGCGGCGTATGGCGCGCCACCCTGTCGATCACCCCGTGATCGCGGAGCATTTCCGCGCCGGCGACGTGCGGATGCATGTCTCGAACATCTCGGCGACGGGCTTCATGATCGACGACGCCCACGATCTGGAGCGCGGCGACCGGGTGATCATCCGCCTGCCGATCGTCGGCCGGATCGAGGCCTATTGCATCTGGATGCGCGACAACCGCGCGGGCTTCCAGTTCGAGCGGATCATCCGGCCCGACGATTTCCTCGCCATGATCGACCAGCTCCAGCCCAATCCGCGGCTGCGCCGCACCCGCTGACGGCTGCATTTCGCACCAGGCCGGGATGATTTAGCCGCTGGCAGGGGAAGTTTCTTCCCTTGCCGCGCGCCCGCTGCCATGGGCCGCGCGTGAACGAGCCGCGCCACCCTTTCCGCATTCACAATTTCCGCGCCTATTGGGTCAGCCGTCTGGCGATGACGCTGGCGCAATACGCGATGATGCTGATCATCGCCTGGCAGGTCTACAACATCGCGCGCGATGCCGGCTCGTCGGTAGCAGAAGCTTCGGGCCAGCTGGCGCTGATCGGGCTGTTCCAGTTCGTCCCGCTGTTCCTGCTGACGCCCTTCTCCGGGCTGGCCGCAGACCGTTTCGACCGCCGCAATCTCGCGCGGATCACCGTGGCGGTGCAGTTCTTCTGTGCTGCCGCGCTGGGCTGGCTGACCTGGGAGCAGGCGATCTCGCTCGAATATCTCTACGCGATCGCGGTCGTGCTAGGCGTGGTGCGCGCTTTCAACGGCCCGGCGCTTTCTGCACTCGCTCCAAATCTCGTCCCCAAAGCCATCCTCCCCAACGCGATCGCGCTGTCGAGCATCGCCTGGCAGGTTGGCATGATCGCAGGGCCGGCGATCGGGGGCTATACCTACGCCATCATCCCGGCGCTGCCCTATGCGATCGCCGCGGGCCTGTTTCTGGTCTCGCTGACCGCGCTCAGCACCATTGGCCATGTCCCGCGCGCGAACAGCGTGGGCACCGCCCGCCCGCTCGCCCGGATCATCGACGGATTGCGCTATGTCGTGCACAACAAGATGGTGCTCGGCGCAATCACGCTCGATCTGTTTGCGGTGTTCCTCGCCGGGGCGACCGCGCTGTTCCCGGTCTATGCGCGCGATATCCTCCAGGTCGGGGAGACCGGGCTGGCGCAGCTGGCGATGGCGCCCGCCTGCGGTGCGGTTGTAACTGCGCTGTGGTTCTCGATCTTTCCGCTCAGGACCCAGGTCGGGCCCAAGATGCTGTGGTCGGTAGCGGTGTTCGGCGGCGCAACGGTGGTGTTCGGTCTGTCGACATGGATGCCGCTCAGCCTGGCTATGCTGTTCGTCATCGGCGCCGCCGACATGTTCAGCGTCTACATCCGCCAGTCGCTGATCCAGCTGCACACCCCCGACGACAAGCGCGGCCGCGTCTCTTCGGTCAGCCTGCTGACGATCAGCGCCTCGAACGAATTCGGCGATTTCTTTTCCGGCTCGCTCGCCTTCCTGATCGGCCCCGTCGCCGCGGTGGTCAGCGGCGGGATCGGGGCGATCGTCACCGTCGGCTTGTGGAGCCGCGTGTTTCCTGTTTTGCGTACCACGCGGACCTTCGACCCGCCTGAGGAATTGGTAGAAGAGACACCCGAAGAACAATTGCAGGAGCGCATTCCATGAAAGCCCCATCCGTACTCGCCACCATCGGCAACACCCCGCATATCCGCCTCGCGCGCCTGTTCCCCGATCACGAGATCTGGGTGAAGAGCGAGCGCGGCAATCCCGGCGGTTCGATCAAGGACCGGATCGCGCTGGCCATGGTCGAGGATGCCGAGAAATCGGGCAAGCTGCGTCCGGGCGGCACGATCATCGAGCCGACCAGCGGCAACACCGGGATCGGTCTGGCGATGGTCGCCGCGGTCAAGGGATACAAGCTGGTGCTGGTCATGCCCGAGAGCATGAGCGTCGAGCGCCGCCGGCTGATGCTGGCCTATGGTGCCAGCTTCGATCTCACCGACAAGGCCAAGGGCATGAAGGGCGCGATCGAGCGCGCCCTCGAGCTTGCGGGCGAAACCGAGGGCGCCTGGGTCCCCAGCCAGTTCGACAATGAAGCCAACTGGAAGGTTCACGCCGAGGTCACCGCGCAGGAAATCCTCGCCGATTTCGCGGACACCCCGATCGATGCGATGATCACCGGGGTCGGCACCGGCGGCCATATCACCGGCTGCGCCGAAGTGCTCAAGGCGAAATGGTCGGACATGAAGGCCTATGCGGTCGAGCCGGCGGGATCGCCCGTGATCAGTGGCGGCCAGCCCGGCCCCCACCCGATCCAGGGCATCGGCGCGGGCTTCATCCCCGGCAATCTCCACACCAAGTCGATCGATGGCGCGATCCAGATCGATCCCGAGGACGCCAAGGAATGGGCGCGCAAATCGGCGAGCGTCGAGGGCCTGCTGGTCGGCATCTCCAGCGGCGCGACGCTGGCGGCGATCGCGAGCAAGCTGGGCGAACTGGGCGAAGGGACACGAGTGCTCGGGTTCAATTACGACACCGGCGAGCGCTATCTCTCGGTGCCAGATTTCCTGCCCGAGGAGTAGGCGCGCGAGCGAAAGCTTGTTTTGTTCGTCACCCGAGGCGTCGTCGTTAAGACCCCCGCAAAGAAATCCGCGCCGCGGCTCCTTAGGGAATCGCGGCGCGGACTTGTTTCAACCAAGGCTTGATCGAACGCCTACGCCGCGGTGGCGAAGGCCTCTTCGCCCAGCGCCATCATGCTGTCGCTGCCCGATTCGATTTTGCGGCGGAAGGCGCCGACATCGGGCAGATAGCGATCCATGAAATAGCGCGCGGTCGCCAGCTTGGTCTCGTAGAACGCCGCGTCGTCCGCACCCTCGGCCTGCTTCGCCTGCGCGACCTTCGCCATCCGCAGCCACATGAAGCCCAGCGTCACGATCCCCATCATGTGCATGTAGTGATGCGCGCCGGCGCCCAGGTGATTGGGGTTCTGCATCGCATTGCTCATGAACCACATGGTGGATGCCTGCTGTTCGGCGAGCGCCTTGCCCAGCGGTTCGGCGAGCGGGCCGAGCGTCTCGTCGCCCTTGGCCTGCTCGACCTCGTCGCCGACCATCTTGAAGAAGGCCTGGATGCCAGCGCCGCCCTTCTGCGCCAGCTTGCGCCCGCACAGATCCATCGCCTGGACCCCGTTGGTACCCTCGTAGATCTGCGCGATGCGGGCGTCGCGGACGAACTGCTCCATGCCCCATTCGCGAATATAGCCGTGACCGCCGAAGACCTGCTGCATATTGGTCGCGACCTCATAGCCCTTGTCGGTGCCGTAGCCCTTGATGACCGGGGTCAGCAGCCCGATGATCAGATCGGCCTGTTCGCGCTCTTCCTCGGTCGCAGCCTTGTGGCTCAGGTCGACCTGCAACGCGCCCCAGAGACACAGCGCGCGCATGCCCTCGGTGAAGGCCTTGGCGTCCATCAGCATGCGGCGGACATCGGGGTGGACGAAGATCGGATCGGCCTGCGCCTCGGGCTCGGCGGGACCGGTCAGCGCCCTGCCCTGCCGCCGGTCGAGCGCATAGGCAACCGCGTTCTGATAGGCCGCCTCGGCCTGGCTCAGACCCTGGACGCCGACCCCGAGCCGCGCGGCGTTCATCATGATGAACATCGCGGCGAGGCCCTTGTTCTCCTCGCCGACCAGCCAGCCCTTCGCACCGTCGTAATTGAGCAGGCAGGTCGAATTGCCGTGGATGCCCATCTTCTCCTCGATCGAGCCGCAGACCACGGTGTTGCGCGCGCCGACCGAGCCATCCTCGTTTACCAGGAACTTGGGGACCACGAAGAGCGAGATGCCCTTGGTGCTGTCGGGCGCACCGGGGGTCTTGGCGAGCACCAGATGGATGATGTTCTCGGTCAGGTCGTGTTCGCCCGCCGAGATGAAGATCTTGGTTCCGGTCAGCGCGTAGCTGCCATCGGCCTGCGGTTCGGCCTTGGTGCGGATCATGCCCAGATCGGTGCCGCATTGTGGCTCGGTCAGGTTCATCGTCCCCGACCATTCGCCCGAGATCATCTTGGGCAGATACAGGTCCTTCTGCTCCTGCGACCCCTTGGCGATCAGCGCCGAGACCGCGCCATTGGTGAGCCCGGGATACATGCCGAAGGCCTGGTTGGCCGAGGAGATGAATTCCTCGAGCGCGAAGCCGAGCGCGTGCGGCATGCCCTGCCCGCCGAATTCCTCCGGCGCGGAGATCGTGCCCCAACCGGCTTCGACGAACTGGCCGTAGGCCTGCTTGAAACCGGCGGGCGTGGTGACCGAGCCGTCCTCGTGGCGGGTGCAGCCTTCCTCGTCGCCGGTGCGGTTGAGCGGGGCGAGAACTTCGGAGCAGAACTTGCCGCCCTCGCCGAGCACGGCATCGCTGACATCGGCGGTGGCCATCTCGAAGCCGGGCAAATGCGCATAGCCGGCGAGGTCGAGCATTTCGTTGAGAATGAAGCGGGCGTCGCGGGTCGGAGCGGTATAGCTGGGCATTGGGGGTGTCCTTGCTGGATTGGGAGCTGGATGGGAGAAAGTCGGGAGGTTGGAAGCGGAAAACTACTTTGCCGGATCGAGCGATTCGATGTGGCCGATGAAATCGGTGAGTTCCTTGATCGAACTGTCGATATCGGCACGCTGCTTTTTCAGCTTGGCGACATGCTTGCGGCATTTGTCGACCGTCACGCGGCGCTGTTCGACCCGGCCGTCGTCGAGATCGTAGAGATCGATCATCTCGCGGATCTCGGTGAGCGAGAAACCTACATTCTTCGCGCGCATGATCCAGGCGAGACGGGCGCGGTCGCGCGGGGAATAGATACGGGAAAGGCCGACGCGCGACGGCGCGATCAGCCCTTCGTCCTCGTAGAACCGCAGCGCGCGCGCGGTGCAGCCAAATTCATAGGTCAAATCGGAGATCGTGAACTGCTCGCGGGCGAGCTTGTCGGGGCGATCGAGCAGAGCGCCCGAGCCGCCGCGGACCGGCTTCTCATGGGCCGGGGCCCGGCTTTGGGGACTGGCTGACGTCATGCGGATCGGTTACCATCCGCTTACGTAAACGTCAACCTGCGACGCGCTTGAGCGAACCGTTCTCAAGCCGTCGGTAGAGGCAAGAGGTCGCACCGGTGTGGCAGGTCGGGCCGGCAGGCCGGCAGCGCAGCACCAGCGCATCCTGGTCGCAATCGACGAGCACTTCCTCGACGCGCAGGACATTGCCCGACGACTCGCCCTTCTTCCATAGCCGCCCGCGCGAGCGCGAATGGAAATGCGCCTCGCCGCTCGCCAGCGTTGCGTCGAGCGCCTCGCGGTCCATGAAAGCGACCATCAGCACCTGCGCGGTCGCGGCGTCGACCACCACCGCGCAGAGCAGCCCGCAGTCGTCGAACTTGGGAAGAAAACGCGTGCCCTGCTCGCGTTCGGCGGTGTCGGTGGTCATCGGAAATCCTTGGTCCTGCGGCATTGTCATTTGTTGCACGCTCGCAACAACAGCCCTCGAAATCCGCCAATAGCAAAATTGCCGGTTTGAGGAACGGCGGTTTGGTGGAATATTCGCAATGTGGCTCGAAAGGGCTATCCGCTTGGCGAGGGTGCCGAATAGAGCACCGGGTTCAGGGGGTACAGGAGCGCTGCCGGCTTTCGGGTATGTTTTCGGAGCGAGGCGCGCACCAAGCGATGAGGGATAGGACCCGGCGTATTCATGGGGGGTGCGCCAGCCCTTAGGGGAAAGGTCCGGTACATTCGTCACGTGGCGCCCGGGACCTTCGCGGTCTCGGGCGTTTCGCTTTGCGGCCAGGGTGGCGCAGCTGCCATTCCCGGATTGCGCTCGCCGTCGAGGACCCGGGCAAAGCAGCAGATGATCACGCGGGTCGCCCCCGCCCGTTTGAGCGCGGCGACGCAGGCCTGCGAGGTGGCGCCGCTGGTGAGCACGTCGTCGACGAGGATCACGGAGCGACCGCGGACCGCTTTCGCGCCGTTTCCGCTAACCCGGATCGCGCCCGCGAGCGCGCGGCGGCGGGCCTTGGCGCCCAGCCCGCCCAGCACCGGGGTTCGCTTTGTGCGGACCAGCGCGTCGACCGCGAGCTTGCCGTGCCCCATTCCGGCCAAGCTGCGGCCCAGCAGCGCGGCCTGGTTGAAGCCGCGGTACCACAACCGCCAGCGGTGCAGCGGCACCGGGACGATCAGCCGGTCCGCAGGCGACGGCAGCCGCGCCGCCATCAGCCGCGCCAGCATCGGGGTCAGCGCGATCCGGCGCCCGTGCTTGAACGCCAGCACGAGTCGCCGTGAGACGTCGTTGTAGAGCGTCGCTGCGGCGATCCCGTCGTGTCTGGGCGGCTCCTTCATGCAGGGCAGGCAGATCGCGCCTGCTTCCATATTCGCGCCGCTAAAAGGCCGCTGGCACAGCGCGCAGCTGGGCTCCGAAGGAATCTCGAGCTGCTCCCAGCAAGCGGCGCAGAGCCCGACCTGCTGCGCGATTCCCTCGCCGCAGACCGGGCAGCGCGGCGGGTAGACGAGGTCCACCAGCGGGGCGAGCGTCTCGGCGAGGAAGCGGCGCGCGGGGGTGGGAGCGGGCATGGCGCGCAGGCTGCACCGCTTGCGCAGCGGTGACAAGCGCGGCAGGGGACCCGCCATGTCGAACCCCGCCCCGCCCCGCATCTTTTCTCCCGCCCGCCGCAAGTCTGCTTGGGAGCGCGCGCGTATCCGCCAGCAACAGGACGGCGCGGCGCGCTTCGTGATCGAGGACATGGCGGAGGATTTCGCCGAGCGGATCGGTTTCATGCAGCTCGCGCCCGAGCGCGCCTTGGTGATGGGCTCGCTGGCGGGCGATCTGCCGGGGCTGGAGAATATCACCCATGCGGCGCCCGGGGATTTCGACGAGGAGCTGCCCTTCCCCGGCGGTCCCTATGATTTCATCGCCAGTTTCGAGACGCTGGCGACGATCAACGATCTGCCCGCCGCGCTGCTGCATATGCGTTGCGCCCTGGCCGAGGGCGGGGTCGCGATGGCGAGCCTGGTGGGCGCCGGCAGCCTCGCGAACCTGCGCCGCGCGATGATCGCCGCCGAGCCCGACCGGCCCTCCCCCCGGATGCATCCGCTGGTGGACAACCGCGCCGCGACCGCGCTGCTCGAGCGCGCGGGGTTCCGGCGCTTCGTGGTCGATTCGCGGCAGCTCCCGGTCGCCTATCGCTCGCTCGACCGACTGGTCGCCGACTTGCGCGACCAGGCGCTGGGCAACCAGCTCGCGCGGGTCTCCCCGCCGCTGGGCCGCGCGGCGCTGGAGCGCGCCCGCGCGGCTTTCCTGAGCCACGCCGACGAACAGGGCCGAGTAGTCGAAAGCTTCGAGATTCTTACCCTAACCGGTTGGAAAACCTAGCGCAAGCTCGCCTGCGCTGCGGCCAGCCGGGCGATCGGCACGCGGTAGGGCGAGGCCGAGACGTAATCCAGCCCGACCTGTTCGCAGAAGCCGATCGAGGCGGGATCGCCCCCATGCTCGCCGCAGATCCCGAGCTTGATATCGCCGCGGGTCGCGCGGCCGCGCTCGGCCGCCATCGACACCAGCTCGCCCACGCCCTCGATATCGAGGCTGACGAAGGGGTCGCGCGGGAAGATGCCCTGGTCGACATAGGGGCCGAGGAAGCGCGCGCTGTCGTCACGGCTCACGCCCAGCGTGGTCTGGGTGAGATCATTGGTCCCGAAGCTGAAGAAATCGGCGTGCTGCGCGATCTGCCCCGCCATCAGCGCGGCGCGCGGCAGCTCGATCATCGTGCCGACGAGGTATTCGACCCGGCGCCCGGCGCGCGCGAAGACCTCTTCCGCCACCCGGTCGACCAGCGTGCGCAGGATCTCGAGCTCGCGCCGGGTCGCCACCAGCGGGATCATGATCTCGGGCAAAGGCGCCTCGCCGCTTTCCTCGGCGACCTCGCAGACCGCCTCGAAGATCGCGCGTGCCTGCATCTCGTAGATCTCGGGGTATGTGATCCCGAGCCGGCAGCCGCGGTGGCCGAGCATGGGGTTGAATTCGTGCAGCTCGGCGGCGCGGCGGCGCAGATGATCGACCCCGAGCCCGGTGGCATCGGCGAGCTCGGCGAATTCGGCTTCCTCATTGGGGAGGAATTCGTGCAGCGGCGGATCGAGCAGCCGGATCGTGCAGGGCAGCCCGACCATCACGGTGAAGATCGCGCGGAAATCGGCGCGCTGCTCGGGGAGCAGCTTTTCGAGCGCGGCGCGGCGGCCCTTCTCGTCCTCGGCGAGGATCATCTGGCGCACCGCGCTGATGCGCCCCGCGTCGAAGAACATGTGCTCGGTGCGGCACAGCCCGATGCCCTCGGCGCCGAACTGGCGCGCCATCTTGCAGTCCTGCTCGGTCTCGGCATTGGTGCGCACGCGCATCCGGCGGTGCTCGTCGGCCCATTCCATCATGGTGCCGAAATCGCCCGCGAGCTCGGGTTCGATGGTTGCGACCTCGCCCACCATGACCTGGCCGTTGCTGCCGTCGAGGGTGATGACATCGCCCTCCTGCAATTCGCGGTCGCCGATCCGCAGGGTGCGGCCCTCGCGCGAAATCGAGAGCTGCGAGGCGCCCGAGACGCAGGGGCGCCCGATGCCGCGCGCGACCACCGCGGCGTGGCTGGTCATCCCGCCGCGCGCGGTCAGGATGCCGGCGGCGGCGTGCATGCCGTGGATGTCCTCGGGGCTGGTCTCGACCCGCACCAGGATCACCTTCTCGCCGCGCTGCGCCCAGCTTTCGGCGGTCTCGGCGTCGAGCACGATCCTGCCCGAAGCCGCGCCCGGCGAGGCGGGCAGGCCGGTGGTCATCACGTCGCGATGCGCCTCGGGGTCGAGCGTGGGGTGGAGCAGCTGATCGAGCGCCATCGGATCGACGCGCAGGATCGCCTGGCGCCGGTCGATCAGCCCCTCGCCGACCATGTCGACCGCCATCTTGAGCGCGGCCTTGGCGGTGCGCTTGCCGTTGCGGGTCTGGAGCAGCCAGAGCTTGCGCTGCTGCACGGTGAACTCGATGTCCTGCATGTCGGAATAATGCTTCTCGAGCAGTTCGAACACGCGCGCGAGCTCGGCGAAGGCCTCGGGCATCGCCTCTTCCATGCTCGGCTTGTCGGCGCCGGCCAGTTCGCGGCGGGCGCGGGTGAGATATTGCGGGGTGCGGATCCCGGCGACGACATCCTCGCCCTGCGCATTGACCAGCCATTCGCCGTAATAGGCCTTCTCGCCGGTCGAGGGATCGCGGGTGAAGGCGACGCCGGTGGCGCTGGTGTCGCCCATATTGCCAAACACCATCGCCTGGACGTTGACCGCGGTGCCCATGTCGTGGGGGATGTCGTTGAGGCGGCGGTAGATCTTGGCGCGGTCGGTGTCCCAGCTGTCGAACACCGCGGCGATCGCGCCCCAGAGCTGCGCGTGCGCGTCCTGCGGAAAGGGCTCGCCCAGCTCGCGCTCGACGATGGCCTTGTATTCGCCCACCAGCGAACGCCAGTGATCGGCCTCGAGCTCGGTATCCGAATAGAAGCCCGCGTTCTCCTTGGCGATCTCGAGCGCTTCCTCGAACAGCCCGTGATCGACCCCGAGCACGACGTCCGAATACATCTGGACGAAGCGGCGGTAGCTGTCCCAGGCGAAGCGCGCGTCGCCGCTCGTGCGCGCGAGGCCTTCGACGGTCTCGTCGTTGAGCCCGAGGTTGAGCACGGTGTCCATCATGCCGGGCATCGAGACCGCGGCGCCCGAGCGGACCGAGACCAGCAGCGGGTCTTCCACGTCGCCCAGCATCTTGCCGACGGTGCGCTCGACATGGCGCAGCGCCTCGGCGACCTGGTCGCGCAAGGCCGGCGGGAAGTCCGAACCGCCAGCGAGATAGGTCAGGCATTCCGAAGTGGCGATGGTGAAGCCCGGCGGGACCGGCAGGCCGATCTCGGCCATCACCGCGAGATTGGCGCCCTTGCCTCCGGTGATCCGCTTGTCCTTCTGGCGCGGGTCGGAATGGGGGGCGTCGCCGCCGAAGGAATAGACCGTATTGCTCATCGAAACTCCTCACCCGCGCGGGGGTGCTGACACATTGGACACGGTGCCGGGGCAAGAGCGCCAAAACCGTAAACTTCGCGGCGAAAACCGTCACCTTGGCCGCGAAAGGCGTAAACTTGGCGGTGCAAACCGTAACCTTGCTGGCGGAGAACCGTCACCTTGGCAGGCCGAAGCGTCACCTTAGCCCTCGACCCGCGCAAAATCGGCGACCGTGTGGACCGCGGCGCGGAAGCGGGCGAGCAGGTCGAGCCGAGAAGCGCGTTTTTCGCGATCTTCGTCATTGACCGTCACCTCCTCGAAAAAGCGGTCGATCGGCGCGCGCAGGCTGGCGAGCGCGGCCATGGCGCCCTCGAAATCCTCCGCCACAATCGCCGATGCCGCAGCGGGCTCCGCCGCAGCAAGCGCCTCGATCAGATCCTTCTCCGCAGCTTCGGGCGTGTAGGAAAGTGTTTTCGCACTGCGATCTGCATTGCGGGCGGCGAGGATTGCGTCGTTGACCGTCTTCATGTCGGGATCGTCGACCAGCGCGAGCGGGTCTTCTTCGCCGGTCTCGGCGATCTCCTCGGAAGCCCCTTCCCTGGAGGGAAGGGGTTGGGGATGGGTGTTCGACGCCTCGGGCGTGGGACCCCCCACCCCCGGCCCCTCCCCCGCGGGGAGGGGAGAAGAGGACCAGTCCTCTTTCTTGAGGATATTGGCGGCGCGCTTGTAGGCGGCGAGAAGATTGGCGCCCTCGGCGGTTTCGACGTAGTTCTGCAATGCTTTCACCCTTGCCAGCAGGCGGACGAGATCGTCTTCGCCTCCCAGAGCAAACACCGCATCGATGAGATCGTGCCGGACGCCGGCCTCGCGTTGCTGGACCTTGAGGCGGTCGGCGAGGAAGTCGGCAACACTCTCAAAGACCGAAACGAAGTCTTTCGTAACGAAAAGCGCGGAGTCGCTAAGCTCCGCGTCTCCCAAAGCTCCCCGCTCCTCGAACTCACGATAAGGAAGTAGAGCATGCCAGACGACAGGTTCATAGGCCTCGTCTTCATCGCGGTCCGCCAGAATCTGATAGGTCAGTTCGTTAACTGGAGGATACCGATCGTCGTCAGGCGTCCAAGTTTCGACCTTCGCACTCGAGAGCCTGAAATGTGAAATGGCCGGACGCTGCTCGGCCAACGCTAGGCCATGATACGCGTCTAGCGCACGCTCGAGCGACAACCGAAGGCCATTCCTTATGATTAGGCTCAAGACAGCGATTGCCGCCCGCCTGAGAGCGTAAGGATCTTTTGAACCGGTGGGCGCTTTGTCGATTCCGAAAAACGAGAAGACCGTATCCAGCTTGTCCGCTAGACTGACCGCCACCGTCACCGGTTCGGTCGGCACATCGTCGCCCTGCCCGACCGGCTTGTAGTGATCGCGGATCGCGTCGGCGACCGCGTCATTATGCTCCCCGCCCACCCCCTCGGCACGGGCGTAATAGCCGCCCATAAGCCCCTGCAATTCGGGGAATTCGCCGACCATCTCGGTGACCAGATCGGCCTTGGCGAGCCGCGCGGCCTGTTCCGCGAGATCGGCCAACTCTTCTCTCGTCACCCCCGCGAAGGCGGGGGTCCCGCTGGTTTCCGGCGCGGCGCTCGAAGACAAAGCGGGATCCCCGCCTGCGCGGGGATGACGGGGTTGGAGGTCGGGAGTGACGATCCCCTCCTCAACCAGCCAGCGCGCCAGCTTCGCCACGCGCTCGACCTTGTCGGCGACGCTGCCCAGCTTCTCGTGGAAGGTGATCCGATCGAGCCCCTCGGCGTGCTGCGCCAGCGTCTTCTTGCGATCGACATCCCAGAAGAAGCGCGCATCCGAGAGCCGCGCGGCGAGGACCTTGCGGTTGCCGTCGACGATCGCCGCGCCGCCGTCTTCCGCCGCGATATTGGCGGTGCAGATGAAGGCATTTGCGAGGAGCTGAGTCCCCGCGGCGGCGGGGACCTCGGTCGGTGGCGCGCCTTCGCCTGAGGCGCCCGCCTGCGCGGGGGCTGCGGTGCAGACGAAATACTTCTGGTTCACCCGCGCGGTGAGCTGGATGACCTCGGGCGGGACGCTGAGGAAATCCTCCTCGAAGCGGCCGAGCAGCGGGACCGGCCATTCGGTCAGACCGGCGTTCTCGACCACCAGCCCCTCGTCCTCGACCAGCGTGAGGCCCGCTTCGGCGGCGACCTGCGCGGCGCCCTTGCGGATCAGCGCGGCGCGTTCCTCGTGATCGACGATGACATGGCCGGCACGCAGCTTCATCGCGTAGTCGCCGGCATTGCCGATGGTGATGTCGCCCGAGTGGTGGAAGCGGTGGCCCAGCGTCACTGCGCCGCTGGTGACGCCGTGGACCTCGCATTCGACCACCTCGTCGCCCAGCAGCGCGACCACGCCCGAGAGCGGGCGCACCCAGCGCAGGGACTCGGTGCCGATCGAGGCCGCGCCCCAGCGCATCGACTTGGGCCAGGAAAAGTCGCGAACGATAGCGGGGATCGCCTGCGCGAGCAGGTCGGCGGTCGCGCGGCCGGGCTTCTCGATCACCGCGAAATAGGTGCTGCGGCCCTTGACGTCGCGCAAGGTCAGCTGCTCGCGGGCGACGCCGTTCTTGCGGCAGAAGCCTTCGATCGCCTGGTCGGGGGCCCCCTCGGGCGGGCCCTTGGCTTCCTCGCTCACCGCCTCGGTCGCCTGCGGCAGGCCGCGAGCGATCAGCGCGAGCCGGCGCGGGGTGGACCAGACGGTGATGTCGGTGGCGGCGACCCCGGCGGCGTCGAGCTCGCGGCGCAGCAGCTTTTCCAGCTCGGCGCGCGCGCCGGCCTGCATCCGCGCGGGGATTTCCTCGGAGCGCAGTTCGAGGAGGAAGTCAGGCACTACAACTCTCCGTCATCCCAGCGAAACTCTCCGTCATCCCAGCGAAAGCTGGGATCTGTCGCAGATCGGGCGCGAAGCCGAAGGCGATCCCAGCTTTCGCTGGGATGACGGGGGCTGCCGGGATGAGGTGAATGGCGAAGTTCACAGCGACCACTCCGGATATTTCTCCGCCCATTGCGGGGCCATCAGCGCGGCGTATGTCTCGCAGCTCCCGCGCGCCAGATCGCGGACCCGGCCCATGTAGCTGGCGCGTTCCTGGACGCTGATCACGCCGCGCGCCTGGAGCAGGTTGAAGATATGGCTGGCCTCGACAGCCTGTTCATAACCGGCGATAGGCACCTGATTTTCCAGCGCATTGCGGCATTCGGCCTCGGCCTTGGCGAAGAGATCGAACAGCGCATCGGTGTCCGCCACCTCGAAATTCCATTTCGACATCTGCCGCTCGTTCTCGAGGAAGACGTCCCCATAGCTCACGCCCTGCCCGTTGAAGTCGAGATCGTAAACGCTGTCGACGCCCTGGATATACATCGCGAGGCGCTCGAGCCCGTAGGTCAGCTCGCCCGCGACCGGCTTGCAGTCGAACCCGCCCATCTGCTGGAAATAGGTGAACTGGGTCACCTCCATCCCGTCGCACCAGACCTCCCAGCCCAGCCCCCAGGCGCCCAGCGTGGGCGATTCCCAATCGTCCTCGACGAAGCGGATATCGTGTTTGAGCGGGTCGATCCCGATCACCGCCAGGCTTTCCAGATAGAGATCCTGGATGTCGGGCGGGCTGGGTTTGAGGATCACCTGATACTGGTAGTAATGCTGCAGCCGGTTGGGGTTCTCGCCGTAGCGGCCGTCGGTCGGGCGGCGGCAGGGCTGGACGAAGGCGGCGTTCCACGGCTCGGGGCCGAGCGCGCGAAGCGTGGTCGCGGTGTGGAAGGTGCCCGCGCCCATGCGCATGTCGTAGGGCTGCAGGATCAGACACCCGCGCGCGGCCCAGAAATCGTGCAGCGCGAGGATCATGTCCTGGAAAGATCGGCGAGGATTGCGGTCCATGGCGGCGGGCTTTGGCTGATGGCCTCGGGAGCGTCAATGCCGTGTGGGGTGCAGACGCGGCGATGACAGGTTGTGGCGACACGATGTCAGGTAATGTTGACATTGTCAGCGAATCACGACATATGGTCAGGCATACCTGACACAATCGGAGCAAGAGCCGATGCAACCCGATACCAAAACCAACCTCTATCTGACGTCGGCCGTGATGGGCGGAGTTGCTT
Source organism: uncultured Erythrobacter sp. (assembly GCA_963975275.1). Classification (GTDB taxonomy): domain Bacteria; phylum Pseudomonadota; class Alphaproteobacteria; order Sphingomonadales; family Sphingomonadaceae; genus Qipengyuania. The sequence continues at coordinate 8,553 of CAXBFN010000010.1, read as the reverse complement.
CGGTTGTGCTGGCCCTGGCCAACCTGTTCGACTGGACCGGCTGGCTCTACGGCGGCCCCGCGCTTGTCACGATCGTCTCCCTGCTGGTCATCCTCCGGCGCACGCTGCGCGACGAATACACCCAGAGCCTGTGGCAGGCAGGGACCTCCGCGGCGTTCGTGGTCCTGGCGATCCTCTATTTCCTCGTACCCTTCGCAACAGGCTTTATCGATGGCCTCGCAGGCAGAGAGGCCACGAGGGATTTTCCCTACGAACTGGCCGCCATCGGCGCCTTCGTCGCTTTCTACGCCGGTTTCCTGCTGGCCTGGCTGCGAAGCGCCCGGTGATGAACCGCCTCCATGGCCTGTGCGCGAAGATCGTCCCCTCGCCTGACCTTACAAAGTGACACACGCCGGAGACGAATTTGCCCTACCAGCCGAACACCCCGGACCGCTACAATCGCGAACAGTCCTTCCGTTATATGTTCTTGAGTCTCGGCGCCAATTGCGTCCTGATTTTCGACGTTTTCATCGCCCTGCCGAATATTGTGCGGGTACTGGCAATGGGTTCAGTCGTGGGTGGACTATTGGTCGCCGGGCTGATGGCTTCGAGGGTCGACGACTACTTTCGCGCGCTTTGCTACTCAGGACAGCAATGGACAGTCAGCGGTATCGCCGCCTATCTGCTGTTTTATCTCTTCAATGCTGGGTATGACACCGGCTATGGCGCGGGTTTCGCGCTTGGCAGCGAAGGCATGGCGCCCGAACGCGAACCGCTTATCGCGCTCTCGCCACTTTTGACTGATGGCTATGTCGTGGCGCTGAGCTTCGCGATGCTTTTCTTTCTCGGCTTCGCCTACGCCAGCTTGCGTGCCCGCTGGTGAAAAACCGCCTCCGTGTGCTGCGCGCCGAGCGCGAGTGGAGCCAGGCCGAGCTGGCCGGACAGCTCGATGTCTCGCGCCAGGCGGTAAACGCGATCGAGACCGGCAAGCACGACCCCTCGCTGGGTCTCGCGTTCAAGATCGCCCGGCTGTTCGCCATGCCGGTCGAGCAAATTTTCGACGACGGAGCCCATGTCGGCGAGGAGTGAGCAAGGCTCTGCCGCCGGCCCTTCCGCAATTTCGTACCTGACCTTAACCGCCCCGCCCTATAAAAGGACCCGACCATGACCCAGACCAGAACCCGTTTCGCCGCCGCGCTCACCGCCGGCACACTGCTCGTCACGCTGCAGGCCTGCACCACCGTCGCTGAGGATAGCGCGCCAGCAACTGCGGCCGCGCCCGCAGCGCCCGCGCAGCCCGCCGGCCCCGCGCTGTGGAAGGTCGCCGACGAGGACACCACGATTTATCTGTTCGGCACCGTCCACGCGCTGCCCGAGGATATCGACTGGTTCAGCGGCCCGGTCGCCGCCGCGCTCGGATCCTCGGGCACGCTGGTGACCGAGATTCCGCCCGGCTTCGAGCAGGACCCGGCCAACCAGCAGAAGATCATCGGACTGGCCTTGCTGCCCGAGGGCGAGAGCCTGCGCGACCAGCTCGATCCCGAGCAGCGCGCCAGCTACGAGGCGGCGATGACCTCGCTCGAGCTGCCGGTTGGCGCCTTCGACCGCTTCGAGCCGTGGTTCGCCGGGATGAACCTCGCGGTGCTGCCGCTGCTCAAGGCGGGCTATGCCGCCGAGAGCGGGGTCGAGAAGCTGGTCGAGGAGCGCGCACCTGAGGGGGCGACCCGCGACGCGCTCGAGACGGTCGAGTTCCAGCTCGGTATGCTCGACACCCTGCCGGTCCAATCGCAGATCGATTTCCTCATCGCCACCACCGACATGATCGACGAGGTGGTGCCGATGATGGATCAGCTGCTCACCGAATGGGTCGAAGGCGACACCGAACAATTGGGCGAGCTGATGAACGCCAATCTCGCCGATCCGGTGCTCGCCGAGGCGCTGCTCTACAGCCGCAACCGCAATTGGGCCGACTGGATCGACGAGCGGCTCGACACGCCGGGCACGGTCTTCATGGCGGTTGGCGCTGGGCATCTTGCGGGCACCAACAGCGTGCAGGACTATCTCGAAGCGCGCGGCATGACCGTGACGCGGGTCCAGTGAGCCTGCGCCTCTTCCTGTCGGCGCTGCTTGGCGCCCTGCTGCTGGGGGGCTGTTCCGACCAGCCCGCCCTGCCGGCGCAGCCCGAGGGCGCGCCGATCCTGTGGGAGCTCGCCAATGCCCAAGGAGAGGTCGAGGGCTGGCTGTTCGGCACCATCCACGCCCTCCCCGACGGAGTCGAATGGCGCTCGGATGTGCTCGACGAGGCGGTGGCGGAGGCCGATGTGCTCGCGGTCGAGGTCGCCTCGCTCGACGACGGGGTGGCGCTGGGCGAATTGTTCACCCGGCTCGCCTTCGATGATCCGCCGGGCCCGCTCGCCGCGCGGGTCGATCCTGCGCTTGCCGAGCAGTACCAGGCGCTGCTGACGCGGGCCAAGGTCCGGCGCAGCCATTTCGATGCAATGGAGACCTGGGCCGCGGCGCTGACGCTGGCGCAGGTGGCGCAGCAGGCGAAGTCCGAGAATGGCGTCGATCGCGCGCTGATCCGCGATTTCGGCACCCGCGAGATCATCGAATTCGAGGGCGCGGAGACACAATTGCGGATTTTCGACGATCTGCCCGAGACCGAGCAGCGCGACCTGCTCAACGCGGTGATCGGCGAGACCGAGGATTACGAGCAGGACATCGGCCGGATGGCGCGGATGTGGCAGACGGGCGACGAGAAGCAGTTGAGCGAGCTCACCGGCGAAGGCATCCTTGCCGATCCCGAGCTTTACGAAGCGCTGCTCGCGGGGCGCAACCGCGCCTGGGCCGCGCAGCTCGAAAACCTGCTCTCGGCGAGCGCGAAACCCTTCGTCGCGGTGGGCGCGGCGCATATGTTCGGCGCCGACGGCCTGCCCGCGCTGATGAAAGCGCGCGGCTATACGGTGCGCCGCATCCAGTAGCGGCCCCTCGCCACTTCACCCCTGCGGCCTTGCGTTTTTGCCGTCACCTGCTAAGCGGCCGCCAGTCCGGTGCCATGGTCATCCCTGGAGGCGTGGTGAACCGGACGACAACCACAAGCAATTCGAAAGGTACGAACTCATGAGCGATGCTCTGACCCTACCGGCCGAGACGCGCGAACGGGCTGGCAAGGGAGCCTCCCGTGCACTGCGTCGCGATGGCCGTGTCCCCGCCGTGATCTATGGCGGCAAGGAAGAACCCGTGATGATCCACATCGAGGAGAAGGAACTGGTCAAGCAATTGATGACCGGTCACTTCATGAACTCGATCGTCGAGATCGAACTTGGCGGCCAGACGCTGCGCACCCTGCCCAAGGATGTTGCGCTCGACCCGGTCAAGGATCGCCCGATCCACGCCGATTTCCTGCGCATGGTCAAGGGCGGCAAGATCGACGTCCAGGTCCCCGTGGTCTTCGCCAACGAGGAAGCCTCGCCGGGTCTCAAGAAGGGCGGCGTGCTCAACGTGGTCCGTCACGAGCTCGAGCTGGTCTGCGACAACGATCGCATCCCCAGCGAGATCGTGATCGACGTCACCGGCAAGGAAGTCGGCGATTCGATCCACATCAGCGAAGTCACTCTTCCCGAAGGCAGCGAAAGCGCCATCACCGATCGCGATTTCACCATCGCCACGCTGGTTGCGCCGTCCGCGCTCAAGCGCGCCGAGGGTGAAGCCGGCGACGACCAGACCGGCGCCGGCATGGATGCCGGTGGAACCGCCGCGACCGAACAGGGTCCCGACGACGACGCCGCTCAGGAACAGGAAGACAAGAGCGAGTAAACGCTCCTCTTCCCGACCGATACCGAGACACCGGGCTTCGCGAGAAGTCCGGTGTTTTGCTTTGTGCGCCTGGCCTGCGCGCATGACCGCGTGCGGGGGTGACGAAGCGGCAGGGGTCGATTAAGCGCTCGCCATGCAAATCTGGACAGGCCTCGGAAATCCCGGACCCAAATACACCATGCAGCGGCACAATGTCGGCTTCATGGCCTGCGACGTGATCGCCGACATGCATGATTTCGGACCCGTGCAGAAGAAATTCAGCGGCTGGGTCCAGGAGGGCCGTATCGGCACCGAGAAGGTGCTGCTGCTCAAACCCGCCACCTTCATGAACGAGAGCGGCCGCGCGGTGGGCGAGGCGCTGCGCTTCTACAAGCTGGGCACCGAGGCGCTGACCGTCTTCCACGACGAGCTCGATCTGGCGCCCTTCAAGGTCAAGGTGAAGCAGGGCGGCGGCCATGCCGGGCACAATGGGTTGCGCAGCATCGACCAGCATTGCGGAGCCGAGTTTCGCCGGGTGCGGATCGGGATCGGCCATCCCGGGCACAAGGACCGCGTCACCGGGCACGTCCTGGGCGATTACGCCAAGGCGGAGCGCGACGATCTGATCGCCATGCTCGGCGCGATGGGCGCGGAGGCCGAATGGCTCGCGCGCGGCGACGATGCGCGCTTCATGAACGACGTCGCGCTGAGGATGCAGGAAATCTGAGACTCTCCGAATCCTGTGGCCGAATCCTGTGCTAGTCTCCCGGCGAGACTGAGGAGATTCGCATGCCCGATCTGACCCGCCGCTCTCTGCTCGCCGGGGCCGCCGCCACCACCGTTCTCGCCGCCACCGCCTCCCGCGCGCAGAGCGATATGATCGCCGCCGCCGCTCCGGATCTCGCGGGCAAGGCGATCCTCATCACCGGAACCTCGTCGGGCTTCGGCCGGCTCGGCGCCGAGCATTACGCCCGCGCCGGCGCGCGCGTGTTCGCCACCATGCGCAACATTCCCCGCGGCGAAGCGGAGGACCTGCGCCGGCTCGCGGCCAGCGACGATCTCGACCTCCATGTGATCGAGATCGACGTGCTGTCCGACGAACAGGTCGAGCGCGGCGTCGCCGAGGCCATGCGGATCAACGGCGGTCCGATCGACGTGCTGATCAACAATGCCGGGATCGGTATCTCCGGCCCGGTCGAGGTGCAGGACATGGAAGCGACGAAGCTGGCCTTCGACACCAATGTCTTCGGCGCCCACCGGATGGCGCGTGCGGTGCTTCCGGGAATGCGCGCCAAGGGCGGCGGGCAGATCTTCCAGATCTCGAGCCAGCTGGGGCGCGTCATCGTGCCTTACGGCGGGCATTACTCGGCGACCAAATTCGCGCTCGAGGCGATGGGCGAGCAGCTCGCCTACGAGCTGGTGCCGCACAATATCGAGGTGACCATCATCGAACCCGGCGGCTATCCGACCGAGGTATGGGTGAACCGCAACATCTACACCGGCGCGCTGAAGGAACGGATCGCCCCCGAGCACGCGCAGGGCTACCCCGAGGTCGTGGCGCGGATGGGGACCGAGGACGGCTCGGGCCGCTCCGCCGATCCGATGGACGTGCCGCGCGCCATCGCCCGCACCATCGCCCTGCCCCAGGGCACCCGCCCGCTGCGCGTTCCGGTCAGCGGCGGAGCGATCCCGCAGACCGCGATCAATGAGGTGACCGCGCGCACCCAGCTCGAATGGCTGGGCCGCTCGCCTCAGCTCGGCCCGGTGATGCGCGCCGTTCATGAACGCTAAGCCCGAGAACACCGGGCTCGAGAAGGCTTCGGGCAGGATGGTGGCAGCGCTCTCCGCACAGGCCGCGGTTTTCGCCGGGCTGGGCCTCCTGCTCTGGATCTGGTCCGGCCGCGCTGCCGGCAATTTCGTCATTCTTTCATGGACCGGAGCCCTGACTGGCGTGGCGCTGGCCGCTGCGCTAATCCTGCTCGCCTTCGTCCTTTTTCGTGGGTTTCCCAATATCGGCGAGCGGTTGGTCCGGCTTCAGGCGCCGACCTTTTCGTTGCTGGGTCCGCGGCTTGGATGGCTGCCCATCGTGCTGCTCTCGCTCGGCGCGGGGATAGGCGAGGAGGCCTTGCTCCGCGCAGGATTGCAAACCCTGCTGAGCGATCATCTCGGGCCGATGGCAGCCATTCTGCTGTCTTCCGCCGCATTTGCCGCCATTCATTGGGCGAAGCCGGTGATCACCGCGTTGCTGTTCGCGATCGGCGCGATTTTCGGCGTTGTATTCTGGTATACCGAGAGCCTGCTGGCGGTCATGGTCGGCCATGCGCTCTACGATATCTGGGCGCTGCGCTATCTCCACCGCGAGATGCACCGGCTGAACCTGTTCGACCAGCCCCGGCCCGAGCCCGAGCCCGAACCCCAGCCGGCACCGCTGGTCAATTCGCCCGGCCCCGGCTAAGGCGCTGCGCGAACAATCAGCTGGAGTTTTCGATGGGTTTCCGTTGCGGGATCGTCGGCTTGCCCAATGTCGGCAAGTCCACCCTTTTCAATGCACTGACCGAGACGCAGGCCGCGCAGGCCGCGAACTATCCCTTCTGCACGATCGAGCCCAATGTCGGCCAGGTCGCGGTCCCCGATGCGCGGCTCGACCGGATCGCCGCGATCGCCGGTTCTGCCAAGACCATCCCGACGCAATTGGGCTTCGTCGATATTGCCGGCCTTGTGAAGGGCGCGAGCAAGGGCGAAGGCCTGGGCAACCAGTTCCTCGGCAATATCCGCGAGGTCGACGCCGTGGTCCATGTGCTGCGCTGCTTCGAGGATGACGACATCCAGCACGTCGCCAACAAGGTCGATCCGATCTCGGACGCCGAAGTGGTCGAGACCGAGCTGCTGCTCTCCGATCTCGAAAGCCTCGAGAAGCGCGTCCCCAATGCGCAGAAGCGCGCCACCGGGGGCGACAAGGAAGCCAAGATCATGGTCAGCGTGCTCGGCCAGGCGCTCGAACTGCTGCGCGAGGGCAAGCCCGCGCGGTTGACGCAGCCGAAGGACGAGGAAGAGGCGCGCGTCTTCGCGCAGGCGCAATTGCTCAGCGCCAAGCCGGTGCTCTACGTCTGCAATGTGGCGGAGGAAGACGCCGCGACGGGCAATGCGCTGTCTGAGGCGGTCGCCGCCAAGGCCGCGCGCGAGGGCGCGCAGTCGGTGGTGGTCTCCGCCGCGATCGAATCCGAGCTGGTGGGCATGGCGACCGAGGAGCGCAGCGAATATCTCGCCGAGCTCGGGCTCGAGGAAAGCGGGCTGAGCAAGGTGATCCGCGCGGGCTACGAACTGCTCGCGCTCAACACCTTCTTCACCGCCGGCCCCAAGGAAACCCGCGCCTGGACTTTCCCGCGCGGCGCCAAGGCGCCGCAGGCGGCGGGCGAGATCCACACCGATTTCGAGAAGGGCTTCATCCGCGCCGAGACCATCGCCTTCGACGACTACATCGCCCTGAACGGCGAGAGCGGCGCGCGCGAGGCGGGCAAGCTGCGCCAGGAGGGCAAGGAATATCTGGTGCAGGATGGCGATGTGCTGATGTTCAAGTTCAACGTCTAGGGGGTGATGGTTATCGTTTGATCCGACTTCCCCTTCTCCATTGCGAGGGGAAGAGGTTTGGGGCCGGCACCCCGCTTTCGTCATTGCGAGGAGCGCAGCGACGCGGCAATCCACGGGGCGGCGTTGCGGGTTGCTGCTGCCGCTGTGGGTGTGGACACCCTCGGGCCATGGGTTGCCGCGCCGCCTGCGGCGGCTCGCAATGACGAGGGAGGAGCCCGTGCCTAGCGCTGCCCTTCCCCCCTCCCCGTGGGGCGGGGAGAAGAGATTCCCATCGGGAATATCGCGCGATATGGCACCAAGTGCGGCCTGAACCGTTCGGGGGGCACAATTAAATGGGGGAAACAAAACGTGGTCGACAAATCCGAGAAGTTCAACTGGCTGGTGCGCGTGGGCTATTTCAGCCGCGCCATTCTCTATGCCGTGCTGGGTCTGATCGCCCTCACCCGCGCCGACCAGATCGGCGAAGGCACCAATGGCGTGTTTCGCGCGATCGAAGATTATCCGGCCGGCACGGTGATCCTGTGGATCATGGTCATCGGGCTGACCGCTTACGCCCTGTTCCGCTTCTGCTCGCCGCTGTTCGATATCGAGAACAACGGGTCGGACAAGAAGGGCTGGGCCAAACGGATCGGCCACGCGGGCAGCGGGATCGGGCACCTCGCGCTCGCCTATTCGGCCTATCGGTTCGCCACCAGCACCGGCGGCGGCGGCAACGGCACCCAGGAAGCGGCAGCAGGCGTGCTGTCCTATGACTTCGGCGGGACCGTGCTCGGCCTGCTCGGAGTGATCTTCTTCGTCGTCGCGATCTTCCAGGCCAAGAAGGGCATTTCGGGCGAATTCATGCACCGCGTCAGCGGGCAGGCGCCGGATGCGACCCGCTGGGTGGGCGGCGCGGGCTTTCTCGCGCGCGCGGTGGTCTATGCGGTGATCGGCTGGTCGCTGTTCCAGGCCGGCTTCCTCGCGGGCGGCGCCGACCAGGTCAAATCGCTCGGCGATGCGGTGGCGAGTCTCGCGGGCCAGGGCTTCGTCTTCACGCTCACCGCGATCGGCCTGCTGCTGTTCGGTCTCTTCAGCCTGGTGCTGGCGCGCTACCGGATCATCCCCGAGCTCGACAGCAACAGGGGCATTCCCAAGTTCCGGCTGTGATCGCCTAGCGATCCGGAACGAGGTGACTGCGAAACCGGCGGCGGG
>CAXBFN010000009.1:0-166847 GCA_963975275.1 uncultured Erythrobacter sp. | reverse complement strand
TCCTCTACCGCGCCCCGACCGAGGATGCCGGTGCGCGCGAGTTCAAGACCTTCACTCAGGAACTGCGCTTGTCCGGTTCGGCCTTCGACGACCGCGTCGAGTGGCTGGTCGGCGGCTTCTACGCCAACGAGAAACTGCAGTCGCGCGACAATCTGCGCTTCGGAACGCAATACGGAGCCTATGCTCCGTGCCGGATCATCAACGCGATCAACACGGCATTGACCGCACCCGGGGCGACGGGATGCATCACGGCCGGTGGCCGGGCGGCGCTGCTGGCTGCCAATGGCGGCGCGGGTGCCTTCGGCGCCGCGACCCCGCTGATCTTCGCCGGGCTGGACAATCTGGCGACGCTCAACGATCTCGGCGGCACCGGCGATGTCTACAACCAGAAGAGCGAGAGCTTCGCGGTCTTCACGCACAACATCTTCCACATCACCGACAATCTCGATCTGACGCTTGGGCTTCGCTACACCAACGAGACCAAGGATTTCGACGCCACCTTCGGCAATGACAACACGGTCTGCCCCACCAACCGCGGGTTGCTTTCGCCGCTGCTGGGTACGGGTGCAGGGCCGCTGGCGGCGGGCATCATCGGCCTGTCCTGCCAGGGCAACTCGACCGCCGAACTCGACGGGGTTTCGCTCGCCGACAGCCGCGACGAGAACGAGTTCACCGGCACCGCCGTACTGAGCTACAAGCCGACCGACGACCTGATGGTCTATGCCTCCTACTCGCGTGGCTACAAGGCGGGCGGTTTCAACCTCGACCGTTCCGCGCTGGCCGAACCGGTCTTCCTCAACGTCAACAACATCGACATCAGCCGGCTGCAGTTCGACCAGGAAACGGTCGACGCTTTCGAACTGGGCGCGAAATACTCGACCCGCGAGTTCGGCCTCAGCATCGCCGCCTTCCGCCAGGAGTTCACCAACTTCCAGCTCAACACTTTCAACGGCACGGTCTTCCTGGTGCAGAACGTCAACGCCTGCAGCGACGATCTGGGCGGGACCGACCAGGATGGCAGCGTCGCCACCGGTGCCTGCGCCGCGGACAATGTCATCCCGGGTGTCGTGGCTCAGGGTATCGAGGTCGAGGGGACGCTCAACCCCTCGCCCGATTTCAACGTCACGCTGGGCCTCACCTATGCCGATACCAGCTTCGAGAACGATCTGATCGGCAATGACAGCGGCGCCCCGCTCGATCCGGCGCTGCGTCTGCTGCCGGGCGACAATCTCTCGAACGCGCCGGAAATCACGGTCACCAGCTCGGTGTCGTGGACCCCGCCGATCGGCAGCAGCGGAATGCGCGGGCTGGTGTTCTTCAACACCCGTCTGGTCAGCGACTACAACACCGGCTCGGACCTGCTCTACGGCAAGGAACAGGACAGCTACATGATCGCCAACGGGCGTGTCGGCCTGACCAATATCGCCGGCCGCTTCGCGATCGAGGGCTGGGTCCAGAACATCTTCGACAAGGACTACACCCAGGTCGCGTTCAACACGCCCTTCATCGCCGAGCAGCAGACCTATTCGGCGTTCCTCGCCGAACCGCGCACCTACGGGATCACGCTGCGCGGCGAGTTCTGACGCCGAGGCCTAAAACGATAAAAGCAACGGCAATGGAAAGGGGCGCTCTCGGGCGCCCCTTTTCGCTTGTCGGTTCTGTCTTCGCTAAGGCTCGCTCAGGTCCCGCGCGCCCCGAACAGCGCGCTGCCCACGCGCACATGCGTCGCGCCGAGCTGGATCGCGGTCTCGAAATCGCCGCTCATCCCCATGCTGCGGCCCCAGGGCTGCTCCTCGGCCAGGCCATGGTCGCGCGCCAGCTTGTCGAGCAGCGCGAAGAAGGGCGCGGGCTCGATATCCTGCGGCGGCAGGCACATCAGCCCGGCGAGCGGGATATCCGCCCCCCGCGCCTGCGCCAGCAGATCGGGCAGCTTGCCGATCGGGCAGCCGCCTTTCTGCGCCTCCTCGCCGACATCGACCTGGACGAAGCAGGGCACGCGGCGGCCGGTCTTGTCGAAGGCCTTGGCCAGCGCCTTGAGCAGGCTGGGCCGGTCGAGCGAATGGATGACGTCGAACAGCGAGGCCGCTTCCTCCGCCTTGTTGGACTGCAGCTGGCCGATCAGATGCAGCTCCGCATCGGGAAAGCGTTCGCGCAGGCCAGGCCATTTGTCCTGCGCCTCCTGCACCCGGTTCTCGCCGAAGACGCGCTGGCCCTGTTCGAGCAGCGGGAGGATGCTCTCGGCGGGATGCGTCTTGCTCACCGCGACCAGCGTCACCTCCTCGGGTTTGCGCCGGGCGATGGCGCAGGCCCTGGCGATGCGGTCATGAATTTCGGCGAGCGGGGTGCGTGGCGTCTCCATGACGGCGCGCTATAGCGAGGATGTGTCCGCTGACCAGACCCCCGAACTGCTCCGCCTGCCCGATCTGTGGCTGCTCTCCGACGCGCGCAACGACGCCGCGCTCGAACGCAGCCTCGCCGCGCTGCCGCCGGGCTCGGGCTTCGTCTTCCGCCACTACCACCTCGGCGAGGGCGAACGCCGTACGCGCTTCGTGGCGCTGGCGGCGCTCGCCCGCGCACGGGGTCACCTGGTCCTGCTCTCCGGCGATCCGGCGCGCGCGCAGGAGTGGGGCGCCGACGGGGTCTATGGCTCGCCCGAGCGGATCGCCGGAGCCTCGACCCTTGCGGTCGCTACCGCGCATGACGAAGCCGAGATCGCTGCGGCGGCAAGCGCTGGAGCGCAGGCCGTCATGCTCTCCCCCGTCTTTGCCACCCGCTCGCATCCGGCCGGCGAGGCGCTGGGACCGACCCGCTTCCACGCGCTCGCACGGCTCTCGTCGCTTCCGGTGATCGCACTGGGAGGGATGGACGCGGCGCGCGCCCGCGAACTCGGCTGGCCGCGCTGGGCCGCCATCGACGGGCTAACCGCCGCACCCGATCCCTCCCGGAACGCTTGACGCGGGACTCGCCCGCGAGACATAAAGCGGCTCAGGCACAGCGAAAAGGGCATCCCATGGCTACGCGAGCGCTCGCGAAATCGGACTGGCGTGCGGTGTTTCGCCGCTCGCTGCGCCGCGCCGTGCAGATGTCGGGCGCCGCGCTGCTCGCGCTGGCGACGCTGTTCCTTGCGCTCGCGCTGGCCAGCTATGCGCAGACCGACCCCAGCCCCTCCACCGCCGCGGCGGGGACCGATATCGCCAACTGGATGGGCGCCAGCGGCGCCTGGGCCGCCGAACGCGCCCTCTATCTCTTCGGCCTGCCGACCGTGTTGCTGCTGCCGCTGCTCTATATTTCCGCGCGGCGGCTGTGGCGCGATGTCGAGACCGATAGCCAGGGCGGCGAGACGGGCTGGTGGACGCCCTTCGCGCTGCTGCTGCTGGCCATGGTGCTGCTGGCGAGCGTGCTGGCGCTGAGCTTCGACCAGAGCGGCGGCGCGCTGCCGGCGGGCTATGGCGGGCTGCTCGGCCTGCTCGGCGCGGGCGGGATCGAGGCGGTGGCGGGCCGTTTCCCCGAGGGCGGTCAGGGCTGGGTGACGGCGGCGCTGGCGCTGCTGGCGCTGGCCGGCGGGATCGCGCTGGTGACCCGCGTCTTTGCGATCGACTGGGCGCAATTCCTCACCCTGCCCGATTTCGTCCGCCGCGCGCCGCGCCTCGTCGACAGCGAGAGCTTTCCGCTGCCCAAACGCAAGCAGCGCCGCGAGCGCGCCGAGGACGCTGCGGAGAGCATCGGCGAGAACATCGCCGAGCCCGCGGCGCCGCGCCGCGCGCCCGAGATCCCCGATCCCGCCGCCTCGCCGCGCCCGGCCGCCTCCTCCGCCACCCCGGTGCAGCGCGACATGTTCGCGCAGTACAACCTGCCCGGGCTCGAACTGCTCGAGGACATCCCCGAGCAGAGCGTGGTCAAGCTCGACAAGATGGCGCTCGAACGCAACGCCCGCCTGCTCGAGAACGTGCTCGACGATTTCAACGTCAAGGGCGAGATCACCGCGGTCCGCGCCGGGCCGGTGGTGACCATGTACGAGCTGGAGCCCGCGCCGGGCATTAAGGCCAGCCGCGTGGTCGGGCTGGCCGAGGACATCGCGCGCAACATGAGCGCGATCTCGGCGCGCGTCTCGCCGATCCCGGGCAAGACCGTGATCGGCATCGAGCTGCCCAATGCCGAGCGTCAGACGATCTCCTTCAAGGAACTCGCCTCCTCCGCCGATTTCGCCGATGCGCCGGGCAATCTGCCGATGATCCTGGGCAAGAACATCGCCGGCGAACCGATCGTCGCCGATCTCGCGGCGATGCCGCATCTGCTGGTCGCGGGCACCACCGGCTCGGGCAAATCGGTCGGGCTCAACTGCATCCTCCTGAGCCTGCTCTACCGCTTCACCCCGAGCGAATGCCGGCTGATCCTGATCGATCCCAAGGTGCTCGAGCTCAAGAGCTACGACGACATCCCGCATCTGCTCAGCCCGGTGGTCACCGAGCCGCACAAATCGGTGCGCGCGCTCAAATGGGCGGTGGGCGAGATGGAGAACCGCTACCGGATGATGTCGAGCGTCAATTCGCGCAGCATCAACGCCTTCAACGAGAAGGTCCGCAGCGCCGCCGCCAAGGGCACGCCGCTGGGCCGCCGGGTCCAGACCGGGTTCGACGCCGAGACCGGCGAGGAGCTCTACGAGGAAGAGCAGCTCGACTATCAGGTGCTGCCGCAGATCGTGCTGATCGTCGACGAGCTCGCCGATCTCATGGTCACCGTCGGCAAGGAGATCGAGGTGCTGATCCAGCGCCTGTCGCAGAAAAGCCGCGCCGCGGGCATCCATCTGATCATGGCGACGCAGCGCCCCTCGGTCGATGTCATCACCGGCGTCATCAAGGCCAACCTGCCCACGCGGATCAGCTTCAAGGTGACCAGCCGGATCGACAGCCGCACCATTCTGGGCGAGCAGGGTTCCGAACAGCTGCTGGGCAAGGGCGACATGCTCTACAAGCCCAACACCGGTGCGATGGTCCGCGTGCACGGGCCCTTCGTTTCCGACGAGGAGGTCGAGCGCGTTGCCGATCACTGGCGCGGGCAGGGCAAGCCCGACTATGTCGATGCGGTCACCGAGGAAAGCGAGGACGGCGGCTTCTCCTTCGAGGACGAGCTCACCGCCAGCGACAACCCCGAGGAACGCAAATACCGCCAGGCCTGCCAGATTGTGTTCGAGAACCAGAAGGCCAGCGGTTCGTGGCTCCAGCGCCAGATGGGGGTGGGCTATAACACCGCCGCCAAATGGATCGAGCGGATGGAAGAGGACGGCTTCGTCGGCCCCTCCAACCACGTCGGTCGCCGCGAGATCTTCCGCGACCGCGACGGCAATCCGATGTGATTGAGCGGGCCTAGGCCTTGCCGCCGCGCCGGAACGAACGCCTGCGCGCCCGGTTGCTCTAACCGAAGGGGCGCGACGATCCGCGGCCTATCGGAGACACTATATGTTCGGATGGGCCATCACCCTGGGTATCATCGCGCTGGTCGCGGCCATTCTCGGCTTCGGCGGCATCGCCGGCGCGCTGGTCGATATCGCCATCATCATCTTCGTCGTCGCGCTGGTGCTCAGCCTGGTCTTTCTGGTGCTCGGCTGGATGGGCGCGAAGAAGGTCCTCAAATAGGATAGCAGCCGGGTTCCGGAGCTCCTCACCTCCCCATGCGCCGGGCGGAGCCAGCCACGAGGCGGGCGACGTCCGGCGCGGTTGCATCGGCACACAGGCGGTTCACAGTAAACCGATGAATATCCGCGCGATCTTCTTCGGCGTCATGGCCGCCTGGCTGTGCACCGCCTGTTCGATCGAGAACGAGGCGAGCGGTGAACAGACTTCGCAGGTCGCTGGGCAGCGCACCGGACAGGAGCCGCGGGTCAAGGACCGCGTGCTCGAAGCGGTGTGCGACCCGGATAGCCGCGCCACTCCCGAGGAGCTGGTTCCGCTGGTGCGCGAAGTCCGCGCGCGCGACGGCCGCTCGGACCGGGTCTGGGAAGTCGCCGACGCGGCCGATTGCATCGCCGGTCCCGCTGCGGCGCCGGCCGAGTAGAGCCGCACTTCGCCGATTTGCGTGCGGCCACGAAAAAGGGCCACCGGTTCGCACCGGCGGCCCTTCTCGATTCGCTCGAAGTCGAGGATCAGCCCTCGGCGGGCGCCTGCGCCATCGCCTGCTGGATCTGCTCCATCGTTGCGCGGACGACCAGCGTCCCCTGCGGGCCGAGCGCCAGCATCGGCTTGGAGAGCGTCATTTCGCCCGCAGTGCCGGCGACGATGATCGCATCCGCCTCGCGCGACTGGATCGTGCCCAGCGGCTGACCGTCGGCGGTCTGCACCGCAGCGCCCTCGACCAGCGCGGCTTCGAGCTGCGCATCCATCTGCGCCATCTGCTGATCGAACTGGGTCACCAGCGCGGTGCGGGTGATGTTCACGGTCGGACCGGCTTCGCCTGCGGCAATCGCGGTCGCGGGGATCGGAATGGTCCGCTCACCCACGGTGACCAGCGCGACATCGCCCTCGACCCGCGCCACGGTGCCGATCGCGGCGCCGTCGGAGCCGTAGATCTGGGTGCCGGCGGCGACTTCGGCGCTGGCCGCGGGTGCGGCGGCAGCAGGAGCGGCAGCATCCTGCGCCAGGGCGGGAGCCGAGATGCCGAAGGCAAGCGCGGCGGCGGCGGCGATCTGATATTTCATGGTCATTCTCTTGTTGCGGTCGGATGGGGTGTGAACCCGAACGACCTAACGCGAGTTCCGGTGCGGACAAGCGCAACCGCGACGGACCGTGCGCCCGCTGCCATGGACGGCCATCGCGGCGGGGCGGGCGCGGTACAGGAGACCGGTTTACCTGCGCCCCGGGCACCCGGCGTCGGTCCTTCATCCGCCAAACACGCAGCTTTGCAAAGGCAGACATGCCCGGGAGGCTGTGTTAGGGCCCTGCCATCGCTGGTCCATGTTTCGGCTGCCGGCGGCTGAGAGACACACCGCGCTCCCGCCCATGTGGAGGATCGCATGTGTCCCATGCACTCATCATCGAAGACGAATTCCTACTGGCCTTCACCGTCGAGGAGGCGCTGGGCCAGCTCGGCTACGCCTCTTTCGAGATCGCGACCACCATGGCCGAGGCGGTCACGGCGGCCGAGAAGCGCTGCCCGGACCTGATCGTCGCCGATCATCGCATCATGGACGGCACCGGGACCGAGGCGGTGATGACGATCTGCTCCGAGCAGGTGATCCCGGTGGTCTTCGTGACGGGCAGCGAACCCGAGGTGCGCGAGCGCCTGCCCGACGCTTTCGTGGTCCCCAAGCCGATGGCCTTGCCCGAATTCGAGGCGGCGGTGAAAGCCGCGCGCGAACGCCCCTTCACGCTCGCCGACGGCGACGGCGAGGCGCGGTCGCCCCGGCGATGACGGATGGTCAGCCCGCGGCGTAATAGGTCGGCGAGCCCGGCCCCACCGGCAGCCCAAGCCCGAACACCCAGAGGAAGAACAGCAGCATCCAGGCGATGGTGAAGAAGATCGAATAGGGCAGCATCATCGCGATCATGGTGCCGATCCCGACATTGCGATCGTAACGCGCCGCCCAGGCGAGAATCAGCCCGAAGTAGCTCATCATCGGGGTGATGATGTTGGTGGTGGAATCGCCGATCCGGTAGGCGGTCTGGATCACCTCGGGCGAATAGCCGATCAGCATCAGCATCGGCACGAAGATCGGCGCGGTCATCGCCCATTGCGCCGAGGCCGAGCCGAGCATGAGGTTGATCAGCGCGCAGACCAGGATGAAGCCGACGAACAGCACCGGCCCGGTCAGCCCCATCTCCTGCAGGAAGGTCGCGCCGTTGACCGCGGTGATCGCGCCCAGATTGGACCAGGCGAAAAAGGCGACGAATTGCGCGGCGAAGAAGATGATCACGATATAGAGCCCGAGCGAGGACATCGCCTTGGCCATGCCGTCGATCACGTCGCGGTCGTTGCGGATCGTGCCGACCACCTTGCCATAGGCGTAGCCGACCGCGAGAAAGAAGACGAGAATCCACACCGCGAAGCCGGTGAAGAAGGGCGAGCGCATCCGGTCGCCGGTCTCGCCGTCGCGCAGCACGCCCCATTCGGGCAGCAGCGTCAGCGCCATCAGCGCCAGCACCGCGATCACCGCGAGGCCCGCGCGGCGCAGCGCCTTCTTCTCCTGCTGGTCGAGCGCGGAGATCTTGGTGTCGAGCAGCTCGGGCTCGGCGCGCGAGGAATCGAATGTCCCCAGCTTGGGCTCGACGATGTAGATGCTCACCAGCGCTCCGATGCCGGTGACCAGGAAGGTCGAGGCGACCATGAAATAATAGCTCGCGGTGGCGGTGACGCCGTAATCGGCATCGATCAGCTGCGCCGCTTCCTCGGTGATGCCCGCCAGCAACGGGTCGATGGTGCCGATCAGCAGGTTCGCCGAATAACCGCCCGAGACGCCGGCGAAGGCCGCCGCCATCCCCGCCAGCGGATGCCGCCCGAGCGAGTGATAGACCGCGCCCGCCAGCGGGATCAGCACCACATAGCCCAGTTCGGAGGCGGTGTTGGAGATCACGCCGGCGAAGACGATCGCCAGCGTCACCATCTTGGGCGAGGCGCCCAGCACCACGCCGCGCACCGCGGCCGAGAGCACGCCGGATTTCTCCGCCACACCGATCCCGAGCATCGCGACCAGCACCACGCCGAGCGGCGCGAAACCGGTGAAATTGGTCACCAGCCCGGTGAAGATGCGGCGGATCCCGTCGGCATCCATCAGGCTGACCGCGCGGATCATCCCGTCCTCGGCCCGGCCCGATGCGCCCGCCGGTCTCGGATCGACCACTGCGAGATCCATCCAGGCGAACAGACCCGAGAGCAGCACCATGCCCAAGGCCAGGAGCGCAAACAGCGTTACCGGATGCGGCAACAGGTTGCCCAGCCATTCGACCCCGTCGAGGAAGCGGGTGAAGGAATTGCGGCGAGCGGGCCGGTCGGCGGGGAGCGTGGGCTCCACAGGCGGCCGGTCGGCGGGAGGGGGAAATTCGGTCACCTTCGCGGCCTAGCCGTAACGGCGAGCGGCGGGCAAGCCTGCAATTGCGCCGCCGTCAGGCGCGCGCGGCGCCGGTCGAACGGCGGCGCGACAGTTCGCGGGCATATTCCTGCAGATCGGGGATCTCGTCCATCTCGTCGACGATCTCGAAGCCGAAGATGGTCTCGAGCACGTCCTCGAGCGTCACCAGCCCGCGGAAGGTGCCGTATTCGTCGATCACCATCAGAATGTGATCGTGCTGCGAGATCATCCGGTGGAACAATTTGTCGACCGGCACCTCGTCGAGCACATTGGGCAGCGGGCGGACCAGCGGCTGCAGGCTGACGTCGCCCGCCGGATTGTCGTGCAGGCTGGTCAGCGCCTCGTGCTTGATCACGAAGCCGGTGATCTTGTCCGAATTCTCGTCGAACACCGGGATGCGGGTGTGCGGAACATCGCTCATCCTGGCGGCGAACTCGGCCAGCGAGGTGCGCTGCGAGAGGCTGAACACCACGGTGCGCGGGGTCATCACATCGGCGGTTTTGACCGCGTGGAGCTGCAGCAGATTGCGCAGGAAGCGCACCTCGCTGCTATCGATCTGTCCCGAGGCCTGGCCCAGATTGGCGATCGCCAGCAGATCGTCGCGGTGGCGCGGGACCGCGGCGGGCTTGCCCCAGGTGATCAGCTTCGTCAGCTGGCGCGAGGCCCAGACCAGCGGCGCCAGCGCGGTGATCAGCAGCGGCAGGATCCAGGCGGTGAAAGGCGCGATCTTCTCGGCGTAGCGCGCGCCGATGGTCTTGGGGATGATCTCGGTGAAGATCAGCACCAGCAGGGTCAGCACCGCGGCGAAGATCGCCTCGCTGCCCGCGCCGTAAACCTTGGCATATTGCGCGCCTGCGCCCGCCGCGCCCATCGTGTGCGCTATGGTGTTGAGCGTCAGGATCGCCGCGAGCGGCCGCTCGATATCGTCCTTGAGCTTCTTGAGCTTGCCCGCCCAGCTGGCACCGCGATCCTGCGCCGAACGCACGGTCGAGGGCGTGATCGTCAGCAGCGAGGCTTCGAGGATCGAGCACAGGAACGACACCACCAGGGCGAGGGCGACGTAGAAGATAAGCAGCGTCATTGCGGTGCGGATGCCTTCGTATTCATGCGGTTGCTACCGGGGTCCATGCGCATCCTTGCACAAAAACGCGGCGCCTGCACGGGGGCAGTTCACGGCGCGAGCCGGCCGTCCTCCAGCGCCGCCGGTTCGAAGCGGAACAGGATTTTGGGGTCGGGGACCGGCACGTCCTCGAGAACCCCGGCCGGCGCCACCTCGCTCAATATGTGCTGGATGATCGCCCGGCGCGCAGGCACCTTGCGATCCGCACGTACGCAGTACCACGGAGCGATCGGAGTATGCGTGCGCAACAACATGGCATCGCGCGCCGCCGAATATTCGCTCCATTTGACCTGCGCGGCGGCATCCATCTCGGACACCTTGAGCGACTTCAAGGGATTGCTGCGCCGCGCATCGAGCCGCTTCGCCTGCTCCTCCTTCGAGATGTCGAGCCACAGCTTGACCAGCGTGATCCCGCTCTCGGCGAGCATGCGTTCGAAATCGGGCGCGTCGCGCAGGAAGGCGGCCTGCGCCTCGGGCGGGGAAAATCCCATCACCACCTCGACCCCGGCGCGGTTGTACCACGAGCGGTTGAAGATCACGAACTCGCCGGCTGCCGGCAGATGCGCGACATAGCGCTGGAAATACCACTCGGTCCGCTCGCGGTCCGACGGCTTTGGAAGCGCCACCACGCGGGTGGAGCGCACCGAGAGATACTCCGTGATCCGCTTGATCGCACCGTCCTTGCCCGCGCTGTCGCGGCCCTCGAGCACCAGCACCACTCGCTGGCCCGAATCCGCCGCCGCCTGCCGGGTCCGCACGAGCGCCAGCTGCAGCCGCTCGAGCCGGTTCCTGTCGTCGCCGTGATACTGTCCCATGCTATTCCTTTTTCGAAGCGCGCTGCTCCGACAACTCACCGGCGGGCGAAACGGTCAAGACAGGGGCCGCGCCCGGCCGGAGCGATCATCCACGGAATTCCGCCGCGGATTGGGACCGCGCGAGACCCGCCTGCGCTTCGCCCGGGGGCGCGATTGCGGCGAACTGCCAATGCTCGAGCGGATGCCGCGCCACCAGATCTTCGACTTCGGCATAGGCGACCGGATGGCTGAACAGATAGCCCTGAGCGCTGCTGCATCCCCGCGCCTGCAGATAGCGCGCCTGCTGCGTGGTCTCTACGCCTTCGGCCACCGTTCTGATCTCCAGCAGTCTCGCCATCTGGAGCATGGCATCGATGATCGCGGTCGCCTTGGGGTCGCGTTGGTCGATCCGGGCGACGAAGGAGCGATCGAGCTTGATCACATCGACCGAAAATTTCTGAAGATGCGTCAGCGATGCGTATCCGGTGCCGAAGTCGTCGAGCGCGATTGCCACACCCTGGGCCTGAAGCTCCTCGAACATGGCGAAAATCTCCGTCCCGGCCCGGCCGATCAGGACGCTTTCCGTGACCTCGATGCCGATTTTGGAGACCGCTTGTCCATTGCTCACGGCATGAGCCTTCAACCGCTCGGCCAGCCCGACCTGCAGCAGATCGCCGGCCGAGACATTGATCGCGATCTGCCCCGGATCGATCCCCCCCGCCTGCCAGCGCGCCAGATCGGCGAACACCAGCGAGACCATGCGATCGGTAATCTGTCCCGAAAGATCGCCGTCTTCGAAGGCGGCCGCGATCACGGAAGGCGGCAAAATCCGTCCATTCTCGTCCCTGATGCGAAGCAGCGCTTCCCACCCGTCGATCCGCCCGGTCCTGAGGTCGATCTTGGGTTGGTAGAACGCAACGATCCCGTCGCTTTCCAGCGCGAGACGCGCGGTCGAAAGCATTGCCGAGCGATCCGCGGCATGGGCTCCGAGCGCCGGCGAGAACTCGCTGAAAGTGCCCGGCGATTTCTCCTTGGCCGAATACAGCGCCAGATCTGCGGCATGCAGCAATTCGGCGGGATCGCCGCCATCGCGGGGGAAGAAGGCGATCCCGGCGCTCAGAGCGATGGGTATGCTCATATCCGCGAAGGCCACCGGCGCGGCCAGGGTTTTTTCCAGCCGATCGACGATCGCCTCCGCGGCGGCGATCGTCGGCAGATCGGGCAGGATGATGGCGAACTCGTCTCCGCCCATCCGGGCCACCGCAGCCCCTTCGGGCACGATGTTCGAAAGGCGCTCCGCAAGTTCCTGAAGCACCCGGTCGCCGACGGCATGACCCAGCGTGTCGTTCAGGATCTTGAACCGGTTGAGGTCGAGCAGGATCAGCGCGACGAAGCGGTTCGCCCGCCGCGCGGCGCCGATGGCCGAAACGATGTCGATCAGATACCGGGCCCGATTGGGAAGGCCGGTCAGCGAATCGTGATAAGCCGCCCACACGAGTTCGTTCTCGGCCCGCTTTTCCCTGGTGATGTCGAGCATCGAACCCACCAGCCTGATGGTCTTCCCGGCCTCGTCCCGCACGATGAGGCAGCAGGATTTGATGTCGATCCATCCCCCCGATGCCACCTTGAACCGGTATTCGTCGTTCCAGTATTCCTCCCCGGCTGCGATGGCGGCGTCCTGGCTTGCGAACAGGCGAGCGGCATCCTCGGGATGGACGCGGTCCCTCGACCATTCCCACGGCGTCGTCTCGCTGAGTTCGGGATAACCGAGCACGTTGAGGTAATCGCCGGCCCAGGTGGTGCGCTGGTCTGCGACGCACCAGTCCCAGATGACGTCGTTGGTGGCGCAGGAGGCGAAGCGAAAGCGCTCCTCGCTCGTGCGCAGCGCCGTTTCCGCGATCACCTGGTCCTCGATATCCTCCATGCAGCCATACCAGGCCACGATGGCGCCCGCCGCATCGCGCCGGGGCCGGGCCCGGATCTGAAACCATTGGTACGAGCCATCGGACAGGCGCATCCGATAGCGGCTGTTGGCAAGCCGATGATCGCCGGATTTGACCGCCTTCCCCCAGTTTTCGAGAACCAGCGGAAGATCGGTCGGGTGAATGGCGCGGGTCCAGCCTTCGTCGAGCGCCTCTTCGCCGGGGATGCCGACCAGCTCGGTCCACAGCGGGGCGATCTCGACCACCCTGCCGTCGGAATCCGCAACCCAGCCGATCTGGGGACTGACTTCGACATAGGCGCGGTAATGCGCCTGCGTCTCGCCGAGCACCCTCAGCGCTTCGCGCAGATTGCGTTTCCCCCTGGCGGATGCCCGCGCGGCCAGCGCCGATTGCGATGACAGGACGATTCCCACGGCGAGAAAGCTCAGGAATGCCGCGATGACGAAGGCGATATCGAGGTCGAGATCGGCGCGGTAACCCAGCATGGCGGTGAAGTAGGTCGCCCAGATGGCGACACCCGCCCCCAAACCGGCCAGAAGAAACCAGTGGCGCCGGCGAGGCGCGCTTCCCATCCGGCGCGCGCCGCGAGCGACGGCGCTGGCCGAGAAGCTCCCAAGCGCGCCGATGCCGAGCGCCAGGGCCGCAATCGGCAAATAGTTCGCGAAAAAATCGGGGCCTGCAAAACCCCACCCACTGGCCATAAATTTATCCCCCCCTCGCCGCTTACCGGCGAAAGATGAAAATATAATGCGACCCTGAGGTGAATAACAATCGGTGCGTTTTAAGGACGCATTTCGCATCTAGCACGATGTTTTGAGTAAAAATATTAATTAATATGCCATCGTTACAGCAAGCTGCGATATTGGTCCGCTCCGAGGCCGCGAGTTTTGATAGCCATGTCGTGCTTCGAAATGGGGAATGGCAGCCTGCAGCACCTCTCGAGGCCGCTGCAAGAGCGCGACCGGCCTATTTCCGCGCGGCTTCACCGTGGCGCGCAACCAATCGGCCGGCCCTCGTCCGAGACAGAACCCCAGACATTCCGCCGATCCGCTGACTGCCCCCAAACGGTCCGGCAACAGGCTCAGAATTCCGCCAGCCGCTGCAGTTCGGCGACATGCGCGGCGAAGGCGGATTTGCCCGCGCGGGTCAGCCGCACCCAGGTGCGCTGGCGGCCCTCGCGCGCGGCCTTGGCGAGCGCGACATAGCCCGCCTCCTCGAGCAGCTTGAGATGTTTCGAGAGCACCGAATCCGACACTTCGATGCGGTCGCGCAGGAAGGCGAATTCGGCGTCGTCCACCCCCGAGAGCAGCGCGCAGATTTGCAGCCTCCCGGGGGCGTGGATGACCGGGTCGAACACCGGCAGCGGGGTCATCGCACCCCCCCGGCGAGCTCGGCGCGCCAGACCCGCATCCAGATGCGGCTGCCGGCGATCGCGGCCACGAAGCCGATTGCCGCAGCGGGGAGGAACAGCCACCACGGTCCCTGCGCATGCCCGTATCTCGAGACCGCCACCAGCGCGAGCAATACCGCGACCAACCCGAAGGCGACCCAGCGCGCACGGCGAGGCGAATAGCCGTTGATCCACCAACCGAACCGGCGCCGCCATCTTGCCACCAGCAGCCCGAGTCCCGCCAGCGCGATCCCGAGGACGAGCAGCGACCACGGCGCCTCAAGCCCGTTCCCCACCACCAGCAGCCCGCAAGAGGTGCCGTAAAGCAGATCGAAACCGAGATGCGGTTCGGGCGGCCCGGCAACCCCGGCACGCGCGGCCCGGATCGAGGCCAGCGCATCGCGCGGGTCGGGGAGGGGGTTCGGCCCGGAGTTGGGCCCGGTCGGGGGAACGCTGTCGTGTGTCATGCTACCTCACTTTCCAATGTGGAAAACCTAGCATGACTTTCCATCGTGGCAAGCGATAGTTTTCCAGCCTGGAAAGAAGGGCGGGCGATAGTGGCTCCGGGCGAGTTGTTGGCACCTCGCAAGCCTCGGGATACCCCGCTCTCGCGAGCCCGCACTCTTGGCCTTATTCCCCGAGCACCACGACGCGATTTCGCCCCGCATCCTTTGCCGCATAGAGCGCGCGGTCGGCGTCGCTGACAAATGTCTCGCGGCTCGTCAGCATCGGGCTGCCTATGCGCACCCCGATGCTGACGCGGATCGAGTCCTCGAGGCCGCGATGATCGCTGTTCGCCTCGTCGATGCCCCTCTCGTCGATACCGGTGTCATCCATTCTGGTGAGTTCGCCTATCTGCGCCCCTATGCGGGTAGCGATGGCCCCGGCTTCGCGGCTTGCCTCGCCGAACAGCGCGGCGATGAATTCATCGCCGCCATAGCGCCCGGCGAATCCGCCGTGGCGTTCGCACTCGCTGTTCAGCAAGCGTCCGACCTCCCTCAGGCAGCGGTCGCCGGCCTGATGGCCGTGGGTGTCGTTGAAGCGCTTGAAATGGTCGATATCCAGCAGCAGCACGGCGAGCATCGCTTCGCTCTCGCGCGCCGCCGCGAAAGCCGCCGCGAACCTGTTCTCGAAACCGCGCCGGTTGAGCACTGCGGTCAGCGCGTCCACGCTGCTCAGCGTTTCGAGGCGGCGATTGCTGGCCAGCAGATCGTCCTGCGACCGGCGGCTTTCGAGCGTGAGGAGGAAATTGCTGTCCTGCACCCTGTCGCTGCGCAGCTTGATCAGGATCGGTGCGGTGCAGCACAGCAGCGTGAACACGAAGAGGTCGATATTGTGCGGGCCGATCCCCTCGCTGGCCAGCACCGGGATGGCGATCGCTCCGTAGCCGGTGGCGGCGAGGAGCAGCGTGGCTCCGGCCCGGAGCGGCACCAGCACGACGCTAAAGGCGATCAGCATGGCGCTCGCCATCAGATAGCGGTCGCCGAAGGCCCCTTGCGCCGATGTGCCCAAATAGCTCGTCACCCCCGCGAACAGCGCAATCGGGACGACCGTCGCCAGCATGCGTGTCACCCCATCCCCGCGCCGCAGCAGCGCCATCGCGACCAGATAGGCAGGCGTGACCAGACCCAGTCGCAGCCACAGACCCCGCTCCAGCAGACCCGCCCGCTCATCGAAAAACAGGCACGCGATGCAGGTCGCCAGCCCCACCGCGTGCATGAAACGCAGTTCGCGGTCGATCCGCGCCGAGGAAAACTCCGCCCAATGCGCCTTGAGTTCGGGCGCCCAGTCGCGAAACGGCAAGCGCTCGCCGAGCCCGGCGACCGCGCGCTGTTCGAAACTGGCCCTGCCATCCATGGTGTCATTGTAGGATGAATGCGCGAAAGAGTCTCTCGCGCCGCCTGTCAGCCGCCTGTCAGCCGCCCGTCAGCCGCCCGTCAGCCATTCTCCGGGGCCCCGCCGGGAGCCAGAACGAGCCCAGAACTAGCCCCGAACGAACCTCGTGCGAAACGTCTTTCCTACAATCCCGCCGCCATGCCACACCGCTTCCATGTCCGCTTGCGCAAGCCTCGCGAAGCCAGCCCCGGTCTCGCCCTCCAGCGGGGCCTGTTGCATCCGCCCCCTTGGTGAACCCGAGGGGACGAAGCCGAATGTGTTTCGTCAACTTGCTCGCCCTTCGCACCGGTCCCGAACCGCCCCGAATCGTCCCCGCCGCTTGTGCGCCACTGGTTGCAGTTGTAACGGGCCCGCTATTCCCAAGGAGACCTCCCCATGCGCGTCGGCTGCCCCACCGAAATCAAGAACCACGAATACCGCGTCGGCCTGACGCCCGAAAGCGCCCGCGAGCTGGTGCTGCAGGATAACGAGGTCTGGATCCAGAGCGGCGCCGGGCTGGGGATAGGCGCGACCGATCTCGAATACGAGGCGGCCGGAGCGCGGATCGTCGAGGGACCCGACCCGATCTTCGCCGAATGCGAGATGGTGGTGAAGGTCAAGGAACCGCAGGCCGAGGAACGCGCCAAGCTGCGCGAGGGACAGATCCTCTACACCTATCTCCACCTCGCCCCCGATGCGCCGCAGACCGCCGATCTGGTCAAGTCGGGCGTCACCGCGATCGCCTACGAGACCGTGACCGGACGCAATGATTCGCTCCCGCTGCTCAAGCCGATGAGCCAGGTCGCGGGCCGGATGAGCGTCCAGGCCGGCGCCTCGGCGCTCGAGAAGGCGCATGGCGGGCGCGGCGTGCTGCTCGGCGGCGTTCCCGGCGTGATGCCGGGCAAGGTTATCGTGATCGGCGGCGGCGTGGTCGGCTTCAACGCCGCGCAGATGGCGGTCGGGCTGGGCGCCGATGTCAACATTTTCGACCGCGACCCCGATGTGCTGGAGCGGGTCGGCACCCATTTCGAGGCCCGCGCCTCGACCCGCTTTTCCAACAAGGCCAATCTCGACGAGGCGGTCTGCGAGGCCGATCTGATCATCGGAGCGGTTCTGATCCCCGGCGCCTCGGCGCCAAAGCTGGTCAGCCGCGACATGCTCAAATGCATGAAGCCCGGTTCGGTGCTGGTCGATGTCGCGATCGACCAGGGCGGCTGCTTCGAAACCAGCCGGCCCACCACCCATGCCGAGCCCACCTATGTGGTCGACGACGTGGTCCATTACTGCGTCGCCAACATGCCCGGCGCGGTCGCGCGGACCAGCACCTACGCGCTCAACAACGTCACCCTGCCGCATGCGCTGCGGATCGCGCGGCTCGGCTGGAAGGAAGCGATGCGCCGCGATCCGCATCTCGCCGAGGGTCTCAACGTCCACGCCGGAGCGGTGACCTACGAGGCGGTCGCGACGGAACTGGGTTACGACTACCGCCCGGTCGCCGAGGTGCTCGCGCAGTAGCGGCTGCTGCGCCGCCGGCGGCCGGGATTGCCCCTGCCAATTGCGGCCCGTGGTTAACGCCCCGGAAACCGGTCGCTGCTAGAGGCGCAACCATGGGGGGAGCAGCAATCTTGAAGGTGGCGCGCCGGGTCGCTTGCGGCCTGTGGCTTGCGATGCTGCTGCTGGCCGCTCCTCCCGTCCTCGCCGAGACCGAGCCGGCGGCCACGCCCTCGCCGGTCGCGCCCGCCTGCCACACCCATTCCGATTCCGACATACCGCTCGCCTCAATGCTGGCTCCCGGCCGGGTCTGGGACTGCAACGGCGGTGGGTGGGACGACAGCGCACCCGTGTCCTGGCTCTATTTCGACGCCGCCTCCTGGGCCGGCAACGCCCCGCAGGCCTTCTTCACCCGCATCTCCCGCTTCGAGCGGATCGACATCGCCGCGGTGGATCGCGGCGGCGCGGTGCGCAGCGCAGCGCATGACGAGCGATCCGCCCGCCCGATCGCCGCCGGTCCGGTGTTCACCCTGCCCGTGCCCGCCATCACCGCGGCGACCGAAGCGGTGGTGGTAAGGATCGCCGGGCCGCACAGCTCCACCATGGTCACCGAAGCGCGCCTGACCGCCGACCCGGAGAGCACCGACTGGGGAATGGAGGAAGTTCTCCTGCTCGCGATCGTCGCCGGCATACTGGTGACCCCGCTGATCTTCGATCTCCATTTCTTCGTCATCCTGCGCGATCGCTTCGTCCTGCTGCACGCCGCCATGGTCGTCGCCATGATCGCCTATGTGATCCTGGCCGGCGGTCTCGCCCCGCTGCTGTTCGACATCTCGCTGGTGACGATGGCGATCGGCGCGCCGCTGGCATGGACCATCGGCGTCGCGGCGGCTTCCTTCTTTATGGTCGCCTTTCTCGAGCAAGAAGCGCTGTCGCCGCTGTTTCGCCGCGCGATGCAGGCCATGGGTTGGTGGAGCCTGTTCGGCCTGAGCTTCTTTGGGCTCCAGTTCCGCTGGACGCAGGGTTTCGACAATCTCGGCTATTTCCTCGGCTTCGTCCCGGTGATCCTGGTCTATCTCGCCTGTCTGACGCAGGCGGTGCTGCGTGGCAGCCGGAGCGCACGGTTCCTGGCTATCGCTTGGGTCCCGATCCTCGCCGCCTCGACCGAACGGCTGCTGCGCGGGATCGGTGTCTATGCGGGGCCCTCTACGCTCGACGAACTGATCTATCTGGCGCTCGCGCTCGAAGTGATGATCGTTGCGCTGGGAGTGGCCGACCGCTTCGTCGCGATCCGCCGCGAGCGCGACCGTGCGGTGGCGGCAGCGCTTCGGCTCAGCGACCTGTCCGAACGCGATCCACTGACCGGGCTGATGAACCGCCGCGCGATCGACCTGCGCTTCGGCGAATTGCGCGCGAGTGGCTACGAAGCGCTGGCGGTGTTCGACCTCGATCATTTCAAGGCGGTCAACGATGCGCACGGGCACGAAGTCGGCGACCGCGTGCTGGTGACGGTGGCGCAGGTGCTGCGCTCCGATCCCGACGCCTTCGCGGTGCGGATCGGCGGGGAGGAATTCGTCCTGATGCTGCGCGGCGACGACATCGAGACGCGGGTCGAACGGCTGCGGCAGAAGATCCCGGTCAAGGTGGCGCGCGAGATCGAGGCGCTCGATACCATGGTTACCGCCAGCGTCGGTCTGGTGACCGCGCAGGACGAAGGCGTGCAGGACATGACCTTCATCCTGCTCTACCGCCGCGCCGACGCGCTGCTCTACGAAGCCAAGGCCAAGGGTCGCAACATGCTGTGCAGCGAGACGATCGGCGGGGCCGCGCGAGCGAGCCGTCCGATGCGGGGCTTCGAGCCGATAAAGATCGTCGGCGGAACCTCCTGACGATATCCTCAGCCGGCGCGGAACGGCGCCAGCGTCTCGGGCCTGACCCGCAGCGGTCGCCCACTCGCCCGGTCGAGCATCGCCCAGGTGGTCGCCGCCGAGACCACCAGCCGGCCCGCCGCGTCGTGAAAATCTACCCGGCGCAGCGATTTGGCACCTCGGGCCTCGCCCTCGATCCAGGTGGTGGCTGTCGCGCTCTCGCCCTCGGCGATGTTGCCGCGATAATCGATCTCGTGGCGCACCACGAGCCAGACCACCGCCGCACGGTCTTCGGGCCGGGCGACCGCATCCCAATGCGCGGTCGCCATGTCCTGGATCCACTGCACCCAAACCGCATTGTTGACGTGCCCCATCACGTCGATGTGTTCGGGCGCCGCGGTGAAGGTCTTCTCGAAGCGTTCTCCCAAGGCGGTTACTGCGCCTCGCCCATCTGCCACAGGATGAAGGCAACCTCCTCGGCAGTCTCGTAGATCGACTGAAAGCGGCCCGACTTACCACCATGCCCGGCACCCATATTGGTCTTGAGCAGCAGCGTGTTGTCGCCGGTCTTGGTGGCGCGCAGCTTGGCCACCCATTTGGCGGGCTCCCAATAGGTCACCCGCGGATCGTTGAGTCCGGCGGTGACCAGCAGCGGCGGATAATCCTGCGCCGCCACCTGATCGTAGGGGCTGTAGGAGAGGATATAGGCGAAGGCCTGCTTGCTCTCGATCGGGTTGCCCCATTCGGGCCATTCGCCCGGCGTCAGCGGCAGATCGGCGTCGAGCATGGTGTTGAGGACATCGACGAAGGGCACATGCGCCACCACCGCACCCCACAGGTCGGGATCGGTGTTGACCACCGCGCCCATCAGCTCGCCACCGGCGGAACCGCCCGAGATGCTGATCTTGCCCTTTTCGGTGTAGCTCGCCTCGACCAGCCCCTTCGCGACATCGACGAAATCGTTGAAGGTGTTGGTCCGCTCGTTGAGCTTGCCCGCGAGATACCATTTGCGGCCCAGATCGTCGCCGCCGCGGATATGGGCGATGGCATAGGCATAGCCGCGATCGACCAGGCTCAGCCGCGTGGTCGAGAACCCCGGCGGCACCGCATAACCATAGGCGCCATAGGCATAGAGGTGGAGCGGCCCGCTTTTGGGACGATCCTTGCGCATCACCACGCTGACGGGCACCCGGGTGCCGTCGCGCGCGGTGATCTCGAGCCGCTGAGTGGTGTAGAGCGAGGGATCGTAGCCGCTGGGAATTTCCTGCTGCTTGAGCAATTCCAGCTCGCCGCTGGCGACGTGATAGTCGTAGACCGAATTGGGCGTGACCATGCTCTCGTAGGACAGGCGCAATCTGTCCTGATCGTATTCGGGATTGTCCGAGAGGCCGGTGTTGAAGCTCGCTTCGGCGAAGGCGACCGGCTTGACCAGCGCGGGATCGGCGTAATCGCGGATCTGGATCTGGTCGAGACCGCTGAGCCGGCCTTCGGTGACGTAGTAATCCTTGAACAGCGCGAAATCGGTGAGATAGAATTCGTCCGAACCCTCAATCAGCGTTGTCCATTCGCCGGGCGCCGCGAGATCGGCGGTGGCGAGGCGGAAGTTCACATGGTTGTCGTTGGTAAGGACGAAGACCTTGCCGTCGCGAATGTCGACATCGTATTCGACGCCTTTGCGGCGCGGCGCGACCAGGATCTGCTCTCCGGTGGGGTCATCGGCGCGCACCAGCCGCACCTCGCTGGTCTCGTTGTCGCCGGTGGCGATGATCAACCAGTCTTCCTGCGCCGAAAGGCCTGCGCCGACCCTGAACCCGTCGTCCTGCGTCTCGCGATAGAGTTCGACATCCTCGCTCACCGGCGTGCCTAGCACATGCAGCGTCGCATCATGGACGCGCCAATTGTCGTTGGCGACGCCATAGACCAATCCGCGATCCTCCATGACCCACACCAGACCAGACAACGTGCCAGGAATGGTGTCCGGCAGCAGTTCGCCGGTTTCGAGATCCTTGATCCGGACGTCGAACCGCTCGGAGCCGTTGTCGTCGGCCGAATAGGCGAGATAGCGCCCGTTGTTGCTCACCGAGAAGGCGCCGAGGCGGAAATATTCCTTGCCCTCGGCCAGCGCGTTCTCGTCGAGGATCAGCTGCGGATCGCCGCCCGCCACCGGCTTGCGGTAATATTTGCGGTACTCCGCGCCTTCCTCGAATTCGGACCAGTAGAGGTAGTCGCCCTGCCGCTGCGGAACGGTGGAATCGTCCTCCTTGATCCGCGCCTTCATCTCTTCGAACAGCGTATCGACCAGCTTCTGCTGCGGCTTCATCTGCGCTTCGAACCAGGCGTTCTCGGCATTGAGGTAGCCGAGCACATCCGCGTCATCGACCGTGGGATAGGATTTGTCGTGCAGCCAGTTGTAGGGATCTGCGATCGTGATGCCGTGTCGGCTGTAGGAATGATCGCGCTGGTCGGCGACCGGAGGAGACGTCGGAGGGGTAACGGATTCGGGCACGGAGTTCCCTTCAGGGGTCTGGGCGGTGAGAGGGGCAGCAAGCGCCAGTCCGGCGGCACTCAACAGGCTGCCAATACGCACGAAAACCATCGCTGATCCCTCCCCTGCGACGCAAGCGGTGGAAAGCAGGCCTGCGCATCGCTATGTCGGGTGCCATGATTATGCGGCTGCGCCGCGCGCCGCAAGCGCCGAGTCGCGCAATCGCCGACCGGCCCCGATGAAAGGTCCAAGCCGATGCTGATGAACACCCATGAAGCCCGCCTCGACGCCCTGCGCAAGGAATTGCAGCGCCGCGAGCTCGACGGCTTCGTCGTCCCGATCTCCGACGAGCACATGAGCGAATATGTGGGCTCCTATGCGCAGCGGCTGCACTGGCTGACCGGTTTCGCTGGCAGCGCGGGCAGCGCGGCGGTGCTGGCGGGGTCCTATTCCGGCACGGGCGCGGCGATGTTCACCGACGGGCGCTACACCGTCCAGGTCCGCGAGCAGGTCGATGCCGCGCTGTTCGATTACGAGGACGTGCCCGCCACCAGTCCGGCCAAGTGGATCGCGAAACACGCCGCCAAGGGCGCGCGGATCGGTTACGACGCCTGGCTTCACGGCGTGGAATGGGCCGAAGCGGCAGCGAAGGAACTGACCCGCAAGGGGATCGAGCTGGTCCCCCTGGGCAGCAATCCGATCGACGCGGTGTGGGAGGATCGCCCGGCACCGTCTCCGGCGCAGGCCGTGCCGCATGACGATCGCCTCGCCGGTCGTTCGAGCGCGGACAAGCGCAACGCGATCGCCGACTGGCTGAAGGAGGAAGGCCATGACGCGACCGTCGTAACCGCGCTCGATTCGGTCGCCTGGCTGATGAACATGCGCGGTGCCGATATCGCCAACACCCCGGTCGCGCTGTCCTATGCGCTGGTCCGCGCCGACGGCACCGCGGATCTGTTCATCGCGCGCGACAAGGTTTCGCCCGAACTCGCGCAGCATCTCGGCAATGCGGTGACGCTGCGCGACCGCGCCGAGTTCGTTCCGGCGCTCGAGAGCCTCTCGGGCAAGAGCGTCGCGGTCGATCCCGAGCGCGCGGTGGCGGGCATTTTCCACGCGCTGGAGAAGGCCGGTGCCACGGTTAGCCGCGCAGAAGACCCCGCGGTGCTCCCCAAGGCAATCAAGACCCCGGCCGAACAGCAGGGCCACCGCGACGCGCAGGCGCGCGACGGCGCTGCGGTGACGCGCTTCCTGCGCTGGATCGCCGAAAACGCGCCCTCGGGCGAGGTGGACGAGCTGGGGGCTGCGGCAAAGCTGCGCGCGTTCCGCGGGCTCAGCCCCGATCTCAAGGACACCAGCTTCGACACCATCAGCGCCGCCGCCGGCCATGCCGCGCTGCCGCATTACAAGGTGGACGAGCAATCCAACATCGCGATCCCGCCCTCGAGCATCTTCCTGTGCGATTCGGGGGGGCAGTATCTCGATGGCACCACCGACATCACCCGCACCGTCTGGGTCGGCCCCGGCGAACCCAGCGCCGAGATGATCGATCGCAACACCCGCGTGCTCAAGGGCCATATCCAGCTGGCGCAGGCGCGCTTCCCCGCCGGCACCAACGGCGGCCAGCTCGATACGCTGGCGCGGATGCATCTGTGGCAGGCGGGCGTCGATTACGGCCACGGCACCGGCCACGGCGTCGGCAGCTATCTCTCGGTCCACGAGGGTCCGCAGCGGATCTCCAAATCGGGCGGCGCCTTTGCCGGGACGGATACCCCGCTGGCGGCGGGCATGCTGCTGTCCAACGAGCCGGGCTACTACAAGCCGGGCGAGTTCGGAATCCGGATCGAGAATCTGGTGCTGACCGTCGCGGTCGATATCGACCAAGCGGAAGGCGAATGGCTCGGCTTCGAGACGCTCACTCTTGTGCCGCTCGACCGCCGGCTGGTCGACAAGGGCCTGCTGACCGAGAGCGAAATCGCGTGGTGGAACGCCTATCACGCGCAGGTGCGCGCCGTTCTCGCGCCGCAGCTCGAAGGCGAGGACCTCGCCTGGCTCGAAGCAGAATGCGCGCCGCTTTAGGAGAGCTTGTCGGCGCGAGAATGTTCGCTTAATGTTCCTGTGGTCGCGAGCCGCCTAGGAGTGATGCGAATGCTGGGATATGTAACGGTCGGAACCAACGACCTCGAACGCGCCGCGAAGTTCTACGATGCCATCGCCGCTGAAATGGGGGTTGGGCGGATGATGGAGTTCGACAGCTTCATCGCCTGGGGCGAGATGGACGGACCTGCCGGCATTGCCGCGACGAAGCCCTATGACGGCAAGTCCGCAAGCGTGGGCAATGGCACCATGGTCGCTCTGCAGGCTGCCGACAGCGCGCAGGTCCAGCGGCTCTACGAAGTCGCACTCGCCAATGGCGGGACCGACGAAGGCGAGCCCGGCCCGCGCGGCGAGGCGGATGAGCAGGGCAATGTCTTCTACGCCGCCTATTTCCGCGATCCCGATGGCAACAAGTTGAACGCCTTCGTGATGGAAAAGACGGGCGTGACGGAAATGGCGGGATAGGTGGCAGCGCCCAACCGGCTCGACGAGAGCTTCGTCCATCTCGGCCCGGGTGCCTCCGCGGTCCCGCAGCCTGCCTTTACCGGCGAGATGGAATGGTACGAGGGCTACGCCGTACGCCATGGCGGCGATGGACGCGAAGGCAGGCTGGTCTCGCAATATAGCTTTACCGAGGATTGGCCGAGCTGGGAGATGCACCCGCATGGCAGCGAAGTGGTGATCTGCACTGCAGGCTCGATGGTGCTGACGCAGGAATGGCCCGACAGCCGGCGCGAGACGGTCACGCTGAACCCCGGCGATTACGCCATCAATCCGCCGGGCGTGTGGCACATTGCCGATGTGACCGAACCGGCGACCGCGATCTTCATCACCGCGGGCGAAGGCACGCAGCACCGTCCCCGTTGACTTCGCATGGGGACTTGCGCGCGGGTGAACGGCACGCTCCTTGCGATACAAATTGCGACACTTCCGCCCGGGGCGGGCATAATCCTGCGACACGGGCACTGTAGAAGCGATGGCATGAGTTGCGGCGGTCCGGTGCCCCCCTCCCGGCGCTGCCGCAGCTCTCCCGATCGACCCGAACCGGAGTACGCCCCCATGAAGACCCCCACGAAAACCATCGCCCTCACGCTTTCCGCCGCCGCGCTCGCGCTGGCGGGCGGCAGTGCCGCGCTGGCGGACAACCACGGTCGCACCAAGGCCGATGCCAATGGCGACGGCCAGGTAACGCTGGCCGAGATGCAGACCCAGCACGCCGCCATGTTCGCGCGGATGGACGCCAATTCGGACGGCGTGATCGACGCTGCCGACCGCACCGCGCGCCAGGCGGCACGCTTTGCCGCGATGGATGCGAACAACGACGGCGAGGTCACCCAGGCCGAAATGCAGGCCGCCGGCGAGGCGCGCCGCGCCCAGCGTCAGGCGCGCCAGCAGGAACGCATGGCCGAGCGCCGCGCGAAGATGGCCGAACGCGGCGCGGCTCGCTTTGCCCGGCTCGACGCCGACAATTCCGGCGGGTTGTCGCAGGAAGAAATGAATGCGCCCCGCGAAGCCCGTGCCGAACGCGGCGATCGCGGTGAGCGCGCCGAACGCCGTGGCAAGCGCGGCGATCGGATGGGCCGGATGGGCCGGATGGGCCGCGGCGGGCGCGGCGGCCAGGCGATGGGCGGCATGATGCTGCGCATGGCCGACACCGACAAGGATGGCGCGATCACCCGCGCGGAATTCGACAATGCGATTGCGGCGCGCTTCGCCCGCGTCGATGCCGACGGCAATGGCGCGATCACCGCGGAAGAACGCAAGGCCGCCCGAACCCAGATGCGCACCCAGATGCGCGAGCGGATGCAGCAGCGTCGTGCGGGTCAGGCGCAGCAGTAAGGCTTGTCCAACCGCTCGAGCCGGCGCTAGGCGCAGGACCGACCCGATGACCGATCCTGCGCCCACCACCATCCTCCTCGTCGACGACGAGGCCACTCTGCGCGAACCCCTGGCCGAGTATCTCACCGGCCAGGGGTTCGTCGTGAGCGAGGTCGCGAGCGCCGCCGCGGCGCGCAGCCGGCTGGCCAGCGACATCCCCGACATCGTCCTGCTCGACATCATGATGCCCGGCGAGGACGGGCTGTCGCTGTGCCGCCATCTGGTCGAGAACCGCCAGCTGCCCGTCATCCTGCTGACCGCACGCGGCGAGGCGACCGCCCGGATCGTCGGGCTCGAGATCGGCGCCGACGACTACGTCACCAAGCCCTTCGAACCGCGCGAGCTCGTGGCGCGGATCCGCTCGGTGCTGCGCCGCTCGGGGCGCCAGGACGCACCGGAAGCTCCCGAGCTGGGCTACAGTTTCGACGGCTGGACGCTCGATCCGCTCAAACAGCGGCTCGCCGATCCCGAGGGCGTGACCGTGCCGCTCTCGACTGCGGAATTCCGCATGCTGCGCGCCTTTTGCGACCATCCCCGCCAGGTGCTCGACCGCGACATCCTGCTCGATCTGGTCCAGGGGCGCGAGGCGAACCTGTTCGACCGCGCGGTGGACAATCAGGTCAGCCGGCTGCGGCGCAAGATCGAGAGCGACAGCCGCAACCCCGACTATATCCAGACCGTCCGCGGCGGCGGCTACCGCTTCGCCGCCGATGTCATCCGCGGCGCGATCGATTGAGCACGAAGCGATGCGAGTGATCCCGCGCAGCCTGATCGGGCAGACCATGCTCGCGGTCGCCCTGGCGCTGATCGCGGCGCAGGCGATCTCCGCGGTGCTGCTCTACCGCGCCGCCGAACAGCGCCGCGACACCGCCCTGCTCAACGCCGCCGCTTTCCACCTCGTGGTCGGTTCGGCCGGTCAGCGGGGGGACGGAGTCCGCGAGGCCCGGCGCGAGATGCGCCGGCTGGTCGAGGATTCGCGCAGCCCGCAACGAGACCGGGGGCGCCGGCTGCCGCGCGAGATCCGCTACACGACTCAGGATGCCCCGCCGCTGCTCCCGGGCGAAACCCGCCACGCGAAAGACGAGGCGACGATCGACGCGATCCTGTCGTCGCAAGGCGTCGAGATCGCCGAGCTGGTGGTGGCCCGGCGCCCCGTCCTGTCCGATCCCGTCGTCTCCGCCGCGCTCGAGCGCCGGCCGCGGCTGCGCAATGCGCTCGCCGAGCGGCAGGAGCTCTTCGTGGTCGGACTGCGGCGCGAGGGCGCGAGCGATTGGGAAATCGCGCGTGTCGTCGCTCCCCCGCGCGAGGGCCGCATCCTCGGCACGCTGCTGTTGCAGACCGCGATCCTGGTGGCGGTGCTGATGGTGCTGCTGTGGTTCGTCCTGCGCCGGATCACCCGCCCGCTCGGCGCACTGGCCGAAAGCACGCGGCGCTTCTCCGGAACCGGCGCGCCCGAACCGCCGCTCGCGCTCAGCGGGCCCGACGACATCCGCCGCCTGATCGCCGCGCACAACGCGATGCAGGCGCGGATCGGCTCGATGCTCGACGAGAAGGACGTCATGCTCGGCGCCATCGGCCACGATCTCAAGACCCCGCTCGCCGCGCTGCGCGTAAGGATCGAGGGCGTCGAGAACCCCGGCGCGCGCGCCAGGATGGCCGCGACCATCGAGGACATCACCCGCACGCTCGACGAGATTCTCCAGCTGGCGCGCATCGGGCGCAGCGAGGTCGCCGCCGAACGCACCGATCTGGGCGCGCTGGCGGCGTCGGTGGTCGAGGAATTCGAGGATATGGGCGAGCCGGTGACGATGGAGCAGCAGCTCCGGATCCCCGCCCCGATACGCATCACCTGGGTCAAGCGGGGCCTGCGCAATCTCGTCACCAATGCGCTGCGCTATGGAGGCTCGGCGCAAATCACCGTGCTGCGCGAGGGCGACCAGGCGGTGCTGCGAGTCGAGGACAACGGCCCCGGCATTCCCGAGGATCGCCTCGCTGAGATGCTCGAGCCCTTCACCCGCGGCGAGGCCAGCCGCAACCGCGACACCGGAGGCGCCGGGCTGGGGTTGGCGCTGGCGCGCGCGGTGGCCGAGCAGCACGGCGGCACGCTGGTGCTCGCCAACCGGCCCGAGGGCGGCCTGCGCGCGGAGTTCCGCCTGCCGACCGGCTGAGCCCTAGCGCATCAGCCCGCCGACAAGATTGCGCACAAACCGCCCGGCGATCGCACCGCCAAAGCTGCTGGCGATGGTGCCGGCAGCGGCGGTGGTCGCGGTGCGCACCGGATCGGCGCGGCTGATCTTGCCCAGGATTCGCGCCGCCAGCACGCTCGCGGTCGAGCTCGCCGCGGCGCCCGCCGCCGCCTTGCCCGCGCGCTCCCACAGCGTTGCGGTCTTGCGGCTGCGGCGCCCGACCTCGGCTCTGCCCTGCTGCTCGACCTCCTCCGCCGTCGCCGCGGCATCCACTGCCTTCGCTGCAAGGACCTCGGTCGCGCTCTCTCGATCGACCGCGATCTCGTATTTCCCCTCGACGCCGCTGACCGCATTGACGATCCGGCGCTCGTCCACGGTGACCGGTCCGAGCCGCGAATGCGGCGGCGCGATCAGCGTGCGCTGGACCACCGAGGGGGCCCCGTCCTCGTCCAGAGTCGAGACCAGCGCCTCGCCCACCTCGAGCTCGGTGATGGCGCGCTCGACATCGAGCGCATCGTTGACCCGGAAGGTCTCCGCCGCCGATTTGACCGCGCGCTGGTCGCGCGGGGTGAAGGCGCGCAGCGCATGCTGGATGCGATTGCCCAGCTGGCCGGCGATTTTCTCGGGGATGTCGACCGGGTTCTGGGTGACGAAATAGACCCCGACGCCCTTGGACCGGATCAGCCGGACGACCTGCTCGATCGTGTCCTCGAGCGCCGCTGGTGCATCGTCGAACAGCAGATGCGCCTCGTCGAAGAAGAACACCAGCCGCGGCTTCTCGGGATCGCCGACCTCGGGAAGGCTTTCGAACAGTTCGGCGAGCAGCCAGAACAGGAAGGTCGCATAGAGCTTGGGGCTGCGCATCAGCCGGTCGGCGGCGAGCACGTTGATCACCCCGCGGCCGCGCTCGTCGGTGGCGATGAGATCGTCGATCTCGAGCGCGGGCTCGCCGAAGAACATATCCGCGCCCTGGCTCTCGAAGCTGAGCAATTGCCGCTGGATCGCGCCGACGCTGGGCTTGGAGACATTGCCGTATGTGCCCGACAACGCGCCCGAATTCTCATAGGCCCAGGCCAGCAGCGACTGCAGGTCGCCCAGATCGAGCAGCAGCAGACCGTTGTCGTCGGCATGGCGAAAGACGATCTGCAGCACGCCTTCCTGCGTCGCGTTGAGATCGAGCAGGCGCGCGAGCAGCAGCGGCCCCATCTCGCTCACCGTGGTGCGGATCGGGAATCCCTGTTCGCCGTAGAGGTCCCAGAACGCCGCCGCGTTGTCGGCATAGGCATAGTCTGCCATGCCCAGCTGCGCCGCGCGCGCCTCGAGCTTGTCGGCGTGTTTGAACTGCGGGCTGCCCGCCATCGCCACCCCCGCCAGATCGCCCTTCACATCGGCGACGAAGACCGGGACGCCCTGCGCGGAAAAACCCTCGGCGAGCCCCTGCAGCGTGACGGTTTTGCCGGTTCCGGTGGCGCCCGCGATCAACCCGTGGCGATTGGCCTGGTCGAGCCGGAGATATTGCCGCTCGCCATTGGCCCCAAGCCCGAGGAATATCCCGTCCATCGCATCCACCCCGATTGCCGCTGTCAGTAGCGCGGATGTGCGCAGGCGGGGCGCGCGGGTCAAGCACCTCGACACGGCAGCAGCAGCGACTAAAGGAGGCGGACGATGAGTGAGCGAACGCCCATGGTCCTGCTCGACGACGCGCGCGGCGAGGGCGCGGCGGCCGCGCTGGCGTTCGCCGATCCGCTCGCGACCTTTGTCGCCCGTCGTCCCGACGAGGTCGCGCCAGCGCTCGCCGCCGCCGATGCGGCGCGGCGCGAGCGCGGCAAGCCGCTGGCGGGTTATATTGCCTACGAAGCCGGCCTCGCGCTCGAACCGCGGCTCGCGCCGCTTGCCGAAGCGCGCTCGGGCGCGATGGGACCGCTGGTCTGGCTCGGCCTGTTCGACGAACCCGAGCGGATTGCCGCTGCCGACATGCCCGCCTGGCTGGCCGAGCACGCGCCCGGGACCGCCAGCCTCGGTCCGCTCGATCCGCAGCTCTCGCAGGGCGCCTATGACGCAGCCTTCACGCGCTTGCAGGAAGCGATCCGCGCGGGCGATATCTATCAGGCCAATCTCACGCTCCCGCTGGCGGGGGGCTTCACCGGCGATCCGCTGGCGCTCTACGCCGCGCTGCGCCCCGCGGCGCAGGCGGGCTATGGCGGGCTGGTGTTCGACGGCCACCACTGGCTGCTCAGCCTCTCGCCCGAACTGTTCGTCTCGCTCAAGGACGGCGAGGCCCGGGCCAAGCCGATGAAGGGCACGCGGCCCCGCGGCGCGAGCGAGGCGGAGGACCGGGCGCTGGCCGAAGAACTGGCCGGCTCGGTCAAGGACAAGGCCGAGAATTTGATGATCGTCGATCTGCTGCGCAACGATCTCAGCCGCGTCGCGGAGCCCGGCAGCGTCAGCGTCGATACGCCCTTCGCGATCGAGAGCTATCCGACGGTGCACCAGATGGTCAGCACCGTGCGGGCAAAACTCGCCGAGGGGCACGGCGCGCAGGATCTGCTGCGCGCGCTGTTCCCCTGCGGCTCGATCACCGGCGCGCCCAAGATCCGCGCGATGGAGCTGATCGACGCGGTCGAACGCGATCCACGCGGTCCCTATTGCGGGGCGATCGGGCGGATCGACGCCGATGGCGATGCCGCCTTCAACGTCGCAATCCGCACGCTGCGGCTGACCGAGATCGAGAACGCGCGCGGCAAGGCGGTGCTCGGGGTGGGCGGCGCGATCGTCGCCGACAGCGAGGCAGCGGCCGAATGGCGCGAGGCGCAGCTCAAGGCCGGTTTCGCGCGGGCGAGCGCGCCCGATCGGGTCGCACCCGGCTTCGACCTGATCGAGACGATGCGGTTCGAGCCCGACAGCGGGATCGCGCTGCTCGAGCTGCATCTCGCGCGCGCCAAGGACAGCGCGCAGCAGCTGGGCTTCGCCTTCGACCGCCACGAGGCGCGCAACCACATCCAGGCGCTGTGTTTCGATCTCGCCGCGCCGCACGCCATACGCTTGCGGATCGCGCGCGGCGGGGCGATCGCGCTCGAGGCGCGGCACCCGCCCCAGCCCGCCCAGGCGCCGATCGAATGCATTCTGCTGCCGCTCCCGGTCGATCCGGGCGATTGGCGGCTGCGCCACAAGACCAGCGACCGCGGCTTCTACGACGCCGCGCGCGAAGCAGCCGCGCTGGAGGGTGCGGGCGAGGCGCTGTTCCTGCGCGGCGACGGCCTGGTGACCGAAGGATCCATCGGCACGGTCTTCGTCGAACGCGGCGACATGCTGCTTACTCCGCCCACCGCGCTCGGGCTGCTGCCCGGCGTGCTGCGGCAATCGCTGCTCGAGGCGGGCAAGGCGCGCGAAGCCGACCTCACACTCGACGATCTCGAACACGGCTTCCTGCTCGGCAATGCGCTGCGCGGACTGCAACCGGCAAGGCTCCTGACATGACTCCCACTATCCTGTTCGAAGACGGCGAAGCGCTGGTGATCGACAAGCCGGGCGGGCTGCCGGTCGAGCGCCCGCGCCGCGGCGGGCTGGCGCTCGAGGACCATTTCGAGGCGCTCAAGCTGGGCTTCCAGCGGCCGCCGACCCCGGTCCACCGGCTCGATTCCGACACCAGCGGCTGCCTGCTGCTGGCGCGCAATCCCAAGTCGCTCAAGGTCTTCTCGCGCGCCTTCGAGGAGCGGCTGGTCGAGAAGCGCTATCTCGGCATTCTTGCGGGCGTGCCCGAGGAAACCGAGGGCGTGATCGAACTCGCGCTTTCCAAGATCAGCAGCGAGGAAAAGGGCTGGCGGATGATCCCGGCGAAACAGGGCAAGCAGGCGATCACCCACTGGCGGCTGCTGGACGCGCGGGACGGGCACGCGCTGGTCGAGTTCCGCCCCGAGACCGGACGCACCCACCAGATCCGGGTCCACGCGGCCTCGGGGCTCGGCATCCCGCTGCTCGGCGACCCGGTCTATGGCGCGAAGGATGGCCGGGCGCGGACCATGCTCCACGCCGCCGCGCTCTCCGTCCCGCGCCCCGGCGACAAGCCGCCCGTTTCCGCCACCGCACCGCTGCCCGCCGATTTCGCCGCGCTCGGCTTTTCCGATGGGTAAGGTTGTCGATCGCGCGCTGGAGATCGCCGAGGAGAAGTTCATCGCCTCCTCGGGGCCCGGCGGGCAAAACGTCAACAAGGTGGCGACTGCGGTGCAATTGCGGGTCGACGTGTTCCAGATCGGCCTGCCGCCCGAAGCCTTCGAGCGGCTGAAGGTGCTCGCCGGAAGCCGGCTGACGCAGGATGGCGAGATCCTGCTCACCGCCAATGAGCACCGCACGCAGGAGCGCAACCGCGAGGCGGCGCGCGTAAGGCTGGCCGCGCTGCTCGACGAGGCGCTCACCCCGCCCAAGAAACGCCGCAAGTCGCGGCTCAACCGGATCGGCAAGACCCAGCGCCTCA
Organism: uncultured Erythrobacter sp.; assembly: GCA_963975275.1. Classification (GTDB taxonomy): domain Bacteria; phylum Pseudomonadota; class Alphaproteobacteria; order Sphingomonadales; family Sphingomonadaceae; genus Qipengyuania. Next base: position 134,194 of record CAXBFN010000009.1, on the reverse strand, counting down.
AGACCAAGAAGGAACGCGGCGCGGTCAAGGCCAAGCGCGGTGCGGTGCGCAAGGGCACCGACTGGTGATCGCTTGACTTTGGGAGGCGATTCGCGCAATGGCCCCGGCTTGACGGGCGGCGCGATGCGTCGCCTCCTGTTTTTCAAACCGACCTTTTTTCAAACCCATGTTTTCGGGGCTCCCGCCCCTCTCGACACAGATTAGGACCGCGTCATGGCGAAGCCCGCAACCGTCAAGATCAAGCTCGTCTCGACCGCCGATACGGGTTTCTTCTATGTGACCCGCAAGAATCCGCGGAACACGACCGAAAAGATGTCCTTCCGCAAGTACGATCCCGTCGTGCGCAAGCATGTCGAGTTCAAGGAAGCCAAGATCAAGTAAGCCTGTGACTTGCTGAACGGCGGGAACGCACCGGGTTCAGTGACGGTTCAATGCTCCGCCTTCAATAACCGGAGCATGAAAACCATGTCCTCGCTTTTCGCCTTCCCGATTCGCGCCGTTTCGGCGCTGGCGCTTGCCGCGGCCCTGCCGCTGGCGGCGGTCGTCGCCCCCGTCCCGGCCGAGGCCGCCGCGGGCGATCTCGACAAGGCGGTCGCCGCTTTGCGCGGCATCTCCACGCTCAAGGCCGATTTCACCCAGACCGACCGTCAGGGCCGCACCATCGGCGGCGAGCTGACGCTCAAGCGTCCGGGCAAGATCCGGTTCGAATACGACAAGAGCGCGCAGATGCTGGTCGTCTCCAACGGCAGCTCGCTCTATCTGGTCGATTACGAGGTCGATCAGGTCCAGCGCTGGCCGATCGCCAATTCCCCGCTCGGCGCGCTGCTCGATCCCAACCGCGATGTGAAGCGGTTCGGAAAGCTGGTGCCCACCGATCATCCCGACGTGGTCAGCGTGGAGGTGCGCGATCCCAAGCGCCCCGAATTCGGCGTGATCACGCTGATCTTCAACCGCGACGCGGCCTCGCCCGGCGGGCTGCGGCTGACGCATTGGGTGGCGCTCGATTCGCAGAACCACCGCACCGTCGTCCGGCTGCGCAACCACCGCTACGGCGTGTCGGTGGCCGACAGCGCCTTTCGCTTTTCCGACCCGCGCAAATCGTCCCGTCGCCCGGGCTGAACGGTTCGGAGCCGGACTGCGCGCTGGGTGCGACCAACTGCGACCGACCGTTCATTTTCGGTCAATGCGATCGGCGCTATTTCTAATCACAGAGAGCGGTTGAAGACGGGTTTCCCCCCTGTTGCCCAACCTTCGATAGGCCGCTCTCGACTAGCGTGACGAACGCACAAAGGAACCCTCGCGCCAATGCCCCCCGGCGCGGGGGTTTTCCTTTGCCTGCCGCAGGTCCGCCGCGCGCTCAGTCCGCCCAGCCATAGGCGGCGCGGATGATGCGATAGATCAGATTCTGTTCGATCACCCCGCGCACCCGCTGCGACCCGGGGCCCTGCGCATAGAGCGCAACATCCTCGCCGGCGTGGGTTTCGGAACCGAGCGGGATCGCGGCTTGCTGCATTGCCCCGAGATCGGTTTCGGGCACCGAGCGCTCCCCCGCGACCGCGCCGGGACCATTGGCATAGCCGAGCGTCGTATAGGGCTTTCCATCCGCCGCCAGCGTCGGCTCGCCACCGGGCTCGTTCGTGGGGCTCGGCGGCACCACATGGCCCAGGATCGGATTGCCGCGCTGCGGATAGCCGGCGATGGTGAAGACGTGGCTGTGGTCGGCGGTGACGAGGATCATCGTCTCCTCCGGATCGGTGTTGTCGATCGCATATTGGATCGCGCGGGCGAACTCGACCGTCTCTTCCAGCGCGTAACCCGCCTGGCCGGCATGGTGGGCATGGTCGATCCGCCCGCCCTCGACCATCAGATAATAGCCCTCGGGATCGGCGCCGAGCCGCGCGATCGCGGCCGCGATCAGATCGGTCAGGGTGGGTTCGCTGCTGGTTGCCGGACGATCGACCATATAGGTCATATGGCTGTCCGAAAACAGGCCGAGGACCGGGCGGTCGGCGGGCGCGGCAGCGAGCGAAGCGGCATCGTCGACGAAAGTCCCGCCGGTGCGCGCGGCCCAGTCCGCCGGGAGGTTCGCACTGGACACTCCGCGGCGACCACCCATGGCATCGCCGAAGAAGCTCGCCCGGCCACCGCCCAGCGCGACGTCGAAATCGGCCTCGACCAGCTGGAGCGCGATGTCGCGGCAGCCGAAGCCGCGCTGGTCCTCTGGGATGCCCAAGTCGTCTTCCCAGTCGCGGTCCGTGCTGCGGGCATAGACCGAGGCGGGGGTTGCGTGGGTCAGCCGGGTGGTGGTCACGATCCCGAGCGCGAGCCCGCGCTCCTTCACCTCCTCGCCCAGCAGCGGCAGGTGGTGCTGCTCGCCGGCACGGCAATCGCCATTGTTCGCTTCCGGACCAATGCCCAGCATCCCGATCCGCGTCTTACGGCCCGAATGCATCGCGGTCGCGGTTCCGGCGCTGTCGGGCACCTGGGCATTGGTGTTGTAGGTTTTCACCAGCGCGACATTGTCGAAATTCTCGAACGGGAGCACATGCTCCTCGCCCTGCTTGCCCAGCTTCTGCCCGGCGTAGATCCGTGCCGCGGTGATGGTGGAAATGCCCATGCCGTCGCCGATGAACAGGATCACGTTCTTGGCCTGCTCGGGCTCGGCGGCCGCCGCGACGGGGACGGCGCTTGCCATGCCATTGCCGCCCTCGCTCGCGGTCGTGCTGCAGGCACCGAGCGCCAGCGCGAGCGCGCCGGTGGTCATGCCGAGGGTCCGGGTGAAGCGCATCGCAATTCTCCTGTGGGTGTTCGCCATGCCCCCTACGTGAAGCAGCGATGCGACGAAACGGTGAAACTTGCCGCGCCCGCTGGCTGAGCCTAAGCGACCGCCATGGTCTCGATCGTCACATGGAACATCAATTCGGTCCGCCTGCGGATGCCGATCGTCGAACGCTTTCTCGAGGAGCACGCGCCCGACATATTGTGCCTGCAGGAAATCAAGTGCCAGGAACACCAGTTCCCCTACGACGCCTTCCGCGCGCTGGGTTACGAGCATTTCGCGGTCCACGGGCAGAAGGGCTATCACGGGGTCGCCACCGTGGGGAAAATCCCCTTCCGCGACTTCTCGCGGCACGACTGGCAGGACAATGGCGAGGCGCGCCACGTCGGGGTGGAACTGACCGACCCGGCGCATCAGGGGATGGTGGTCGAGAACGTCTATGTCCCTGCCGGCGGCGATATCCCCGATCGCGAGCAGAACGTTAAATTCGGCCAGAAACTCGATTTCCTCGAGCGGATGACCCGCTGGGCCGATGCGGTCGACCGGCCCACGCTGATCGTCGGCGATTTCAACATCGCCCCGCTCGAGAGCGATGTCTGGAACCACAAGCAATTGCTCAAGGTCGTCAGCCACACTCCGCTCGAGGTCGATACGCTGCAGCGCTTCATGGACGCACATGGCTGGGCCGACATCGGGCGCCAGCACATCGCCGCACCCGAACGCTACTACAGCTGGTGGAGCTACCGCGCGAAGGACTGGCAGGCCAATGATCGCGGGCGCCGGCTCGACCATATGTGGGCCAGCCCCGAGCTTGCGAAACAGGCGGTGGCGCATTCGGTCCACGAGGACGCGCGCGGCTGGGAAAAACCGTCGGACCATGTCCCGCTGATGACGGAGTTCGCTCTCTGAGCACGGCTCCCTCTCCGGCGCGCCGCGCCGCGCAGGCGGTCGATGCGCTGCGCCATGGCTGGCCGGTGCGAATCGGGCAGGCACCGCTGCTCCAGCCGGTCGAAACCGGTTATGGCGAGGATTTGCGCGGCACGACGATGCTGATCTCGGCCAGCCGCGCCGCCACGCTCAAGCTCGCCAACCAGCTCGAAGCCGCGGTGCCAGGCGATCCGGTGCTGCTGCGCGGCGCCGAGCCGTTCGACCTCTCGGCTGCGCTGGCGGTGGGCGACCCCGCGCTCGATCTCGCCAACCCGATGAAAGGTCCGTTCAAGGCGCTGGCGCTCGACTGGGAAGACAACGCCCGTGCCGCGCTCGAGCTGGCGCGGATTGCGGGTATCCTGCCGGCGTTCCTTGTCGAACCCGAGGGTGCAGGCGAGCCGGTCAGTATCGCAATCGCAGACTTGGCGGCGTTCAGCGATCCCTCGCGGCTGCGGATCGTCACGCGGGCGAACTTGCCGGTGGCGGCAAGCGAGGATGCGCAGATCATTGCCTTCCGCAACGCCGCCGACATGCGCGAACATGTCGCGCTGGTGATCGGCCGGCGCGACGGCGACCGCGTGCCGCTGGTCCGGCTGCATTCCGAATGCCTCACCGGCGATGCCCTCGCCAGCCGCAAATGCGATTGCGGCCCGCAGCTCGGCAGCGCGCTGGCGGCGATGGCCGACGAAGCGGCGCAGGGCGGGTGGGGCGTGTTGCTCTATATGCGGCAGGAAGGCCGCGGAATTGGACTGATCAACAAGCTGCGCGCCTACCGGCTGCAGGACCAAGGGTTCGACACCGTCGATGCCAACACAAGGCTGGGCCTGCCCGACGAGGCCCGCGATTTTCCCACCGCCGTGCGGATGCTGGAACTGCTGGGGATCGACAGCGTGCGGCTGCTGACCAACAACCCGGCCAAGGTCGCCGCGCTCGAGGCGCATCGCATCACGGTGACCGAGCGTGTCCCGCATGCGCTGCCCGACAATCCGCACAACGCGCATTATCTTGCGACCAAGCGCGACCGCGCGGGGCATCTGCTGCCCTAGGCGCGGCTAGCGGCGCTCGAATTCCCGCAGGCCCGTGCCCAAGGTGTTGTTCTGTATCTGCAGCCGGTCGCCGGTCCAGTCCGCCACGAAAGCGGTGTTGCGGCGCAGGTCCGGTACCAGCCGAGCGTCATTGCCGGCGATCGTCAGACCGTCGGACGAAAACTCCGCGCCCTCCGCACCGACGGCGATGAAGGCGGAGTAGTTCTCCTTGTCGCGGCCCTGCACGAACCAATTGCCGGCGATATTTCCGCTGCCGCCATTGGGCAGGTCGATCATGTAATTGGTCCCGCGCCCCCCGGCATCGTCGAAGCTGGTATCCTCGACCACGGTGCGCGCCGCGCGCGATTTGAGATAGTGCCCGCCGGTGCCCTGCTCAAAGCGGCTGCGGGTGACCGCGGTCTCGGCGATCGCGCCGGTGTAGATCGAATGCGCGCAGCCGCCGTCGCCTTCGCAAGTGCCCAGCCGGGTGAAGGTGGATTTGTCGATCCGCAGGCGGATGTCGTCGCCGGCATGGGTGAGGATGCCCTGCTCGCTGTCGCGGAACCAGCTCTGCGTCACCGCGAGCTCGCCGCGCTGCAGCCGGATACCCGCGCCGTTGCGGTCGGGCACCGAAATATCGGCGAAGACCAGACCGATCACCGTGGCTTCCTCGCCATCGAGCACCAGCGCCGCCTTACCCTCACAGGCCTGCCCCGCAAGCGTGGCGGTCCCGAACTCGCGCGCACGGTAGGTGATCCGGCCCGCTTCCTGCACTGCACACTGGTTGTAAGTGCCCGGCGCAAACAGGATCGTCCCGCTGCCCCCGCCGATCGCGTCGACCGCATCCTGCAACTGGGCATAGCCTTCGCCGCTCTCGGCAATGGTGAACGGCGCGGCGCCGGGCTGAGCCAGCAGAGCCGCCACGGGAATCGCCGCAATTGCGAGCGCCGCCAGCACACCCACCGCCCAAAGCGAGGGACGCGAGCAGGAAGAGGCGCTGCGCAAGGTCATGACGTGAACCTATCCACTAATGGTTACCTGGTCGATAACGCACTTGCGGTAAGTTAGTTCTCGCCCAGCACCCTTAAAAACCGTGCGCCGTAGGCTTCGAGCTTTTTGGCCCCCACCCCGGGGATGCGCGAGAGCGCCGAGAGGCTGCTCGGGCGCGCCTCTGCCATCGCGCGCAAGGTGGCGTCGTGGAACACCACATAGGGCGGCACCTGCGCCTCCTCGGCCAGCTCCTTGCGCAGCGCCCGCAGCGCCTCGAACAGCGGATCGCCGACCGGATTGGGAGTGGCATCGCCGCGCCGTCCCCGGGCGCGCTTGGGGGGGACCACGATCGCCACCGGCTGCTCCCCCTTGAGGATCGCCGTGGCATCGCCCCCCAGCGCCAGCCCGCCGTGCTCGGTCGAAACCAGCGCGCCGCGCGCCTGCAGCGCCCGCGACAGCGGTTGCAGCAGCGGCGCCTCGTCCGAGCCGACGATGCCGAACACCGAGAGCGAATCATGCCCGCGCTGGCGCACCCGCTCGTCCGCCGAGCCGGTCAGCACCTTCTGCAGATGGCCGAAACCGAAGCTCTGCCCGGTGCGATAGGCGGCGCTGAGCAGCTTGCGCGCCAGCTCGGTCACATCGGTGACTCCGGGCGGCGAGAGGCAATTGTCGCAATTGCCGCATTGCGCGGGCGGGTCCTCGCCGAAATGGCGCAGCAGCAGCGCGCGCCGGCAGCCCGGCGTCTCGACCAGCGCGGCGAGCGAATCGAGCCGGGCGCGCTCGGCGTTGCGGCGGTCCTGCGGCACTTCCTCGAGCCGCGCACGCGCGGTGGCGAAATCGCCCGCGCCCCACAGCATCGTCGCCAGCGCGGGATCGCCGTCTCGCCCCGCGCGGCCGGTCTCCTGGTAATAGCCCTCGATCGATTTGGGGATGCCGACATGCGCGACGAAGCGGACATCGGGCTTGTCGATCCCCATCCCGAAGGCGACCGTGGCGACGATCACCATATCCTCGCTGCCGACGAAGGCCGCCTGGTTGGCGGCGCGGAGCTCGGGCTCGAGCCCGGCGTGATAGGGTCGCACCGGCCGCCCGGTCGCCGCCGCCAGCTTGTCCGCCAGTTCCTCGGTCTTGCGCCGCGTGGGGACGTAGACGATCCCCGGACCCGGATGATCGGCCATGACCTGCGTCAACTGCCGCACCGGATTGTCGCGGTGGCCAATCGTGTAGCGGATATTGGGCCTATCGAAGCCCGCCAGCACCAGCCCGTCGGCGGGAATGCCGAGCTGCGCCAGGACATCGCCGCGCGTCTGGCGGTCGGCGGTGGCGGTGAGCGCAAGCCGCGGAACTTGCGGGAAGGCATCCATCAGCGGGCGCAGCTGGCGGTAGTCGGGGCGGAAGTCGTGCCCCCATTCGCTGACGCAATGCGCCTCGTCGATGGCGAACAGCGCGAGCGGCGCGGCCTGCAGCATGTCGCGGAACTGCGGCTGGCTTGCGCGCTCGGGCGCGACATAGAGCAGGTCGAGCGCCCCGGCGCGGAAGGCGTCGATGGTCTCGCGCCAGTCGGCATCGGCGCTGGTCAGCGTGGCGGCGCGAATGCCATTCGCGCGCGCCGACCGCAGCTGGTCGTGCATCAGCGCGATCAGCGGGCTGATGACGAGGCAGGTGCCTTCCAGCATCACCGCGGGCAATTGATAGGTCAGCGATTTGCCCGCACCCGTTGGCATCACGGCCAGCGTGCTCTGCCCCGCCAGCACCCGCTCGACCACCTCGCCCTGGCGGCCGCGGAACTGGTCGAAACCGAAAGTCTCGCGCAATTGGCCGCGCGCGGCGTCGAGGGGGTGGGCTGTGGTCTGCATCGGCAGGCCTGTGCCAGAGGCGGGGGTCATTGGGAAAGGCCTCTGGACGCAACAGCGCGAAAGATTTTCCCCTTGGCCCTGCCCCCCCGGACCGCTTAACACCGCCCCGCAGCCATGGTGCGGCATTCCGCCGCGCCGATCGACTGGAGACATGCCATGAAGACCCGCCCCATGAACACTCGTCTTGCCCTGGTCGGCGCCGCCGCCCTCGCCACGCTGACCCTCGCCGCCTGCGGCGACACCGAGGACGCCTCGATGGAAGCCGAAGCCGACACGGTCGAAATGCCGGCCAATGAAGCGCTCGAAGGCCTCGACGAAACGCCGGTCATGGATCCGCAGGCCAATTCGGTCGAGAGCGCGCCGGCGACCACAACCGCGCCCGCCGCGGTCGCCGAAGAGCAGGAAATCGAGCAAGCGAGCGAGAACGCTGCGGCCAACGCCGCCGCCGCCGCCGATGCGATGATCGAAGAATAGGCGGATGCGCGCGTCTCTCCTGCTCCCCGCGCTGACATTTTCGCTGGCGCTGTTGCCCGCGCTGACGGCCTGCGGCCCCGCGGACAATGATCCGGGCCCGGGCGGGGTGACCGTGGGCGAGGCGCGCGCACTCGACGACGCCGCCGCAATGATCGACGAGCGCCGGACCCCGGCCGAGGTGCTCGCCCACGAGCGCGAGAGCGGGGCCGAACCCGCCGCAGAGCCGGCACAAGCGCCTGAATCTGAGAGGGAAACCGAATGACCATGAACCCCGGAATGGATCCGGAGATTTTCGAACAGTTCCACGACCAGCTCGAGCGCTACGTCCGCGAACGGCTCATCCCCGCCGAGCGCGAGATGATCGAGAACGACCGCATCCCCGACGACATCCTCGCCGAGATGAAGGACATGGGGCTGTTCGGGCTTTCGATCCCCGAGGATCACGGCGGTGCAGGCCTCAACACCGCGCAATATGCGCGGACGGTCAAGACGATGAGCTACGCCGCTCCCGCCTATCGCTCGATCTTCTCGATCAACATCGGGATGTTCAATTCTGCGCTCAAGAACGGCGGGACCAAGGCACAGCAGGAAGAATGGTGGCCGCAGCTCGCCGAGGGCAAGATCGCCTGCTTCGGGCTGACCGAGCCGGGCTCGGGCAGCGACAGCGCCGCGATGCAGACCACCGCCCGGCCCGATCCCGATGGCAATGGCTGGATCCTCAACGGCTCCAAGCGCTACATCACCAACGCCCCGCACGCCGATGTCGCGCTGATCATGGCGCGCACCGAGAAGGACGCGCTGCCCAAGAACGCGCATGTCAGTGCCTTCATCGTGCCGATGGATACGCCTGGAATGTCGGTCGGCAGCCCCGACAAGAAGATGGGGCAGGCGGGCAGCCACATTGCCGACATCATGATGGACGACGTCCACGTCCCCGGCGACGCGCTGCTCGGCGGCGAGACGGGCCAGGGTTTCCGTTTCGCCATGATGAGCCTCGACAACGGGCGCATTTCGGTCGGCGCGGCCTCGACCGGCTACGCCCGCCGCGCGCTCGATTCGGCGCTCAAATACGCCACCGAGCGCAAGGCGTTCGGCGAACCGATCGCCAATTTCCAGCTGATCCAGCAGATGCTCGCCGAGAGCGAGACCGAGATCTACGCCGCCGAATGCATGATGAGTGATGTCACCGCGCGCGCCGATCGCGGCGAGAACGTGATCCGCAAGGCCGCCGCCTTCAAGGTCTTCGCCAGCGAGATGTGCGGCCGCGTGGTCGACCGGGTGGTGCAGATCTACGGCGGCGCGGGCTATCTCGCCGAATACGACGCCGAGCGCTTCTTCCGAGACGCGCGGATCTACCGGATCTACGAGGGCACCACGCAAATTCTCCAGCTGCAGATCGCCAAGCACATGCTGCGCGATTTCGCCGCCGGGATCGAGCGCTAGGCGTGTACAAGCTCCTCGACGGCCTCTCCATCGTCGAAGCCTCGAGCTTCGTCGCCTCGCCCACCGCCGGGCTTTATTGCGCGCAGATGGGCGCGGAGGTGATCCGCGTCGATCACAAGGCGGGCGGGCTCGATTACGATCGCTACATGCTGACCAAGGAAGGCCGCTCGCTCAGCTGGGAGAACCTCAACCGGGCCAAGAAATCGGTCGCGCTCGATCTGCGCAGCGCGGAGGGCCGCGAGCTGCTGGTGGCGCTGGCGGGTACGACCGGCAACGTCATCACCAACCTGCCCGAGAAGAGCTTCCTCAGCCATGCGGCAATGAGCGCAGGACGCCCCGAAGGCGCGGCCGAGCTGGTCAGCGTGCGGATCATGGGTTGGCACGACGGCCGCCAGGCGATGGATTTCACCGTCAACGCGGCGAGCGGCTATCCGCTGATGTGCGGGCCCGAGGATTGGGATCAGGCGAGCGCGCCGCCGGTCAACCAGGTGCTGCCCGCCTGGGATTTCATCACCGGCGCCTATTGCGCCTTCGCGCTGCTCGCCGCGCTGCGTCACCGCGACGCCACCGGCGAGGGGAGCGAGTTGCGCGTACCCCTGGGCGATGTCGCGATCGGGACGCTGGCCAATTCGGGCGCGATGGCGGAAATGCTCTATCGCGGCGGCGACCGCGAACGGCTGGGCAACGCCATCTGGGGCGCATTCGGGCGCGATTTCCGCAGCCGCGACGGGGTGCGCTTCATGGTTGCGGCGCTGACCGCCAAGCAGTGGGACGGGCTCATCCGCGCTTTCGATATCGAGACCCTGATTGCCGAACTCGAACAGCAGCTCGGGGTTCGCTTCGCCACTGGCGACCGCCCGCGCTTCGAGCATCGCCAGGCGCTGTTCGAGCTGTTCCAGTCGGTCGCCGACGGGCTCGACTACGCCGATCTGGAACGGAGGATGGCCGCCGAGGGGACCACCTTCGAACGCTATCGCACCGCCTACGAGGCGGCGAACGACCCGGTGCTGGTGGCGGACAATCCGCTGTTTGCCGAGACCAGCGCCAACCCCAGCGGCTTCGCCTATCCCGCGCCGCGCAGCTTTGCCAACCTACCCGGTCAGGACGCGGGCGATCCCGTCCCTGCGCCCTATCTGGGCGAACACACCGAAGAGGTGCTGGCAGAGCGGCTGGGCCTCTCTTCGGGCGCGATCGGCGATCTGGTCGATCGCGACATCGCCCGCCTGTCCGACAAATAGAAGGTATTCCCATGAGAAGAGTCGCCATCTGCAAGCCGCTGCGCACCCCGGTGGGCAAATTTCTCGGGACGCTCGCCCCGCTCGAGGCGGGCGCGCTGGGCGCGATCATCATCAAGGCGCTGGTCGAGCGCAGCGGTGTCGATCCCTCGCGCGTCGACGATGTGGTCTTCAGCCAGGGCTATGGCAGCGGCGAGGCCCCCGCCATCGGGCGCTGGAGCTGGCTCGCCGCGGGCATGCCGATCGAGGTGCCCGGCTTCCAGCTCGACCGCCGCTGCGGCTCGGGGCTGCAGGCGGTCGCGACCGCGGCGATGATGGTCCAGACCGGGGTCGCCGACTGCGTGCTCGCCGGCGGGGTCGAGAGCATGTCGAATGTCGAACACTACACCACCAGGGCGCGACATGGTGCTCGAATGGGCGATATGGCGCTGTGGGACCGGCTCACCCGCGGGCGGCTGATGAGCCAGCCGATCGAGCGCTTCGGGGTGATCACGGGAATGATCGAGACCGCCGAAAACCTCGCGAAGGATTACGACATTACGCGCGAAGCCGCGGATGAATTCGCAGTCCGCTCGCACTGCAACGCCGCCGCCGCCTGGGAAGCGGGCCGGTTCGACGAGCAGCTGGTACCGGTCGAGATGCCGCAGCGCCGCGGCGATCCGCTGGTCTTCGCGCAGGACGAGGGATTCCGCGCAGATGCGGATATGGAAACGCTCGGCGCGCTGCGCGCCATCGACGGCAAGCGTGATCCCGCGGCCATCGTCACCGCGGGCAACGCCAGCCAGCAGAATGATGCCGCCGCCGCCTGTCTGGTGGTGGCCCAGGACAAGATCGAGGAACTCGGGCTCGAACCGATCCTGTGGTTCCACAGCTGGAGCGCGGCGGGCTGCGACCCGAGCCGGATGGGGATCGGCCCGGTCCCCGCGGTCGAGCGGCTGTTCGCGCGCACCGGGATGGGCTGGGACGATATCGGGCTGGTCGAGCTCAACGAAGCCTTCGCGCCGCAGGTGCTCGCGGTTCTCAAGGGCTGGGGCTGGAGCGAGCAGGATTCGCGCCGCGACATCCTCAACGTCAACGGCTCGGGGATCTCGCTCGGCCACCCGATCGGCGCGACCGGACTGCGCATCCTCGCCGACATGGCGCATGAGATGCAGCGCCGCGAGGTGCGCTACGGCATCGAGACCATGTGCATCGGCGGCGGGCAGGGAATGGCCGCACTGTTCGAACGCGCCGTCTGATTTGGCCGCCTGATTTGTAACCCGCCCCGGCAAGCGCTAGATAGGCCGCATGGCCACACAAGCGATCACCGAACAGGATTTCAGCCGCCTCCCGGAAATGCCCGAGGAGGTCTTCACCGCGCCGTTGCGGCGGCCCGACCATCTGGGCGAAGACTGGCTCGAGCCCAAGCAGACCGAATATGATTCCGAAGACGATGCGATCTGGGACGATCTCTTCGCGCGGCAGATGGAGGTTCTCCCCGGCCGCGCCGCGAGCGCCTTCCTCGCCGGGCTCGAGAAGCTCGATCTGGGCAAGGGCGGGGTCCCCGATTTCGCCGCGATGAGCGCGGATCTGGGCAAGCTCACCGGCTGGAGCGTGGTGCCCGTGCCGATGCTGATCCCCGATCATGTCTTCTTCTGGCATCTCGCCAACCGCCGCTTCCCGGCTGGCAATTTCATTCGCACCCGCGAGACCTTCGACTACATCCAGGAGCCCGACGTCTTCCACGACGTCTTCGGCCATGTGCCGATGCTCACCGATCCCACTTTCGCCGACTACATGCAGGAATACGGCAAGGCCGGGTGGAAGGCGATGCGCTACAACCGGCTGAAGGCGCTCGGCGCGCTCTATTGGTACACGGTGGAGTTCGGGCTGATCCAGGAGGCCGACGGGATCAAGGCCTATGGCGCGGGCATCCTGTCGGGTCCGACCGAGGTGGTCTATGCGACGCAGGCCAAGAGCCCCAACCGCATCATGCTCAACGTCGACCGGGTGATGCGCACCGATTACGTGATCAGCGATCTGCAGCCGACCTATTTCGTGATCGAAAGCTTCGAGGATCTCTACCGCCAGACGGTGGAGCGCGATTTCGACCGGCTCTACCGCAATCTGCCGCCGGCCTTCACCTATGCCAATTCGGCGGTGATCGACGTCGACAACGTGCTCAACCGAGGCACGCAGGAATATCTGCTGCGCGGCGGGCGCGGGAGCGGCGCGAGGCCAGTCTGACGGGCAAGAAAAAACCGGCTCCGAAGCGATCCGGAGCCGGTTTTCCTAACCTAGATTAAACTAGGATTATTCGACTTCGCCAGCCTGATCGTCGATCATGTCAGCCTGGTCTTCGACCGCGTCGGCTTCCTGGTCGAGAGCTTCTTCTTCCATTTCCATGCCCTGCTCAGCGGCAAGGTCGGCTTCTTCTTCGATCACGTCGGCCTGAGCGTCGACAACGTCGGCTTCAGCTTCCATCTGGTCTTCGGCGGCGCTGTCGCAAGCGGCGAGGCCGAGGCTGAGGGCGGCGACCGAAACGACCATCGAGGTCTTGAAAATGCTCTTCATGATAATTCCCCTTGAATTTGAGCGGTCCGCAACACGGATTGGGCTCGTGCGCCTCCCTGCGACAGATGGGGCCGCGTTGCAAGCACCATCGCCATGATTCCGCCACGATTGCGACGAAGCGTTGCGAGGAATGCATTGCTTCCGCCGGTCTTCTTCAGGCCATCAGCCAGAAGATGAAGGCGCTGCCGATCACGATCCGGTACCAGGCAAACGGCGAAAAACCGTGCTTGCTGACGAAGGCGACGAAGGCGCGGATGATCACCAGCGCCACTAGGAAGGCGGCGGTGAAGCCCAGCGCGATCTCGGTCCAGCCGATCGCCGCCTCGCCCGCCATCAGGGCGGGGTCGTCGAGGATCTTGACGGTCGCGGCACCGAGCATGGTGGGCACCGCGAGGAAGAAGGAGAATTCGGCAGCGGTCTTGCGGCCCACGCCCATCGCGAGCGCGCCGAGGATCGACGAGGCCGACCGGCTGGTGCCCGGAACCATCGCCAGGCACTGGACCAGCCCGATGGTCAGCGCGGTCTTGGCCGAGAGCGCCGCTACGCCCTTGTCCTCGCGCTCGGGGATGATCCGCTCCAGCACCAGGATCAGCACACCGCCGACCACCAGCGCCACCGCGACCACCAGCGGCGCGCCCAGCATCACGTCGATCGCATCCTTGGCGAGCAACCCGATGCAGGCTGCAGGCAGGAAGCCGAGCAAAATGTTGCGGGTGAACAGCCAGGCCTCGGTCTCGCGCCGCAGCAGACCCGTGCCCATTTCCCAGAACAGCTTCCGGTAGCTCACCACCACCGCGAGAATCGCGCCGAGCTGGATCACGATGTTGAACTGCTGCCACTGGTCGGGATCGTAGCCGAACCACGCCTGCGCGAGGATGAGGTGGCCGGTCGAGCTGACCGGGAGGAATTCGGTCAGCCCTTCGAGGATGCCGAGCAGGATGGCGGTGAGCGTGTTGTCCATGGCTGTGGCGCCATGAAGAAAGGGGGTGCCAAGTCAAGCGACCCGCACCCCCTTTTTTGTTTTGCGGATCGCTTACCGCACGATCAGGTCGTCGCCTGCTCGCCTACCAGATGGAGATGCGCTCCTCGGGCGGGAGATAAAGCTCGTCCTCGGGAGTCACGCCGAAGGCTTCGTACCAGGCGTCCATGTTGCGCACGACGCCGTTGACGCGGAATTCCTCCGGGCTGTGCGAGTCGGTGCGCAGACGCTGGCGGGCGGCATCCTCGCGCTGCTGCGAACGCCATACCTGCGCCCAGGCGAGGAAGAAGCGCTGATCGCCGGTCAGCCCGTCGATCACCTTGTCCTCCTGTCCGTTCAGATGCAGCTTGTAAGCGCGGTAGGCGAGGCTGAGCCCGCCCAGATCGCCGATGTTCTCGCCCAGCGTCAGCCGTCCGTTGACGCAGGTTTCGCCGTCATCGAGCGGACAGAAGCCGTTGTACTGCTCGACCAGCGCGGTGCCGCGCTCGTCGAAGGCGGCACGATCGGCATCGGTCCACCAATTGCGCAGCATGCCGGTGCCATCCGACTTCGAGCCCTGATCGTCGAACCCGTGGCCGATCTCGTGCCCGATCACCCCGCCGATCCCGCCGTAATTGACCGCTGGATCGGCGGTGATGCCGAAGAACGGCTGCTGCAGGATACCCGCCGGGAACACGATCTCGTTCTTGGTCGGGTTGTAATAGGCGTTCACCGTCTGCGGCAGCATGCCCCATTCGGTACGGTCGATCGGCCCGCCGAGCTTGGACAGCATGTCGTTCCACTGCCACTGCGCAGCCGCCATCCGGTTGGCGATCGGGTCGGCTGCGTCGATCGCCAGCGCGTCGTAGGTCTCCAGCTCGTCGCGATAGCCGATCTTGGGATCGAAGGCGTCGAGCTTGGCGATCGCCTCGCGCTTGGTTTCCGGGCTCATCCATTCGATGTCTTCGATGCTCTGAGCCACAGCCTTGCGCAGGTTGGCGACCAGATCGACCATCGCGGCCTTGTTCTGCGCCGGAAAGTAGCGCTCGACATAGGACGCGCCGACCAGTTCGCCCAGCAGGCCTTCGGTCTCGTCGATCGAACGCTTCCAGCGCGGGCGCTGTTCGGGCGTGCCGTTGAGCGTGGTGCCATAGAAGGCGAAGTTCGCCTCGTCGATCGCGCCGGGCAGAACCGATGCATTGGAGTTGAGGAAGCCCTTGGCGGTCCAGGCCTGCAGCACCGCCGTCGGCGTTTCCTGCACCAGCTTCATCATCGCGGGTGTGCCGCCGCCGATCTTGGCGACGACCTCGGGCGTCAGGCCCAGTTCCGCAATCCGCTCGGCGCTGGGCGGCAGGTCGGACACGACGAAGCGGTCGGTGTCGGCGAAGCCGGAAGTCGTCAGCATCGCGTCGAGCGGGAAGCCGCCCGCCATCGCTTTCAGTTCGGCACCGGTCAGCGCGTTATAGGTCAGGTCGCGGTTGCGGCGCGTGGCGCGGTCCCAGGCGACGGTGCGAGCCGCTGCATCCTCGAAAGCGTAAACTTGCCGAGCCATCCCGGCGGCGTCCGAATACCCGGCCTCGCCCAGCAGGAACGTCAGATAGTCGCGGTACTTGGCCTGGATGTCGCGGCCTTTTTCCGTCTCGTCGAGGTAATAGTCGCGGTCCGGCAGTCCGAGCCCGCCCGAGCCGAGATAGACCGAGTAGCGCGTGGGTTCCTTTGCATCGACGCTGACGTAGCCGCCCAGCGGGCTGGAGTAGCCGGGCTTCGACCACAAGGTGACGAGGTCCGCGAGCGTGGTCGCACCCCGGATTTCGTCAAGATAGGGCTGCGCTGGCGCGAGGCCTGCGGCTTCGATCGCCGCAGTGTCGAGATAGCCATTGTAAGCCGAGACAATGCGCTTTTCGTCCGGGGTCAGGCCGGCGGGGTCCTTGGCGACCAGCTCGTCGATCAGGGTCTTGACGTCGGACGTCGATTTCTCGCGCAGCAGGTTGAACGCGCCGAAGCGGCTGAACTCGGGCGGCAACGGATTGGCATCGAGCCATGTCTGATTGGCAAAACCGAAGAAGTCGTCGCCCGGATCGATGTCACCAGAGAGGTACTTGGGGTCGAAGCCCCAGGTGCCGAAGCTCATGGTCGGGGTGGCGGGTTCGGCGGCGGCCGCGGCGGTGGCGGCCTCGTCCTGCGCCTGGGCGAACGCCGGTGCAGCGATGGCGAGCGCGATGGCGCTGGCGCCACCGGCGAGAAGGGTACGGATCATGTGTTAGTCTCCCGAAGATGCGACCGTCCGCGCGCATGCAGCGCGCCGGACCGTGGCGGGGAGCCTAACCCAGCGCCTCCCCAACGCCAAATCCGTTGGTCGGACGGGCTCGGCCTTCCGTCGAACGTCCAGTGAGATCAGACGCTTTCGAGCCCGAACTGGAGCGTCGCCAACCGCGCATAGAGCCCGCCGCCCGCGGACAGCTGGGCATGGGTGCCCTGTTCGACGATGCGGCCGGCTTCCATCACCACGATCCGGTCGGCGGCGCGGATGGTGGCGAGCCGGTGCGCAATCACCAGCGTGGTCCGGTCGCGCATGAGCTGGTCGAGCGCATCCTGCACCAGCCGCTCGCTCTCGGCGTCGAGCGCGCTGGTGGCCTCGTCGAGCAGCAGGATCGGCGCGTCGCGCAGCACCGCGCGGGCGATGGCGAGCCGCTGCTGCTGCCCGCCGGAGAGCCGCGTACCGTTTTCGCCCAGATAGGTGTCGAGCCCGTCGGGCAGATCCTCGAGGAATTGCGCCGCATTCGCCGCCCGCGCGGCTTCCCACACCTGCTCGTCGGTAGCGCCCCAGGCGCCGTAGCGGATATTGTCGCGCGCATTGGCGCTGAACAATACGCCGTCCTGCGGGACCATGGCGATCCGCTCGCGCACCGCATGCGGGTCGGCGCTGGTCAGCGGTACGCCATCGAGCCTGATGGTGCCCGCCTGGGGGTCATAGAACCGCTCGGCGAGCTGGAAAATGGTCGACTTGCCCGCTCCCGACGGACCGACGATGGCCACGGTCTCGCCGGGTTCGACCTCGAGCGTGAAGTCGGCGAGCGCAGCGATTTCGGGCCGCGTCGGATAGCGGAAGGTGACGTTGCGGAACGAGAGGCTGCCGCGCGGCGGCACCGGCAGCGCCTGTGCGCGTTCGGGTGCTGCCACGGTCGGGCGCTCGTCCTTCAATTCCGCGATCCGGCTGGCAGCCCCGGCGCCGCGCAGCAGATCGCCATAGACCTCGGTGAGCGAACCGAAGGCCCCCGCGACCAGCCCGGCGGTCAGCACGAAGGCGGCGATGGTCCCGCCGGTGATCGTCCCCTCGGCCACCGCGGCGGCACCGCGCCAGATCAGAATGGTGATCCCGCCGAAGACGAACAGGATGATGATCGAGGTCATTGCCGCGCGGATCAGGATGCGGCGGCGGGCCACGGTGAAGGTCTGCTCCACTGCATCGCCGAACCGCCCGCTCTCGCGCTCCTGCTGGTTGAAGCCCTGGACGATCTTCATCGCCGAAAGCACTTCGGTGACCATCGCGCCGATATCCGCCACCCGGTCCTGGCTGGTTCGGCTGACCGTGCGCAGCCGCCGTCCGAAGTAGGTCAGCGGCAGCATGATGGCCGGGATGATCAGGATCAGGCCCAGCGTCAGCCCGGGGACCAGATAGAACATGTAGATCGTCCCGCCGATCGCCATGAGCAAATTGCGCAAGGCCACAGAGACGGTGGTGCCCACCACCTGCTCGATCAGCGTGGTGTCGCTGGTCAGCCGGCTGGAGATTTCCTTGGGCGAATTCTCCTCGTAGAAATCGGGCGCCAGCCGCATCAGATTGCGGTGGGTGCTCAGCCGGATATCCGCGACCACGCGTTCGCCCAGCCAGCTGACGAAATAGAACCGCATCGCCGTGCCCAGCGCGAGCACGAGGACGATCAGCAACAGATATCGGAACCAGCGCCCGATCGCGTCCGGGTCGGCACCCGCGGCAAAACCCTGGTCGATGATCAGCTTGAACCCGGCGGGTATCGCCAGCGTCGCGGCAGCGGTGATCAGCAGCGCCAGCGCCGCCAGTGCGAGATAGCCGGGGTAGGCCAGCGCCGCGCGCCAGACCATGAACAGCGGCCGGATCGAGCGCGCCTTGGCCGGCTCGCCTTCGCGGCCGGCGCGCTGGAAATCTTCGCGCGGAACGCTTTCGTTCATCTGAGCACCGTCCATGAGGGTCACCTAGGCTCCCGCGCCGCCGAAATCCATACACTCCCGGCGTTTGTTCGCCGGTCTCAGATGGGTTGCCCGGAGGGCGTCCACAACGGCGGGCGCGGGCGGATGCGGGCGATTGTGCATTGCACAATGAATGCCAAAGCGCCACCTTGCCACCATGTCTGGACGCCCGGACGAGGCGTTTGCAGGGGAAACCAATGCTTTACCACGCTTATGAATTGCAGCGCAGCTGGCTCTCGAGCGCCAGCGCCTGGGCCGCGATCGGCTCGGAGATGATGACCAACCCGGCCAATCCGGCCAATTACACCGGCCCGTTCGGCTATCTCGGGATGGGGTCGATGGCGGCATCCGCGCTCGAAGTCTTCTCCCACGCCTCGGCGCCGCGCGGCAAGCCCGCCTGGGGGATCGAAACTGTTGCGGTCTGCGGCGAGGACGATCCGGTGGTCGAAGCGACGGTGCTCAACAAGCCGTTCGGCGATCTCAAGCGCTTCCGCCGGGCGAGCCTGCCCGAGGATGCGCCGCGGCTACTGATCGTGGCGCCGATGAGCGGGCATTACGCCACGCTGCTGCGCGGCACGGTCGAGCGGATGATCGAGAATTACGACGTCTATGTCACCGACTGGGCCGACGCCAAGACCGTCCCCTTGAGCGACGGGCATTTCGATCTCGACGATTATATCGACTATGTGATCGAGTTTCTCGAGCATATCGGTGAGAACGCGCATGTGATGGCGGTCTGCCAGCCCTCGGTTCCGGTCTTCGCCGCGACCGCGATCATGAACCGCGACGAGCACCCCTGCACGCCCGCGACACTGACGATGATGGGCGGGCCGATCGACACCCGCTGTTCGCCGACCTCGGTCAACGACATGGCGATGGATCGCCCGATCGAATGGTTCCGCCAGACGGTGATCGCCACAGTGCCGATGCAGCATCGCGGCGCGGGGCGACGGGTCTATCCCGGCTTCCTCCAGCTCGCGAGCTTCATGAGCATGAACCTCGGCAGCCATCTCACCAGCCATTACGAGATGTTCAAGCACATCAACGCCGGCAACGATGAGGGCGCGCAGGCGACCAAGGATTTCTACGAGGAATACCGCTCGGTCTGCGACATGACCGCGGAATTCTACCTCCAGACGGTGGACGAGGTGTTCCAGACCCACTCGATCCCCAACGGTACCTTCACCCATCGCGACCGGCTGGTCGATCTGGGCGAGATCACCAAGACCGCGCTGCTGGCGATCGAGGGCGAACGCGACGATATCTCAGGGCTCGGCCAGACCCGCGCCGCGCTCGAGCTGACTCCCAATCTCGACGCCTCGAAGAAGCGCTACTTCATGGCCGAGGGCGCCGGCCATTACGGCATCTTCAACGGCAGCCGCTGGCGCGACAAGATCGCCCCGGTGGTCGAGGAATTCATCGCCGCGCACGGTTGAGGAGGCACGGACCAGCTTTGGGTCGGCTCACGATCCATTGCAGGCCTTTTAGAACTTGGGCCTCCTATGGAGCCAACGCTGAAAAACATGCCCGGATGACCATAGTATGAGAAGGCAAGAGGCGATCGCTAGGACGTAGATGGCAATGCCGCCTGCATAATGCCACCAAGGATCGCTGATGTGCACGTCATCAAAAAGCAAAAGGCTTAACGGCTCACCAGTAAAGCTTCTGAAAAGACGGTAGATGAAAACCGAACCCTGCGCCAGAACGACGATCGTTGCGATCAACGCCCACAGAAGCTCTCCCCGTTTCGGGCGCACATATTCCTCCGTTTCGGCGAAGCACACAGAGTGAGCGTTGTAGCAATGATCGCACCCTTGGCAAAGCACCGGAAGGTCCGCTTCCCGTCAAAAAGCTGTCGTTTTAGCACTTGAAAAAGGGCGGCGCGGGTCTCCCCGGCCGCCCCTGTCCCATTACGCTCGCGCGAGGATCAAAAAATTTCGAACAGGCCCGCTGCGCCCATGCCGCCGCCGACGCACATGGTGACGACGCCGTATTTCGCGCCGCGGCGCTTGCCCTCGATCAGCGTGTGGCCGACGCAGCGCGCGCCGGTCATGCCGTAAGGGTGGCCGATCGAGATCGATCCGCCGCTGACGTTGAGCTTGTCGTTGTCGATCCCCAGCTTGTCGCGGCAGTAGATCACCTGCACCGCGAAGGCTTCGTTGAGCTCCCAGATGCCGATATCATCGACCTTGAGGTCGAAGCGCTTGAGCAGCTTGGGGATGGCGAAGATTGGACCGATCCCCATCTCGTCGGGCTCGGTGCCCGCGACCGCCATGCCGATGTAGCGGCCCAGCGGCTGGAGGCCTCTCTGCTCGGCGAGCTTGGCTTCCATGATGACGCTGGCCGAGGAGCCGTCCGACAGCTGCGAGGCATTGCCAGCGGTGATGCTGGTGCCCGGCCCCATGACCGGCTGGAGCGAGGCCAGACCCTCGAGCGTGGTCTGCGGGCGGTTGCCCTCGTCCTTGGCGATGGTGATCTCCTGATCGGAAACCTCGCCGCTCTCCTTGTCCTTGACCTTGTGGGTGGTGGTGACGGAGACGATCTCGGCCTCGAAGCGGCCGGCATCCTGCGCCGCGGCGGTGCGCTGCTGCGACTGGAGCGCGTATTCGTCCTGCGCCTCGCGGTTGATGCCGTAGCGCTGGGCGACGGTCTCGGCGGTCTGCAGCATCGGCATGTAGATCGCCCCGTGCATGGCGATCAGCTCGGGGTCGGGCATGACCCGCATGTCCTTGGTCTGCACCAGGCTGACCGATTCCTGTCCGCCGGCGGCGACCACATCCATGCGGTCGAGCGTAACCTGCTTGGAGGCGGTGGCGATCGCCATCAGCCCCGAGGAACACTGGCGATCGACGGTCATGCCGCTGGTGCCGATCGGGCAACCGGCGCGCAGCGCGACCTGGCGCGCGAGATTGCCCGCCTGCGTGCCCTGCTGGAGCGCGGCGCCCCAGACGACATCGTCGATCATGTCCGGATCGACACCGGCGCGCTCGATCGCGGGCTTGAGCGAATAGGAGCCGAGCGTCGGGCCGGAGGTGTCGTTGAAGCCGCCCTTGTAGGCGCGGCCGATGGCGGTGCGGGCGGTGGATACGATGACTGCGTCGCGGGACATGATTATCTTCCTCAAAGTGTGATCCCCCGCGGAGGCGGGGGTCTCGGTTGGCCTGGCTCTGGATCGCCCGAGGTCCCCGCCTTCGCGGGGACTCGCGCTATCTTACACGAAGAACTGCATGATCCATTCGGTGATCAGCGCGGGCTTGTCCTCGCCCTCGATCTCGATCGTGATCTCGCTGGTCTGCTGCCACTGGCCGGGGCGCTTTTCGGTCAGATCGACCAGCTTCCAGTGGCCGCGAATGCGCTTGCCCGACTTCACCGGGCTGATGAAGCGCGTCTTGTTGCCCCCGTAATTGACGCCCATCTTCACGCCGTCGACCTTGGGCAGGTCGGAATTGGCGGACAGATAGGGAATCATCGACAGCGTCAGGAAGCCGTGGGCGATGGTGCCGCCGAACGGCGTCATCTTGGCCTTTTCCTCGTCGATATGGATGAACTGATGGTCGCCGGTCGCCTCGGCGAACTGGTTGATGCGCTCCTGGCTCATCTCCGCCCATTCGCTGGTGCCCAGATGTTCGCCGGCCTTGGTCGCCATATCCTGCGGGGTCATATGCCTCTCCTGTGAAATTGCATGCCTTGCGCGCGGCCGATGACCGCGCTCTGGCAAGCGTCATGGCGGATGGCAAAGGCGCGCGCAACCGCGCGAATGCTGCCCTTACGGCAAGGCGGGGTCGCGTTGCGGCGGTTCACGCCGCCGGCGGGCGCGCTTCGCCGCGCGCTCATCGCCGGCCCCGGCGTCGCGGGTCGATTCGCGCCGCGCGCAATAGGTCCACAGCGCGATCTGGAGGCCCAGGAAGAGGAAGATCACCGGCTGGTAGGCGATGCCCTGGAAGGCCGCGCCGACCAGATAGACGATCTGCGCCGCCTGCAGCGCGCTGGCGAGATCGGCAGTCCAGGCGGCGCGGGGTGCGTCACGCTTGCGATAGCGGCGGCGCAGCTTCTCCATCTGGAGCAGCCCGGTGATCTGCAGCGCCATCCAGATCAGGAACCCGGGATAGCCCTGTTCGCCCAGCAGCTCGAAATAGGCCGAATGGAAGGCGCGGCCCTTGTCGGTGACCTCGACATAATCGACCGCGATCGAATTGCCCTCCTGGGTGCGGACCGGCATCATGTAGGTGAAGCTGTTGGCGCGGTAGGAATCGAACCCGCCGCCCAGCGGGTGTTCGGCGGCGTAGTCCAGCGTCCAGTTCCACACCGCGACCCGGGTCGAGGCCGAGGCATCGCCCTCGTGGCTGCCGATGGTGGCCATGCGCTCGTAATAGCTTTGCGGCAGGAACGGCAGCGCGCCCACCGCCAGCACGCCGGCGGCGAGGAGGTAGAGGATACGGTTCTTCACGTTGCGCAGCATCAGCACGCCCAGCACTGCGATGCACACCAGCCCGGTGCGCGCCTCGGTCCCCACCGGGATCAGCAGGCAGGAAAAGACCATCCCGTAGCCGAACAGCTTCACCCGCCAGTCGGGAGGAAAGACGGTGCCGTGCTTCATCAACCACAGCACCAGCGGGATCGAGCCGATCGCGACGGTGGCGAGAGTCGAGCTTTCGTAGATCCCCGAATTGTCGTTGACGAAGAAATAGAGGCTTTCGTAGCCGCCCCCGCCGAGCACGGTCTTCATGCCGGTGGCGATCACGATCGCCCCCAGCGTCAGCACGACGGTGACCAGCAGCGCCTCCATCCGCGTTCTTGTGGTGAGCGTGAAAGGCAGGAAGATCGCGAACACCAGCGCCTTCCACACCCAGCTCCATTTGTGCGCGGCCTCGACCGGGAAAGCCGACAGCGTGGTGGTGAAACCGCAATAGAGCAGCAGCGCCAGCATCAGCAGCTGGCGATAATGGATCCGCGTCTCCTTCTTGGAATCGGTCAGCAGCCAGCCGGCGAAAGCGGCGCAGAAGGCGATCAGCGAAATCGGCAGCGCGGGCGTGAGCGTCCAGCCGATCTTCTGCGGCGCGAGAATGTCGATGTAGATATAGGCGAGCACCCACAGGAAGGGGCGCGCGATCCCCAGCGCGAGAAACGCCAGCACGAAAGCGAAGAGTGCAAGGTCAAGCATTGCGGCGGCGCTTTCGTGCCGCGCGGCGCGCCGCGGCGGTGCTTTCGGGCGGTTTCGTCGCCAATTCGACCTCCGCTTCCCCCTCGGACTCTATGTCCTCGACATCGACATCCTCGCGGCCGATCAGACGGAGCAGCGCGACGAGCAACAGGCCATGGGTCAGGGCAAGGGCGAAATAGTCGATCAAATGCGGCGTCTTTCGAAATCGCAGCGCGGGCGCGGTTGGCGCTGGCCTAGGCCATCGCGGTTGACGGGGCGTTAAGCCTGTTGTGCAACAGCATAGCCCGATGACCCGAGTCCTGCATATCCTCGACCACTCCTTGCCGCTGCATTCCGGCTACACCTTTCGCACGCGCGCCATCATGAAAAGCCAGCTCGCCGCCGGCATGGAGGCGCGCGGGCTCACCGGGCCGCGCCAGGGAGGCGCTCCTGCGGCAGTGCCGTCAGATCGCCTGGAGGAAGACGAGGCCGAGGGGCTGACCTTCTACCGCGCGCCGGCGCTGCCCTCGGGCCCGCCGGGCCTGCGCGAATGGAACGAGATCGAGGGTGTGCGCCGCGCGATCGAACGGGCGGCGCAGGTCTGGCGGCCCGATATCCTCCACGCGCATTCGCCCGCGCTGACCGGCATGGCCGGCTTGCGCGCCGCGCGCCGGCTGGGCCTGCCCCTGGTCTACGAGATCCGCGCCTTCTGGGAAGATGCCGCTGTCGGCAATGGCACCGGGCGCGCCGGATCGCTCAAATACCGGCTGACCCGCGCGCTCGAGAACCGCGTGGTCGCGGGCGCGGATGCGGTGTTCACGATCTGCGAAGGCCTGCGCGACGATCTGATCGCGCGCGGGCACGATGCGGGCAAGATCGGTCTCTCGCCCAATGGCGTCGATATGGCGCTGTTCGGCGATCCGCCCCCGCGCGACGAGGCGCTGGCAACCGAGCTGGGCCTCGATGGCGGGCCGGTGATCGGTTTCGTCGGCAGTTTCTACGATTACGAGGGGCTTGGCGATCTGATCGACGCGCTGCCGCTGCTGCGCGCGCGCCATCCGCGGGCGCGGCTGCTGCTGGTCGGCGGCGGTCCGATGGAGGAAGCCTTGCGCGCGCGCACCGCCGCCAGCTCCGCCGCCGATGGGATCGTCTTCACCGGCAGGGTCCCGCATTCGGAGGTCGAACGCTATTATTCGCTGATCGACGTGCTCGCCTACCCGCGCAAGCGCAGCAGGCTGACCGATCTGGTCACCCCGCTCAAGCCGCTCGAGGCGATGGCGCAGCGGCGCATCGTGGCCGCATCGGATGTGGGCGGCCACCGCGAACTTATCTCGGACGGCCGCACGGGGGTGTTGTTTCCGCCCGACGATCCGCGCGGTTGCGCCCACGCGCTCGCCGATCTGCTCGACCGCCGCGGCGACTGGGATGCGATCCGCGAGCGCGCCGCCGCGCATGTTGCGGCGCACCACGACTGGGCGCATAATATCGATCGTTATCAGGCCGTTTACCAAAGCCTGTTACCGCGCAAGGCCGACAGGAACCCCGCACGCGCCGCGTGATTGCGGTATCCGGCAGGCAGAGAAAGAACGACGCAACCATGGGCGCCAGCCGCACCACCAAACCGCTGACCGCGCATCCGGCCTTCCCGGCGATCGTCGCGCTGTGGTTCGCCGCCCTGCTGGGGCTGGGCACTTTCGTCGTACCGCCCGCCAATTTCGAGGGTCTGGTGGTTGGATCGGGTCTCGCCGACCTCATCCCCGCCGCCGCGCCGCCGCTGGGCGATACCGCGCGGATCGCGATCAGCGCCGTCGCGGCACTGCTGGGTGCGCTGCTGGGACTGGCGATCGCCGCCCGCATCCGCAAGCTCCACGACGAACCGCAAGCGAGTGGCGAACCCGCTGCACCCGCTACCGATTCGCCCTGGCTCGCGGATGGCGACGATTCGCTCGAGCGGGATTTCGCCCCAGAGGCGCCCGCGGACGAGATTGGCCTCGCCGACGCGCCGGAGGGCGATGCTCCCGGCATGGTTCCGACGCGGCTCGCCGGGCGCCGCAGCATGAGCAGCCGCGACGAGCCGCTCGCCCCCCCCGAAGCCAGCGCCGAAGCCACCGAAACCGAGCAGGAAGCCGAGCGCATCTTCCAGGCGAGCGAAATCGATCTTGGCGAGGCCGCCGAAGCGGACCCTGTCGGCGAAGAAGGGGTCGCCGCAAAAGAGGGCGCCGCGGAGGAGATCGAAACCCCTCCCGGCGACGAAGAGGATGACGATCTGCAGCGCTTCGCTGCGGATCGGCTGGTCGCCGGCCTGCCCCGCGTGATCCGCGGCAATTTCGACGACGACCCGCTCGAGGACTGGTCCCGTTCCGAAACGGTGGAACAGGAGCCCGATCCCGAAGCTGGCTTCGCGGCGATGCCCGAACCCGCCGCTAGCGAAGCGGAGGAGGTCGAGAGCGAAGGTCCCGATTTCGATGCGCCCGAGCGGGTCGAGGAGGCGGAATACGAAGAGCTTCCCCCCGAGCCTGCAGCCCGTTTCGACGAGGAGCTGGCACCCGCGCCGCCCGCCGAGACTGGCGACTGGTCGCCCTCCGCCCGCGACATGGCCGACGAGCCCTCCTGGGCGGCGGATAGCGAGGCCGGTGGCGATGACGCTGGAGCTGGCGATGTCGGTGTTGGTGGCGGGCCCGAAGCCGGTACCGCGCCGCCCGATTTGTCCGCCTCCTCGCTTTCCGAGCTGGTGGCGCGTTTCGATGCCGCGCTCGCCGCGCAGCGTTCGCGGTTCTCCTCGGACCCTGCAGTCCCGGCGCAAGAGCAGCCCGACGATCCGGTGATCGCCTTCCTGCGGCGCGAAGCGGATCGCGACCGCGGCGGGGCGGGCGAGCCCCGCGACCAGCGCAGCGATGATCCGCGCGCCGGCTTGCGCAGCGCGCTCGACAAGCTCGACCGGGTCAGCCGCAACTCCTGAGAAGGGCCCGGTTGGGTAAGGCTGTTACGCAAAACTTGCCCCGCGCGAAACTTTCCTTCGCCCCCTGCGGTTGCAAAACGGCATTCGCATTGTCATGACGGTGCTTCACGACAATCCGGCAGCGCTGTAACCCGCGCGCCAGCAGTCAGGACCCCCGGAAGCCCATGCGCTTCCGCCGGGCCGGACGGTGTGAAGGAAGCGAATGACTCTATCGGCCCCCCCGCCCGCCGGCGGGCTCTACGATCCGCGCAACGAGCACGACGCCTGCGGCGTCGGCATGGTCGCGCATATCCGCGGGGACAAGAGCCATTCGATCGTCACCCGCGCGCTCGAGATTCTCGGCAATCTCGACCACCGCGGCGCGGTCGGCGCCGATCCGCTGCTGGGCGACGGCGCGGGCATCCTGCTTCAGGTCCCCGATCCGCTGTTCCGCAAATGGGCCGCCAGCGAAGACGTCGATCTTCCCCCGCCCGGCGAATACGGCGTGGCGCAATGCTTCCTCCCGCGCGAGGGCGAGGCGGCCACTTTCGTGGTCGACCAGCTGGAGAAATTCGTCGTCAAGGAAGGCCAGCGCGTGCTCGGCTGGCGCGAGGTTCCCACCACGCTCGACGGGCTGGGCCGGGCGGTGGTGGATTCGATGCCGATCATGCGGCAATGCATCGTCGGGCGCGGCCCCGACTGCGCCGATCAGGACGCGTTTGAGCGCAAGCTGGTGGTGATCCGCAAGCAGACGCTCAACCCGCTCGCAAAGCTCGCCGAGAAGCACGGCATCCCGGGGCTGACGCAGGCCTATATCCCGAGCTTTTCCAGCCGCACGATCGTCTACAAGGGGCTGCTGCTCGCGCATCAGGTGGGCAGTTGCTACGACGATCTGCGCGATCCCGACTGCGTCTCGGCGCTGGGTCTGGTCCATCAGCGCTTCAGCACCAACACCTTCCCCAGCTGGCGGCTGGCGCATCCCTATCGCTTCACCGCGCACAATGGCGAGATCAACACGGTGCGCGGCAACGTCAACTGGATGAATGCGCGCCGCCGCACGATGGAAAGCGAGCTGCTCGGGGTCGATCTCGACAAGATGTGGCCGCTGATCCCGCATGGCCAGTCGGACACCGCCTGCCTCGACAACGCGCTCGAGCTGCTGCTGGTGGGGGGCTACAGCCTTGCCCATGCAATGATGATGCTGATGCCCGAGGCCTGGGCGGGCAATGCGCTGATGGATCCTGCGCGGCGCGCCTTCTACGAGTACCACGCCGCGCTGATGGAGCCCTGGGACGGGCCCGCAGCGGTGTGCTTCACCGACGGGCGCCAGATCGGCGCCACGCTCGACCGCAACGGGCTGCGTCCGGCGCGCTATTGCGTGACGAAGGACGATCACGTCGTGCTCGCCAGCGAAAGCGGGGTGCTGCCGATCGACGAGGCGGATATCGTGCGCAAATGGCGGTTGCAGCCGGGCAAGATGCTGCTGATCGACCTCGAGGAAGGCCGGATCATCGAAGATGCCGAGCTCAAGGCCCAGCTGGCGGCGGAGCATCCTTACGAGAAATGGCTCGAACAGGCGCAGTTCAAGCTCGAGGACATCGAGCATATCGCGCCCGAACTGTCGGAGATCCCGGTCGCGACCACCACCCTGCTCGATCGCCAGCAGGCCTTCGGCTACACGCAGGAAGACCTGACGCGCTTTCTCGAGCCGATGGCGCTCGACGGCCAGGACCCGATCGGTTCGATGGGCACCGACACGCCGATCGCGGTGCTGAGCGATCGTCCGCGGCTGCTCTACGACTATTTCAAGCAGAACTTCGCGCAGGTCACCAATCCGCCGATCGATCCGATCCGCGAGGAGCTGGTGATGAGCCTGCTGTCGATGATCGGCCCGCGCCCCAATCTGCTCGGCCGCGATGCCGGGCTGCACAAGCGGCTCGAGGTCAGCCAGCCGATCCTCACCAATGACGATCTCGCCAAGATCCGCTCGGTCGAATCGGCGCTCGACGGGGCGTTCCGCACGGCGACGATCGACTGCAGCTGGGACGCCGCGACCGGCGCCGAGGGGCTGGCGATGGCGATCAAGGAGATGTGCTGGGCCGCGACCGAGGCGGTGCTGCAGGATCACAACATCCTGATCCTGTCGGACCGGCTGCAGGGGCCCGGCCGCATCCCGATGCCCGCGCTGCTCGCCACCGCCGCGGTCCATCACCAGCTCACCCGCCAGGGGCTGCGGATGCAGACCGGGCTGGTGGTCGAGACCGGCGAAGCGCGCGAGGTGCATCATTTCTGCGTGCTGGCGGGTTACGGCGCCGAGGCGATCAACCCCTATCTCGCCTTCGAGACGCTCGAGCATCTGCGCGCCGAGCGGCACCCCGAGCTCGCCCCCGAGAAGGTGCGCGACAATTACGTCAAGGCGGTGGGCAAGGGCATCCTCAAGGTCATGTCCAAGATGGGCATCTCGACCTACCAGTCCTATTGCGGCGCGCAGATCTTCGATGCGGTCGGGCTGTCGAGCGCGTTCGTCGAGGGGTTTTTCACCGGCACCTCCACCACGATCGAGGGCGTCGGGCTCGAACAGGTCGCCGAGGAAGCGGTGCGCCGCCACGCGATGGCTTACGGCGATGCGCCGATTTATCGCAGCATGCTCGATCCGGGCGGCATCTACCAGTTCCGCCTGCGCGGCGAGGACCATGCCTGGACCCCGGAGACGATCGCCAATCTCCAGCACGCGGTGCGCGGCGACCGGCCCGACAATTACGCCGCCTTCGCCAAGGCGATCAACGAGCAGTCCGAGCGGTTGCTGACGATCCGCGGGTTGATGGAGCTGCGGAAGGTGGACCAGCCGATCCCGCTCGAGGAGGTCGAACCCGCCGCCGAGATCGTCAAGCGCTTCAGCACCGGGGCGATGAGCTATGGCTCGATCAGCCGCGAGGCGCACACCACGCTGGCGATCGCGATGAACCGCATCGGGGCGCGCTCGAACACCGGCGAGGGCGGCGAGGAACCCGACCGCTTCGTCCCCATGGCCAATGGCGATTCGATGCGCAGCCGGATCAAGCAGGTCGCCAGCGGCCGCTTTGGGGTGACCACCGAATATCTGGTCAATTCGGACGATATCCAGATCAAGATGGCGCAGGGCGCCAAGCCCGGCGAGGGCGGCCAATTGCCCGGCCACAAGGTCGACAAAACCATCGGCAAGGTGCGCCATTCGACCCCCGGCGTCGGACTGATCTCGCCGCCGCCGCATCACGACATTTATTCGATCGAGGATCTGGCGCAGCTGATCCACGACCTCAAGAACGTCCAGCCCGCGGCGCGCATCTCGGTCAAGCTGGTGAGCGAGGTCGGGGTTGGCACGGTCGCCGCGGGCGTTTCCAAGTGCAAGGCCGACCATGTGACCATCTCGGGCTACGAGGGCGGCACCGGCGCGAGCCCGCTGACCAGTCTGACGCATGCCGGCAGCCCGTGGGAGATCGGCCTCGCCGAAACCCAGCAGACGCTGCTGCTCAACGATTTGCGCAGCCGCATAGCGGTGCAGGTCGACGGAGGCCTGCGCACCGGGCGCGATGTCGCGATCGGCGCGCTGCTGGGGGCGGACGAATTCGGCTTCGCCACCGCCCCGCTGATCGCGGCGGGCTGCATCATGATGCGCAAATGCCATCTCAACACCTGCCCGGTCGGCGTCGCGACGCAGGATCCGGTGCTGCGCAAGCGCTTCACCGGCACCCCCGAGCACGTCATCAACTACTTCTTCTTCGTCGCCGAGGAACTGCGCCAGATCATGGCCGAGATGGGCTTCCGCCGCGTCGAGGACATGGTGGGACGGGTCGATCTGATCGACACCCACCGGGTCGCGCGTCACTGGAAGGCCAAGGGTGTCGACCTGTCGCGGCTGCTCGCCTCGGTCGAGCGCGTCCCCGATGCGCCGCTGCGCCAGACGGGCACGCAGGACCACGGTCTGGGCGCGGCGATGGACCGCGAGCTGATCGCGGCCTGCCAGCCGGCGATCGCCGAGGGCAAGCCGGTGGTGCTCGAGCGCGAGGTCCGCAACGTCAACCGCAGCGTCGGTGCGATGCTCTCGGGCCGGATCGCCGAGGCGCACGGACATCGCGGTCTGGCGCCCGACGCCATCCGCATCGCGCTCACCGGGGTGGCGGGCCAGAGCTTCGGCGCCTGGCTCGCGCATGGCGTGACGCTCGAGCTGACCGGCGATGCCAACGACTATGTCGGCAAGGGGCTCTCGGGCGGGCGCATCGTGGTCCGGCCGCCGAGCCAGGTCACCCGCGATGCCAGCGACAACATCATCGTCGGCAACACCGTGCTTTATGGCGCGATCGCGGGCGAGGCCTTCTTCGCCGGGGTCGCGGGCGAGCGCTTCGCGGTGCGCAATTCGGGCGCGGTCGCGGTGGTCGAGGGCACCGGCGACCACGCCTGCGAATATATGACCGGCGGCGTGGTCTGCGTGCTCGGCGCCACGGGGCGCAATTTCGCCGCGGGGATGAGCGGAGGCGTGGCCTATGTTTACGACCCCGACGACAGCTTCGCATCGCTGTGCAACCGCGCGCAGGTCGACATCCGCACCATCGAACCGGGCGAAGGCCGGGGCGCGGAGAACGGCTGGGGCGAACCGCAGCAGCGCGCCCGCTCGGTCGAGGACTCAGGCATGGGCGACCCGCTCTATCACGATGCCGCGCGGCTGCGCGTGCTGGTCGAGCGGCACCAGCTCCACACCGGCTCGGCACGCGCCGAGGCGCTGCTGGCGGATTGGGACGCTGCGCTCCGCCAGTTCAAGAAGGTGATGCCGCGCGACTACGAGACCGCGCTCAAGGCGCTCGAGGCCGAACGCGCGGAAGCGGCGATGGAGGCGGCGGAGTGATGGTCTCGATCCTCATCCACCCCACCATCGTCATCCCAGCGAAAGCTGGGATCTCTCACGGGCTTGCGCTCCACCTGACACAGATCCCAGCTTTCGCTGGGATGACGACTCGCAGCTCGACGAGCCACCACACGACAGGACCCCGCTGATGGGCAAGCAGACCGGCTTCCTCGAATACGCGCGGCGCGACCGCGACTATCTCGACCCCGCCGAGCGGCTGAGGAATTACGACGAATTCGCCGTGCCGATGGGCGAGGCCGCGCTGCGCGAGCAGGCCGCGCGCTGCATGGATTGCGGGATTCCGTTCTGCCACACCGGCTGCCCGGTCAACAACATCATCCCCGAGTGGAACCACCTGGTTTACGAGGACGACTGGCGCACCGCGCTCGACAACCTCCATTCGACCAACAATTTCCCCGAATTCACCGGAAGGGTCTGTCCCGCGCCCTGCGAGGCGGCCTGTACGCTCAACATCGTCGATGCGCCGGTGACGATCAAATCGATCGAATGCGCCATCGTCGATCGCGGCTGGGCCGAAGGCTGGATCACGCCGCAATTGCCGGAGCGCCAGACCGGCAAATCCGTCGCGGTGATCGGCAGCGGGCCGGCCGGGCTGGCCTGCGCGCAGCAGCTCGCCCGCGCAGGCCATGCGGTGACCGTGTTCGAGAAGAGCGACCGGATCGGCGGCTTGCTGCGCTACGGCATCCCCGATTTCAAACTGGGCAAGCAGCACATCAACCGCCGCGCGGTGCAGATGGAGGCCGAGGGCGTCCACTTCCGCATCGGGGCCGAGGTCGGGGTCGAGGTCAGCTTCAAGGCGCTGCAGGACAATTTCGATGCGGTGGTGCTGGCGGGCGGCGCGGAAGAGCCGCGGCAATTGCAGATCCCCGGCGCCGAACTGCCCGGGGTGCGGCTGGCGATGGAATTCCTCACCCAGCAGAACAAGCGCAACGCCGGCGACGACGAATTGCGCGCCGCGCCGCGCGGGACGCTGTCGGCCAAGGGCAAGCATGTCGTCGTGATCGGCGGGGGCGACACCGGCTCGGACTGCGTGGGCACCTCCAACCGCCAGGGCGCGGCCAGCGTCACCCAGCTCGAGATCATGCCGCAGCCGCCCGAGCGCGAGGACAAGGCGCTGACCTGGCCCGACTGGCCGCTCAAGCTACGCACTTCTTCGAGCCACGAGGAAGGCGCACAGCGCGACTGGGGCGTGCTGACCAAGCGCGTCGTCGCCGAGAACGGCAAGGTCTCGGGGCTCGAATGCGTCCGGATCGAATGGGAAGGCGGCAAGTTCGAGGAAGTCCCGGACAGCAGCTTCACCCTGCCCGCCGATCTGATCCTGCTGGCGATGGGCTTCACCGGACCCAAGCGGCGCGGTCTGCTCGACCGCGCGGGCGTGGCGCTCGGCGAGCGCGGCGCGGTTGCCGCGGATACCGACAGCTATGCCACCAGCGAGCCGGGGGTCTATTCCTGCGGCGACATGCGCCGCGGTCAGAGTCTGGTGGTCTGGGCGATCCGCGAAGGCCGCCAATGCGCCCGCGCGGTGGACGAAGCGCTGATGGGGGCGAGCGAACTTCCGCGCTGACCCTCAGCCCCCTGGCGGCAGGCTCCAGTCCACCGCTCCGCGTCCGGCCAGCTCGAGAAAGGCGTTCGCCTTGCTGAAGGGCCGCGAGCCGAAGAAGCCGCGATGCGCCGAGAGCGGGCTGGGGTGCGGGCTGCGCAGCACCAGATGGCGGCCCTCCGCCAGCGCGGGCAGGCGCGCCGCCTTCTTCTGCGCATGTGCGCCCCACAGCACGAAGACGGTCGGATTTTCGCTTTCCGCGACCGACGCCACCACCGCATCGGTCAGAGCCTCCCACCCGCGCCCGGCATGGCTGCCCGCCCGCCCCGCCTCGACCGTCAGCGTCGTGTTGAGCAGCAGCACGCCGCGCTCCGCCCAGGGCGTCAGGTCCCCATGCGTGGGGATGTCCAGACCCAGATCAGCCTGCAATTCCTTGTAGATGTTGGCGAGGCTGGGCGGCACCCGCACATCGCTGGGCACCGAAAAGCTCAGCCCCATCGCCTGCCCCGGCCCGTGATAGGGATCCTGCCCGAGGATGACGACCCTGACCGCCTCGCGCTCGGTCAGTTCGAGCGCGCGCAACCGGCGGCCGCGCGGCGGGTACACGGCTTTGCCCGCCGCCTCCTCGGCGCGCAGCCAGCCGCCCAGCCGCCGCGCCTCTTCGCCGGCCAGCACCGGTGCGAGCACCTTTCGCCAGCTCTCGGGAAGATTGTCCTCGTTCATGCAGCCTGCGCTAGACCGGCTCGCCCGCGCTCACCAGCAGGCCTTTCCACCAATCCCCAATGCGCCTAAGGGCCATCGCCATATGACTGTACATTTCCACGAAGAAGACCTCCCCGAAGGCGTGCTCGGCGATGGCGCGATCGCGATCGATACCGAGACCATGGGCCTCGTCACGCCGCGGGACCGGCTGTGCCTGGTCCAGATCAGCGATGGCGGCAAGGACGAGCATCTGGTCCGCTTCGGACCCGACAGCACCTATGACGCGCCCAATCTCAAGGCGATCCTCGCCGATCCGAACCGGGTGAAGCTCTATCATTTCGCGCGCTTCGATCTCGCGGCGATCGAGTATTATCTCGGGGTCATGGCCGCGCCGGTGTTCTGCACCAAGATCGCCAGCAAGCTGGTGCGCACCTACACCGATCGCCATGGGCTGAAGAACCTGGTCGACGAATTGCTCAACGAGAACCTCTCCAAGCACCAGCAGAGCTCCGACTGGGGCGGCCCGGTGCTGAGCGAGGCGCAGCGCGACTACGCCGCCTCCGACGTGCGCTATCTGCACCGGCTGCGCGAAGAACTGCAGAAGCGGCTGACGCGCGAAGGGCGCAGCGACATGGCGCAGGCCTGTTTCGACTTCCTGCCCACCCGCGCGCGGCTCGACATCGCCGGCTGGCCCGAACACGACATCTTCAGCCACGCCTGAGGTCGCAGCGCATGGTCTCCACTCCCCGGCCCGAAGAGCGCAGAGAAACCAGACGAGCCGCAGCGCTGCGCAGCAAGCGCCAGCATTTCGCCGCGCCCGGCGGGTCGCACGACCGGCTGGTCGGCTTCCTCGCGCGCGCGCTGCCGCTGGGCGTCGGCGTGGTCGCCGCGCTGATGGTGGTGACTCCGCTCAGCCCGCGCGGCGAGGTCAGCTTCCTGCTCGACCGCAACAAGGTGGCGGTGATCGACGAGCGGCTCCGGGTCGACAACGCCATGTATCGCGGTCAGGACGACCGCAGCCGCCCCTTCTCGCTCACCGCGGGCGAAGCGGTGCAGCGATCCAGCGTCGAGGGCATCGTCAGGATGGACGATATGGAAGCCCGGCTGCTGCTGCCCGAGGGGCCGGCGATAATCGACGCGACCGGCGGCGCCTATGATATCGATGCCGAAACCATGATCGTGCCCGGCGCGATGCGGATGACCGCGGCGGATGGCTATCGCATGCTGCTGCGCGATGTCCGGATCGATCTCGACACCCAGCGCGTGGCCGGCGACGGCGGCGTCTCGGGCGCGATTCCCGCGGGGACATTTTCCGCCAACCGTCTGGAAGTCGATCTCGCGGCGCGCACCGTCGCGCTGGTCGGCAATGCCCGCCTGCGCATGGTGCCGGGCCTGATGAGGATGCCGTGATGACCGACCTTATTGCCACCTCCCGCCGCTGGCTGATCGGCGGCTTCGCCGCCACGCTGGCGCTGATGGCGGGAATCCAGCTCAACGCCCAGGCGATCGCCGGGCACAATTCCAACGCGCCGGTAAACTACGCCGCCAACCGGATCGAGCTGCAGGACCGCCAGAACCGCGTGGTGCTGTCGGGCAATGTGGTGATCGAGCAGGCCGGATTGCGGCTGACCGCCGAGCGCACGCTGGTGAATTACAGCGATGCGGGCAGTCTGCAGATCCAGCGGATCCTGGCGACCGGCGGGGTCAATGTCCGCCGCGGCAACGAGATCGCCTCGGGCAACAATGCGGTCTATGATTTCAACCGGCGGATCATCACGCTGGCGGGCGATGTCCGGCTGCGGCGCGGGGGCGATACGCTCAACGGCGGGCGGCTGGTGATCGATCTGGTCAGCGGCGTGGCGAGCGTCGATGGCAGCGCCAGCGGTTCCTCGAGCGTGGCGGGGGAAACCACCACCGGCGGTGGCGGACGGGTCAGCGGGACCTTCTCGGTGCCCGAGAACTAGGCCCGAAAACCAAATTCAAGAATTCAACGGCGCGCCCGATTTACCGGCGGGGCCGCCGCGCCATCCCGGTGAGCGCCTGCGCCAGCAGCAGATGCGCCGCCTGGCTGTTGGCGAGCAGTTCGCGGTGCAGCGCGACCAGCCGCGTGGTCAGCCGGTCGAGCCGGGCCCCGCGCCAATAGGCATGCTGGTTGCGGATCTCGCGCTCCTCGCGAAAGAAGATGCCGAGCTGCGCCTTCTCGCCCTTGCCCAGATCCTCGAACGAGCCGCGCGGACCGATCCGCGCCGCGATCCGCGCCAGCTGAGCCGCGCGCCGCTCGAAGGCGAGCAGCAGCCCGACCGGGTTCAGCCCCATCTCGCGCATCCGCACCATCTCGGCGGCGAGCTTGGGCTGATCGCCCGAGAGCACCGCATTGACCAGCGACATGAAGCCGTCCTCGTCGCTGACCGCACCGATCGCATCGAGCGCCGCGGCATCGACCTGCTTTGGCGCCTGAGGACTGGCGTCGAGATAGAGCGCGAGCTTGTCGATCTCCGACTGCGCCAGCCGGACGTCGAGATTGGCGGCGCGCGCGATCCGTTCGGCCAGCCCGCCGCTGAACTGCACTCCGGCGCCATCGCCCATCGCCCGCACCGCATGGGTGACCGAGGCGAGATCGGGCGGGTAGAACATCGTCACCAGCGCATCCTTGCGCTTTTCGAGCAGCTTGGCGGTGCGCGATTTGTCGGTCGCCGCGGTGGCGACCACCAGCACCGGGCAGGCCTCGCCCGCCCCCATGTCGCTGGTCTCGGTCAGTGTGCGCAGCGCGTCATGCGCCTCGTCGCCATTGGCGCGCACCCAGATATGCCGCCTGTCGCCGAACAGCGAGGAGGAGCGCGCCTCGTCGCCCAGCTTCGCGGGGTCGGAACGCAGTTCGCCGCCGGACAGCTCGACCCGCTCGCCCGGATCGGGAAGCATGGCCACCAGATCGCGCGCCGCCGCCGAGGCGCCCGCCTCGTCGGGACCGCAAAAGAAGAAGATCGAGACCGTGCCGAGCGCGCCGCGCGCCTTGGCCGCGAAATCGCGCTGCGTCGCCTTCATAGCGCCGCTCTCACCGGGCGGCCTGATTCTCTTCGCGCAGGGCGAGCGCGATTCGGGTCACCATCCGGTCCGCCACTTCGCGCGCGAGATTTTCCAGCGCCGTCTGCTCGGCGGCGATGGTGGCGTATTCGCTCGAGACCACGTCGATGCCCGCATCGGAGCCGGCGGTTGCATCGAGCAGGATCGAACCGGTGGCAGTATCGATCAGCTGGTAGCGCGCGCGCAAGGTCCGCCGTTCGCGACCGATCGTGTCGTCGCCCAGCACGCCGAGCCCTTCGAGCCGGTCGTCGAGCCGGACGTCGAGCCGGTAGCGCGGCGCGGCTTCGCCTGCGGCGCCAAGCCGGTCGACCAGCGCATTGCGCACCAACCAGCCCGCACGGCCGGGAATCGCGGGAACCTCGACCGCGGCCAGCCCCTGCGCCACGACGCCATCGCCGCCGCCGGCATACATCGGCTGCAGCCCGCAGCCGGGCACCGCAAGCGCGATAGCAAGCGCGGGGAGAAGGGTGGCGATCCGGCGCATCAGGTGACGATATTGACCAAACGGTCGGGCACGACAATCACTTTGCGGATCGCCGCGCCGTCGATCGAGCGCTGGACCTTCTCGCTGGCCAGCGCCAGCGCTTCGAGATCTTCCTTCGAGGTCCCCTTGGGCGCGCTCAGCGTGTCGCGCAATTTGCCCATGTGCTGCACCGCGATGGTGACCTCGTCCTCGACCAGCAGCGCAGGGTCGACCTCGGGCCAGGCGGCATCGGCGACCAACCCGTCCTGACCGAGCCTGTGCCAGGCCTCTTCCGCCAGATGCGGCATCATCGGCGCGGCCAGCCGGACCAGCGTGATAATCGCGTGTGAGCGGCTGGGCGAGGGCGCGGCCTTCTCAACCGCCGCGGTCAGTTCGTAGATCCGCGCCACCGCCTTGTTGAAGCCGAGCGCCTCGATATCGCCCGCCACCGCGGCGGCGGTCTGGTGAGTCTTGCGCTCGAGAGCCTTGTCTTCGGCGCCCTGCGCGTTGGCCTCCGCTCCGGCATCATATTGCCCGAACAATCGCCACAGCCGGTGGACGAAGCGCGCGCAGCCCTCCATTCCGGTATCGGACCAGGGCAGGTCGCGCTCGGGCGGGCTGTCGGAGAGCATGAACCAGCGCACCGCATCCGCGCCGTGGCGCTCGACGATCGTGTCGGGGTCGACCACATTCTTCTTCGACTTCGACATCTTGACCACGCGGCCGATCTCGACCGGGAAGCCATCCGCCTTGAGCACCGCGCGGTCCGCGCTGCGCTCGACCTCTTCGGGGCTGAAGAAGCTCTGCCGCCCGTCGTCCGCATCGCGGCGGGCATAGGTCTCGTGCGTCACCATGCCTTGCGTGAACAGGCTGGCGAAGGGCTCGGCGATCTCGAGCCGCCCCATGCGCTTGAGCGCGCGGGTCCAGAAACGCGCATAGAGCAGGTGTAGGATCGCATGCTCGACCCCGCCGATATATTGCTCGACCGGAAGCCATTTGGCGACTTCTTCCGGGTCGAAGGGCCGGTCGGCGGGCTGGCTGGCGAAGCGCAGGAAATACCACGAACTGTCGACGAAGGTGTCGAGCGTGTCGGTTTCGCGCGCGGCCGCGGCGCCGCA
This sequence comes from uncultured Erythrobacter sp., assembly GCA_963975275.1. GTDB lineage: Bacteria > Pseudomonadota > Alphaproteobacteria > Sphingomonadales > Sphingomonadaceae > Qipengyuania. The sequence continues at coordinate 95,845 of CAXBFN010000009.1, read as the reverse complement.
CTTGGGGCAATCGACGCGTTTCCACGCTTCATGGCGCTGGAGCGGGTTGCCCGGGGTCTGGAAGTCGACATCCTCGGGCAGCGTGATCGGCAGGCTCTGCTTGGGCGCGGGGACCACGCCGCAGGCCGCGCAATGGATGAAGGGGATCGGCGTGCCCCAATAGCGCTGGCGGCTCACGCCCCAGTCGCGCAGCCGCCACACGGTCTTGCCCTCGCCCCAGCCCTCGCTCTGCGCGCGGCGGATGACCTCGGCCTTGGCCTCGTCCACGCTCAACCCGTCGAGGAAGCGTGAATTGACCAGCATGCCCTCGCCCGATTCGGCGCCGACTCTAAAAGGCCGGTTCGCGGCATCGATGCTCTCGGCCACCACGCGCGGGATCGGCAGGCCGTATTTGGTCGCGAATTCGAAGTCGCGCTGGTCGTGGCCGGGCACCGCCATGATCGCGCCGGTGCCGTAGTCCATCAGCACGAAATTGGCGATATAGACTGGCAGCGGCTCGCCGGTGAAGGGATGGCGCGCGCTCGCCCCGGTGTCGAAGCCGAGCTTCTCGGCGGTCTCGAGCTCGGCGGCGGTGGTCCCGCCGCGCTTGCACAGCGCGATGAATTCTTGCGCGGCCGGATTGTCCTGCGCCGCGGCCTGCGCGACCGGGTGATCCGCCGCCACCGCCACGAAGCTCGCCCCGAAGATCGTATCGGGCCGCGTGGTGTAGACCGCCAGCTTCTCGCCGGTCGACAATTCGAAAGAGAACTCCAGCCCCTGCGAGCGGCCGATCCAGTTCTCCTGCATCAGCCGGACCTTGTCGGGCCAGCGCTCGAGCTCGCCCAGCCCCTCAAGCAGCTCCTCGGCGAAATCGGTGATCTTGAGGAACCACTGCGATAGCTTGCGCTTCTCGACCTCGGCGCCCGAGCGCCAGCCCTTGCCGTCGATCACCTGCTCGTTGGCGAGCACTGTCTGGTCGACCGGATCCCAATTGACCTCGCTCTCCTTGCGGTAGACGAGGCCCGCCTCATACAGGTCGAGAAACAGCGCCTGTTCGTGGCCGTAATAGTCGGGCTCGCAGGTCGCCAGCTCGCGGCTCCAGTCGAGCGCGAAGCCCAGCCGCTTGAGCTGCGCCTTCATGTGCTCGATATTGGCGCGGGTCCACTGACCGGGGTGGACGCCCTTTTCCATCGCCGCGTTCTCGGCCGGCATGCCGAAGGCGTCCCAGCCCATCGGATGCAGCACCTCGTGCCCGCGCATCCGTTTGTAGCGCGCCAGCACGTCGCCCATGGTGTAATTGCGGACATGGCCGATATGGATCCGCCCCGAGGGGTAGGGGAACATCTCGAGCACATAGCTCTTGGGCTTGTCCGAGCCGCTGTCGGCGCGGAAGGTCTGGGCCTCGTCCCATGCGCGCTGCCAGCGTCCGTCGGCCTGCGACGGATCGAATGTGCTCTCGGCCATGGGCGCCCCTGTCGGTCTGTCTTGTGTCGTACCCGGCTCTCGGCGCCGGTCTGGGTATCTCGGTTGTCGCGTCGCGAATTCGCGATCAGCCGGCGATGGCCTCGCGGCGCAATTCGCGCGCCTTGGTGAGGATGATGTCTTCCAGCTTCTGGACCGTGGCGGCCTGCACCGGCGCCTCGACCCAGCCGCCGCCCTGCGCGACCTGGCGGCTGGCGGCGACCCGCAGCGCATCGGCGCGCAGATCGGTGTCGAGCACCGAGACGGTGAGCTTGACCCGCTCGCCGGGATTGGCCGGATTGGTGTACCAGTCGGTGACGATCACCCCGCCGGCGCTGTCGGCCTGGAGCAGCGGCGCGAAGCTGACCGCGTCGAGCGCGGCGCGCCAGAGATAGGAATTGACGCCGATGGTGCTGACCTGCGCCGCAGCGAGATCGGCGGTCGGACGCTCGTTCCCGGCGCAGGCCGCCAGCGTGGCCGCCCCTACGATGGCGCCGGCGAAGGCCGTGGCGATGCGAGATGCGGAGCGGCGGCTTGCGGGATGAAGGGTCATGCTGGTCCTTGGTCTGTCTTATGGCGTCCTATAGCCGCCCGGGCGCGGCGGGCAAGGGATGCCGCACCGCGCTGCATGGCGGCGAACAGGGGATGAATAGGAGCCCGGGCGGTGAATAGCCGCTGAATTTCCGCTTTCCCGGCAAGGCCCTCCGGCCCGCATGCGGCGCCGGCCTGTGTGGAGCCGGGGCAACAGTCGCCGGTTTTGTGCAGGCCGGGCTGTGGAAAAGCTGGCCCTCCATTTGTCATCTTCCTATCAACCGGAACGGAGAAAGACTCGCAGATGGGCCGCCTTCAGGAACCGTTCACGGCCTGAATGGTCATATCAGGGTCAGGATACGAGCGCGGCCGGAGCCGCGAATCGGGTATACAGGGGCGACAGGATCATGAAGCGCAGCACAGGCAATGGCGGAAAGGTGCGGCTCACGGCCGCCTTGCTCGCCGGTGCCGGTCTCGCGCTGACGCTGCCCGCCACCGGCGCTGCGGTCGTGGGCGATCCCGCCCCCGCGCGCGAATCGGGCACCGATCTGGAATTCATGCCTTTCACCCCCGCCGGGATGGACGCCTCGCTGATGCGCGAGCTGGCGTCTTCGGTGGGGATCGATGCCCTGCGCTTCACGCCTGCGGCCAAGCCGGGGCGGCGCGATCGCACGCTGACCGTCGCGGTCCGGGTCGACCCTGCCACCGCGCGGGCGATCTCGGTCCGCAACACCGTTCCGGGCACCGCCGAGGCCGGGCTCGGCTCGCCGCTGCTGGCGCTGGCGCCGATGCGCTACGATCTGGGCATTGCGCGCGGTTATCAGGGTTTCACCCAGCCCGCGCCCAAACCGACCCCCGGGCTTTCGGGCGTGCGCGATATCGCCATGCCCGATCTCGCCGAATTCCGTCCCTCGCAGCCGCAGGGCAAGCCCAGCCGGCTCCAGCCGCGGATCGCCTTCGAGCAGGACGAGTCGCCCGGTCGCGCGCTTCGCCCGATCGAATCGCTGGGCGAACAGAGCGTCGATGTCGGCGGCTCCTACCGCGTGACCCGCAATCTCGATGTCACCGCGGGCGTCCGCCTCTCGCAGGAACGCGACCGCCTCGCCCCGCTCACCGACGGGCTCGAGGACAATCAGGCGGTCTATGTCGGAACCCAGTTCCGCTTCTGATCGGCGTAACCACGCAATCCGCTCCCAAGGCCCCGCTCCGGCGGGGTTTTTCTTGTCCCCTTTCCGCATTCGCCTAGAGATTGACGCTAGGGAATGGCGAGAGGGAGAATGATCATGACCAGAGTGGCAGTGGTGACGGGCGGTACCCGGGGGATCGGGCGCGCGGTGTGCGAACAGCTGCACAGCGACGGGTTCCGCGTGGTCGCCACCTATGCGGGCAATGGCGCGGCGGCGCGCGCCTTCAGCGACGAGACCGGGATCGCCGCCTATTGCTTCGATGTCGGCGATCACCCCGCCGCCACCGCAGCCTGCGCGCAAATCGCCGAAGAAGTCGGCCCGATCGACGTGGTGGTCAACAACGCCGGGATCACCCGCGACGGCACGCTGCTCAAGCTGAGCTACGAAGACTGGAACGATGTGATGCGCGTCAATCTGGGCGGCTGCTTCACCATGGCCAAGGCCTGCTTCCCCGGGATGAAGGAGCGCGGCTGGGGCCGGATCGTCAACATCGGCTCGATCAATGGCCAGGCGGGACAATACGGCCAGGTCAATTACGCCGCCGCCAAAAGCGGCATCCACGGCTTCACCAAGGCGCTGGCGCAGGAAGGCGCGCGCTACAACATCACCGTCAACGCGATCGCGCCCGGCTATATCGACACCGACATGGTCGCCGCGGTGCCCGAGCCGGTGCTGGAGAAGATCGTCGCCAGGATCCCGGTCGGAAGGCTGGGCCGCGCCAGCGAGATCGCCCGCGGGGTGAGCTTCCTGTGCAGCGAGGATGCCGGCTTCGTCACCGGCTCGACGATGAGCATCAACGGCGGGCAGCATATGTATTGAGGCCCAGGAATTGAGGGACGGGCGGGGGCGTTCCTGCCGGAGGGGAGAATCGATGTGCTGAGAGCAATGGCCGCCCTGTTCCTCCTGCTGGCCGCTCCGGCGAAGGCCGATGTGGTCCGCGACCGGATTTACCAGCCGGTTTCGCTCGCCGATACCGAGGTCGAATTCGCGGGCGGCCGGCCGCTAGCATTGCAGGCCGTCACCGCCGACGGGCTCGTGCTCGCAGGCTATTACTGGGCACCCCAGGCAGGCAACGACCGGCTGGTGGTGGTCTTCCACGGACGCGACTACAACCAGCTGGTCATGGCGCGCCGCGCCGAAGCGCTGCGCGAAGGCGGTCACGGGGTGCTGATCGCTTCCTACCGCGGCTATGGCGACAATCCCGGCAGTCCGTCCGAGCAGGGGCTCTTCAGCGATGGTGAGGCCTGGCTCGCCAAGGCCCGCGAACTCAACCCCGAAGGACGCATCTATCTGTTCGGCTTCTCGCTGGGCGGCGCGGTCGCGCTCGAACTCGCCGCGCGCCACGAGGTCACCGGCGTCGCGACGCTGGGCGCCTTCACCCGGCTCGCCGATCAGGTCCCCGCGCTGCTGCGCCCCCTGCTCCCCGACCGCTACGACAATCTCTCCGCCATCGCCGGGGTCGCCGAACCGCTGGTGCTGCTGCACGGCGCGAAGGACGAGGTCGTCGATCCGCAGGCGGCGGTCCGGCTGGAAGCGGCGGGCGGCGCCAATGTTATCCGGGTGAACCTGGTCGGGGGCGCGCATTTCGTGCCGCTGGAAGCCATCGCTGCCAAGCTGTGGAGCCTGTGGGCGAGGCTGGAGGGCGAGAGGAGCGAACGGTGAGGGGCCGGGGGTGGGGGTACGGCGCGAGCAGTCCCGGGCGCCGATGCCCCCATTGGTTCGATATGTCGTTTGTGCGGAGGGCCTTGCCGACATTCTTTCTCGCCGTGCTGTGCGAACCTGCAGCTGTTTCCGCGCAATCGCCTGATGCCACGGATACGGACCGAACGAGAAGCGAGACCGGCTTTGTCCTCGATCTTTCGGCAGTCGAGGAAGCCTGTGCCGACGACGATCGGAATTCGTCTGTTTCCAACGAGATCATCGTCTGCGCGCGGGCTCAAGATCCTCGCGATTATGTGCTGCGGAGCCGCGAGGAGGCGCGCACAGATTATGCCGCCAGCACCATGGATGCCGGCAATCCCCAGGCGCCCGATCTCTCGCCGCCGCCCTGCGTGCCCAGCCTGATCTCTTTCTGCCCCAAGCTTGGGATGCCCGTGCCAAAGTCGATCGAAACCGATTTCAGCAAACTGCCCGAGGCTCCAGCCGGATCAGATGCAGACAGGATATCGCAAGGCCTCGCACCCCGGAGTGACTGATCGATCCGGGGAGGCTCGTGTCCGCCGAATTCGCGCCGGCTGTGCGGAACGGTGGTCCCCCAGCTTCCCCCTCCGATCTCGGACAGTCACAGCGAGCGCCCGTCTCCGAGAGCGGCTCGGCTGCTTGGCAGCGGTCCTGCGACAGAGCTGCTTGGCAGCTCCCGACCCATGGCAGCCATTCAGGCGATCGGCGCGCCAGGCAGAAACCTTTCACTTAAGCAGCCAGCTTACTTTTTTTCGCAGACGACAAGACGTGGTCCGGAGCGCCCTATCACGTAAGAAACAAGGCACGGAAAACGCCAAGACACGAGCGGAAGCTGGGAAAATCGCTCGCCATCGCCTCACGCTGCTGGAAACTTTACTCCGGTGAGATCTTCGGAGATGGCCCAAAGGCGCTGTTGAATGGCCTGATCGTACGATTGCGCGCTGGAAGTGACCAGCTTGGGAAATCCACGCACCTCCCCCCAACCTGCGGGTCCGTAATACTGTCCTCCCAAGACGGCCGGATCGGTGGCTGCCCGCAACGTAGGGAGGGCACCCATTTCAGCCGTTTGCGTAATCCGTGACGCGATCGGAACGATCAGGCGACGAAACAGGGCGGGAAGGTTTCGGATGAGGTCCGTATTTGCAATGCCCGGATGGGCAGCCACGGCAATCGTAGTGCCAAGGGACGCCAGGCGACGCTGCAACTCGTAGGTGAACATCAAATTGGCGAGCTTGGACTGACCATAGGCGCCTGCGCGGCTGTACGAACGCTCCCACTGCAGATCATCAAAGTGAATGCTCGCCTGGATTCGGTGGCCGGTGCTGCTGATCGTGACGACCCGTGAGCCGGGAACGGGCAGCATCCGGTCCAGCAGCAGGCCGGTAAGAGCGAAGTGGCCAAGATGGTTGGTGCCGAACTGCAATTCGAAGCCATCAGCGGTGGACCGCTTCGGTGTGTACATGATCCCGGCGTTGTTGATGAGAAGATCTATACGGGGGTAGGCGGCGCGGATGTCAGCCGCGGCGGAGCGGATGGAAGCCAGAGAAGAAAGATCGAGTATCTGGACGGCGACGTTACCAGCGATGCGCGCCGCTGCCTGCCTGCCTTTCTCGATGTCCCGGACCGCCAGAATCACGGCCGCCCCGTTTTCAGCCAACATCCGGGCGGTTTCGAATCCCAGGCCGGTGTTTCCTCCGGTCACGATCGCCACTCGCCCATTCTGTTCGGGAATCTCGCGCTTGCTCCAGTTCATCGTCATACCACTTCCAATAATCCCGCTGGTCTGTTAATCTGTATGTAAGGGACCACCGGTCTGATGTCAACAGACCGTCGGTCTATAAAGCGAGGATGCGGCGTGACTTTCCAGCGGGCGCGAAATGAGGAGCAACGGGAAATTCGCCGCCGGGCGATCCTGGACACGGCCGCTGCGATGCTCAGCGAAATGCCGGTAGCAGACCTGAGCCTGAACGAGCTCAGCCGACGGGTGGGCTTGGCCAAGTCCAACGTTTTGCGCTATTTCGAATCTCGCGAGGCGGTGCTGCTCGTGCTTCTTGACGACTTTCTGGGAACCTGGCTCGCCGCACTGGCTGATGAGCTTGAAGCTGGCATCGATCCGCATGCAGCGCTGGAAGAGCGCGCGGATCTGCTTGCCCGCATACTAAGCCAATCGCTGGCAGACCGGAAGGTCATGTGCGATCTCTTCGGCGCACAGGGCGGCGTGCTGGAACACAATGTTTCGGTCGAGGTGGTCAAGGTGCACAAGCGGTCCTCGCTTGCCAAACTTTCCGACATGTCAGAACTCTTGCGCCGTCATTTGCCCGAACTCGGGGAAGGGGCACAATTCTTCTGTTTACTGAGCCTCCTCTCAGCGGGCGCTCTGGCGGCCTACACTCCGCCGCCAGCAAGTCTTCTCGCTGCTTACGCAGAAGAACCCGCGTTGGGCGCACTCCACATGGAACCCGGCGACGCTCTGCACAGTGCCTTCACCGCAACGCTGCTGGGCTTGCTGCCGCGCAAGTGACAATTCGCACTTGCTCAACGACCCGACAAGCCGTTGACCTGGAATAATGGGAGCTATCGCCACTCGCCTCACCGACACCTGCCTGTCGGAAAACCACTCCAAAAATGGACATACCTTTCCGATCGGCCTCTTCCCGAAAGCCGTCATGCCGGGCTCGCCTATGCCATCGGCACCCGTTGACGGCCAAGCCGGCGATGGGCGCCGCCGGTGATCGCCGCCGGGTGAACACTTCCGACTGGTTCATGGGCCTCGCGGGCGGCAGGACCGGGTCGGCACCGGCGCGTGCTATGACACCGCAAGCGATTGCGGAGCGAGCACCCGCGCGGCTATGATGGGCGCATGACCAGCACCCGTATCGAGACCGACGCCTTTGGCGAAATCGCCGTCCCCGCCGAGAAGCTCTGGGGCGCGCAGACGCAGCGCAGTCTGGAGAACTTCCGCATCGGCGGCGAGCGAATCCCGCTGCCGATGGTCCATGCGCTGGGGACGATCAAGGCCGCGGCGGCGCGGGTCAACGCGGCGCAGGGTCTGCTCGAGGACCGGCTGGCCGATGCCATCGTCGCCGCCGCCGAGGAGGTCGCGCGCGGCGAATTGGACGAGCATTTCCCGCTGGTGGTGTGGCAGACCGGCTCGGGCACGCAGAACAATATGAACGCCAACGAGGTGATCGCCAACCGCGCCAATCTGGCGCTGGGAGGCGCGCTCGGCACCAAGAGCCCGGTCCATCCCAACGATCACGTCAATATGAGCCAGTCGTCGAACGACACCATACCCAGCGCGATTCAGATCGCCGCGGCCTGCGAGGTAACCGGCGCGCTGCTGCCCGCGCTGGTGGATTTGCGCGACATGCTGGAGGAGAAGGCTGGCGCCTGGTCGGGCATCGTCAAGATCGGCCGAACGCACACGCAGGACGCGACCCCGCTGACGCTGGGCGACGAATTCTCGGGCTACGCGCGGCAGGTCGCGCTCGGGATCGAGCGGATCGAGGCGGCACTGCCCGGGCTCCATGAGCTTGCGCAAGGCGGCACCGCGGTCGGCACCGGGCTCAACGCGCCGAGCGGGTTCGGGAAATCGATCGCCGCCGAGATCGCGCAGGCGACCGGGCTGCCCTTCGTGACCGCGCCCAACAAGTTCGAGGCGCTGGCCGCGCAGGATGCGCTGCTGTTCGCGCATGGCGCGCTCAACACGCTCGCGGCGGGGCTCTACAAGATCGCCAGCGACATCCGCCTGCTGGGCTCGGGGCCGCGCTCGGGGCTGGGCGAGCTGGCGCTGCCCGAGAACGAGCCGGGCTCCTCGATCATGCCGGGCAAAGTCAACCCGACCCAGTGCGAGGCGCTGACGCAATTGTGCGCGCAGGTGTTCGGCAATCACGCCACGCTGACCTTCGCGGGCAGCCAGGGCCAGTTCGAGCTCAACACCTACCGCCCGGTGATGGGCTATGCCTTCCTGCAATCGGTGCGGCTGCTGGGCGACGGTGCGCGCAGCTTCACCGACAATCTGCTCGAGGGGCTCGAGCCGCGCGAGGACAATATCGCGCGCGGGGTCGCCAATTCGCTGATGCTGGTGACCGCGCTGGCACCCACGATCGGCTACGACAACGCCTCGGCCATCGCCAAGACCGCGCACAAGCAGGGGACAACGCTGCGCGAGGCGGCGGTCGCGAGCGGGCATGTCTCGGGCGAGGATTACGACCGGATCGTCCGGCCCGAAGCCATGCTCGGGCCGGATCGGGATTGACGCCTCAACCGTTCATTCGATGATATAGGCGACGACCCGCCATTCGCCGTCCTCGCGTTCCAGCGTGACGGTTTCCAGCGCATCGGGCTTGCCGCTGAAATCGGTGCGGAATTCGACCGAACGATAGCCGTTCGGCGGGGCATAGACTTGCCGGTATCCGACCGCCACGCGCGAGGCGGCGGCGCCCAGCGGAGTGCGGACCTGTTCGGACGTGTCGCTCCAGACCTCGAGCGTGTTGCGAGCGCGGAACTGCGAGCCGGTGGCGTCGTAGCTTGCTTCCCAATCGCCCGCATCGACATCGGCAAGCCAGTCGCGCGCCGCCGCCTCGGTGGCGTGATCGACCGCGACCTGTTCGGGCGCGGTGTCGGGCGCGGTGTCGGGCGGGGCGCTCGAGGGGGTCGGATCGTGCGCGACGGCGGCGGCAAGGGCGAGAGCCAGAATGGCGGACATGGCGAGGATACCTCCGGTTATGCGTCGGTGTCCGGAATGGGCACCGTTCGAGGACCCGGAGGATTGCGCGTCCCCCTCACCCGACGCAGCCCCCAATTCCTCGTCGGCAAGAAAATCGCGGCCCTCCTGTGCCAGCAGCCGCCGCGCCGCTTCCTTGCTGCTGGTGACGCCCAGCTTGCGCCGCGCATCGCGCAACCGTCCGTTGATCGTGTGGACCGAGAGGTCGAGCGCGCGTGCCGACGACTTCGCATCGTGCCCGCGCAGGATCAGCCGTAGCGTCTCCTTCTCCTTGGACGTCAGCGTGGCGGTCGCATCCTCGTTCATCGTGCCGGGATAGGCCGGACCGTCCGCCGCCCGCCACCCCAAATAATTGGTATGTGTCGGCGGGCGGTGCTGGCGTAGGAACCCGTCATGGACATGCCCTATCACCCGCCGGTCAAGCATTCGCTCAGCATTCAGGGCCATCGCACCTCGATCAGCCTCGAGCCGCTGTTCTGGGACCTGCTCCACTCCGCCGCCGCGCAGGAGGGCCTGCCGCTGAGCACGCTGGTGGCGCGGATCGACGCCGAGCGGATCGCCAGCGCGACCCCGCCGGGCCTGGCGAGCGCGATCCGGATCTGGCTGGTCGCGCGCCTGCAGGCGACGCACGAAAAAGGCGCCGGGATCGCTCCCGACGCCCTCTCGTCGTCACCATAAAGGATCAGTAGTTCGCGGGCGGGTCGCTCGCGGGGAAGGATTCGTCGATTTCCTCGTCGGTCTTCGACCAGTTCTTCTCACCGGTGGGCGTGGCGCGCGGGCCCGAATCGCGAAACGCGCCATCGGGCTGACCCTTGGCGAAGGCGACGCCGTTCTCGTCGACGCGGTTCTTCTCGTAATATTTGTAGCCGGCGTAACCGACGGCTCCGAGTGCTGCGAGCTTGAGTAACATGGGTTTCGTCCTTTGCTGTTCTTGCCCCGATCAACGCGGCAAAAGGCCAAAAGGTCCGCAGCCGCCGCGCTATTCGTCGCCGACCCGTTCGATTTGCGCGCCGACCAGCGAGAGCTTTTCCTCCAGCCGCTCGTAGCCGCGGTCGAGATGATAGATCCGCCGCACCTGCGTCTCCCCCTCGGCGGCGAGCGCGGCGATCACCAGGCTCATCGAGGCGCGCAGATCGGTCGCCATCACCTCCGCGCCGGTCAGCTGCTCGACCCCGCGAACGATCGCGGTCCGCCCCGACACCTCGATATCGGCGCCCATCCGCCTCAGTTCGGGCACATGCATGTAGCGGTTCTCGAAGATCGTCTCGGTCAGCACGCTGGTGCCCACCGCGCGGCACAGCAGGCTCATCAATTGAGCCTGCATGTCGGTGGCGAGCCCGGGGAAGGGCGCGGTCGAGAGGTTGACCGGCTTGAGCGGGCCATCGGCGCAGATCCGCAACCCGCCCTTCTCCTCGGTCACCGCGACGCCGATATTGCGCAGCGCGTGATTGGTGGCGAGCATATCGTCCGCCTTCGCGCCCTCGAGCAAAACGTTGCCCCCGGTGATCGCCGCCGCGCAGGCGTAGGAGCCCGCCTCAATCCGGTCGGGCATGACCTTGTAGGTAGCGCCGTTGAGCCGCTTGACCCCGTGCACGGTGAGGTCGGACGAGCCGATCCCCTCGATCTCGGCGCCCATCGCCACCAGCAGATTGCACAGGTCGACGATCTCGGGCTCGCGCGCGGCGTTGCCGATCCGGCTGGTGCCGTTGCACAGCACCGCGGTCATCAGCGCGTTCTCGGTCGCCCCGACCGAAACCAGCGGGAAGTCGAAATCGCCGCCGGGCAGCCCGCCATCGGGGGCGTTGGCCTTCACATAGCCCTGCGCCACCTCGATCTGCGCCCCCAGCGCCTCTAGCGCGTCGAGATGGAGGTTGATCGGGCGGTTGCCGATCGCGCAGCCGCCGGGCAGCGACACCGTCGCCTCGCCCGCGCGCGCCAGCAGCGGGCCCAGCACCAGCACCGAGGCGCGCATCTTGCGCACCAGATCGTAGGGCGCGACGGTCGAGGTGATCCGCGTCGCCTCCAGCGTGACCACGCGGCCGAAATCCTCGGGCCGCTTGCCGGCGATCGAATGCGACACGCCGAACTGCGTCATCAGATGCTGGAAGCCGTCGATATCGGCGAGCCGCGGCAGATTGCGCAGCGTCACCGGTTCGTCGGTCAGCAGCGCGCAGGGGAGCAGCGTGAGCGCGGAATTCTTGGCGCCGGAGATCGGCAGCGTGCCTTCGAGGCGGTTGCCGCCGGTGATGATGAGTTTGTCCATGCCGGTGCCAATAGCGGCTTTGCAGGTCCACGCAAATATCGTCGGCGCGACTTGATCCATGTTGCTTGACGCCCGCGGCCGCTGGCCCCTAACCCGGGCCCCATGACCACCCCCAAACCGATCAAGAAAGCCGTCTTCCCCGTCGCCGGGCTGGGCACGCGTTTCCTCCCCGCAACCAAGGCGGTCCCCAAGGAACTCCTCCCGATCGTCGACCGGCCGCTGATCCAATATGCGGTCGACGAGGCGCGCGAGGCGGGGATCGAGCAGATGATCTTCGTCACCGGACGCGGCAAGACCGCGATCGTCGAGCATTTCGACGTCGCCTTCGAGCTCGAGGCGACCATGCGCGAACGCGGCAAGGACATGGCCGTGCTCGAGGCGACCCATGCGACGCCCGGCGACGTCATCACCGTGCGCCAGCAGGTCCCGCTGGGGCTCGGCCACGCGATCTGGTGCGCGCGCGCGGTGGTCGGCGACGAACCCTTCGCGGTGTTCCTCCCCGACGAGCTGATGGTGGCGCAGGCCGGCGGCGGAACCGGCTGCATGAAGCAGATGGTCGAGGCCTATGGCGAGGTCGGCGGCAATCTGATCTCGGTGCTCGAGGTGCCGCGCGGCGAAGTCTCGAGCTACGGCGTGATCGATCCGGGCGAGGAGCGCGGAAATCTCACCGAGGTGCGCGGTCTGGTCGAAAAGCCCGCGGTCGCCGACGCGCCCTCGAACAAGATCGTCTCGGGCCGCTACATCCTCCAGCCCGAGGTGATGCGGGTGCTCGAGACGCAGGGCAAGGGCGCGGGCGGCGAGATCCAGCTGACCGACGCGATGGCGCGGATGATCGGCACGCAGGCCTTCCACGCGGTGACCTTCGCGGGCCGCCGCTTCGACTGCGGCAGCAAGCTGGGCTTCATCGAGGCGACGCTGACGCTGGCGCTGGAACGCGACGACATGGGCGCCGATGTGCGGGCGATCGCGGAGCGGGTGCTGGCGGGCTAGGCGACGAAGGAAGCACCGCCCCGGATCAAGTCCGGGGCGACGGGAAGAGGGCAAGTGTCCAGAAAATCGTCGGCCGGGCTCCCACAAAATCGTCGGCCCGGACTTGATCCGGGCCCGGTGCTTTGCTCTCTTCCACCGATGGACCGGGAAACACACGGCGGCTGGGTCTACATCATGGCCGACCGCTACCGCGGCGCGCTCTATGTCGGCGTGACAAGCGATCTGGGGCGGCGGGTGGCGCAGCATAGCGGCGGCGCCGGCTCCGACTATTGCACCCGGCGCGGCCTGACCCGCCTGGTCTGGGCCGAACGCGGCGACGCCATCGAGACCTGCATCGCGCACGAGAAACGCCTCAAACGCTGGCGCCGCGACTGGAAGTTTGCGCTGATCGAGGAGGCCAACCCCGACTGGGACGATCTGTCCGCACACCTGATCTGACGCCGCGCCCGAAGAACAGCACCGCCCCGGATCGGGTCCGGGGCGACGGGAAGGCAGAGCACCATCCCTGATTCGTCGGCCCGGGCTTCCTCAAAATCGTCGGCCCGGACTTGATCCGGGCCCGGTGCTTCGTTCATCTCACCCGATCCGTTGGCGCACCCGATCCGACCTCGCGCCCCAAGACCGCACCGCCCCGGATCGGGTCCGGGGCGACGAGTTGCAGAGCAATATCCCTAAATTCGTCGGCCCGATGCCATAAATTCGTCGGCCCGGACTCGATCCGGGCCAGTGCTTCCTGACCCCTCATGCCCGCCGCCGAACTCAGCTCTGCGGCTCGACGGGCCGCGAGGTTCGCTTCGCGCCATTCTTGGCCGAACCGCCGCCCTTGCGCTGGCTCGACACCAGCGCCTCGGCGCTCTTGGGGGCAACCTCGCCGTCGAAATTCGCGTCGTCATTCGGTCCGGCGCTCTGCTCCGCCGGTCCCTTGACCAGCCCCGAGAGCGTACTGCCGTCCAGCCCGAGTTCCTTCATCAGCCCGTCGAGCACCGGCGCCTGCGCGCGGTAGGCAAGCGCGGCGGTTACCGCGTCGCTCGCGAGATTGCCGCTGCCGCCGCCATTGGTTGCCGCACCGCTCTGGCCGCCCCCGGTCAGCCCGTCGACCTGGACGATCTTGATCGAATCGATCGCTTCCATCGGCTTGGCGCTCTCGCGGATCACCTCGGGCAGGACCTTGAGCAGCGCCATCTTGGTCTGCAGGCTGATCTGGTCCATCGAGAGAATGTTCGCCGCCTCGTTGATCGCCCGCTGGCCGGCAGCCTCGACCTCGAACCGGATCCGCGCGGCTTCTGCGCGCAGCTTCTCGGCCTCGGCCTCGCCCTCGGCCTCCTGGCGGACCGCCTCGGCGCGGTTCGCGGCCGCATCGCGCTCGGCCTCGGCATCGACGCGGACGCGGATCGCATCGCGCTCGGCCTGCTTGGTCGCCTCGATCAACTCGATCCGCTTCTGGCGTTCGGCGATCTCGGTCTCGCGCGCGGTCGTGACCTGCTCTTCCGCCGCGACCGCCTTGGAACGCGCCTCATCGGCCTCGGCCTTGGCCTGGCTTTCCTCGCGGCTCTTGTTCTGGACCGCGATCTGCTGCTCCTGGCGCGCGATCTCGAGCGCGCGTTTCTGGTCGATCCGCGCCTCCTCGACCAGCCGGTCGGCCTCGATCTGCTGCGCATCGACCTGCTTCTTGGCTTCGATCCGGGCGTGATCGGCCTCGCGGTTGCGCTCGGCCTGCTCGCGGGTGATCTCTGCGGTCTGGCCCGCACGGCGCACCTCGACCTCGCGCTCCTGCTCGAGCCGCGCGTATTCCTGATCGCGGCTGATCTCGAACGAACGCTGGCTGGCCTCGAGGTTCTTGGTCTCGATCTGGACCCGCGTGTCCTGCTCGATGTCGTTCCTGAGCTTCTTGCGCGCCTCGATCTGCTCGGTGAGCTTGGTGAGACCCTCGGCGTCGAAGGCGTTGTTAGCGTTGAAATGCTCGATCGAGGTCTGGTCGAGCCCGGTGAGCGAGACCGATTCGAGCTCCAGCCCGTTCATCGCGAGATCGTTGGAGGACGCCTGTTGCACCTTCTGGACGAAATCGGCGCGCTGTTCGTGCAACTCGTTCATCGTCATGCCCGCGGCGACCGAGCGCAGCGCGTCGACGAACTTGCCCTCGACCAGGTCCTTGAGCGCTTCGGGCACCATGGTGCGCTGGCCCAGCGTCTGCGCCGCCATCGCGATCGCACCGGCATCGGGGCGCACGCGGACGTAGAACTCGGCCTTTACGTCGATCCGCAGCCGGTCGAGCGTGATCAGCGCCTCGGCGTCGCGGCGGACCACCGGCAGGACCACGGTGTTCATATTGACCGGCATGGTCTCGTGGAAGACCGGCAGCACCAGCGCGCCGCCGTTCATCACGACCCGCTCGCCGCCGACGCCGGTGCGGACGAAGGCGACTTCCTTGGAGGCGCGCCGATAGAGCCGCGCCAGCGTCAGCGCGACCACCAGGAAAAACACGATGACGACGACCGCCGGGATGGCCAGCTCGATCAGATTGTTCATTTACCCTCCTCCAGAATTCTCAGTCAGGTGCCCGTTCCAGTCGGACGCGCGCCTCAATCAGGCGACAATCGACGCTCGGCGACCGCGGTCGCGTAGAAGCTCTCGCCTTCGCGGCGCACGAGCAGCACCTCGTCGCCCGCGTGCAGCTCGCTCGCGGCCTCGTGCGGTTCGACCATGACGTGATGCGGGTGACCGTGGTGGTCGAGCGCGCGCGCGCGGGCGGGCGAACCGCTGCGCGCGATGCCATCGGTGATGGTTGCGCGGCGGCCGAGCAGCACTTCGAGCGGGACCGCGCTGGTCTCGTCCTGCGGGAGGATCCGGCCGAGCGGTCGCACCAGTGCGCCGGTCGCGGGGAGCGCCGCGATTCCGGCCAGCCCGGCCGCGAGCAGACGGTCGAGCGGCGCACCCGTCAGAGCCGCTGCGAGCGACTGCAATCCGACCCCGATCCCGGCGAACAACAGCAGGAACAGCGCCAGCCAGATCGTGAGGGGCACCCGGCCGATGCCCAGCAGCGTGAACAGCCCGTCGATCACGCCGCCCGGAACCGCGGAATCGCCGTCCGGGGCGAAGCCGGGTTCGGCTTCGATCTCGGCATCCGCGCCGCCCAGCATGTCGCCCAGCAGCCCCACCGCCTGGATGATCGCGAGCAGCAGCATCACCAGCAGCGCCGCCGCAAAGGGCATGTTGTGCGCTTCCAGCAGCGTCACACCCGGCTCGCGCCGGTATCGTAACAGGTGAATTTGCGCCCCATCCCCATGAGCGAAAGTCTATCAAGCGCCCGGACGAAGGGACAGGAAAATCGGACCGGACGAGCGCTGCGGGCGCGGCGAACTGCGCATTTTCCTACACGCCTGCGATTTGCTAGCTTCGCATCGGCTCTTTCACATCGCGAAAATGACAAGGTTGCGCCGCGAGCCGCGCTGAAACGGCGCAGGGGAATGTGTTTCATCAACCAAACCCCGCTGCATTCACTCTGGCGCCGCAAGGGCTGAACGAATTGGGTCGCGACTCAGTGGGCGGCGAAGCGCAGCGGGAGCGTTTTCAGCCCGCCGACGAAGGTCGATTTCGCGCGCACCGGTTCGCCCGCGAGTTCGACGCTCTCGATCCGGTCGAGCAGCGCCTCGAACAGGATCCGCATCTCGAGCCGCGCCAGATGCAGGCCGAGGCATTGGTGCGCGCCCGCGCCGAAAGCGAGGTGGCGGTTGGGGTGGCGCGAGGCGTCGAAGCGGCGCGGGTTCTCGAATTGCGCGGGGTCGTGATTGGCGGCGACGTAATTGATCATCAGCCAGTCACCCTTGGCGATTTTCTGCCCGCCGACCTCGGTATTTTCGGCCGCGGTGCGCATGAAATGCTGCACCGGGCTGGTCCAGCGGATAGCCTCCTCGACGATGCCCGGCAGCAGCGACCGGTCCGCTCTGACCCGCGCGAACTGTTCCGGATCGCGCGCCAGCGCCAGCATCGCCCCCGCGGTGCTCGCGCTGGTGGTATCGTGCCCGGCGGCGGCGAGGATGATGTAATAGCCCATCATGTCGCGGTCGTTGAGCGGCTCGCCATCGACCGTGGCGTTGGCGATCGTGCTCGCGACATCGCCGGTGGGATTGGCGCGCTTCTCGGCGGTGAGCCGGGCGAAATAGGCCTCGAAATCCTTGACCGCGCCGGCGATCAGCTGGGTGATCTGCTCGGGCGTCATCGCTGCCATGCCCGAGCCGCTGAGTTCCTCGTCCTGCCCGCCGAACATCTGCTGGGTGAGCATCAGCATCCGCGCCTCGTCCTCTTCGGGCACGCCCATGATTTGCATCACGACATGCAGCGGGTAGGGCTCCGAGACCAGCTTGACGAAATCGACGACCTTTGTTTCCCCAGCCCCTTCATCCCTACCCGCATCGACCAGCCGCTGCACCGTCGCCTGTGCCAGCTCGCAGATCTCGTCCTCCACCCCGCGCAGGTTCTTGGGCATGAACCATTCCTGCGTGAGTTTGCGGTATTTCATGTGGATCGGCGCGTCGAAGGTGACGAGGCTGGCGACCAGATGCGGGCTGCCCCCGGTCAGCGACTTGGCGAACTCGATCCCCTGGGTCAGCGAGAACACCACCGACTGCGGATTGTTGAGGAAGGTCGCATTGTCCTTCGAGATCCGCATCACGTCGTCGTAGCCCGAGACCAGCCAGAACGGCGGGTGGATGCCATCGGGCGATTCGACGCGCGCGATGGGTGCTTCTTCGCGAAGCGTGTCGAACAGGTCGAGCAGACCGTCCCATTGCGCGTAGCTCGCCGGGTCGATCACCGCGCGGCCCTGCTCGGGCGACAGCACCGGCGCGGTCATGCCGCGACCTCGGCCTTCGCGGCGTATTCGTCGCGCAGCTCGCGCTTGTACAATTTGCCGTTCGCCTCGCGCGGCAGTTCGGGGCGGAAGTCGAACAGCTTGGGCAGCTTGATCCGCGCCAGCCTGGGCGCGAGATAGGCGCGCAGCTCCTCTTCCAGCGCCTCGCCCGCATCGGCCATGTCGACCGGCTGGACCACCGCCACCACCTGCTCGCCGAAATCGGGATCGGGCGCGCCGATCACCGCTGCATCCATCACCTTGTCGTGACTGATCAGCAGGTTCTCGACCTCCTGCGGGTAGATATTGACCCCGCCCGAGATGATCATGTGGCTCATCCGGTCGGTCAGGAAGAGAAAGCCCTCCTCGTCGACATGACCGATATCGCCCAGCGTCATCCAGCCCCTGGGATGCATCGCCTCGGCGGTCTTCTCGGGATCGTTGTGATAGGTCGGCAGGATCGCGTTCTCGAAATAGATCAGCCCGTCCTCGCCGGGAGGCAGTTCCTCGCCATCGGGACCGCAGACATGCAGCGTGCCGTGGATCGCCTTGCCGACGGTGCCGGGATGGGCGAGCCAGTCCTCGGACTTGACCAGCGTCATCCCGATCCCCTCCGAACCGGCGTAATATTCGTTCACGATCGGCCCCCACCATTCGATCATCGCCTGCTTGACCGGAACCGGGCAGGGCGCCGCGGCGTGGAGCGCGCGCTGGTGGCTCGAGAGGTCGTATTTCTCGCGCTGTTCCGGATCGAGCTTGAGCATGCGGACGAAATGGGTCGGCACCCACTGGCTGTCGGTGATGCGGTATTTATCGATCGCCGCCAGCGCCTCTTCGGGGTCGAAGCGCTCCATCACCACGATGGTCGCGCCGAGGCGATGCGCGGTGCTGCACCAGCCCAGCGGCGCGGCGTGGTAGAGCGGCGCAGGGGAGAGATAGACCATCGATCCATCGGCGGGCATGCCTGCGCCCATCACCGCCAGCCCGACCAGCGGCGACATTTCCTGGATGTCGTCGGTCTCGGGCGGGCGCGGGCGGACCCCCTTGGGCCGGCCGGTGGTCCCGCTCGAATAGAGCATGTACTGGCCCGGCGCCGGATCCGCGAGCGGCTCGGCGGACTGCGCTGCGATCGCCGCCTCGAGATCCTCCTCGCCGCCGTCGCCCAGGATCAGGAATTCGCATTGCGGGCACTGCGCGCGCAGCTCCCCGATCACATCGGCGAATTTGGTCGAGGTGACCATCAGCCGCGCATCGGAATCCTGCATGATATAGGCGATCTCGGGTGCGGTCAGCCGGGTCGAGACCGGGACCATCATCGCCCCCGAACGCTGCGAGCCCCAGACCAGCTGAAGGAACAGCGCGTTGTTCTCCATCAGCATTCCGAAATGGCCTCCGCTGCCCAGCCCGCGCTCCCTGAGCAGCCGCGCGAAGCGGTTGGCGGTGGCGTCCATCTCGCCATAGGTTACCGTCTCGCCGCTGCCCGCCATGATGATGGCAGGATGGTCGGGACGCGTCTGTGCGTGAACAATCGGATGCATGTCTCTCTCCCACGGGGCCTCTTGGCGGGCCAGCCGGTTGCGCTTCGAAACCTAACGCCTGCGCTTGCGCGCACAAGCAAAAAGGCGGCAGGTTGCCCCGCCGCCTTCTCAACTCCCGTCCAGGAAGTAACTCTGCGGTCTGGCCGCTTACTGGGCCGCCTGCTCACCGCCGGCCAGCGCGAAGGTGCGCGCGGCTGCAGTCTCGAGCATATAGGGCGAGGGATCGACGGCGACGCCGTTCACGCGCACTTCGTAGTGGAGATGCGGCCCGGTGGAGCGGCCGGTCGAACCGACATAACCGATCAGATCGCCTTTCTTAACCGACGCGCCTTCGGACACGACGATTTCGGAAAGATGCGCGAAGCGGGTCTGCAGATCGGCGCCATGCTCGATCGAAATATACTTGCCGTAGCTGGAGAACCAGTTGGCGCGGCTCACCCGGCCATCGGCGGTGGCGTAGATCGGCGTGCCGGTCGGCGCGGCCAGATCGACACCCTTGTGTCCGGCGCGGCGGCCCAGCACCGGATGGATGCGGGTGCCGTAGTCGCTCGACAGGCGGGCGTTCTCGAGCGGCATGCGCGAGGGGACCGAAATCGTGGTGGTCAGACCGCCGGACTGCACCCGGTCGATCTTGTCCCAACTGGCGAAGAGCTGGCGGAACTGCTCGTCATGCGCTTCGCCCGAACCCAATGCGGAACCCATCGAACCCTTGGTGGGCAGGTCGGTCTTGGCGACCATCTCGACGGTATCGGAAGTTTCGGCCTGGGCCGGCGCGGCGGCGATGATGGCGGCGGCGCCCAAGGTTCCCAGCAGAGCGCGACCCGCGGAGATGAAAAAATCGTTCATAAATCAGACCCGTCCAATGCTTGCGGCGCCCATTTCGGCGCCCTGCGATCCCGACCGACGACCCATTCCCCTGAGCCTGTCGATCTTTCGACGCTACGGCTGGAACCCCCCGCCGTGTCGTGCATTCATGGGTTAAGGGCGGAAGGGTTTACGAAGCAAGCGCGGCGTAGAACTCTAGCGACAGACCGGCTGCATGACGCGCCGAGTCGTTGAATGGAGGCTTCAACCGACCGGAAAAGTGCGTGCGGACGAGGTTTTGCCACGTTTCTTGCGGCAGTTTGTTCCCCTCTCGGCAAATTTTCAGAAAGTGCTTCGTCCCCAGGGCGACGTGGCGGATTTCGTCGTCAAGGATTCGCTCCAGAATCCGCGCACCATGCGAATCGCCTTGTGCCTTCACGCGCTCGAGCATGGCGGGGGTAACGTCGAGCCCCCGCGCCTCGAGCACCATTGGTACGATCGCCAGGCGCGCCGCCGGGTCATGCGCGGTGTCCTGCGCCGCCTGCCACAAGCCGTCATGCGCCGGGAATGCCCCGTAATGCGAGCCCAGCGCAGCGAGCTTGCGGTCGAGCAAGGCGAAATGCATCGCCTCGTCCGCCGCAACGCTCAGAAAATCGGAGACGAATTCCTCGCCACGCTCCCCGCCGAAGCGCCCCGCCATGTCGAGAGCCAGGTCGATCGCGACGAATTCGATATGCGCCAGCGCATGCCAAAGGGCGATTCGCCCGCGCTCCGACCCGCCTTTGCCGCGGCGCGGCATCTGCGTCGGAGGCAGCAGCTCGAGGTTCGCAGGCCATTCGGGTCGCTCGGGCATGAGCGGCGCTTCGTCTCGGGCGAGATCGAACGCCAGCCGACCCAGCCGCCAGTCGCGCGCGACCTTGCGCGCCGCGAAGACCTTGCCCGCGGGATCGCCGGTCAGCAGCGCGGCACGGATCGCAGCAGCGAGCGATGGCAGCGCTTCGTTCACGCCTCGCGCGCAGCCGCCAGCACATCTTCCGCGTGGCCCTTGACCTTGACCTTGTTCCAGACCCGCTCGATCCTACCGTCTTCGCCGACCAGATAGGTCGTCCGGATCATCCCCATATAGGTCTTGCCGTACATCGACTTCTCCGCCCAG
The DNA here is from genome assembly GCA_963975275.1 of uncultured Erythrobacter sp. GTDB lineage: Bacteria > Pseudomonadota > Alphaproteobacteria > Sphingomonadales > Sphingomonadaceae > Qipengyuania. The sequence goes on along the minus strand of CAXBFN010000009.1, from coordinate 74,684 downwards.
ATGCCCAGAGCGTCGGACAATCCCCCCTCCTCTGCATCGGTCGCGAGAGCGACGGTCAGCTCGTGCTTGGCGATGAAATTGCGATGCTTCCGGGCCGAATCCTTGCTGATGCCGAGCAGGGCCACGCCGGCTTTCTCGAACTCGGGCTTCAGCGCCGAGAAGTCCTTCGCTTCGGTCGTGCAGCCCGGCGTGTTGTCCTTGGGATAGAAGAAGAACACCGTCTTGCGACCTGCAAACTCGGAGGCGCGCACCGATTCGCCCTCCGGGGTTTCAAGCGCGATGTCGGGCATCGCATCGCCTTGCGCGGGAAATTCGCTCATCGATCCATCTCCAGTTTCTCGCCGAAGGTCTCGGCCCATTGTGCCGCCACCCCATGCCGCGCCAGGTCGAGCGCCCGCAAGAGCGAAGCGTAATCCTCCTCCCGCGCCAGCTGCGCCAGCACCGCCCGCGCGGCAGGGCCGGGAGCGCCGAGGTCGGGGGCCAACAGCCTCGAGCCGACCAGCACCCTCGTGAGCAGGCGATGATGCGCGCGCAGCTCGGGTGAGATCAACCCTCGCTCGATCAGTTCGGCAATCGCGGCGGAGAGATCGGGGTTGAGCGCGGTGCGTTCGCGCAATTGGAGAAAGTGGATCAGGAATTCCAGATCGACCAGCCCGCCGCGCAGAAGCTTGACGTCGAGCTCGCCGCGAGCGGGCTTGTGTGCCGCCATGTCGCTTCGCATCTTCACCACATCGGCCTGCAGTACGAGCGCGTCGCGACGGCGATTGAGGATCGCATCGACGATCGCAGCGACCTGCTGCCGTGCGTCGTTCGAACCGACCAGAACCCGCGCGCGGTTGAGCGCCATATGCTCCCAGGTCCAGGCGTTCTCGCGCTGGTACCGTTCGAAGGAAGAGAGGCTCACCGCCAGCGGGCCCTGGTTGCCCTGCGGCCGCAGCCGCGTGTCGACATCGTAGAGCGCACCCTGCGCGGTGGGCACGCTCAGCGCCACCCCGACCCGCTGGGCCAGACGGTTGAAATAGAGCGTCCGGCCCAGCGGCCGCGCCCCGTGCGATTCGGCCGTCTCGCCATCGGTGAAGAGATAGATCATGTCGAGATCCGAGGCATGGGTCAGCGCTCCCCCGCCCAGCCGGCCCAGTCCCAGCACCAGCAGCTCGCCATCCGCAAAGCGCCCGTGGCGCTCGGCGAACTCCTCCTGCGCCGCCTCGCAGGCCACCTGCACCGCCGCTTCGGCCACGCGCGACAGCGCCTCGGCGACATCGAGCGGATCCTGCGCCGCCTCGATCAATTGCACGCCCAGCGTGAAGCGCTGTTCGCTGGTGACGATCCGGATGCGGTCGAGCGCCTGCTCGTATTCGTCGCCGCGCTCGGTGCGGCGCATCATCCGCGCCAGATCCTCGGTCGAGCCGGGCAGATCGAAAGCGGTGCGATCGATCAGCGTGTCGAGCAGCTCGGGCCGCCGCGCCAGCTCGTCGGCCAGCGGCGCGGCCAGCGTCAGGCAGTCGACGAGCTGCTGGAGCAGGCCCGGGCGCGCCTCGAGCAGGCGGAACAGGTTGATCGCGCTGGGAAGTTTCTCGAGCAGCGTCTCGAACCGGGCCAGCGCATGGTCCGGGTCGGGGCCCTGGCCGAGCGCCGCGAACAATTGCGGCCGGATCGCGTCGAATGCCGCCTTGGCCGCCTCGCTCCGCAAGGCGCGGAACCCTCCCTCGCTCCAGCCGGCGATCCGCAGCGCGGCGGCATCGGGGTCGCCGAAGCCGAAATCGTCGCGCTGATCGGGCTCGGCTTGCGGAATCGGACGCCGGGGTGCGTCCTCCGCGATCAATTCGCCGAAATATCCGGCGACCGGGCCGCAGGTCTCGTCCAGCAGCCCCAGCAGCGCCGTAGCATTCTCCAATCCATGCAATTGCGCGACCCCTTCGAGCGCATCGCCCGCGGGCAGCGTATGCGTCTGGCGATCGTTGACCATCTGCAGCCGGTGCTCGATGGTCCGCAGCGTATCGTAGGCTTCGCCCAGCGTCCGCGCGGCCTCCGGCGCGATATGGCCCGCTGCGGCCAGCGCATCCAGCGCCGCCCGCGTCCCGCGCGCGCGAAGCGAGGGATCGCGCCCGCCATGGATCAGCTGGTGGGTCTGGGCGAAAAACTCGATCTCGCGAATTCCACCGCGCCCCTGCTTGAGATCGAATCCGGGTCCCGGCTCGCGCGGACCCGAATAGCGCGTCCGGATCCGCGCGCTCAGCCCCCGGATCTCGTCGATCGCGCCGAAATCGAGGCTGCGGCGCCAGACGAAGGAGCGGATCGAATCGAGAAAGGCCTCGCCGCGCGCGATATCGCCCGAGGCGGCGCGTGCGCGGATGAAGGCGGCGCGTTCCCAGGTGAGCGCCGAGCTTTCGTAATGGCTGGTCGCGCCCTCGAGCGAGATCGCCAGCGGGCTGACCTCGGAAGCCGGGCGCAACCGCAGATCGACGCGGAAGACATAGCCCTCGGCGGTCACGTCCGACAGCAGCCTGACGACCTCGCGGGCATAGCGCTGCGCCGCCTCGGGCGGTTCGTCGCGTTCGCGGCGCGGCAGCGCCTCGGCATCGTAGAGCAGGATGGGATCGATATCGGAGCTGTAGTTGAGTTCGCCCGAGCCGTGCTTGCCCAGCGCCAGCCCGATGAAGCCGGTCGGTTCGGCATCCGGCACCCGGCGCAGGATCGCCGCCTCGATCGCACGGTGCAGCGCGCGATCGGCGAACCCCGACAGTTCGCGCATCACCTTGTCGAGATCGAACGCGCCGGCGAGATCGCCGATCGCCAGCGCCAGTGCGAGCGCCAGCCGCTCGCGGCGCAGCGCCAGCCCGGCGTCCTCGATCCCGCGCCCCGCCTGCTTCGCCTTGAGCAGCGCGGCCTCGCCATAGCCCTCGGCCAGCAGCGCCTCGAAATCGGGGAGGCGCTGCAGCGAATGCGCGAGAAAGGGTGAATGCGCCTTGGCTCGCTGCAGAGCTGACTTCCAATCGCCGTCCATGCGCCGCTCCTGCCGCGCTACGGCTTGCCCTGCAAGGTGCGAGATGCAAGAGACGCGGCCATGCAATTCTCATTCCGGGACAAGACCATGACCCCCACCCACAGCTTCCGCCAAGCCGCAGCCGCCCTCGCCGCGAGCCTGGCACTCTCCGCCTGCGCGGCGACCACCGGTAACACCGCGCTCGATATTCCCGAAGTCGCCCAAGGCGATATCTCGCAGGCGACGATGGTCGACGTCACCCGCACGCTGTCCTCGGACGAGTTCGAGGGCCGGATGCCGGGAACGGTGGGCGAGGAGAAGACCGTGGCGCTGCTGAGCGAGCGCTTCGCCGCCGCCGGGCTGCAGCCGGGCAACAATGGCTCGTGGGTGCAGAAGGTGCCGCTGGTCGAGATCACCGGCAAGGATTTCGCCCCGCTCGCGGTAACCGGCAGCGGCGAAACCATGTCCTTCGAGTTCGGCAACGAATGGGTCGGCGTGACCTATCGCGAGGATGCGCAAACCACGTTGACCGACAGCGAACTGGTGTTCGTGGGTTACGGCGTGAACGCACCCGAGCGCGACTGGAACGATTACGAGGGGATCGACATGCGCGGCAAGACCGCGGTAATCCTCGTCAACGACCCCGATTACAACAGCCCCGATCTGGAAGGCCCCTTCAACGGCAAGGCGATGACCTTCTACGGGCGCTGGACCTACAAATTCGAGGAAGCCGCCCGGCAGGGCGCGGCGGGGGCGATCATCATCCACGACACCGCTCCGGCCTCCTATGGCTGGAACGTGGTCGAGAGCAGCTGGTCGGGTCCGCAGGCCTATGCCCAGCGCGGGCCCAACGCGCCGCCGCTGACGAAGGTCAACGGCTGGGTGCAGAAGGATGTCGCAGCGCAAATCCTCGATGCTGCTGGTCAGGACCTTGCCGATCTTTCGGCCAAGGCGCGCAGCCGGGACTTCAAAGCGGTGCCGCTGGGGCTGAAAGCCTCGACCAGTTTCGCCAACGACATTCGCACCTTCCAGTCGCAGAATGTGATCGGTGTCCTGCCGGGTAGCGAGCGGCCCGACGAATATGTGATCCACACTGCGCATTGGGATCACCTCGGTCGCTGCAAGCCCGCCCCCGATGGCGATGACATCTGCAACGGCGCGATCGACAACGCCACCGGCACTGCGGCACTGGTCGCGCTGGCCGAAGCGCATGCCAAGGCCGGAGCGCCGCCGCGCAGCCTCGTCTTCCTCGCGGTGACCGCCGAGGAATCGGGTCTGCTGGGCGCGCATTACTATGCCGAGAACCCGGTGTTCCCGCTGGCGCAGACCGTGGGCGGGATCAATATGGATGCGTTCCAGGTCGCCGGCCCGGCCCGCGACGTGACCGTTGTCGGCCCCGGCAAGTCGCAGCTCGACGCCTATCTCGAGGCGGCGCTGGTTTCGGACGGCCGCACCGCGACCCCCAACCCCAAGCCCGAAGCGGGCTATTACTACCGCTCGGACCATTTCGCCTTCGCCAAGCGCGGGGTGCCGATGCTCTATATCGACGGCGGCGAGGATCTGATCGATGGCGGTCGCGCCGCCGGTGCGGCGGTCGCTGCGGACTACACCGAGAACCGCTATCACGGCCCCAAGGACGAGTTCGACGAGAGCTGGGACTGGTCGGGCGTGATGGGCGATCTGCAGCTCTATTACCGGATCGGCCGCGCGCTCGCGGCCAGCGAGAGCTGGCCCAACTGGAACCCGGGCGACGAGTTCCGCGCCATCCGCGACGAGGATTGCGCGGCAAGCGCGGCGGGCTGCTGAACGCCTTGGCCGAGTTCGTTTCATGACAGTGATCATGCCGCCCGAATGGGCACCGCAGGACTGGTTGTGGATCGGCTTCCCGCACGACGCCGATGAGTGGCCCGATGTGCTGGCGCGCGCTCAGGAACAGATCGCCGGTTTCGCCAATGCGGTGGGCGAGAGCGGGCAGGAAGTCCGGCTGCTGGTCCGCGACGCTGCCAACGAGGCGCGGGCGCGGAGCCTGGTGAGCGGATCGGTGGTGCTTGAGCGGCGCGAATATGGCGATGTCTGGCTGCGGGACACCGGACCGCTGGTGGTTTTCGGCGAGGAGGGCCGCGCCGCTCGCCGCTTCGGCTTCAACGGCTGGGGCGGCAAATATCTGATGCCCGGCGACCAGACGATCGGCGCCGAACTCGCGCGCGATGCAGGGTTGCCGGTCGAGGCCAGCGACTGGATTCTCGAAGGCGGCGCGGTGGACGGTGATGGCACCGGGCTCGCCATCACCACCGAGCAATGCCTGCTCAATCCGAACCGCAACCCGCAGCTGTCGCGCGAGGAGATCACCGCGCGGCTCGACCGCGATCTGGGCTTCTCCCGCGTGGTGTGGCTGGGCGACGGGCTGATCAACGACCACACCGATGGCCATGTCGACAATCTGGCGCGCTTCGTCGCTCCGGGCCGGGTCGCGCTGCCCGAAGCCACCGGGTCCGACGATCCCAATGCGGCGAGCTACGCCGACGCGGCGCGCCGCATCGAAGCAGCGGGTCTGGAACTCGTCCGCATCCCCTCGCCGGGTCTGATCACCTCGGGCGACCGGATCGAGCCGGCGAGCTACGCCAATTTCGCGGTGACCGGCCATCTGGTGGTGGTCCCGACCTTCGGCTCGATCCACGACGAAGCGGGTGTGGCGGCGATCGGCGACCTGTTCCCCGACCGCGCCACGATCGGCCTTCCGGCCGATGCGGTGCTGGCGGGCGGGGGCGGGTTCCATTGCGCCAGCCAGCAGATGCCCTCGGCCACCAGCCCGCGAGCAAGCGCGGCTTAACGCTTCGTTAGCGAAACGGGCGGACAATGCTGCCATGGCTCAAACCGTCGCTATCTCTCGCCCGCAGTGGGTCCCGTCGGGGCTGGCTGACGTCCTGCGCGCGGCAATCGTAACCGGTTGCGCCCTCGCACTGATCGCGGCGGGCCCGTTCGTGCCGTTCTGAACCTCTAGATCAGGCGCAGGACGGCCGCCAGCGCAGCGCCGCCCAGAACCAGTCCGACGATCGCGCGCCAGACCCTATCCGCGATCCGGCCCGAGAACCGATCGCCCAGCGCATTGCCGATCAGCACGGCCGGGAACAGGAGCGCCGCCAGCAGCGGCAGCCGCAGCTCGAGCGCGCCGATCGCCGCACCCGACACCAGACCCGAAGCGGCCGCGATGGTGAAGATCAGCATCATCGATGCCTTGGCGGTTTCGCGGTCGATGGCGCGGCCGACGTAATAGGGGACCACCGGCGGGCCGGGCATGCCGGCATAGCCCGTCATCAGTCCGCTCATCACCCCCACACCAGCAGTCGTAATCCGCTTCGGCGGAGCGGTGCCGCCGCGCGGCAGGATAATGGCGACGAAGGCCGAGCACGCGATTCCCGCGATCACGACCCGCGCGATCCCCGGGCTGGTTGCAGCCAGAGCGATCAGCCCAAGCGGCGTCGTCACCACCACCAGGCCCGCAATCCACCACGCCGATCGCTCGCTGCCCCGCACCAGCCTGCGGATCTCGAGCAGGCCGATGGCGAGCGACAGGCAATTGGCGAGGATCACAGCGTCCAGCGGCGACAGCGCCAGCGCGAGGATCGGGACCAGCAGGATGGCCATTCCGAACCCGGTCAAGCCGCGCACGAAGGCCGACCCGAAAGCGGCGAGAAGCGCCGTCGCTATCTCCAGCGCATCATAGGCCTCGAGCGGCGACATGTCCCGGCCTGGCGATCAGGGGCGCAGATCGGGGGGCGTCGCGGCATCCTTGAGCATCGCGATGGCCTCGTCGAGCGTCGTCACCGTCTGATCCTTCTCGCCCAGCGTGCGGATCGCCACGGTGCCTTCCTCGGCCTCGCGCTTGCCCACCACCAGCAGATGCGGGACCTTGGCGAGGCTGTGTTCGCGCACCTTGTAGTTGATCTTCTCGTTGCGCACATCGCAGGCCACCCGGATCCCCGCCGCCTCCAGCTTCGCGGTCACTTCCTGGGCATAATCGTCGGCATCCGAGACGATCGTTGCGACCACCGCCTGCGTCGGCGCCAGCCAGACCGGCAGGCGGCCGGCGAAATGCTCGATCAGCACGCCGATGAAACGCTCGAAGGTCCCGAAGATCGCGCGGTGGAGCATGACCGGGCGGTGCTTCTCGCCATCCACGCCGATATAGGTCGCATCAAGCCGCTCGGGCAGCACCCGGTCGGACTGGATCGTCCCGACCTGCCAGGTCCGGCCGATCGCATCGGTGAGATGCCATTCCAGCTTGGGCGCGTAGAAGGCGCCTTCGCCGGGCAGTTCCTCCCAGCCGTATTCCTCGGTCGCCATTCCGGCTTCGTGCACCGCTGCGCGCAATTCGCTCTCGGCCTTGTCCCACATCTCGTCGCTGCCGAAGCGCTTCTCGGGGCGCAGCGCGAGCTTGATCTGGTAGCTGAAGCCGAAATGGCCATAGACGCTGTCGACCAGCCGGCAGAAAGCGCGGACTTCGTCGACCACCTGCTCCTCGGTGCAGAAGATATGGCCGTCGTCCTGCGTGAACTGGCGCACGCGCAGGATGCCGTGGAGCGCGCCATGCGGCTCGTTGCGATGGCAGCAGCCCATCTCGCCCAGCCGGATCGGCAGGTCGCGATAGCTGGTGATGCCCTGCTTGAAGACCAGCACATGCGCGGGGCAGTTCATCGGTTTCAGCGCCATCATGTCGCTGTCGCCGGCGATCAGCGGGGCGCCGGACTGCTCCGCCGCCTCGGGATCGGGCACGCTGTCGGGCACCGCGAACATGTTCTCGGCATATTTGCCCCAGTGCCCCGAACGCTCCCACTGGCGGACGTCCATCAGCTGCGGGGTCTTGATCTCCTGATAGCCCGCGCCGTCCATCCGGCGGCGCATGTAGCTCTCGAGCTCGCGCCAGATGCGATAGCCTTGCGGGTGCCAGAACACCGAGCCATGCGCCTCCTCCTGGAGGTGAAACAGGTCCATCTCGCGGCCCAGCTTGCGGTGGTCGCGCTTGGCCGCTTCTTCGAGCCGCGTGAGATGCGCGTTGAGCTGTTTCTTGTTGAGCCAGCCGGTGCCGTAGATCCGCGTCAATTGCGCGTTGCGCTGGTCGCCGCGCCAATAGGCCCCGGCGACGCGCATCAGCTTGAAAGCCTGCGGATCGAGCTTGCCGGTCGAGGCGAGATGCGGACCGCGGCACATGTCGAGCCAGGAATCCTCGCCATCGGGATCGCCCGACCAATAAACCGTCAGTTCCTCGTTCTCGGGCAGTTCCTGGGCCCATTCGGCCTTGAAGCTCTCGCCTTCGGATTGCCATTTCTCGATCAGCCGCCCGCGCGTCCAGACCTCGCGTATGAGCGGCTTGTCGGCGGCGATTATGGCGCGCATCTTGTCCTCGATGGCGGGCAGATCGTCCATCGAGAAGGGATCGCGCGTGTCGGGGGCCTTCACGTCGTAATAGAAGCCGTCGTCGGTCGCCGGGCCGAAGGTGATCTGCGTGCCGGGCCACAGCGCCTGCACCGCTTCGGCGAGGATATGCGCGTAATCGTGGCGCACCAGTTCGAGCGCGTCTTCTTCGTCCTTCACGGTAACCAGCGCCAGCTCGGAATCGCATTCGAAGGGGCGGCCGATATCGCGCAATTCGCCGTTGACCCGCGCGGCCAGCGCCGCCTTGGCGAGCCCCGGGCCGATCGCCGCGGCGACATCGAGCGGCGTGCTGCCACGCTCCATCGCGCGCACCGAACCATCGGGCAGGCTGATCTGAACTAGTTCCGTCATTGTCTGATCCGTATCCTTTGCGCCGCTCATGGCACATGCATGCGCGCGCTTGAAGTGCGGCGTTGCGGGAGAACGGAATATCGGGAGGAACGCCGCACCGCCCGATACCGGGCGGTGGGGCTGCGCGTCAGACCGCCAGCACCCGCCCCCGGAGGTCCGGGGTGGTGGTAGTGGTCGAAAGGCGCAGCTGCGACATGGCCATAAAGCTAGTCCCTCGCGATGCGCTGTTCAAGCGGCTTGCGGGGTGGCTGGGTCGCGCCCTCAGGCCAGCTGCAACTTGCGGTCGCCCAGCGCGGTCGAAGCCCGCTGCGTCGCGACTACGCCCGCACCACGCTCGCGGATGCTCGAGAGGAAGCGGTATTCGCTCGTTGCGCGGGTGGGGGTGAGTTCCACCGCCATATAGCCGCGGCGCGAGGCGTCCATCCACACCAGCTCGGGGTTGAACTCGATACTCGCACGTTCGAGATCGGCGGGCGCAAGCTGGGGCAGATAGGATTCGAACCCGGGCGAGGTGACCGATTGCACCCCGAATTCGACCCCGACCCGCTGTCCGGCATGACCAAGATCGAAAGACCAGGCATTGTGCGTGTCGCCGGCCAGCGAGATCAGATTGGCATCGGCCGCCAGCGCCGCCTCGAACAGCCGCGCGCGCGCCGCGGGGTAGCCGTCCCAGGCATCCATGTTGAGCGGCAGTTCGGCGCGGCTTGCCAGCGCGCCCGCGACGATGCGGCTGCGGACATATTCGGGGACGTCGGCGGGAAGCGAATCGACCAGGCGCGGCGAGGTGGCGAGCTTGCCCATCAGCACCTGCTGGACCAGCACCTGCCAACGCTTGCCGCTGCCGGTGGAGCGCTTGAGGCCGTCCGAAAGCCAGGCCTGCTGCTGCGCGCCGAGCATCTCGCGCGACGGGTCGACGTAATCGCCCTGGCGAAACCCAGTCAGCGTGCGCAGCATCGCTTCGGGGCCTTCCTGACCGGTCAGCAGGCCAGCGAAATTGAATTGCTCGGCGCGCGCGGTGAGACGGGTCTCGAGCCGGAACAGCGTGGCCAGATCGCCGACGTCATAGGTGGCCCAGGGCTCGTCCGAAACCGGCATCCACTCGCGATAGGCGCGCATCGCCGCACTCTTGCGCACGCTCCATGCGCCTTCGGTCTCGGACTGGTGGTTCTGCGCGCCACCCTGCCAGCTGTCGTTGGCGCTCTCGTGATCGTCCCAGCCGGCGATCATCGGATAGACCTGATGCAGGCGGCGCAGATCGCGATCGCTGCGATAGCTGGCGAAGCGCAGCCGGTAATCGGCCAGAGCCACGGTTTCGCTCAGCGGCGCTACCGGGCGTCCGGCAACCGCTTGTTCGACCGAGGGGTAGTTGTCGGGTCCGTATTCGTAGAAGTAGTCCCCGAGATGCAGCGCGCAGTCGAACTCGTTGGCGTCGGCGGCGTGGGCATAGGCGTTGAACCAGCCGAAACCCATGTTCGAACAGCTGAACACCGCCATGCGGAAGCGCTCGGTCGGGCCCTCGGGCAGCGTCTTGGTGCGCCCGACATCGGAGGTGGCGCCATTGGGCGCGACGAAGCGATAATAGTACCAGCGGCCGGGTTCGAGGCCCTCCGCGAAGGTCTTGCAGCAGCTGTCGTTGGCGGGACTGGCCAGCACCGAGCCCGAAGCGGCCACCCGCGCGAAATCGGCGCTGGGGCTGACCTCCCACTCCAGTCTCGTCTCCGCCGGGGCGACAAAGCGGGTCCACAGCAGCACCCGGTCGCGCGCCGGCTCGCCGCTGGCGACGCCATGCGTGAACCCCGCTCCGCCGAATTGCGCCGAGAGCGGCGCAGCGATCAGCCCGGCGCCGAGGACGCCGGATTTGAGCAGGCTGCGGCGATCGAGCGGAGCAAGCGCGGCAGCGGCGGGGGGTTCGGTCTTGAACACGGCAATTCTCCTCCAGAGTCACGGCGCAGTGACCCCGCGCTGTGACTGCATCGTGACAGGAATGCCAGGAGGGATCCCTCGCCGAGGCGCCATGGAAAGCACGCTTGACACAGAGCGTCCGCATATGACAAGTAAGCTTTACCAACTTACAAGGGAGCTTGACCAATGTCGACCATCACCAAGGCATTCTGCTGGGCCGCCGCCATCATCGCGGTAGCCATTGCGGGCCGCGCCAACCTCATTCCGGCGGATTCGGCCCAGACCCTGACCATCGTCCTGCCCGTGCTCGCGGTCGTCTCGCTGTTCAAATCGCGCAGCTGCGCCATGGCCAGCTCCGGGGGCAGCCGGGCATGACCGGGACGAAGAAAGAACCCGCAGGGCGATCGGCGCGGTTCTGGGCGGGGCTGCTGCTGGGGACTCTGGGCGCGATCGCCGGCCTCGCCTTGAGCGGCGCAATCGACGCGGATACCGCGCTGGTGCTGATGCTGGTCCCCGTCATCCAGACGATCCCGCTGATGCGCGCCGCCGGGCGTCGCCGCGACGGAGCGGTGGGCAGCCTGTGCGGCAAGGGCGAGGCGCAGAAGCGCTACACCAGGCGCGTGGCGCTGTTCACCGCGCTCTACCTTCTCTCCTTCGGCGTCCTCACCTTCGCGACCGCCGAAAGCGAACCCGCCTTCGCGCTGCGCTCGGTGCTGGCGGTGCTGCCTGGGCTGGCGGTGATCGGCATATTCTGGGCGGTTGGCCGGTTGATCCTCGAGGAACAGGACGAATTCATCCGTATGCTGGTGGTGCGCCAATCGCTCATCGCCACCGGAATCGCGCTGAGTGCGGCGACGGTGTGGGGGTTCCTCGAAGCCGCGGACGTGGTGCCGCATCTCGACGCCTATTGGGTCGCGGTGGCGTGGTTTCTCGGCCTGTTCGTCGGCGCGGTGTCCAACCGGATCGAATATGGTTCGTGGGGCGCGGTATGAAGAACCGCCTCAAGGTCCTGCGCGCCGAGCGGGACTGGAGCCAGCAGGCGCTGGCCGACCGGCTCGAGGTCAGCCGCCAGAGCGTCAACGCGATCGAGACCGGGCGCTACGACCCCTCGCTCCCGCTGGCCTTCCGCATCGCCGATGTGTTCGACATGCCGATCGAGGCGATCTTCCTGCGCGATTGAGTTGTGCGAGCGTGCTCTGACGGTTGCATTCGCGGCGCGCGGGGCCGAGAAGCGCGCGTCCATGACCGACACCACGCAATTCCATGTCCTCCCCGATGGCCGCCGGATCGCCTACCGGATCAATCGCGGAAGCGGACCGGCGCTGGTCTTCCTGCCGGGCTATATGTCCGACATGGCGGGGAGCAAGGCGACTGCGCTGTTCGACTGGGCCAGCTCGCGCAACCGGACCTGTCTGCTGCTCGACTATTCGGGCTGCGGCGAAAGCTCGGGCGATTTCGCCGAGGGCACGCTGACGCGCTGGCGCGACGAGGTTATCGACCTGATCGAAGCGCTGATCGATGGTCCCGTGATCGTGATCGGCTCCTCGATGGGCGGCTGGCTGATGCTGCTGGTCGGCCAAGCGCTGGGCGCGCGGCTGGCAGGGCTGATCGGCATCGCCGCGGCGCCCGACTTCACGCAGTGGGGCCACTCGGCGCAGGACAAGGCGCGGCTCGAGGCGGGCGAGACCCTGCTCGATCCCAACCCCTACGGCCCCGAACCCACCCCGCTCCACCCCGGCTTCTTCGCCGATGGCCAGGCCAATCTGCTGCTGGAACAGACGATCGCGCTCGATTGTCCGGTCCGCCTGATCCACGGCCAGCGCGACACAGACGTGCCCTGGGAGATCAGTCTGCGCCTCGCAAAGGCACTGCGTTCGGACGATATACAGGTCACCCTCGTCAAGGACGGCGATCACCGCCTGTCGCGCGATTCCGATATCGCGCTCCTGCTGAGACAGGTCGAAACCCTGATTGCCGAAGGGAACCCCACGTGACCATCGCCGCCGCACTTCTCCTTGCCATGCAGGTCGGGCCCAATCCCGCCTCGACCTCGCCGCTCGGGGCGCCCCCCGAACTCGAGGAGCAGCGCGCGCGCAGCGCCGCTGCTGCTGCGGCCGGTCCGACCGCAGCACCCCTGTCGCGGCTTGTCGAATGCCTGCGGCTGGCTGCCGATGATGCCGAGACCGCCTATGACAGCGCCACCAGCTGGCGCGCCAATGCGCGCGGCGCGGAACGCGCGCAAGCGGCGCATTGCCAGGGTCTCGCGCTGGTCCGGATGGAGCGCTACGCCGAGGCGCGCGACATTTTCACGGTCGCGCGCGGCGAGGTGGGCTACGACAACCCGACCTATCGCGCGCGGCTCGGCGCCATGGCGGGCAATGCCGCGATGGCCGGGCGCGAGGCGAGTGCAGCGATTCCGCATTTCGAACGCGCGATCGTGGATGCCAACGCCGCCGGGCAAAACGACATCGCCGCCGGTCTCGAGATCGATCTGGCGCGCGCGCTGGTCGCCGCCGAACGCCCCGAGGACGCCATGGCCGCGCTCGACCGCGCGCGAGAAGCCGCCCCCGGCGATCCGCGTGCCTGGCTGCTCTCGGCCAAGCTGTCGCGCCAATTGGGACGGCTGATGGAAGCCCAACGCCAGGTCGAGCAGGCTGCGGTGCTCGCGCCGCGCGATCCCGCCGTCGGGCTCGAAGCCGGGGTCATCGCCGCGCTCGCCAACCGCCCCGAGGATGCGCGGCGCAGTTTCGAATCGGTCTTGCTCGTCGCTCCCGATGGCGCGGAAGCAGACCGAGCGCGCGCCTATCTCGCGCAATTGTCCGACGAAGGAAATTCCCCGCAATGACCGATTTTTCGATTCTCGATCTGGTGCCCGTGCGCGAGGGCGGATCGCTGGAAGAGGCTTTTGGCGCCGCGGTTAATCTCGCGCGCGTCGCCGAGAAGGCGGGTTGCACGCGTTTCTGGGTCGCCGAACACCACGCTATGGCGGGGATCGCGGGGGGTGCGACCTCGGTCGTGCTCGCGCATATCGGCAATGCCACCTCGACGATCCGGATCGGCTCGGGCGGCATCATGCTGCCCAACCACACCCCGTTCCAGATTGCCGAGCAGTTCGGCACGCTGGCGGCGCTGTTCCCGGGCCGCGTCGATCTTGGCCTGGGCCGCGCACCCGGTGCAGGGCCTGAGCTCCAGCGCGCGCTGCGCAAGGACCTCCACCGCGCTGCGGAAATGTTCCCGCAGGACGTGGTCGAACTGCGCGCCTATCTCGAAGGCGATCCCAACCTGCCGATCCAGGCCACCCCCGGACAGGGCGCCGATGTCGAGTTGTGGATGCTGGGCTCGAGCCTGTTCGGCGCGCAACTCGCCGCGCGGCTGGGCCTGCCCTACGCCTTCGCCAGCCATTTCGCGCCCGACCATCTCGACGCCGCGCTCGAACTCTACCGGCGCAATTTCGAGCCGTCCGCGGCGCTCGACCGCCCGCATGTCATGGCCGCGATGAATCTCTTCTGCGCCGAGAGCGAGACCGAGGCCGAACGCATCGCCAGTTCGCAGCTGCAATCCTTCGTCCGGCTGCGCACCGGCTCGCCGGGCAAGCTGCCGCCGCCGATCGAGGGCTACCGCGACGCGCTGCCCGCCAATGCCCGCGCCATGCTCGATCATATCGGCCAGGCCAGCGCGGTGGGCACGCCGGCGCAGGTGCGCGAGGCGATCCAGGGCTTCGTCGCTCGCACCGGCGCCGACGAGATCATGCTGGCCGGCGCGACCTTCGACCCCGAGGCGCGGACCCGCTCGCTCGAATTGGCGATGGATGCGCTGAAAGACTGACCCCCCGCCCCGCCCGCTCGCCGGGTCGTTCCGTCTCGCTCATGCAACGCCGCAACCCTTTCCGGCACAGGTTGCAGCGTGACCCTGCGAGGCTTGCTTGCGGCGGCGCGAGGACGGGACTAGGGGCGGACACGTCAGGCGCGGCAGACACCGCGCTGCAGCCATTCCGGGCCGATGAGAGAGGGCCCGCTGAGAGGATACATGGGTTCGACTAAAGCTGCCCAAGGGCAGAAACCCGCCATTCCCGCCGGAGTGGTCGAATCGCTCGCCGCGCGCATGGAGGAATCGCTCCTTCCCGGCGATGGCGACATGGCCCGCGACCGGCTCGTGGAAGCTGCCCGCTTCGTCGCCGAAGCCGGGTTTCAGCGCCAGCCGGGGCGCGCTGCGATCGTGCTCGAATCCGCCGCCGAAGAGCGGCGCTTCATGCGCATCGCGCTGGTCAACGACGATATGCCGTTCCTGGTCGATTCGACCGCCAACGCCATCGCCGCCACCGGGCTGGCGATCGATCGCCTGGTGCACCCGGTCGTCCCGGTCGAGCGCAATGGCGACGAAGAGCTGACCCGGGTTCTCGATAGCGATCCCGATGACGCGGCCTACGAATCGATGATCTACATCGAGACTTCGCGGGTCGATGCCCGCCAGCGCCGCGAATTGCTGGCGACCCTGCGCGAAACGCTGGCCGATGTCCGGGCTGCGGTGAACGACTGGCCGCAATTGCAGGAGGTCATGCTCGCCGACGCCAAGCGGCTCGAGGACGAGGAAGCCACAGCGCTGCTCGAATGGCTCAACAACGGCATGCTGACCCAGCTCGGTCATCTCGAGCGTCACCGCGACGGGACCGTCGTCGCCGCGCACGGCATCTGCCGCAAGAGCGCGCAGGACCTGCTCGCGGACACTTCCTACGACCGCGCCTTCGCCTGGTTCGACGACCCGGCGAAGGCCCGCGCGCTGCTGATCATCAAGGCCAACCGCCTCGCCCGCGTCCATCGCCGAGTCCCGCTCGACCTGTTCATCGTGCCCCGCCGCGAGGGCGGCAAGACCGTCGCGCTGTCGATCCATGCCGGGGTCTGGACCAGCGCGGCGCTGGCTGCGCCGCCGCGCACCGTTCCGCGGCTGCGAGCCCAGGTCGATGCGATCATGGAGCGGCTCGATTTCGATGTCGGCGGCCATGCCGGCAAGGCGCTGGTCCACGCGCTGACGACGCTGCCGCACGATCTGCTGATCGGGTTTTCGGATCATGATGTCGAACGCGTCGCCACCACCATGATGGCGCTGGTCGATCGCCCGCGCCCCCGGCTGGCGCTGGTCGAGGCGCCGCTGGCGCGGCACCTGTTCGCTTTCGTCTGGCTGCCGCGCGACATGCTGGCGACGCAGGTCCGCCTGCAGATCCAGGCGCTGCTCGAAGAAGGTGCCGGAGCGAAACTGCTCGACTGGAGCCTCGAGGTCGAGGGCGGCAATCTGGCGATGCTGCGCTTCGTGCTCGATATTCGCGACGGCAGCGATTCGCCCGACGAGAAGGCGCTCGACGAGCGCTTGCAGACGATGCTGCGCGGCTGGGGCGAAGCGGTCGAGAGCGAGCTGGCGACGCTGGGCGAGGCGAACCGCGCCGCCGCGATCGCATCGCGCTGGGCCGAGGCCTTCCCGACCGCTTTTCGCGCCCAGTTCGGCCCCGCCGAGGCGGCGACCGATATCACGCGCTTGCGCGCGCTCGGGGTTCATGCCGAGCGCGGCGATCAGTGGCAGCGCGATGCGCGTATCTATCTCTGCCAGCAGAACAGCGGCGCGCAGTGCCTGCGGCTCAAGCTGTATCAGGCCGAAGGCAGCATGCCGCTGTCCGACGCCGTGCCCGCACTCGAGAATTTCGGTTTCCACGTCGACACCGAAATGCCCACCGTGCTCGACGACGGCAAGCTCGGCACGATCCACGATTTCGCCCTGACGCTCTCCTCGGGCGTCGAGGCCGAGGAACTGGTCGAGCGGGCCGAGGAAATCGAGCAGGCCGTCGCCGCCGTGCTCAACGGCGAGGCGGAAAGCGATCCCTTCAACCGCCTGGTCCCCGATGCCTCGCTGAGCGCGCGCGAAGCCGACCTGCTGCGCGCCTTCTATCGCTATCTGCGCCAGGCGGGGATGGGCTTCACCATCTACACCGTGGTCGACGCGCTGCGCGGTGCGCCCGATGTCACCCGCGCGCTCATCGCGCTGTTCACCGCGCGCCACGATCCCGCCTTCGGCCCGGGCCGCGAGCAGGCGATCGAGGATGCGCGCGAGGCGGTCAAACGCGGCCTCGCCAAGGTCAAGGCAATCAATGACGACCGTCTGCTGCGGCTCTACAACGCCCTGATCGACGCGATCCTGCGCACCAATGCCTTCGCCCCTGCGGGCAACGAGGCGCTGGCCTTCAAGATCGAATCGGCGCTCGTTCCCAATCTTCCGCGCCCGATCCCCTGGCGCGAGATCTTCGTCTATTCGCGGCGGATCGAGGGTATCCACCTGCGCGCCGGAGCGATCGCGCGCGGGGGCCTACGCTGGTCCGACCGGCGCGACGATTTCCGCACCGAAGTTCTCGGACTGATGAAAGCGCAGCGGGTCAAGAACGCGGTCATCGTGCCGACGGGGGCCAAGGGCGGTTTCTATCCCAAGCTGTTGCCCGATCCCATCGCCGACCGCGACGGCTGGGCCGCGGAAGGCCAGGCCAGCTATGAGGTCTTCATCCGCACGCTGCTGTCGATCACCGACAACATTGTCGACGACGAGGTGGTCCATCCCGAGGATGTGGTCATTCTCGACGGCGAGGACCCCTATTTCGTGGTCGCCGCCGACAAGGGCACCGCGCGCTTCTCCGACGTGGCCAACGCGATCGCCGAAAACCGCGGTTTCTGGCTCGACGATGCCTTCGCGAGCGGCGGCTCCAACGGCTACGACCACAAAGCCATGGGCATCACCGCGCGCGGCGCCTGGGTCTCGGTCCAGCGCCATTTCCGCGAGATGGACATCGACGTCCAGACCGATCCGATCGAGGTGGTCGGTTGCGGCGACATGTCCGGCGACGTGTTCGGCAATGGCATGCTGCTGTCGAAAACCATCAAACTGGTCGCCGCCTTCGACCACCGGCATATCTTCATCGATCCCGATCCCGATCCGGCAGCCAGCTGGCAAGAGCGCAGCCGTTTGTTCGAGCTGACCCGGTCGAGCTGGGACGATTACGACAAGGATCTGATCTCGCGCGGCGGCGGCGTGTTCCCGCGCGACGCCAAGAGCCTCAAGCTGTCCAAGGCGGCGCAGAAGGCGCTCGGTATCGACCAGAAGGAGATCGATCCCGAAACTCTGATCTCGGCGATCCTCAAGGCGCCGGTCGACCTGATCTGGTTCGGCGGCATCGGCACCTATCTCAAGGCCGCACATGAGAACAATGTTCAGGTCGGGGACCCGAGCAACGACAGCGTGCGCATCGACGCGAACGATGTCCGCGCCCGGGTGATCGGCGAGGGCGCAAATCTTGGCGTGACGCAGGCGGCGCGAATCGAGTTCTCGCTCAAGGGCGGGCGGATCAACACCGATTTCATCGACAATTCGGCCGGGGTCGATTGTTCGGACAATGAGGTCAACATCAAGATCGCGCTCGCTGCCGCCCGGCGCGCGGGGCGCATTTCCGAGCCCAAGCGCAATGCTCTGCTCGAGGAAATGACCGAGGAAGTCGCCGAACTCGTGCTCGAAGACAATCGCCTGCAGGCGCTCGCATTGTCCGTGGCGGAAATCGGGGGGGCGCGCTCTGCCGAAGCGCAATTGCGGCTGATCGAGACGCTCGAGGAGAATGGCAAGCTCGACCGCAAGACCGAAGGGCTGGCCGATCACGACGTGCTCGGTCGCCGGGCCAGCGAGGGTCTGGGGCTCACCCGCCCGGAACTGGCGGTCCTGCTCTCCTCCACCAAGCTGGCGCTGCAGGACGCGATCGAGACGAGCCCGCTGTCCGAAAACGCGGCGCTCGAACCCATGCTGCTCGAGGCCTTCCCGACGCAGATGCGCGATCGCTACAAGCCCCAGATCCTCACGCACCGGCTGCGCCGCGAACTGATCGCGACCAAGCTTGCCAATCTGATCGTCAACCGCATCGGTCTGGTGCACCCCTTCGAACTCGCCGAAGAGGAAGGCGTGACGCTGGACCAGGTCGCGGGGGCCTTCGTGGTCGCCGAGAAGCTGTTCGGGCTGGATTCGCTGTGGGCCGCGATCGACGATGCCGCGATGCCCGAACGCGCGCGGCTGCTGCTGTTCGACCGCACCGCCAAGGGCATGCGGATGCAGATGGCCGATCTGCTGAGCGCCGGCGTCGGAGCCGCCGACCCCGGCGAAAGTCTCGAAGCCTTCGGCCCGGGGGTGCGGACGCTTTCCGACGCTTCCGCCAGCCTGCTCGCGGAGGAAAGCCGTCAGCAATCGGTCCGGCTATCCGACGAGCTCTCCGATGCCGGCGCGCCGGCGGACCTCGCGGCCAGAGTGGCGCATCTGTTCGAGCTCGACGGCGCGGTCGGGCTCGCCAAGCTGGCGCGCGAGCACGAGATCGATCCTCTGGACCTGACCAAGGCCTTCACCGGCCTGGGAGCCTCTCTGGGGCTCGACTGGGCGCAGGCGACCTCGGCGATGATGAATCCCGCCGATGTCTGGGAACGCCTGCTCGTCGCCGGTCTGGCGCGCGATTTCCAGCAGATGCGGCTCGACTTCCTGCGCCGCCTGTCGCGCCGCAAGGGCGCCAAGGAGGACATGCCGGCGATGGTCGATAAATGGGCTGCGGAGCATGTGGTCGCGGTGCGCCAGTTCCGCACCATGGTCGGGCGCGCGCAGGCGCAGACGCCGGTCGCGCCCGCAGTGCTCGCGCAGGTCGCCAGCATGGCGCGCAATCTGCTGTGTCGTTAGGCGCGGCTTGACCCGCCTGGCCATAACCGCGACATCGCTCGGCGATGGATAGCGCCGATATCGTCATCGTGGGCTCGGGCCATGGAGCCGCGCAGGCGGCGATCGCCTTGCGCCAGCAGGGTCACGATCAGTCGATCCTGATGATCACCCGCGACCGGACGCCGCCCTACGAGCGCCCGCCGCTGTCGAAGGAATATCTCGCCGGCGAAAAGCCGCTCGAGCGCATCATGATTCGCAAGCCCGAATTCTGGGCCGAGCGCGGCATCGAGATTGAGCTGGGCGCCAATGTCTCCGAGGTGGATTCGCTGGCGCACGAAGTCGTCCTCGGCGACGGACGCCGGATCGGCTACCGCAAGCTTATCTGGGCTGCCGGCGGCGACCCGCGCCGCTTGTCCTGCCCGGGCGCCGACCTTGCCGGCATCCACGCCATTCGCAGCCGCACCGATGTCGACACGCTGCGTGCGCAGATCGAGAAGGGCGCGCGGCGAGCGGTCGTGGTCGGCGGCGGCTATATCGGCCTCGAAGTGGCCGCCGTGCTGCGCAAGCTGGGCTGTTCGGTCACGCTGCTCGAAAACCAGGACCGCGTCCTCGGACGCGTCGCGGGCGAGGCGTTGAGCGCTTTCTATCAGGACGAGCATCGCCGCCAGGGCGTCGAGCTGCGGCTCTCGACCGGGGTCGAGCGGATCGAGGGCGAGGACGGGCGCGTCACCTCCGTGCTCGCCGACAATGGCGAGAGCTTCCCCTGCGAGATCGTGGTGGTGGGCATCGGTATCGTCGCGGCGGTCGGCCCGCTGATCGCTGCGGGGGCTGCGGGGACCAATGGCGTCGATGTCGACGAATTCTGCCGCACCTCGATCGACGACGTCTATGCCATCGGCGACTGCGCCGCGCACGCCAACCCCTATGCCGAAAACGCGGTCATCCGTCTGGAATCGGTCCAGAACGCCAACGACATGGCGACCACCGCCGCGCGGGCGATCATGGGCGACAAGCAACCCTACGACGCGGTCCCGTGGTTCTGGTCGAACCAGTATGATCTGCGGCTGCAGACGGTGGGCCTGTCGATGGACCACGATGCGGTCGTCGTCCGCGGCGATCCCGACCAGCGCAAGTTTTCCGTGATCTATCTGCGCGAAGGCCGCGTCGTCGCGCTGGACTGCGTCAACACCACCCGCGACTATGTCCAGGGGCGCAAGCTGATCGAGGCGCGCGCGGTGGTCGATCCCGCGCTGCTCGCCGACCCCGAGACCCCGCTCAAGGACCTGCTCTGAGCCGCGCGGCCGCCCATTCGGCCGCCTCCGCCACCACCGGATCGGGATCGGCGCGCAAATTCTCGACCTGCGCCAGCAATTCGCGCCGCCCGCTGTTGCCCGCCGCATAGAGGCAATTGCGCACGAAGCGGTCGCGTCCGACCCGCTTGATCGGGCTGCCCGAGAACAGCTGGCGAAACGAGGGATCGTCGAGCGCGAGCAGCCGTGCCAGATCGGGCGCGACCAGCTCCTCGCGCGGCAGCAGCCTGGCATGCGCCTGCGCAGTCTGCGCGAACTTGTTCCACGGGCACACCGCCAGGCAATCGTCGCAGCCATAGATCCGGTTGCCCAGAGCGGTGCGGAATTCCTCGGGGATCGGCCCCTTGTGCTCGATCGTGAGGTAGGAAATGCAGCGCCGCGCATCGAGCCGATAGGGCGCGGGGAAAGCGTCCGTAGGGCAGGCCGTCTGGCAGGCGGTGCACGAGCCGCAGCTGTCGCGCAAAGGCGCATCGGGCGCGAAGGGCAGCGTCGAATAGATCGCGCCGAGGAACAGCCAGCTGCCGTGCTCGCGGCTGACCAGATTGGTGTGCTTGCCCTGCCAGCCGATCCCCGCCGCCTGGCCGAGCGGCTTTTCCATCACCGGCGCAGTGTCCACGAAGACCTTGAGTTCGCTGTCGGGTTCGCGCGCGACCAGCCAGCGCGCCAGCGCCTTGAGCGCCTTCTTGACCACGTCGTGATAGTCGCGCCCCTGCGCATAGACCGAGATCCGCGCCTTGTCGGGCGCGTCCGCCAGCGCCAGCGGATCGTTGGGCGGGGCGTAGCTCATGGCCAGTGCGATGACGCTGCGCGCCTCGGGCCACAGGCCCTGCGGCGAGACGCGCTGCGCCTTGCGCGCCTCCATCCATTCCATCGAGCCGTGGCGGCCCTCGTCGAGCCATTGCTCCAGCCGCTCGGCGCGAAACGGCTCGCCCGCCGCCGTGGTGAAGCCGCAGGCGACGAAGCCCAGCCGCCGCGCCTCGGCCCGCAGATCCTCCTGCAGGGCGGCGATATGCTCGGGCGAGGACAAAACTAGCTGTTGCTCCTGTCGGCGGGTCGCGGGTAACCCATGGTCATGCTTACCCAGACCGAGGCGCCCCCGCGAGGCGAAACTTCCGCCACCGCGCAGCGCCCGTCCCGCGAACGCCCGCTCGCGATCGAGGCGAAAGGGCTGGTCAAGCGGTTCGACGGCACGCTGGCGGTGGACGGGGTCGACATAGCGGTGCCCGAGGGTGCGATCTACGGCATTCTCGGGCCCAATGGCGCGGGCAAGACGACGACCCTGCGCATGCTGCTCGGGATCATCGATCCCGACGAGGGCGTGCGGCGCATCTTCGGGCATGACCGTCCGCACGATATCGCCCGGCTGATCGGCTATCTTCCCGAAGAGCGCGGGCTCTACCCGACGATGAAATGCGACGAGGCGATCGCCTTCATGGGCGCGCTGCGCGGGCTGACGCTCGAGGAGGGCCGCAAGCGCGGACGCGAACTGCTCGAGGCGCATGGTCTGGGCCATGCGATCGAGCGCCAAATCCGGCAATTGTCGAAGGGCATGGCGCAGACCGTCCAACTGCTCGGCACACTGGTCCACCGGCCGCAGCTGGTGGTGCTCGACGAGCCCTTTTCGGGGCTCGACGCGATCAACCAGGGCAAGCTCGAAGCAATGATCCGCGAGCTGGCCGCAGAGGGCACCACGGTGATCTTCTCGACCCATGTGATCCATCACGCCGAGCGGTTGTGCGACGATGTCGCGATCATCGCCGGAGGGAGGGTGCCCTATGCGGGCTCGGTCGATGCCGCGCGCGACAGCATCCCGGCGCAGGTCCGGCTCGAGACGCGCAATCGCGACGGGCGCTGGCGCAGCGCCCTGCCCGATGATGCGCGTCACGATATCAAGGCCAATGGCGCCCATTTCTGGTATTTCCCGGTGCCCGAGAGCGGGATCGAGACGCTGCTCAAGCAACTCATCGAGGGCGAGGCGGGCGTGCTGTCGCTGTCGATCGAACGCGCCGGGCTGCACGATGCCTTCGTCGAGATCGCCGGAGCCGCCGCGGCGCGCGCGCTCGAGCAAGACAAAGCCGCCGGAGAGGACGCATGAACATGGCGGACAAGAGCCGCTTGTCGCTGTGGCAGGCCGCCTGGGTGGTGGCGCGGCGCGACTTCCAGGCGATCCTGTTCAGCAAGGCCTTCCTGCTGTTCCTGCTTGGCCCCATCTTCTTCGGGGCGATCAGCATCGGTGCGGGCATGCTGGGCGCCAAGGCAGCCGACAGCGCCGAGCCGCCGCGGCTGGCGGTGATGCTGCCCGCCGCCGAGGCCGAGGCGATCGTCCGCGCGCACCGCGATCTCGATGGGTTGATCGCCATCTTCCCGATCGAGAGCGTCGCCCCCGGCGAAACCGAGCCCGACGCCCTCCTTTCGGACCGCGCGCGCAATCTCGGCGCGGTGCTGACCGGCTCGCTGGCCCGGCCGCGCCTGACCGGGACGCAGGACCAGATCGAGAGCTGGCAGGGCCGCGTGTCGCTGCTGGCGGCGCGGGCGCTGGGCCCGGATGCGGCCTACCCTTCGGTCGCGCTCGAGCGGACCCGGTCGAGCATGGCGAGCACCCGCAGCGCGCAGACCGGAACCGCCACCGCGGCGATCACCCTGCTGTTCCTGCTGACCATGCTGCTGGCGGGCATGGTGCTGTCCAATCTGGTCGAGGAAAAGGCCAACAAGATCATCGAGATCCTCGCGGCGGCGATCCCGATGGATGCGGTGTTCGTCGGCAAGCTGTTCGCCATGCTGGCGATCAGCTTCGTCGGGATCGCCGTCTGGGGCAGCCTCGGGCTGGCCGGGCTGACGCTCGGACCCGCGACCGGTGCCGCGCTGCCGACCCCCGCGGTCGGCTGGCCGCTCTTCGTCGCGCTGTTCGTGCTCTATTTCGCGCTCGCCTATCTGCTGATCGGATCGGTGTTCCTCACCGTGGGATCGATGGCGGCCACCGTGCGCGACGTACAGACGCTGTCGATGCCGGCCACGATCCTGCAACTCGCGGTGTTCTTCCTCGCCACTTTCGCGATGACCGATATCGGTTCCCCGGTGGAGCTGTTCGCCGCGGTCTTCCCGCTGTCCTCGCCCTACGCGATGGTCGGCCGCGCTGCGCAGTCGCCCGAGCTGCTGCCGCACCTGCTCGCGATCGGCTGGCAGGTGGCCTGGGTCACGATCTTCGTGCGCGGCGGTGCCACGCTGTTCCGGCGGCGGGTGATGAAATCGGGTCCCGCCAAACCGAAGACCAAGCGCCGGTTCGGCCTCGCGCGGCGGCCCACCGGACAATAGCAGCCCCCGTTCGGTCCCGTTTTGCAACGCACTATTGACACACTTGTCAGTTAGGCGAGATAGTATGCCGGCATCACGGAGGCGACCGCAACGAGTCGTCCCGAGCGGGAGAATACCATGGCCACCATCGCCCCCGAGAAGCCCCGGTTCCGCACGGAACCCAGCGCCTACGAAGCGCTCAAGGAGCATTTCGATCGGCATCCCGACCAGCGGATGCACCATTCGCACAAATGGGACGTCAGCCGCTCGGACATCTATGCCGAAGATCGCTGGCAGCCGATCTTTCGCGAAATGCGCGAGGCGGGACCGCTGCATTACATCCCCGAAAGCCCCTTCGGCCCCTATTGGGCGGTGGTCCAGCACAAGGCGATCCAGCATATCGAGGCGCTGCCCGATCTGTTCTCGTCAAGCTGGGAACACGGCGGGATCACCATTCTCGAGCGCGCCGAGGACATCCCCGAGGAAGAGCGTCTCGAACTGCCGATGTTCATCGCCATGGACCGGCCCAAGCACACCGGCCAGCGCCGCACCGTGGCCCCCGCCTTCACGCCGGGCGAAATGAAGCGGATGGAGGCGGATATTCGTCAGCGAACCGGCGAGCTGCTCGATTCGCTGCCGCGCGGCGAGGTGTTCGACTGGGTCGATAAGGTCTCGATCGAACTCACCACCGGGATGCTCGCGCTGCTGTTCGGCTTCCCCTGGGAAGATCGCCGCCTGCTGACGCTATGGTCGGACTGGTCGGGCGACACCGAACTCGCCAGCGTGCGCGAACTCGACCAGCTGCGGCGCAGTTTCCTCCACGAGATGGCTGCCTATTTCCAGATGCTGTGGGCCGAGCGCGCGCAGCAGGATCCGCAGCCCGATCTGATCTCGATGATGATCCATTCCGAGGCGATGAACCAGCAGAGCCCGGAGGAATTCATGGGCAATCTGATCCTGCTGATCGTCGGCGGCAACGACACCACCCGCAACACGATGAGCGGGATCATCCACGGCTTCGACACCTTCCCCGACCA
Source organism: uncultured Erythrobacter sp. (assembly GCA_963975275.1). Taxonomy (GTDB): domain Bacteria; phylum Pseudomonadota; class Alphaproteobacteria; order Sphingomonadales; family Sphingomonadaceae; genus Qipengyuania. The sequence goes on along the minus strand of CAXBFN010000009.1, from coordinate 49,665 downwards.
GCGCAAGCTGTTCGAGCAGAACCCCGAGCTCATCCCCAATGCGGTCCAGGAATGCATCCGATTCCAGACCCCGCTGGCCCATATGCGGCGGACCTGCACCGAGGATACGGAACAGTTCGGACAGCAGATCAAGAAGGGCGACAAGGTGGTGCTGTGGTACCTGTCGGCCAATCGCGACGAGCAGGTGTTCGACAACCCCGACAAGCTCGACATCACCCGCGAGAATGCGCGGCGCCACCTCGCCTTCGGTTATGGCATCCACCGCTGCGTCGGCGCCAGGCTGGCCGAACTGCAGCTGCGTATCCTGCTCGAGGAGATGCACAATCGGCGGATGCGCGTCCATGTGGCGGGCGATGTCGAGCGGGTACGCGCGAATTTCGTCCATGGCTTCCGCAAGCTCGAGGTCGAAATCACCGAATTCTGAGCCGAGCGGCGTAAAAGCCGGGTGCCGTTCCGCTGCTATTCAGGGGTGATCTGCCATGCATGGGCGCATGGACCATGATCACCCCTCGCTCGCTCTCGCACTGGATCGCCGCCGCGCGCTGACGCTGTTCGGCACGGGGATCGCCTTCTCCGCTCTTTCGGCCTGCGGCGCGGGCGTCGCCGAGGCGCGCAGCTTTCCGGTCGAGCTGAGCGAGGCGCAATGGCGCCAGAAGCTGACCCGCGCCGAATTCTACGTGCTGCGCCAGGAAGGCACCGAACGCGCCTATTCCAGCCCGCTCGACAAGGAGAACCGCAAGGGTCTGTTCGCCTGCGCCGGCTGCGGCAACAAGCTCTACGCGTCGCGGACCAAATTCGACAGCGGCACCGGCTGGCCGAGCTTCTGGGCCGCGCTTCCCGGCGCGGTTGGGACCGCGCGCGACCGCAAGCTGGGCTATGCGCGCACCGAAGTGCATTGCGGAGATTGCGGCGGCCACCTCGGGCATATCTTCGACGACGGCCCCAAGCCGACCGGCAAGCGTCACTGCATCAATGGCGTGGCGATGGACTTCTTGCCCGCCTGACGCTTCGCCAGCGGCATGCCGTCCGCCTGCGCCGCTGCGTTCGCTGCGTCCCCCGGGCGCTTCGTCAGGCCTCGTCGCTCCTTACCAGAGAGGGGCATTGAAATTGGGCTGCCAGCACACCGAATTCGCGCAGCGTGAACGTGTTGTCGAACACCACGCCGTAGCAATTGTCCTTGCGCCAGCGCACTTTAGCCCGGACTTCCGGCATGTGCTTGCCCTGAAGGCGGACCGTCTGATCGAGCGCCAGGCGCGCATCGCATTCGATCGAGGCGCCCTGCTGCGAAAGGTTGGAGGTGACCGCCTCGCATTTACCCGCGAGCGTCGTGACGCTGAGCGGGATGACCAGATTGAGCCTTAGCTGCCGTTTGGGATATTTCCAGGTCTCGCTGATCAGACCCTCGACCTCCACCTCATCGGCAAAGGTGAAGCTCGCCTCGCGCGCATTCGAGCGGACCTTGCGCAACTCGTAACGGTCGCCGTTCTGGAGTTCGAGATCCATAACCTCGTCGCCGGGAACATCGTGGAACATGCGCAGCGAGATGCCGGTGCTCGAAACATCGCGTATAACGCAGACGAATTCGCCATGCGCCGACACCAGTTTCGCCGCGCGGATGAGCGACGTGTAGCGCTTTGCAGCGCGCTGATCGGCTTCGGCGATTTCATCGCGTCCAGCCGTGCTGTCGATCGACAGTGAATCCATTTGCGAGCCCACCTCTGAAGCGCAGGCAAGGCCATCCCTATGGTCTCGTCGCGCGACGCAAGATGCAGCTAGGCCGAAAAGGGTTAAGGCCGCCCTAACTATCGATTCTGCGAAGAGCGGAAATTCGATTGGACGGGCCCGGTGTCGCCCCATAAAGGACAAAGGTGGGCACTCAAATCATTGGCAAATTCTCGTCTCCCTCCCCTAGCCGTGTCCGCTTTGCGCCCTCATTCCGATCATTAGGCAGCCTAATTGCCTTGCCTCTAAGCGGACAATGTGGATTGGCAGAGCTGCGTCTGCGTTCAGTCCGGTTCTGGTTCACGCATCTTTCTCATGGTCCAGGCAACGCCTCCTCAACGCTGCCAGTGAATCGGATTATCGAGCCACCGGGAATCCCCTTAATGGGTTCTGAGCCTAGCCTAACATGGCTCGTCGGCGCCGGAGCCATCCGAGCCAAATCTTGGCCGCATAGAGCCTACCTGCCCCTGCGCCTCGACGGTTGTCGATAACGAGATCGGATTGTTTGGCAGTCCAGGCCACCCTGTCAAAAATAGCCCTATGGCCAAATGAGCATGGACGGGCATGGTCTGCTATCGTTCAAGCCTGTATTCGAAGGCCGAAAAACCTGCGTTGTACCTTCGCCAGGCATGAGAGCGTGGGCGGCTGGGCCTCTTGTGAGCCGACGAGGGCTCAGCCGCATTGAACGGAGCAGCCGCGGCCCGGAGATAGGTCCTGGCTCATGCCGCTCGCTCGAAACCGCGAGCCTCGATAATCCGCGCGGCGCGAACCAGACGTGGCGCATCGGGCACTGTCAGGCTGCGGTAGCAGATCAGGAGCCCCTTCCGACCGTCAAACGCGGTGTAATCCTCGCAGGATTGTACTCGACAGCCGCGCCGCACCAGGACCTCGTGGCCCGTGCGCCAACGGCGAAAGACAATCGCCAGGCGCTCTAGGTCAAAGGAATTCTCTCCCCTCGCGTGGTCGTTGGCTCCGCCCACACTGCAAAACGGCTGGGGCGGGTCTTCCGTGATGACGACGATGCGAGAACCCGCGGGCAGGACCTTGCCCAACCCGTCGAGCACACGCATTGCCGGCGCGGCTGGGCCGAAAATGCAAAGATCGCACCACAGCGCACCGATCGCAGCAATTCGTGTTTCAAGTTCCATCGATCAGGCGCTCGCTTCCTCGTCGTTTCACCTAGCGCCTTTGTAGGGGGAGCCCGTTGGAAGCGCCGTTGGAGCCAGCGTTGAAATCGCAGCGTACCGCGTGGAAATCCTGATGCGGCGACCGACGACCGGCTCAGTTGGCGACGAAATCGCGCACCAGGGCGACGAATTCGGCAGAGGCCGTTTCGCGGCCCAGCAGCAGATGGTTGCTGCTGTCCAGCCCTGCGAAGCGCGCGTTCGGGATCTCGGCAGCGAGATGCTTGCCGGTTTCGATAGGAATGCGCAGGTCTCCGCGGCTGTGCACGATCAGCGTCGGGCAGCGGACATCCTTCAGTCGGTCGCGGACATCGATGGTCGAGAACGCTTCCAGAAACCGCACCGCGTTGGCAGCCGAAGTGGTCTGGCGCTGAAACTGGTTGAACCAGTCGAGCTCGGCCTGGGTGGCGGACGGCATGAAGGTGTGGGAGAAAATCTGACGATAGGCGGATGTGGGTTTGGCCCAGCCAGCTTCGACCAGAACCATCACTGCCTCCCGTTCGCGCTTTTGCTCCTCGCTGGCGCTCAACCGCCAGCCCGCGTCGTAGCCCCCGAACAAGATGAGGTGCGAGACTCGCTCAGGAAATCGCGCTGCAAATTCGATCGACACCGCCGCACCCTGGCTTATGCCAAGCAATGGAAAGCGGTCGAGTTTGGCGGCATCGACGACGACCTCGAGATCGCGGACGAAGCTCTCGAAATCGATCCGCTCGACTTCCCAGTCGGACATGCCGCAACCACGTTCGTCATAGCGAATAAAACGGTAGGACCGGGCCAACTCCCGGAACAGCGGGCTCCAGATCGGCGCTTCCCAATCGAGTTCGAGGTGATTGAGCCAGTTTGCCGCCTTGACGAGCGGAGGGCGAGCCGGGTCGCCTACGCTTGCCCATGCGATACAGGTTTTGTCGCGCGCATGAACGAAGCGAATCGCTTGCCGAGGGATTTGCGCCGGGACCGCGTCGGTCTTGGCAGCGGGTGCCGGGGCAAGGCCCTCACCGGAGAAACTCGGAACTTCTAGTCCCGCGTCGCCGAATTCACGCTCGAGCCGCCGCTGCAGGGCGAGCGCCTCCTTCTCGCGGCCGGTCAAACGGCGAGCTCTGACGGCAAGTTGCGCTGCTTCGGCATCGAACCTGGCATCTTCCAGCCAGCGTTCGGCCCAGCGATCGCTCGCCCCAACGTCGAGATCGGAGTGGTTTGCCAGCCGCTGCGCCAGACTGACTCGCAACCGAACGAGTTCGGTGCGTTTCTGCTCAAGCCATGCTCTGAATTCGGGCTGGTTGGACAACTCGCAATCTTCCAGCAGGGGCGCGTTCGCGCAATCCCAAGCGGACATCATCGCCGCCGTCGGAGCCAGCGCTTCGTCGGCCGTGCGCTCGACCTCCTCATAGTCAACCCAGACGTCCTGAAGATCGAGACCCACCCGGTCGCCGTCAGTAGTCAGGCGCGATTGATCGCCGACGTTTACCAAACGACGCAATTTGCTGAGCGACCAGCGCAGCGAAGCGCGTGGATCGTCAGGAATTTCCCAAAGCAATTCGCACAAATGCTGACGTGAATGCGAAGCGCGCGTAAGTGACAGATATGCAAGCAGGGCGCGCGTCTTGCGCGAAGCTGGAAGCGGCAGCGCCTTGCCTTCGCGTCGAACTGTCAGACCCCCGATGGTCTCGATGCGCAAGGCCTTCGCCATCTCGATCATCTCCGCTTATTGCGTGCGACTTCTTTGGGCGGGTTTGCCCCCTTTGGCAATTCCGACAGCAAAGCAATGATTCCCTCGCGCCCCTCGCGTCGCGCGTCATCGAGAGGCGTATTGCCCCAGCGATCACGCGGCATCGGCTCGCAGCCGCTCGACAGCAGGAATTCAAGCGCGCTTTCACAACCCTCCGAGGCAGCCAGGTGCATCGGTGTACGCCCATCATAGTCGGGCCGCGAAACATCCGCGCCGAGCGCAACGAAGCGGCGCAATTCGCCGATATCGCCCGTCGCGGCGGCAGCGCAAGCCTGGCCAGAGATGTCTTCCTGGAGTGCCGTCGCGCGCCTCACAGGGTTGGCGAGTTGGGCGTCGCCGACCAGACCGGCATAGCTGTGAAAGGCAAAGCTGCGCGCAAGATCCGCCGCGAACCGGCCGCCGCGCACGCTGTTGCCGCACCGGTCCAGACGCGGGCTCCACAGGGCGATGCCGCACACGCCGGGAACAACCAGGATGAGGGCGCCCGACACGCCCGACTTGGCCGGGATGCCGACAGTAAAGGCGAATTCGCCCGAAAAATCGTACATCCCGCAAGAATACATCAACGACAGGCAGTCGCGCACCGTGTCGGTCCCCAGGACACGTTCATTGGTGAGCGGGCAAATCCCGCCATTGGCAAGAGTGGCAGCAACCACTGCCATCTGGCGCACGTCCATGCTGAGAGAACAGCACTGGAAATAGAAATCCAGCGTTGCCATCAGGTCGGTGTCGGCTGGGAAGGCCCCGTTCTCGCGCATGAAATAGGCGAGCGCGAAATTGCGATCGGCGGTCGCTTTTTCCGAGAGGAACACGGCATTGTCGAAGTCGGGAGCGACGCCGCCGGACATATCCCGCCACTTGCCAACCATGAAGTCGAAGCGGTCGGCGAGCGGCTCTTCCGGCTTGATCAGCGACGCACACATGATTGCCCCCGCATTGATCATCGGGTTGTGCGGCAGGCCAGCCGGGTTGAGCGTGAGCTCGTTGAAGGATCGGCCTGACGGCTCGCGGCCGACATGCCGATGTACCCCGGCACTGCCGTGCAGACCGTGCGCGAGCGCATAGAGCATCGGCTTGCAAGTCGACTGCACGCAAAAGCGGTCGCTGTCGTCACCGCGCGAGAACCTCTGACCATCGGTGGAGCACACGCCCATCGCGAATTTGTCGGCGGCTATGCGCGCTAGCTGGGGAATGTAGCTTGCGACCTCTCCCCCGGCATCTAGCTGGCAGCTGTCGAAGATCGCCTCAAGCCGCAGCCTGAAATCCCCAAAATCGGGCAGCACAAGCTGGCCAGCAAGCGCACGTTCGACCAAGGCCAGTTCTTCGGCGGGCAGCAGTTTGGCGAAGTCCTGCGCGCCGAGCGATGCCGATGGCCCTCTGGAATCGAGGTTCGCAAAAGTTCGTGCGAGCCGCGGGTCGCCGCGCTGGAGACCGCAATCGGCCAGAACTGCGCCAAGCTGCGCGGGCGAAACTGTCCGGTCGGAATTCCCCGCCAGAGAACGGAACAGGCGGTCCGCGATCGGGGCCGATCCGACGGGTGCGAGGCGAGTGACGGCATTCATGGGGATCGAATTCCTTGTTCGGCAATGTGGCAGCCGGGCGCGGGAGTTGTTTTTATGAGGCGCCCGGCTGCGACCAAGACCGTCGGGCGATCGCGGTCAGGCGACCAGGGCCATTCCGGTCGCCGCTTCGATATCGATTTCGAACACGGTTGCAGCGAGACGCGCAGCGACGAGATAGGGATCGGCATTGGCCCCGGGGCGGCGATCCTCGAAATAGCCCCGACCCTTGCCCTCGACATCCTGCGGGATCCGTATCGATGCCCCGCGATCCGCGCCGCCAGCCTTGAATTCGCTGATTGAGCAGGTTTCGTGGAGACCGGTAAGCCGCTGCTCAAGGCCGTCGCCGTAAACAGCGATGTGAGCCTCGTGAGCATGCGCCAGCAAACGCTCGGCCTTGTGGATCGCTGCCATTCCGTCGGGAGCGCGGGTGCCGGCGCAGGAAAAATTCGTGTGCATGCCCGAGCCGTTCCAATCGCCGGCGACCGGTTTGTTGGCCAACGAAGCGATCACGCCGTGCCGCTCGGCGACCCGGTGCAGCAGGTAACGCGCGATCCAAAGATGGTCGGCGGTGTTGAGCAGGCCAGCATCTTCTTCCGCCAGGCCGCGGTAGCCGATCTGGAACTCCCACTGCCCTGGCATCACCTCGGCGTTCAGGCCGTAATACATGAGTCCGGCATCGATACAGAGACGCGCGTGCTCTTCGGCGATTTGGCGCCCGAAGGCGCGATCGCTCCCGACCGAACAGTAGTACGGTCCCTGGGGCGGCGGCAGCCCCTTGTCGGGAAAGCCCAGCGGCCGCCCGTCTTGGATCAGCGCATATTCCTGCTCGAAACCGATCCAGGCATCACGTAGCGCGGCGTCCGCGGCGAGCACCGTGCGCAGGCCAGCCCGGGTGTTGCTGCGGTGCGATCGCCCATCGCCGTCGCTCACTTCGCACAAGACCAGAATGTCGCCGGGCGAACGCAGCGGGTCGGGCATCACCGCGACGGGGACGAGGCCGCAATCGGAATCGAACCCTTCCACTTGGCCGGTCGACGAGCCGTCGAAGCTCCAGCACGGTAGGTCGCCCGGCGCGGGGAGCTCTGCCGAGAGCGGGAGAAAGCGCGTCTTTGCGCGCAACGCCTGCGTGGGAACCGCTCCATCGAGCCAGATGTATTCAGCGAGAGCCATGATGCTGTCCTTTGTTGATCGAAAGACGTCAGTTGCGCTTTGCTTCGCTTTGCTTGACCGGAGCGCGCTCAGCGAGAGCGGTCTTCGGCTCGGGGCGACAGAATCTGGTCCCGCGCGATTTCGTGTTGTGGTGTGCGGGGCCGACTTTGCGCCATTCGCAGATCCGGCCACTCTCTCCGCTCTTCTGCGCCACTTTCATCGCAGGAGCGTCGGCAATGCGCGGTCTGGCTTCTACCGCGTCTACAATGGGAACGAGCAGGAGCAGCGTCGCACAGATGGAGATGCCAAGATGAAGCGCGGCCGGCGGACGGGGTACTGAGTATGTCACTGGTGTATCCTTCGAATTGCGATGCGCTGGTGCTACGGGTGCATCGTGGGAGCGAGGATGGTGACCAGCGTTGTAATTGCGTTGAAACCGGCTTGAGTGGGCATAATCGGGGATTTCCCGCGCGTGCGCGGGTCTGGCGAGCCAAGGGCGCTGTGCCGCCCGGCTGGTCACGCCGACCAAGGGCGACGCCGGAGAGAGCCCGTCTCTCAGGCCGCCGCCCGTTTGTTGCTCCAAGTTGAGATACCCCTGGGGATAAATCCGAGGGCGACCTCGCAGAGGAAAACTGCCGCGCAGTGGAGACACTGGGGCGGCGGTCCATCTCGACAGCACGGCGGTTGGGCCGTGCGATGCTTCGGTCTCGGCCCAGCGCTGGCACCCCCAGCTCCAATACTCGGCCGGCTACTATGGAGCGCTCGCTGGCGCCGGATCGATCTTGAGCGAACCTTCCTACGCAACTTCAGAGGCGGTGAGTATGGCAGTCATCACGCGACCAGGAACGGCAAGAATCAAAGCCTTCTGGTCTTCCGTTCCACGCTCGCGCGATCGTCCGGATTGCGCTCGATCCCGCTCGGCGGCGCGGGTTGAGAAGCTCCAGATGAACGCAACGATGCTCTGGTTGGTTTCCCTGTGGCCAATGCGTTCCCAGGCACGCGGAAACGTCCGAGCTTGAAAAACCCGCGCTCCAAGCCGCCATGGCCGATGCCATGGCGCGTTTGGATCCTCGCGGCGCTGAAGGCTAGCTGAATCGATGTCCGCTTCTGAACACTAGCCGATCGGAAACCCCATTGCATTCAGCGCCCGTGACCTAGGCCTCGCCACTCGCGCCGCCGTCGCGCAGCACTCCATGCATCGCGCGAACCGAAGGCGGCAGCTTATCGAACCGGTCGCCCATCACTCTACGATAGAGTGACGGCGGCAAGACACGTCCCTCTCGCGCTTGCCCGATCGACAGAGCGGCGAAAGCGGGGGCGTAATCCTCCAGCGCCAAGGCTTCGCCTGCATCGCGGGCACCGCTGCGGATCTCACCCGCCAGGAGTTTCGTGAGCAGCGGCGCCATGGCGAGTGTTGGGATTTCGGGCCCATCCCCGTCCTCGGCGATCAGCGGCCAGCGCCGCTCAATGCGCTTGCCCTGTTTCAGTCCGAGCAGGCGCACGCTCATGGCAGAGCAATCACTGCCCAGCCATGCGGTAAGGCTCTGCAACGGCAGGAGCTAACGGGCTAAGGTCGCAAGGTTTGCGATCCAGCCCCACCGGACCGGCCACGATAGGAGCTAAAGTGCGAGGTTCTGCAACTCCAGCTCGCCTCCTGCACGGAAAACGAACGATGGCTTGTTGGGCAGATCGACCAGCGCGACCAGTCGATCCTTCACCGGGCAGAGCCCATCGACCTCGAAATCATGCCGCCTCGCCTCCTGCCAAGCATGGACCTTCGCCCATCGCCGCCCGCGCTAAAGGCGGAATGGCTGGCCGACCTATCCGATGATCGCCCAAGTCGATCATTTCGCAGGACGAACCGCGCATTGGCCGAACACAAAACGCAGTGCCCGTCGAAAACGATCACCGAACGGTCTGGAATGCCCCGGTCCCCGTCAGCCATCCGCCAGCCCCAGCCCCGGAAGGGGATTGGCGACCAGCCCCGCAACCATTGCTGCCTGGATTTTCGTCGCCGGCCACAGACGCGACAGCGGACCGACCAGGCGGTCTCGCACGAAGGGCAGTACGCGGCTGTCGGACTGATAGACCGGCGTGAACAGCCATGTCAGCCATTGATAGACTTCCACATGACAGCGCCGCAGCGCTACCGCATCGCGCAAGGCCGCCGAGACGTCTGCATTGCGCGCTATCGCAAGAGAAAGCGCCCACGCATCGAGCAGCGCCATATTTGCCCCCTGGCCAAGCTGCGGACTGGCCGAGTGCCAGGCATCGCCGATATGGATCATCGCCTCTTCGGCTGAGCGGTCCAGCGTGCGGTGGGCGTAGCGCGCAAAGGTGAACTGCAGCGGATCGGTTATCTGATCGAGCAGAAGCTCGCACGTCGGCCAGAGGTCGCGCACCTGCGTCTTCCAGTGCTCCAGCCCCGCATCCTGCCATCGCGCATGATCGGTGCCCTTCAGCGACCAGAAGAATGCCAACCGATGCCGCGTCCCGCGCCCCCGACCCAGCGGCAATACGCCCGCCATCGTGCTGGATCTTCGGTAACGTTGCGAGAGTGAGTCGCGAGGCAGATCGAACCCGGACGGCCAGTCGAGCGAAGTCCAGAGCGCCCCATAGGGCAGTTCGCCCGAGTTTCCAGACACAAGCGCGGAACGCGTACCCAGCGCATCGACTATCAGGTCGAATGGCTCGCTGACCCGCCCGTCGTCGAATTGCAGGCATCGCCGCCCACCTCGCATTACCGATCCGCTGATGGTGTGGCCGGTGTGCAGTGTGACGCCTTCGGCTTTCAGCGCATCGTAAAGGGCGGCGAAAAGGCTGGCGCGGTGGATGCCGATGCCGAACATGGCCGGCCTGGCCTTCAGGGCCTCGTACCCGACCGACAGCACCACACGCTTTCCCGCCATACCGTGCAGTCGCTCTATACGCAAACCTTCGCGCATGATCTGCTCGGCGAGGCCAAGCTGGCGCAACACAGCAAGACCCGTGGGCTGGATCATCAGGCCCGACCCGATCGGTTGCGGCTCGGTAAACCGTTCGAAGATCACGACCCGATTCCCCGCCCGGGCCAATAACAGCGCCGAGGCCAGTCCGCAGGGGCCGCATCCCGCAATCGCGATCGAACGCCCAATCATGCGGCAATATCTTAGGGCCGTAAGCGTTTCCGGCAAGTTAGGAACGCTGGGTACTTTGGCGGCGGCCCGCCGAGGGCGTGGCTCGCGTGAATGTCAGATTTCCCGATTCCAACGCCAGAATCAGATAGTTGGCAAGCGGCCCGACATGTGACTTTCAGCCCCAAATTACGCATGCCCGAAAGCTGCCGACCTCACCCCCGGTCCGGATCAAATCGCAAGGTCAGCCCGGACGGGCATCCTTGAGCACATAGAAGATGCCGCTTTCATCGTAGCCGGTGAGCTCCAGCATCCCGGTAACCACGATCGCCTTTTCGCCGCTGAGCGGGAAGTCGGTGCTGGCTTTCACCTCGATGTACTGGTTGGGCGCGGCGTGGAAATGGAACGGGCAGCCGGGGGGATACGCCATCAGCAGGAAATGGGTCTGCCGGCGCCCCGGTTCGAAGGCGTCCATCCAGCCGGCGACCCGGATTCGCTTGCCTTCGAGCCGCTGAACCTGCGCGGTGAAAACGGGTTTCGACCGCAGATAGCCATCGGGACCCTTGCGGGCGATTTCTTTCGTCGATTCCAGCACCGCCCAGGGGTGTGGTCGCGGGCCGCCAGACGTCCTGCTGCGGCGCGCTGGCGCGCTCCACACCCGCAGCGCCGCTCGTCGCGCTCGGCAGGAGCAGCGCGGCAGCGAGGATCGAAAGGACACGTTTTATCATGACAGGAACCTTGCCTCAGTTGCGATCGAGGATGGGGGCGAGATTGTTGCGGGTCACGTTCCAGGCCGGAAGCAGAGCGGCGGCCATGCCGAGCAGGACCGCACCGGCCACGATCGCGGCTTCGCCCGGATGGAACGCGAAGGGCACGATCCCCGCCTCGGGGAAGCTGCGCGATGCAAGCCAGAGCAGGCCGTGCGCGAAGCCCAGGCCGATCAGCGCGGCCATGAGCGCCACGATCGCGCCTTCGAGCAGGACCGTGCCGAATATCATAGCCCGGCTCGCGCCCATGACGCGCAGCAGCGCCAGATCGCCCTCGCGGCCCCGCACCGCGCTCCACAGCGTTACGAAGACGGCGAATGCACCCGCCCCGCCCAGCAGGAGCGCGAACAGGCCCAGGGCCTCGATGGCGGGCTCGAACAGCGTGATCAGCCTGGCGCTCTCGCGGGCGGGCGAAGCCGACTGCATCGCCGTGTTGCGATCGATCATCGCGGGCAGCCTGACGGCAGCAGCAGGCGAACGGTAGCCGAGCAGGATGGCGGTGATCTCGGCGGCGGCGCCGCGATCTTCCAGTTCCCCGGCGCCGCCACCATGGGCGTGCCCGTCCTGCGTGTGCTCGCCCCGTGCGTGGTCGCCGGCCGGATGCTCGATCCCGTGGACATCCCAGACGCTCTCGACGCTGGTCAGGATCAGCCTGTCGATCGGCTTGCCCGTCGGGGCCAGGATCCCGACGACGACGAAGGGCGTCGCCTCGTGGCCCTGTTCGCCCTCGTCGGCGGCGAGGCCGTGGCTGCCGATGAATCGCTGGCCCAGCTGCGCACCGGTCGCCGCGGCCATTTCGGCACCTATGACCACTTCGAGCCCGCGCGCGAAGCTTCGCCCCCGGGCCAGCTCGGCCGCGTAGAGGTCGATCAGCGCCGGCTCGGTTCCGACGATCCGGAAGCCGCGGAAATTGTCGCCGAGCGCCAGCGGGATGGCCGAGGCGACCATCGGGTTCGCCCGCAGGTCGCCCAGCGCCTCTAGCGGGATATTGCCCGTCGGCTGATCGAGGTGATAGACGGAGGAAAGCACCAGCTGGAGCGGCGAGCCCTTGGCGCCCACCACCAGATCGATATTCTCCGCTCCGTCGAGAAACCGTTCCTCCGCCTGCCGCGAGAACTGCAGCAGCACAACCAGCATCCCCACCGAAATCGCCAGCAGCAGGACGTTGAGCGCCACGGTGAGCTTGCGCTCGCCGAGATAGGCGAAGACCAGCCGGATCATTGGGCCGGCCCCGGTGCGGGCGCGTCGAGTTCGGTCACCCGCGGAAAGAAAGGGCGCAGGCGTTCGTCATGCGTGGCGATGAGCAGCGTGGTTCCGTGAACGTCGGCCAGCCGCAGGAGCATGGCGGCGACGGTTTCGGCATTGGTACGGTCGAGAGCCGAGGTCGGCTCGTCCGCGATCAGCAGCGCGGGCCGGGCGATCAGCGCCCGGGCGATGGCCGCGCGCTGGGCCTCGCCCTGGCTGAGCTGGCGAGGACGGGCATGCGCTTTGTCGGCGATCCCGAGTTCGTCGAGCAGGTCGTGGACTTCGGACCGCGAAGGTTGGCGGTCCGCCAGACGCGCCGCCAGCACGAGATTGTCGGCGACGCCGAGCGCGGAGACAAGCCGGAGCGCCTGGAAAACCACCGCGATATGCGCCTTGCGGACCGCATCGCGCTTGGCTTCGCTCCCATCGGAGATGGGTTCGCCAGATACCCGGATGATCCCCTCTTGCGGTCGGAGAAATCCGCAGATCAGATTGATCAGAGTCGATTTCCCCGATCCCGAAGGTCCGATCAGAAGGCGGTGCTCCCCCCGCGCCATCGACAGGCTGAAATCTGTAAGGATCGCGGTCGCGCCATACCGATGAGCGACGCCGGCAAGCTGCAGGACAGGGGCAGCGGCATCGCTTGAAACAGGCTTATCATTCAGGACCGGCAACGCGCCCTCCGTCGCCAATTGAGGATATGCGCGCAGGCGAGCACCGCCGCACCGATGCTCGTTATGATGGTTTCGAGCGCCTGACCCTCGACCAGAAGTCCGGCCGTCATCCCGGTGAGGCCGGCCAGCCCCAGCCAGAGCGACTGCCGGCCCCGTGGCGATTGATTGCGGGCCCGCCACAGCACGAGCGAACTGAGCGGCAGGGCGATCAGCAACAGCCAAAGGTGCACCGTCTCGGGCAAATTCAGCCATTGCGACCAGGCCGGCAGCAGAGCGATCAGTACCGGCAAGGCGAGGCAATGAACGAGGCAGACAGTCGACACGGCGATCGCGGCACCGTCGAGCCGGTTTGCGAGATCCCGACTTGCCGCGATCATGGCAGCGGATTTCGGTTGGCCGTTGCGGGCGTGTCGATGACCAGCACGAGGCGCCTGACCCCGAGGTCGCCGGCCGGCGGAGAGCGATGGAAGCAGGGAACGTGGCCCTCGCCAAAGAGCCGCCCCCTGAACAGGCCGACCCACCCCGTCGGTATCGACCAGAGATTTGCCTCGTCTTTTTCGGCATCCATTGGAAGCACTTGCGTTCCCGGCCCCGAGTAGGTCGTAATCAAACGCAGATCGGTGTAGTCGGAATGGATTTTCCGGCAGGAATTCGTGGTCACGATTTCGAGACGGATCCGCACTCCGCCTCTCCTCATCAGATCATCGAACCGCGTGGCAAGATCGAGGATATCGGCAGCTAGAACCGGGGGGAGAAATCCCAGTGCTGCGACCGCCTTGGAAGGCGTTCCGGAACCCAGCCGTGCGAACGGAGGCTGGTTGGACACATAGCCAATAGACCATTCCAAATGAGAAATATCGCGATCTTCGAGAGTGAGCGCGGTGCCGGGTTCGTCGTGCGCCCGGCGCCATCGCCGCTCGTTTGCGCCGACGGAGTCTGGCTGGGTCGTGCATTGGACGGCCCGATTGCAACCGAGCCCGATTGGCTTCGGCGCAGGGCCGCCTTCGCGATGTTGGAGAACGGCTGGATGCATAGGATAGAGTCCAAATTTTCGACACTGCTGCTCGTTCAGGGCGGACTAAACCGCCGCAGCCCGAGCGTAAATGATATGTTATGGTGTATCATACTCGCGGCATGGCTCCTGTTGCGATGCGTCCGGTGCCGGGAAGGCGAGCCTTCCCATCGTGCGATAGCCCCGCTGCTCGCTCGATGGCCAAGGCTATGGTTCGGTCGCGATCGGCCTCTGCGAGACCAGCAAGCATGGGGTTGCGCAAGATCATGGGATGGTCCCGAGTAAAGACTGCCATGTCGACCTCGAAGACGTGAGTTCTCTCGTGGATCTCGATATGATCGAGCCCTGCCGTCCGCATTTCTTTGGCGAAGTGGTCACGGTCGGCGAGAATGGCCCAGGCGTCCATCTCCACCGGCGCCGGAACGCCCGTTACCTCCTCGCGCGCCATCGCGAGGAACTGGTTGGGGCCGAAACCATGCCCATTGTCGGCCGTCGCCACCACCGCCAACCCGCCGGGGCGCAGCACGCGCGCAATTTCGGCCAGCCCCGCGCGCCAGTCCGGGAACAGAGGCACACCGAAGACCGAACACACGCGATCGAAGCTGGCGTCATCCAGAGCGAGCGCCTGTCCGTCCATCTGCCGGGCAACGATCGGCAGCTCGCCGATCCGCCCGGCGAGACGATCGACCATGGCTTGCGAGAAGTCGATCGCCGTCACCCGTGCCCCGCGCCGTGCGGCGGCCAGCGCGAGTGCTCCGGGGCCGGTGGCGACGTCCAGCAAGGTCAAGCCTGGTTCAATTTGTGCCAATTCGGCCGCATCCTCGCAGAACATCGCAGTGAAGGGTTCGGCGGAGGCGACGTATTGATCGGCGGTGTCATTCCAGAACTCGGCCGTCTGTATGGGAAGGGGCATTTTGAATCTCCAATCGGCTGGATGGCGGGCAACGCGCCTGCGCAGCTATACACCGAGAATGAGATGGTATAACGTGTGACTCGTCAAGGCGTGTCGGGCAACTGTGTTTCACATTGTGTCGCCGTCCTGTCATACCGGTTCGCGAAGCGGCGCTTGCGACCAAACACATACACTCCCGTCAGGAGACCCGAATGACCATCCGCATCAGCCGTCGAGGCGTCCTCGGCGCCGGGGCCATCCTTGCCGCGAGCCCGGCAATCCTGCGCGCACAACAGCTGTTCACCGCCTATCCGTTCCGCCTCGGCATCGCGTCAGGCGATCCTGCGGAGGACGGCTTCGTGATCTGGACCAGGCTCGCGCCCGACCCGCTCGAGCGGCACGGCGGCATGCCGATGGCGCCGGTCGAGGTCGAATGGGAGGTCGCACGCGACGAGCGGATGCGCGATATCGCCGCGAGCGGGACCGCCCTCGCGCGCCCAGAACTCTCCCACAGCGTGCATGTCGAGGTCGGCGGCCTCGAACCGGGGCGGCAATATTGGTACCGCTTCGCGATCGGGCGCGAGCGCTCGATGCGCGGCAGGGCGCGCACCCTTCCGGGCGCCGCTGCCACGGTCGATCGCCTGCGCTTCGCGGTCGCCGGGTGCCAGCATTACGAGGACGGGCTCTACACCGCCTATCGGCACCTCGCCGCCGAGGATCCCGAATTCGTCTTCCATTACGGCGATTACATCTACGAATACCGCAGTTCGCCCTTGCCAATCGGCTGGGACGGCCAGCCGCGCCGCTTCGTCCGCGCGCATGAAGGGCAGATGCTCTACGATATCGGCGATTACCGCCAGCGTTACGCGCAGTACAAGATGGACCCCGACCTGCAGGCCGCGCATGCGACTGCGGCGTGGTTCGCCAGCTTCGACGATCACGAGATCGAGAACAATTGGGTTGGACTGCAGGACCAGCAGGGCACGCCGCCCGAAGTCTTCGCGCTGCGCCGCGCGATGGCGCTGCAGGCGTGGTACGAGCACATGCCGGTGCGGCGCAGCTCGCTCCCCGGGCAAGCAGGAATCGCAGCCTACCGACGCGCGAGCTTCGGGGGTCTGCTCGATCTGCATGTCCTCGACACGCGCAGCTTCCGGAGCGACCAGCCCTGCGACGATGGTTTCAAACCGGTATGCGAAGGCGTGACGGACCGCGCGGCGACGGTGCTGGGCGAGGCGCAGGAACGCTGGCTGTTCACGGGTCTCGCCGAGCGCCAGCCGCGCTGGAACGCGCTGGCGCAGCAGGTCATGGTCATGCCGCTCGACCGGCGGACGGGCGACGAGCCCGAGGAAATCCGCAACATGGACAGCTGGGGCGCCTACGATGCCCCGCGCGAACGGCTGCTGCGCCAGCTGCGCGGCAAGAACGCGGTCGTCCTCACCGGCGACGAGCATCAGGCCTTCGCGGGCGAATTGCGCACCGACGGCGGCGAGGGCGAGGCGGTCGCGGTCGAGCTGGTCACCACCTCGATCTCGTCCGGCGGTGACGGGGCCGATGTACGGGCCGGCGCGGATCGCATCCGCGAGCGCAACCCGTTCCTCAAGTTCACGGGCGACCGGCGCGGCTACACGCTGTGCGAGGTCACCGCGCAGAGCTGGGAGAGCGCCTTCAGGGTCGTCCGTTCGGTGACCACGCCCGACGCGCCCATCGCCACGCTGGCCACGGCCAAGATCGCCGCGGGCGAACCCGCGCTGACCATCGGACAAGGATTGACGCCATGAACATCGATCGCCGCCGCTTTATCGGCACCACCGGGGCGGCATTCGCCGGACTTCTGCTCAGCGGCTGTGCGGGCCGGGCAGCTCCGGCCCTGTCGTCGCTCGCGCCCTTTTCGGACTACGGCCCGCTGGTGCCCGATCCCGCGGGACTGCTCGATCTGCCGGCCGGTTTTTCGTATCGGCTGATCTCCAGCCTCGGCGACCCGATGGCCGATGGTGGCAATGTGCCCGACAAGGCCGACGGAATGGGCTGTCTGCCGCTCGGCGATGACGAGATCGTGCTGATCCGGAACCACGAACTGGTTCCGACCGACGACGCCGGCGGGCCGCTCGCCTCCGGCTACGGGACGCGCGATGGCCAGGTCGTGCCCGGCGGTACGACCAATATCGTGCTCGATTCCCGGACGCTCGAGCGCAAGCGGGAGTTTCGCAGTCTCGCGGGCACGATCCGCAACTGTTCGGGCGGAATCACCCCCTGGGGCAGCTGGCTGACCTGCGAGGAAGCCCCCACCGGTCCCGGGCAGCGCTATGGCGAGGGATTGGCGCAGGACCACGGCTGGGTGTTCGAGGTGCCCGCGACCGCGACGGACCTGGTCGATCCCGTGCCGCTGAAGGCCATGGGCCGCTTCAACCACGAGGCGGCCTGCGTCGATCCGGCGACCGGGATCGTCTATCAGACCGAGGACCGCGACGATGGCGTGCTCTACCGCTTCATCCCCGCAAGCCCCGGTAAGCTAGCCGCGGGTGGGCGGCTGGAAGCGATGCGGGTCGTGGGACTCGCGGACACGCGCAACTGGAACGGTCCCGCGATGGCGCTCGGTCGGCGCTATTCGGTCGATTGGGTTGCGCTGGACGAGGTCGAAGCGCCTAAGGACGATCTGCGCCACCGCGCGCTCGCACAGGGCGCGACCCCGGTCGCGCGGGGCGAGGGCATCCACATGGGCACGGACGAACTCTTCGTCTGCTCGACCAGCGGCGGCGCGAAGAAGCTCGGCCAGATCTTCAAATTCATACCCGGGCGCGGCGGTTCGCCCGATGCCGTCGAGCTGTTCTTCGAGAGCGAACGCGAGGACCAGTTCAACTACGGCGACAACCTCACCGTCGCACCCAACGGCCACCTGATCGTCTGCGAGGACCAGTATACCGAGGTGGTGGACAACCATCTGCGCGGCATCACGCCCGATGGCCGCGCCTATGATCTGGGCAGATTGCGACTTCAGACCGAACTGGCCGGCGGATGCTTCTCGCCCGATGGCAAATGGCTCTTCGTCAACGCCTATGCGCCCACGAAAACCTTGGCGATCACGGGACCCTGGGCGGCGTAATCTTTGCGGGCAGCTTCTTACCCGTCAGCAGCTGCGGATCTTCAGCCCCGGAACGCGCCCTCGCCAGCGTCCGCGCCCGCATTGGCGTGGAAAAGCTGGGCGGCGGTCTTCGATCCTCGACAACGCCGCGAAGGAGGCGAGATTTTCGCATCCGGTCAGTTTGCCCGCACGTGACCCGGACATTGCTGGCCGCATCAAGAAGCGACGTGTGGAAATCGAAAGCTTCAACGAAACACACAAGGTCCTGCGTCAATAGGTCGAGCGCGGTCCCACGCAGATAACACCAGCAGCCGTTCGCAAGTTTGCGGCGCTGGTCTGTCAGAAGCTGTTGGAAAGTGCCCACACGGCGCGTCAGCAGATCGCACGTGCATACATCCGCGAAGTTCGAGTTGGAGAACATATCGAGATTTCCGGTGACAAGGACGCGCTCGCGCACGGTGCTGCCGCTGTCGCTCGGTCAAAGAGGGCGGTGCCCATCTTTAACCGGAGATGGTGCGGGTGGCGGGACTCGAACCCGCACGACCAAAGGTCAGGGGATTTTAAGTCCCCGGCGTCTACCATTCCGCCACACCCGCACTTGCGAGCGGGTTAGCCAGTCCGATGCGGGGCGACAAGCGAGAGAGTGAGGCAGACCGGTCTCGGCCGGTGTCAATCCCTGCCTATTCGTCGTTGAGGACCCGCCGCATTTCCTTGCCTGGGCGAAAATAGGGCACGCGCTTGGCGGGCACTTCCACCTGATCGCCGGTGCGCGGATTGCGGCCCTTGCGGGCTTCGCGTTCACGGGTGGAAAAGGCGCCGAAACCCCGCAGTTCGACCCGACCGCCTTCGGCCAGCCGCTGACTGATCTCGTCGAAGAAGATATCGACCACCTGTTCGACCTCTTCGGCGCGCAGGTCCGGGTTGTCCTTTGCCAGCGCCGCCAGGAGTTCGGATCGTATCATGTTGCTCTCCCGACCGCCTGTCCGGCATGTCAGCTGAATTCCAGTGGTGCGACCCGGCGGTTGGCCGGCGCGCGGTCCCGACCTTGGCCCAGACCTGCCAGAAAGGTCCCGTCGCGGCAAGTTAACAAAGGAATGTATTTCACGCGGCGCCCCCGGGGCAGCAAGAGGTCAGGCAGGAGCGAGCAGGTCCTCGGCATCGAGTCCCAGCCGGTCGATCCGTTCGCGAATGAGCGGCCATTCTTCCTCGATGAACAATTGCCGCTCACTCCGGCGCAACCGGTCGGCGGCCCCTTCGACCACATACATGCCGACGCCGCGCTGTACCGCGACCAGCCCGTCGGACTGGAACTGCTGATAGGCCTTGGCAACCGTCAGCGGGTTCGCTCCCTGCTCCGCCGCCAGCGCGCGCACCGAGGGGAGCATCTTGCCCTCGGCATAACGCCCGTCGATGATCGCCGCGGCGATCAGGTCGCGCAGCTTGAGATAGACGGGCTTGGACTGGTTGCTCATCGCATTTCCTAGAGGGTACGCTGCTGCAGTGCCATAATACAGCGCGGCGCGCAAGGTTCGGACCACGATGGATCTTTTGCATCACAAGCCGGTCGCTGATGAAACTAATGCTTCACATGGTTGCCTGACTCGCTAGGTTGCCGCTCCTTCAGGGAGGGCCGCGCGACGGCACTCCGGGATCGCGACATATTTGAGGGGTTCGCCGGAATGGCTACGCAACAACCCGCCCATGGTGACTCGATGGGCACAATTCTCGGTCATCCAAAGGGCCTGTTTGTCCTGTTCTTTGCCGAGATGTGGGAGCGTTTTTCCTATTACGGAATGCGCGCCCTGCTCATTTTCTACCTTACCAAGCACTGGCTGTATTCGGATGGCGAGGCAGGTGTCATCTACGGCGCCTACACTGCGCTGGTCTATATCACCCCCGTGGTCGGCGGCTATCTCGCCGACAAGTTCATCGGGCAGCGAAAGGCGGTGCTCTTCGGCGCAGTTCTGCTGACGCTCGGTCACTTCTTCATGGCTTTCGAGGGCGACCCGGCTGCCGGGAACGTCGACAATCCAGTCATCTACGTTTTCTGGCTGGCTCTGGCGCTCATCATCGTCGGCTCGGGCTTCCTGAAGGCGAACATCTCGGTGATCGTCGGTCAACTCTATCCGCGCACCGACGTGCGTCGCGATGGCGCCTACACGATCTTCTACATGGGGATTAATGTCGGCGCGGCATTGGGTTCGCTCCTCTGCGGTTACATCGGCGAGACCTACGGCTGGGCCTATGGTTTCGGCCTCGCCGGCATCGGCATGATGCTTGGCCTCGCGGTGTTCGTTTGGGGCAAGCCGCTCCTGCTTGGCCGTGGTGAACCGCCTGCCCTGCTTTCCAAGGGAAAAGAATACGGGATTTACGCGGTCGGGATCCTGCTCGTCGCATTTTGCTGGGTTGCAATCCAGTATCAGGATGCGGTCGGTGTGTTCCTCGGGACATTTGGCGCGGCTCTGGTGTGTTACGTCCTCAGCATCGCAATTTTCCAGATGCCCTATGGGCGGTATTCCGATGCACCGCGGGCGGCGTTCTACTCCTACGTCGGATTGAGCGCACTTCTCGTCCTGTCGATGTTCTTTGTCTCTGCCGGCAATGAAGGCTGGCAGTTGCCGGCATTGATCGGAGTCGGCGGCGTGGTCTCGCTCATGCTGCTGCAGATGTTCGCCAAGACGGACCACGACCGCGACCGGATCGTGGCGGCGATGTTCCTCATCATCGTGTCGATCATCTTCTGGGCCCTGTTCGAACAGGCCGGATCCTCGCTTAACCTGTTCACCGATCGGCATGTCGATCGCGGCGGGGTGCCGGCTTCGGTGTTCCAGTCGATCAACGCCATCTACATCATCATGCTGGCGCCGTTGTTCGCCACGGCATGGACCGTTCTCGGACGCAAGGGGATGGAACCCTCCACTCCGCTCAAGTTCGGGCTCGGGGTGATCCAGGTCGGTCTCGGCTTCCTGGTGCTTGTCTGGGGCTCGCAGTCGGCGGGTCTCGATGTTCCGACACCGGTCATCTTCATCTTCCTGATCTATCTGCTCCACACCACCGGCGAGCTCTGCCTCAGCCCGGTAGGGCTGTCGGCGATGAACCGGCTTGCTCCGGTGCAGATTGCCAGCCTGATCATGGGCACCTGGTTCTTCGCTTCGGCGACCGGCAATTTCGCCGCCGGCCTGATCGCTTCGGCGACCGGTGGCGAAGGCGTCGGCGAGGAAGCGGGCAAGCAGGTCGTGCTCGACGTCTACAGCACGGTCGGCTGGTATGCGGTCGGGATCGGTGTCGCGGTTATGGTGGTCAGCCCGCTGATCAAGAAGCTGATGCATCTCGACACGCTGGTAGACGACAATGTCGGCGACGATCTCGAGGGCCAGAAGCAGGCCGGGATCGAGGCGCAGGAGGCCGGGGTGCACCCCGCCACTGCGCCGCAGATCCCCGGCGCGCCCGGCAACAACCGCCGATAAGACTATCGAGGAGGCCGGGGCGCGACGCTCCGGCCTCTTTCAATTCCGCTACGACTTCACGAGACGAAACGAGGGGCACGATGAGACTTCCAGCCAGATTAGCGGCATGCCTGCTGGCGAGCAGCGCGCTCGCCGCCTGCGCCACCACCGATGGCGCCGACCGCAGCGCGGCAGCGTCCGGCACTGCGACCGAGACCGGCACGCCCTATGCCTCGACCTACCGCCCCTATCCCGGGCGCCCGACCGCGCTGGTCGGCGCGACCGTGTTCGACGGCACGGGCGGGCAGATCGACAATGGCACGGTGCTGTTCCGCGACGGCAAGGTTGTCGCGGTGGGCGATTCCTCGCTCTCGACCGACGGCTACGACCGCGTCGATGCCACCGGCAAGTTCGTGACCCCCGGGGTGATCGACATCCATTCGCATCTCGGCGACTATCCCACCCCCAGCGTCGAAGCCCATTCGGACGGCAATGAGGCGACCAGCCCGACGACCCCCGAAGTCTGGGCGGAACACTCGGTCTGGCCGCAGGATCCGGGCTTTTCGCGCGCGCTCGCCAATGGCGGCGTGACCAGCCTGCAGATCCTGCCCGGCTCCGCCAACCTGACCGGTGGGCGCACCGTGACGCTCAAGAACGTCGCCGCGCGGACCGTGCAGGGGATGAAATTCCCCGGCGCGCCCTACGGCATGAAGATGGCCTGCGGCGAGAACCCCAAGCGCGTCTACGGCGGCAGGGGGCGGATGCCCTCCACCCGCATGGGCAATTTCGCGGTCAACCGGCAGATGTGGCTCGATGCCAAGGCCTATGACGGCGAAAAGCGCGATCTGGGCAAGGAAACGCTCAAGGGCGTGCTCGACGGCGAGATCCTCATCCACAACCACTGCTACCGCGCCGACGAGATGGCGCTGGTGATGGATATGGCCAAGGAGATGGGCTACAAGGTCACCGCCTTCCACCACGCGGTCGAGGCCTACAAGATCGGCGATCTGCTGCGCGAGAACGACGTCTGCAGCGCGATCTGGGCCGACTGGTACGGCTTCAAGATGGAAGCCTATGACGGCATCCTCGAGAACGCCGCGCTGCTCAACCAGGCCGGCGCCTGCGTGGTGATCCATTCCGACGACGCCAACGGCATCCAGCGCCTGAACCAGGAAGCCGCCAAGGCGCAGGCCGCCGGACGCCGGATGGGGATGGAGATTTCCGACGGCGACGTGATCGGCTGGATCACGCTCAACGCCGCCAAGGCGATGGGCATCGCCGACCAGACCGGCAGCCTCGAGACAGGTAAGATGGCCGATGTGGTGCTGTGGAACGGCGATCCGCTCTCGGTCTATTCGCGCCCCGAGAAGGTCTGGATCGACGGCGCGCTGATGTTCGACGCGCTCGACCCCAAGCGCCGCCCGGTGAGCGATTTCGAGCTCGGCCAGCCCGGTGAAGGAGACGTGAAATGATCAAGCGCACGCTTCTCGCCGCCGTCGCGGCCTGTGCCATCGCCGTCCCCGCCGCCGCGCAGGATTTCACCATCGCCAACGCCAAGGTCGCCACGGGCGACGGCAGCAAGCCGATCGAGAACGGCCATGTCGTCGTGCGCGGCGGCCGGGTGGTTTCGGTCGGCGCCGGCGCACCCGCTGCCGGCGGGACCGCCATCGATGCCGAGGGCCGCTGGGTCACACCCGGGCTCTTCGCCACCGTCACCACGCTGGGTCTGGAAGATGTCGGCGCGGTCAGCGAATCGAACGACACGCGGGCGGGCGATTCGCCCTTCAGCGCCGCGCTCGATGCCGCACCGGCGATCAATCCCAGCTCGCAGCACATCCTCGTCCACCGCGCCGCCGGCGTGACCCGCGCCGCCAGCGTGACCATGCCCGCAAGCTCGATCTTCGGCGGGCAGGGGGCAATCATCGATCTCGGCGCCGATCCGCAGGCGGTGGTGCGTCCGCGCGCCTTCCAGGTCGTGGCGCTGGGCGAGAGCGGAGCCCGGCTCGCGGGCGGCAGCCGCACCGCGACGCATGCGCTTCTGCGCAACGCGCTGCGCGAGGCGACTCAGTTCGGCGAGGACGCGAGCATTCCGGGCCGCGCCTCGCGCCCGGACGAGATCCGCACCGGCGACGACCTGCCGATCGATCCGCGCATGGCGGGCGATGACGCGGTGCGCGGCGACGATGTCCTGCTCACCCGCTTCGACGCCGCCGCGCTGGTCCCGGTGGTCCGCGGCGAACAGCCGCTCTATGTCGCGGTCGAGCGCGCTTCGGACATCCGCAGCGTCCTCGCGCTGCGCAGCGAGTTCCCGTCGCTCGACCTCGTGCTCGTCGGCGCCAGCGAAGGCTGGCTGGTGGCACGCGAGATCGCCGCCTCGGGCGTACCGGTGATCGCCGACGGCCTCGACGACCTGCCCGAGAACTTCGAGGAACTGGCCAGCACCCAGTCGAACATCGGCCGGCTGGTAGCCGCCGGCGTCAAGGTCGCGATCAACGCCTCCTCGATGGAAAATCCCCGCAACCTCAACCAGTATGCCGGCAATCTCGTCGCGCTCTCGCGGGTGCCGGGCGCATCCGGGCTGAGCTGGGGCCAGGCCTTCGCCGCGATCAGCTCGATCCCGGCCGAGATCAGCGGCATGGGCGGACGCGCAGGGGTGCTCGCACCCAATGCGGTTGGCGATGTGGTGATCTGGGACGGCGATCCGCTCGAACTCGGCGCCATGCCGGTGCAGGTCTTCATCGACGGGGTCGAGCAGCCGCTCGACAACCACCAGAGCCGCCTCAAGGAGCGCTATCGCGATCTCGACGAGAGCACCCTGCCCAAGGCCTACGACTGGTGAGGACCTGAAAGACATGCGGACCACCCTCATCGCGCTCGGCGCGGCCTTCGCGGCGGTCGGCTTCTATGCCGCGACCGCGCAGGACGAAGCGCCCGACCGTTCGAACGATCTCGCCTGGCACAGCGCGCAGCAGGCCTATCTGGGCGGGCTCGAAGCTGCGGACGGCTGGCACTGGATGGAGGGCGGCCTGCGCTGGCGGCTGCTCGAGGGCGACCGCAGCGGCGCGCGCCCGAGTGTCGCCGACGAGGTGACCGTCCATTACGAGGGCCGCTTCATCGACGGGGCGGTGTTCGACAGCTCCTACGAACGCGGCGAGCCCGCGACCTTCCCGCTCGCTCGGTTGATCCCCGCCTGGCAGGTGGCGATCCCCGAAATGGGCGTGGGCGATACGATCGAGATCGCGGTCCCCGCCGATCTGGGCTATGGTCCGGTCGGCAAGGGTCCGATCCCGGGCGGCGCGACGCTGGTCTTCAAGGTCGAGCTGATCGGTATCGGGGGACGCTAGACAGACGCTGGATAGACGCTGGATAGGGGGGAAGGCGATGGGCGGAGAGCTGACAGGCGCGGGCGGCGGGACACTCGACCCGGCGCTGATCCAGCTGATTGCCGGCAGCCTCGCCTTCGTCGGCACGCATTTCGCGATGTCGCACCCTCTGCGGCCTTGGCTGATGAAGCTCGGGCAGAACGGTTTCATGCTTGCCTACACGCTGGTCAGCCTCGCGGCCTTCGTCTGGATGGTGCTGGCGTTCAAGGCCGCGCCTCCCGGCGATCTGGGCGGCAGCGGCGAGCTCGGCTGGCTGCTCTCGACGCTGATAACCCTGCCTGCGCTGGTGCTGCTGATCGGCTCGCTCACCCCCGGCAATCCCGCGATGCCAACCCCCGGCGCCGCCGCCGCGGCGCGTGCCGCGCCCAAGGGCGTCTTCCGCATCACCCGCCACCCGATGATGTGGAGCTTCGCACTCTGGGCGGTGTCGCACATCCTCCTGTGGTGGAGCTGGCGCACCAATGTCGTCGGGCTGGCGATTCTGACCCTCGCGCTGCTCGGCGCGCATCTGCAGGACCGCAAGAAGCGCGCGCTGATGGGCGAGGACTGGCAGGCCTGGGAAGCGCACACCTCCTACTGGCCGCGCTGGAGCAGGCTGGGTGCTGCGGGTGCGAGGATCTGGATCGCCGCGCTGGTGCTCTGGGCCTTGTTGAGCTGGGTCCACCTGCCGCTGGCGGGTATACCAGCCGGCCTCTGGCGCTGGGTCGGCTAGCCCGGCGGACCCCGAATCAGCGGCCCCTGAACTGCGGCGCGCGCTTCTCGATCAGCGCGTCGACGCCTTCCATGTGATCCTCGGTCAGATGCATCAGCGCCTGCGTGTTCGCGGCCATCTCGAGCGCGGTGTCGTAGCTGGTCTCGCGCCCCTGACGCATCAGGTTCTTGGCGTGGCGCAGCGCATGCGGGGGCATGGCGGCGATCTTGCCCGCCAGCGCGTTCGCTTCGTCCATCAGCGCTTCGGGTCCGGTCACGCGGCTGACCAGCCCCCAGGCGCAGGCGGTCTCGGCGTCGATCACCTCGCCGGTGTAGAACAGTTCGGAAGCACGTGCCTCGCCGATGATGCGCGGCAGCAGCCAGGTGCCGCCATCGCCGGGGATGATGCCGAGCTTGAGGAAGGTCACTCCGAATTTCGCCTTGCTGGACGCGATCCGGATATCGCCCAGGCAGGCGAGATCGCAGCCCAGCCCGATCGCCGGGCCGTTGACCGCCGCGATCAAGGGCACGCGCAGGCCGTAGAGCGCACGCAGGATCCGGTGGATATTGTTGCGGTAATTGTCCGACAGGCCCGGAGCCGTGCCGCCGAAGGAGCCGCTGCGCTCCTTCATCGCCTTGATGTCGCCCCCCGCCGAGAACGCCCGTCCGGCGCCGGTCAGAATCACGCAGCGCACTTCGAGATCGAGATTGATTGCGTCACAGGCGGCGACGAAGGCATCCCCGTCGCCCGCGGCGCCAAGCGGGTTCATCGTCTCGGCCCGGTCGATCGTCAGCGTCACGACGTGGCCGGCGCGCTCGACTTTCAGCAGCCCCACCGCGTCAGGCCCGCGCTTCTTCCACGCCGGCGCTGTTGTGCTGCAGCGCGTTCAGAACCTTCTCGACGATATGCGGCGCGTTGAGCCCCGCTTCGTCATACTGCTTGGCCGGGTCGTTCTGGTCCTGGAAGGTATCGGGGAGCCGCATGGTGCGGATCCGCAAGCCATTGTCGGTCAGCCCGGTGTCGCTGGCGTGGGTGAGGACATGCGCGCCCAGACCGCCCACCGCGCCTTCCTCGATCGTGACGACGACATCGTGGCTGCGCATCAACCGGTCGATCAGAGCGGTGTCGAGCGGCTTGGCGAAGCGCATGTCGGCCACGGTGGTGGAGAGGCCGCGGGCATCGAGCTGGTCGGCCGCCTTGCGCGCCTCGCCCAGCCGCGCGCCGAGCGAAAGGATCGCGACCTTGCTGCCCTCGCGCACGATCCGGCCCTTGCCGATTTCGAGCTTCTCGAGCGTCTCGGGGATTGCGACACCCACGCCGTTGCCGCGCGGATAACGGAAGGCGATCGGGCCGTCGTCGTACTCGGCGGCGGTGTAGGTCATGTGCGCTAGCTCGGCCTCGTCGGCGGCGGCCATAACGACGAAATTGGGCAGGGTGGACAGATAGGTGACATCGAAGCTGCCAGCATGCGTCGCGCCGTCGGCACCCACCAGCCCCGCGCGGTCGATCGCGAAGCGCACCGGAAGGTTCTGGATCGCGACGTCGTGGACCACCTGGTCGTAGGCGCGCTGGAGAAAGGTCGAGTAGATCGCGGCGAAGGGACGCATCCCCTGCGCGGCGAGCCCGGCGGCAAAGGTCACCCCGTGCTGCTCGGCAATCCCGACATCGAAGGTGCGATCGGGGTGGGCCGCGGCGAAACGATCGACCCCGGTCCCGCCCGGCATCGCGGCGGTGATCGCGCAGATCCGCGGATCGCTCTCCGCCAGCTTGGCCAGCGTGTCGCCGAAGACGTTCTGATAGGCGGGCGGACCTTTTGCGGATTTCGCCTTCTCGCCGGTGACGACGTCGAATTTGGGGACCCCGTGATACTTGTCGGCGCTGTTCTCCGCCGGGGCGTAGCCCTTGCCCTTCTGCGTCACGACATGGACCAGCACCGGGCCCTGCTCGCTGTCGCGAACGTTCTCGAGAATGGGGATCAGATGATCGAGATTGTGACCGTCGATCGGGCCGACGTAATAGAAGCCCAGCTCCTCGAACAGCGTCCCGCCGGTGACCATGCCGCGGGTGTATTCCTCCGCCTTCTCGAGGCTGGAATGAACCCGCTTGCTCATCTTGCGCGCGACCTTGGAGGCCAGGCTGCGCAGGCCGAGATATTCGCTGCTCGAGACCATTCGCGCCAGATAGGCGGACAGTCCGCCGACCGGGGGGGCGATCGACATGTCGTTGTCGTTGAGGATCACCACCAGGCGATTGCCCGCCTGCTCGGCGTTGTTCATCGCCTCATAGGCCATCCCTGCGCTCATCGCGCCATCGCCGATCACCGCGATGCCGCGACCATTCTGGCCCTGCATCTTGTTGGCCATGGCGAAGCCCAGCGCCGCGCTGATCGAAGTCGAGCTGTGCGCCGCGCCGAAGGGATCGTATTCGCTTTCCGACCGCTTGGTGAAACCCGACAGACCGCCGCCCTGGCGCAAAGTGCGGATGCGGTCGCGGCGACCGGTCAGGATCTTGTGCGGATAGCACTGGTGCCCGACGTCCCAGACGAGCCGGTCGGTGGGCGTGTCGAAGACGTAGTGGATCGCCACGGTGAGCTCGACCACGCCGAGCCCGGAGCCCAGATGCCCGCCGGTCGAGCCGACCGCATCGATAACCTCGTCGCGCAATTCGTCGGAGAGCTGGCGCAATTGTTCCTTGCCCAGCTTGCGGAGGTCGACAGGCAGGTCGACGGTATCAAGCAGCGGCGTCTGGGGTTTCTGACTCATAGGGTTAGAGCCTTACACAGGCTTTTCGAGCCTGTCGATGAACGCTTGAACGGCTCTCAGGCCGCGCAGGCCTGGCACAGTCCGCGCAGTTCGACCACCGGGCGGACCGCTGCGAAACCGGCATCCTGCCCTGCGGCGCGCAGCGCATCGGTCACGCGGCGATCGTCGAGATGGCTGGCCTTGCCGCAATCGTCGCAGATCAGGAAAATGCAATCGTGGCGGCAGCCGGGGTGGGTGTTGACCAGATAGGCGTTGGCGCTCTCGATCCGGTTGGCGAGGTTGTTGCGCACGAACAGGTCGAGGATGCGGTAGACGCTGTTGGGCGCCACCCGCTTGCCGCGCGAGGCCGAGAGATTGTCGGCGATGTCGTAAGCGGAAGCGGGGCGTTCGTGGCTGGCGAGCTCCTCGAACACCGAGGCGCGCATTCCGGTCCATTGCTCGCCGGCGTCGGTCAGCGTGCGCTGCGCCGCGGCGGTGAGATCCTCGCCCGAATGCTCGGCGTGCTTGTGTATCGGTGTTGCCATGGCTGGAAGGTAAGCCGGGCGGAGCCGGCTTGCAAGCAGCGGAGCAGGGTCAGCCCGGTTTGAACTCGGCGCGATAGACGCCCGGATAGAGGCGCTCGAGCGCCGCCAGCTTGGGCACGTCCCAGCGCACGACATAGGGGTGGCTCGGTTTGCGGAGCGCGAAATCCTGATGCGTCGCTTCGGCGGGGTAGAAGGTCCGAGCCGGGGCGACCGGGGTCACGATCGGAGCGTCCCATTTGCCGCTGCGCTTCATCTGCGCGAGATAGGCACTTGCGACCCGGCGCTGTTCGGCGGTGAGCGGGATCAGCTCCGCATTGTAATGCGGACCGCGATCCGGGCCCTGGCGGTCCTTGAGCGTGGGATCGGCGATGACCGAGAAGAACACCCGCAGCAGCTGGTCGTAGCGGATCACCTTGGGATCGTAGACCACCTTCACCGCCTCGACATGATCGGTGATTCCGCTCGAGACGAGGTTGTAGGACGCCTGGCGCTTCGTGCCGCCGTGATAGCCGGAGACCGCGCTGCGGACGCCTTCCACATGGCTGAAAACCGCCTCGACGGTCCAGAAGCACCCGCCGGCAAAGATCGCGGTCTTGAGCCCCGAACCCTCGTCCGCCTCCGCCGAGGCCATCGGCGCGGCGACCACGCTCTCTGCCGCATTCGCCGGCTGCTGGCACGCCGAAGTGGCGAGAAGGAGCGCGGCGAGGGGGAGGAGTTTTCGGCGACTCATTTTGTGCAAGATTACGCGAGTGCGCTTGTGAGAGTCGCGCTGAGCTCGGGGTTGCCGAGCGCGACGGCGAGGCCGCCGATGAGGAAACCGAGCGCGAAGTTCACGTAGAGATTGCTGGAGGAGAGGGTCATGGCGGGGTCTTTCGTTTTGCGTTCTCCCACGGGCTACACGAACCGAGTTTGCGGCTCGGTTAATGTCGGTGTTGCCTGCCGTTCAGGCAAGCGGCTCAGTGGCGGAAGTGGCGCATCCCGGTGAAGACCATCGCGAGCCCGGCCTCGTCGGCAGCCGCGATCACTTCGTCGTCGCGGATCGAGCCGCCGGGCTGGATCACCGCGCTGGCACCCGCCTCGACCGCGGCGAGCAGACCGTCGGCGAAGGGGAAGAAGGCGTCCGAGGCGACCGCCGAGCCCTGCGTGCGCGGCTCGGCCCAGCCGTAGGTCTCCGCCGCCTCACGCGCCTTCAAGGCCGCGATTCGCGCCGAATCGCGGCGGTTCATCTGCCCTGCGCCGATCCCCGCGGTCGCGCCGTCTTTGGCGTAAACGATGGCGTTGGACTTGACGTGCTTGGCCACCGTCCAGGCGAACAGGCAGTCGGCCAGCTCCTGCTCGGTCGGCGCGCGCTTGGTCACGGTCTTGAGCTGCGCCGCGGTGATCGCGCCGTCGTCGCGCGACTGCAGCAGCGCGCCGCCGGCGATGGTGCGAAGCATCATCCCGCCGCGCGCAGGGTCGGGCAGATCGCCGGTGAGGATCAGCCGCAGGTTCTTCTTCTTCGCGAACACCGCCTTGGCGGCATCGTCGGCGTCGGGCGCGCAGACGACTTCGGTGAACACCTCGCTGATGGCCTCGGCGGTGGGGCCGTCGAGCGCGCGGTTGACCGCGATGATCCCGCCGAAGGCCGAGACGCTGTCGCATTGCAGCGCGGCCTCATAGGCCTCGATCAGGGTCGCGCCGCTCGCCACGCCGCAGGGATTGGCGTGCTTGACGATCACCACCGTGGGCGGGCCGTCGCGAAACTCGGCGACCAGTTCGAGCGCGGCATCGGCGTCGTTGAGATTGTTGAACGACAGCTCCTTGCCCTGCACCTGCTCGTGATCCGCGAGCGAACCGTTGGGCGCGAAGGCGGGCAGGTAGAGCGCCGCCTTCTGGTGCGGGTTCTCGCCATAGCGCAGCGCCTGACCCTTGCGGAACGGCACGGTGATCCGCTCGGGGAACATCTCGCCCTGATCGGCAATCGCGAACCAGCTGGCGATCATTGCATCATATTCGGCGGTTGCGGCATAGGCCTTGGCGGCCATGCGGCGCCGGAAGGCGAAGCTGGTCGCGCCCTTGTCGGCTTCCGGGCCGGTCTCGAGCTCCGCGATCAACGCATCGTAATCCGCCGGATCGGTGACGATAGTGACGAACGCGTGGTTCTTGGCCGCGGAGCGCACCATCGATGGCCCGCCGATATCGATGTTCTCGATGATCTCGGGGCGTTCGGCGCCCTTGGCGACGGTGGCGGCGAAGGGGTAGAGATTGACCACCACCAGATCGATCGCGCCGATCCCGTGCGCCGCCATCGCGGCGGCGTGTTCGGGATTGTCGCGCACCGCGAGCAGCCCGCCATGGACCTTGGGGTGCAGCGTCTTGACCCGCCCGTCCATCATCTCGGGAAATTCGGTGAGATCGGAAATGTCGCGTACCTCCAGCCCTGCATCGCGCAGCGCCTTGGCGGTGCCGCCGGTCGAGACCAGCTCGACCCCGCGCGCCGCCAGCGCCTTGCCCAGTTCGACCAATCCGCTCTTGTCGGACACCGAAAGCAGCGCCCGTTCGATCTTCGCTTCGCTCAATGCACTTATCCCATTTGTTTGAGCAGCCAGGGGAAGCGTCCCCCGCTGCGCGATGCCAGTCCCTCGACGACCAATTGCTGGATCGGCTGCGGGCGGCCCTGCCCATCGACCCAGAGGCTTTCCTCGATCGCGAGTTCGCCTTCCTCGCCGCCCAGCCGCAGCTGCCAGTAGCTGCCATCGGGAAGCGCGAGACCCGCGCCGCGGCGGTCCTCGGACAGGCCCAGCTCGATCCCGGGGCCGATGTGGAAGCGGATCGCGAACCCGATCTTGCCGCGCTGACCGCGCTTGCCCGCCGGGTCGAGCACATCCTCGCCGCGCAATTCGCGGCCGTCCTCGGATAGCACCAGGATGCGGCGGTGGATCAGCGCGAAGCGCGAGGCATAGCCATCGTGGCAGGCCTCCAGCCTGGTGCCCTTGCGCGCCGCCTGGCCGGCGCGGCGCGCGGGCTGTTCGATCGCGGCGCGGGTGATGTCGACTTCCTCGACCCCCTTGCCGATCTCGCCCTTGATGAGGACGGCGGTGGAATTGGCATCGTCGAGCACCAGAGTCGAATGCGCGGCGGTGGCGCGCAGCCCCTGTTCGATCCGCGCGGGCACCTGCCCGCCGGCGAGCGCGGCGCCGCCGCAATTGACGATGATCCGGTGCTGACCTTGCGAGAATTCGAACGCCAGCGTCGAAGCGCAGCCGAACCGCGCGTGGCGGCGGCGCGGCGGCGGTGCGGCGTCGAACTGGAGCACCGATTGGCCATGCGCGACATGCTGGTAGCCCCATTGGCGCATGTCCTTGCCCGGACGCGCGCGGACCCCGCTGGCATCGACCAGCGCGGCGAGCGTGGCGGCGGAGGTGGCGCCCGCGCCCTGCCACGAGCCCAGCCCGCCATCGCCGTGCCGCATCGCCAGCAGCGGCGGCATCAGCATCGCCAGCATGGTGTCGAGTGCGCGCGGCGGGGTGCGCCCGGCCGCTTCGTAACAGGCGCGCAGATCGATCAGCAGCGCGATCGCATCCATCTGCGCCATCGGGCTGCGCGAGAGCATCCCGCCATCGTCGCTGACCGCTTCGCCCAGCGCGCGCAGCAGGCCCGCCTCGCCATAGAGCCGGCGTGGGCGGCCATCGGGAAGCAGCAGCCCGGCGGCGGTGATCGCGCACCAGCCGGTCAGCGCGCCCAGCCCGTCCTCGGCGCGCTCGACATGGCGGTCGAGCCAGCGCGCGGTGGCGGCGATGGCCTCGAGCACGCGCGGGCGCAGCGTCTCGTTCTCGCCCGAGAGCACCAGCGGGGCGTGGACCAGCCAGGCGAGCAGCCGCTGGCCTGTGCTCTCGACGCTCCAGGCGGGGCCGCGGCCGGGATTGGCGAACTGCAGACCACTGCTCTTCGCTGCGCCGATTCCGGGCCGCACGGTGTTGGCATCGAGCCAGGCGAGGATTACGCGTTCCGCCGCGGGGACACCCTGTTCGCGCGAACAGGCGCTCGAGAGGTCGCGCAGCCAGGAAAAGCCGTGGACGACGCGCGCGAAGGGCGGGGTCAGCCGGGCGGAGGAGCCGAACTCCATCTGCGCGATCGGCGCGCGCACGCCGTGGACCAGAAAATGCCCGGCGCGCAGCGCCATGCCCGCGGCGCGGTCGCCCGCGAGCGGCGATTCGACCGTGGCGAGCAGCCGCAGCCTGGCGGGCTTGCGGAACGGCGCGGCGAGCAGCGCGCCGGGGACGCCGATGCGATAGGCCCAGCGCAGCGCAGCATCGACCGGCCCCGATGCGGTGGGGGCGAAGTCGGCCAGCGCCAGCGCGCGCGAATTGTCGAGCGGCGCGGTCTCGGTGAGCGTCGCATCCTCGGCCGCAAGCGCGGTGGGCTCCTCGTCGGTGCCGAGCGGGAAGATGCTGCCTGCACCCGCACTTGGCCCCGGTCCTGGCCCGGCGCCCTGCCCGCGCTCCTCGCGCTTGAGCGTGCGCAGGCCGCCTGCCATCAGGCGCCCTTCAGCGCGGCGATGTTCGCCGCGTAACGATCGGGCCCGCCGGTGAATGTCGCCGACCCCGCCACCAGCACGTCGGCACCCGCCGCGACGCATTGGCGCGCGGTCTCGGGATTGACCCCGCCATCGACCTGAAGATGGATCGGGCGCCCGGTGGCGTCGATGCGGCTGCGGATCGCTTCGACCTTGGCGAGCTGCGAGGCGATGAAGCTCTGCCCGCCGAAGCCGGGGTTGACGCTCATCACCAGCACCAGATCGACCAGGTCCATCAGATTGTCGAGCGCCTCGACCGGGGTGCCCGGGTTGAGCACCACGCCAGCCTTCTTGCCCAGTGCGCGGATCGCCTGCAGCGTGCGGTGGATATGCGGTCCCGCCTCGGGGTGGACGGTGATGTGATCGGCGCCGGCCTCGGCGAAGGCTTCGAGATAGGGATCGATCGGCGCGATCATCAGATGGACATCGAAGGGCTTGGCGCTGTGCGGGCGCAGCGCCTTGATCACCTGCGGCCCGATGGTGATATTGGGGACGAAATGGCCGTCCATCACATCGACATGGATCCAGTCCGCACCCGCGGCGTCGATCGCGCGCACTTCTTCGCCCAGCCTGGCGAAATCGGCGGAAAGGATCGAGGGGGCAATCAGCGGTGTGGTCATGGGCGAGTAGGGCCGTGGCGTAAGACCGGGGCGTTGCAACCCCGGCGGAGGTCGACTTGGCCGCGTTACCGGGGGGATGCCGAGGTTAACAAGGCGGTGGCCATGCGTTTTCCCCGGTTCGCGGCGGTGCTGTGCCACTTCGGGACGCAGGCGGCCCCGCAGGCGCGCCAATTCAGCCGCAATTCAGGGCCAAGCCCCTAGACAAAGTGCAAATCGGGAGGCCGCGCCTCCGGCAGAAATCGGACAATCGACATGACCAGGACCTTCATCGCCCTTGGCGCCACGCTTGCTCTCGCGCTCGGCGCGGCGGGTACGGCCGCGCAGGCGCAGAACGGAAAGACCATCGCGCACAACCCGGCGCAATGCGCCGCAGGGGCCGGCCCTTCGGTCATGGTGACGATCAACGGCGTCTCGCAGAGCAAGGGAACGCTGCGGGTTCAGAGCTATCGCGCGACCAGCCAGGACTGGCTGAACAAGGGTCGCTGGATCAACCGCATCGAGCTGCCCGCGCGCGCCGGCACGATGCGGGTCTGCGTGCCGCTGCCCGCCGCGGGCCATTACGGCATCGCGGTGCGCCACGACCTCAACAACAACGGCAAGACCGACCTGTCGAGCGACGGCGGCGCAATGTCGAACAATCCCAGCATCAACATCTTCAACCTCGGCAAGCCGAGCTACAAGAAAGTCGGCTTCGATGTCGGCAACGGCGTCGAGCGGATTTCGATCAACATGCGCTATATGTGATCGGTGCGGTGGTTGGCGCGGTGGGCGGCCGATCTAGCCGCGCTGCTGCCGGCGGTGTTTTCTCTTGGCGCGCCACAATTCCCACGCCCCGCCCGGCATCGCCAGCAGCGGATGCTTTGCGCGAAACGGCGTGACCTCCAGCGCGAGGCCGGTGTGGCGTTCGAGCTTCCACGCGCCATAGGCCGCCGCGCCCTCGAAAGTGGCGGTCGCCTTGGCGAGGCGCAGGATGTTGAGCGGCTTGCCCGCGCGGCGGCGCCGATGCCACCAGCGCAGCAGGCGCTCTCGTTCGGGCTTCGGTAGGTGCGGGTGCAACAGCTCGCCCTCGCGCGCAAACTCCAGCCCCTGCGCCTCCCATGCCAGCGGCAGCAACCCCTCGAAATGCGCTTCATTGGCGGAGAGGATCGAATCCTCGCGCCCAGGCTGCTCGATCCGGAATTCGGCCTGGTAGGTGGCGCGAAACAGCGCGCGCCAATAGTCCTGCGCGCTGCCCTGCGCCGGGCCCAGCGCGGCGGCCAGCCGCGCGGCGGTCTGCGCCGCCTCGGCCAGCGCGGCCAGCGTCCGTTTGCGCGCCGTGTCGTCGGCGGCCCAGACCAGCGCGGAGGGCTGGACGAAACGCGCCCAGATCGTGGTGTCGCGCGAGCGCCCCGAAGCGGCGCGGGCGAACCGGTCGAGCGAGAGCGCCGCAATCTTGGCGCGCAGCACTATGCCGCCACAGGTCCATTCGCGGTAGCTCACGCGCGGCCAGATCCGCTCGCGCTGCGGGCCGGGCAGCAGCAGGTAGAAGTCGAGCACGCCCTCGAGCGAACCGCTGCGCAGGTTCGAGCCGTAGAACAGCACCGCGCTGGCCCCAGCCTCTTCTGCTAGCATCCGCGCGAAACCCGCCACCTCGGCGCGCGGCGGAGCCTCTGCCATGGCGGCGATGCGGGCGGGGAGCGGCGCGCTCACACGGTGACGAAGGTGAGTTCCGGCCCCTGCGACACGAGATAGCTGCCCGCAGGAAACGCCTCGCCGTCGAGGATGAACTGGTCGTCGATAATCATCTCGAAGGCCTCGGCCTCGCGCTGGTGCAGCCCCGCGCGCTCGAGCCAGCGCGGCTGCCAGCCGGCCAGGATCGCGGGCATGCAGGCCATCAGCCGGCGCGCGGCCCGGTCCATGACCGCCAGCTTGAGCCCCTCGGTCAGATCGCCGAACAGCTTGATGCCCAGCGGCATGCGGCGCAGCGTCGAGGCCAGCAGCAGCTCGCGGCGCGCGGGATCGCCGCGCCCCGAATGCGGCAGCGCCTGCCCGTCGGGCAACAACCGCAGATCCATGCCGACGCCGCGCCGCCAGGGGTTGCGGTCGCTTCCGAACACCACCTGCATCACGCCCCAGGCGGCGGTCATCCCCACCGCGAGACTGTCGAAGAAGCCGTAGCGGTGCGCGTCCTGCCCCGCGCGCACCCCGAGCGTGTAGGCGCCCGCGCCGAGGATGAAGCCGCGCAGCGGCGGACTGCGCCCGTCGAGCGCGGCGATATCGATCGGCCGCCTTGTGACCGTGGTCCCGCTGGTGAAGGCGTCGATCGCATCGCGCAGCGACCAGTCGGCGGGCGCGCCCAGATCGACGTTGAGCGCGTTGGTCTTGCCCTTGGGGAGCACCGCCAGCAGCGGCCAGTCGTCGCCGAACACGCCGTAGCCGCAGGTCAGCACGTCGCGGACCGTCCCGTCGCCGCCGTTGATGATCAGATAGTCGATCCCGGCCGAGGCGAAATCTTCCAGCGCCGCGGCGATCTGGCTGCGCTTCTGGGGCGTCGCGACCATCACGTGGTGGCGCTCGCCCAGCGCGAGGTCCTGGCCCTTGTTGCGGTGGCTGCGCGGGTTGT
The DNA here is from genome assembly GCA_963975275.1 of uncultured Erythrobacter sp. GTDB lineage: Bacteria > Pseudomonadota > Alphaproteobacteria > Sphingomonadales > Sphingomonadaceae > Qipengyuania. The sequence goes on along the minus strand of CAXBFN010000009.1, from coordinate 12,957 downwards.
AGATCACCCCGATCCGCGCGCGGCGCGAGCTCAGCCGGCGCGAGTCCGAACGGCGCGGACGCCCGCCAGCCGGTCGCGGTCCGGCCTCGGACGCGGACACATCCGCAAATTCGTAGATCGAACTGTTCATACGCGCCTCGACGCTGGCCCTTCCCGCTGGCTCGTGGACCCGCGATATAGGCGCACTCTGGGCCATTGCGAGGCGGTTTGTAACCAAATCGTCACGCAAGGCGCAGCGGACCCCGGCATTGCGACCGTGCCTGACAGCAAAAAGGGGGCGAGGCATGACGCCCCGCCCCCTTCCTTCCTGGTCCGCAGGAATGCCCTCGAACCGGTGCGCGGCTTACCAGGAGGCCTGGAAACCGGCGCGCGCGCCGACCTCGCCCGAGTCGAAGCCGACCCCGACGCCGCCGGTCACCGCGGTGCTTTCGCTGACCCGCAGCCCGAAGGACGCCGAGCCCGCGACGCGGTCGTTGTAATAGCCGAAGCCGCCGGCCACGCCGAAGGTCTTGCCCGGCATGATGACCGGCGATTCCATCGCCAGCGCCAGCGCGACGCCTTCATTGGCTCGCCGCGCCTGGGTGCTGTTCTCCTGCGCCAGATCGAACAGCACGCTCTGGCGATCCTGCAGGCCCATGATCGCGCTGCTGTTCCCGGCGATCAGCGCGGAATTGCCCGCGATCGCGGTGCTGTTGGCCTGGACGGCGGAGAAGCTCGCCAGATTGCTCAGCCCGGCGGAGGAGCTGACCCCCAGCGTGCCGTTGGCGTCGGCGGTCACCACCGCGATCGGTCCCATCTGCGAGGTGCTGCTGGCACCCAGCGAGGCGACCACGACCTGGCCGTCATTGGTGGCGGTGGCGCCATTGCCGATCGCGACCGAGTTCACCCCCGATGCGACGGCCTGATTGCCCATTGCGATCGCACCGTCGCCACTTGCGGTGGCGGCTTCGCCGACCGAAACCGAGCGGACGCCCGATGCGGTGGCGAGATGGCCCAGCGCGGTGGCACGCTCGGCGGTGGCGTTGGCGCGCCAGCCATAGGCGGTGGCGCCCGCACCGATCGCCGAGGATTGCCCGCCGACCACCGTGGTCGAGGGCCCGCTGGCTATTGTCGAGAAGCCGGTGGCACCGTCGCGATTGCCGCCGATGGCGATTGAATCGCCGCCGGTCGCCTGCGCGGTGTTGCCGATCGCAACCGAATTGCTGCCCGATGCAACCGAATCCTCGCCGCCCGCGAAGCTCTGGTCGCCCGATGCGGTGGACTGGTGTCCGACCGCGGTGCCCATCGCGCCCGTGGCGACCGCCTGCCAGCCAAGCGCTGTCGAACCCGGCGTGTTGGCAAGGCTTTCGCCGCCGAGCGCGGTGGTCGAGTTTCCGATCGCCATCGCGTCGGCGCCAAGCGCCAGGGCGTCCACGCCGTCGGCAACCGCGCCGTCGCCATCGCCATCGGCGTCGCTGCCGATCGCAATCGCGCCGACCTGCCGCGCTTCGGAATCGCTGCCCAGCGCGATCCCGGCATCGTCGGTGGCCAGCGCGCCGAATGCGCCGCCATCGGTGTTCCCGCCAATGGCAATGCCGCCCCGGCCAAGCGCCGCGGCCGCTTCGCCCATCGAGGTCGAGGCAAAGCCACCCGATTGCGCCAGATGGCCGATCGCGGTGGAGCGTTCGCCGGTCGCCTGCGCCTGCCAGCCGAAGGCGCTCGAACCCGGGTTCATCGCCACGCTCTCGCCGCCGACGGCGGTCGTGGAATTGCCCATGGCGACGGCGGTGTCGCCGACCGCCAGCGCGTCGACGCCGTTGGCGATCGATTCATTGCCGATCGCGGTGCTGAAGTCGGTCTGCGCATCGGCGTTCTCGCCGACAGCGGTCGAGCGGACGCCCTGCGCAGTGGCGAGGTGACCCAGCGCGGTCGCGCGCTCGGCATCGGCGGCGGCACGCCAGCCCAGAGCGGTCGCGCCGGGGCCGCTGGCGAGGCTTTCGCCGCCGATCGCGGTGGTCGAGGGACCGGTGGCGGTGGCCGGAGCGGCGCCCGCATCGTCGCTGCCTACGGCGACGGCATCGACGCCGTCCGCGACCGCGCCATTGCCGACCGCGGTCGCGCCCGCTGCGGTCGCGTCGGAATCGCTGCCGCATTCGGTGGCGTTGGTTTCGGAATCATTGCATTCGGGGGTGGGATCGGCCTGCGCGGGCGAGGCGAGGGCGAACATGGCGGTGCCCGCCAGCAGCGTTGCCGCGAGGCGGGTATGGGTTGCGATCTTCATAATGCTTTCCTTCCTTATGGACCAGAAAGCCGATCGGCGCGGGACATCCCCTCCCCAGCAGGACCCCGCTAGAGGCCAGGCTGCGCGAAACCCCGCGGGTCTCGGCTGCCTTCATGCGATGAAGGCGGGCGCAGCTACCCCGCGGATGGTGCATCGGATGCAGCGCCCGGTAAATTTATCTCGAAGAAATCCGCAAGCCGCTGAAATCCAACGGTCATTTCCTGCCTAGAGGGTCAGACCCGGTCGAGTTCCCCGACCAGCAGGATCGGCATGGTCGGCGCCTCGTGGCGCACGCCGCTGTCCTCCTCGAAGGTGACCGCGAGCGAAGCGCCCCCGACCAGCAACGCGCTTTCCGCTGCCGAGAGTTCGCGCTCGAACCGCCCGCTCTCGGGGATCGCCCCCAGCGAGACCGGCGCGCCGCCGGCGGGGATCACCCACAATTCTGGGGTCTGCCCCGGCTCGGCTTCGAGCCCGGCGATGGTCAGCGCCAGCCTGCGGTTCTCGAGATCGACCACGCTGGCGAGCCTGCGTTCGGCCTCGGCATCCTGCAATTGTGCGATCAGCCGCTCGGACGGCGCGGCGGCGATATCGGGCGGCACCACATCGGCCGGGCGCGGCGTCGCGAGGAACAGCGCCAGCGCCGCCGCGGCCAGCGCGCCACCGGTCGCCAGCGCCGCGAGGCTCCACTTGGATGCGCGACCGTCCGGCAGGACCACGCGCTCGGCGGCAACGGTCCTGCTTTCCGCATCGAGCCGCGCCTCGATCCCGCGCCAGACCGAGGCCGAAGGAAGATATTCGCCGGCCTGTTCGGCCATGGCGGCGAAGCGCTGTTCCCACCATTCGACCGCCTCGGCGAAGCCGCGATCGGCGAGCAACTCGCGCTGCGCAATGGCGAGTTCGCCGCCTTCGAGCACGCCGAGCGCATATTCGCCTGCGCGAATGAAGGGATCGTCGGCTGCCGGGTCGCCGGCGGTGGGATCGAGCGTGTCAGCCACTCAGACAGCCCTTCAGCCCGGCGAGCCCGCGCCTGATCCAGCTTTTCATCGTGCCCAGCGGGACCTCGAGTTTGTGTGCGAGTTCGGAGTGGCTGAAGCCATCGAAGAAGGCGAGCTTGATCGAACGGCGGTGATCGGCCTGCAATTGCTCGAGGCAGCGCGCGAGTTCGGCGCTGTCCTCGCCGGCGCACAGCCAGTCGTCGGCGGGCAGCACGCTCTCGTCGGCGACTTCGGGCAATTCGTCGCCCGCGAGTTCGGCGCTGCGGCTCTCGCGGCGCAGGTCGTTAAGCGCGGTGTTGCGCGCGATCGTGCACAACCAGGCGATCGGGCTGCCCTTGGCGGGATCGAAGCGTCCGGCGCGGCGCCACGCCTTGACGTAGACCTCCTGCAGCAGGTCCTCGGCGCGCTCGCGGCCGCGCACGATCCGCACGATGGTGGCGAACAGCTTGGCCGATGTCATCTCGTAGACGGTGTGAAGCGCAGTGCGGTCCCCCGCAGCGACCCCGGCCATGGCTTCGACAAGTTGCAACCGGCGATCTGACATCGTGCTCCCCTGGGACCGCGCTGGAGCGAAGCGGGCGCGGTGTCAATGAGAGTTCGGGGAAAGCCGGTCGAAAGCACGTCCTTGGGGTGGAACCGTGCGAGACCGGAAAAGCTGGTGCACTCGACAGGTAGATGGTCGGCACTCCGATCATTGGGAAATTTCTATCGAAATTGATAGCTGACGCCCGTCCTCTCCATACTTCCTAGAGGTTGCCCGTTATTGCGGCACGTCTTCTGCAATCTCGGGGCGGGGTCTCGCAGTGGGCGATTGGCGGTATTTTTCGGCCAATTTCACCATATTGCCATAGGCTTGACGCAATTCCTCATGGGCACGGCCCAATTCGGCATGACGTTTTCGCAAAGCATCAGGCTCACCCGCCCGCGCTTCTAGGTTGTCTCTGAAAAGCGCAAGTTGCGCGAGGTGGCGGTTGTATGCACTATCGGGACGCAGTTGCGGGAGTGGCCGGGGAAACGTCAGGGCCATGTCCTGAAAGTCGCGCATCCAGCGCTCGCCTTCTTCCTGCCAGGATTGCAAATCTTCCTCATAGGCATGCAAGGTGCCGTCCAGCTTTTCCTGCGCTGCAGCGCAGCCCGCCGCACCCAGGATCGGCAGTGCCGCCAGCGAAACGGCCAGCAGAAAAGCGGCGGCACCGGGAACGCGCAGCCCGGAAACGCGAGACGGCATAATTCCCATGGTGCGCATCCCTCGATCAATCCGGCCGAACGTCTGAACAAGACAGACGTTCGGCCGGATGGAAGAAGGGCGGCCCTTCTTTCGAAACACCGCCCCTCTCTATTTGCTTAGTGCCAGCGTCAGAAGCGGAATGTCACCGCACCCTGATAGCTCTGGTAGGACAGATCATCGCGCCAAAGGGTCGTTTCCGCCGATACCGACAGGCCGAGATTGCCGGCCTGATAGCCGATCCCGCCGCTTACTTCCGCCCAGTCCTGATCATTGCCCGGCAGGGCGAATGCGACAGCAGGTCCGGTACCGCCGACAAAATTCGCCGTGAAGGCGCTCGGACGGTCGGCGAAATCATGGACGTATTCGGCGTTCAGGAAGGGCCGGAAACCCTGCTTGCCAGCAAGGCTTACCCCGGCGCGCGCCTGATAGCTGTCGTAGTCGCCGACTTCGTAGGCAAGCGCAGGTCCGCCGCCGCGTTCGGCAACCTTCGAGAAGTCGATCCGCGCGGCGCGGAAGGCGACCCGAGGAGTGAGATCGAACATCCCGAGGTTCAAGACCTTGCCCAGACCGGTTTCGGCAGAGAAGACGAATGCCGCATCTTCACCCGTGATGTTGAAGCTGCTGTCGGCCACCGAGACATTCCGGGAAGTCCGGGTGTTGTACACGCCTGCACTGATCTGCGTATCGAGACGGAGATCCGAGAAGGTGGTTACCCCGTAGAGCGTGCCCTGGATGAGCTCTCCGGAAGCCCCGCGACCCGATACTTGCTGGTTCGTATCGATGTCGCTGTAGGTCAGGGCGATGCCGATCGCCCCATTATCGATGGCTTTCTCGAGACCGCCGCCGATGTAGAAACCGTCGAACTGATTCTCCTGCGTGAAGACAGTGCCGGGCATAGCCGCGCTGTCGCCGTCGATATAGCCGCCGGCCAGGAACCCGCTCACGTCGTCGGGAAGGACGCCCTGACGGTCGTATTCGCCAGCACCGACACCCATACCGGTCTGCCCGCCAAGCGACATCGCATTGGTGACGATGCCACTGGGGCGACCCACCACCGACAGACTGCCGCCCATCGAATTGCTGGCGCCCAGTTGGCTAAGGCGACCGCGGAGCAGCGTGTTGGTAACGTTCAGCGCGGCGACGCCCATACCCCCTATGGCCGCCTGCTCACTCGGCGCGAAGCTCTCCAGCGCGCTCTGGATGGTTACGGCGTTCTGCAAATCCAGCGGGCCGTACAGGTCGGCATAGCGACCGTATTGGACACGATTCTGATCGAGCAATTGGGCGAATGCGCTCTGGATCGGCGAGGTGCCGTCGATGACCGAAGCATAGGACGCCGCCGTAATCGAAAGCGTGATCGAGTTCGCGTTATAGGTGAACTCTGGCTTCAGGATCGCGCTGATATCGGGGGATTGGAAGGCCCCTTCATAACCGCCCTCGGCCTGTAGGATGGTGTAGCTGTCGTTGTACCGGACCATAGCTCCGCCGACGGGGTTGAGCAGCACCGTGCCGCCGATGCTGGCGACACCGTTCAGGGGATTGTCGTCCTCGTCGAACTGCGTGGCATTGACCCTGATGAGATCGGAGGCGCCGTTGGGGCCGAAATCGACGCTGTAGAAGCTGCCCGAGGCGAGGATGATATTGCCGTTGAAGTCCAGAGTTCCGATCGAACCCATCGTGCCGGGTGCGACGATGCCCATCATGTTGGTGAAGAACGGAGTCTCCACCGTGCCATTGCCCGTCAGCGCACCGGTGAACAGCAGATAGTCGCCATTGGTCGACAGCGTGCCGTCGACATTCATCATGCCTGCCATCTGTGTGACGTCGATCAGGCTCGTAAGCGATCCGTCCGAAGTGATGTCGAGCGCGGCATTCTCACCGGCGATGGTGAATTTGTCGATGACGACATCGGTATCGAGCGTGGTGGTGCCGGCTGCCGCCAGAGTGACGTCGAAATAGCGCGCATCGACCCGGTCGCTATCCGCGCTGCCGGGCGAGAAATCCCGGTTGCTCGGCACATATCCGCTCGCTCCCGGCAGGCCATTAGCCAGGCTTGCCTGCGCCAGAGCGATATCCGCAGCGGCTGCGGGCTCGATGCCTGCATTGCTGCGCGCATCGGCCAAGACGGTCATCGGATCGACCGCTCCGATGTTGTTGCCGTCAATCTCCAAGCCTTCGGGCTCGGTGATCGGAGTAGCTGGAACGATAATATTGCCTTCGTAATCGACCACATCGCCAGTCGCGAGATCGAAGCAATAGACGCCGTCGCAGACCTGGCCGAATTTCCCATCGGTAGCATCGATGCCTTCGCCGGGCGTATCGGGCACGCCGTTCACCAGCACGCCGTTCTCGTCGAGCACGAAGAAATTGGGGTCGAGCGCGGTCTGCCAGTGATTCGGATCGCTCCAGTTGCCGTCACCCGCCAGCGACTGCGTGTAGCGATAGGGGCTGTTGGCAACGATCCAGTCCCAGAACGGGTAGAGCGGCTGATAAATGCTCGAAGTTCCGTAGGAGGAATCTGGCTGCCCCAAGAAGAACCGCGAACCGCCGGAGAGCACGCCGATCACCAGTTCACGGGCGAAGGTATCGGTTAGAATGAGCGGACCGCCCGAGTCGCCGCCAGCCGTGCTTCCCTCGGGATCGCGCGCGTCATCCTTGAAGAGGTTGAAATCGTAGATCGCCTCGCGGCTCGGATCGTCGAAATCGGTCTGATAGAGATTCTGCGGCAAGCCATAATCGCCCGGCCCGAACAGCCACTGGTTGCGATCGTTCAGCGACCCCAGAATACCGATAACGTTTTCTGCCGCCCGGCGGCGGAAATCGATTCCGGCGGTGGCGCCGGTCGCCCCGACGCCGCTGCGGCCATAGCCGGTGACGCGGACGTCGTAGCCCGTGCCATCTACGGTATCGATGGTTCCCGGCGCCGGCAAAGGCGAGAAGAGCATGGCCCAGGTCGGGACATTGGCTGCCGGGGTATCGAGGACGGCGAGCGCGACGTCGGCTTCCAGGAAGCCTTGCGCCTGCGGGTTCCGCAGAGAATCCTGATTGATCAGCATCTGCTCGACATTATAAACGAAGGCATCGGTTACCGTGCCGAAATCGGCCTGTATCCAGGCGCGGAGACCATCCAGGGCATCGGCCTGGAAGGCGAAGGCAGCGGGCAAGCCACCGCTATTGCTACCATAGGCATCGGCGGGGATGTCGTTGACGCAATGCGCGGCGAACAGAACGGTGCGGGGATTGATCAGCGTGCCGGTGCAGACGAAGCCGTCGGCGCGATAGAACTGACCTACGCCGGTCACATCCACTGCATCGTCGAAGAGCGAACCCGGCTCACCGGGAACGGGTGAATACCCTTCACCTGGGCCTGGAACGACGATCTGGGGCGCTTCGATAGCAAATTCAGGCGCCTGGGCGGAGGCTTCGGAAACAGCGCTTCGCGAAAGGTCGGGGGCAACACCCGCCTCGTTATTGCTGCTGAATGCAGTATCTTCGGCGAATTCAGGCCCAACCTGACCCGCGGCCTGCGCCGCACTGGCCGTAGCAATGCAGATACCAGCCGTTGTCGTGAGCAAGATGAGCCGTCCGCTCAGTTTCTCTGTACCCGAAATCATAATCCAACCCTCTTACTTGCAATGGTATTTAGCCGATTGGTAACACTTCTCTAGGGGTGATCGATACTCAAATGTGCGGTGAGCGATTGCAAAGATCAGGCTGTAACAAGAATGGCACACCCGCCCTCAACTACGCATGGTCGACCTGAAGGCGGACATGAACGAATCGACAAGATCAAGAAAAAATTTGGACAGACCGGCCCCCGCCAAAATTCCTTCGAACGCTTTCGCTCAAAGGCCAGCGCGCGCTCATCGACGGGCAGTGAAAGGCACATCGAAGCCGATATCATACTCCTCGAACGGCAACTGGCCGGCTCGGAAAGGCGCATTACACCTGAGCTTATTGAGCGATTTGCAGCACTCATGCCTCAGCGCCTTCGGGTGGGAGGACCTGCGCCCCAGCGAAACTACGTGCGCAGCATTGTCGGAACGCGCCGGGTCAAGGACCTCATCCGTTCCGACATGGAAGATCATGCGGGATATCATGGCAGGCCGGTCGCGGATCATCGTCAAAACAAAAAAGCCGCGCGGCAAATCGATCGTCGAGGGCGGACCCGGTACAGCCACCGTCCGGTACAGCCACCCGGACGTTGGGCCTCATCGGCGGAATCCTGACTTACGCAATCAACCTTGGAGTGATCGATCACAATCCGGCGCACGGCATCAAGAAGCCGAAGTACAAAGGTTCGAGAACGTAGGTTGACCGAGGCGGAGTATGGTATCCTTGGGGAGATGCTTCGGGAGGCCGAGGCTAATGGTCGCTTCTGGCCGACAAAGGACATTATCCGCCAGATCGCACTGACGGGGTGCAGACGCGGCGAAATCAGCAGTCTCAAGTGGTGCGATGTTGATCTCGACGGCAGTTGCCTGCGCCTTTCCGAGAGCAAGGAGGGAAGGAAAATTTCGCTGTGCGTGCGCTTTTCGGCTTGAAGGATAATCAGCGAACCAGCCCACTGCCGCGCGAACCGCAAAAAATGCTCTGACTGCGGCATATTTACGATGAACTGTCCCATTTGGGATATTCATTGCAGTCCCGTCACGGCGCATCCCCCGCCCACCGCAAATAGCAAGGGATCGCTATGATGAAGAATACCATGATGACCGCTGTGGGGATCGCGCTCATGGCAACCTCGATTTCGACCACAGCTGATGCCAACCCCTTCAGGAACCTTCGCAATTCGGTCGAGAAGGTCAAGAAGGAAGCGCGCGAAGTGGAAGAGGCGGTCGAGACAGTCGAGGAAGTCGTGGAAGCCGTCGATGCCGTCTCCGATGGCCGCGCGCCCTCGCTTCGCGGCAGCTCGAACCACCCGAGCTATCCCAACACCGCGAGCCGCGGAAACTGGAAGGGCCGTGCCCCGGCAGCTCCAGCGAAGTTCGCCAGCATGACCCAATGTGCCAACCTGAACTTGGGCAATGCATTCATCGCGCAGGCTGGCGATTACACTTTTTCCAAGGGTATCAGCACCGAAACCCGTGGCGGCCTGATCGAACGGGAGCCGGTTCAAGCCTCCGGCTGCACCCTGCCCGGTGTCGGGTCGGGTGACGTACTCTACGTCGAAGTCGACAGAGCGAATTTCAACACGCACGAATACGACATGCAGTGCATATCGTTCGATGGGAGTCAGCAGCTCGATAGGGCTTGGGTTCCGCCGACGAACAACTACACCGGCAAGGACGTGATGCTGCACACCGGCCACAGCCTTGGTTTCGAACCGACCGCCACCGGGAGCAACTCTGCCCGTTCGGAAGCCTACGACAAGTACCTCGCTGCGCGTGGTCGAGCCATGATCACGTTCAACATGCCCGAGCTGCACACCGACAAGAGCGGCACGGATTTCTACTGCCAGTATTACAACAACAATACCGGCAAGAGCGCGGTCGCATTTACCTATCGCCGCAGCCCTGTTGGCCGGCCCTGAAATCGGCGCCACCTGATGCAGTCCCGCAAGGCGACAAATTGATCGTCGGTTTGCCGCGTGGCGGGCCCCTCCACCCAATCCTTTGGGGTCCGCCACGCCTTTTTGTCTCGACGGTCTAGTATCGATGGAGGATATTCTATGCGTTTCATCATCATTGCGAGTGCGGTTGCCCTTGCATTCGGCACTGCTCCAGCTGCTTTTGCCCAGTCCAGCGACAGCGAAGTGGTCAAGGATGGCTCTTGTCCCAAGGGCTTCAGCGCCTCGGGCTCGAAGTGCAAATCGGGCAGCAAGGTCGCGATCGTGAAAATCGGCAGTTGCCCGACCGGCTTCAAGACCAGCGGAAACTATTGCGTTGGCGACAAGGGCGACTATGCCGAAGTGCGCGACGGCAGCTGTTCCAGCGGCCTCAAGGTCTCCAGCAAATACTGCGTGAAGAACTAGCATTCAGGTGCCGGCACTCCCGCTCTGTCGGGCGTGCCGGCATCGCATCCCTGAAGCCGCCTAGCGATCATCGAGGGCGCGCGCTTCGGCAAAAATCAGCTCGGGCCTCTGGAACAGGGAAAATCCGCCAAGTCCGGCGATCGGCCCGATCAAATCGACCTGTCGGCGTCTTGCAAAGGCCAGCATCTGCTCGGGCGTTGTCACCACATCCTCTTCCCCGACGACCAGCCTGATTGGGACCTCCCGGCTGGAAAGCCAGCGGGACCAGTCCAGCGTCATCAACGTAAACCCGTGTGCCATCGCCGCACCGAATCTGTCCGGCCGGTTTTCCGCCGAGCGTCGCATCGTCATTGCGATGTCGGGCTGCCTCAGGATGCCCAGATCGACCTCGCTGTCCTGGAACAGACGGTCGACATAATGATGCGCCTGCCCCCGCATCGCCAGCCTGAAAACCGTTCTTACAAAAAGCTCGGAAAATCGCGGACTGCGCTGGCCAAGCAGCATCGGTGCACGCCACGCCGGGTTGATCGGTGTGTCCTGGGCGATTTCCGTAATCGGCAGCGCCATTCCGGCCAGGACCAGACCCTTCGCTCGCCCGGGGAATTGATCGACGAGGGCAAGCGCATAAGCAGTCGAGAGACTGCACGCCACGACAGGGCAGTCCTCGATTCCCATCGCGTCGAGAAAAGCAACCAAGTTGGCGACAAACGCTTCCACCCGCGCCGCTGCATCGAGATCGGCGTATGCACCAGTGTAGAAGGGCATCCAGGGGACCAGAAGCTCCAGTCCCGAATTCGCCGCCGCCTGCTCCGTGCGGGGTGGCAGAAATGGGCCCTCAAGCGCACCATGGAGCATCAGCACGGGTCGGCCACCCCCTTTGCCGTAACGCTCGTAGAGAATGTCCGACCCGTCGGGCAGCGTAATCCCGTGACCGAATGCGCACTGTTTCGACCGGGTGATCCCGGCTTTCTGCATCGCGAAAGAGCTGGCAAAGCCCGCGTACAGGGAAACCAGTTCGCTCTGCGAGCCGATCGCCAGTTTCCTGAGAACGCTCTTGAGCTGATTGCGAGCAGTCCCGACTGCCCGGCCGCGCGCCTGCGCGAATTCGTTCACGGTTCGCCCCTCGACGATGAAACGAACCAGTTCGGTCTCGGCCTGCGTAAGGTCGAGATTTTGCGCAAATTCACGGCCAACCGCGTCGGACCAGGCTAGTGCTATCCGGTGGATGCGGATCTCGCGGTCCCCGTTGCCCGATTGGCGCGTAGCGACCGCGAGGGTTCCTCTGGTATCGCCGTCGCCGAGATGAAAGCGCAGAATAATGGACCCGCCGTTCGGAGGTGAGCGCAAAAGGTTGCGCAGGGCCCGTTCCGTTTCCTTGAGATCGCCCGCCAGCCAGGTACGGAAATCGTCGCCTATTTGAATCGTGTCGCCGTCCTGATCCGGTCCATCGATCGCACTGACGTGGAGCGTGTTGTCGAGGCACAACACAGCGTCGCCGACCGGGTTGGAGGCCCACGGGTTGCCTCCAGATTCCTGCGGCGGCTCCACGCCGAACTTGCTGAAATCGCTCGGCTCAAGGTCGGATATCGCATCGAAGAGGATTCCCGCCTGCGCGAAATGCGCATCGAGTTCCTTGCCGTCCCCAAACCCTGTCTCCAGCGCACGCTCGATGCTGACCTGAAGTTCGGCAAGGCGGGATGGCTCGGCAACGATCTGGTAGGCCTGACGGATCATCTCGTCGGTATTGCCGGCCAAGGTTTCTTCTCCTGCTCCGCAAGGTCTTCAGCCTGCATCGAGCGCGAGCAGCAACACACTTGTTGGACGTGCGCAGTTGGGTTCAGCCCTCACGCACGGCCATATCCTATCTGGGATATTATCCTATCTGGGATATTCATCAACCAACCTGCGCAAGTGAAAGGATGTGTTCGTGTTCGACCACGCGCCGGGCGCGATGAGCGGGTTCGACAACCCGAACTCCAACGCCAATGTCGACACCATCCTCGACTTCACCAGCGGCGAGGACACGATCGAACTGGCAGGCAGCATCTTCACCGCGTTGTCCGAAGGCACGCTCGATCCCCACGCGTTCATACTGGTGACCGAGGCGCAGGATGCCGACGAGCGGATTATCTATGATCCCGATCCCGGCAACCTGTTCTACGACGCCGATGGTGCAGGCGGAGCAGACGCGGTGCTGTTCGCCGTACTCGACAGCAACGCGCCGATCGCTGCGACCGACTTCGTCATCGGCGCGCCCTAATCCAATACCGCTGAACCGAAACACGGACCGGTCGCCCCAACTGCAGGGGCCGCCGGTTTTCATCTGATCGATTTGTGCGAAGCTGCTGGATCGTACGCAGCGCCGATGTCAGCTAGTCACTGATTTCAGACAAGAGCGGACCTGCCGCTCTTGGCCCACTTTAAGACAGAAATTTCAGGAATGGTGCACCCGACAGGATTCGAACCTGTGACCTTCGCCTTCGGAGGGCGACACTCTATC
>CAXBFN010000008.1:0-182765 GCA_963975275.1 uncultured Erythrobacter sp. | reverse complement strand
AATCCGATCGGTCTGCGTCTGCAGATCAACCGCACCTGGGACAGCCGCTGGTACGCCGAAGGGCGTAACTATGCGCAGCTGCTCAAGGAAGACATCGAGATCCGCAAGTTCATCATGAGCTCGCTGCCGCAGGCCGCGATTTCCAAGGTGGTGATCGAGCGTCCGGCCAAGCTGTGCCGCATTTCGATCTACGCTGCCCGCCCCGGTGTCATCATCGGCAAGAAGGGCGCTGATATCGAGAAGCTGCGCGTCAAGCTGGCTTCGATGACCGCGAGCGACGTCAAGCTCAACATCGTCGAGATCCGCAAGCCGGAAGTCGATGCCAAGCTCGTCGCCCAGGGCATCGCCGATCAGCTGATCCGCCGTATCGCCTTCCGCCGTGCGATGAAGCGCGCCATGCAGTCCGCCATGCGTCTGGGTGCCGAAGGCATCAAGATCGTCTGCGGCGGCCGTCTCGGCGGCGCCGAAATCGCCCGTGTCGAACAGTATCGCGAAGGCCGGGTGCCGTTGCACACGCTGCGCGCCAACATCGATTACGGCGAAGCCGAGGCGCTGACCGCTTACGGCATCATCGGCATCAAGGTGTGGGTCTTCAAGGGCGAGATTCTCGGCCACGACCCGACCGCGCAGGACCGTCTGATGATGGAATCGCAGACCTCCGGCGTGCGACCGGCTCGCTGATTGCAGGATAGGTAGAAAAAATGCTGCAACCGAAAAAAACCAAGTTCCGCAAGGCTTTCAAAGGCCGGATCAAGGGCGAAGCCAAGGGTGGCACCACCCTCAACTTCGGCTCCTACGGCCTCAAGGCCCTGGAACCCGAGCGTATCACAGCGCGCCAGATCGAGGCCGCGCGTCGTGCGATCACGCGCCACATCAAGCGTCAGGGACGTTTGTGGATCCGCGTGTTCCCCGATGTGCCCGTGTCGAAAAAGCCTGCCGAAGTGCGTCAGGGTAAGGGCAAGGGCTCGGTCGAATATTGGGCCGCGCGCGTCAAGCCGGGCCGGATCCTGTTCGAACTCGACGGCGTTGCCGGCCCGCTGGCCGCCGAAGCCTTCGAACGCGCAGCGATGAAGCTGCCGATCAAGACGAAGGTTATCGCCCGCTTTGGCGACACCTCGCACCTGGGAGGCGAATGATGGCCCAGAATTCGACCAAGACCGACGATCTGCGCCAGAAGAGCGACGATCAGCTTTCGGACGAACTGACCACGCTCAAGCGCGAGCAGTTCAACCTGCGGTTTCAGGCTGCCACCAACCAGCTCGAAGCGCCGGCGCGTATCCGCGAAGTCCGTCGCACGATCGCCAAGATCAAGACGCTTCAGACCGAGCGCTCCAAGCGTTCCGCTGCTGACGCCAAAGCGAAAGCCTGAGGAGTAGACCATGCCCAAACGTATCCTGATCGGGACCGTCACTTCCGACAAGACCGACAAGACCGTGACCGTGAAGGTCGAACGCAAGGTGAAGCACCCGCTCTACGGGAAGATCATCCGTCGTTCGAAGAAGTATCACGCTCACGACGAAGCGAATGAATACACGCTCGGCGACGTCGTCCGTATCGAGGAGACGAAGCCGATTTCGAAGACCAAGACCTGGCTTGTGAAGGATCGCGTAACCGCGGGCGGCACTCAGGCGGTCGAGGCGAACCTCGAGTCCGAGGCCGCCGGTAACTGACGTTTTAGGAACTGCCGGACTGGTTCCGGCAAGCCAATGAGAAGGAAGACGGATCTATGATCCAGATGCAGTCCAATCTCGACGTCGCGGACAACAGCGGCGCCAAGCGCGTCCAGTGCATCAAGGTGCTGGGCGGGTCGAAGCGTCGTACCGCGAGCGTCGGCGATGTCATCGTGGTTTCCGTCAAGGAAGCCCAGCCGCGCGCCAAGGTCAAGAAGGGCGACGTTCATCGCGCCGTGATCGTGCGCACCCGTAAGGACGTCCGCCGTCCCGACGGCAGCGTCATCCGCTTCGACAGCAATGCCGCCGTGCTCGTGAACAAGAGCGAAGAGCCGATCGGCACCCGTATCTTCGGCCCGGTGGTGCGCGAACTGCGCGGCCGCGGCTTCATGAAGATCATCTCGCTCGCGCCGGAGGTGCTGTAATGGCCGCCGCAAAGATCAAGAAGGGCGACAAGGTCGTGGTGCTGTCCGGTAAGGACAAGGGCCAGACCGGCACCGTCTCCAAGGTAATGCCCAAGGAGGGCAAGCTGATCGTGGACGGCGTCAACATCGCCACCCGTCACCGCAAGCCCGACCAGGCCAACCCGCAGGGCGGGATCGACCGCTTCGCAGCCGCGATGCCGATCTGCAAGGTGGCCCTGGCCGACCCCAAGGACGGCAAGCCCACCCGCGTCCGTTTCGAACAGCAGGACGGCAAGAAGGTGCGCGTCGCCGTCAAGTCCGGGGAGACCATCGATGGCTGATTATACCCCTCGTATGAGGCAGCGCTACGACGACGAGATCGTCAAGGCGATGACCGAGAAATTCGGCTACAAGAACCGTCTCGAAGTTCCGCGTCTGGACAAGATCACGCTCAACATGGGTGTGGGCGAAGCCAGCCAGGACAAGAAGAAGGTCCAGACCGCCGCCGACGAAATGGCGCTGATCGCCGGCCAGAAGCCGGTCATCACCATCGCCAAGAAGTCGATCGCCCAGTTCAAGCTGCGCGAAGGCATGCCGATCGGGTGCAAGGTAACCCTGCGCCGCGAGCGGATGTTCGAGTTCGTCGATCGTCTGGTGACCATCGCCATGCCCCGCATTCGAGATTTTCGTGGTCTCAACCCGAAGAGCTTCGACGGGCGCGGCAATTACGCGATGGGCCTCAAGGAACAGATCGTTTTCCCCGAGATCAGCTACGACAAGATCGAGAAGGTCCGGGGCATGGACATCATCGTAACCACCACGGCGAAGACCGACGACGAAGCGCGCGAATTGCTGCGCCTGTTCGGCTTCCCGTTCATTGGCCTGATGGCCGAGCAGAAAGAAGCCGCCTGAGGGCCGCTAGAAGAGGAACTTAAGTCCAATGGCGAAACTGAGTTCGATCAACAAGAACGAGCGTCGCAAGAAGCTCGTCAAGCAGTATGCCGCTAAGTACGAAAAGCTGAAGGCGATTGCTGACGACACTTCTGCCGACGAAAGCGACCGGTTGATGGCACGCCTGAAGATGGCCGAGATTCCGCGCAATGCGAATCCGACCCGCGTGCGCAATCGCTGTGCGACCACCGGCCGCCCCCGCGGCTATTACCGCAAGTTCGGCGTCAACCGGATCGAGCTGCGGAATCTGGGCAATAAGGGCCTGATTCCCGGCCTGACCAAGTCGAGCTGGTGAGGAACTAGACGATGGCAATGACCGATCCCCTGGGTGACATGCTCACCCGTATCCGCAACGGCCAGCAGGCGAAGAAGGACTCCGTCCTTTCGCCGGCGTCCAAGCTGCGCGCGAACGTTCTGGAAGTGCTCCAGCGCGAGGGCTACATCCGTGGCTTCTCCGAGGACTCCAGCGGCAAGCACAAGGCGCTGCGGATCGAACTGAAATATTTCGAAGGCGAGCCGGCTATCAAGCATGTCTCGCGCGTTTCGAAGCCCGGCCGCCGCGTCTATTCGGGTTCCAAGGAACTTCCGACGGTGCGCAACGGCCTTGGCATCACCATCGTCTCGACGCCTCGTGGCGTGCTTTCCGATGCGGAAGCCCGGACCGAGAACGTCGGTGGCGAAGTGCTGGCGGAGGTATACTGATGAGCCGCATCGGTAAACGACCGGTCGCGATCCCCTCCGGGGTGACCGCCAACATCGATGGCAACGTGCTGAGCGTCAAAGGCCCCAAGGGCACTCTGAGCCTGCACCTGTCGGACCACATCGCCTACAAGGTCGAAGGCGACGAGATCCAGGTGAACCCGGCCAACGACACCAAGGAGGCACGGTCCTTCTGGGGTCTGCAGCGCACGCTGGTCTCCAATCTGGTCGAGGGCGTCACTGTCGGATTTGCCAAGACTCTGGTAATCACCGGTGTCGGCTATCGTGCTGCGGCGCAGGGCCGGAAGCTCAAGCTTCAGCTCGGCTACAGCCACGATGTCGATCTCGACATTCCCGAAGGCCTCGATGTCGCCACCCCCGATCAGACGACCGTGATCATCTCGGGCATCGACAAGCAGTCGGTTGGCCAGTTCGCCGCTGAAATCCGCCGCTGGCGCAAGCCCGAACCCTACAAGGGCAAGGGTATCAAGTACCAGGGCGAGTACGTCTTCCGCAAGGAAGGGAAGAAGAAGTAACATGGCCAAACTTTCCCTTTTCGAACGCCGCCGCCAGCGTGTCCGCACCGCTCTCAAGAGCCGTGCGGGCGGCAAGCCGCGACTGTCCGTGCACCGTACCGGCAAGCACATCTACGCGCAGATCATCGATGACGCGGCCGGCAAGACCGTCGCCGCCGCATCGACGCTCGGTGCGGAGAATTCCGGTGCCAATATCGATGCCGCCAAGACGGTCGGCAAGGACATCGCCGCCGCCGCCAAGAAGGCCGGCGTCACCACCGTCGTGTTCGATCGCGGCGGCTTCCTGTTCCACGGCCGCGTGAAAGCGCTGGCCGACGCCGCCCGCGAAGGCGGGCTGGAGTTCTGATGATGGCTGACGACAACAAATCCGCAGAGACCCCCGAAACCAAGGCTCCCGAAGCCGAGGCCGCGGCGACGGAAACCAAGTCCGAAGCCAAGCCGGTCGAGATCGACCAGCCTGCCAAGGCCGAGACCGAGCATGCGGTCGTTAAGGAAGAGCCGGCAATCGCCGACACGCCTTCCGAAGCTGCCGCCAATCAGTCGCCGGCACAAGGCGCCGAAGGGCAGCCCCGCGAGCGCCAGAATGCCGGTCGCGGACGCGGCGGGCCCGGTGGCGGCGGCGGTGGTCGCGGTGGCCCCGGCGGCCCCGGCGGCGGCAATCGCGGTCGCGGCGGCCCCGGTGGCGGCCGTGACAACAACCGTCGCGGCGGTGGACGCGAGCAAGAAGACGACGGCATCATCGAGAAGCTGGTCCACATCAACCGCGTCTCCAAGACCGTGAAGGGTGGTAAGCGCTTCGGTTTCGCCGCTCTGGTCGTGGTCGGCGACGGTTCGGGCCGGGTCGGCTTCGGCCATGGCAAGGCGCGCGAAGTGCCGGAAGCCATTTCCAAGGCGACCGCTGCTGCACGCAAGAAGATGATCCGCGTCCCGCTCAAGGAAGGCCGCACGCTTCACCATGACGGCAAGGGCCGGTTCGGTGCGGGCAAGGTCAATGTTCGTTCGGCACCTGCGGGTACCGGCATCATTGCCGGTGGTCCGATGCGCGCCGTGTTCGAAAGCCTCGGCGTTGCCGACGTGGTGACCAAGTCGGTCGGCTCGTCCAACCCCTACAACATGATCCGCGCCACTTTCGATGCGTTGGTGAACCAGACTTCGCCGAAGTCGGTGGCCCAGCGTCGCGGCAAGAAGGTCGCCGATCTGCTCGGCCGCGGTGGCGCCAGCGAAGCCGAGGCGCAAGCCGACGCCGCAGCGGTCGCGGAGTAAGACAGATGGCAAAGAACAAGACGATTACGATCCGGCAGATCGGTTCGCCCATCCGGCGGCCCGAGAGCCAGAAGAAGATCCTCACCGGTCTGGGCCTGGGCAAGATGCACAGGACCGTCGAGATCGAGGACACTCCCGAAGTGCGCGGTGCGATTGCAAAATTGCCGCACATGGTCGAGGTGATCTAAGAGCCATCGAGCCCCCCGCCGGCGCGGGGGGCCGATCCTCGTTTCCGCACCCGGCGGAGATCGAGAAACAATCAGCGCGAACAAAGCGAAAGCGAGTGCACCCATGACTTTCAAACTCAACGAAATCCGCGACAATCCCGGCGCCCGCAAGAGCCGGATGCGCATCGGACGCGGTATCGGCTCGGGCAAGGGCAAGACCGGCGGGCGCGGCCAGAAGGGCCAGAAGAGCCGTTCGGGCGTTGCCGTAAAGGGCTTCGAGGGCGGCCAGATGCCGCTCCACATGCGTCTGCCGAAGCGCGGGTTCAACAACCCCTTCGCCAAGGACTTTTCCGAAGTGAACATCGGGATGATCCAGAAGTTCATCGACGCGGGCAAGCTCGACGCCAAGGGTACGATCGACCACGAAGCGCTCAAGGCCGCCGGCCTCGCGCGGGGCGGCAAGGACGGCCTGCGCCTGCTCGGCAAGGGCGAACTGACCACCAAGCTTACGCTGACGGTCGCGGGTGCCTCTAAGGGCGCCATCGAAGCGGTCGAGAAGGCCGGCGGATCGGTCGAGATCGTCAAGGTCAAGAAGATCAGCGGCAAGCCCAACGCAAACAAGACCGGCAAGCACGCGGCAGCCAAGGCTGCTTCCGAATAATCGGAAAAATCGGGAGCGGGGTTCGACATTGCGAACCCCGCTCCCTATCTGTCCTGTCTGCCGGGACGGGCCGGCGCCCATCATACGCAGACGCTAGGATCGACATTTAAACCATGGCATCACGCGCCGACAATATTGCGAGCCAGATGAGCCTCGCAAACTTCTCCAAGGCCACCGAGCTGCGCCAGCGTATCTGGTTCACCATCGGCGCGCTGATCGTCTTCCGCTTTCTCAGCTTCGTGCCGCTCCCGGGTATCAACCCGCGGGTGCTCGCGCAGCTCGCCGAGACCACCCAGGGTGGCATTCTGGACATGTTCAACATGTTCACCGGCGGCAGCCTGGAGCGGATGAGCCTGATCGCGCTCGGCGTGATGCCCTATATTACAGCCTCGATCGTTGTGCAGCTTGCCAGCGCACTGCATCCGACACTGGCTGCGCTCAAGAAAGAGGGCAGCACGGGACGCCAGAAGCTCAATCAGTACACCCGCTACGGCACCGTGTTCCTGTGTTCGATCCAGGGATGGTTCCTGGCTTCGGGTCTCGAGAGCTTCGGCGCTTCGAGCGGGCTCAACGCGGTTATCGACCCAGGCGTGGCCTTCCGCATTGGCGTGGTCATTTCGCTGGTCGGCGGAACCATGTTCCTGCTGTGGCTGGGCGAACAGATCACCAGCCGCGGAATCGGCAACGGCGTTTCGCTGATCATCATGGCGGGCATTGTCGCCCAGTTCCCGAGCTTCGCCTCGAATCTCTTCGAGGGCGGACGGACGGGCTCGATTTCTCCGGGCATCATCATCGGCTTCATCCTGATGGTCGTGATCCTGATCCTGATCATCTCCTTCGTCGAACGAGCGCAGCGGCGTCTGCTGATCCAGTATCCCAAGCGAGCAACGCAGCGCGGGATGATGCAGGCCGACCGTTCGCACCTGCCGCTCAAGCTCAACACCGCGGGTGTGATCCCGCCGATCTTTGCCAGCTCGCTGCTGCTGCTGCCGCTGACTATCAGCCAGTTCGCCAGCAGCTCGCTCGATCCGGACAGCACTTTTGGCGGTACGATCGTCACGCTCAACCAGTATCTCGCGCATGGTCAGCCGCTCTACATGACGCTCTACGCGGTCGGCATCATCTTCTTCGCCTTCTTCTACACCGCGGTTGTCTTCAACCCCGAGGAGACTGCGGACAATCTCAAGAAGAACGGCGGGTTCATTCCGGGCATTCGTCCGGGCAAGCGGACCGAGGAATATCTCGATTACGTCCTGACGCGCATCACCGTGGTCGGCGCGATCTACCTGGCGCTGGTCTGCGTGATCCCCGAATACATGATCGCGCAGACGGGGATTCCGCTGTTCCTGGGCGGGACCAGCCTGCTCATCGTCGTGAACGTCACGGTCGATACGATCAGCCAGATCCAGTCGCATCTGCTCGCGCATCAGTATGGCGACCTCATCAAGAAGGCCAAGTTGAAGGGCCGCAACCGCTAGCTTGCGCGCGGGGTCGAAGGGGATAATACGGAATGGACATAATCCTTCTGGGGCCTCCGGGCGCAGGCAAGGGCACGCAGTCGCAGCGCCTTGTCGAACATCACGGCATGCGCCAGCTTTCGACCGGCGACATGCTGCGCGGTGCGGTTAAGGCGGGGACGCAAGTCGGGATCAAGGCCAAGACGGTCATGGACCGCGGCGAGCTCGTCAACGACGAAATCGTCTCCGACCTCATCGATGCGGAACTGACCGCGATGGGGCCTGATATGGGCGCCATCTTCGACGGCTATCCGCGCACCGAGGTGCAGGCCGCAATGCTCGACGAAATCCTCACGCGCCACGGCCGCAAGCTCGATCACGTGATCGAGCTCGAGGTCGATGAAGACGCTCTGGTCGAACGCATCATCGGACGCTTTACCTGCGCGGAATGCGGAGCCGGCTATCACGACATCTTCAAGCTGCCAAAGGACCCGGGGACCTGCGACAAGTGCGGCTCGACCGAGTTCAAGCGGCGACCCGACGACAACGAGGAAACCGTGCGCAAGCGCATGGCGCTCTACCGGGCCGAGACCGCGCCGATCCTGCCGGGGTACGAAAGCCGCGGGATCGTCAGCCGGGTCGATGGCATGGCGAGTATCGAGGATGTGACCAGCCGGATCGACGGAATTCTCGCGCAGGGCTGAGGGCGCGGCGCTGGTTCACGCCTGCGCGCACCATCGGCTTTCCAACGCGTTCGCTCTGTCCTATCGCCAGGGGCGAAGGAGTGATGGATGCGTAACCGGATTATCCTCGCTGCCGCGCTCGCGCTGGCGATCCCCGTTTCACCCGCTACCGCAGAAGTGGTTTCGACCACGGACGACGGCTTCGTCACCCGCGCCACCGCCGAAGTGGCCGCCGAGCCGCTTGCGGTATGGCTTGCGCTGATCAAGCCGGGCGAATGGTGGAATTCCGACCACACATGGTCGGGCGATGCCGCCAACATGGTGCTCACACCGCAGGCGGGCGGTTGCCTGTGCGAGAGGCTTCCGGGCGACGATGGCGAGGAGGGCTTCGCCATGGATGGCAGCGCGCACCACGCCACCGTGCTCCAGGCCTTTCCCTTGCGCGTGCTGCGGCTGCGCGGCGGTCTGGGACCGCTGCAGGGCGAGCCGGCGACGGGGATCCTCACCATCACGCTCAAGGAAGTGGATGGCGGCACCCGCGTGCTGTGGGAATACAACGTCGGCGGACCGATGCGCTACGAGGTCGAACAGATTTCGGGAGCCGTGGACGGGGTCATGACGCAGCAGCTGATGGGTTTGCGCGATCACCTCGGCGCGCTCGGATCGGGCGGTTCCGCCGCACCGGACGAGGCGATTCCGGCACCGGACCCAGAACCGCGCATCGAACCCGATGCCTCGCAGGAAGATCAGATCGATGCGCTGGGGCGGGCAGAATAGGGCAGGGCAGGCATTACGTGTTTTGACGAGCGCTCGGCTTCAGGCTATAGGATCTTTCTCACGCAGCCACCCTGTGGGCGGCTGCGTACCCCAGCGCGCGGGTAGATGGTTGACGCGAGCGTCGAATCGACGTAAGCGCGCCCTTCATTCGACAGTATCGGACGGGTCCGGCAGGCGGCAGCCTTTGGATGCGCGCTATCCGGTTCGTTTGTGCATTTGTCGGTGAAGTGAGCGATGAGATAGGGGGCGGCCCGTCAGGCAACCGCAAACCCCTGTGGAGCATGGAGAAGTATTAAGTGGCACGTATTGCCGGGATCAACATCCCCACCAACAAGCGCGTGATTATCGCGCTTACCTATATTCACGGAATCGGCCGGACCACGGCGGTCCAGATCGCCGAGAAGCTTGGCATCGACCAGTCGCGCCGCGTGCAGGACCTCACCGACGAGGAACTGCTGCGCATCCGCGAGACGATCGATTCGGATCATCAGGTCGAGGGCGACCTTCGCCGCGACACCGCGATGAACATCAAGCGGTTGATGGATCTGCGGACCTATCGCGGTCTGCGTCATCGTACCGGCCTGCCCGTTCGCGGCCAGCGCACCCACACCAACGCCCGCACCCGCAAGGGCAAGGCCAAGCCGATCGCCGGCAAGAAGAAGTAAGCAGCGCGAGGCCTAGAGCCTCCGCAGCTTTTCCCTTCTCGCGAATATAGAGGAATACACACATGGCACGCGAACCCGGCCGAGTTAAACGTCGCGACAAGAAGAACATTTCCAGCGGCGTCGCGCATATCAACGCCAGCTTCAACAACACGATGATCACCATCACCGACGCCCAGGGCAATGCGATCAGCTGGTCCAGCGCCGGCACGATGGGCTTCAAGGGGAGCCGCAAGTCGACTCCCTATGCTGCCCAGGTCGCTGCCGACGATGCCGGCAAGAAGGCCGCCGAGCACGGCGTCCGGACGCTGGAAGTCGAAGTGAAGGGTCCGGGCTCGGGCCGCGAGAGCGCGCTTCGCGGTCTGGCGGCGGTGGGCTTCACCATCACCTCGATCCGCGACGTGACGCCGATCCCGCACAACGGCGTCCGGCCATCCAAGCGTCGCCGCGTCTGATCCGTGCCTGCCTGGCGGGGCCATTCGGGTCCCGCCGACAATCTCTCACGGACCGGGCGCTCTACCAGAGCTTCCGGTCCTGCCCATATCCGAACCCGCCCAGCGCGAAATAGGGGAAATCCATGTCCGTCAACACCAAGAACTGGCAGGAACTCAAGAAACCCAGCAGCCTCGAAATCAAGGACGGCGGCGAAAAGAACCGCAGGACGACCTTCGTCGCTGAACCTCTCGAGCGCGGCTTCGGCCTGACGCTCGGCAACGCGCTGCGGCGCGTGCTGCTCTCCTCGCTCCAGGGCGCGGCGATCACCTCGATCAAGATCGAGAACGTGCTCCACGAATTCTCCTCGCTCGCCGGCGTGCGCGAGGATGTCACCGACATCGTCCTCAACGTAAAGCAGATCGCGCTGCGGATGGAAGGCGAAGGCCCCAAGCGGCTCCAGCTCTCCATGAGCGGTCCGGCGCAGGTCAAGGCTGGCGACATTGCGGTCTCGGGCGACATCGAGGTGATGAACAAGAACCTCGTGCTGTGCCATCTCGACGAGGGCGCCACGCTCAACATGGAGCTGACCGCCGACATCGGTAAGGGCTATTCGCCCGCGGTCCAGAACCGCCCGGCCGACGCGCCGATCGGTCTGATCCCGGTCGACAGCCTCTATTCGCCGGTTCGCCAGGTGAGCTACAAGGTCGAGGCCGCCCGCGTCGGGCAGGAGCTCGACTACGACAAGCTCTCGCTGACGGTCGAAACCGATGGCACCGTCACCCCGGAAGACGCCGTGGCCTATGCTGCGCGCATCCTCCAGGACCAGCTGACGCTGTTCGTCCACTTCGAGGATGGCGTCCCGCAGCCCAGCTCGGCCATGATCGGCCAGGCTGCCGAGCCGCAGGAAAGCGACACCAACCAGCTCAACCGTTACCTGCTCAAGAAGGTCGATGAGCTGGAGCTCTCGGTGCGCAGCGCCAATTGCCTCAAGAACGACAACATCATCTACATCGGCGATCTGGTCCAGAAGACCGAAGCCGAGATGCTGCGGACGCCCAATTTCGGCCGCAAGTCGCTCAACGAGATCAAGGAAGTGCTCTCCAGCATGGGTCTGCGTCTCGGGATGGATATCCCGGGCTGGCCGCCGGAGAACATCGAGGAAATGGCCAAGAAGCTCGAGCAGGAACTGCTGGGCTAATAATCCTCTCCCCGTGCGGGGAGAGGATACGAAGCCTTGCGAGCTTTCTCGCTAGGCGAAGTTGGAGAGGGGCCTGCAACGGTTGCAATCCCCTCTCTACTGCGACTAGGCGGCAAGCCGCCAAGTCTCATTTTCTCTCCCCTCACGGGGAGAGAGGTGGTCGGCCTAACCGACCGGCACTGGGCTACCTGATACGGGCCCCTTTCGAACGTAAGGAATGAATGATGCGTCACGGTATTTCGCAGCGCAAGCTGAGCCGCAAGTCGGGCCACCGCAAGGCCCTGTTCCGCAATATGAGCGCCGCGCTGATCAAGCACGAGCAGATCCTCACCACGCTGCCCAAGGCGAAGGAACTGCGCCCCTATGTCGAGAAGCTGATCACGCTGGCCAAGCGCGGCGGGCTCTCGAACCGTCGTCTCGCGCATGCGCGGATGCTCGACGACACCCAGCTCAAGAAACTGTTCGACATTCTGGCCGATCGCTATTCGGATCGCGAAGGCGGCTACACGCGGATCATCAAGGCCGGCTACCGCGGCAGCGACGCCGCGCAGATGGCGATCATCGAACTGGTCGACCGCGATGTCGACGCCAAGGGCAAGGACAGCGGCCCGGTGATGAACCAGGACGAGGACGAATACGAGGACGCCTGAGCGGTTACGTCCCCGCGCAGGCGGGGACCTCGGGCCATTGGCGTTTCGCCAAATTCATGAGACCCCCGCCTTCGCGGGGGAGCAGGGCCGCCCGGGAAACCGCGCGGCCCTTTTCTTTTGCGCGGGGCATGGCACAAGGTGCCGCATGATCCGCCAGACCCTCGCAGCCGCCGCGCTGCTCGCCGCCTCCGCTACCATTGCCACGCCGGTTTTCGCACAGAGCGAACAGGAGCGGCTCGACGCCCGCTACGACCGCGCGCTGGCGGCGGGGTACAAGGCGCTGATGCTTTGCAGCGCGATCGCCAACGCCGAGCGCAACGGTGCGACGCGGACCCCCGAGAGCGTTGCGGAGTGGGAGATGGCGGGCATCCAGGCCCCGCTCGACGGAAACGCCGGGGATTTGCCCTACAGCATTCAGAGGTTCGGCAGCGAACCCGACTGGATGGCTGGCAAGCTGCAGCGCGTTTCCGTCCAATGGGCCGATGATATGCCTGCACGCATTGCGGTTCATCACTATCCGCGAGGCTGTGCTCTTCAGCCGATCGGCAAAGGGGGAGTTGGAGTCTTTTTTGAAGAAATGGCTGCATTAGAGGCTCCGCCCCTCATCCACGGGTTTGGAGATGAGCCTACACGGCGATCGGCTGTCGATGGGTTCAGCGACCGGTACGGGGCGGGCTCGCGGACGACCGCGACATTGGTGATCCAGAACAGCCGTGTCGTGGCCGAAGGATATCGCGCGCCTTTTGCTCCGGACGTCCCGCAACGCACTTGGTCGGTAGCCAAAAGCGTCGCTGCTACCTTGATCGGTGCAGCCCAACACAGGGGAGAAGCCGAAACGGGTTATCCGATCGATTATCCGGGTTGGGAGGGCGGGGATCCGCGCAATCCGAACATCCTTCTCGACAATCTGTTGCGCATGGCCTCGGGCCGCTATTCGGATACGCCGGGCAATCGCACCGATCCGCTCTATTGGGGCGGTTCGACTGTGGATGAAACCGCAGCGCTTTGGCCGTTGATCCACCCCCCCGCCACCGTGTTCCGCTACGCCAACAACGACACGCTGATGGCGGTAAAGGCGATCGAGGACACTTTCGAGGATCACCCGCCTGCGGCTTTCTTCGCCAAGCTCGGCATGGGTCATACGGTGGCCGAGACCGACTGGCAGGGCAATTACATCCTCTCGAGCCAGGTGTGGTCCACCGCGCGCGATCTCGCCAAATTCGGCCAACTCTATCTCAACGATGGCGTACTGCCCGATGGCACCCGCGTCCTGCCCGAAGGGTGGGTCGACTACGTTTCCGCCGCTTCCGGCCCGCAGCCCGAAGGACGCCCGATGGGCTATGGCGCGGGCTTCTGGCTGTTCAACCAGACCGACGGCATTCCCCCCGACACCTTCGCGGCCATGGGCAATCGCGGGCAATATGTCGTGATCGTCCCCAGCCGCGATGTGGTGATCGTCCGCCGCGGCGAGGATCCGGTGGGCGAGAGCTTCGATATCCTCGCCTACACCCGCGACGTGCTGGCCGCGCTCGGCGAATGATTGCGCCGCCGGGCCCCAGCACCTAGTTACAATCCCAACGAAATAGCCAAAATCCTGGAGAGTCTCCCCATGTCCCGTATCATCGCCCTCGCGCTTGCCGGCGCCGCCACCATCGCGCTCGCGACCGCGCCCGCCGCCGCGCAGACCGCGGATATCGACTATCCCGAGACTCGCGCCACCGACACCAGCGAGGTGCTGTTCGGCCAGACCGTCGCCGATCCCTATCGCTGGCTCGAGAACGACGTCCGCACCGATCCGCAGGTCGCCGAGTGGGTCGAGGCGCAGAACGTGGTCACCGACGCCTATCTGGAAACGCTGCCCGGGACCGCTTGGTTCAAGGACCGGCTCGCCGAGCTGATCGACTACGAACGCTTCGGCATCCCCGACAAGGCGGGCGACCGCTATTTCTACAGCTACAATTCGGGGCTGATGAACCAGTCGCAATATTTCGTCCGCGACGGGTTGGACGGCGAGGCGCGGCTGCTGCTCGATCCCAATGAATGGTCTGTCGACAACGCCACCGCGCTGGCCGACACCGCGCCTTCGAAGAGCGGGCGCTATCTCGCCTATGCGATCCAGGACGGCGGCAGCGACTGGCGCAACATCAAGGTGCTCGATGTCGACACCGGCGAGGAACTGGCCGACGAAATCGAGTGGGCCAAGTTCACCGGCATCTCCTGGAACGGCGACGAGGGATTCTTCTACTCGCGCTTCCCGGAATCGGAGGAAGGGCAGGACTTTCAGTCGCTCAACTACAATCAGAAGGTCTATTTCCACCGCCTCGGCACGCCGCAGAGCGCGGACGAGCTGGTCTATGAGACCCCCGATGCCCGCGAACAGGGCCACGGCGCCGGAGTCAGCCACGACGGGCGCTGGGCCTTCATCTCCAGCTCGACCGGGACCGACGACCGCAACGAGCTGCGCGTGATCGACCTCACGACGCGCGCCAGCGAAGGCTGGACGCCGCGCCCGCTGATCACCGGCTTCGACAACAGCTGGAGCCCGATCGCCTCGACCGGCGACACGGTCTATTTCATGACCAATGAGAATGCGCCGCGCTACCGCGTGGTCCGCGCCGATCTCACCGCCGACACGCTCGAATGGGAAGAGGTCGTCGCGCAGAGCGACGAGCCGATCTCGGGCGCCTCGATCATCGGCGACAGTCTGGTGGTCGAATATATGAAGGATGCCAGCAGCCGCGCGGTCTATCACGATCTCGACGGCAATCCGACCGGCACGCTCGACCTGCCCGGGATCGGCTCGATCGGCGGGCTGAACGGCGATCCCGGCGACGCCGAGACCTTCTACAGCTTCACCAGCTTCAACCAGCCCGGCGCGATCTATCGCCTCGATGTCGACACCGGTGAGCGGACCGTCTTCGCCGAGCCCGAGGTCGCTTTCGAACCCGAGGACTACCGCGTCGAGCAGGTGTTCTACGTTTCCAAGGACGGCACGCGCGTGCCGATGTTCATCGTTCGCCACAAGGACAGCACCGGTCCATCGCCCACGCTGCTCTACGGCTATGGGGGGTTCAACATCTCGCTGACGCCGAGCTTCTCGCCCACGCGGCTCGCCTGGCTCGAGGCGGGCGGCACCTTCGCGCTCGCCAATATCCGCGGCGGCGGCGAATACGGCAAGGAATGGCACGACGGCGGCCGGCTGAACAACAAGCAGAACGTGTTCGACGATTTCATTGCCGCGGGCGAATATCTCAAGGCCAATGGCTACACCACCGAGAACGGGCTGGCGATCCAGGGCGGCTCCAACGGTGGGCTGCTGGTCGGCGCGGTGGTCAACCAGCGTCCCGATCTGTTCGACGCCGGCAATGCCGCGGTGGGCGTGATGGACATGCTGCGCTTCGACCGCTGGACCGCGGGCCGCTACTGGGTCGACGATTACGGCTATCCCGATCGCGAGGCCGATTTCCAGGTGCTGCGCGCTTATTCGCCGCTGCACAATATCCGCAGCGGGGTCGATTATCCCGCGCTGCTGGTGACCACCGCGGACACCGACGACCGCGTGGTCCCGGGGCACAGCTTCAAATATACCGCCGCGCTGCAGGCGGCGGAACTGGGCGAGCAGCCGCAGTTGATCCGGATCGAGACTCGCGCCGGCCACGGCTCGGGCAAGCCGACCGACAAGGTGATCGACGAGTATGGCGATATCCTCGCCTTCCTCGCGCAGCACACCGGGCTGGAAGTGCCCCCAGCAGAGTAAGCCGAAGCCGCCGTTCATATAAGTGCGAGTTTAGCTGAACGGCGGCTGTCGGGCGAATTCAGGCTCGCCTCAGCGCGGCACGCCTAGAACCTCATGTGAAGCCAAGGCATTCTCGCCCCGGCCGAGCATGAGGATCGAGCCATGAAGACCATCACCAAAGCACTCGCCAAGGGAAGCGTGGCGACCATCGCGGCAGGCGCGTTGGCGATGACTTCCGCCACTCCCGCCTTCGCCCAGTCGCGCGACCGCGACCGCGACGACGGGATCGGCGCCGGTGAAATCATCGCCGGTGCGGTTATCCTCGGCGGTATCGCCATTGCCGCCGGCGCGCTGGGCGGCTCGGACAGAGATCGTTACGACGACCGGCGCTATCAGGACCCGCGTTACCGGGATCCCCGCTACCAGGACAATCGCTACCACAACGACCGCTACAACGCGCGGGTCAACCCGCGCGCGGCAGTCCAGCGCTGCGTCGCCGCGGTCGAGAACAACGCCCGCCGCTACGGCTATCGCTATGCCAACGTCACGCAGATCCGCGACGTCAACGACAACCGCAACGGGTTCCGCGTCCGCGGCAATCTGGTGGTCGATGGCCAGCAATCCTATCGCGGTGGACGCTATGGCAACCAGCGCACCGACGAGGGGCGGTTCAATTGTCAGGTCGACTACCGCGGCCAGATCCGCGACATCGACTACAACGGCATCCGCGGCCTCCGCTAGGCTCGCGCGCGCTGCTGCACCGAATGAGGTCCCACAGGGGCGGTTCAGGCGCGAGATAGCCTGGACCGCCTAGCTCATCATCTCACTTTCGCGACTCCGGGTGGGGCGGACCGCAGGGGAATTATGATATGACCAGATTTGCCCGCCTTGCCGCCGCTCCCGCCCTATTGGCGGCGCTTTCGCTTACCGCGACCCCCGCCATGGCAGCCGAACTGCCCGTCTCGAGCAGCCGCAGCGCCATCGCCGCCGGGCTCGCCTGGGATGCAGCCGAGGGCCAGACCTACGAGCAATACCGCAGCTATCGCCACGATCGCTACGATCGGCGCTACGACCGCCGCTATGATCGCCGCTACGACCGTCGTCACGGGCGCGGCGGGGTGGATGCCGGGGATATTCTCACCGGGGTGCTGATCCTCGGTGGGCTCGCCGCGGTGGCGAGTGCGGTCGCCGGCGACGATGATCGCCAGACGCGCTATCCCGACACCCGCTATCCTGCACAGGATCCGGACCTTCGCAACGCCGAAACCAGCGGGCTCGACCGTGCTGCCGCCATGTGCGTCGAGAGGATCGAGCGCGACACCCGCGTCGAAAGCGTCGACTCGGTCGATCGCAATGCTCGAGGCTGGCTCGTCACGGGCAGACTCTACGACGGTGCGGGGTTCAGCTGCTCGATCGGAGCGGACGGTCGGATCGACGCAATCGATCTGTCGAACGGCGCCGTCGGCTACGGGGATCCGAACTACGGTGCCAGCAATCGGGGCGATCTCTATGCGGCCGCGCCTGTGCAAGACCGACAGTATGACGACGAGGCCTATCGTTCGGCCTGGGCCAATGTCGATGCCCAGCCAGCGCAGTCTGCGCTTCCCGCCCGGGCGACCAGCGAAGAACCGCTCCCGCCCTATCCCGGCGGTCCGCTTCCAGGCGATCTCGAACAGGACGAAATCGGCACCGAATATCCCGGCTACTAGGCGCTATTCCCGGCGCGCGAGCGGATCGCGATAGGCCGGCAGCGCCAATTGCCAGTGGATCGCCGCCGCGCGCAGCGCGTAGCCTGCGGTGACCGCGCCGATCCAGACCCATTCGCGCTGCAGGGCGATAATCTCGCCGACCGCGGCGAGCGTGGCGGATAGCGCTGCGGCGGTCACATAGAGTTCGGGGCGCATGATGATCGAAGGCCGTCCGGCAATCATGTCGCGTATGATCCCGCCAACCGTGCCGGTCACCACCCCCATCAGGATCGCCGGGATCGGCGGGACGCCGTAGCTCAGCGCCTTGGCCGCGCCGATCACCGCATAGGCGGTGAGCCCGAGCCCGTCGGCGAAATCGAGCAGCTTGCCGTCCCACCAGCGCGTCGGGGTGAACCAGGTCAGCAGCGCGGTGCCCAGGCACACCGCCGCGACCCAGGGATGACCGATCCAGAACACCGGCGCGCCGATTAGCAGATCGCGCACCGTCCCTCCGCCGACGCCCGTCACCAGCGCGAAGAACGCCATGGTGACGAAGGTCTGCTGTTCGCGCGCGGCGACCAGCGCCCCGGTCAGCGCGAAGATGCCGATGCCGATCAGGTCGAGCCAGTCGAGCACGGGGGTGAGGATCTCCGGGTTCATGCGGCTCGTATCACCGCAGCGGCCGGCTGCGGCGGCGGCGGAACAGCAGCGCGGTGCCCAGCAGCGTGCCCAGCAGCGCCAGGCCCGCGAACAGGATCAGCACCGGGTGGCTGGTGTCCTCGCGGCTTTCCAGATCCATGATGTGGAGCCCCCACATCAGGTCGAAGAGCCGCCAGAACCGCGTCCGCACCGCCTCGATCTGGCCGCTCTCGATCCCGACATAGACATGCGTGCCGTCCTCCAGCGCGACCTGCCAGACCGGGATCTCGCGGCGGAAATCGACCGGGGGGTTCTCCGCCGCGAACCGCGTCACCGAGGCCACGGCGTCGCCGCCGACGATCCGCTCGGCGACCAGCAGCCGCGCCTCGACGTCGGTCAGCGGTGCCATCCTGGTGCCATCGGCGCCGAAGCGTTCGCTGGTGCCGTCGAGATAGGCGATCCGGGTCACGGTGGTGCGGCCCTCGACCTGCGTGGTGACCGAACGCACCGGTCGGGTGCTGTCCTGCGGCAGCTGGACCGCGATCTGGACGTCTGGCGGCAGCGCCTGCTCCTCGACCGGCAGGCGCAGATGTTCGCCGCGCACCTGCTCGATCGGGCGCGCCACCATCACCAGCCCGGTCAGCGTCCACATCACCAGCGGGACCGCGATCGCCCAGCCGAGCCAGATGTGCCAGCGGGCGAAGCGCTGCATGAGTTTGGCGTTCATGTGCAGATCTACCCGTGCAGGATCCGGCCGATGCCGCGCGCCGCGGCGATGCAGTCGAGATCGGCCCAGGCGGGCCCGATCACCTGCATGCCGCAGGGCAGGCCGCCGCTTTCGCCCACGGGGAGAACGGTCGCGGGCAGGTTGGGGAAGGTCGCGAGGCCCGCCCAGGCCAGCCCGTCGGCCGCGCGGCGGCTGGCGCCGTCGATGGTCTCCGCGCCCCAGAAGTAGGGTCCGTCACGGTGCTCGAACGCGAGCGTCGGCGCGGGCGGGGCGAGCACGAAGTCGTAGCTCTCGAACAGCGCGGCCCATGCCGCGGCATTGACCGCCTGCGCGTCGAGCAGGCCGAACCAGTCGCTGGCACTGGCGCGCTTGCCGTCGGGGGCCGGGGCACCGCGCGCCATCGCGATGGCGAGCATTTTCATATAGGCGGCATGCTGGCGCGCGAGATCGGGGACCAGATCGCTCGACCGGTCGATCCGCACCCCTGCGCGCTCCAGCTCGCTCGCCGCCGCCTCGATCGGCTCGCGGACCGAAGCATCGATCGGGCTCGCCGGGTGATCGGTGAGCAACAGCATGCGGCATTCGCGCAGCGGCTTGCCGCGCGAGCCGAGCGGACGCTCGGTGGTGATCCGGACCAGCGCCTCGAGATCGTCCGCATTGCGCGCCAGCGGGCCGACCACGCCCAGCGCGCCGTCATGCGCGCCCGGGAAGCCGGGGCTGGCGGACAGGGCCGGATGATAGTGGCCGCGCAGGCTGATCAGGCCCCAGCTCGTCTTGTGCCCCCAGATACCGCAGAAATGCGCGGGCACGCGGATCGAGCCGCCGATGTCGCTGCCGAATTCGCACGCCACCATGCCGCTCGCCACCGCCGCCGCCGCGCCGCCCGATGAGCCGCCGGGGGAGCGCGAAGGATCGTGCGGATTGCTGGTGCGGCCATAGACCGGGTTGTTCGACTGCCAGTCGGCGAGATCGGGGGGAATGTTGGTCTTGCCCAGGAAGATTGCGCCCGCGCGCTTGAGCCGCTGCACCACCTCGGCATCGCGGCTGGCGATATTGCCGGCGTAGCGCTCGTGCCCCCAACTGGTCGGCAGCCCTTCGATGTCGAAGCTTTCCTTGATCGTCATCGGCACACCGAACAGCGGCTGGTCCTCGCGCGCCGTCTGGCCGTCGAGCGCGCTCGCCATGTCCCGGGCGCGGTCGAAATCGCACACCACCACCGCGTTGACCTTGGCGTCGAGCTTCTCGATCCGGGCGATGGCGTGCCCCACCGCTTCGCGCGGCGACAGCTCACCCGCGCGGATCGCCGCCGCAGTCTCCAGCGCGCCGGGTTTGTCGGTCAGTCTCGGATAGGCCATGCCGCTCGCTCCTTTCCCGCGTCCTAGGCGGGGAGGGCAGGCCGATCAAATGTGAATCGGCTTGCCCTGGACCGCCATGGCGGCTTCCTTGATCGCTTCGGAATGCGTCGGGTGGGCATGGCAGGTGTAGGCGATATCTTCGCTCGTGGCGCCGAATTCCATCGCCTGCGTGGCCTGCTGGATCATCGTGCCCGCGACGCTGGCGATCGCCCAGACGCCGAGTACCCGGTCGCTCTCGGCCTCGGCGATGATCTTCACCAGGCCATCGGGCTCGTGATTGGTCTTGGCGCGGCTGTTGGCCATCATCGGGAACTTGCCGATTTTGACCTTGGCCTTGTCGCCGCCCATCTTCTCGATCGCTTCCTCGGTGGTCAGGCCGACCCCGGCGATTTCGGGCCAGGTGTAGACGACGTTGGGGATCAGCGCGTGGTTCACGATGCCGGTCTGACCGGCGAGGTTCTCGGCCACCGCGATGCCCTCGTCCTCGGCCTTGTGCGCCAGCATCGGGCCGGGGACGACATCGCCGATCGCCCAGACACCCTCAACCGCGGTGCGGAACTCATGGTCGATCTCGATCTGGCCGCGCTTGTTGGTCTCCAGCCCGATCGCCTCGAGACCGAGGCCCTCGGTGTTGGGCCGGCGCCCGATCGAAACCAGCACGCAATCGGCTTCCATCGTCTCGGGCTCGCCGCCCCCGGAGGGCTCGAGCGTGAGCGTGGCGGTCTTGCCTTTGATCGTAACTCCGGTGACCCTGCTCGACAGCTTGAACTCGATGCCCTGCTTCTTGAAGATCTTGCGCGCTTCCTTGCGGATGTCGCCGTCCAGGCCCGGCAGGATTTCGTCGAGGAATTCGACGCAGACGACTTCGGCGCCGAGCCGGCGCCAGACCGATCCCAGCTCGAGCCCGATCACGCCGCCGCCGATGACGACCATCTTCTTGGGCACCTGCGCCAGTTCGAGCGCGCCGGTGGAATCGACCACCACGCCCTTGTCGTTGTCGACCTCGACCCCCGGGAGCGGGGTGACCGAGGAGCCGGTGGCGATGACGATGTCCTTGGCGGTGACCGTTTCGTCGCCGACCTTAACCGTGTGCGCGTCCTGGAAGGTGGCGTAGCCCTTCTTCCAGTCGACCTTGTTCTTCTTGAACAGGAACTCGATCCCGCCGGTGAGCGAGGTGACCGCATCGATGCGCTGCGCATGCATCGCGTCGAGGTTGAGCTTGGGAGTGACCTCGACGCCCATCTTGGCCATCGTGCCGTTCGCGGCGGCGTCGAAGAACTCGCTGGCGTGGAGCATCGCCTTGGAGGGGATGCAGCCGACGTTGAGACAGGTCCCGCCCAGCGTCTCGCGGCCTTCGGCACAGGCGGTCTTGAGCCCGAGCTGCGCCGCGCGGATCGCCGCGACATAGCCGCCGGGGCCGGAGCCGATGATCAGGACGTCGTAATCGTAAGTGTGGTCAGCCATTCAATCGTCATCCCAGCGAAAGCTGGGATCTCCCTCAGCTAAGTCGTACCTGGTGGCACGAGACCCCAGCTTTCGCTGGGGTGACGGAAAACTACAGATCGATCAGCATCCGCGTGGGATCCTCGATCGCCTCCTTGATGATCTTCAATGCGGTCACTGCCTCGCGGCCGTCGATCAACCGGTGGTCGTAGGACAGCGCCAGATACATCATCGGGCGCACCACGATCTCGCCGTTCACCACCACCGCGCGGTCCTCGATCCGGTGCAGGCCGAGCACGGCGCTTTGCGGCGGGTTGATGATCGGGGTCGACATCAGCGAACCGAACACGCCGCCGTTGGAGATGGTGAAGGTGCCGCCCTTCATGTCTTCCATGGTCAGCTTGCCGTCCTTGGCGCGCGCACCGAAATCGGCGATGTCCTTCTCGATCCGCGCGAAACCCTTCTTGTCGGCATCGCGGATCACCGGGACGACCAGCCCGTTGGGCGCGCTGACCGCGACCGAGATGTCGACATAGTCGTGATAGACGATCTCGTCGCCCTCGATATAAGCGTTGGCCGAGGGCACGTCCTTGAGCGCGAGGCAGGCGGCCTTGGCGAAGAAGCCCATGAAGCCGAGCCTTATGTCGTGCTTCTTGGCGAACAGGTCCTTGTATTTGGTGCGCGCCTCGATGACCGCGCTCATGTCGCAATCGTTGAAGGTGGTGAGCAGCGCGGCTTCTTCCTGCGCGCCCTTGAGGCGGCGGGCGATGGTCTGGCGCATCCGGGTCATCTTGACCCGCTCCTCGCGGCGCTCGCCGCCGGTGCTGGCCGGGGCCTTGGCCTCCTCGGCGGGCGCTGCGGAATGCGCGGCGGAGCCGTCCTTCTTGGCCTTGGCGGCGGCGATCACGTCTTCCTTGGTCAGTCGGCCATCCCGGCCCGAACCCTCGATGATCGAGGGATCGACCCCGTGTTCGAGCACAGCGCGGCGCACCGCCGGGCTGAGCGTCGCGCCGCCGTCCTTGGCCTGCTCCTTCGCCGGAGCGGGCGCCGGAGTGGGCGAGGGCGCGGGGGCCGCATCCTTGGCCTCGGACGTCTTCGCGCCCTCGTCGCTCTTGGCAGCGCCGGCGCCGCCTTCCTCGACGATTGCGAGCACCGCGCCGACCTCGACCGTGTCGCCTTCGGCGGCTTTCAGTTCCTTGATCACGCCGGCGACAGGGGAGGGGACCTCCACCGCGACCTTGTCGGTCTCGAGGCTGACGATCGCTTCATCCACCGCCACGCTGTCGCCGGGCTGCTTGAGCCATTCGCCGATGGTGCCTTCGGTGACCGATTCGCCCAGGGTCGGGACTTGGATTTCCGTAGCCATGATAGTGTTCCTCAGCCCTTCGCGGGGTTAGGGTTGGAATTGCCGTTGCGCAGCGCAGCGCCGCCATCGTTGAGACCCAGCGCCATGCTCACCAGCGAGCGCTGCTGCTCTTCGTGGCGACGAGCATAGCCGGTGGCGGGCGATGCCGCCATCTCGCGGCCCGCATAGAGCGGACGCTTGCCCTGGTGCCCGGCCTGCGTCAGCGCATCCTCGATGCGGTTCTGGACGAAGAACCAGCTGCCGTTGTTCTGCGGCTCTTCCTGGCACCAGACCACGTCCTCGAGATTGCCCATCCGCGACAGCCGCAGCGCCAGCGGATCGCCGGGGAAGGGATAGATCTGCTCGATCCGGATGATCGAGACATCGTCCAGCCCCTCCGCGTCGCGCTTCTCGATCAGATCGTAGGCGACCTTGCCCGAACACAGCACCACGCGGCGCACCTTGTCGTCGGCGATCTCGAGCGGGTCGGAGACGATCCGCTGGAAATGCGACTTGCCGGTGAAATCGCCCACCGGGCTCTTGGCCATCGGATGGCGCAGCAGGCTCTTGGGGGTCATGATCACCAGCGGCTTGCGGAACGAGCGCAGCATCTGGCGGCGAAGCACGTGGAAGTAGTTCGCCGGGGTGGTGATGTTGCAGACCTGGATGTTGTCGTTCGCGCACAGCTGCAGGAAGCGTTCAAGCCGCGCGGAGCTGTGCTCCGGACCCTGGCCCTCGTAGCCATGTGGCAGCAGCAGCACGAGCCCGTTGGCGCGCAGCCATTTGGCCTCGCCGCTGGCGATGAACTGGTCGATGATGATCTGCGCGCCATTGGCGAAATCGCCGAACTGCGCTTCCCACATCACCAGCGTCTTGGGATCGGCCAGCGCGAAGCCGTATTCGAAGCCGAGCACGCCGTATTCGGACAGGATCGAGTCGTAGACCTCGAACTTGCCGTGCGGCAGCGTGGCGAGCGGGATATATTTGCGCTCGTCGGTCTGGTCGACCCAGATGGCGTGCCGCTGGCTGAAGGTGCCGCGGCCCGAATCCTGCCCCGACAGCCGGACGCCGAAGCCCTCGGTCACGAGGCTGCCGAAGGCGAGCGCTTCCGCGGTCGCCCAGTCGAAGCCTTCGCCCTTGTCGAACATCGCACGCTTGGCCTTGAGCACGCGGCCCAGCGTCTTGTGGATCGTGAGATCCTCGGGAACGGTGGTGAGCGTGCGGCCGAGGCTGGCGAACAGCTTGTCGGAAACCGCGCTCTCGACATTGCGGCGCGCGGTCTCGGGATCGGCGGGCTTGTTGAGCCCGGCCCAGCGCCCGCCGAACCAGTCGGCCTCGTCGGGGGTGTAGTCCTTGGCGGCGGCGAATTCCTGTTCCAGCCGGTCGTTGAACTCGTCGCAAAGCCCGTCGCGGTAGCCCCCCTCGATCACGCCCTCGCTTTCGAGCCGGTCGCCATAGATCACGCTGACCTTGGGGTGCGCGCGGATGGAATCGTACATCAGCGGCTGGGTGAAGCTGGGTTCGTCGCCCTCATTGTGGCCGAAGCGGCGATAGCACCACATGTCGATCACGATGTCGCGCCCGAAGGTGTGGCGGTATTCGACCGCGAGCTTGCAGGCGAAGGTTACCGCCTCGGGATCGTCGCCGTTGACGTGGAGGATCGGCGCCTGGACGCCCTTGGCCACATCGGAGGGGTAGGGGGACGATCTGGCAAATTTGGGGCTGGTCGTGAAACCGATCTGGTTATTGATTACGAAATGGATGCAACCACCGGTGTCGTAGCCGCGAATCCCCGAAAGGCCGAGACATTCCCAGACGATGCCTTGGCCCGCGAAGGCGGCATCGCCGTGGATCAGCACGGGGAGCACCTGTTCGTGCTTGGTCAGATCGTCGCGGTTCGCCTGCTGCGCGCGCGCCTTGCCCAGCACGACGGGGTTGACCGCCTCGAGATGGCTGGGGTTGGGCACCAGGCTCATATGCACCTTGATGCCGTCGAATTCGCGGTCGGTGCTGGTCCCGAGGTGATACTTCACATCGCCCGAACCGCCGACGTCGTCGGGGTTGGAGCTGCCGCCGGAGAATTCGTGGAAGATGACCTTGTAGGGCTTGGCCATTACGTTCGCGAGCACGTTGAGTCGGCCGCGGTGCGCCATGCCGTAGATGATCTCGCGCACGCCGAGCTGGCCACCATATTTGATCACCGCCTCGAGCGCGGGGATCATGCTCTCGCCGCCATCGAGACCGAAGCGCTTGGTGCCGACGTATTTCTTGCCGAGGAACTGCTCGTATTGCTCGCCGCGGATCACCGCGGCGAGGATCGCGCGCTTGCCTTCCTCGGTGAACTGGATGGTCTCTTCGGGGGTCTCGAAATGGTCCTGCAGGAAGCGGCGCTCCTCGGTGTCCGAGATGTGCATGTATTCCAGCCCGACATTGCCGCAATAGGTCGCGCGCAGGACCTCATAGAGCTTGCCGACGCTGACCCATTCGAAGCCGAACACCCCGCCGACATAGACCTCGCGGTCCTCCTGGCCGGCAAAGCCGTGCCATTCGAGGCTGAGATCCTCGGGCTCCTCGCGATGCGACAGGCCCAGCGGATCGAGATCGGCCGCCAGATGTCCGCGCACGCGGTAGAGCCGGACCAGCAGCATGGCGCGGATCGAATCGTCCGCCGCCTGCTCGATCGCCTTGGGATCGGCGGGCTTGCCCGACTGCTTCGCCGCCTGCGCGACCGCCAGCCGCATCTGCGTCGGGTCGAGCCCCTGCGTCCAGTCGTCCCCGGCGCCCGAGTTCTCGTGCCGCCAGCGCGGATTGTCCCAGCTCGGCCCGGGCTGCGGTCCGTCCTGCCCGGCCATCTCGGGGAGGAAATCGTGGTTCTCGTTACCCATTGCTATCTCCGGACCGCTGCGAAGGCAGAGGCGCCAAGCCCGTGGTGAGTCCCCGCGAAGGCGGGGACCTCAGGCGAATCAGTGTGGGTCCCCGCGAAGGCGGGGACCTCAGGCCACTCGCGACTCGTCTCGAATCGCATCGTCACAGATCGTCCACCAGATCGCGCCACGTCGGATTCATTTCGACGATGCGTGCGACCTTCCATGCCCGATCCCATTTCTTCATCTGCCGTTCGAACGAACGAGCGTCGTGAATGTTCTCGAAGCGCGCGAACCACACGAGACGGTGGCAATTGTACCGCTTCGTGAAACTGGAAACCGCGTTCGAACGATGCTGCTCCACCCGCCTCGCCAGATCGTCGGTGACTCCAATATAGAGGACACCCATCGGTTTGTTGGTGAGGATATAGACATAGCCAGCTTTCATGCGGTGTCCGGGTGGCCTGAGGTCCCCGCCTGCGCGGGGACTCAGCTAGGTTCGTCAGGCGAGTTCCTTGAGCATCGCGTCGAGCGTGGTGCCAAGCTCGCTGGGCGAGGGGGAGACGCGGATGCCGGCGGCTTCCATCGCCGCGATCTTGTCGTCCGCGCCGCCTTGGCCGCCCGAGACGATCGCGCCTGCATGGCCCATGCGGCGGCCCGGAGGTGCAGTGCGCCCGGCGATGAAACCGACCATCGGCTTCTTGCGGCCCTTGGCGGCTTCCTGCTTGATGAATTCGGCTGCTTCCTCTTCCGCGCTGCCGCCGATCTCGCCGATCATGATGATCGACTTGGTGGCGTCGTCGCTCAGGAACAGGTCGAGCACGTCGATGAAATTGGTGCCGTTGACCGGATCGCCGCCGATCCCGACCGCGGTGGTCTGGCCCAGGCCGACCATGGTGGTCTGGTGGACGGCTTCATAGGTCAGCGTACCCGAACGGCTGACCACGCCGACCGAACCTTTCTGGAAGATCGAGCCGGGCATGATGCCGATCTTGCACTCGCCGGGGGTCAGCACGCCGGGGCAGTTGGGGCCGATCAGCCGCGACTTGGTGCCCTCGAGCGCGGCCTTGACCTTGACCATGTCGAGCACC
Source organism: uncultured Erythrobacter sp. (assembly GCA_963975275.1). Taxonomy (GTDB): domain Bacteria; phylum Pseudomonadota; class Alphaproteobacteria; order Sphingomonadales; family Sphingomonadaceae; genus Qipengyuania. Next base: position 155,664 of record CAXBFN010000008.1, on the reverse strand, counting down.
GGGATGCCCTCGGTGATGCAGACGATCAGCTCCATCTCGGCGTCGATCGCCTCGCAGATCGCGTCGGCGGCGAAGGGCGGCGGGACATAGATGCACGAAGCGGTCGCGCCGGTCTCGGCCTTGGCCTCGCGCACGGTGTTGAAATTGGGCAGGCCGATGTGCGTGGTGCCGCCCTTGCCGGGGGTCACGCCCGCAACCATCTGCGTACCGTAATCGAGCGCCTGCTGGGTGTGGAAGGTGCCGGTCTCACCGGTCATGCCCTGGGTGATGACCTTGGTGGATTTGTCTACGAGGATGCTCATCTATCTTCCCAATCTGTTCGTCATCCCAGCGCACGCTGGGATCGCTTTCAACGAAGTCGCACCTCGCGGCACGAGATTCCGGCTTGCGCCGGAATGACGGCGGTTATTTCAGGCTTTCGTCCAGCCCCTTGCACGCCTCAAGCAGTTCCTCGACCGCGTCGGTGCTGACCTTGAGGTTGCCCTTTTCTTCGTCCGACAGCTCGATCTCGATCACTTCCTCGGTGCCGCCCGCGCCGATCACTGTCGGCACGCCGACATACAGCCCGTCGAGGCCGTATTTGCCGTCGACATAGCTGGCGCAGGGCAGGATGCGCTTGGTGTCGCCCAGATAGGCCTCGGCCATCGAAATCGCGCTGGTCGCGGGGGCATAATAGGCCGAGCCGTTGCCGAGCAGGGCCACGATCTCGCCGCCGCCCTTGCGGGTGCGGTCGACGATTTCATCGATGCGGCTTTCCGACACGCCCTTGATCTTGGCGAAGTCCTTCACGGGGATGCCGTTGATCGTGGTGTAGCTAGTGACGGGAACCATCGTGTCGCCGTGGCCGCCAAGCACGAAGGCGTTCACGTCCTTGACCGAAACGTCGAATTCCCACGCGAGGAAGGTCGCGAAGCGCGCGCTATCGAGCACGCCCGCCATGCCGACCACCTTGTTGTGCGGCAGTCCGGAAAATTCGCGCAGCGCCCAGACCATCGCGTCGAGCGGGTTGGTGATGCAGATCACGAATGCGTCGGGGGCGTTGTTCTTGATGCCTTCGCCGACCGCCTTCATCACCTTGAGATTGATGCCAAGCAGATCGTCGCGGCTCATGCCGGGTTTGCGCGGCACACCGGCGGTGACGATGATGACGTCCGCACCGGCGATATCGGCATAATCATTGGTGCCGGTGATCTTGGCGTCGAAGCCTTCAACCGGGCCGCACTGGCTCAGGTCCAGCGCCTTGCCCTGCGGCATGCCCTCGGCAATGTCGAACAGGACGATGTCGCCCATTTCCTTCTTCGCGGCGAGATGGGCCAGTGTGCCGCCGATCATGCCGGAGCCGATAAGCGCGATTTTCTTGCGGCCATGTTGTGTGTGGGACATGAGGCTGTGCGTCCTTCTGAACTTGCGGGACGAGATCCTGCCGAACTGGCGCGCATCCGCGTCCCGCGGTGACGCAGCGCCGGGCGCGTGCCAGCGAGTTAGGCGGCAGACATGGCGATTGCAACCCGAAAACCCGGCGCTCGTGCGACTATCTTTGCGACTTGTTCGCAGTTGCAATAAGAGGGTGCGCAGGAGTGTGGAAGGCCCGAAAACCCTGCATCGAGGAGACGTCCGGAACCGCAATCCGTTCCGGGAAACGCCGCCGCGGATCAGCCCGTCAGCGAGTGGACGTCGGTGTTGCGCTCCTGCGCCAGCAGCATGGCGGCGAGGTAATCGGGCACCGCGCGGCTGAAATAGAACCCCTGTCCCAGCGTACAGCCGGCATCGCGGACCGCCTGGACCTGCTCGATCGTCTCGAGCCCCTCGGCGACGATGGTCATGTCGAGCGTCGCCGCCATCTGCGACACCGCGCGGATGATCGCGTCGCTCTTCTTGCCGACATGCGGGCCCGAGACGAAGCTGCGATCGACCTTGATCTTCGAGAACGGCCAGTTGTGGATATAGGCGAGCGAGGAATAGCCGGTGCCGAAATCGTCGAGCGCGAACTGCACTCCCGCCGCCGAAAGCTGCTCGACGAAGCCGCGGACCACCGGGCTGTCCTCGAGGAACAGGCTTTCGGTGACCTCCAGCTCCAGCCGCCGCGGGTCGAGTCCGGCCGCCTTGAGAGCGTTGAGGATTCCCAGCGCGGCCCCCGGCGCCTTGATCTGCAACGGCGAGAGATTGACCGCCAACGTGACATCGGCGGGCCACTGCGCCGCAGCCCTGGCGGCCTGCGCGGTGATCCAGTTGCCCAGCGCGACGATGACGCCCGATTCCTCGGCCACCGGGATGAATTCGTCCGGCTTGAGCTCGCCTTTTTCGGGATGGAACCAGCGCACCAGCGCCTCGAAGGTGCGGATATTGCCGGTATCCAGATCGACGATCGGCTGGAAGAAGATCGACAGCTCGTCGCGTTGCAGGGCCAGCCGCAGCTCGGCCTCGATCTCGCGGCGGCGCATCAGGTCGCGGGTCATCGATCCGTCGAAGAAGGAGGCCTGGTTCTTGCCGTTGGCCTTGGCGTGATAGAGCGCCAGATCGGCGGCCTTCATCAGGGCATCGGCATCCTTGCCGTCCTCGGGCAGGCAGGCGATCCCGATCGAGGCCTGCATCTCCAGCCGCTCGCCGTCGAGCCGGATCACACGGGTGATCTCGCCCTGGATCAGCGCGGCGATCTTCTCGCAGGCACGCTTGTCGGCCACGCGGGTGCAGATCACGAATTCGTCGCCGCCGAAGCGCGCCACCGTATCGCCGGCGGGCAGGCTGGCGCGCAGCCGGCGGCCGATTTCCGCGAGCACGCGGTCGCCGACCTGGTGCCCGAGCAGATCGTTGACTTCCTTGAAGCGGTCGAGATCGATCCAGAACAGCCCCAGCGCGCCGTCGACCGGCAGTTCGACCAGCGTCTCGACCATCGCATGGTTGAGCCCGGCGCGATTGGCGAGGCCGGTGACCACATCGGTACGCGCGAGCACCTGCATCCGTACCGCCAGCTCCTGGCTGCGTTCGGCCTCGGCAATCGAATCGCGCAGGACTCGGAACACGTTGAGAGTGATCGACGACATCGCGGGGAGCAGCAGCAGCATGTTGGCCGCAAGAAGGTACATCGCGAACCCGCCGAGCCACAGGCAGACCAGGATCATCGGCATGACCACCAGCAACAGCTGGCCCAGCGCGATGAAGGGCCGCCCGGCGTTGCGCGCACAGATCCCCACGCCGTAGCCCAGCGCATTGGCGACCATCAGCAGATCGATCCCGTAGGGCAGTTCGAGCAGCAGGGTGGCCGCGGCGAACACGCCGAGCACCGCCGAATAGGCGAAGGCGCCGATTTCGTAGGCGGTTTCCAGCGTGCGCGCGTCGCCCGCGCCGCTGCGCGCGGGCAGGTAGAAGGCCATCACCACACGCGCGGCGGCGATCGCGGTGAGAACCGCTGCGAGAACATAGAGGATCAGCTCGCCGCTGAGATAGGCGGCGGCGAAGCTCGAGACCGCGCCATTGGCGGCGCCGATCGCGAGGCTGGTGGGCTGGGTGTAAAGCGTACGGACGAGCAGAAGCCGCACGCGGTCGCTCAGTGCGTCCGCGCCTTCCCGGTGGGGCAGGAACCTTTCGAGGCTCGTCTGTGGCCTGTCGTTCGCCATCTCGACGGCTATAGGCTGGCAGACATCATAAATTAGTTAAGACCGGAATGGTGGTTTTCCGTGGCACGAGCGGGCCGTTCGCTCGTCGCGGATGCGGATCAGCCGATCAGCGTCTCTTCGGTGCTGTGATCCGTGGTGCTGCGGTCGAGTTCCGCAGCGAGGCGGCGATCGAGCGCGCGGCAGACGCCCAGCCACCAGCGATAGCCCTGCCGGTCACCGGTGAAGAATGCCCGCTCGGCCTGCTTGCGCGCCTCGCGCGCGGCGCCGAGCCCGTGCTCGGCGAAGTGGCGCAGCGCCGCCTTGAGCATGAAATCCTGCCCACCCAGCGCTCCGGTAAGATCGGTCTCGTCGCAAGGGTTGTCGTTGGCGGCTCGGCCGAGCGCCTTTTTGGCCAATGCGCGCGCGATCGGAGAATGCGCGGCCGAGCGGGCGGCGGCGAAATGGAACGACATTGGGGCAAGTCTCCTGGAGGCTTGCCGGTGAACTAAGCGCCTCTTCCTAAAACAATCTTCGGAAGGACGGTTTCCAACATGTGAACGCCGGGCCTAGCGGGCCGCGGGAGCCTTGCCGGGCTCGGCGATCCACTGGCCGCTGCGCCGGTATTCGGCCTTGATCCCGCCGCTGTCGGGCAGGCGATCGTCGACCTTGGGGGCGCGGGCGGCTTCGACCGGACCGGCGCCGGGGGGCGGGGCGAAGGCCTCGCTCGGCGCGGGCGGGGTGGCGAAGCCGCGCGGCGCGGGAGCATCGCTGACGGCCAGCACCGCGCTCTCGGGCGAACGCGGACGCGGCGCGGCGAAGGGCTCGCCGCCGCGATAGCTCATCGTAAAGGCATCGACCTGACCCGCGCGGCCCTTCCAGCGATAGAAGCGGTGCGTGCCGATCGAACCGATCAAGTCGAGGCTGGGCGCCCAGTAGGGGTTCACCGCATGGGTGTGGTAATGCGTCGCGGTGCCGACCGGGGCGAACACCTCGCCCGACAAGGCCGACAGCGCCACCGATTGCGCGGTCGCCCAGCTGGCGCGCGCGGGCTGGCGGACCAGGCTGCCGTCGCAGGTGAAGGTGAACTGGCAGCCGGTGGTGCGCTCCGATCCCTGGAACACCACCCCGCAGACGCTGGCCGGATAGGCCGGGTGCGCGACGCGGTTGAGCACCACCTGCGCCACCGCGCGCTGGCCGTCGTAGCTCTCGCTCGCCGCCTCGTAATAGACCGCCATCGACAGGCATTGCAGCGCCCGCGCGCGGTCCACCGCCGAGCCGGCCGACTGGAACGCGCGCGCCGCGAGCCCGGAATCGTGGCTTTCGGCGAAGCGGATCGTGTCGCCCTTTACCGCCTCTGGCGAGCGCAGATCGTCGAGATCGTAGGCCTGTCCGGAGACGTCCCCGGGAACCCCGTCGAGATAGTAGAAGGCCGAGCCGGGGAAATTGGTTTCGGCCCGTTCGAACGGCATCGCGGTGAGCGGTGCGCTCTCGCTGCCCAAGCCGAACGCGCGCGCGGTCAGATCGCCCAGCCCCAGCGGCGCAGCCAGCGCGGGCACCGCGACAGCGATGGCCAGCGCGCCCACCGCCGCGAAACGCTGGCGCAGCAGCGATTTGCGCGCCAGGCGGCGGTTGCGGAGGCGGCTGCGGCTGGCGGCGCGCAGCGCGACGCGGGGATCGCTCCCCGGCGCCTCGCCCCTGTCTGCCGTGCCGTGCCGTTTCACCGGTGTGAATCCTCGATATGCGCAAAGGAGCCCGCGCCATTAGCAGGCAATGCTTTCCCTAGCACTAATTTGCGCATCCCGCGCCTTGGCGCTGCTCCCATCCCGAAATCGGACAGGTCGCTTGCGCGGGATAAAGCCTTCGCTTAAGGGCGCCTTCGCGTCATGGGTGCCGGTTGACGCCGGCCTAAGAGGGAACGGAGTTCGATACTTCGGCTGCCCCCGCAACTGTGACCGGTTAGGTGCGCTCCAGCATGCCACTGCGACAGCGGGAAGGCGGGGCGCTCCGGTGATCCGGGAGCCAGGAGACCTGCCCATGCGTGTCGTTCGGCCGCGGGCGGGGTGTACCGATGGCAAACGGGTGAGACTGCCATGAGGCAGGCTCCCTCCGTCATGAGCGGCGTTTCGTTCGTGATAGGAGCCTGCATTGCGTAAATTTCTGTTCTTGCTGACCGTAGCCGCGATTCCCTCTGCGGTTTGCGCCCAACCCGTACAGCCTGTCGACCGGGTCGAGGAGACGGAGGTCTTCGTCGGCGCTGACGAGGACGAGGGCGATGAAGGTGCGGCCGAGGCGATCACCGTCACCGCCACCGGACTGTTCACAAGGGTCGAGAACACCGGCCAGGCGGTCACCGTGATCGGCCGCGACGAGATCGAGGCGGTGCAGGGCGCCGACATCACCCGTGTGCTCGCCCGCGCTCCGGGTGTCTCCTTCAGCCGCAACGGACCGCCCGGCGCCTTCACCGGGGTGCGCGTGCGCGGCGGCGATGCGGAGCAATTGCTGGTGCTGATCGACGGAGTGCGCGTGGCCGATCCCGCCTCGCCCTCGGGCGGGTTCGATTTCGGCACGCTGACCACCGGCACGGTCGGCAAGATCGACCTGCTGCGCGGCTCCAACAGCACGATCTGGGGTTCGGACGCGGTCGCGGGCGTGCTCGACATCTCGACCCGCGGGCGCAGCGGACTGGCGGGCAGCGTCGAATACGGCGCGCGCGACACGCTGTTCGCCAACGCCACCGGCGGGCTCTCCGAGGACGCCTATTTCGCCGGGCTCTCGGCCTCCTATTTCCGCACCGACGGCTTCTCCTCCGCCGCCGCCGGCACCGAGCCGGACGGGTTCGAGCAGTTCACGCTGGGCGGATCGGTCTTCGTCGATCTGACCGACCAGCTCGAACTGTTCGCCAACACGCGTTACGCCAACAGCGACATCGATATCGACGGTTTCCCCGCGCCCAATTACACGCTGGGCGACACCGCCGAAACGCAGGAGACCGAGCAGCTCTCGGGCGCGCTGGGCCTCGCCTACTACGGGCAGGACCTCACCTTGCGCGCCTCCTATGCGCTGGCCGACACCGCGCGCGACAATTTCGATCCCACGGTGGGTAGCGATCCTCTGTTCACCAGCGACGGCAATTCGCAGAACCTGTCGCTGCGCGGCGAATACCGGCTGATCGGCGGGCTGACGCTGGCCTTCGGCGGCAATCGCGAATGGAGCGAATACAAGACCGACAGTGACACTGGCGAGGACGCCACCATCACCGGAGCCTATGTGCAGGCGGGCTGGGTGCTGGGCGGGCTGGCGGCGCATGTCGGCGCGCGGGTGGACGATCACGACCGCTTCGGCAGCGCCGCCAGCTTCGGCGGCGATGTCAGCTACAGGGTCGGCGGCGGCTGGCGGCTCCGCGCGAGCGTCGGCGAAGGGTTCAAGGCGCCGACCTTGTACCAGCTTTATTCCCCCTACGGAAATCTCGACCTGCAGCCCGAGCAGTCCACCAGCGCCGATTTCGGGGTCGAACACGGCGTGCGCGGATCGGATTTCCACGCCGCGCTCACGCTGTTCCGCCGCGACAGCGAGAACCTGATCGGGTTCGACAACGCCACCTTCACCTATGCCAACATCGCCCGCGCGCGGGCGCAGGGCGTGGAGGCGGAACTGGGCGTCGATCTGGCACCATCGCTGCGGCTGGCGGGCGTCTACAGCCTCGTCGACACCGAGAACCGCGCGACGGACAACGAACTCGCCCGCCGCCCGCGCCACAGCGCCACTTTGTTTGCCGACTGGCGGACCCCGCTCGGGCTGGTGATCGGCGGCGATCTGCGGCTGGTCGGCGACAGTTTCGACAATGCCGCGAACACCGTCCGGCTCGAAGGCTATGAAGTCTTCGACCTGCGCGCCTCCTATCCCTTCGGCGACAGCGTCGAACTGTTCGGCCGGGTCGAGAACGTCTTCGACGAGGAGTATCAGACTGCAGCGGGCTACGGCTCTGCGGGACGGGGCGCCTTCCTCGGGGTGAGGGCGCAGATGTGATCCGCCGGGGGGGCGGGTTGGGGCTGGCGGCGGCGCTGCTGCTGACGGGATGCGCGGAGAGCCGCGTGCCCCAGACGGATGGCGAGCCTCAGGCCGAGCCACTGGCCGAGCGCCTGCCAGCCCGACCGACCATCGTCAGCCTCAACCCCTGCAGCGATGCAGTGCTGGCGGAGGTCGCAGACCCGGCGCAACTGCTTGCGATCTCGCATTACAGCCACGATCCGCGCGCCAGCTCGATGGATGTCGCCTTGGCGCGCCGCTTCGCCGTCACCGGCGGGACGGCCGAGGAAGTGCTCGCGCTGGAGCCCGATGTGGTGGTGGCGAGCCCTTTCCTCGCTCCCGCAACCCGCGCCGCGCTGGAGGACATGGGGATCGCGGTGGTCTCCTTCGGGATCGCCAGCGGGGTCGAGGACAGCATCGCGCAGGTCCGCGAACTGGCGCAGCTTGCGGGCGATGCAGCAGCGGGCGAACGGCTGGCGGCGCGGATCGAGGCTGCGGCCGTTCCGGTCGAGGGCGAACGCGTAGCCACCGTGCTGTGGCAATCGGGCGGCATCGTCGCGGGCGAGGCGGCGCTGGTCACCGATCTGCTGGGCCGCGCGGGTTTCACCAGCCATTCGGCAGCGCGCGGGCTGGGGCAGGCGGATTATCTCAGTCTCGAACAGGTCGCCGCCGATCCGCCCGAACTGCTGCTGGTCGCGGGCAACGAGCCGGGGCAGAGCCATCCGCTGCTCGACCATTTGCCGGAAACCCGCGTCGAACCCTTCGACCCCGGCCTCGTCTATTGCGGCGGGCCGACGATCATCCGCGCGATGGAGCGCTTGCGCGGCTTGCGCACCGCGATGCTCGACCGCCGTTTGGCGCAGCGGACCGCAAGCCGGTGACCCGCGCGATCGCGCTGTTCGCGCTCCTGCTCGCGCTCGCACTGCCGCTCTCGCTGCTCGCGGGCCGCGTCTGGCTCGACCCCGCGAGCACCCCCAATGCGACGCTGATCCTCGCCGAGCTGCGGCTGCCGCGTTCTTTGCTGGCCATAATCGTCGGCGCCGGGCTGGGCGCGGCGGGGGCCGCGATGCAGGGCTATCTGCGCAATCCGCTCGCCGACCCCGGGCTGTTCGGCATCGCGCCGGGCGCGGCGCTGGGTGCGGTGGTGGCGCTGTGGTTCGGCTACGCCGCCTCGCCGCTGCTGCTGCCGCTGTTCGCGCTGCTGGGCGCAGGGGGCGCGATGGCGCTGCTCGCCGCGATCGCCGGGCGAACCGGCGGGATCGCGCTGTTCACGCTCGCCGGGCTGATGGTCGCCAGCCTCGCGGGCGCGCTCACCGCGCTGGCGATCAGCCTGGCGCCCAACGCCTTCGCGATGAGCGAGATCGTGATGTGGCTCAACGGCGCGCTGACCGATCGCGGCTGGCGCGAGGTCTGGCTCGCCGCGCCGCTGGTCGCGCTGGGCGTCGCGCTGCTGTGGCGCGCAGGACCTGCGCTCGATGCGCTGACGCTGGGAGAGCCGGTGGCGCGCTCGCTCGGGATCGACACAGCGCGGCTGCTGTCGCTGCTCGTGCTGGGCGTCGGGCTGACCGTCGGCGCAAGCGTGGCGGTGGCGGGGATCATCGGCTTCGTCGGGCTGATCGTCCCGCATCTGGTCCGCCCCTTCACCGACCGCCGCCCCTCGCGGCTGATCCTGCCCAGCGCGCTCGCGGGGGCGCTGCTGGTGCTGGTGGCCGACAGCCTGGTGCGCGTGCTCCCGCTGGTCACCGAACTCCGGCTCGGGATCGCGCTCAGCCTGCTCGGCGCGCCCTTCTTTCTGTGGCTGCTGCTGCGCCTGCGCCGGGGGCTGCTGTGAGCGGACCGGACCAGATTCTTACGGCAGAAGGGCTGGCCGTGTCTCGCCGCCTAGGCGACGTGTCGCTCGAGCTTCAGCGCGGCCAGATCACCGCGATTTGCGGCCCCAATGGTGCGGGTAAGTCCACCCTGCTCGAAACACTCGCCGGATTGATAACCCCCGATGCGGGCCGGGTGCTGCTCTGCTCCGAGGATCTCGCCCGGCTCCACCCCCGCGCCCGTGCCAGGCGGCTGGGCTATCTCCCGCAGACCCCCGAGATCGCTTGGGACGTGCCGGTGCGCAGCCTGATCGAACTGGGGCGGATGCCGCATGGCGACCGCGATCCGGTTCCGGTCGATGCCGCCATCGCCGCGCTCGATCTCGGCGCTTTCGCCGAGCGCCGCGCGCTGTCGCTCTCGGGCGGCGAAACCGCACGGGTGCTGCTCGCGCGGGTGCTCGCGGGGACGCCCGAATGGATCCTCGCCGACGAACCGCTCGCTGCGCTCGATCTGGCGCATCAATTCGCGCTGCTGCGCCATCTGCGCCATGCAGCCGACGCAGGGGCCGGAGTGGTGCTGGTGCTCCACGATCTCGCGCTGGCGATGAACCATGCCGACCGGGTGGTGGTGCTCGGCGGCGGGAGCGTCGCAGCCGACGGCGCTCCTGCGGACGCGCTGGCCGCAGAAGTCATCGCGCGCGTCTGGAACGTTGCGGTCGAGTGGATCGGCGAGCCGGGCCGCCGGGCGCTCGTCACCCGCTGACACGCGCACAAAAAAGGGGCCGGACCTCGCGGTCCGACCCCTGCTTTTGCATCTGGCGAAGGCTCAGTCCCTGATCGGACCCGTACCCGCGTCGCCGACCTGCGCCGGGCCGTCGTCGGCCACTTCGCTGTCCGCCGCCTCGTCGCCCGGGATCAGCCCGCGCGCCTCGAGCATCGGGGTGATGTTCGGCTGGCGTCCGGCGAAGTTCTCGAACATCTCGAAATAGTCCATCGTCCCGCCGCGGCTGAGCACGGTGGCGCGATAGTGATCGCCGTTCTCGCGGGTCAGCCCGCCGTTCTCGCGGAACCACTTGCGGCTGTCGCGGTCGAGCATCTCGGTCCACAGATAGCTGTAATAGCCCGCGCTGTAGCCTTCGGGCGAGCTGAAGATGTGGTTGAAATAGGTGCTGCGATAGCGCGGCGGCACCAGATCGACCTCGAGCCCCAGTTCGGTCAGCGCCTGGCGTTCGAAGGCGTCGACCTCGGCCGGGGTGTCGATTGCCCGAGCCTGAGCCGGGGTGAGCGCATGCCACTTCATGTCGAGCAGCGCCGCGGCCACGGTCTCGCCGAAGTCGTAACCCTGGTTGAACTTGGCCGCCGCCTCGATCTTGGCGATCATCTCCGCCGGGATGGTCTCGCCCGTCTCGTAATGCTTGGCGTAGTTCGCCAGCACTTCGGGATAGGTCGCCCACATCTCGTGCACCTGGCTGGGATATTCGACGAAATCGCGCGCCGTGGCGGTGCCCGACAGGCTCTCGTAGCGCTGGTCGGCGAAGAAGCCGTGCAGCGCGTGGCCGAATTCGTGGAACGCGGTGTTGACCCAGTCGAAGCTGACCAGCTGCGGTTCGCCCGCGGCCGCCTTGGGGATGTTGAGCACGTTGTAGATCACCGGCTTGGTGCCCCACAGGTCGCTCTGCTCGACGAAATTGCTCATCCACGCACCGCCGCGCTTGGAGGGGCGCTGGAACGGGTCGAAGTAGAACACCCCGAGCTCCGAACCGTCGCGGTCGAACACGGTGTAGGTCCACACATCGGGGTGATAGACCGGCAGGTCGGTGCGCCGCTCGAAGGTCAGCCCGTAGAGCTTCTCGGCCATGTAGAACACGCCGTCCTCGAGCACGGGCTGGAGCTGGAAATATTCCATCACCGCGTCTTCGTCGAGATCGTAGCGCTCGGCTTTGACCTGGTTGGCGTAGCGATACCAATCCCACGGCTGGACCTCGAAATCGCCGCCCTCGGCCGCGATCACCTCGTTGAGCAGCGCGGCCTCGCGGCGCTGGGTCGCGGCGAGCGCGGGGACCATCTGGCCCATGAAGCCCAGCGCGGTCTTGGGGTTCTCGGCCATCCGGTCCCACATCGCATAGGTCGCCCAGTCGGGCGCGCCGAACAGCGCCGCCTTCTCGGCGCGCAGCGCGGCGATCTCGGCGATCAGCGGGCGGGTGTCGACCGCGCGCTGGCCGTCGGCGCGGTGATAGCTGAGCTTGAACAGCTTCTCGCGCACCGCACGGTTTTCCAGGCTCGGGAGCACCGGCTGCTGGGTGGTGTTCTGCAGCGCGATCGCGAATTTGCCCGGATAGCCCTTCTCGGTCGCGAGATCGGCGGCGGCCTGGATATCGGCATCCGACAGTCCGGCCAGCTCGGCGCGGGTGTCGACCACCAGCGGCTGGTCGGTCATCGCCGAACGCACCTTCTGGCTCAGCTCGGTGGTGATCGTGGACAGCTTGGTGTTGATCGCCTTGACCTGCTCGCGCTGCGCGTCGGTCAGCATCGCACCGGCGTGGACCATGCCCTCGTAGGTGTTCTCGAGCAGCGTCGCGTCCTCGGGCGTCATCGCCATCGCGGCGCGGTTGTCGTAAACCGCCTTCACGCGCTCGAACAGCGCGGGGTTGAGCGTGATGCTGTCGTAATGGGCGGACAGCACCGGGCTGATCTCGGTGTTGATTTCGTCGAGCCGGTCGGTGGTGTTGGTGCCGGTCAGCGCGAAGAACACATTGCCGACGCGGTCGAGCATCCGGCCCGATTTCTCCAGCGCGACGATGGTGTTGGCAAAGGTCGGCGCCTCGGGGTTGGCGACGATCGCCTCGACCTCGGCCTTCTGGATCGCCATGCCCTGCTCGAACGCGGGCAGGTAGTCATCTTCCGAGATCTTGGTGAAATCGGGGGCAAGGAAGGGCAGGGTGCTGTCGGCGGCGAAATAGCCGGTGCCCTGCGGAATGGCGACGGCGCCTGCGGTCGGGGCCTCGGCGAGCGGGCGATCCATCGCGGCTTCTCCGGTGGTGGTGCAGCCGGCCAGCAGGGCGGCGGCGGCGGTGGTGGCCAGAATCTGGGCCTTCATAGGGGTCTCCGGTTGATTTCATATTGCGGGGCACGAGTGCGCCCACGGACAACAGACGTTTAGACTGGCGCGCTTGAACAGGGGATTGCCAGCAAATGCAAGGGCTCAGCCCTCGGGAACCACCGCGCCCTCACGATCCTGCGCCGCGCTCCTCGCCGCATCCGCCGCTTCGGCGAGCGCTTGGCGGTTCACCGTCACCAGCCGCGGCCGCCCGCCCTGTTGATCGACCACCAGCCACAGCGAGCCCAGCTCGAAGAACCCGCCGCGCTCGGGCACCACGGTCATGTCCTCGAGATCGAGCCGCTCGAGCGTGCGCATCAGCTCGGCGTCGAACACCTCCTCGGCCAGCGCCTCGGCGCGCGCCTCGTCGAGTTCCACGCGCTTGCCCGCGCGGTCGATATAGAGCAGCGGGATCCCGACCTCGGCCAGTACGCGGCGGCTGTCGCTCGAGGCGCGCCGCCTCGCGCAGCGCCTCGAGCGCCGCCTGGAACTGGCTCGGGCTGGTCCCGGTGGCGCAGGAGATCGCCCCGCCATCCACCAGATCGTGCGCGCGGTCGAACTCGATGTCGCGCTCCTGCTGGTTCGACCACACCATCAGCAGGCAATCCTCGGGCGGAGCCGCCATCGCTTGCTCGAGACCGGCCCGGTCGGGAGTTTCGGCGCTGGCGGCGGCGAGCGGCTGGTCTTCTTCTTCTTCGGGCGCCGCCGAGCAGCCGAAGCAGGCCAGCGCCAGCAGGGGAGCAATTACGGGGACAAGGAGGGTCGGGCGGGTCATTTCAGGCAAATCCGTAGCGCATGACAGGTTCGTAGGTCGATCCACCCGGGTCGAGCCGGCTCTCGTACAGGACGAAGGAATCGACCGGCCAAGGGTCCGAGCGCAGATCGGCGTTCCTTGCCAGCCAGCCCTCGGGCGGTGCGGTCGAGCGATTGAGCCGGGCGATGGTGATATGCGGCGCGAACTTGCGCGTCTCGGCGGGGAAACCCGCCCTGCGGCAGGCGCGCTCGACCCGATTCTGCAGCACGAACAGAGCGTCCGGCTGCGTCACCCCGGCCCACAGCGTATGCGGCACCCCCTTGCGCTCGAAATGGCCCAGGCCATCGAGCGCCAGCGCGAAGGGCGGAGCGGAGACCGATTGCAACGCCGCCATCAGATCGTCCACTTCCCGCGGATCGGCCTCGCCGACGAAGCGCAGCGTGAGGTGGAGCTGGTCGTCGTCCTGCCAGCGTGCGCCTTCGAGCGCCTCCATCCGGTCGATCAGCAGATCGCGAATTTCGCCCGGCGGCCGGATGGCGATGAAAAAGCGTTGCCCCATCGCGGCAATCTATCACACATCGGTGCGCGTCGAGCCCGTTTCGCGCGGATCCTCGTAGGACGCGCTGACGAAAATCGCCGCGCGCCGTTCGCTGCGAAACTCCAGCCCGCGCGCCACCCGGCCCGCAGCATGGGTATAATCGAGTTCGGAAGCGATCCGGTCGTAATCGCCGGCATCGATCGCGGCGTTGAGCCGCGGGCTTTCCGAGGCCGAGACATTGCCGCGCCCGACATTGTAGACCAGATCGACCAGCGCATCGAATTCGTGCTGGAACAGCGGCAGATCGCCGACCAGATCGCGAACATGACCTTCGGCCTCGGCGATATCGCCGTCGAGGAAGCCGAGCACGCGTTCCTTGCTCACCCGGTCGCCGACGCGCAGATTGTCCTGCGGTTCGATCAGATGGCCGACGCCGACGGTGGGATAGCCCGCGACATCGCGGTAGACCACCTGGCGCACGCCCTCTTCCTGGACCAGCGCGCGCTTGAACTGCGCGCTGGTCGAAATCCGGCTGGCGTGGATGCGGTTCTGGGTGGGATCGTCCGACCCTATCGTCAGGCTGCTCTCGCTGTCGTCGGAGCCTGTGCGCAGGGCGGATGGGGCGGTGAAGGCTGCCAGGCCGACCGCGCCCGCGGTCAGCATGGCGGTCGCCCGCTGGCGCGCCGAGCGCGAGGGATTGACCCTGAACACCCTGCGCGCAGCCCGCCGCGCGCGGCGCAGATCGGTGCTCTCGGGCTCGCCGACGCGGGGGCGCGAAGCGGTGGCGGGCCGATCGGGCGCGCCGTCCAGCGGTGTATCGAGATCCTGCAGCAGGCGTCGCACCCGGTCGCGGGGACCGGAATCGTGAGAGCCGGGGTCGCGGGAGCCGGGCGCGGGCGGCGCGCCTTGCGCTGCACGCCTCGCCGGCGCCGACGCAGAGCGGGATTGCGCGGCTGGATTGCTGTGGATAGGGTTCTCGGCGTCTGCGACGCTCGTCGGGGTTGGACTGGACATCGGTGGCATCTGCTCCGGCGTATCTGCTTGTGGCGGGCCTCGCGCCCGAACCCGTCATTGCGGGTCGGACAGCGGAAAAGCCCCCTCGGTTACCCATACAACGGCTCCCGGACGCCATCGGTCCTCAACTCGTCCCTTCTACAGGGCGGCCTGCGCTCGGAGCGCGCCGCAGGTCGGTGGCCCGGCGGTCTTGGTCTTCGCGCCCAAGCCTCGCTAAGGGAGGGGGATGACAGACGATGTTGCCAAATTCTCCGCAGACCCCGAATGGCTGCCCCACCGGATCGATCCTGCCGCTGGCATGCTGCAGTTCCTGCGTATCCCGCGCAGCGATCTTGCCGCGCCGCAGTTCCTCGCCGATCGCATCCCGGCCACTGCGGCGGACGAGGCTTTCCTCCCGCTCGGCGGACTGGCGGGTGTCGAGCCCGAGACCGGCCCGCTGCACTTTGTGTTCCACACCGCCTTCTGCCGGTCGACGCTGCTGGTGCGCGCGCTCGACATTCCCGGGGTCTCTGCCGGGCTGAGCGAGCCGGGCATTCTCGTGAGCCTCACCAATATGGGCGAGGCGGGTCGCCCGCTGGTCGCGCCGATGCTCGACCTGCTGTCGCGCCCGCACAGTTCTGCAGGGGGCGTGCGCGAGGCTGCGGTACTGGTGAAGCCGACCAACCATGCCAACCGGCTGATCCCCGCGCTGCTCGATGCGCGCCCCGATGCCCGCGCGGTGCTGATGACCAATCCGCTGCCCGCCTTCCTCGCCGCGGTGGTCCGCAAGGGGATGATGGGCCGCCGCTGGGGGCGGCAGCTCTATCTCGAACTGATGGGTTACGCCGGGATGGATCTGGGGATGGATGCGCGCGAGCAATTCGCGATGACCGATCTGCAGGCCGCCGGGCTCGCCTGGTTTCTCAACCAGCGTTATTTTGCGATGCTGCTCGACCGCTACCCCGAACGGCTGCGGACGCTCGACGGCGATGTCTTCGACGCGCGGCGCGCCGATACCATCGCCGCGATCGCCGACCTGTTCGACCTGCCGCTCGAGGCCGCGCAGGCCGCCCGGGTGGCCGAGGGTCCGGTGTTCGCGACCCATTCCAAGCGCGGCGGCGATTTCAATGCGACCGCGGCTAAGGACAGCGAACGCGCGCACAGCCCGCTGGTCGAGGAGGAGATCGCGCAGGTCGGCCAGTGGATCGCGATGATCGCGGATCAGGCCGGACTCGCGGTGCCGGTGACGCGGCGTGCGCCGCTGCTCTGATCTGCGCGGAACCGCGCTCCGGCTGACCCGTAGGTGCCCGGAGCGCGCTGTTGCGCGCCGCGGGCCGCGTCCCCATCTCTCCGGGGAACAGAGCGGCTCCACGCTTGACATAATCGAACACAACAGGAACACGCGCCGCATGGCTCTCACCAAGATTTCCGTGCGCGGTGCGCGCGAGCACAACCTCAAGGGCATCGATATCGATCTGCCGCGCGATGCGCTGATCGTGATCACCGGGCTGTCGGGCTCGGGCAAGTCGAGCCTCGCCTTCGACACCATCTATGCCGAGGGGCAGCGGCGTTATGTCGAGAGCCTGAGCGCCTATGCGCGCCAGTTCCTCGAGATGATGCAGAAGCCCGATGTCGAGCATATCGACGGGCTCAGCCCCGCGATCTCGATCGAGCAGAAGACCACTTCGCGCAACCCGCGTTCGACCGTGGCGACCGTCACCGAGATCTACGACTATATGCGGCTGCTGTGGGCGCGCGTCGGCACCCCCTATTCGCCCGCTACCGGGCTGCCGATCGAGGCGCAGACCGTCTCCAACATGGTCGACCGCGTGATGGCGCTGCCCGAGGGCACGCGGCTCTATCTGCTCGCCCCTGCGGTGCGCGGGCGCAAGGGCGAGTACCGCAAGGAACTCGCCGAATGGCAGAAATCGGGCTTCACCCGCGTCCGCATCGACGGCGAGATCTACGAGATCGGCGAGGCGCCCGCGCTCGACAAGAAGCTCAAGCACGACATCGAGGTGGTGGTCGACCGGCTCGCGGTGAAGCCGGGGCTCGAGACGCGGCTGGCGGACAGCTTCGAGCAGGCGCTCAAGCTGGCCGACGGGCTGGCGTATGTGGATCTGGCGGATGGGACGGTGGCGGAATTGCTTCCCACCCCTGCCGTCATCCCAGCGAAAGCTGGGATCGCTCACGAAGGCGCGCAACCGACAGAGACCCCAGCTTCCGCTGGGGTGACGAAGACCAAGATGGTGGCGAGCGAAGCGAGCGGCGGCAAGATGAAAGGCGCCGGCGTCCCCGCAAACCGCATCGTCTTCTCCGAGAAATTCGCCTGCCCGGTCAGCGGCTTTACGATCGAAGAGATCGAGCCGCGATTGTTCTCCTTCAACGCGCCGCAGGGGGCGTGCTCGACCTGCGACGGGCTGGGCGAGAAGCAGTCCTTCGATCCCCGGCTGGTCGTCCCCAACGAGGCGCTGAGCCTCAAGAAGGGCGCGGTGGTGCCCTGGGCCAAGTCCAACCCGCCGTCGCCCTATTACCTCCAGGTGCTCGCCAGCCTCGCCGCCGAGTTCGGCTTCGACCTGACCACCCCGTGGCAGGATCTGGCGCAGGAGCACCGCGAGGTGATCCTGCATGGCACCAAGGGCGCGCGGGTGCCGCTGACCTTCAAGGACGGGCGCAAGCAATACACCGTCAACAAGGCCTTCGAGGGGGTGATCGGCAATCTCAACCGCCGCCTGCTCCAGACCGAGAGCGCCTGGATGCGCGAGGAGCTGTCCAAGTTCCAGACCGCGCAGCCCTGCGAGGCGTGCGGCGGCAAGCGGCTCAACGACAAGGCGCTGGCGGTGAAGATCCCCGGCGCGGATGGTCCGACCGACATCGCCACCCCGACGCAGATGAGCGTCGCCGATGCCAAGGCCTGGTTCCTCGGGCTCGACGATCACCTCAACCCGCAGCAGAGCCAGATCGCCAAGGCCATCCTCAAGGAGATCAACGAGCGGCTGGGCTTCCTCGACAATGTCGGGCTCGATTACCTAAACCTCGACCGAACTTCAGGTACCCTGAGCGGCGGCGAGAGCCAGCGGATCCGCCTCGCCAGCCAGATCGGCTCGGGCCTCTCCGGCGTGCTCTACGTCCTCGACGAGCCCAGCATCGGGCTCCACCAGCGCGACAACGACCGGCTGCTCGAAACCCTCAAGCGGCTCCGCGATCTGGGCAACACCGTGATCGTCGTCGAGCATGACGAGGACGCGATCCGCCAGGCCGACCATGTCGTCGATCTCGGCCCCGGCGCGGGCGTGCGCGGGGGCGAGATCGTCGCGCAAGGGACCCTCAAGCAGGTGCTCAAGGCCAAGAACTCGCTCACCGCGGACTATCTCACCGGCCGCCGCAAGATCGAGGTTCCGGCCAAGCGCCGCAAGGGCAATGGCAAGAAGCTCACCGTCCACGGCGCGCGCGCGAACAACCTCCAGAACGTCACCGCCGCGCTCCCGCTGGGAACCTTCGCCTGCGTCACCGGGGTCTCGGGCTCGGGCAAGTCCTCCTTCACCATCGACACGCTCTACGCCGCCGCCGCCCGCCAGCTCAACGGCGCGCGGATCATCGCGGGCGCGCACGACAAGGTCACCGGGTTAGAGCATTGCGACAAGGTGATCGAGATCGACCAGTCGCCCATCGGCCGCACGCCGCGCTCCAACCCCGCCACCTACACCGGCGCCTTCACCCAGATCCGCGACTGGTTCGCGGGCCTCCCCGAGAGCCTCGCGCGCGGCTACAAGCCCGGGCGCTTCAGCTTCAACGTCAAGGGCGGCCGCTGCGAGGCCTGCCAGGGCGACGGGCTGATCAAGATCGAGATGCACTTCCTCCCCGACGTCTACGTCACCTGCGAGGAATGCCACGGCAAGCGCTACAACCGCGAGACGCTCGAGGTGCGCTTCAAGGGCCTCTCGATCGCCGACGTGCTCGACATGACGATCGAGGATGCCGAGGAGTTCTTCAAGGCGGTCCCGCCGATCCGCGAGAAGATGCGGATGCTGGCCGAGGTCGGCTTGGGCTATGTCAAGGTCGGCCAGCAGGCGACGACCCTGTCGGGCGGAGAAGCCCAACGAGTCAAGCTCGCCAAGGAACTCGCGCGCCGCTCCACCGGGCAGACGCTCTACATCCTCGACGAGCCGACCACCGGGCTGCATTTCGAGGATGTCCGCAAACTCCTCGAAGTGCTCCACCGGCTGGTCGACCAGGGCAATTCGGTGGTGGTGATCGAGCACAATCTCGACGTCATCAAGACCGCCGACTGGATCCTCGACCTCGGCCCCGACGGCGGCGTGCGCGGCGGCGAAGTGGTCGCGCAGGGCACCCCCGAACAGGTCGCGAAGGAACAGCGCAGCGTCACCGGGCACTATCTGGCGCCGATGCTGGCGCGCTGATTCTCCGCGCGAGGAGGGCCCCGCCAAAGATCCTCCCCATCGCAGATGGGGAGGGGGACCATCCGCAGGATGGTGGAGGGGTAAAGCCCCGAGCGCGCGCCCCCGCAGTCCCGCGCCCCACGCGCCCCCAAAACCCCGCAAAAACCCGGAACCTCCTCCGCCCGCGGCCATTGAATCGGCATCGCAAAAGGAGAAAACCCATGAAGAAACCCGCACTTGCCGCCGCCGCGCTGGCGGCTTTCGCCACCTCGGGCTGTGCCGCGCTGCTGGGCGCCGGAGCCGGCGCCGCCGCCGTCACCTGCGCCCCCGACGACGTCGATTGCGTAGAGGAAGTCGAGAACGAAGCCGAGGATGTCGCGGACGATATTTAGGGTGTAGGAGGTGGTCTGCGCAGGGCGAAAAGCGTAGCAAGACGAGCACATCTGCGGGCAATCCCCGGGCTTGGCAATTCGGTGGTGAAGATCGACTACAGCTTCGACGTTATCAGTCTCACCGACTGCACCCTCGGCCTCACCGGGCTCAGGCGCGGTTCAATAGGCCACTCCGAGTAGGTCTCGTAGGTAGAGCCCAGCGCCGAGGACGATCTGAAACCAGCGCAGGTGCGGTAATTTACCCCGCAGATGGCCGTTGAATCAATTTTGTACTTAAAAATTGTCTACGAACGGCTCTTCCGGAATGACATCCATCGTTCCGGCCATGGACTGAGTAGTGAGGTGCAAATTAATGCGCGCCGAATTTGCACTCTGCGTACCTCGGATTCTAATTGGCCTTTCTAATGCGGTCAACTCAACAAGTCGTTTCCCCCAGCATTCTGGGAGGGTTGCCCACACACTATCCAGCCGGGCTTTTTTTGCCTGACCGATATAGCCAGAACCATCCTTATCTTCCTGACGAAACGAGATCCACTCCCGTTGCGTTGGGATATCAACTCTTGGTCTCGGACGGTTTGCGATTGTCTCCTCCGATGCCCTCGTACTTCCCCAGTCGCCGTATGTGAGCCGAGCGGCATTATGCCGTCGCTGGAGACGATCAAATAGTTCGCGATCATCGTTGGAGAACACACCTTTGCTTCCGATATGGCCAAACCCCTTCGGAAAAGAACTAGATAGGCAAATGATCTCCGCTTCGGGAATCGTACCAGTGATGCGTGTTATTGCTGAAGACATCCATGCTTCAGCCTGAAGCACATCCACAGACCATTCAGCGTCGACGGCAAATGCGCAATCGACGTCGTCAAACGAACCCCGCTCTAAGATTTCAACAAAATGCGCGTATTCATGCCTTCGGACATGAACAAGCAGTCCCCTATCAAGCGCACGTGCATTCGCAATCTGTTCACTCGGGTTTTCATAAATTCCGCTGATCGAACGGAGCGTAGGTATCGCGGCCCCCCAATCGTTCACAAGTGAATAGTATTCGGCAAAGCCATTCGTCGGACGAAAGAGTGCGTCGAACTGATCTCTTGCGGGCTGCTTCTTCGATTTGCCAAATTTGGCCTCGTCGAGGGTTAACGCGACCCGCAAATTTAGGGTAGCCTCTTTGTCTTTTTCGATTGTGTTTGTAAGGTCATTAAATTGTCCGGGACCTATGCCGAGAATGGGTAAGAACTGCGGCTTAATCGCGTTATCCAGATTTCGGAGCGCATCTAGTTCAGCATTTTTGCAATAAAGCATTGCCACATAGGAGTAAGCTTCAAGCATACTCACCCATACCCAAACGAACTTTCATCGCGGGAACTGAAACCTTGAATTCAGATGCAAGAACTCTTGCGTTATCGTCTGTTTTTTGACCTCCCAAGTCATTTAGAGCAGCGCGCACGGCTTCGACTGGCATCAATATGTCCGCAGCGAGCTTATTGGCTTGGGTCTCCTTGTATGATGAGAGATTAGAACGATAAAGGGCGCTGTCAACAATGCCATTCTTGATGTATTCACGATGAAGCAAATAGTGAGAAATTTCATGCGCTGCAGTAAATCGTTGGCGCTCCTCTTTCTCAAATTTGTTAATCTTGATCTTATATCCGTTGGCGGCAGTATCGGACGGTTCAATCATGCCAGAAATATTGGGGCTTAGAGCTGCAAGAACAATTTCCAAGCCTAGTTCCTGTGCCAATGCCGAGACGCGCACTGGCACCTGAGCGCGATGCTTATCGACAACTCCCCTCTCATCAGGCGTAATTTTCTCTAAGAGACTACCCATCGGGTTCCGCATCCTCTTTCGTCAAGCCGTCGTCTTCATCCTGAGAGTCAATAGAGTCAACGCCTCGGTAAAGAACCTCTCGGACAACTTGCTGTACCATCGCAAATGCCGGGGTCCCCTTCTTGAGATTTTTATTGAAGTACTCCCTTGAGTGATCCTCTAGGCGATCATTTATGGTCGATAATCCAATGAAACCCAGAACACCTAGAAAAATCGTAAGTACAACTAGGATAAGAGATAGCGCAGCTAGGACTACGGTTGCGAGTTCCACGGCCCCGATATCCGCCCCGCCTTCCCAGCTGATGCTGAGTCTGCTCCCATATGCCGCACCTATGCCTCCGCATGTTGCTGCACCGACTGCAATCGCGAGATATTTCCAGAGTTTCCTGAACACAGACGGTAGGTGGCGGCGTTTATTTGCGCGGTCAAGCTGACACCTGCTGTTTTGTTGCCGCGTCAACTCACGCGAATGAGCCCTTGCCCGATAATCAAACAACTTTCCTACAGACCCCCACATGCCATAGATGGTTCGATTCGCTCATCCCCACGGAGATCGGATCATGCCTCAGTTTTTTGTTTTCGCCTCAGGCGCCGGCGCGCGCATCCGCGCGCTAGGCTTTCGGCCTGACCGGCCGGCGCGCGGTCGCGGTTGTCCCGGCTTTGCCGGTTCAGCTTCGCTTCGCGGCGCTTCGCGCCGTTTGGTGCCCGCCATTTCGCGCGGTTCCTGTCTCTCCCGCACGGGAGGCGTGGCATGACCGACACTCCCGACATCTCCCACCGCTTCGACAAATTCACCATGCCTTGCGATATTCCCGATGGTGATGGGGCGGCGGGTAACGGCCGGTCCACTGGTGGTCTGAGGTCCCCGCCTTCGCGGGGAGGCGGCGCTTCGGGGGCGGGCGATTACGGCGTCCCCACGCAGGACTGGTTGTCGCGCGGGCTCAAGAGCAAGGCCGGGCGGGGGTGGGAGGCGGAGGCGCCGTACGGCGACCCCGACCCCGACCCCGGCGACGATCCCGATTACGGGCTGTCCTACGATTACGGGCAGGATCCCCGCAGCGGCGTATACGACCCCGCCAATCCCGCCGCCAAGACCCCCTACGACCATTACCCCTCCAGCGCCGCGCTGCTGCAGGCGCGGCGGGCGAGCCGGATGGGCGGCTCCGGTCGCAAATCCGCCGCGCCGCACTGGCCCGGGGGCTGGCTACCCGGCGATCCGCCGCGCGAAATCGTGCTGGATTCCGATCCTTGGGCCGACCCCTGTTCCGGCCCCGGCGATCCCACGCCCGCCAACTCGAAATTCGGCGCGGCGCAGCAGGTGCGCTTTCTCGATGGCCTCGCGCTCCACGGCAATGTCCGCGCCGCGGCGGCGCGGGTCGGGGTGAGCCGCGACACCGTCTATCGGTTTCGCCGCCGCGAGCCCGCTTTCGCGGGTTTGTGGGAGGCGGCGCTGGTCCATGCGCGCGCCGCGGGCGAGGCCGAGCTGGCTTCCCGCGCCTTCGACGGGGTGGCCGTGCCGGTGTTCTGCCGCGGCGAGCATGTCGCCACCTGGCGGCGCCACGATCCGCGCTATCTGCTCACCCATCTCGCGCGGCTCGACCGGCGGATTGCTGCGGGGAACACGGGAGAGCGTGAGGCGCAAGCGCGCGCGTCGTGTTTCGACACGCTGCTTGCCGGGCGCGCCGGGCAGAGCGTCCCCGAGCACCATGCCCGCGCGGCGCAGCTCGGCGCGCGGCTGGCGGCGGAGGATTGCGAGCACGCCTGGCCCGAAGCCGAGACCGCTGCGGGCGAGACGCCGCCCGCGCCGCCCGCGCCGCCCGCGCCGGTCGCGCCAGCCGCGCCGGTCTGCGCCGATCTGCCGCCCAGCCGCCTGGGGGTGTTCGGGCTCGCCTGCGAGGAGGCGCTCGAAGCGCAGGAGGCGGCGGTGGCGGCGGGCCGGAAGGACTACCGCGACGCCGCCGCGCGCCACCGCGCCGACGACCGCGCGGTCGAGCGCGCGACCGCCAAGGCGCTGGCGCGCTTCGAGCAATGGCAGGCCGAGGGCCGCGAACTGCTCGACCGCGTGCTGGCTGGTGAGGCCGGGGAAGGAGAGACTGGAGAAGGGGCCGAGGCTGGGGAAGGGAGCGGGCAATCCGGGGACTTCGGAGCGGACGCGGCGCGGCAAGGTGACGCTTCGGGCGCAGCGGACGGTTCCGCTGCTGCCGGTGCGTCAGATGTGTCAGATGTGTCCGATGGGGCGGAGTGGCCAGACCTGTCGGAGGAGGCGGGCGCGGCTCAAACCGGCACCACCCCCACATACATCCCGACCCCCATCGCCGAGGCCAGCGCCTCCACCCCCAGCGATCCGGTCACCACCAGCAGCAGCGCGCAGCTGGTCCGCCGCCCGCGCACAAAGCCCAGCGCGAGGAAGGCGAGCAGGCTGGCGATATCGGTCGCCTCCGAAGCCTGCGCCAGCCACTCGAGCCCGGGCGGGGTCGCCGGATCGGGCCATTCGACCCCCGCCATCCCTCGCGTCCCCCCCCGCGCGATCTATCGCGGGAAGCGGAGGGCTCGGCAAGCCGGAGAATGAGGGGGTTAGGGAGGGGGGTGGTTAGCTGAGGAGCTCGAGCTCGACCGTGCCGTGGCCGCGGTTGACCAGCCCGATCTCCTGCGCGGCGGCGCGCGAGAGATCGATCGTGCGGTGGCGCGAGAACGGACCGCGGTCGTTGATCCGCACCGTGACCGAGCGGCCCGAGCGCGGATCGGTGACGCGAACCTCGCTGCCGAAGGGCAGGCTGCGGTGCGCCGCGGTCAGCGCATGCATGTCGAAGCGCTCGCCGCTGGCGGTGCGGCGGCCGTGGAACTTGGCGCCGTAGAAGGAGGCGACCCCGCTGCCGAGCGACTGCGCATCGTCCGCGATAACGGGAGCGGGCGGGACCTCCTGCACCACGGGGCCGGCCTCGAACCGGATCGGCGCGGCGGGAGCCTCCGCCAGATCGGCGACGGTGTGATCCACCGGAGTGGCGGCGCTGGCCGGAACCGCGATCGCGGCGGCCAGAAAAAAGAGCTTCAAACTGCGATGGGACAAAACCGTTCCCTCCAATTGTTGCGGGAACTCTCTAGCCCATCATGCGTGCCCGTGCGCACCGGGCGCGGGCAACTGCCCGATTGTCGCCACAGTTCATCGCGGTTTGCGGCCGGCGCGGGCGAGATCGTGGCGGCGCGGCGCCTTTTTCATTTTCCTACAACCCTGCAACGAGAGCATGAGGAGCGACCGATTCGCCCTGCGGCTTAGCCACGGGGAGGCGCGGCCGGTCAGGAAGGAGCCGCGGACCCGAGCGGAACGGGAACCCGGCGGTTGCCTTGCGCGGCGCTACGACCAGCGTAAGCGGCGGCGCGGCAGATGCGGGGACAAGCAAAATGGGGCCGGCATCACTGCCGACCCCACTCTCACCGATGCGTGGTCCCGCCGAAACGGGCACTTGGCATCCGGCGGTTTCCCGTCCGCGCACCGAAGCGCGCGGGCCGGGTCCGTCGCCGGCGCTCGCACCGGCATCCGGAAACACCCTCCTGTCCTCTCGCCTGGCCGCTCCGGGGCGAACCCCTTCGCAGGACTGAGCGGGAAAACCCTCGACAGGCATTTCCGCAACCGGACTTCCCTTGTGGCCGGCGCCGTGAACTTCGGCTTCGCTTCGGATCGGAGATCCTCCACCAAGCCTCCGCGGGCATCCGACCGGTCGGCCCGGCCCGTGATGAAGCGCCTTGCGCTCGTCCGTCATCGATCGCCGGGTGCTGCAGACAGGAGTCCTTGCACTCGGCAATCTCGGGGCAGGCGTGGACAGGTTTCACCACGTCTTTCCGGCTTGGATTTGTCGGGCAATTTCAGACCTTTCGGCCTGCAATTGCCCGGCGTTTCCGCCCCGTTCCGATGGATTGAAACTGCGCTCCGCGCGGCCTTCCGACAAGCGCTCGGCGCCCGGCTTATCCACCGACGCTCGTTTTCGCTGTGGACGCGAGTGGATAAGTCAACGCTTCGCCGCAAGGACCACCACTGCGCTATCCGAATTGAAACATTCTTGCCGGGATCGGCGGATCCGCCTCAGCGGTCGCGCTGTGCCAGCAGCCTGAGGCGCAAAGCGTTGAGCTTGATGAACCCCTCGGCGTCCTTCTGGTCGTAGGCGCCGGCATCGTCCTCGAAGGTGACATGCGCTTCGGAATAGAGCGAATTGGGCGATTTGCGCCCGACCACGCTGGCCATGCCCTTGTAGAGCTTGAGCCGCACCGTCCCGCTGACCTTCTCCTGGCTGAGATCGACCGCCGCCTGCAGCATCAGCCGCTCGGGGCTGAACCAGAGGCCGTTGTAGATCAGCTCGGCATAGCGCGGCATCAGCTCGTCCTTGAGATGCGCCGCGCCGCGATCGAGCGTGAGCTGCTCGATCCCGCGATGCGCGCGGGCGTAGATTTCGCCACCCGGGGTCTCGTACATCCCGCGGCTCTTCATGCCGACGAAGCGGTTCTCGACCAGATCGAGCCGGCCGATCCCGTGGCGCCGGCCGAGCTCGTTGAGCGCGGTCAGCAGCGCGGCCGGGCTCAGCGCCTCGCCATTGAGCGCCACGCCATCGCCGCGCTCGAACTCCAGCGTGATGTATTCGGGCGTATCGGGCGCCTGCTCGGGGTGCTCGGTGCGCGAATAGACGTAGTCGGGCGTCTCCTCCCACGGATCCTCGAGCACCTTGCCCTCCGACGATGTATGCAGGAGGTTGGCATCGGTGGAGAAGGGGCTCTCGCCGCGCTTGTCCTTGGGCACCGCGATCTGGTGCGCCTCGGCCCAGGCGATCAGCGCGGTGCGGCTGGTCAGATCCCACTCGCGCCACGGCGCGATCACCGTGATGTCGGGCGCGAGCGCATAGGCGGAGAGCTCGAAGCGGACCTGGTCGTTGCCCTTGCCGGTGGCGCCGTGCGCGATGGCGTCGGCGCCGGTCTCTCGCGCGATCTCGACCAGCCGCTTCGAGATCAGCGGGCGGGCGATGCTGGTGCCGAGCAGATAGTCGCCCTCGTAGCGGGCGTTGGCGCGCATCATCGGGAAGACGAAATCGGCGACGAATTCCTCGCGCAGGTCCTCGATGAAGATATTGGCGTCGGGGATCCCCATCGCGCGGGCCTTGTCGCGCGCCGGCTCGATCTCCTCGCCCTGGCCGAGATCGGCGGTAAAGGTCACGACCTCACAGCCGCGCTCGACGCTCAGCCATTTGGCGATCACCGAGGTGTCGAGCCCGCCCGAATAGGCGAGGACGACTTTACGGGGATGGGCTTCGGAGGTGCTGGGCATGAAGGGCAGTTCCTGAAATACCGACCTGCAAGCCAGGCCCGGGGTGCGCGCGCCCGTTACCAGCGTGCGGCGCGAGCGGCAATCCAAACGGCGCATTACGAGCCTTGCGAAACATTTGCGCGCTTCAAGCGCTGCTATATCTCGAAAGGAACCAATCCATGGCTGCACGCGCCTATTGGCAGGGTCAGATCCGGCTCGCGCTGGTCTCGATCCCGGTCGAGCTTTATTCCGCGACGCAATCGGGAGCCAAGATCAGCTTCCGCCAGATCCACGAGCCGTCGGGCAAGCGCATCGCTTACGACAAGGTGGTGGCAGGGATCGGGCCGATCGATCGCGACGAGATCGTCAAGGGCTATGAATTGTCCAAGGGCAATTACGTCCTGCTCGAAGACGAAGAGATCGAGGCGGTCAAGGTCGAGAGCAAGCGCACGCTCGAACTGGTCCAGTTCGTCGAGGCGCACGAGATCGACGCGCTCTATTACGAGAAGCCCTATTACGTCGTCCCCAAGGACGAGCTCGCCGAGGAAGCCTTCATCGTGCTGCGCGATGCACTGCGCGCAGCGGGCAAGGTCGGGCTGGGGCAATTGTCGGTGCGCGGCGCGGAGAAGCTGGTGGCGGTGAAACCCTGCGGCAAGGGGCTGCTGCTCGAAACGCTGCGCTACGCCGACGAGGTCCGCAAGGGTCAGTCCTTCTTCGGCGAGATCGGCGAGGACAAGCCCGACGAGGATCTGCTCGATCTCGCCACCAGCCTGATCGACAAGAAGACCGCGCCCTTCGATGCGGGCGAGTTCGAGGATCGCTACGCGCAGGCGCTGCGCAAGCTGATCGACACCAAGGCCAAGGCCAAGGACGGCAAGCGGATCGTCGAGGATGCCGAGGAACCCGCGGCCACCGGCGGCAATGTGATCGACCTGATGGCGGCGCTCAAGAAATCGGTCGCTGCCGAAAAGGGCACGGGCAAACCGGCGAAGGGGGCGGCAAAGAGCACCGCGCGCAAGAAGAAATCCGCCTGATCGATGGCGCGCACCGATCCCCTCGCCACCTACAACGCCAAGCGCGATTTCGGCAAGACGCCCGAGCCTTCTGGCAAGGCGCAGAGCAGTGCGGGCGGCGATCTCTTCATCGTCCAGAAGCATGATGCGACGCGGCTGCACTGGGATCTGCGGCTGGAAGTGGACGGCGTGCTCAAGAGCTGGGCGGTCACCAAGGGGCCATCGCCCGATCCCGATATCAAGCGGCTGGCGGTGCGCACCGAGGATCATCCGATGTCCTATGCCGAGTTCGAGGGGACCATTCCGAAGGAGGAATATGGCGGCGGGACGGTGATGCTGTGGGACCGCGGAACCTGGGCGCCGATCGAAGGCAAGAGCGCTTCGGATCTCGACGAGGGCCATCTCCACTTCTGTCTCGAGGGCGAGCGGATGAAGGGCGAATGGCTGCTTATCCGGCTGAAGAAGAAGCCCGGCGAGAAGCGCGAGAACTGGCTCCTGCGCAAATTGCAGGACGACCATGCGCAGGAAGGCGATGCGCTGGTCCAGCGCGAACTGACCAGCGTGCTGACCGGTCGCTCGATGGCCGAGATCGCGGCGGACCGCAAAGGCGAGTACTCGCTGGCCGGCAAGAAGGACGATGCCTTTCTGGCGCAGATGGAAAAGGCCGCCTCGCGCAATGCGGGGAAGGCGAGGACCGCCAACCCCGCCAAGCCCGCTCCGCTGCCCAAATTCCGCAAGCCGCAGCTCGCCACGCTGGTCGACGATGTGCCCACCGGCAATCGTTGGATGCACGAGATCAAGTTCGACGGCTATCGTGCGCTGATTGCGGCAAAGGGCGACGAGGTCCGGGTCTACACCCGCAACGGCAAGGACTGGACCGACAAGTTCGCTCCGCTGGTCGAGAGCTTCGCCGCGCTCGATCTGCCGAGCTGCCTGATCGACGGCGAGATCGTCGCCACCGACGCGGATGGCAATCCCGACTTCTCCTCGCTGCAGAGCGTGCTCAAGCGCGGGCATGGGGCGCAGGGGAAGGGCGATGATCTGCTCTTTTACGCCTTCGATCTGCTCGAGGCCGAGGGGGAAGATCTCGCCGACCTGCCCAACGTCGAACGCAAGGAGCGGCTCGAAGCGCTGCTCGACCGTGCCGAACCGCCGATCCATGTCGCCCAGCACCTCATCGGCGCGGGGGAGAAGCTCTACCGCGCGATGTGCGGCGCGAAGCAGGAAGGGATCATCTCCAAGACCATCGACGGCCGCTATGCCTCGCGCCGGTCGAAATCCTGGGTGAAGGTCAAATGCACCCGGCGGCAGGAGTTCGTCGTGATCGGCTGGAAGAAGTCGTCGGCCAAGGCGCGTCCCTTTTCGTCGCTGCTGCTGGCGCAGCACGAGGGTGACGAGCTGGTCTACAAGGGCAATGTCGGCACCGGCTTCTCGCAGGACGACATGGAAGAGCTGTCGGGCAAGCTGAAGCGCCTCGCCCGCAAGACCCCGCCCGCCGAGGTCGACAAGGTATCGAGCCGGGGCGTGTCGTGGGTGACGCCGAACCTGGTCGCCGAGATCGCCTTCGCCGAATTCACCGCCGCGGGAAATGTCCGCCACGGCAGCTATCTGGGCCTGCGCACCGACAAACCGGCCGAGGACGTCACCCCGGAGCTACCCGCCGACCCCCCGGCGCCCGAATCCGAAGTCGCGATCAGCAGCCGCGAGCGGGTCGTCTTTCCCGAGAGCGGACAGACCAAGGGGCAGCTCGCCGATTACTACGAAGCGGTCGCCCCGATCATGCTTCCCTTCGCCGCGGAACGCCCGGTCAGTCTGGTGCGCTGCCCGGAGGGGCGAGCCAAGAAGTGCTTCTTTCAGAAGCACGACAGCGGCAGCTTCGGCGACGCGGTGCGCCACGTACCGATCGTCGAGAAGGACGGCGGCAGCGAGGATTATCTGTTCGTCGAGGATGCGCGCGGGTTGCTGCAATGCGTCCAGATGGGAACGATCGAGTTCCACGGCTGGGGATCGCGCAGCGGCGATGTCGAGGCACCTGATCGGATGGTGTTCGATCTCGACCCGGATGAAGGGCTCGATTTCGGAGACGTGAAGAGCGCGGCGCGCGATATCCGCGACCGGCTCTCCGATCTGGGACTGGTGAGTTTCGCCATGCTATCGGGGGGGAAGGGCGTCCATGTCGTGGTCCCGCTGACTCCGGGCCACGATTGGGATGCGCACAAGGATTTCAGCCGCCGGTTTGCCGAGGCGCTCAGCCTCGCCGAGCCCGACCGCTTCACCGCGACGATGAGCAAGGCCAAGCGCAAAGGGAAGATCTTCATCGACTGGCTGCGCAACCAGCGTGGCAGCACGGCGGTGCTGCCCTATTCCGCCCGTGCACGGGCCGGGGCCCCGGTGGCGGCGCCGATCGCCTGGAACGAGTTGAAGGCGTTGAAGGATGCCAGGCTGTTTTCGATCGACGATGCCAAGCGCCTGATCGACCGCGCCGCGAGCAAGAGCCTGTTCGGCTGGGGCTTCGCCAGCCAGCGCCTTCCCGATCTCTGAGGCCCAGGACTAGCGCAGCTGGCTGTCCTTGCTGCCGCGGCGGTTGATCCCCGAGGCGCGGGCGCTGGAATCGAGCCCCGATTGACACGCGACGCAGCGCTTGACGCCGGGCAGGGCCTCGCGCCGCCGCTCGGGAATCTCCTCGCCGCACTCGACGCAATAGCGCTCGCTCTCGCCCACGGGCATGCCCGCGCGCGCGGCCTTGACCGCGTCCGAAATGGTGTCGTCGATCTGATCCTGAACCGCGCCATCGCGCGCCCAACCACCGGCCATGCCGCTTATCTCCTTGAGGCTTCAAGAGAACTACGCAGGCGGAGGCCGCTAGATCCCCGCATACCACTGATAGCCGCGATCTTCCCAATAGCCGCCTTCTCCGCCGCCGATGTCGTCGAGGCTCGCCACCGCCATGATCGCGGTGAGATATTTGGCGTGCTTGTAGCCCAATTGCCGCTCGATCCGCATCCGCAAGGGAGCGCCGTTGCGGATCGGCAGCGGTTCGCCGTTGAGGCTGTGCGCCACGATCGTTTGCGGGTGGAAGGCGTCGATCAGGTCGATGCTCTCATAATACCGGTCCCCGTTGAGTTCGTCCGCACAGAGGAACAGGATGTATTTGGCCTCCGGACGCAGACCGGCAGCCTCGAGCAGCAGCGACAATTGCGGCCCGGTCCATTGCCCGATCGCGCTCCACCCTTCGACGCAATCGTGGCGGGTGATCTGGGTGCGCTGGGGCAACCGCCGGATGTTGTCGAGCGACAGCGCCATCGGGGTCTCGACCAGCCCGCCCACGGCCAGCCGCCACTCGGCAAAGCCTTGCGCGGCATGGGCTCGATAGGCCGGGCTTTGCGGATCGGTGGTGCCATTGCCCCGGAAGAAGGGCGAGATCTCGCCGGGGGCGAACTCTGGCGCCAGCGCTTCACGGTCGCGCAGGAAGCGATGCGCGCCCCGATGCCAGCGCTCGGCGGCGGAAAGCAGTTTCGCTCCGAGGCCGCTCTCGGCGAATTGGTTGCAACCCGCCAGCACGGCCGCGCCCGCGGCGACGAGGAAGTTCCTACGGCGCATCGGCTTCTCCATCCTTGCCTTTGCCGCCGGTGATCATGTCGCTGACCTGCCGCGCCGGCCCGGCGAGCATCACCATCACCACATGGACGATAAAGAAACCGAAAAGCGCGAAGGCGAAGATGAAATGCAGGCTGCGCGCGGATTGCCGCCCGCCCAGAAGGTCGATCAGCCAGCCGAAGCTCGGTCCCATGCCGGGGCTGATCGCGATGCCGGTGAAGATCATCATCGGCAGGAACACGCCGAACACCAGACCATAGGCGAGTTTCTGGAAGAAGTTGTACTTGCCCGCGCCGTGATCGAAGTCGAGCCGGAGATGCGCGGCGATGTCGCGGCGGATGTTTCGCGGATGCCATTCCTCCGCCGTGGTCGCGATATCGCGCTTGAAATGGCGGTTCGCCAGCATCGCGACCCAGATGAACAGCAGCATCAGCGCGAAGGGCCAGACCGCGAGATTGTGCCAGTCGCGCGCCACCGCGAGGCTGTAATAGCCCGGGATCGTCATCCAGTCGGGAAAGCGCGGCACGGCCAGCCAGGCCTCTTGCGGCAAGAAGCCCGCTTCGCCCCAATAGAGCCAGGGGTGCGCATTGGAGATGGTGAGGCCCGACATGAACAGGATCACCACGAGGACCGCGCTGATCCAGTGCCAGAGGCGCGTCGTCAGGGCGTGGCGTTTCATGTATTCCCTCCGCTGGGGACCTGTTCGCGGGCAAGATAGATCACGTCTCGGTCCTGGTCGAGCAGGTGCTGGCCGCTGTCGACAAACAGCGTCTGCCCGCTGGCCATCCAGCCCTGTGCCAGGAACAATGCCGCCTGTGCCACCTCGGCGGGTGCGGTCTTGCGCTGCAGCAGGTTGAGCCGGTGGGAAATGTCGGTCTCGTCCTGCGCCTGATCGTGGCTGGCGAGGATGGCGCCGGGTGCGAGCCCGTAGACCCGATCCTCGGCCCGCTGGCGTGCCTTGCTGAGCATCGCCAAGGTGGCGTGGAGCGCGTGCTTGCTCATGGTGTAGCTGAAGAAGTCGGGGTTGGGATTGCGGATCTTCTGGTCGGTGATCTGGATGACCCGTCGCCCATGGCCGGTCCGCGACCGCGCCAGAAACGCTTGCGCCATGCGCGCGGGCGTCGCCGCATTGATCGCGAAGGCACGGCGATTGGTTTCGGGATCGAGCGCGCGCGAACTGTCGGGTTCGAAGACGCTGGCGCAATTGACCAGCACCCGCCAGTCGTCGAGCCGGGCCGCTAGGCGCTCGACGAGAGCCACCGAAGCCTCGCCGTCTGCCAGATCGCAACTCGCGGTCTCGGCGCTCGGCAGCTCTCCGGCCAGGGCCTCGGCTTCTTCCCGCGAACTTCCGTAGTGGATGACGACATGCCAGCCCGCATCGCCGAAAGCTCGCGCGATCGCAGCGCCTATGCGCCGCGCTCCGCCGGTGATCAGAACTGCAGGCTGGGTCATGCTGGAGGTTGGCCGCGGGCAAGCATCCGCGCCCTTCAACCATCATCGGGCGGTCAAGCAAAGGTGTTTCTCGGGATAATCGACCGGTCGGCGGGTAGCTCGCATAACCAGCGGGAACCGGCCTAGCCCGCAATCGCCTTCGCGGCCTTCTTGCGCCATTCGTCGCACAGCCGATCGAGCGCGGCGATTTCCTGCAGTTCGGCGGCGGTGGCAGTTTGCGAGGGATCGTACAGGCAGGCGAAAAGCCGCGCCACGCTCCAGCCCTCGTGTCCGGTCTCGACGCGCCGGATGGCATCACCGGCCTGCGCTTCGCCTTCCTCGATGACGCGATAGTACCAGCCGCAATTATGCTCCCGGAGGATGCGCTTGACCATGTCCTTGCGGCCGAAGCGATGCTCGAGCTTCCAGCAGGGCTGGCGCGGCTGGCTGATTTCGAGCAGCGCAGAGCCGAGGCGGAACCGGTCGCCGATGTGGACATCGCTTTCGGTCAGACCCGCCGTGCTGACATTCTCGCCGAAGGGCGCGTCGCAGGCGAGCACCGCGTTGCCGCCGAGCCATTCGTCCCATCCGGCATAATGGTCGCGCGGATAGTGATGGACCGCCATGTCCGGTCCGCCATGGTGCTTCGTGTCGGCGACCATGTCGCCCTCCAGCCCGAAGCTGCGGATGGCGACGGGGCCGGCGACCGCGCGCTTGTCGATCGCGCTCAGTTCGGCGCCGTTGAAGGGTTGCGGCTGGCCGACGCACAGCGCGAGGACCTCGGCTTCGCCGCTGGCGGTTCGGGCTGTCACGGTCTGCGCACCGTCAGTGCCATCCAGTCGCGCATCACGCCGTCCGCGCCCTTGCCGGGATAGACCTGCGTGTCCGCGATTGCGAAGCGGGCTTCGCGATAGGCCGTCTCCAGCCAGTCCTCGGTAGGGAAATTGTGCAGACGGCCATGGCGGTCGCGCCCTTCGCCGGTGCCGAGCTTGTAGCTCGCATAATGCCAGCCTCCGGGCCGGAGCGCGCGGTGAATCGCAGCGAGGACCGCGGGCAGTTCGGCACGCCCGACATGGAGCAGACAGGCGTGGGCCCAGACCGCGTCGTAAGCTGCTTCTGCATCGAGCTGGTCGAACCGCATGGCGCGAGCGCCGATTTCGAACCGCTCATTGGCCTTCGCGACCATGGCCGGGGTGCCATCGGTGGCGTCGAGATCGAAGCCTCGCTCGCGAATTCGTGCGGAATCCCTACCCCCGCCGCAGCCCAGCTCGAGGACGCGGGCGCCGGGCGTCAGGCGATCGAGAAAGCCGTCGAGATGGCGGCTGGGCGCCAATCCGAAGCTCATCGTGTAGCGCGGCGCCTGCTCCTGGTAGAAAGCGAGGGTCGCCGGATCGGCCATCAGGCGGCCGCGGTCTCGGTCTCGGCAGCCTCGCGGTCGCGCTCGGCGCGGCTCTTTTTGAGCGCCGAGGTCTTGAGCTGGCCGCAGGCGGCATCGATGTCGCGGCCGCGCGGCGTGCGCACCGGCGCGGATATCCCCGCGTCGAACACGATGCCGCTGAACGAACGGATCCGCTCCGGGGTCGAGCATTCGTAGATCGAACCCGGCCACGGATTGAACGGGATCAGATTGACCTTCGCGGGCAGGTCGTATTGCCGCAGCAGCCGGACCAGCTCGCGCGCATCGGCGTCGGAGTCGTTCTTGTCCTTGAGCATGACGTATTCGAAGGTGATCCGCCGCGCGTTGTTGGCGCTGGGATAATCGGCGCAGGCCTGGAGCAGCTCCTCGATCCCGTATTTGCGGTTGATCGGCACGATCTCGTCGCGCACCTCCTTGGTCACCGCGTGGAGCGAGACCGCGAGATTGACGCCGATCTCCTCGCCGCAGCGCGCCATCATCGGCACCACGCCACTGGTCGAGAGCGTGATCCGGCGCTTGGACAACGCCAGCCCCTCGCCATCCATCACGAGCAGCAATGCATCGCGGACGTTGTCGAAATTGTAGAGCGGCTCGCCCATTCCCATCATCACGATATTGGTCAGCAGCCGCCCGTCGGCGCGGTATTCGGTCTTATCCTCATCGTGATCCCCCGCGAAGGCGGGGGTCTCGGTAGGGGCAGTGCCAGGCTGCCCGAGGTCCCCGCCTTCGCGGGGACTCGAGGCGCCTTTCGGCCATTCGCCCAGCGAATCCCGCGCCAGCATGACCTGGCCGACGATCTCGCCCGGGGTCAGATTGCGCACCAGCCGCATGGTGCCGGTGTGGCAGAAGGTGCAGTTGAGTGTGCAGCCGATCTGGCTCGAGACGCACAGCGTGCCGCGGTCGTCATCGGGGATGAAGACCATCTCGAACTCGTGCCCGTCGCTGGTCTTGAGCAGCCATTTGCGCGTGCCGTCGGAGGAGTGCTGTGCCTCCACCACCTCAGGGCGGCCGATGACGAAGCGCTCGGCCAGCCAGGGACGCAGCGTCTTGGCCATGTCGGTCATCGCGTCGAACTCGGTGACGCCGCGATGGTAGAGCCAGTGGAACAGCTGCTTGGCGCGCAGCTTGGCCTGCTTGGGATCGAGCCCGGCCTCTTCGAGCAGTGCGCGGATCCGGGGGCGGGGCAGGCCCAGCAGATCGATGCGGCCGTCGCTGCGCGGGGTGATGTCGCGCGAGGTCGGGACGGGATCGACCTGTCCGGGAATGGTCATGAGCGTGGTGTCTGGCATGGGAGATACGCATATAGGGGCGTTGCCGCATTTGCGAAAGGCTGCTGGTCACCAAACCTCGGGGTGACGCGGCTGCTGCGATTCCGGTCGACAAACCGGCACGGGCCGACGCAGGATTGTTACCAAACTGCAACAGATTCTTGTTGTTTCAGGTTCATGAAACTGCGTGCCTTACCAGGCCGTTGAGTAGGTCCACGCGGCAGAAGTCGCGGGTTTACGACAACGGAGTAGAATAACATGAAATACGCAACAGTCCTTCTGGTCGCAGGTTCGGCTCTTTCGATTTCGGCCCCGGCTATGGCTCAGTCTGCGGTCGACGGCACTTTCACCGGTCCGCGCGCCGAGATCATCGCCGGTTACGACAGCAGCACAGCCGGCAGCACGA
This sequence comes from uncultured Erythrobacter sp., assembly GCA_963975275.1. Classification (GTDB taxonomy): domain Bacteria; phylum Pseudomonadota; class Alphaproteobacteria; order Sphingomonadales; family Sphingomonadaceae; genus Qipengyuania. The sequence continues at coordinate 119,816 of CAXBFN010000008.1, read as the reverse complement.
TCGACGACGATTCAAGCATCGACAACGATCAGTCGATCGAGGGCGTCGTCTATGGCGGCGCATTGGGTTACGACTTCAGTGCTGGCGGCTTCGTGCTTGGTGTCGAAGGCGAATACACCGGCTCCACCGCCGATGTGGAATTCCGGGACGGCGATTTCGAAGGCTTCGGCCTCGGCAATGTCGAGACCGGACGCGATCTCTACGTCGGCGCGCGCGTCGGCGTTTTGGCGCAGCCCGATCTGCTGGTCTATGCCAAGGGCGGCTACACCAACGCCAAGTACAACATCCGTTCGGCTTCCGGTACCGAAACCTTCGATCAGGACATCGATGCCGACGGTTACCGCCTTGGCGCAGGTGTCGAATACGCCATGACCGAGCAAAGCTTCGTGAAGCTCGAATACCGCTATTCGAACTACAGCGATGCCGAGATCGATTTCGAAGGCGATGCGCCCGACACGGCGAATTTCGACATCGACACCGATCGTCATCAGGTCGTCGCGGGCGTCGGCTTCCGCTTCTAATCGAATGACGCTTTAAGATCGGCGGGTCGCAGCTTCGTGCTGCGGCCCGCCTTTTGTTAGCCTAGCGACGGCGTGCGCAGGCGACGGTCGCCGCGTCCATTGCCGAGGCCACGCCGTCCAGTACGTAGCGGTCGGAGAAGCGCCGCCCGCTGCTGTCGGCCGCGCCGACGCTCATCCGGTCTGCCGATCTCAGTGCGGCCACGATGGCTGCATCCATCGCGCGGTCAGCGGCCCAGGCGTCCACGCCGCCTCCAGTCAGTTCGAAGCGTTCGCGCCCGATCTGCAGCGTCACGGCGCTGTCCGCCCGCGTTTCGCGCGACAGGCGAAAATGGATTTGGCCGCGAATATTGCGCCGCGGCCAGGTAGCGACGCTGGCGTAGGCCTGCCCGCTGCCGGACGCAGAGTTCGTGCGAGGGATGGCGATGGCGTAGCAGCGGGGGCCGGCCTCGTCGCGAAAGGCGCCCCAGTTGCCGAACACCCCAAGGCTCTCCTTGGCGGAGAGAGGAGCCGTAAGAAGGAGCAGGAGGGCGAGGGCGAGCCTAGTCATAAGCGATTGCGACAACTTCCCATTCCTTGTCTCCGCCCGGAAGCCGCACCGCCCGAAGGTCGCCCACCGCAGCGCCCTTGATCGCGCGAGCGAAAGGGGAGGACCAGCCGATCCGGCCGGCTCCGGCATCCTGTTCGTCGTCGCCGACCAGCGTGACGCTCTTCCAGACATCATCCTCATCGGCAAGCGTCACCCGCGCGCCGAAGAAGGCCCGCTGCTTGTCGGGCTGCTCGCCGGGATCGATCACCCGCGCCGCCTTGAGCCGGCGGGCGAGATGCGCCAGTTCGCGGTCGATCTCGCGCATACGCTTGCGGCCATAGATGTAATCGCCGTTCTCGCTCCGGTCGCCATTGCCCGCCGCCCAGCTGACGATCTCGACGATCGCCGGCCGTTCGGTGCCGAGCAGGAGGTCGTAGCGGGCCTTGAGCGCGGCATAGCCTGCAGGGGTAATCGGATTGGTCGGCGCGGTCATGATGCGCCGCCCTAGAGCAAATCAGCGCAGGAAGTCACTCACCGTCCGCGCCTGACCATAGACCGTACGATCGGGATAGAGCTGTTCGTAGACCGCCGCGTTTTCGATCACCCGGTGGATGTAGTTCTTGGTTTCGAAGAACGGCACCTTCTCGATCCATTCGAGCCAGCCGATCGCGCCGGTGCGCGGATCGCCATTAGCGCGCAGCCATTTGTTCACATTGCCTGGGCCGGCGTTGTAGGCCGCGAAGGCGAGCGGATAGCTGCCGTCGTAATAGGAGACGAGCCGCTCGATGTGGTTGCTGCCCAGGCGGATGTTGTAGCTCGCATCATCGATCAGATTGGCGGTCATGTAGTTCATGCCCGCACGATCGGCTTCCTCGCGGGCGGTACCGGGCATCAACTGCATTAGCCCGCGCGCGCCGGCATGGCTGATCGCATTCTGCGCGAACTGGCTTTCCTGCCTGGCGATCGCATGGACGAGGGTGAAGTTCGCGCCCGCAGGAAGCGGCAGCGTCGGGAAACCCTGCGCCACGAAGCTGTCGTGACCATCGGCTGCCGCCGCTTCGGTGACGTTGACCGCCAGATCGCGCCGGCCGATCTCCTGCGCCAGTTCGGCGACCAGCGCGTGTTCTTCGGGCGTATCGGCGGATTGCGCCAGTTCGCGATAGAATTGGATGCCCGTGCTCCACGGGGCGCCCTGCGCCACATGGCGCGTCGCGGCGACCAGCGGCGATCGGGCGAATTCGCGGCGCTGCTCTTCGGTCGGCGTAGCCACCGCGACGCGCTGCAGTGGCGGCACGGGGCGCCCGAGTTCGTCGAGCGCGAGCTGGCCGTAGAACCGGTCGGGATATTGTGCGGCGAGGTTGAAGTAACGCTCGGCCTCCTGCGCCATCCCGGCGTGCGAAGCGGCGAGTCCGGCCCAGTAGAAGCCCTTGGAGCGGGTTTGCGGGGTCTTGGCCGCCGCGCCGTAGCGGTAGAACAGCGGCGCCGCGCGGGCGCCGTCGCCCATATCCCAGAGCGCGCCGGTGCCGCCGAGCCACATCAACGAGGTGTAGTCGTCGCGCAGGCGATAGGCGCCATCGCTGACGTCGTATCCCGGGGCGAACAGATCGTCGACCGACGCGGCGATCCGCGCCGCCTGATCGGAGCTTGCACCGCGCGCCACGCGCAGCATCTCGCCGATCATGGCCTCGCCATCGAATGCGGGGCGGGTGAAAGTGGGGCGGCTGGTCAGGAGGGCGACCGCCTGCGGGATCTGATTGCTGGTGCGATAGTGGCGGACCAGGTTGTAGACATAGCCCGGGTCGGAACGCGCGTCGTTGGGCACGCTCAGTCCGGCCGAGGACGGCGTTTCGCCCTGAAGCAGCGCCAGTCTCGCCATCGCGAGTCCGCGCTGTGCCGGCGAAACGCGGACCACGTTCCGGGCCGCGGCTTCGCTGTCGCCCTGCCACAGCAGCGCATTCATCCGCGCATCGTGATCCTCGGGGGTGAAACGAGCGCCGTAGAGACCCTGAAGATAGGCTTCGGCGGTGCCGCTCATGGTGCCGCCGCGCCAGGCGTCCTGCGCCACGGCGAAGGCTTCCGGACGGTTCTGCGTCGCGAGCGCGAGTGCGTAGCGCGCCTTGGCGGGGTTGGTCAGCGGCGGGTTGCGATCGAAGAAGGCGACCAGCGACTCGGTATCCACCGGGTCGGTGTCGAGCGCGGCTTCGGCGCGTTGCTGCAACCGCTCCTGCATCGGGAAGCCGGGATAGGCGCTGATGAAATTGGCATAGGTCGCAAACGGCAGGTTCTGCTGTTCGCGCAGGTAGTTCCAGCGATCCACTGCCTCGGCCATCCGGGCGGGCTGCATGGCAACCATATTGGACCGGACATCGGGCGTGTTGCCCATCGACTGGTTACTCATCGACTGGGCGGCCAGCGGTGGAGCCAGCGCGGTGCCGACGAGAAGTACGAATGTTGTAAGTGTTTTGTGACCCATGCTGGACATTGTGCCTTCCGGCTCCTTATCAGGCGCTGAACGATTTCCCTCCCAGCGCGCAAGAATTTCGCAAGCATGGGACCAACGCAGGACCTTCGTAAATGTTCTCTGGCTCGATACCGGCCCTGGTGACTCCTTTTCGCGACGGAACGTTCGACGAGGCCGCGTTCCGGCGGCTGGTCGACTGGCAGATCGAGAACGGAAGCTCGGCGCTGGTCCCCTGCGGCACGACCGGCGAGGCCTCGACGCTGTCCAATGCCGAGCATCATCGCGTGGTCGAGGTCTGCATCGAGCAGGCGGCGGGCCGGGTGCCGGTTATCGCCGGCTGCGGCAGCAACGACACCAAGAACGCGCTGCTGCACATGCACTTCTCGAAGAAGGCCGGTGCCGCAGCCGCGCTCTGCGTGGCGCCCTATTACAATCGCCCGAGCCAGGCGGGGCTGATCGCGCATTTCAGCTATCTGGCGGAAAATTGCGATCTGCCGATCGTGCTCTACAACGTGCCCGCGCGCACGGTGACCGATATTGCGCCCGAAACCACGATCGCGCTGGCGAACAAATATCCCGACAGCATCATCGCCATCAAGGATGCCAGCGAGGATCTCAGCCGGGTCGCCGACCACCGGATGGGGATCGGCAAGGAATTCTGCCAGCTTTCGGGCAATGACGAACTCGCGCTCCCGTTCAACGCCGCGGGCGGCAAGGGCTGCATCTCGGTGACCGCCAATGTCGCGCCGGCGCTCTGCGCCGAGTTCCAGCGCGCCTGCGCCGACAATGATCTGGTCAAGGCGCGCCAGCTCAACGACAAGCTCTATCCGCTGCATTACGCGATGTTCGAGGACAGCTCGCCCGCGCCGGTGAAATACGCGCTGTCGCGGGTCCACGACTGGCTGACCGACGAGGTCCGCCTGCCGCTGTGCGCCTGCAGCCCCGAGGCGCGCAAGGCGGTCGATGCGGCGCTGGAGCACGCCGGGCTGGTCTGACGGCGGACCAGACGCCGACCGCAAGCATGGCGGAAACGGGCATTGCGCCTGCCGCCCCTTTCCCTTTGCTCCCGCTCAACCTAAATGGCCTCCACCATGGCCCGACCCAAACCCGCCACTTTCGATAAGCAGAAGACCGTCGCCGACAACCGGCGGGTGCGGTTCGACTATCACGTCGAGGATACGCTCGAGGCGGGGCTAGCGCTGCACGGCACCGAAGTGAAGGCGCTGCGCGGCGGGCAGGCCTCGATCAAAGAAAGCTATGCCGAGATCCGCGCCGGTCAGGTCTGGCTGGTCAATGCCAACATCCCCGAATACGCGCATGGCAATCGCGAGAACCACGAACCCAAGCGCCCGCGCAAGCTGCTGCTCCACGAACGCGAGATCGAGCGCCTGCTGGGCGCCATCGAACGCAAGGGCATGACGCTGGTCCCGCTTTCGGTCTATTTCAATTCGACCGGCCGCGCGAAGGTCGAGCTGGCGCTGGCCAAGGGCAAGCAGGCGCACGACAAACGCCAGACGATCAAGGATCGCGATTGGCAGCGGGACAAGGCGCGCGTAATGCGCGATCGTGGCTGACAGGCGGATCTTGCGCGCGCGGTCGCCGTGCAGGCGCTCGCGCAAGTTCACGCATCGGACAGGTCCACGCCGCTAGTCACCCAAGCTCGGAATGCACTTCATGCCGCCAGCCCGTTCACGCTCCTTGCCTAGTCCCGCCCGCTGGCACAATGCTGCAGGGTGGCAATGAGCGATCTGCGATCCAAGACTTTTTTGTCGGACTGGTTCCGCAAGCATATGCCCACGCGCGAGCAGATGGGGCGGAACAAATATCTCCAACCGATCGCGCACCGGTTCCTGAGCCCGGAGCTGTGGCGTTTCACCCGGCGGTCGGTCCCTCGCGGCGTCGCGCTCGGCCTGTTTGCCGCCTTCATCGTGCCGCTTGGGCAGATTTTCCTCGCCGCCTTTCTCGCGCTCCCCGCGCGGGCCAATGTGCCTTTGGCAGCTGCGGTGACCTTCGTGACCAATCCCTTTACCTTCCCGTTCTGGTTGGTGGTGGCCAACAAGGTCGGAGCCACGGTGCTCAACATCGATGCCGCGGTCGGTGGTGGCGCCGCTTCGGAAATCGCGCATGACCGCGGGGCGCTGGCGGGGTTCTTCGAACTGGCCGGGCTGACCGCCTTCGGCTTCGTGGTGCTCGCGGTGGTGGGCGCGGCTGCGGGCCATCTCATCGCGGGTTTCATCTGGCGCAATCTGGTGATGCGCAAGCGTAAGCAGCGTCTCGGCGCGATGGAAGAGACCGCTGGTCTGCCGCGCGCGGAGGACCGATGATCACTGCCGGCGACGATGGACTCCTGCGACTGCCGCCGATTCCGCTGGTGATCGGCCTGCTTGTTGCAATGGGCCTGTCGGTCGGCTTGGTCTGGTTGCTGGGTTCGAGCGGGCTCATGGCCGCCGCCTACGCCGGGGGTTTGCTCACGCTCATGCTGGGCCTCTTGCTGATCACCCGGCTGAAGACGCCACCAGCGGCCCGCGATCTTGCCCCGCCCGACTGGTCGGTGACGCATGCGGCGATCGAGAACAAGCGCGTCGCCATAGCGATTACCGATCGTGCCAACCGGCTGACCTGCGCCAATTCGACCTATCGCGACTGGTTCGGCATCGATGCCGAACCGCAGGCGCTGGCGCTCGACGAGCGCGGGCGCGAGGCCGCGAACGCCGCCGCGCGGGCCGCATGGCGGGATGGGCGCGGCGAGGTCGAACTGTTGCGTCTGGCGCAGAGCGAGCGGACATTTCGCCTCACGGTCGAGCGCAGCGGTCGGGGAGAGGACTATCTGATCTGGCGGTTTCGCGAGATCATCGAGCATCGCAGCTACGACGGCGTGGCGGAAAGCATTGCCGGCCCCTTCGGCGCCACGATGTCGCGCGCCGGGTTGGAAGTCGCGCTGGTCGCTCCCGACGGCGTCGTGATCGAGCATAGCCGGGGGCTGGCCGAGCGGACCACCGGTCAGGCGGACAAATCGCTCTCGGGCAAGGATTTCGTCCAATTGCTGCGGTCCGACGACCGCGATCGCATCTACTTCGCGCGCGAAGGCCAGCAGGGTTCGCCGCAGACACTGGTACACATCCCGCTCGACGAACCGGGTGCCAAGCAGGTCAGCGGGGCCGACGAGGCGCCCTCTTTGATGCTGCTGGTCGACAGCAGCGTCGGCGTCGGCGGCGCGTGGGAAGGCAGCGGACGCGCGGCGGTGCCGCAGCTCGAAGCGCTGCTTTCGGCGCTGCCGCTGGGTCTGGCCCTGACCGATCGCGACGGCCGCTTCCTGTTCGCCAACAAGGCGTTCCTGCGGGCCATCGAGCGCGAGAAATCCGGCCTTCCGCAATTCCCCTCGGATCTGGTGGTCGCGGAAGACAAGGCGGCGATGTCCGATACCGTGCGCCGCTTCGCCAAGGGCGTCGCGGCGAGCGGCGACATGGCGGTGCGGCTGGCGGGCGACAAGGAAGAGCCGGTGAGCATCGGTCTCGCCGGAGTGCGCGGGCTGGGCGATGCCGCAGTTCTCCTGTCGCTATCCGACTCGACCGAGGAGAAACGCCTGCGGCGGCAGGTCGCGCAGGCGACCAAGATGCAGGCGGTCGGTCAACTGGCGGGCGGCGTGGCGCACGACTTCAACAACGTCCTCACCGCGATCATCGGCTATTGCGACCTGATGCTGCTGCGCCATACGCCCGGCGACAGTGATTACGACGACATCCAGCAGATCAAGGCCAATTCCAACCGCGCGGCCTCGCTCACCCGTCAGCTGCTCGCCTTCAGCCGCCAGCAGACGCTGCGCCCGGTGGTGCTGCAGATGCCCGACGTGGTCAGCGAGGTCAGCCAGCTGCTCAAGCGGTTGATGGGCGGCAGGGTCGAGTTCTCGGTGCGCCACGATCGCGAGCTCGGCCCCGTCCGCGCCGATCCGCAGCAGCTCGAGCAGGTGATCATCAATCTCGCGGTCAACGCGCGCGATGCGATGCAGGCCTATGCCGAGCGCAAGGGGCAGCCCGATCTGAAGGGCCGGCTGACGCTCGCCACGCGGCACGTCTCGGCGCGCGACGTGCGCAAGATGGGCATCGATATCATGCCCGCCAACGACTACACGGTGCTCATCGTTCAGGACACCGGCGGCGGCATCCCCGAAAACGTCATCAACAAGATCTTCGAGCCGTTCTTCACCACCAAGGAGCAGGGCAAGGGCACCGGGCTTGGCCTCTCGACGGTCTATGGCATCGTCAAGCAGTCCAACGGGTTCATCTTTGCCGACAACGTGCCGGGACCCGACGGCACACCCGCGGGCGCGCGCTTCACCGTATATCTCCCGGTCCACAAGGGCGAAATGCCGGCCCCCCGGCGACGCGAGGAAGTCGAGGATGCCAAGGCGAGCGACTGGTCGGAGGGCGGCAATCTGCTGCTGGTGGAAGACGAAGACATGGTCCGCGCGGTGGCCGAGCGGGCGCTGACGCGCGCCGGCTATTCGGTCACCCCAGCCGCCGATGGCGAGGCCGGGCTGGCGGCGGTGGCCAATAGCGGGATCGAGTTCGACCTCATCGTTTCGGATGTGGTGATGCCCGCGATGGATGGGCCGGCGATGGCGCGCGCGGTCCGCCGGGTGAAGCCGACGATCCCGATCCTGTTCATGTCGGGCTATGCCGAGGAACAGCTGCGCAACGAAATCGACATCGAAAACATGCACTTCATCCCCAAGCCCTTCAGCGTCCAGCAGATCAGCGAGAAGGTCGCCGAAGTGCTGAGCGGCCAGGGTAAGACCAGGCGTTGAACGCGGCTTGCGAGGAATTTTTTCGTTCCACTCTTGTTCCGATAGAACAAACGCGGTACATGCTCTCTCGTTGATGAGTCGGCAGCGGCTCTGGTCAAGCGCAGGAGGGAATGTCATGGCGGCAAGTCTGAAGCTCGTAAAAGACAAGGAAGTCGACGTGGACCGTCAAAAGGCACTCGATGCCGCACTCGCGCAGATCGATCGCGCATTCGGCAAGGGCTCGGCGATGAAGCTGGGCCAGAAGGAAGCGATGAACATCGAGTCGATCTCGACCGGATCGCTCGGGCTCGATATCGCGCTCGGCGTGGGCGGCCTGCCCAAGGGGCGCGTGATCGAAGTTTATGGTCCCGAAAGCTCGGGCAAGACCACGCTCGCGCTGCATGTCATCGCCGAAGCGCAGAAGGGCGGGGGCACCGCTGCCTTCGTCGATGCCGAGCATGCGCTCGATCCGGTCTACGCCCGCAAGCTGGGCGTCGATATCGACGAGCTGATCGTGTCGCAGCCCGACACCGGCGAGCAGGCGCTCGAGATCGTCGATACGCTGGTCCGCTCGAACGCGATCGACGTGTTGGTGATCGATTCGGTCGCCGCGCTGGTGCCGCGCGCCGAGATCGAGGGCGAGATGGGCGACAGCCATGTCGGGCTCCAGGCCCGCCTGATGAGCCAGTCGCTGCGCAAGCTGACCGGCTCGATCAGCCGCTCGAAATGCATGGTGATCTTCATCAACCAGCTGCGCATGAAGATCGGCGTGATGTACGGCAATCCCGAGACCACCACCGGCGGCAACGCGCTCAAGTTCTACGCCTCGGTCCGGCTCGACATCCGCCGCACCGGACAGATCAAGGACCGCGACGATATCGTCGGCAATTCGACCCGCGTCAAAGTGGTCAAGAACAAGGTCGCGCCGCCGTTCAAACAGGTCGAGTTCGACATCATGTATGGCGAAGGCATCTCCAAGATCGGCGAGATTCTCGATCTTGGCGTCAAGGCCGGGATCGTCGAGAAATCGGGCTCCTGGTTCAGCTACGACAGCATCCGGATCGGCCAGGGCCGCGAGAACGCCAAGACCTATCTGAAAGAAAATCCCGAAGTTTGCGACCGGTTGGAAGCCGCCATTCGCGGCCGCACCGACGAAGTCGCCGAGAAGATGATGACCGGTCCTGACGCGGAGGACTGAGCGCATCTTCTCAAGCGGACGCCGCAGCCGTCACCCTCGGCTGTCCCCAAGCGGCGTCCGGACACGCGGAAAGCCGCCGTGCGCAAGGACAGGCCCCACCAGGCCCCTTGTTGCGGCGGCTTTTCGCTGCGTATCTCACTGTGTGTTCCGGCTGTGTGTTCCGCTGGGTGTCCCGGCAGCGAAGGCTCGAAAGGCGGCTATCGGATGATCTTATATGGTGATGGCGACGCCGGTGCGGATGGCATAGGCTAGCTCCCGAACCGGCGCCAGAACCAGCGCCCGGACCAGCGGCCCAACCAGCTAGGAATCCCAGCATGACCATCACCGTCCACCATCTCAACAACAGCCGTTCGCAGCGGATCCTCTGGCTGCTCGAGGAACTGGGCGCCGATTACACCATCGTTCCCTATCAGCGCGATGCGACCACCAATCTCGCCCCGCCCGAACTTAAGCAGGCGCACCCGCTGGGCAAATCGCCGGTGATCGAGGACCAGGGCCGGATGATCTCCGAAAGCGCCGCGATCATCCAGTATCTGTGCGAGCGGCATGGCGGCGATGCTTGGCTTCCGGCGCGCGACAGCGCACAATGGGTCGAATACCTCGAATGGATGCAGTTCGGCGAGAGCAGTTTCTTCGTCCCCGTCATGCTCAAGCTCTACAGCGCGCGGCTGGGCGAGGCCGCCGCGCCGCTGATGCCGCGGATCGACGAGCAACTCGAGGCGCATGTCCTGTTCACCGAACGCGAACTCGGCGAAGACCTTCATTTCGTCGGCGACGATTGGTCCGCCGCCGATGTGCTGATGAGCTTCCCCGCCGAGATCGCGGTCATGCAGGGCTATGCCGAACGCGCGCCAAAGCTGGCGCGCTTCGTCGAGACATTCCATGCCCGCCCCGCATGGCAGCGTGCGCGCGAGCGCGGCGGTCCCTATTTCGGTTGGTAGCGCGCGCGGCCGGGGACGTCCGACGCTTCCGGCCCGGTCCTGCGATCACCGCAATCGCCTTTCCGCGCTTGTCGCTCGCGCGGCGATTGCCTAACTGCGCCTCATGACATCGACCAACGACATCCGCCGGTCCTTCCTCGACTATTTCGCCGCCGCCGATCATGCGCAGGTGGCGTCCGCGCCGCTCGTGCCGTTCAGCGATCCGACGCTGATGTTCGTCAACGCCGGCATGGTGCCGTTCAAGAACGCCTTCACCGGTCTCGAAACCCCGCCGAGCCCGCGCGCGACCAGCAGCCAGAAATGCGTCCGCGCCGGGGGCAAGCACAACGACCTCGACAATGTCGGCTACACCGCGCGCCACCACACCTTCTTCGAGATGCTCGGTAATTTCAGCTTCGGCGACTATTTCAAGGAGCAGGCGATCGAGCATGCCTGGAACCTGCTCACCAGGGAATGGGGCCTCCCCGCCGACAAGCTAACCGCCACCGTCTATCACACCGACGACGAGGCCTTCGCGCTGTGGCGCAAGATCAGCGGCCTGCCCGAGGAGCGGATCATCCGTATCGCCACCGCCGACAATTTCTGGTCGATGGGCGACACCGGCCCCTGCGGCCCCTGTTCGGAAATCTTCTACGATCATGGCGATCACATCTGGGGCGGCCCTCCTGGTTCGCCCGAGGAAGACGGCGATCGCTTCGTCGAGATCTGGAACCTGGTGTTCATGCAGTTCGAGCAGCAGGCCGACGGCAGCCGCGAAGCGCTGCCCAAGCCCTCAATCGACACCGGGATGGGGCTCGAGCGCGTCGCCGCGGTGCTTCAGGGCGTCCACGACAATTACGACACCGACACGTTCAAGGCGCTGATCGCAGCGGGCGAGAGCCTGACCGGCGTGGCGGCGCAGGGCGACAACACCGCCAGCCACCGGGTGATCGCCGATCATCTGCGCTCGACCAGTTTCCTGCTTGCCGATGGCGTGCTGCCCTCGAACGAGGGGCGCGGATACGTGCTGCGGCGGATCATGCGCCGCGCGATGCGCCACGCACATCTGCTCGGCACCGCCGAGCCGCTGATGCACCGCCTCGTCCCCGCGCTGGTCACCGAGATGGGGCAGGCCTTCCCCGAACTGCAGCGCGGCCAGGCGCTGATCGAGGAAGTGCTCGAGCGCGAGGAGACGCAGTTCCGGCGCACGCTCGACAAGGGGCTGCGCCTGCTCGACGAAGCCACCGGCGCAATGGGCGAGGGCGGCACGCTCGACGGCGCCACCGCGTTCAAGCTCTACGACACCTATGGCTTCCCCTACGATCTCACCGAAGATGCGCTGCGCAGCCGCGGGATCGCGGTCGATCGCACCGGCTTCGATTCAGCGATGGCGCAGCAGAAGGCGGCTGCCCGCGCCGCATGGAAGGGCTCGGGCGAATCCGCGAGCGAGGAGGTCTGGTTCGACATCGCCGATCGCGAAGGCTCGACCGAATTCACCGGCTACAGTTCGACCACGGGCGAGGGCGCGGTGATCGCGATCGTCCGCGACGGAGCCGAGGTCGAGAGCGCGAGCGAGGGCGAGAGCGTGATCCTGCTCACCAATCAGACGCCCTTCTACGGCGAGAGCGGCGGCCAGACCGGCGACGCGGGGCGGATCTGGACCCCCGAGGGCCTCGAATTCGCGGTCGAGACCACCAACAAGCCGCTCGGGCGGCTGCACACCCATGTGGGCCGCGTCACAAAGGGCGCGGTGAAGCGCGGGGACACCGTCCACCTCGCAGTCGATGCCCAAAGGCGTGACCGCATCCGCGCGAACCATTCCTCGACCCATCTGCTCCACGCCGCGCTGCGCGATCGGCTCGGCGAGCATGTGACGCAGAAAGGTTCGCTGGTGGCGGACGACCGCTTCCGCTTCGATTTCTCGCACCCCAAGCCGCTGACGCCCGAGGAACTCGCCGCGGTGGAGGCCGAGGTCAATGCGGAGATCCGCGCCAATGAGGCGGTCCAGACGCGGCTGATGACACCCGACGACGCGGTCGCGGCCGGCGCGCTGGCGCTGTTCGGCGAGAAATACGGCGACGAGGTCCGGGTGCTGTCGATGGGCACCGGGCGCGATGGCCGTCGCAACTATTCGGTCGAGCTGTGCGGCGGCATCCATGTCGAGGCCACCGGCGATATCGGTCTGTTCAAGATCGTCTCGGACAGCGCCGTGAGTTCCGGGGTGCGCCGGATCGAGGCGGTCACCGGCGAGGCGGCGCGCCAGTGGCTCGGCGCGCGCGATCAGGCGCTGCAGGCGATCGCCGGCACGCTGCGCACCTCGCCCGACGAGGCCGCGGCGCGGGTCGAAGCTTTGGTCGAGGAGCGCAAGAAGCTCGAAAAGGAACTCGCCGAGGCCCGGCGTGCGCTGGCGCTCGCGGGCGGTGGGGTGAGCACCGGCAGCGAGGCACCTGCGGACGAAGACATCGGCGGCGTGGCCTATTCAGGCAAGGTCATCGAGGGGCTGGACCCCAAGGACCTGCGCCCGCTGCTCGACGAAGCGAAGAAGCGGATGGGATCGTGCGTGGCGGCGATCTGCGCGGTCAACGACGGCAAGGGCGCTTTCGCGGTGGCGGTCACCGACGATCTCACCGATCGCTTCGACGCCGTGGCGCTGGTTCGCGCGGGCGTGGAGGCGCTGGGCGGCAAGGGCGGCGGAGGCCGCGCCGACATGGCGCAGGGCGGCGGGCCGGACGGCGCGAAAGCGGCGGACGCCATCGCGGCAGTGCGCGAGGCACTGGCGAGGCAGTCCGCCTGAGTTTGTCCGTCTAGGGTCTTACTAGCGGCTCGGCGTATTCTTGGTCACGCCGCTGCTGCCCTGTTCGATATCCATCCCCCCGGTGTCCCCGGGCTTGCCGCGATCCTTCCCGCTCTGCTGCGGATCCTGGACGTTCTGCGGCTTGAACTTTTCCTTGTTGGGGGTCGGTTTGGTGGGGTCGTTGTCGGCCATTGCGGTTTCTCCTTGATCGTTCGTCGTACAGGCCCAACGCACGGGCCGGGCCGGAGTTCACCGCTCGGTTTCGGAAAGATCAGGATTGGGCCGTGCTGGTTCGCAATTTGGGCTTGTAGGCGAGCGCACCCTCTTCTTCGATCTGCACGCGGTATTCGTCGCGTTTCTCGTGGATCGAAGCGATCACCGGCCCCATGGCCACGCCGATATCGACCAGCACCGCTTCGCTGAGCTGGAGCGAGGCCTCGAGCGCCTCGGGCACCGCATGGCTGGCTCCGGCGCGGTAGAGCTCCGCCGCGTGCCGAGTGTCGCGCGCTCGGGCGACGATCAGCAGATCGGGATATTCCTTGCGCAGCCGTGCGACCAACCGCTGCGCGAGCACCGGCTCGTCCATGGTCAGCACCACTGCCAGCGCGTTCTCGACTCCAAGCTTGCTGAGCGCCGCGCCGCGCGCCGCATCGCCGAAAGTGGCGCGAATGCCGGCGCGCCTGGCGCTGACGATGAGGTCGGAGTTGGAATCCAGCGCCACATAAGGCTTGCCGTGCTTCTCCAGCATGCGGGCAACGAGGCGGCCCACGCGCCCCGCGCCGATGATGATGACTCGCGGGTCGCCCTCATCCTCGGGTGGCAGGTCGGGGATCGCCTCGACCCGGCGCCCGATTACGCGCCCCAGACGCGCCAGAAGCGGCGTGACGGTGAGGCCGATCGCGGTGACGATCTGCCAGAACTGCGCGGTTCCTGGCTGGATCAGCAATGCCGATCCCGCCGCCGCGAGCACGATGAGCGTGGTTTCCGAGGGGCTCGCCATCAAAATGCCGGTCTCTGCAGCAGTAGAGCGCCGCGCGCCCATCAGCCGCAGCAACATGCCCGTCACCAGCGCCTTGAAGACCAGCACGCCCACTACGGCGGCGGCGACCGCGCCGATGTTTTCCCAGATCGTGGTGAGATCGATGCTCATTCCCACGGTGATGAGGAAGATGCCCAGCGCGAGCCCCTTGAAGGGTTCGATAATGCCTTCGACCTCGGTGTGATATTCGGTCTCGGCGATCAGCAGCCCCGCGATCAGCGCGCCGACGATCGGCGACAGGCCGGCCAATGCCGTGGCGAGGCTCGCCCCGATCACCACCAGCAGACTGGCGGCGAGAAAGAGCTCGGGGCTTTTGGTGCGCGCGGCCTGCGCGAACAGGCGGGGTAGGGCAATCCGGCCAACGACCAGCAGTACGGTGATCACCGCCGCTCCGAGCAGAAGGGTGTCGACCAATCCCTCCCAGCCTTCGGCCTGAGCGGTGGGACCCATCGCGCCCAGAATGAAGATGATCGGGACGATCATGATGTCTTCGAACAAGAGCATCGACAGTGCTGCGCGCCCGACAGGGCTGTTGGTGCCCGAGATCGGCAGCACGATCGCGGTGGAGGAAAAGGCGAGCGCCAGACCCAGCGCCAGCGCCCCGGTCCAGTATTGCCCCATCATCCCGAGAAATATCGCCAGCAGGGTGCCGATTATAACCAGTTCGAGCGCCCCGAGCCCGAAGACCAGCCGGCGCATCTGCCACAACCGGTTGAAACTCAATTCCAGTCCGATCGTGAACAACAGCAGGATGATGCCAAGCTCGGCGAAGGGCTCCAGCGCCTCCGGATCGGTGATGGTGATGTGGGTCAGCCAGGGTCGCTCGAACACGAGCTGGCCCAACCCATAGGGGCCGACCGCGATGCCGATCAGGATGAAACCGATCACCGGGGTGATGCGGAAGCGGGTGAAGATCGGGATGACGAGCCCCGCCGCGCCGAGGATCACCAGCGCGTCGGAGAGCATCGGGGTCGCTTCGATTTCGCCAGCCATGGCTAGCGACTAGCCGGGACGGGGGCCCCTGTCACCACGCGCGGTTCTCGTCGCGCGCGGAAAGGATCAGCCGCCGCCGACCGAATGGGGCCCCAGCGGTTCGGTGCGCGGGCGGGGCTTGCCCGCGTGGTCGCCGTCCTCGTCCCACTCGATCCGGTAGAGATCGAAGCGGCGGTCGGCGAGATTGCGCACCGTGCCCTCGGCGCGGGCCCAGGACAGATCGGCCAGATTGACGTCGCTGATCGTCAGCGTCTCGACATTCTCGGTCGCCTCGGCGGCGATCCCGTCGCGCGCGAAAGGGAAGTCGCACGGCGTCAGGATGCAGCTCTGGGCATACTGGATGTCCATGTTCGCGACATTGGGCAGATTGCCGACATTGCCGCTCAGCACCACGAAGCACTGGTTCTCGATCGCCCGCGCAGCCGAGCAATAGCGGACCCTGAGATAGCCCTGGCGGCTGTCGGTGCAGAACGGCACGAAGATGATCCGCGCGCCTTCGTCCGCCAGCTTGCGCGACAGTTCGGGGAATTCGGAATCATAGCAGATCTGCACCCCGATCGGGCCGCAATCGGTCTGGATGACGTTGATCTTGTCGCCGCCGCGAATGTTCCACCAATAACGCTCGTTGGGCGTGGGGTGGATCTTCTCCTGCTCGTGGACCGAGCCGTCGCGCAGGCAGACATAGGCGACGTTGTGGATGTCGCCGTCCTCCATCCGCGTGGGATGCGAGCCCGCGATGATGTTGATGTTGTAGCGCATCGCGAAGTCCGAAATGTCGGTCTTCAATCGCGGGGTGTACTCCGAGAGCCGCTCGATCGCCTCCATCGGCGACAGTTCCTTCTCCTCGAAGCTGAGCAGCATCAGCGTGAACAGCTCGGGGAAGACGATGAAATCGGCCTCGTAATCGCTCGCGACATCGATGAAATAGCGGATCGCGCGCAGAAATTCGTCGTAATCCTTCACCGCGCGCGCCTGCAGCTGGCAGGTGGCGACGCGGACCGATTCGACCCCGCGCGGGATGCGCATCTTCACCGGCGTGTCGCGCTCGATATAGGGGTTGCGCCAGACCATCTTGACCGCATTGCCCGCCGAGCGCTTGTCCTCGGGCAGATAGCCTTCGAGAATGCCGACCGCCTCGAAACCGTTGGCGAGCTGGAAGCGCAGCACCGGGTCGTGGATCTTGCCGGCGATCACCTGGTCGAGATAGTCCTGCGGCCCCTCGACCTTGCGCTGGTGGCGGCGGTAATTGGGCATCCGCCCGCCAAACACGATGCCGGTGAGTTCGCGCTCCTCGGCCAGCGCGCGGCGCTCCTCGTAGAGCCGCCGGCCGATCCGCACGCCGCGGACCTTGGGATCCACGCACATTTCGTAGCCATAGAGCCAGTCACCGGTCGGGTCGTGGCGGCTGCCGTAGCCATTGCCCGAGATCTCGTCCCAATCGTGCGGCGCGAACACCACCGGCTCGGGCAATTGCATCGAGGCGCAATAGCCGACCACTTCCTCGTCGAGCAGCGCGACGAAGCAGCCCTCGGGGAAATTGTTGATCTGCCCGCGGATCTCGCTCTGCTTGTAGGCGGGCAGATCGTCATAGGCGCGGCGGACCAGCGCGGCGATGCCGCGGATGTCCTTGATCATCGCCTGGCGGACGATCAGCCGCGCCTTGCCGACTTTCTCGCCGCTCTTGCGAGCGGAGGGGCGCGTTTTCGGAGCCTTAGCCATTGAGATCAGCTCCCTGGAATGTGGGCCGGAGCCTCAGCTCCAGCTCTTCATTTCCGTTTCGAGATTGTCGACGATCGCCTGGAAGAACTGCTCGGTGGTGAGCCAGTTCTGCTGCGGACCGATCAGCAGCGCCAGATCCTTGGTCATCTGGCCGTTCTCGACGGTCTGGATGCAGACCTTCTCGAGCGTCTCGGCGAAACGGACCACATCGGGGGTATCGTCGAACTTGCCGCGATACATCAGGCCGCGGGTCCAGGCGAAGATGCTGGCGATCGGGTTGGTGCTGGTCGCCTTGCCCTGCTGGTGCTGGCGGTAGTGGCGGGTGACGGTGCCATGCGCCGCCTCCGCCTCGACGGTCTTGCCATCGGGGGTCATCAGCACGCTGGTCATCAGCCCGAGCGAGCCGAAGCCCTGCGCCACGATGTCCGACTGGACGTCGCCGTCGTAATTCTTGCAGGCCCAGACGAACTTGCCGCTCCACTTGAGCGCGGAGGCGACCATGTCGTCGATCAACCGGTGCTCGTAGGTGATCCCGGCCTTGTCGAAATCGGCCTTGAACTCGGCCTCGAAGATTTCCTCGAACAGGTCCTTGAAGCGGCCATCGTATTTCTTGAGGATGGTGTTCTTGGTCGAGAGATAGACCGGCCATTTGCGATCGAGCCCGTAGGCGAAGCTGGCGCGCGCGAAGTCGCGGATCGAATCGTCGAGATTGTACATCGTCAGCGCGACGCCGGGGCTGGGGAAGTCGAACACGTCGATGTCGATGTTCTGGCCGTCTTCGCCCTCGAACACCATGCGCAGCTTGCCCTTGCCGGGGATCAGCGTGTCCTTGGCGCGGTACTGGTCGCCGAAGGCGTGGCGGCCGACCACGATCGGGTCGGTCCAGCCGGGCACCAGCCGCGGCACGTTGTCGATCACGATCGGCTCGCGAAACACCACGCCGCCCAAGATGTTGCGGATCGTGCCGTTGGGGCTGACCCACATCTTCTTGAGCCCGAATTCCTCGACCCGCTGCTCGTCGGGGGTGATCGTGGCGCATTTGACGCCGACGCCGTGCTCCTTGATCGCATTCGCGGCATCGACGGTGATCTGATCGTCGGTTTCGTCGCGCTTCTCGATCGACAGGTCGTAATACTTCAGGTCGATATCGAGATAGGGAAGGATCAGCCGCTCGCGGATCCACTCCCAGATGATCTTCGTCATTTCGTCGCCGTCGAGTTCGACGACCGGGTTCTTGACCTGAATTTTTTGCATGAGTGCCCTGCTTGTCTAGAATGTCCGAGAATATGTGAGTCCCGCGCGCTTTAGCAGAGCGAGGGGAGGGCGCAAGGCGAGGGGACCGACAGTTTGGGTCGCCAGGGCGGCCTCAGGGATCGACCCGCTCGAACCCGCCGCCCAGCGCCACGAAGAGCGTCGCACGGTTCTGCAACCAGGCGCGGCGGGTGGCGAGCAATTGCTGCTGCGCGGCGAACAGATTGCGCTCCGCATCGAGCACCTCGAGATAATCGGCCACGCCTTCGCGGTAGCGCAGCCGCGCGATCCGCGCGATCCGTTCCTGCGCTGCCACCGCCGCTTCGAGCGTGACGACCTGTTCTGCCAGATAGCGCCGACCCGCAAGCGCATCCGCCACCTCGCGGAAGGCGGTCTGCACCGTGCGTTCGTAATTGGCGACTTCCTCGACCGCGAGAGCTTCGGCCAGATCGAGATCGGCCTCGCGCGCACCGGCATCGAATATCGGCAGGCTGATAGATGGGCCGAAGCTCCAGCCCAGCCCGTCGGCGCCGAACAGTCCCGAGAGGCTGGCGGAGGACAGGCCGGCATTGCCGGTGAGCGAGATGCTCGGGAAAAAGGCGGCGCGGGCGGCGCCGATATTGGCGCGCGCGGCGCGTAGCTGCTCCTCGGCGGCGACGATATCCGGGCGGACCAGCAGCAGGTCGGACGGCAGACCGGCAGCCAGCCTGACTTCGTTTCCTTGCGCGGAGAGCGCCAGCCCGGCGGGGAGGCTCTCGGGTTCCACGCCGCCGACCAGCACGGCAAGCTGGTTGCGCAATTGCGCCAGCGAGAGCCGCTCGGCCGCCAATTGCTGCTGGGCCTGGGTCAGCAACGTCTCGGCCTGGCCGAAGGGGAGCGCCGAGGTCACCCCGGCATCGAGCCGCAGCCGCGCGATCCGCAGACCTTCCTCACGGCTCTCGGCGGTCGCCTGCGCGAGCGCGATCTGTTCCTCGGTCTCGACGATCTCGTAATAGGTGGTCGCGGTGTCGGCGATCAGCGCGAGGTAGAAGGCGCGCTGGGCCGCGACGGTGGCGAGATACTGGGCCCGCGCCGCTTCGCTCAGATTCGCCAGCCGGCCCCAGAAATCGAGCTCGAAGGCGCTTACCCCGACGCCGACATCGAAGCGGTTGAAGGTCGTCGAGCCGATGCCGCCATCCACACCGCCGATCGGCACGCTCCCCGCCGCCTGCCTCGTGCGGACCGCATTGGCATTGGCCACGACAGTCGGAAGTTCGCGGCTGTCCTGGATCCGGTAACGGGCGCGTGCCTGCTCGATGCGGGCGGTGGCGGCCATCAGATCGCGGTTGTTCGCCAGCGCGGTGGCGACCAGCGCTTCGAGCCGCGGATCGGTGAACCAGTCGCGGTAGGAGAGCTGCGCGGCCACCGCTTCGCCGTCGGTGTCGAACAGTTCGGGATAGGCGGGGGCGACGGGGAGCTCGCGCAGTTCCGGCTTGGGCGCCAGGTTGGTGCAACCGCTCAGCGCGGTCCCCAGCAGGGCAAGGGCAATGATCCGTCTCATCGGGCGGGTTCCTCTCCGGAAACGGTTTCTCCGGGTAGCGTGTCGATCTGTTCGTCGCGGTGACCGGCGGGAACCGGCTCCTTGCGGCTCAGTCGCTGGCGGACCAGCAGATAGAGCGCCGGGATGATGAAGATGCCGATCGCGGTCGCCGCGATCATTCCGCCCATCACGCCCGTTCCGACCGCGATCCGGCTGGCTGCGCCTGCGCCGCTCGACAGCACCAGCGGGACCATGCCCATCGAGAAGGCGAGCGAGGTCATGATGATCGGCCTGAGCCTGAGCCGCGCCGCGGTCTTGACCGCCTCGGCGATGGATTTGCCGCGTTCCTCCTCCTCGATCGCGAATTCGACGATCAGGATCGCGTTCTTGGCGGCGAGCCCGATGATGGTGATCAGGCCGACGTTGAAATAGACGTCCGCCGACAGACCGCGCAGCATCGAGAACAGCACCGCCCCCAGCACGCCCATCGGGACGATCAGCAGCACCGCGAGCGGGATCGTCCAGCTTTCGTAGAGCGCGGCAAGCACCAGGAAGACGACCACCAGCGACAGGCCGAGCAGAAGCGATATCTGCCCGCCGGCCTGCTTCTCCTCGAAGGAGATGCCGGTCCATTCGAAGCCGATGCCCTGCGGCAGCTGACCGGCGAGCTGTTCCATTTCCTCCAGCGCGGCACCCGAGGATTCGCCCGGTGCGGCCATCCCCGAGAGAGTCATCGCCGGATAGCCGTTGTAGCGGGCGAGGCTCCCGGGAGCGGCGGACCATTCGACTTCGGCAAAGGCGCCGAAGGGGACGAGCTCGCCCTGCTGGTTGGGTATGCGAAGCGCGAGCACGTCGTCCGGCTGCATGCGATAGGGCGCATCGGCCTGGACGAGGACCTGAAGCACGCGGCCCTCGCGGTTGAAGTCGTTGGCATAGGCCGAGCCGAAATTGATCGACAGCGCCGTGTTGACCTCGGCCAGCGAGAGACCCAGCGCGCGCGCCTGGACCCGGTCGATCGTGACCTTGAGCTCGGGGCTCGCGCCCTGATCCTCGGGGCGGAGGTTGGCGATCGCCGCGCTTTGCGAGGCCATTCCGAGCAATTGATCGCGAGCCGCGATGAGCGCTTCGCGCCCCAGCCCGCCGCGGTCCTGCAGCTTGAGCGTGAAACCGCTCGCCTGCCCCAGCGACTGGATCGCAGGCGGCTGGATCACGAAAGCGGTCGCGCCATCGACCTGCGAAAACGCACCCATCGCGCGCCCTAGCACGGCCTCGGCGCCGCTTTCGGCACCGCCGCGTTCGTCCCACGGCTTGAAGGAGGCGAACATCAGCGCGTTGTTCTGGCCCTGACCGAAGAAGCTGAAGCCGCGAACCACGACCAGGCTTTCGACCTCGTCCTGCGCCAGCCAGTAGCTGGTGATCGGCTCGAGCGCCTCGTCGGTGCGCTCGACCGTCGCGCCCGGGGGAGCCTGAACGGCGGTGATCAGGAAGCCCTGATCCTCGCTCGGGAGAAAGGCGGTCGGCAGCCGCATGAACAGCAGCAGTGTAACCACGGCGAGGGCGACGAAGACCGCGAAAGTCCGCAGCGGGCGCGACAGGATGGCATCATTGGCGCGGCCGTATTTGCCGGTCATCCTGGCGAACCAGCGGTTGAAGCGGGCGAAGCCGAGCGCCGACAGATTGCGCAGCCGGTCGATCCCTCCGCGCCAGCCTTCGCGCGGCGCCGGGGGCTCGTCCGGGATCGCATCGGGATCGGCCTCGTCGGGGCCGTGCTTGATCGGCTTGAGGAAGGTCGCGCACAGCGCGGGTGTCAGCGACAGCGCGAGGACCGCGGAAAAGAAGATCGAGATCGCGAGCGTGACCGAGAACTGGCGGTAGATCCCGCCGGTCGAACCAGGGAAAAAGGCCATCGGAATGAAGACGGCGATCAGCACCAGCGTGATGCCGATGATTGCGCCGGTGATCTGGTCCATCGCCTTGCGGGTCGCCTGGAGCGGGGGAAGCCCCTCCTCGCGCATGATCCGCTCGACGTTCTCGATCACCACGATCGCGTCGTCGACCAGAATGCCGATCGCAAGCACCATGCCGAACAGCGAAAGCACGTTGATCGAGAAGCCGAACAGCCACAACCCGAGGCACGCGCCGGCCAGCGCAATCGGGACGACCAGCGTCGGGATCAGGGTCGCGCGCCAGTTCTGCAGGAACAGGAACATCACGAGGAAGACCAGCACCATGGCCTCGATCAGGGTGATCACCACCTCGTCGACCGATGCCTGGACGAAGGGGGTGGTGTCGTAAGGCACCGACCAGGCGACATCGGCCGGAAGCCCGCCGCCGATTTCGTCCATCCGCGCGCGAATGCCTTCCGCCGCGGCCAGCGCATTGGCGCCGGTAGCGAGCTGGACCGCCATGCCCGCCATCGGCTGGCCGTTGAGCGTGGTCGAAGTAGCGTAGCTCTGCGCGCCGATTTCCACCCGCGCGACTTCGCCCAGCCGGACCACCGCTGCGCCCGAGCTGGCACGCAGGATGATGTTTTCGAATTCCTCGACCGTGGTGAAGCGGCCCTCGGTCGAGATGGTAGCGTTGATCTGCTGGCCGTCCACGATCGGCAGCGTGCCGATCGCGCCGCCCGCGGTCTGGCTGTTCTGCTCGCGGATCGCGCCCAGGACATCGGAGGGCGATAGGCGGTAGGATGCCAGCGCCTCGGGATCGAGCCAGATGCGCATGGCGTATTGCGAACCGAACAGCGTGACGTCGCCGACGCCGGGGACGCGGCGCAGTTCGTCCACCACCTGGTTCGACGCGATATTGCCGAGATCGGTGGTCGACAGATTGCCCGATTCGGAGGTCAGCGCCACGATCATCAGGAAGCCGGCGTTGGCCTGGCGGACGGTTATGCCCTGGCGGCGGACCTCTTCGGGCAGGCGCGCCTCGACCGTGCTCAGCCGGTTCTGGACTTCGGTCTGTGCGACATCAACGTCGGTCCCCGCCTCGAAGGTCAGCGTGATCGATGCGGTGCCGTTGGAATTGCTGCTCGACGACATGTAGAGGAAACCCTCCACCCCATTGAGCTGCTGCTCGATCACCTGGGTAACGTTTTGCTCCAGGGTCGTGGCGTCGGCGCCGGGATAGACCACGCTGATGGTGAGTGAGGGCGGCGCGACCTGGGGGTATTGTTCGATCGGCAAGGCGCGCAGCGCCATTATCCCGGCCAGCAGGAGGCCGATCGAGATCACCCAGGCGAAGATCGGCCTGTCGATGAAGAACCGTGCCATGATTTACTGGCCCCCAGCGGCAGCGGGCTGCGGGCGGGCCGGGCGCCCGGTCTTCGTGTCGGCCCGCGTGACGGAGGCGCCGGGACGAATTTTCTGCAGATTGCTGACGATGACCACATCGCCGGGACGCAGCCCGCTCTCGATCACCCAGCGCCCGTCGACCATGGCGCCCAATTTGACCGGCCGCAGTTCGGCAAGCCCTTCGCGGTTCATCACGAACACCGAGCCGCCGTTCTCGTTAACGGTGACCGCGCGCTGCGGCACCGCAATCCCGCTGGTCACCTGTCCGGCATAGATCTGCGCGCGGATGAATTCGCCGGGAAGCAGTAGGCCGGTGGGATTGGGAAATTCGGCGCGCAGTTCGACGGTACCGGTGTCCTCGTCGACGGAGAAGGCGAGGAAGTCGATATAGCCCGGGATCGGATATTCTGTGCCATCGGTGAAAGTGAGCCGGACCTCGACCCGGTCGTCCTCGCCAAGATCGAGCTCGCCCGCGGCGATGGCGCGGCGGATGGCGAGCACCTCGCTCGCCGATTGCGCGAAGCTGACGTAGACCGGCGAGATCTGCTCGATCTGCGTCATCATCGTTCCCTCGGCCTGGCTTACCAGCGCCCCTTCGGTCACCAGCGCGCGACCGGCACGGCCGGCGATCGGGGCGCGAACCGTGGTGTAACCGAGCTGCAGCGAAGCGGATTCGAGCTGCGCGCGGATCTGCGCGACATTGGCCGCCGCTTCGCGCGAAGCGGCCACGGCGGCGTCGTATTCCTGACCGCTGATCGCGTTTTCTTCGACCAGCGGGCGGTAGCGATCGACCACCGCACGCGCATTCGCTGCGGTGGCGCGGGCCCGGTCGAGGCTGGCTTCGATCTGCGCGGAGCTGGCGCGCAGCTCGCGAGGATCGATGCGGAACAGCGGCTGGCCCGCGGCGACATCGGTGCCTTCCTCGTAAAGCCGTTCCTGGACGATGCCGGTTACCCGCGCGCGCACTTCGGCTTCGCGCACCGGCTCGACGCGGCCCGGCAGTTCGATGACATTGGGTATCGCCTCGCTGGCGATCGTGATGGTCTTTACCGGAATCGGCTGCGGGGCTGGGGCGTCCTCCTCGGTTGCGCAGGAAACCAACAGGATGCTGGCAAGCAGGCCGGCTAGATAACGCATCGCGAGTGGACTTTCTGAGGGAAATTGTGCAGGTGCGAAGGTGTAATAGGCATTACACCTGTAGTGCGCAACCGCTTTTCATGGAAAAAGAGGAGTGATGATCGAAACTGCAACCGAGACAGACCGGCTGGACCGGCGCCGACAATCGATAGTCGAATCGGCCCGCGCGCTGTTCGTCGAACAGGGTTTCGAGCGCACGACGCTCGGCCATATCGTCGATCGCGCCGGTGGTTCGCTGGCGACGGTCTACAAGCTGTTCGGCAACAAGGAGGGATTGCTCGACGCGGTGGTCTTCGACCAGGCCGGGTCAGGGGAAAGCCTCATCCGCGAGGTCGCTTCCGAGGGTGCGCCGCCCGCCGAGACGTTGCGGCGCATTGCCGCGAAGCTGCACCAGCGGCTGCTCGATCCGGGAGAAGTCGCGCTGGTGCGGATCGTGATCGCCCGCAGCATCGAGGATCCGACCTTCGCGCGGCGTTTTTTCGAGACCACCGCCATGTGCACGCGCCAAGCGCTTCAGCGGATATTCGGGGCCTGGAGCGAAGCGGGAGTCGCGATGGAAGGGGACCCCGAGATGCTTGCCGAAATTTTCCTCGGCCTCATCATCAGCGATTTGCAGACCGAGGCAATCAGCCACGGTGTCGCGGGAAAACCGTCGCAAGAAAGGTTGGCCCTGCGAACCGAATTCTTTCTCAAGGGCTCCGGGTTGCTTGAGTAGCGTGGGTGCTTCCGGTGGAGCAGAGGATCGCTCAGCAGTTCACGACCGCATCCTCGATCCCGTCGTATATCGACGCGAGATCCTCGTCGGAAATGCAATAGGGCGGCATGACGTAGACGGTGTTGCCGAGCGGTCGCAGCAACACGTCGGACTGGCGGAAACGGGACAGGAGTTTGGGGCCGAGATCGGATAGATAGCCACTATGGCTGTCCTCGATTTCGACGGCCGCGATCGTGCCGGCTCTACGGGCGTTCGTGATCCGCGGCTTTTGCGCGAGCTTCTCAAGGTGTCGCGCCTGACGCTCGGCGAGTTCGCCAACCCGTCCGATCACCGGCTCGTCCTGCCAGATTGCGATGTTCGCGGCTGCGGCGGCGCAGGCCAGCGGATTTGCGGTGTAGCTCGACGAGTGAAAGAACATCCGCGCACGATCCTGCGAGAGATGCGCTGCGAAGATCGGTTCGCTCGCCATGGTTACCGCAAGCGGCATGGCTCCCCCCGTCAGACCCTTGGAGAGACAGAGAATGTCCGGGACGATCCCCGCCTGCTCGCAGGCAAGCAGCGTTCCGGTGCGGCCCCAACCCGTCATTACCTCGTCGGCGATGAACAGCACATCGTGCGCGGTGCAGATCCGGCGCATCTCTGCCAGGATCGGGGCATCGTAGATCTTCATGCCGCCCGCGCCGCAGATCAGCGGCTCCACGATCAGCGCTGCCGGGTCTTCGCGGCACAGCGCGGTCAATCTCTCGAGTGTGGCCGCCCCGTCGCCGGCGGGAAAGGGTAGTGTCTCCACATCGAACAGCAGCGGTGCATAGGCGGCATTGAACACCCCGCGCGCGCCCACCGACATCGCGCCGACCGTATCGCCGTGATAGGCGTGCTCGAGCACGAGGATCTTGTGCCGCGGCCGGCCCGTGTTCGCCCAGTATCCGAGCGCCATCTTGAGCGCCACTTCGACGCTGGTCGATCCGGAATCGGAGAAGAAGACCCGCGTCAGTTCGTCGGGCATCAATTCGCGAAGCCCGCGGGCGACGGCTTCGGCGGGCTCGTGCGTCCAGCCGGCGAAGATGATCTGGTCGAGACTTCGGGCCTGCTCGGCGATCGCCGCCATAATCCGCGGTTGGCAGTGTCCGTGAGTGGTTACCCACCAGGACGAGATGGCGTCGACGATCCGGCGGCCGTCGGCGGTAAAAAGCGCCGCACCCTCGGCCCGCGCAACCTGCGGGATCGGCTCGCCAAGCCCGTGCTGGGTGAAGGGATGCCAGATCGGGGAAGCGGTCAAGAGAAGCACTCCACGCGGAAATTGGCGGCGAAGGCGGCCGAGAGCGTCTCTGACGTCAGCGGAGCGAGCAAGGGCAACCGGCCAAGCCGGCGCACCTCTCCGATACCGGCGATAGTGCTCTCGCTTTCCTCGTTCTGTTCGCCGACGAAGGCGATGCCGAAAATCGCAACGCCGCGGTTTCGCAAGGCCTCGATCGTCAGCAGGCTGTGGTTGATCGTCCCGAGGCCCGTACGGGCGACGATGATCGCAGGCAGACCCCAGCGCGCGAAGACATCGGCGAAGAGGATGTCCCGCGTCAGCGGCACGAGCGCTCCGCCGGCGCCCTCGATCACCAGCGGGCGGAGCGGTGGCGGTTGGAGCCGCGCCGGATCTATGGTGAGACCGTCGCGCGCAGCCGCCTCGTGCGGAGAGCAGGGCGTGGTCAGCCGGTAGGTTTCGGACAGGATGCTTGCAGCCGGCAGCCCGCTGAGCGCCGCGACGCGCTCGCGGTCGCTGCCATCCTCGAGGCCCGCCTGGACCGGCTTCCAGTAATGCGCCTTCAGCGCGCCCGCTAGACCCGCCGCGAACACCGTCTTGCCGATCTCCGTATCGGTGCCCGTAACGACGAATGCCGGCCCGCTCGTCGGCCCGCTCATGGCACGACCTCGGCCAGAGCTTCCGCCAGCGCGGCAATATCCTGGGCATCGATGTTGAGGGTGATCGAGATGCGCAGGCGCGACGTTCCTTCCGGTACGGTGGGCGGCCGAACGCCGCGAACGTCGAAGCCCGCGGACTGAAGCTTCTCTGCCACCGCCATCGTCTCGGCCGGGTCGCCGATAACCAGCGGCAGGATCGGCGAAGCCGTTCTGCGAGCCCCCAACGGAGCGAGTTGGCCTTCTGCTTCGGTCACAAGCATCTCAAGCCGCGTCCGCCGTTCGGGTTCGTCGACCAGGATACGCAGCGCTTCGCGCACAGCGCTCGCCATGAGCGGGGAGGGTGCGGTCGAGAAGATGAAGCCCCGACCGCGATTGACGAGAAAGTCGCGCACGATCCGCGGACCGCACACCAGCGCGCCTTCGCATCCCAGCGCCTTGCCGCAGGTCTTCAACGTCACGACATTGTGGAGACCATCCAGCGCGGCAGCCAGCCCGCGTCCGTCGGGTCCGAAGACCCCGGTCGCATGGGCTTCGTCGATCAGCAGGATCGCTTCGTGCCGCTCGGAGAGCGTGGCAAGGTCGGATAGCGGAGCTTTTGCGCCATCCATGCTGTAAAGGCTTTCCACCGCAATCCAGGGTCGCCCGGCGCCGCCCGAACGCCGCCAGTTCGTGATCGCAGCCTCGAAAGCGCCCACGTCATTGTGCGGAACGGCGATCGCTTTGCAGCGCGCCAGGCGAAGGCCCTCATGCGCGCTCGCATGGATGAGTTCGTCGTGGACGATCAGGTCGCCCGCCTGCGGCAGTGTCGAAAGCAAGGCTGAGTTGGCGCTGAACCCCGACGAACAGTAGAGCGCCGCTTCGGTGCCGAAGAAGGCGGCTGCCTCGGCTTCGAGCGCTTCGTGTTCGGCATGGTTGCCGCGCAACAGCCGCGAGCCGCCCGAGCCCACCGGAACCCCCCGCGCAATCGCCTCGCCGATCGCTCGCGACAAACGCGGCGAACCGGCCAGACCCAGATAGTCGTTCGAGGAAAAGTCGATTCCCCGGCGCTCCTGCAGCCGCCTGATTCTCCCATCGGCCGAAAGCCTCTGCAGATCCGCAGCCTGGTTTGCAAAAAGCCCGTGATTCTTTGCCTTCGACGAAACCCGGCGGATGGAGGCATTCATATCGATCAGCATGCGCGGGCCTCTGCCTGAGGCTCACCGCGAACTCAACCGATGACGCGGTCGTAGCCATCGCCTGCTCTCCTGTGGTAACGCAACGGCAAGGGCCGCGCTTCAAGGCCGGCGCTCCATTCCGCGCCGGGAAACTTTTGCCACGAATGGTTGCACCCATCGAACTGCGTGGGCCTTCACCGATCATGTTCAGTGAACGGGAGTTTTGACATCCGCAGCCCAAGGGGGGGCTGGCATTCGCAATGAGACATCATCCACCCGTCAAGCAACCGCAGTGAATTTCTGCCAGGCATGCGCGGTGCGCGATCGGGCGATCTGCGCCGAGCTTGAGGAGGCCGAGATCCTGCTCCTAAACGATATCGGTCGGCCCATGCATCTGGAACCCGGCGAACGCCTCCTGTGGGAAGGCGAGGATGCGGTCCTCGTAGCGAATGTCGTGGACGGTATCATGAAACTGTCCACGCAAACCGCGGACGGCAAGGAACAGATACTCGGCCTGGCCTATCCCTCCGATTTTCTTGGCCGGCCGTTCGGGCCGACCACTCCCTATGGCGCGGAAGCCCTTACCAGCACGCAGGTTTGCGTGTTTCCGCGCACCGAGTTCGAGCGCTTTGCTCGCGAGCATCCCCGGCTCGAGCACAAATTGCTCGAGCGGACCCTGACCGAACTCGACCGCACGCGCCGCTGGATGCTTTTGCTCGGGCGGATGAATGCGGAACAGAAGCTGGCGAGCTTTTTGCTCGAAACCGCCGAACGCCTCGTGCCCCCTCCGTGTGGTTCCGCGGCTGAGGGAGCCGCGCGCGAATTGACGCTGCCGCTGTCCCGCCAGCAGATCGCCGACATTCTGGGACTGACGATCGAGACCGTCAGCCGCCAGTTCACCAGAATGAAGAACGAGGGGCTGATCGAAGTTCTCGGTCGCAGGGAGATCGCGATCCTCCAGCCCGAGGCTCTGGAGGACCGCGCCGGATAGGCTTCTTCCGTCGGTCGTTGTTCTATCTAGAATCGATAGGCCAGACCTGCGCTGACGACCCACGGGTCGAGCCTGTGCTCGGTCTGGATCGCGATCGTATCGCCCACGAACCACCGTGCCGTGGTATCGATGAAATAGCGCTTGGCATCGAGGCTGACGCCAAGACCGCGATCGTTGAGAGGAATGTCGACGCCGGCCTGGAGCGCAAGGCCGAACTCGTTCGACAGGTCGAAATCGGTCACTCCGAGGGGCAGTGTGGCGGCGCCCGGGTCCTCGCTCAGGAAGATGAAGTAGGCCGCTCCAGCGCCGATATAGGGCTTCATCACGCCAAGATCGAAATGGTATTTGGCGGTGATCGTCGCCGGGATCAGCTTCGCATCGGCGACCAGTTCGGCGCCGGGCAAGCCGCTGACGCCGTCGACATCGTGCTGCGTCAGACAGCAGATCGTTTCGAGCGACAGGTTATCTGTCAGAAAATACTCGATGGCGAGGGTCGGCACGACATTGTCGTTGGCCTCGGTCTGGGTGCCTGCAGGCAGTCCGACATTGTCCACTTCGACTTCGACGATTTCGCCGTCGGGCAACACACCGGTCGCGAAGGCCTTGACCTGCACGGAACCGCTGCGATCCTGTGCAGCGGCTGTGGCGGGAACCAGCGATGCGCCCAGTATCAAAGCGCCGACCATGGCTGAAGTTTTCATTTTCCTGTCCTGGCGATGCAGTGGCCACCCCTTGCGGCCCATTCGCTTGCATCGACGCGCGCTCCATCGCGCCGATCGGACCAGAGTTCATTGATCGGGATCAATGACCGACGGGGCCCAGGCCCGCATAAATCGGGAATGCAGTACCACCGCGCCCCGGCGACCACGACTTTCCCCGAACTGTTCGAGCTGTTCGTTCAGGCGATCCTTCCCCAGGATATGGCGGATGCGGCCTACCTGCGGCTTCAGGCTCTGGGCCGCTATGCCAGCGCCAAATCCGGCGAGGACGTCCTTGCCGATGGCGATGAAGACCAGATCGTCTTCGTTGCGGTAGGGGCGACCAAGCTGGTGGCGCATGCCTCGGGCGACCGCGAGCAGGTTCTCGGCTTTTACTTCGCGGGCGATCTCGTCTCGGTACCGGCCCGAGGCGCGCATTCCTACACCCTGTGCGCATTGCAGGATTGCGAACTGATCGCCTTTCCCGCAGCCGAGTTCTTCGAACTCGCTCGCAGCGAGGCCGGCCTGTTGAACGAAGTGCTCGTCCGCGTCCTCGATTCGCTTAGCCGCAGCCGCGAGAAATCGATCACGTTGGGGCGCAAGACCGCCCAGGAAAGAGTAGCGAGCTTCCTCGTCACCATGGCCGCCCGGATCGGGACGCCGCTGGAGGGCGGCTGTCTGCTGCATCTGCCGATGTCGCGCCGCGATATGGCGGACAGCCTAGGACTGACGATAGAGACGATCAGCCGGCAGCTGACGGAGTTGCGCGAAGCAGGCCTGATCGAAACCTCGGGCCGTTCGGTCGTGCATCTCTGCGACAGTGCGACCCTGGAGGCACGCGCCGGGCATCTTTGTGCAGCCGCGTAATTATTTCCCCAATTTGAGCTGGATCAATGCGGCCAGCCGCGCTGCGCCATAGACGCGCCTCCATTGGACGGAGAAACTCATGCAAGCTGAAGCTGCGCTTGGCCGCGTAGGCCTGTGGTTCGGAGTATTGTTGCTGGCGATTGTCGCTGCGGCCACTGCGGTGGACAGCGGATTTGCGGCGCACGCCTGGATCGTCGGTACGGTCGCCTTCGTGCTCATGTGGATGAGCGCAGCGCGGTTCGACCCGGTGGGCAAGGCGCAGAGCTTCTTCCGCATGCCCGAAGGGCCGTCGCGTTACGATGACGATGTCATTCGCTGGGGCGTCCTGGCGACGACCTTCTGGGGTCTCGCCGGGCTTCTCGCGGGTCTGCTCATTGCCCTCCAGCTTGCTTTCCCCGAGCTCAATTTCCAGCCCTATTTCAATTTCGGCCGCTTGCGCCCGCTACACACCTCGGCGGTTATCTTCGCCTTCGGGGGTAACGCCCTGATCGCGACCAGTTTCTACGTCGTCCAACGCACCTGCCGCGCGCAGCTTGCCTTCCCCAGTCTCGCGCGCTTCGTATTCTGGGGTTACCAGATGTTTATCGTGCTGGCGGCCAGCGGCTACCTGCTCGGGATTACCCAGAGCAAGGAATATGCCGAGCCCGAATGGTATGTCGATATCTGGCTGACGATCGTCTGGGTCGCCTATGCGGCGGTGTTCATCGGTACGATCCTTAAGCGCAAAGAACCGCATATCTACGTCGCCAACTGGTTCTATCTCGCCTTCATCATCACGATCGCGATGCTCCACATCGTCAACAATCTGGCGATGCCGGTCAGCCTGGTGGGGTCGCGCAGCTACAGCGCGTTCGCCGGGGTGCAGGACGCACTTACGCAGTGGTGGTACGGCCACAACGCGGTCGGGTTCTTCCTGACGGCGGGCTTCCTGGCGATGATGTATTACTTCGTCCCCAAGCAGGCCGAACGCCCGATCTATTCCTACCGGCTGTCGATCATCCACTTCTGGTCGCTGATCTTCCTCTACATCTGGGCGGGTCCGCACCACCTTCACTACACCGCGCTGCCCGATTGGGCGCAGACGCTCGGCATGGTGTTCTCGGTCATGCTGTGGATGCCTAGCTGGGGCGGGATGATCAACGGGCTGATGACGCTCAACGGCGCGTGGGACAAGGTCCGCACCGATCCGATCATCCGCATGATGGTGATGGCGCTCGCCTTCTACGGCATCGCCACCTTCGAAGGCCCGATGCTGAGCATCAAGGCGGTCAACTCGCTATCGCACTACACCGACTGGACCATCGGTCACGTCCATGCCGGCGCGCTCGGCTGGAACGGGATGATCACCTTCGCGGCGATCTATTACCTGGTCCCGCGGTTGTGGAAACGCGAGCGGATGTACTCGCTCCAGATGATCAACTGGCACTTCTGGCTCGCGACGGTGGGGATCGTTTTCTACGCTGCCAGCATGTGGGTGGCGGGGATCACCCAGGGCCTGATGTGGCGCGAATACGGGGCCGACGGCTATCTGGTGAACAGCTTCGCCGACACCGTCGAAGCGCTGTTCGAGATGTATGTCCTGCGCGCTTTCGGCGGGCTGCTCTATCTCACCGGTGCCCTCGTCATGACTTACAACATCTGGATGACTCTCGCCGGCAAGCTGCGTGAGGAGAAGCCGATGAGCGACGCTGCCTACGACGCGGAACAAGACCGCCCGATCGTCGCAACCGCGAATTGAAGGCCGACCAATGAACACTCCATCGAACCTGCCGGACGACAAGGATCTTGCGAACGAGCCGCCGGATGTCTCGGCCACCGTCAAGGTGCACAAGAAGCTCGAGCGCAACATCACCCTGCTGGCGGTCGGGACCTTCTTCGCGGTCGCCATCGGCGGTATCGTCGAGATCGCGCCGCTGTTCTGGATCGACAACACCATCGAGCAGGTCGAAGGGATGCGGCCCTATACCCCGCTCGAACAGGCTGGGCGCGACATCTACATTCGCGAGGGTTGCTACTCCTGTCATAGTCAGATGATCCGGCCTTTCCGCGACGAGGTCGAGCGTTATGGTCATTACTCGCTGGCGGCGGAGAGCATGTACGACCACCCGTTCCAGTGGGGCTCCAAGCGCACCGGGCCCGATCTGGCACGCGTGGGCGGACGCTATTCGGACGAATGGCATGTCCAGCATCTCGAGAACCCGCAGAGCGTGGTGCCCCAGAGCGTCATGCCGCAATACGGCTTTCTCCTCGAAACCGATCTTGCGATCCATGATCCCGCGGCGACGCTGGTGGCGCTGCGCCGCGTGGGCGTGCCCTATACCGACAGGGACATCGAACTCGCGCTCAACGACATTCTCGCGCAGGCGGACCCCGATGCCGACCCGGGCGATCTGGCCCAACGCTATCCCAAGACGCAGATCCGCGATTTCGACGGCAATCCCGATCGGCTGACCGAGATGGATGCGCTTGTCGCCTATCTTCAGATGCTCGGCACGCTGGTCGATTTCAGCAGCGCTGCGGCACAGGAAGAGCTTGCCGGGGAGAAAGGCCGATGAGCTTCTACGAGCAATTGCGTCACTTCGCCGACAGCTACTTCCTCGTGGTCATGTTCGGAGTGTTCATCACTCTGTGCGCCTGGCCTTTCCGGCCCGGTTCGCGCCGCCATGTCGATGCGGCGCGTCATTCCATCTTCGAGGACGATCACGATGGTGAATAAGCGGATCGACGAAGCGACCGGCACCGAGACCGTCGGTCACGAATGGGACGGGATCGAGGAACTCGACACGCCGATGCCGCGCTGGTGGCTGTGGATCTTCTATGCCACGATCGCCTGGAGTGTGGTCTATGTCGTCCTCTACCCGGCCTGGCCGATGGTCGAGAAGGCAACTGGCGGTGTGCTCGGCTGGAGCAGCCGCGGCCAGCTCGCGGAGGAGATGAGCGCCGCCGAGCTGGCGCAGGCCGGCGTCCGCGAACGGCTCTCGCGCATTCCGATCGAGCGCCTCCCCGACGACAGCGCCCTGATGGCGCAGGCGGTGGCGGGCGGCGCTGCGGCGTTCAAGGTCAATTGCGTCCAGTGTCACGGCTCGGGCGCCGCGGGCAGCCAGACGCTGGGCTATCCCAACCTCAACGACGACGCCTGGCTTTGGGGCGGCGATCTGCGCGCCATCGAATACACCCTGGTTCACGGCATTCGTCAGGCCGGCCACGAACAGACGCGCACCAGCCTGATGCCGGCGTTCACCGGAGTGTTCGCGCCCGAGCAGATGGATGCGCTGGTCGATCATGTGCTGTCACTCAGCGGCAAGGCCGAATCCGGCCCGGTCGGCGCACAGATATTCGCCGACAATTGTGCGCTTTGTCACGGTCCGCAGGGCGGCGGCAGTCGCGAAATAGGCGCGCCGCGTCTGAACGATGCGATCTGGTTGCGCGGCGGCAGCCGTGAGGCGATCGCACGCCAGGTGGTCGATCCCAAGATGGGGATGATGCCTCGTTGGGGCGAGCGGCTCGACCCGGTAACCATCAAGATGCTGGCGGCCTATGTCCATTCGCTCGGGGGAGGGGAAGACTTCCTGGAGGTCGCCGAGAACCCGGCGGTACAAGTCGATGAAACACCGTGACGGCAAGAATGTTCTGAAGGAGGACGGGGTCGCCAAGACCGGCGATCCCGTTTCCAGCGCTGTCGCCGAGCCGGAGGCGGGCGGCGAGCGCCATGAGCCGCACGAGCCGCCGCGCGAACACCTGCCAAGCAAGCTGTTCGAGAAGAGCAAGCAGGTTCATAACAAGCGGATCGACGGGCGCTTTCGCCGCTTTAAATGGGCGATGATGCTCGTCACGCTGGCGATCTATTACGTTACGCCCTGGATCCGCTGGGATCGCGGACCCTATGCGCCCGACCAGGCGGTGCTCATCGATCTCGCCAACCGCCGCTTCTATATGTTCGGCATCGAGATCTGGCCGCACGAGTTCTATTTCATCGCAGGGCTGTTGATCATGGCGGGCCTTGGCCTGTTCCTGGTGACCAGCGCAGTTGGCCGCGCATGGTGCGGCTATGCCTGTCCTCAGACCGTCTGGACCGATCTGTTCCAGCATGTCGATCGTCTGGTCGATGGCGATCGCAACGCGCGCATCCGGCTCGACGCCGCGCCCTGGGGTCCGAAGAAGGCCGCCAAACGCGGGTTCAAATGGTCGCTCTATCTGGCGATCAGCTTCGTCACCGGCGGCGCATGGATCCTGTATTTCGCCGACGCGCCGACGCTGTTCGGGAATTTCTTCGCCGGCGAAGCGCCCCCGGTCGCCTACATCACCGTGGCCATCCTGACCTTCACCACCTTCGCGCTGGGCGGCTTCATGCGCGAGCAGGTGTGCATCTACATGTGCCCCTGGCCGCGCATCCAGACCGCGATGCTCGACGAGAAATCGCTGGTGGTCACCTACAAGGACTGGCGCGGCGAACCGCGCGGAAGCGTCAAGAAGGCGCAGAAGGACCCCGAGCATTTCGGCGACTGCATCGATTGCAACCTGTGCGTGGCGGTCTGCCCGACCGGCATCGACATCCGCGAAGGGCCGCAGATCGGCTGCATCACCTGCGCGCTGTGCATCGACGCCTGTGACAAGGTGATGGCCGATATCGGTCGCCCGCGCGGACTAATCGATTACGCCACGCTCGACGATTGCGAGCGCGAGGCCAGGGGCGAGGAGCCGCGTCCGATCTGGAAGACGCTGCTGCGACCGCGCACGATCGCGTATTTCCTCATCTGGGGATCGATCGGGCTGGCGCTGTTGTTCGCGCTCGGGGTGCGCAGCCACACCGAACTCACGGCCTCGCCCGATCGCAATCCGCCCTTCATGCTGATGAGCGACGGCTCGGTGCGCAATTCCTACACGCTCCGGCTGCGCAATATGGAAAGCCGCCCGCGCGACATGGAGATCGCGGTCGAGGGGCTGCCCGGCGCATTGATGTGGTCCGATACGATCCGCCGAGACGATGCCGCCGCGAGCCAGACCGTCACCGTTGCCGCCGACCAGATCGAGACGGTGCGCGCCTATGTCGTGGTGCCGGAGGGGACCCCGGCGCAGGACTTCGCATTCCGGGTGACCTCGCTCGACGAGCAGCGCGAGACCGATACCGCCGAAGCGCGCTTCTCGGCGCCGGGAGACGAATGATGAAGCGCGAGTTCACCGGTCGCCACATGACCGCAGTCCTGGTGGGCGGGTTCGGGATCGTGGTCGCGGTCAATCTGTACATGGCGAGCCTGGCGACCGCGGGTTTCGGCGGCGTGGTGGTGAAGAACTCCTATGTTGCCAGCCAGAAGTTCAACACCTGGCTGGAAGCGGCGCGCGAACAGGAGTCGCTTGGATGGTCCGCCAGCGTCGAACGCGGCGACGATGGACGCTTGCTTGTCTTGACCCAAGGGGTGCCGGCCGGAGCGACGGTCTCGGCCGAACTGCGCCGTCCTTTGGGGGATGCGGAGACGACCGGTCTGGATTTCGAGGCGGCGGGCGAGGGGGTATTCGTTTCCACAGATCCGCTGGCTGAAGGCCGCTGGATCGTGCGGGTCGCGATCGAGAATGCCGACCGGCAATGGGTCGACGAAAGCCGGGTCGAATGAACGCGCCCACGATCCTGAGCGTCCCCGAAGAAACCGGGTTCACCGACACGCGCTTCACCGTCCCGGACATGCGCTGCGCCGGGTGTATCGCCAAGATCGAGCGCGGCCTCGCCGAAGTCGAGGGCATCGAGGCGGCGCGAGTGAATTTCTCGGCCAAGCGGGTTGCGGTCCGCCACTCCCGAGCGCTCGACGAACAGGCGTTGCTGGGCGCGCTGCGCCAGCTGGGCTTCGAGGCGCAGGCGGCGGCAGACAATCCGCTGGCGCAGGACGACCGCGAGACCAAGATGCTGCTCCGCGCTCTCGCAGTGGCCGGGTTCGGCATGATGAACATCATGCTGCTGTCGGTCAGCATCTGGTCCGGTCTGGGCGGGGTTACGCGCGAGCTGTTCCACTGGCTGTCGGCGCTGATTGCCCTGCCGGTCGTGGCCTATGCCGGTCGGCCCTTCTTCGCTTCCGCCCTCATGGCACTGCGCTACGGTCGTACCAATATGGACGTCCCGATCTCGATCGGCGTGATCCTCGCGACCGGCCTCAGTCTCCACGAAACGGTGGTGGGTGGGGAACACGCCTATTTCGACGGCGCCGTGATGCTGCTGTTCTTTCTGCTCGCGGGGCGCGCGCTCGATGCGACCATGCGCAACCGGACCCGGGCAGGGATCGGCGCGCTGCTTGGCCGGATGGGGCGCAGCGCCGGAGTGATCCAGCCTGGCGGCACCATCGTCCGGATCGAAGCGGACCGGCTCGAACCCGGGATGGTCATGCTTGTCGCTGTCGGCGAGGCACTGGCGGCGGACGGCGTCATCGAACAGGGCCGCGGCACGATCGACAATGCGATGCTGACCGGGGAAAGCGTTCCCGAACAGGCCGGGACAGGCGACACGATCTTTGCCGGTGCGATCAATCTGCTCGACCCGATCCACGTGCGGGTGACCGCCGTGGCGGACGAGACCGTCCTTGCCGGCATCGCCCGGCTCATGGACGAGGCAGGCCAATCGCGCAGCCGTTATGTCCGCATCGCCGATCGCGCCTCACGTCTTTATGCCCCGGTGGTGCATTCGCTCGCCGCGCTGTCGTTCGTCGGCTGGATGGTCGCCGGGGCGGGCTGGCACCAGTCGCTGGTGGTCGCGATCGCAGTTCTGATCATCACCTGTCCCTGCGCCATGGGGCTGGCGGTTCCTGCCGCACAGGTGGTCGCCTCGGGTGCCTTGATCCGCAAGGGGCTGCTGGTGAAGGACGGCAGCGCGCTGGAGCGCCTCGCCGAGGTCGACACCGCACTGTTCGACAAGACAGGAACGCTGACGCTGGGAGAGCTGCGCGCTGATGTCGCTGGCCTCGACGAGGAAGCAAAGAGCATCGCGCTGGCGCTGGCGCAGCAGAGTCGTCATCCGCTCAGCATCGGTCTCGCCAAATCTCTGACCTCCATGCGGGTTTCGCCGGCGGAACTGTCGGACGTCCGGGAGATCGGCGGCGAAGGCCTTACCGGGCGCTGGGGCGAGATCCGCGTTGCGCTGGAGCGCCCCGCCGCGGCAACCGCGCGGACCAGCGTGGCCCTGCGTGTCGGACAAGCCAGTTGGACCATCGGCTTCGAGGACCAATTGCGTCCCGACGCCAAAACCACCTTGTACTCGCTCCAGGCGCTTGGCCTGCGCCCGGCCATCGTCTCGGGAGACGACCCGGTCGCGGTTGCAGAGGTCGCAGGCGAGCTCGGCATCGAGGGCAACGGATCGATGACGCCGGCGGAAAAGCTGGCCCTGCTCGAAGACCTCAAGCGGGCAGGGCATCGCCCGCTGATGGTCGGCGACGGGCTCAACGACGGCCCGGCGCTTGCCGCCGCGCATGCCTCGATCGCACCCGGCACCGCCAGCGACGCCAGCCGACAGGCGGCCGACGCGGTATTTATTGGCGAGAACCTCATGCCGGTCGCGCTGGCGGTGCAGGTCGCGCGGCGGACGATGGCGATCGTGCGGCAGAATTTCGGCTTTGCCATCGGCTACAATATTCTCGCCGTACCGCTGGCGGTTTCTGGTCTGGTCACGCCGCTGATCGCGGCCGTCGCCATGTCGCTCAGCTCGCTGGTGGTGGTCGGAAATTCGCTGCGGCTTGCAAGCGCCGCAAATGCGCCGCCCGTATGAACGTTCTCGTTTTCCTGATCCCGATCGCCCTGGGCATGGGCGGCGCAGGCCTGGCGTTCTTTTTCTGGGCAATGCGAAATGGCCAGTTCGAGGATCTCGATGGCGCCGCAAACCGCGTGTTGATCGACGAGGAAGAGGAGCCGGATTGAGCCTGGATTGATCCAGCGCAATGACCCGGCAGCGCCCGTGCGTTCAACAGGGGGCATGTGGCCCTATTATCCAGACCTGCTCGCAACGCCCGTCCCGCGCTATACCAGCTTCCCGACTGCGGCGGAATTCGGTGACATCGATCCCGCTGCCTATCGAACGGCTTTGGAGAGCGTGGCTGGGGATGTGTCGCTCTATGTCCATATCCCGTTCTGCGAGAAGATCTGTTTCTACTGCGGCTGCCACACCGGCGCGGTGGGCCGCAGGAGCAGGCTCGAATCCTATCTCGCCGCGCTGCACAGCGAGATCGAAACCGTGGCAGCGCTCTTGCCTGCGGGCACCCGGATCGGACGTGTCGCTTTCGGCGGGGGCAGCCCCAATGCGATCGCGCCGGGGGATTTCACCCGGCTGGTCGAAGCCCTGACGCTTCGCTTCGCTATCTCCGACCCGGTCCTATCCATCGAACTCGATCCGCGAACCATGAGCCCGGAATGGGCCGATACGATCGCCGCGAGCGGGATCGAGCGCGCCAGCCTGGGAGTGCAGACCTTCGCGCCGCATTGCCAGGCGGCGATCGGCCGGATTCAGTCGGAGGATCTGATCCTGCGAACTACCGATTGGTTGAGAGCCGCCGGGGTGACCTCGCTCAATTTCGACCTGATGTATGGATTGCCCGGCCAAACCCGCGAGGATCTGCTCGACAGTCTGCAGCGCACGCGGGTGCTGGGCGCCGACCGTATCGCTCTGTTCGGCTATGCCCACGTGCCCCATATCGTGCCGCGCCAGCGGGTCATCGATGTTAGCGACATGCCGGGCCAGGCGGAGCGGTTCGCAATGGCCAAGCTGGGTTTTTCTTTCCTGTGTACGCATGGATATACCCCGGTGGGCTTCGACCATTTCGCGCGGCCGGGCGGCGATCCGCTGGCGGAGGCCGCGCTGGGGGGGACCCTGCATCGCAATTTCCAGGGCTTTACCGATGACGATGCGCCCAACGTGATCGGACTGGGCGCTTCGGCGATCAGTTCCTTCCCCACTCTTCTGGCGCAGAATGAAAAGAACAGCGGTCGCTACCGGATGATGGCGTCGCAGGGCCGCCTTGCCGCCGTGCGGGGGATTGCCCGGTCGAGCGATGATCGCAGGCGCGCCAGGATTATCGAGAGCCTGCTGTGCTCGGGTATGGCGGCTGTTCCGCCCGTGCTCCTGTCGCAAGTCGGCGATGGCCTGGCGCCCTTTCTCGAACGGAACCTGGCTTCGCTGAGCGGCGAGCATGTCGCAATCACCGGCGAGGGCCTGCCTTATGCGAGGACCATTGCGGCCCTGTTCGATCCCTATCGCGGAGAGTCGAAGCGCCGGTTCAGTTCCGCGGTCTGAGCCCCGGCACTGCTGGCGAAAACGCGCCGTCCCTCCCGCTCGGGGGCGCTTGCAATCCGGCCGAAGTCAGTCCCGGTGTGTTCAGGCGACCGCCAGAGCGCTCCCCCGGGTCCGGTTCGTGGCAGACAAAGAAAAACCCCGCAAATCCAGCGATTTGCGAGGTTTTCGAATGGTGGGCGTAGAGAGAGTTGAACTCCCGGCCCCTGCGATGTCAACACAGTGCTCTACCACTGAGCTATACGCCCACTATATCGAGTGTATCATGACCCGCTGAGGATCATGCGACAGGCGCGCGCTTTAGCGAGAGGTCCCTGCGCGCGCAAGAGGTCATTCGCGCGATTTCCGGGCCTGTTCGCAAAATCGTGCCTAGAGGATCGCCGAGATCCGGTCTTCGAGCACGCGCTCGACCTCCAGCACCAGATCCTTGAGGTGGAAGGGCTTTGACAGGACCTTGGCGTTTGGCTGTTCGCGGCTGGCCTTGAGCGTCACCGCGGCGAAGCCGGTGATGAACATAACCTTCGTGTCCGCGCTGATCTCGTTGCAGCGCTGCGCCAGCTCGATCCCGTCCATTTCGGGCATGACGATATCGGACAGCAGCAGATCGTAATGCTTTGAATGGAGCAGGGGCAGGGCCGCGGTTCCGCGATCGACCGCGTCGACTGCGAAGCCGGCCTGCTCCAGCGCGCGCACCAG
This sequence comes from uncultured Erythrobacter sp., assembly GCA_963975275.1. Taxonomy (GTDB): domain Bacteria; phylum Pseudomonadota; class Alphaproteobacteria; order Sphingomonadales; family Sphingomonadaceae; genus Qipengyuania. The sequence goes on along the minus strand of CAXBFN010000008.1, from coordinate 79,371 downwards.
ATAGGACCGCATGGCATCGTCGTCTTCGGCGAGAAGGATTTGGGCACGATGAAAATCTGTCATGGCGCATCCCATAGGCCATTCTCCTTAAGAAAGCCTTGGAAGATCCGGACCTGTCCACGGCTGGAACAAGCCGATCGGAGGGAATGGTTTTGACTTGCGCGCCTGTTCCGTTCAGCACTCGGGGATGGCGTCTTCGAGGACCATCGCTTGGCCGACATCCGGCACACATGAGGGCGGTTGCATACCCGGGACGCAGGACCCCGCTTTCACCCTGCATATTCCCGAGCGGCTGACGCTGCCGATCGTAATCGCGGCGCCGCATGGCGGACGCCATTACCCTCCCGGCATCGACGCCGCCATGCGCGAAGCCAAATGGTCGCAGCTGCGGCTCGAGGACCGGCTGGTCGACCGGCTGGCGCGCGAGGTAGCCGCAGCCAGCGGAGCGGCGCTGCTGGTGGCGCATGCGCCGCGTGCGCTGCTCGACCTCAACCGCGCCCCCGACGATATCGACTGGTCGATGGTGCGGGGCGCACCCCGCGCGAACCACGCCGCCAGCGCTGCCAATCGCCGCTCGCGCAGCGGGCTTGGGCTGGTTCCACGGCGTCTTCCGGGACTGGGCGAGATTTGGCGTGAAGCGCTCACGCCCGCAGCGCTGACCGAGCGGATCGACAGCATCCATCAGCCGTATCACGGGGCATTGGGCGGCGCGCTCGATCAGGTTCGCGAGCAATGGGGTGCGGTCCTGCTGCTCGATCTGCATTCCATGCCGCCGCTGAAACCGCGTAGCGGACAGGACCGCGCGGCCGAATTCGTCATCGGCGATCGCTTCGGCGCGTCCTGCGACGACCTGCTGTCCGCCACCGCGTTGCGGCATCTTTCGGCGGCGGAGCGGCGGGTGGCGCACAACCGGCCCTATGCCGGCGGCTATGTCCTCGAGCGCCACGGCTCGCCGCGCCGCGGGATTCATGCGCTCCAGCTGGAGGTGTGCCGCACCGCCTATCTCGACGCAGGTTTGCGCGATGCCGGGCCGCGGTTCCCCGGGATGGTGCGGCTGCTGTCTGGGCTGGTGCGGGCGCTTGCCACCGAGACCGCCGCGCTGGGCGCCGACGGCAGGATGCGCCACGCGGCAGAGTAGACGCTGGGTCCCAAAAAAAACCACCTCGCGCGAGATGCACGAGGTGGCCAAGGTTCAGGGAGGAGGTGCATTTTCATGCACCCAGCCGGGCAAGCCATGAGGGGGATGCCGCCCGGCATGGCCAAGATGGAATTGCCATCGGCCGGTTTCAAGTGGTCGGCAGGAAAGCGGATAAGCGGGGGCGCCCGGTCGGCGCACGCCCGCCTCATCCTGTCGCATCCGCTTGTGCGTCAGCAGCAGGGGGGAGGCGGGCGCTCGGCTTAGTTGACGCTTTGCGGAGCAGGCGCGGCCGCGGCGACCGGAGCCGTCCCCTGCTGCACCTGGCGCGAGAAGATCGTGCGCATCAGGTCGAGCGAGAAGATATGGGCGTGGATCAGCAGCATCAGCCCGTTCTGGTTCCAGGTGCGCAGCTGATCGCCGCGAACCTCGAGCAGCTTCTCCTGATTGACCATCTGGAAGCCGCGATAGATGTAGGGCTTGTCCGGGTTGTCCTGCTGCTGGATCGAAATTTCGCCATCCATCAGTAGATCGTGCTTTTTGAGCTCGTCGATGAAGGCCTTGGTGCGCTGGCCCGACTGTTCGAACTGCTCGCAGAATTCGAGGATGCGCTTGGTGTTGTCCGAAGCCTGGCCTTCGTCATTGAACAGCGCCTCGCCTTCCTCGAACTCGCCGATGGCTTCGCTGGTCGGGTCAAAGCAGAGCGAAAGCTCGTCCTTGTCCTGCTGCAGCTTGGCCAGCATGAAGGGATAGCGGCGGATATAGGCCGGCAGATAGACGGGTTCGTTGATCTTGCCCTTTTCGTCGATGAAGGTGTTGACGCCCTCGTTCATGCCCATCAGCGCCAGCGGCAGCGGATTGTCGCCCGAGGAAAAGACGATCGGATAATTGCGCTGCGCCTGGACGAATTCGTCCACCGTCAGCGGGATTGCGTGCGCCTTCTTCATGAAATCCGCGCTGTCGAGCGACCGCGTGCGCCATTTCTGGTGATCGCGGCTGTTGAGCGGCATGAGGTCGTTGTAGAACAGGGGCAGGCTGGGCTGCGGCGCGCTGGCCATGGAGCGTCTCCGGATCGAGCTGGAATGTCGTTTGCACATCCGGGGCGGGCCCGGAACGCGCGTGGAAAAGCGCGCTTTAGGCGTTGCCGTTCGCGCGTGCAACCCGGACCAGCTTGCCCGGATTGAGGATGCCGTCCGGATCGAGCGCTTGCTTCACCGCGCGCATCATCGCCAACGACACCGGATCGCCGAGCCGCTCCAACTCGTCCAGTTTGACCTGCCCGATCCCGTGCTCGGCGCTGATCGAACCGCCCCATCGGGTGACGAGATCGTGGACGAAGCGGCTGATCGCCTTGCCCTGCTCGCGCTCCCATTCGCCGCGCACCGCGCCAGGCGGTGCGAGGACATGGAAATGGACATTGCCGTCGCCAAGGTGACCGAAGGCGATAGCGCTTGTGCCGGGAAAGCAGGTTTCGACCTCGGGGATGACAGCCTCGACGAAATCGGCCATGCGCGCCACGGGCACCGCAATATCGTGCTGCATCGCCGGCCCGATCGCACGCTCCGCTGGCGCAATCGAATCGCGCAGCAGCCAGAACGCCTCCGCCTGCGTCTCACTGGCGGCGATCGTGGCATCCTTGATCAAGCCGCGATCGAGTGCCTTGGCCAGCAGGCTTTCCGCCAGCGGCTGAAGCCGGTCCTCCTCGCCCGCTTCTGCGACCAGTTCGATCAGCGCATGCCAGGCATGTTCGCCCTGCAGTGGCGCGCGTGCGTCGGGAAGATGGTCGAGAACCGCGGCGAGCGAATGCGCCGGGATCACCTCGAAACCCTCGAGCTGGTCTTCCGCTTCGGATTGCGCCTGGAGCAGGAGCTTTCTCGCCTGCGCGATCGTGCCGAGGCCGGCCCAGATCACGAGCCGACCGCCGGTCTCGGGCAGCAGGCGCAAATTCGCCGCGGTGACGATGCCCAGCGTGCCCTCCGACCCGATCAGCATCTGCTTGAGGTCGAAGCCGCGATTGTCCTTCTTGAGCGGCGTCAGCGAATCGAAGACGCTGCCATCGGCGAGAACGGCTTCCAGCCCCAGCACCTGCGCGCGCATCGTGCCGTGGCGCAGCACCTGCGTTCCGCCGGCATTGGTGGACACCAGCCCCCCTATCGTGGCCGAGCCCTTGCCGCCCAGCGTGAGCGGGAAGCGCAGCTGGGCCGCTTCCGCTGCCTCGTGCAGGTCCTGAAGGATGACGCCTGCCTCGCACACGATCTCTCTGGCTTCGCAGTCGAGCATGCGGACCGCATCCATCCGCCTCAGGCTGAGCAGCAAAGCTCCTCCGCTCGCGTCGGGGGTCGCGCCGCCGGACATGCCGCTGTTGCCGCCCTGTGCCACGATCGGAACGCCGTGCCGGGCACACAATTTCACCAGCGCGCTCACTTCGAGCGTGGTGCGCGGCGAGGCGAGGCCGAGAGCGGCACCCGTGTAGCGACCGCGCCAGTCGGTCAGCCAGGGCTCGAGCAGATCGGGATCGCGGGTGAAGCCGCGCTGGCCCAGCAATTCGGCGGCGGAGGCAAGAAACGTTCGATTCGCGTCGGGTTCGGGGGCCATGGTGGCCCCATGCCACATCCGCAGCTTTGCCCGCCACCATTTGTCCCGGCCCTTGTCATAACCCGCTGGGGGATTAAGCCGCTATTCAAGCAGGGGAGGGCACCAGCGGATTTCATCGACCGCGCGCCGCAACCGTGGCCGTCAGGGAGCATCGTCCGATTTCGCAATGAATTCGCTTGCCGCCATCCTCGCGTCCTTCGGGCTGCTGTTTCCCGTTGCGAGCGCTCCCTTTCATCCGGATGCGCTGGAAAAGGCGGATCGGCAGTTGACCGAGCAGGCGGCTCTGGAGGGTCTCCCCGAGGGGCGGGCGGGGCTTCTGCCCGCCGCCTATCTCCCCTTTCTGCTGCCGCAAAGGACCCCTGTTTTCGAACAGGTCCGGATCCAGCAGCGGGTGATCATCCGGATCGCCCCGCGACCCGGCCCCGTGCGCCAGAACCTGACGACCACGCTGCCGCCGCGCAGTTCGCAACCGCGCTATCTGGAGCGGCCGATCGGCGATTGCCTGCCGGTACAGAGCATCGCCGGTGTCCACGCCGAAGGCAGCAACCGCCTGCTGCTGTTCCTGCGCGACCGGCGGCTGATTTCCGCCACGCTGGAAAAATCCTGTTCGGCGCGCGACTTCTACTCCGGCTTCTACATGGAGAACAACCGGGACGGACAGCTTTGCATCGATCGCGACCAGTTGCACGCGCGCAACGGGGCGAAATGCGAAGTGGCGCGGTTGCGGCAATTGGTCCGGGTGGCTGAATAGTCACCATCGAGTGCCATTTCCTCGGGATTTCTTGACTTTCGCGAGGTTTCCGGCGATGGGCGCGGCGCTCGTGCTGCATTCGTGGCCGCAGCGCTGATACTCCTATCCATTATCGGACCACGCGAAACCGCATGACATTTGCCGACCTCGGCCTCTCCCCGACCCTGCTCAAAGCGGTGGAATCCGCGGGCTATACCGTGCCCACCGACATTCAGGCGCAGGCGATTCCGCCGATCCTGATGATGAAGGACATCGTCGGTATCGCCCAGACCGGCACCGGAAAGACCGCCAGTTTCGTCCTGCCGATGATCGACATCATGGCCAGCGGCCGGCGCCGCGCGCTGATGCCGCGTTCGCTGATTCTCGCGCCGACGCGCGAACTCGCCGCGCAGGTCGCCGAGAATTTCGAGAAATACGGCAAGAATCACGATCTCAAGCTCGCGCTGCTGATCGGCGGGGTGCAGATGGGCGACCAGATCAAGGCGCTTAACGAGGGCGTCGACGTGCTGATCGCGACTCCGGGCCGGCTGATGGACCTGTTCGAGCGTGGCAAGATCCTGCTCAACGGCTGCGAACTGCTCGTCATCGACGAGGCCGACCGGATGCTCGACATGGGGTTCATCCCCGATATCGAATTCATCTGTTCGAAACTGCCCGAACAGCGCCAGACCATGCTGTTCTCGGCGACCATGCCGCCGCCGATCGAGAAGCTCTCGAAAAAGTTCATGAACAATCCAAAGCGGATCGAGGTCAGCCGCGCGGCGTCCACCAACAAGGACATCACCGCCTTCAAAATTCAGGTGTCGGCGCGCAAAAAGCGCGAGACGCTCGAATGGCTGCTGCGCAACGATCATGTCGAGACCGCGATCGTGTTCTCGAACCGCAAGACGACGGTGCGCGAACTCAACAAGCACCTGCAGCGCGAGGGTTTCTCCAGCGGCGAAATCCACGGCGATATCGACCAGTCGACCCGGATCCAGGAACTCGACCGCTTCAAGTCGGGCGATATCAACATCCTCGTCGCCAGCGACGTCGCGGCGCGCGGGCTCGACATCAAGGGTGTCAGCCACATCTTCAACTACGACACGCCCTGGCACCCGGACGATTACGTCCACCGCATCGGCCGCACCGGCCGGGCGGGCGCCAAGGGCCGGGCCTTCACCTTCGTCACCGACGATGATGCCGAAGCGATCGACAATGTCGAAAAGCTGACCGGTCACAAGATCCCGGTGTTCGGCAAGGACGATGTCCGCGTCGAGCTCAAGGGCGGTGCGCCCAAGCAGAGCGCCGACAAGCCGGCGGCGGAAAAGCCTGCCGATGACCAGGCGGTCGACCGCAAGCCTGCCGAGGACCGACCCGCCGACAAGAAGCCCCGCCGGGCGCGCAAGCCGCGCGGCGAAGCCGATCGCAGCCGTGAGCAAGCGCCGCAGGATGCCGCTGTAGTCGAAGAAGCGGCGCCCGAGCCCGAGCGGGTCGAAACCCGCGAGGACCGTCCGGCCAAGCCGCCGCGCCGCGAACGTGCATCCAGAGCGCCCAAGGCCGAAGCCGAACCCGCAGCGAAGTCCGCACCGCGCGCGCGCCGCGACGAACCGGCCGGCGATGGCGAATGGAACGGTCCGCGTCCCGATTTCCTCGGGGTCGGATTTCGCTGAGCGCCCGACGCCCGGCGGCGAGCGACCGGTGCGCTAAGCGCTAGCGCGCTTACTCGGCCAGCTTGACGAAGCTGTCGAGCACCCGCTTGGTGCCCGCCTTCTCGAAACCGATCTCCAGCTTGTTGCCGTCCTGCCCGGCGACCGTTCCGTAGCCGAACTTGTCGTGAAAGACGCGCGCGCCGATGGCGATGTCGCTGCGCGGCTTGGTGGCGAAACTCGCGGCGCTGCGCTTGTTCTCCGCGATCCTGACCGGCTTGCTGTCGTAACCGGTGGCCAGCGCACGCTGCCAGCCCGGACCGCGCGTCGCCGACTTGTCGGGCCGGGCGGTCGAGACATGCGCGAAGGGATCGTCCTGCTCGCTCCAGTTCGCGCGCCATAGGGAGGCGCCGCCGGTGAGCGTGGTCTCCTGCTCAACGTGTTCGCTGGGCAGTTCCTCGATGAAGCGGCTGGGGATGGAACTGGTCCACTGGCCGTAGATCCGCCGGTTCGCGGCATGGAGGATGGTGCAGCGACGCTTGGCGCGGGTGATCGCGACATAGGCGAGGCGGCGCTCCTCCTCGAGGCTGGCTAGTCCGCCCTCGTCGAGCGAGCGCTGGCTCGGGAACACCCCTTCCTCCCAGCCGGGCAGGAAGACATGGTCGAACTCGAGCCCCTTGGCCGCGTGCATGGTCATGATGGTGACCTTCTCGCCCTGATCGCGCGCATCGTTCTCCATCACCAGGCTGACATGCTCAAGAAAATCGGTGAGCGTGTCGTAATCCTCCATCGCCCGCGCGAGCTCGGAGAGGTTCTCGAGCCGCCCCGCGCTTTCGGGGCCGCGATCCTTCTGCAGCATGTCCTCGTAGCCGCTTTCGGTCACGACCCGCCGCAGCAGGTTGGCAGGGGATTCCTGCTCGGCGGCCTCGCGCCAGAGCACGAATTGCTGGAGCAGAGCCTTGAGCGTGTTGCGCGCGCGGCCCGGCAGTTCGTCGCTGTCGCACAGATCGATCGAGGCTGCTGCCAGCGGCATGCCCGTGCGTTTCGCATGGCGCCGCATGGCGTCGAGCGTCTTGGCACCGAGCCCGCGCTTGGGCTGGTTGTAGATGCGTTCGAAAGCGAGATCGTCGGCCGGTTGCTCGATCACCCGCAGATAGGCGAGCGCGTCGCGGATCTCGGCGCGTTCGTAGAAGCGAAAACCACCGATGATGCGATAGTTCAGCCCGATCTGTATGAAGCGGTCCTCGAATTCGCGCGTCTGGTATTGCGCGCGCACCAGGATCGCCACCTCGTCGAGCGAGGCGCCCTCGCGCTCGAGTCGCTCGATATCCTCGCCCAGCCGGCGCGCTTCCTCCGGCCCGTCCCAGACCCCGATCGCCTTGATCGTGTCGCCCGCGGGCAGGTCGGTCCACAGCGTCTTGCCGAGCCGCTGGCTGTTGGCGTCTATCAGACCCGATGCAGCCGCGAGGATCTGCGGGGTGGAGCGGTAATTCTGCTCCAGCTTGATCACCGCCGCGCCGGGGAAATCCTTCTCGAACTTGAGGATGTTGGCCACCTCGGCACCGCGCCACGAGTAAATCGACTGGTCGTCGTCGCCCACCACGCAGATGTTGCGGCGCTCCTGCGCGAGCAGCCGCAGCCACAGATACTGGACCTGGTTGGTGTCCTGATATTCGTCCACCAGGATGTATTTGAACCGGCGCTGGTACTGCTCGAGCACGTCGCGGTGGCGGCGCAAGATGTTGAGCATGTGCAGCAGCAGATCGCCGAAATCGCAGGCGTTGAGCGTCCTCAGCCGCTCCTGGTAGAGCGCATAGAACTCCTGTCCGCGGCCATTGGCATAGGCTTCGTTCTCGACCGCATCGAGATCGCCGGGATTGAGCCCGCGGTTCTTCCAGCGGTCGAGCAGGCTGGCGAGTTGCCGCGGCGGCCAGCGCTTCTCGTCGAGCTCGGCCTCGCGGATCAGCTGCTTGAGCAGGCGCAGCTGATCATCGGTGTCGATGATGGTGTAATTGCTCTGCAGCCCCACCAGCTCGGCATGGCGGCGCAGCATCTTGGCGCCGATCGAGTGGAAGGTGCCGAGCCAGGGCATGCCTTCGACCGCATCGCCGATGTGCCGTCCGACCCGTTCGCGCATCTCGCGCGCGGCCTTGTTGGTGAAGGTGACGCAGAGAATCTCGCTCGGCCAGGCGCGGCGCGTGGCGATGAGATGCGCCAACCGTGCAGTGAGTGCGGCGGTCTTGCCGGTCCCCGCGCCCGCCAGCATCAGCACCGGGCCTTCGGTGGTAAGCACCGCATCCTTCTGCGGACCGTTGAGGTTTTTCGCATAGGCGGGCAGCGCACCCGGACCGGAGGGCGGGGGAGAGTTTTCGAGCGAAGTCATGATCATGCGAACAGTTAGGGAACGGCGGCAGGCTAGGCAAGAGCAACGGAACCCACGCGGCAATGCTGCGTAGAGAAGGGGACGGCAATTGTAATCGGAGACGAAACATGCGTAATCTCATCCTCGCCGGTGCCGCAGCGCTGGCATTCTCAGCAGCTCCCGCTTTGGCGCAGACTACGACACAGGACATGGATGCTGGAGCATACAATATGACTCCCGCCCAGCAACAAATGTTCATGAACTGGGAAGACGACCAGCGGATCGCCTACACGCGCTGGCCCATCGAAGTTCAGGAATACTACTGGACCTTGAACGATGACCAGATGCGCGGCTGGTGGGTACTCAATGACGAGCAGCGTATGCGCATCGCCGGTATGCAGCCGCAGCAGCGTGCCGCCGCCTGGACGTCGATCATGAACCAGATGAGCGGAGCGACGCCGATGCCCGCGACGCAGAGCGCCACCGCTGGAACCGCTCCGGCCTCGCGGGCAGCGAACACGATGGCGGGGAATATCCAGTTCCGAAGCACTGCGGTCGTTCAAAACACTCCCGGCGATCAGGGACCTCCCACCGGTGAAGTGCCGATCTGCTCGCCGAACGAGCAGGACAATTGCATCAATGCCTGGGAAGCCGGAAGGCGAGGCCCCGGGGTCGCCAAGCCGTTGGGCTATTGGCCGGGTGAAACCGACGACCAGATGTAACCCATTCAAAGGCTTAGTAGAGGGCGGTGCCGCGAAAGCGGTGCCGCCCTTTTCTTTTGCTTCGCAGCAGCGCATTCCGATATGCCGCACAGGAGGAGAATGATCATGCTGACCGGAGGATGCCACTGCGGAGCGATCCGTTACGAGATTTCCGGTGCGCCGCTTAATCATGCGCTGTGTCATTGCGTCGATTGCCGCCGCGCCTCGGGCGCGCCGATGGTGGGTTGGGCGATGATGACATAGGAACAACTGGCGGTGTCGGGCGAGCCATCGACCTATGCTTCATCGGAGCATGCCCGCCGCCATTTCTGCATCCAGTGCGGAACGGGTCTGTTCTACACCAATGACGCAATGCTGCCCGGGCTGGTCGATGTGCAGAGCGCCACGCTCGACGAGCCGGACGAACTGCCTGCGCAAACGCATATCCAGACCGCAGAGCGGCTGGGATGGATGGCGCAAGCGCACCGTCTGCCCGAATTCGAGCGCTATCCGCCGCAGGAATGAGCTAGCTGGCGAGCCGCAGGAAGGTCAGCTTGGCCTTGCCGACGCGGCGTTCCGCTTCAATCTCGAGCTGCTTGATCGATACGATTTCGTTCACGCCGGTCTCGAGCACGATCCAACTCGAGGCGTCGAACCAGCCGTAGCGCATCATCCGGTCGAGCGCGACCTGGCCCGCGCCGGTGCCATAGGGCGGATCGAGCAGGATGAGGTCGTGTGCCGAACGGGCAGCGCCCAGCGCCATGACCGAACCAGCCTGGACGCTGGTCCGATCGCGCGCATCGAAGGCTGCGATATTGGCGCGGATCGCCTTGAGCGCCTCGGGCTCCTGTTCGACGAACAGGCAATGCGCCGCGCCGCGCGACAGCGCTTCCATGCCGAGCGCGCCGGATCCTGCAAAGAGATCGGCCACCGAAAGCCCCTCGAAGCTCCCGAGCCGGCTGGTGAGCATGTTGAACAGCGTCTCGCGCGTGCGATCGGCGGTCGGCCGGGTGGTCTCGCCCTTGGGAGACACCAGCTTGCGTCCGCGCCAGTCGCCGGCGACGATCCTCATGATTTCGGCCTCATGCCTGCGGCTTCGCTTTCTTGGGTTTGGGCAAGGTGCCCATGAAGCGTTCGACATCGGCGTGGCGAATCTGGACCGCCTGGCCGCGCGGGAGATCTGCAAGGTCGAAGGGGCCGTAGCCAGTGCGCAGCAGCCGGCTCACCTCGAGCCCGAGATGTTCGAGCACGCGGCGCACTTCGCGGTTCTTGCCCTCGGTCAGCGTCAGCACGATCCAGCGGTTGCGACCCGAGCCGCGCTCGAGATCGGCTTCGATGCTGCCATAGCGCATCCCGTCGATTTCGACGCCGTGCGACAGATCGTCGAGCTGGGCCTGGGTGATGTCGCCGAAGGCGCGCGCGCGGTAGGTGCGCGGGATGCCCGACGACGGCAGTTCCATCGCCCGCTTGAGCTCGCCGTCATTGGTGAGCAGCAGCAGGCCCTCGGTGGTGAAATCGAGCCGCCCCACCGGCATCAGCCGCGGTGTGCCCTTGGGCAGCGCGTTGCGCAGCGCGTCGTAGATCGTCGGACGGCCTGCGGGGTCGCGCTCGGCGGTGATCAGGCCAGAGGGCTTGTGAAAGGCGTAGAGCCTTGCTTCCTCGGCCCTGCCGACGGGCTTGCCGTCGACGGTGACGCCGCGCAGGTTGAGCAGCTTGACTGCGGGGGTGTCGAGCACCTTGCCCTCGATCGCGACCCGGCCATCGGCGATCATGCGTTCGATCTCGCGCCGGCTGGCCACGCCGGCGCGTGCGAGCAGCTTGGCGATCCGGTCGCCGGCTTCGGGTAGTCTTTCGGCCATCTGCGCGCCGCTACGCGGTCACTCGGCGGCGCGCAAGGCTTCCGCCACCGTCTCGTGATAGCGCGCGATCCCGCCTTCGAGCGATCCCAGCATCAATTCGGGCACCGCGCCGGTCGCCAGCCCCTGCTGCCCAAGCTCGGCGGCGCGGAAATCCTCGCTGGCAAAGACGCCCCCATCGAGCAGTGCCCAGCTGCGCTCCCAATGGTCGCGCGCCTTGTCGCCAGAAGGACCGGGGGCGGGCTCTTCGGGAATGAGCATGAAGTCTTCGACCAGCGTGAGGTCGTGCGTCTGCGGCATCATGACCATCACGTTGAGATAGTCCGGGCTGGGGATGATCAAGGCACCGGGGACCAGCTGATAGGCGAAGGTGACGACGCGGCGCAGCGCGGCCATATCGGTGAGATCGACGCTCTCCATGTCCTCCAGCCGTCCGACCGCCGAGCGGTGGTGCGGGCCGATCAGATCGCCCGAGGTGACGCCGTCCTTGAAGAACGGCCCGATGGTTTTCGCATGGAGCCGGGTGACGTGATAGCTTTCGAGGAAGGCATCCATGATCAGCTTCCAGTTCGCCTTGACCGTGTGGGTCCTGCGCCGGAACAGCACGTGGTTCGCGGTGCCGAAAGCATCCATATCCTCGCCGATTTGGCGAACGTGGCCGAAATCCGCGCCCTCGGCCGGAGCGAACCAGATCAGCCCGCCGCTTTCGCAGCTGGGCAGTTCGATCAGGCCCTGCGCATCCTTGTCGAGTCCAGGGAACGTGTCGGGGCGGGGCAGGGCGAGCAGGCGACCGTCCACGGAATAAGTCCAGGCATGATAGGGGCACACCAGCTTCTTGGTGCAGCGCACCTCGTCGCCCTCGACCAGCCGCGTGCCGCGGTGGCGGCAGACATTGAGGAACACATGGACCTGCCCTTGCGCGTCACGCGTGATCAGCAGCGGGCGTCCGGTGGCGTCGTGAGGCAACGCCATCCCGGGCTCGGGCAGCAGCGCGCTGGGGCAGAGGATCTGCGGCATAAGGTCGTAAAGCGCGGCCTTCTCGCGCGCGAAATGCGCCGGATCGGTGTAGACGCTCGCGGGAACCCGCGTTACCGGCTGCTCGGGCGCCCTGCCGCCCTCGGCGACCTCGCGCGCCAGCGCGAGCTGCCCTTGCGTGGGACGGTGGTGGGGAGCCAGTGTGGTGGGAACGCCCATGCGTCCTGTTCCTTTTCCTGCAATCCACCTAGTGTCGCAAAAAATTCCAATAACCGAAAGGGTCCAGACGAATGGCAGCAGTTGCCGAGACGGTGAAGCCTTCGAGCTGGAGTGTCCTGAAACTCGCACTGAGGAACCGCAAGACGGGCTACATGGCCTTGTTCGGCTTCGCCAGCGGCCTGCCCTTCGCGCTGTTCCTCGGCACGCTCTACGCCTGGCTGAGCGAGGCGGAGGTCGATCTCGAGACGATGGGTGTCTTCTCGCTGATCGGGCTGGCCTATGCCTTCCAGTTCCTGTGGTCTCCGCTGGTCGACCGGCTCGACATTGCCGGTCTGCGCCGCCTGGGCAAGCGCAAGCAATGGATCGCGCCGATGCAATTGCTGCTCGGGATCATTCTCGTCACCTTGTCGCTACTCGACCCCAAAAGCCAGCTGGGCTGGTTCAGCCTGCTCGCCGGGATCGGTGCCTTCGCCAGCGCGACGCAGGATATCGTCATCAACGCCTGGCGCATCGACATAGCCGACGACGAGGCGACGATCGATATCCTTTCCACGGTCACCCAGATGGGCTTTCGCCTCGCCGCGCTGGTCGGCGGCGCGCTGGGGCTGATTATCGCCGAACGGATCGGCTGGCCGCAGACCTATGTCGTGATGGGCGTGATCATGCTGGGTATCGGCATCGCCGGGCTGTTCGCGCCCGACGCCGATGTCGACAAGGCCGCGGCAACCACGATGAACGAGGAAAAGACCGCCGAACTCTACGAGGTCGGCGAGATCGAGCCGCGGGTTCGGAACTGGGCGCTGCTGGCGGTCGGACTGCTGTGGGGCTGGGCGATCGTCACGGTGCTGATCTTCATGGTCCGCTCGCTCACTGCGCTGCCGGAAGACCGGCCCGATCCGACGCTCTTCACCGCGACCTACGGCCCGCTGATCATCGCCGCGACAATCATCGTCCCTGCCTTCATCGCCGCCTGGCTGGTCAAGCTCAACCGTGATGGCAAGCATGTCATCAAGGAGGGACGCACCGCGCTGAAATCGGACGGCCTGATCCTCGACCAGCTCTACCGGGCGCTACTGCTGCCGCTGGTCGAATTCGTCGGCCGCATGGGCTGGTCGCTGGTGCTCGTGTTCGCGCTGGTGCTGACCTACCGGATCACCGACGCGATCTGGGGCACTTTCGCCTATCCCTTCTATCTCGGCGAGCTGGAATACACGCTCGACGAGGTCGCAGTGGCGTCCAAATTCTTCGGTGTCGGCGCGATCCTGCTCGGCCTCGCGCTGGGCGGCTGGATGATCACTGCATTCGGGCGGATGTTCACGCTGACGCTGGGCGCGTTCCTCGCGGCGGCCACCAACCTGCTCTATGCCGATCTGGCGCTGGGCGGGGCGAACATGCAGGCCGTCAGCGATTTCACCGGCTTCACCTGGGCGGTTCTGCAGTTCCCTGGCGGAAGCGAGCGGCTGGCGCGGCTGATGATCACCATCGGGGGCGAGAACCTCGCGATCGGCATCGCGGGGGCTGCCTATATCGCCTGGCTCTCGTCGATCGTCGCCAAGGGCTATTCGGCGGTGCAATATGCGCTGCTGGCCTCGCTCACGCTGCTGGTGGGCACACTGGGGCGCGGTGCGCTGGGCCAGATGATCGAGGAGCGCGGCTATTACGACGTTTTCATCTTCACCATGCTGATCGGCATGGTGGCGGTGGTGCTGTGCATCCTCGAATGGATGCGCGAGCACCGGGCCGGGCGTAAGTCCGGCGTCATCGCTCCCGATCCCGCGCCGAGGGTGGCGAGGAGCCAGTGAACCGAACGCCTCGCCAGTCGCTTACTCGGGTATAGTCCCGTTGAGCCGCAGCACCTCGCCGGCGAGGTAGAGGGAGCCCGAGACCAGCACCGGCAGACCGTCGTGCGGCAGGGCGGCGAGTGCGGTGGGAACATCCGGCGCCGCGCCCGCGTCCGCCCCGAAAGCGCTGGCGGGGTGGCAATCGTGCCCCGGAACGGGGACCACGGTGAGGCTCGCGATCGAGCCCGCCAGCGGCCCGGTAAGCGCGCGCGGGTCCTTGGCATCGAGCATCCCGACGATCAGATGCAGCCGCTGGCCGGTAAAATGCCGGCCCAACGCTTCGCCCGCGCTCGGGTTGTGCCCGCCGTCGAGCCAGATCGGGCGGTCCGCAAATCCCGCGCTCCGTAGGGCACCGGGTGCGAGACGCTGCAGGCGTGCGGGCCAATCGGCCGCGCGGATTCCTTCGGCCATCGCAGTGCGTGAAACTGTGATGAAATCCTGATGGCGGAGCGTGGCCACCGCCAGCGCCGCGTTCTCCGCCTGATGCGCTCCGGGAAGGGTGGGAAGCGGCAAGACAAGTTCGCCGTGACGGTCGGCATAGTGCAGGCCGATGCCGGAGGTACTTGAATGCCAATCGCCTCCACGCATCGCCAAGAGCGCCCCGGCGGCTAGCGCCGCACGCTCGATCTCGGCCTGTGCCTCGGTGGGATAGGACAGCGTCACCAGCGACGCCCCCGGCTTGACGATCCCGGCCTTCTCGAAAGCGATGCGGGCCAGGGGCACTTGCGGCGCCCCCTCCTCGGGAGCGAGCAGGAAGCGTTCGTGATCGATCCCCAGCGCGGCGATCGCGCAGGCGGCGGGCGCCTCGATCACATTGGTCGCATCGAAGCGTCCGCCGAGGCCGACCTCCACCACGCAGGCATCCGCGGGTACCCGCGCGAATTCCGTAAAAGCGGCGGCGATGGTGACTTCGAAGAAGCTCGGCGCGAGATCGTGGCCGGCATCGAGCACCTCTTCGAGCAGCGCCGCGAGCCGCTCGTCCGAGATCAACTCGCCCGCGACGCGGATGCGTTCATTGTAGCGCACCAGATGCGGACTGGTGGTCGTGTGCACCCGCTTGCCATCGGCTTCGAGCATGGCGCGCAGGAAGGCGCACGTGCTGCCCTTGCCATTGGTCCCCGCGACATGAAGCACCGGCGGCAGGCGCTTGTGCGGATCGCCCAGCCGGTCAAGCAGCGCGCGGATCGTCCCGAGCCCGAGACGCCCCTGCGGGACGCTCAGCGCCGCGAGCCGGTCGAGCTGCGCCTGGACGACAGGATCGGAAGAGGTGGCGAAGTCCTTCACGACCTCATCCCATGCCACTGGCGATTACGCCGCGACCTTGGGCTGCAGATAGTCGAGCACCGTGGCCAGCCTGTTTTTTAGCTCGTGGCGGTGGACGACCATGTCGACCATGCCGTGCTTGTGCAGATACTCGGCACGCTGGAAGCCGTCGGGGAGCTGTTCGCGAATCGTGTCCTGGATCACCCGCTGGCCGGCGAAACCGATCAGCGCACCCGGTTCGGCGATGTGGATATCGCCGAGCATGGCGTAGCTGGCGGTAACGCCGCCGGTGGTGGGATCGGTCAGCACGACGATATAGGGCAGGCCCGCTTCCTTGAGGCGGCGGGTCATCACCGTGGCCTTGGGCATCTGCATCAGACTCAGAATCCCCTCCTGCATCCGCGCGCCGCCCGCTGCGGTGACGACGATATAGGGGCAGCGCCGGGTCAGCGCGCGCTCGGCGCCCTGGCAGAAGGCGGTGCCCACCGCCATGCCCATGCTGCCGCCCATGAAGCCGAAATCCTGCACCCCGACCACCGCCGGGCGGTCCTCGATCGTGCCCGAACCCACCGTGAAGGCATCGCGGTGCGGGTTCTTGGCGCGCGCCTGCTTGAGGCGGTCGGTGTATTTTTTGGTATCGCGGAACTTGAGCGGATCCTCGCGCACCTCGGGCTGGGGCAGGACGTCGTAGCCCTCATCGAGCAATTGGCGCAGCCGCTCGTCGGCACCGATCCGGCCGTGATGCTCGCAGCGCGGGCAGACGTGAAGGTTCTCGGCATATTCCTGTGCGAAGACCATCTGCTGGCATCCCGGGCATTTGACCCAGAGATCCTTCTCGGTCGCGCGCTTGGGAAGGAAGGCGAGCGAATTGCGGACGCGGTTGAACCAGTTCATGCAGAGGGCCTTAGCGTCAAAAATCTGTCATTGCGAGCCGAAGGGTGGATGGTCATGGGTTCTACGCATCCGCCCCTTCCAAGCCTCGTCGTTGCGAGGAGCCCGCAGGGCGACGCGGCAATCCATGGACCGCCCTTGCAACCCGCGCGCCGCCTGCATTGCCGTTCCCTGGATTGCCCCGCGTCCCGACGGACGCTCGCAATGACGGTACAGAGGCTAACGCGCCGAGTGGACCGCGTCAGCAAGCGAACGAGTGAGTGCCTGCAGATGCTTCGGCGCGTCCGGTCCGTGCTCTGCGACCAGTTCGACCAGTGCCGAGCCGACCACCACGCCATCCGCCACTCGTGCGATTTCAGCGGCTTGCTCGGATGTCCTCACACCGAATCCCACCGCGACGGGGATATCGGTGGAACGCTTGATTCGCGCGACGTTGTCCTCGATCGATCCGCTCGCCGCCTGCTGCATGCCGGTGATCCCCGCCACCGCGACGTAATAGAGGAAGCCT
Source organism: uncultured Erythrobacter sp. (assembly GCA_963975275.1). Classification (GTDB taxonomy): domain Bacteria; phylum Pseudomonadota; class Alphaproteobacteria; order Sphingomonadales; family Sphingomonadaceae; genus Qipengyuania. The sequence goes on along the minus strand of CAXBFN010000008.1, from coordinate 62,646 downwards.
TCGCTCCCCTCGATCACTGCGGGCAGCCGCGCGGCATCGGTGGTGGGGGTGCCGAGGCGAATCGGCGCGATCCCGGCGGCGCGAAGCTGCGGGCCAAGCGCATCGTCCTCTTCGGGCGGAATATCGACGCAGATCACCCCATCGACGCCGGCCTTCTTCGCCGCATCGGCAAACCATTCAGGACCTCGCCGGATCATCGGATTGGCATAGCCCATCAGAACGAGCGGCACCTCCGGATGGCGCTGGCGAAAGCCCGTGGCGATGGCGAACACGTCGGCGGTGGTCGTGCCTGCCTTGAGCGAGCGAATGTTCGCGTTCTGGATCGCGGGGCCATCGGCCATCGGATCGGTGAAGGGCATCCCCAGCTCGATCACATCGGCGCCGCCCGCGACCAGCGCATCGAGATTGGCCGCGGTGTCGCCATCGCCTGCGGTGAGGAAGCAGAGGAGCGCTGGGTGAGGGGCGGAGAAGGCGGAGGAGAGGCGATCAGTCATTGAGGGGGCAGACACTCTTGGTCAAAATTCCGTTACCGTCATTCCCGCCAAGGCGGGGATCCCGCTTGCTTTGACCGGGCCAGAAGGAAGCTGGATCCCGGATCAAGTCCGGGATGACGAGGGATGCAGAAGTGGTCACTGGATGCACGCTCCCACCATTCCACCAACTTCGTCATTGCGAGCCGAAGGCGAAGCAATCCAACGCCCGCCGTAGCCACCAAGTCTGACGCCGGACCATGGATTGCCGCGTCCCCCTTCGGGCTCCTCGCAATGACGAGAGGCGAGGGCGAACACTAGATTTCCACTCCCAGCTTATCGGCCACGGTGAAAATGTCCTTGTCCCCGCGCCCGCACAGGTTGGCGAGGATGATTGCGTCGCGGTCCATCTCTTTCGCTCGCTTCTGTACTGCGGCGATGGCGTGGGCAGGCTCGAGTGCGGGGATGATCCCCTCGGTGCGGCACAGCAGCTGAAACGCCTCCAGCGCCTCGTCGTCGGTGACCGCGGTGTATTCGACGCGGCCGCTGTCCTTGAGCCAGGCGTGCTCGGGGCCGATCCCGGGGTAGTCCAGACCGGCGCTGATCGAGTGACCCTCGGTGATCTGGCCGTCCTCGTCCTGCAGCAGATAGGTTTTGTTACCGTGGAGCACGCCGGGGAAGCCGCCGAGCAGGCTGGCGGCGTGTTCGCTGCCGTCGAGCCCGTGACCCGCCGCCTCGACTCCGAGCATGTTCACTTCCGGATCGTCGAGGAAGGGGTGGAACAGGCCCAGCGCGTTGGAGCCGCCGCCGATCGCCGCCACCAGCAGATCGGGCAGACGGCCGATGCGGTCCTGCATCTGCTGGCGCGCTTCCTTGCCGATGACGCTCTGAAAATCGCGGACCATCTCGGGATAGGGATGCGGGCCTGCAGCGGTGCCGATGATGTAGAAGGTGTCGTGGACATTCGCGACCCAGTCGCGCAGCCCCTCGTTCATCGCATCCTTGAGCGTGCCGCGCCCGCTGGTGACGGGCACCACTTCTGCGCCCAGCAGCTTCATTCGGAACACGTTTGGCTGCTGACGGCGGATGTCTTCCGCGCCCATGTAAATCACGCAGGGTAGGCCGAAGCGCGCGCAAACCGTAGCGGTAGCGACTCCATGCTGGCCCGCGCCCGTTTCGGCAATGATACGGGTCTTGCCCATGCGGATCGCGAGCAGGATCTGGCCGATGCAATTGTTGATCTTGTGCGCACCGGTGTGGTTGAGTTCGTCGCGTTTGAACCAGACCTGCGCGCCGCCCAGCGCCTCGGTGAGGCGCTCGGCGAAATAGAGCGGGCTGGGGCGGCCGACGTAATGTTCGAGCAGATCGTCGAACTGCGCTTTGAACGCCGGATCGGTCTGCGCCTTGCGGTATTCGCGCTCCAAATCGAGCACCAGTGGCATCAGCGTCTCGGCGACGTAGCGGCCGCCGTAATCGCCGAAGTGGCCGCGTTCGTCTGGCTGGGTGCGAAAGGAGTTGGGCTTGGTGTCCATCGGATCCCCATGGCGGTCGTGCCCGACGAAGTCGAGACAGCTTGCGTTTGTGCCTGTGCACCGCGAGTTTAGGCGCTCCGCACGGCCTCACAGAAAGCGCGGATCAGTTCGACGCTTTTCACGCCCGGCGCGGTTTCGAGCCCGCTCGAGGCATCGACCAGCGGCGCGCCGGTGATCGCGATCGCCTCGCCGACATTCTCCGGGGTCAGCCCGCCCGCGAGCGCCCAAGGCATGAAAGGCTCCCAGCCCTGCAACAGGTCCCACTGGAACGAGACGCCATTGCCGCCGGGCAGCTCCTTGGCGGGCGCGTCGAACAGCAGCAGGTCGCAGGAGTCTGCGAATTGCCGCGCGCGTTCGAGCGTCGCGGTCTCGCGCAGCCCCAGCGCGCGCCAGGTCTCGATCTTGATCGTCTTGCGCACCAGCGCCATCCATTCGGGCGTTTCGGAGCCGTGGAACTGGATCACGTCGGGCCGCAGCGCCTCGTAGCAGCGCGCGAGATAGTCCGGCTGCATCGCCACGGTCACCAGCACCAGCTTGACGCCTTCGGGCACCCGGCGCCGCAGCTTGGCGGCGTCTTCCAGCTCGACGTGGCGCGGGCTCTTCTCGTAATGGACCAGCCCGACATGGGTGGCGCCGGCATCGATGGCGGCGTCCATCGTTTCGGGCGTCGAGAGCCCGCAAATCTTGATCTGCGTGGTCATGGGTATCCTACAGTGTCGCTTCGATGTCTCTTGCCGCCGCGAGAGGGTCGGCGGCGCGGCTGATGGGGCGGCCGATCACCAGCACGCTCGCTCCGTCGTCGCGCGCCTGGCGCGGGGTCACGACGCGCTTCTGATCGCCCGCCGCGCTGCCCGCGGGGCGCAGGCCGGGCACCACGAGGAAGCCGTCCTTCCACTCGCGGTGCACGGCTGCCACCTCGCGGCCCGAGCAGACGATTCCGTCGAGCCCGGCCTCGCGCGCCAGATCGGCAAGACGCATGACATGATCGTGCGGCGAACCTGCCACCCCGGTGCGATCGAGATCGCGCTCGTCGAGACTGGTTAACATGGTCACGGCGACCACTTTGCAATTCTCGCCCGCGGCCGCCTTGGCGTCCTCCATCATCGCCCTGCCGCCGCTGGCGTGGACGGTGACAATCGCCGGTTCGAGCACGCCCACGGCCTGCATCGCGCGCGCGGCAGTGTTGGGGATGTCGTGCAGCTTGAGGTCGAGAAAGATCGGCAGGCCCAGATGCGCGATGTCGAGCACGCCGTGATGGCCATGAGCGTAGAAGAACTCCATCCCAAGCTTGATCCCGCCGATATGCGGCCGGGCGCGTTCCGCAAGCGCATGCGCTTCCTCCAGCCGCGGTTCGTCGAGGGCGAGATAGATCGGATTGCTCATGGGTTCGGTGTCGCGGTTGTGGGGGAGGCAGGAGCGGAAGAGGCAGGAGAGGTCGGTGCCGGGCTGAACGGCTCGGCCGGTTCGGCGGTCGGCCGCGTCGGCGCGAGCGCATCGGGCTGCGTCGGTGCGCGCGACCGGCTTCCGACCCGCGCCGCCGATTCCAGCGCTGCGATACGCCGCTCGAGCCGCCATTTCGTGCCGCGATGGATCAGCCACATCGGCACCAGGCCGAGCAGGAAGGCGGCGATCGCCAGCGCCGGGATCTTGGTTTCGAGCACGGTGTTGGTCCAGATCGTCACTTCGACCGGCCGCCAATTGAAGGCGGTGAAGACGAGCAGCACGACCAGGATTAGCACCCAGACGAGCGTGCGGATGATCTGCATGGCCTCCAATTCCTTCCTAATTCGATGCGCCCGATGCTAGGCCCGGGCAGCGATGGCGTAAAGCCGCAAGCTCAGCCGTCCGGCTGCTCGTCGAACACCCGCGCGAACAGCGTGTCGACATGCTTGAAGTGATAGGCGAGATCGAATTTCTCCTCGAGTTCGCCTGCGGGCAGCGCTGCGGTCACCTCGGGATCCTGCTGGAGTAGTTCGAGCAATTGCATCCGTCCGTCCGACTCCCACACCTTCATCGCGTTGCGCTGGACAATGGCATAGGCGTCCTCGCGGCTCACTCCGGCCTGGGTCAGCGCCAGCAGCACGCGCTGCGAATGCACCAGACCGCCCATGCGATCCATGTTCGCCTGCATCCGCTTGGGGTAGACCAGCAGCTTCTCGATCACCCCGGTCAGCCGTGCGAGCGCAAAGTCGAGCGTGACGGTGGCATCGGGACCGATGAAGCGCTCGACCGAGGAGTGCGAGATATCGCGTTCGTGCCACAGCGCGACGTTCTCGAGCGCGGGCAGGGCATAGGCGCGGATCATCCGCGCCTGGCCGGTGAGGTTCTCGGTGAGGATCGGATTGCGCTTGTGCGGCATGGCGCTCGATCCCTTCTGACCGGGCGAAAAATATTCCTCCGCCTCGAGCACTTCGGTGCGCTGGAGATGGCGGATCTCGACCGCGATCCGCTCGATAGATCCGGCCACCACTGCCAGCGTGGCGAAATACATCGCGTGGCGGTCGCGCGGGATCACCTGGGTGGAGATCGTCTCGGGCACCAGCCCGAGTTTCTGCGCGACATAGGCCTCGACCTCGGGATCGATATTGGCGAAGGTCCCGACCGCGCCCGAGATCGCGCAGGTGGCGATCTCCGCGCGCGCATCCCACAGCCGGGCGCGGCAACGCTCGAACTCGGCATAGGCCTGCGCCAGCTTGAGCCCGAAGGTCACCGGCTCTGCATGGATGCCGTGGCTGCGCCCGATGGTGGGGGTGTATTTGTGCTCCATCGCCCGGGTCCGCAGCGCGGCGAGCAGGCCGTCCATATCCTCGAGCAGCAGATCGGTGGCACGCGCCAGTTGCACCGCGAGCGTGGTGTCGAGCACGTCCGAGCTGGTCATGCCCTGATGCATAAACCGCGCCCAGTCCTGTCCCGAATGCGCCGCCACCTGCTCGGAGACCCAGGTGAGGAAGGCGATGACGTCGTGCTTGGTGACCGCCTCGATTGCGTCGATCGCCTCGACGTCGATCGCGGGATCGGTGGCCCACCAGGCCCACAGCGCCTCGCCCGCTTCGACCGGCACCACGCCCAGCTCGCCCAGCTTCTGCGTCGCATGCGCCTCGATCTCGAACCAGATGCGATAGCGCGCCTCCGGCTCCCAGATGGCGGTCATGGCAGGACGGGCGTAGCGGGGGACCATGGGAATCTCCGGGTAAGGGGCTGCAGCGCGGCTAGAAGTCCGGCGCCGGATTGGCAAGGTAGGTGCCTGTGGGAGGCGGTTGATCTTTGCCATGGCGAACGGCAATGTCGCGCCACACCGGATGGGGCATTCGGTCGGGGGGAAACGATGCATTTCACCAGGGTCGCCATTACGCTTGCCGCTTCTTGCGCCGCGCTCGCGGTCTGTCCGGCCTATGCCGGGGAGGTCCCGCTCTACGATGCGCCGCCATCCTGGGTCGAAATCGCCGAGCTCGATGCCGTGCGGGACAGTCGCGGCCCGCTGCTGCTGGCGGAAAAGCAGGTGCGGCTCGAAGAGGGGCAGTTGTGGGTCTACACCGACGCCGCCATCCGGCTCGATTCCCCCGAAGCGCTCACGCAGATGGGGACGCTGCAGACCGCTTGGCTTCCCGACAAGGGCGATCTGACCGTCCACCGGATCGAATTGCTGCGCGGTGACGAGGTGATCGATGTGCTGGCACAGGGCAATCGATTCGAGGTGCTGCGGCGCGAGGCGCGGCTCGAGCAGCGCGAGCTCAACGGAATGCTGACCGCGACAATGCCGCTGTCGGGTGCGCAGATCGGCGACGTGCTGCGCATGGCATTCTCGACGACGGTGACCGACCAGGCGCTGGGGCGCGAGGTGCAATGGACCGATCAGTTGATTGCCGAACCGATCCCGCTCGAGAGCGGGCGGGTCATCGTGTCCTGGCCGGCCGACATGGACGTCGAGTGGAAGATTCGCGGAGTCGAAGGAGACATCGCTCCCAAATTCAAGGGTGAATACCGGATCGTAGATATCGCTCTGCCGCTGCCCAAAGCGCCCGAAAAGCCCGACAGTTCGCCGTTCCGCTATCTCTTGGGGCCGATGATCCAGGTCACGAGCTTTGCCGATTACGCGGAGGTTTCCGCGGTGATGGCACCCCATTATCGCACCGAAGGCACGATCGCGCCGGGTAGCGAACTTTCCGATGAAGTCGCGGCGATCGCGGCGCAGACCTCCGATCCGCTCGAACGGGCGGCGCTGGCCACGCGTCTGGTCCAGGACCAGATCAGCTATTTGGCGAACGGCATGGCCGGGGGCAATTATCTTCCGCAGTCGCCGCAGGAGACGTGGGACTATCGCTACGGCGACTGCAAGGCGAAATCCTATCTCCTGCTTGCGATGCTGCATGAGCTCGGTGTCGAGAGCGAGGCGGTGCTGGTTCGCAGCACGGGCGGCGACGCGGTGGCCGAACTTCTGCCGATGGCGAGCAGCTTCGATCACATCATCGTGCGCGCCCGGATCGAAGACGTGAATTACTGGCTCGACGGGACCAGCGCCGGGACGCGGCTCGCGAATATCGATAAAGTACCCCGGTTCTTTTATGCGCTGCCGGTGCGCGAAGGCGGAGCGGACCTCGTCGAGCTGGACGAGCGCCCGCAGTCTTTCCCCGACCAGACCGTTCGCCTGACGCTCGACCAGAGCGCGGGCGTGGCGGTGCCGACGCTGTTCGATGTCGAGATCGTCCGCAGCGGATCGATGGGCGCGGCGCTGCGCTCGACCGCCGATCTGGACGAGGGCAAACTGCAGCGCGACGCGGTCCAGAATATCGTCGGTTCCGAGCTCGGCCCGGTTCAGATGGTGGATTATGCGATTTCCTACGACGACGAGCCCGGGCTGGCCAGGATCACTGCCAAGGGGGTGATGACCTCGCCATGGAGGCCGGAGCGCGGCATCTATCAACTTTCGCCGCCCGCGCAGATCGCGGCCCAGCTCGATTTTGCCGCTACGCGCTCGCGGGCCGAGTGGCGCGATATCCCCATTCGGTTGAACGGGCCATATTTCGGCATGACCGAACTCGAAGTGATTCTTCCCGAAGCGGGTAGGGGCTTCACGCTGCGCAATGACGACGCGATCGAAGCGGTTATCGGCGGTGTGGAGGTTTACTCGGATGTCGAGATGGCGGGGGAGAAACTTGCACTCAAGCAGTCGCGCCGTTCCTACAAGGAAGAGTTGCCGGCCGCGCAGCTGACCGCGGTCAAACGGCAACTGGCGCAACATCTCCGCGCACTGCCGATCGCCCAGGCACCGGAGACCACGCGGCGTGCCTGGGATTATGGCAGCGACCGCTCAGCGCTGGCGCCGCTCGAAGAAGCCTATGCGACGCTGATCGAGGATGCCGAGGATTTCGACAGTTCCGCGCTGATCAACCGGGCAGCCTTCCGCAGCGGTACCTTCGACCATGCCGGCAGCATCGAAGACTATGACGCTGCTATCGCCATGGATCCGACTGCCGATCTCTACCTCGCCCGCGGCGGTGCCCAATTTATGCTGGGCAATTACGAAGCGGCGCTGGAAGACTATCGCATGGCCGAAGACAGCGATCCCGACGGAAGCACCTACCACGCCCAAATCGAGCTGCTGGGATTGATGGGGCAGGGCGAGGATGCGCGGAGCTTGGCCGAGGACTACGCCGGCTTTGCGGAAGCGCCTCACGAAGCGGATGAGATCCTCGGCATCGCAATGGGCTGGGCCGGAAGCCCCGAGGAAGGTATCGAGCTGCTTCGATCGACCCTGTCGTCCCGGCCGGGCGATGGCGGGCTGCTCAACGCCCTGTGCTGGGAAAGCGGCAAATGGGACCTCGTGAACGAGGAAATCCTCGAGACCTGCGTTGGGGCGGTCGAGAAATCCGACTTTTCCCCGGCCGCGCTCGATAGCCGGGCTCTGGCGCAGTATCGGCTCGGCAATTACGAAGCCGCTCTGATCGACGCCGATGCGGCGCTGGGCGAATATCGCCAGATGCCCGACACGCGCTTTCTCAAGGGCTTGATCCTGATCGCGATGGGCGATCGGAAAGCCGGGCAGGCTTCGATCGCCGAAGCCAAGGTCATGAAGCCGAGCGTGGAACGCCAATATGCGGTCTGGGGTCTGACGCCCTAGAACCGCCCTAGATCAGCCCCTTGGCTCGCAGGGAAACATGCGTGTTGGCGCCGACAATGACGTGGTCGTGGACGGTGATGTCGAGATGGCGCCCCGCCTCGGCGATTCGATTGGTGATGTCGATGTCGGCGCGGCTGGGTTCGGGATTGCCGCTGGGGTGGTTGTGGACCAGGATCAGCGCGGTCGCGCCGATGTCAAAGGCCTTGCGGATCACCTCGCGCGGGTGGATCGCCGCCTGATCGACCGATCCCTCGCTCGCCAGATGGTCGAGCACGAGCCGGTTCTGCGAATTGAGGAACAGCACCCGCACCCGCTCGTGCCTGAGATGCGCCATATCGAGCGCAAGATAATCGAGCAGCGCCTGCCAGCTACCCAGCACAGGGGCGTTCTGCACCCGCCCGCGCGCCATTCGCCGCGCTGCCAATGACACGCTCCACAGCGCCGCCGCCCCCACATCCCCGACGCCCTTGACCTGCTTGAGCGCGCCCGGTTCGGCGCTCAGCACCGCGGAGAGCGAACCGAAATGCGCGATTAGCGCCTTCGCGGTGGGCTTGGTGTCGCCCTGCCGCACCGCGGCGAAGAGCAGGAATTCGAGCAGTTCGTAGTCGGCGAGCGCTTCCGGGCCGCCCGCGAGCAATCGCTCGCGCAGGCGCGCGCGGTGGCCGCTACCGGGATGCGCCGTCTTTGTATCCGTCTGCTGCGGCAATTTTTTGCTCCGCTCGACACTGATCACGGCTGCATTGCCTTTCACCGTCCATGCGCGCAAGGGCACGCGAATGGACGGGGTCGATACCCAAGTGGCCGCGGAGGCGGAGCAACTTCGCGCATACCGGTCGCGTTGGCGCAAGAAACGCTGGATGGGTCCGCTCGGCATCGTGGTGGCGATGCTGCTGGCGGTGCTCGGCGCGTGGCTGATGCGCGAGCGTATCGCGGGCGACATCATCGAGGACCAGCTCGCGCCTTACGGCATTCCCGCCAGCTACGATATTGCCCGCATCGGCGCGCAGAGCCAGATCCTGACCGATGTCGTCCTTGGCGACCCGGAACGCCCTGATTTCACCGCCGAACGCGTGGAACTGCGCCTGCGCCACCGCTTCGGCACCCCGACCATCGACCGCGTGATTCTCGTCAAGCCGCGGCTGTTCGGCGTGCTGCGGGGAACGGCGCTGAGCTTCGGAACTCTCGATCCGCTGATTTTTGCAGAGACCGGCGCGGAGCCGGGGCTTCCCGAGCTGAACGTTGCGGTGCGCGACGGCCGCGGGCTGCTCGAAACGGCCCATGGTCCGATCGGCCTCAAGCTGGAGGGCGAGGGCAGGATCGACGACGGGTTTGCAGGCATATTCGCCGCCACTGCGCCCGAGCTCGATCTTCCTGACTGCGCGCTGCGCGGGGCGTCTGCCTATGGCTCGCTGACGACCAGCGCAGGCGCGCCCAGCTTTGCGGGTCCGGTGCGGCTGCGATCGGCCGACTGCAGCGGAATCACGCTGGCGCAGTTCGCGGCGCGCATTCGGGCGAAGGCCAGCCCGGATCTGCAGGATTTCAGCGGGCGCGCATCGATCCGGTCGAACCGGATCGGCAGCGAAGCGATGACGGCAAACGGACTCGACGGGACGATCAGGGCGAGCTGGCGCGATGGCATAATGGCTGCAAACCACAGCTTTGCCTTGCGCGGGGTAAGCACCCCGCAAATGTCCGGTGCGCTGGTGACGCTGGATGGGACGGCCCGCGCCGAGCGGGGCTTTGAAAATGCGACTTGGCGCGGCGATGTCGAAGCGAACGGCCTGCGGCCCGGTCGCCAGACCGACGCAGCGCTTTCCGGACTGGCCGAGACCGGGGCGGGTACGTTGGTCGAGCCGATCGCCCGCCGGATCGCCGCGGCCCTGCGCAGCGAGGCGCGCGGCAGTTCGCTGACCGCGGATATGAACCTCAGCAAGCGAGGCGAGGGTATCGCGCTGTTCATGTCGCAAGCCCAGCTGCGCGGCGGAAGCGGTCGGCGGCTGCTTTCGCTCTCGCAGGTCGAAGCCAGCCGGACAGGAGCGGGTCCGGCGCGATTCTCGGGCAATTTTGCCATGAGCGGATCGGGTCTGCCAAGCATGACAGGCCGGATGGAAAGCGGCGCCCGGGGCGATCTGGTATTCCGCATCGCTATGGCGCGCTACGAGGCGGGCGGGTCGGCCCTGGCAATCCCCCGCTTTGCCTTGACGCAGCAAGCGGACGGAGCCTTCGGTTTCTCGGGTGAGGCGGTGATGAGCGGTGCCTTGCCCGGCGGATCGGCACGCGATCTGCAACTGCCGCTGTCGGGACGCTGGGCGCCTGGAGGGATTCTGGCGCTGTGGCGCGAATGCGCCGATATCCGCTTCGCGCATTTGCAATTCGCCGATCTCAGGCTGGATCGCCATTCGCTGACCCTGTGCCCGCCGCCGGGGCGGGCGATCGTCGAGAACGGACCGCGGGGCCTGCGTATCGCGGCGGGTGCCCCGCGCCTTGCCTTGGCTGGGATGCTGGGCGGAACCCCGATCCGGCTCGCCACCGGCGCTGTCGGCTTCGCCTATCCCGGTATCTTGACCGCGCGTCGGATCGATGTCGACCTTGGCCCCGCGCAGACCGCCAGCCGCTTCGCCATCGACCAGCTCGAGGCGCGCTTCGGCGAGGCTATCGCGGGCAGCTTTGCCGGTGCCGACGTCTCGCTCGAGGCGGTGCCGCTCGATATTCGCGGCACCAGCGGGGAGTGGCGCTACGCCGATGGGCGGCTGGATCTGACGGACGGCAGCTTCCGTCTGCTCGATCGCGAAACGCCAGACCGGTTCGAACCGCTGGAAGCGCGCGATGCGCGGCTGTCGCTGGTCGATAATATCATCACCGCCTTCGCCGAGCTGCGCCATCCCGCCAGCGACCGCGTGGTGACTGCGGCGGACATCCGCCACGATCTCTCGACCGGCCGGGGCGAGGCCGCGCTGACGGTGGCGGCGCTGGAATTCGATGGAGGGCTCCAGCCCGACGATCTCTCGCGGCTGGCGTTGGGGGTGATCGCCAATGCCGATGGTCTCATCGCCGGGACCGGCCGGGTCGCCTGGGACGAAGCCGGTGTCACCAGTTCGGGAACACTCACCACCGATGCGTTCGATTTCGCCGCCGCCTTCGGTCCGGTGCGCGGGGCCAGCGGCACGATTGTCTTCACCGATCTGCTGAGCCTGACGACCGCTCCCGATCAGCGATTGAGCATCGGTTCGGTTAATCCCGGCGTGGAGGTCACCGGCGGTACGCTGGATTTCCAGCTGCGCGACTGGACCATGCTGTCGGTCGAAGGTGGAAGCTGGCCTTTCATGGGGGGGGAACTCATCCTGCGCGAGGTCGATCTCGACTTCGGCATCAAAGAGGAACGGCGCTATGTTTTCGATATGGTCGGTCTCGATGCGGGCGTGTTCGTCGATCGGATGGATATCGGCAATTTGGCCGCGACCGGCGTGTTCGACGGGACGATCCCGATCGTCTTCGATGCCTCGGGCAATGGGCGGATCGACGAGGGCGTGCTGATTTCCCGCCCGCCGGGAGGCAATATTTCCTATGTCGGCGAGCTGACCTATGAGGACCTCTCGCCGATGGCCAATTTCGCTTTCGATGCGCTGCGCAGCCTGGACTATGCGGAGATGCGCCTGCTGATGGAGGGCCCCCTTACGGGCGAGATCGTCACCCGGGTGCGGTTCGACGGCATCGCGCAGGGCGAGGGTGCCAGCAGCAATTTCATCACGCGGCGGCTGGCGCGGCTGCCGCTGCAGTTCCGGATCAACATCCGCGCGCAATTCTACCAGCTGATCAATTCGATGAAATCGCTCTACGACCCGGCCGCCGTGCGCGATCCGCGCGGGCTGGGTCTCGTATCGGACGACGGCACGAGACTGCTGCGCCGCGAAATCACCGGCGAGGAGGCCGGACCCGAAATCGACCCAGATGATCCCTTCGCGATCGATCCAGGCGAACCAACCATTCAGGAGCAGGAAAGCGAGTGACCGCTATGACAGGGCAGCAATCGACGGGCCGCGTGCGGCTTGCGACACCCGGGCACATGCAGGGGATCGGCAAGGGGCGTGGCTTCAAGGCGGACGGGAACAGGATGGCACTGCCGCTTCTGGCTTCGCTCGCGCTGGCAGGATGCATCACGGTGAACGCTCCCGAGGAAGCGATCGTGATCGAGCTGAACGTGAACATCCGTCAGGAAGTGATCTACCGGCTCGCCGCGGATGCCGGCAATACGATTGAGGAAAACGCGGATATCTTCTGATACCGCACAAGGGGTAACATGATGAACAGACTGACCAAAACGGCTCTCGGACTTGCGGCAGCGGCGCTGGCCGTCGGCGGCATCGCCGCGCCGGCCTTCGCGCAGCGCGACCCGGCCTACGACAATGCCCGCTCGGCGGGCCAGATCGGCGAGAAGATGGATGGTTATCTCGGCATCGTAACCGCTGAGACCGAGAGCCTGCGCCGGATCGTCAACAGCATCAACATCAAACGGCGCGCGGTCTATTCGGACAAGGCGCAGGCTGCCAATGCCACGCTCGAGGAATACGCCTTCGCTGCGGGCTGCCAGGCCATCCTCAAGACCGCGCCGGGCGAAAAATACCAGGCGCCCGATGGCAGCTGGCAGACCCGCGGCACCGTCGCGCCGCAGCGCGATCCGCGCTGCCCGTAAGCAACAGATTAGCAACACAGGGCAAATTCCCGGACGACCGCCGCGGCTTGTGAGCCGGCCGCGTGTTGACTCGTTTCCGGCCCCCGCCTAAGGGGTCGGCGCCCTCGGCGGGCGGCTTTGCCCGTGCTGCGCATTCCCATCAAACGGAGGCTGGCATGAGCGACGAGAAGCCCGCAAGAGAACCCATCGGCGAAGATGCGCGGATCGACGCGCTCGAGGCGCGGCTCAAGGCCGCACGCGAGCGGGAAGAACAGCGCAACAAGCCGCGGAGTTCGGGTGCCGATGCGAATTACAGCAGCGGCAACCGCGTTCTGGCCGATTTGCTCGGCGGGATTCTCGGCGGTCTGGTGCTCGGCTGGTTGTTCGACTGGCTGTTTGACACCTTGCCGTGGGGCCTGTTGACCGGACTGTTCCTCGGGATAGTCGTGGCCTTCAGAAACGTCATCCGTTCCGCGAACAAGAGTTCGGACAAGTGAACCCGTAACGGGAACACACCGAATTCGGGACCACAGGATTAGGGATTTTCTTCAAGTGGCAGAAGAAGCCAAGGTCGATCCGATGCACCAGTTCACGATCGAGCCGCTTGGCGGCACGGCGGGCTGGGAAGTCGCGGGCTACAATATCGCTTTCACCAACAGCGCGCTGTGGATGCTCATCACCACGCTCGTGCTCTTTGCGTTCGTGGCGCTGGGCATGAAGCGCGAGCTCGTGCCCGGGCGCTGGCAGATGATGGTGGAGAGCTTCACCGGTTTCATCGACGACATGCTCGAGGCCAACATCGGCAAGGCGGGGCGCAAATATGTGCCCTACGTCTTCAGCCTGTTCATGTTCATCCTCTTCGCCAACCTGCTCGGGCTGATGCCGCTGGGCGTGGTGGGCGTGCACCCCTTTACCTTCACCAGCCATTTCACCGTGACCGGTATCCTCGCGGTCATCTCCTTCTCGATCGTTCTTGGGGTCGGCTTCTGGAAGCACGGTCTCAAGTTCTTCGGCCTGTTCGTGCCGCATGGCACGCCGCTGCCGATGATCCCCTTCATCGCGCCGATCGAGTTCATCTCCTTCATGGTTCGGCCCTTCAGCCTGGCGCTGCGACTGTTCGTCGCCATGATGGCGGGACACATCCTTCTCGAGGTGCTATCCAGCTTCGTCATCGACGGCAGCAATGCCGGCTTTGGCTTCGGCCTGCTGGTCGGCCTCCCCAGTTTCATCCTGATGATCGGTATCTGCGCGCTGGAATTGCTCGTTGCCGGCATCCAGGCCTATGTCTTCGCGCTGTTGACGGCCCTGTACATCAACGACGCCGAGAACCTTCACTAAGCCTCAAGATCCACCAACGACGTTCACACGAAAGGAATATCTCATGGAAATGGAAGCAGCCAAACTGCTCGGAGCCGGCCTTGCCGCAATCGGTGCCGGTCTCGCTTCGCTCGGCGTGGGCAACGTGTTTGCCAAGTATCTCGAAGGCGCGCTGCGCAATCCGGGTGCTGCCGACGGCCAGCAGGGCCGCCTGTTCATCGGCTTCGCCGCTGCCGAACTTCTCGGCCTGCTGGCCTTCGTCGTCGCGATGATCCTGATCTTCGTCGCCTAAGACACGAGTAATCGGGCGTGGGCCGGGGGATGTCTCCGGCCCGCCTCCACTGCAAGAGCACGCCTCATGCCCCAGATAGCCCAAGCCGTCGAAACCTTCTCCAGCCAGCTGTTCTGGTTGCTGGTGTTCTTCGGTCTCACATTCTTCGTCGTCGGTCGTGGCATGGTGCCGCGGGTGATGGAAACCGTGTCTTTGCGCGACAAGCAGATCTCGGACGATCTGACTGCCGCTCAGAGCGCGCGCGACCGCGCCGACGAAGAGGAAGCGGCGTGGCGCGAACGGGAAAACGCCAACCGTGCGGCTGCGCACGATCTGATCGCCAAGGCCAAGGCCGATGCGGCGACCCAGTCCGGGCTGAAGCTCTCGGAGGCGCAGGAGCGGCTCGACGCGCAGCTGGCCGATGCCGAGCAGCGCATCGACGCCGCGCGGACCGAAGCGATGGCCGAGGTCGAAGCGGTTGCCGCCGATGCGGCGCAGGACATCGTCCGGCGCCTGGCCGGGGTCGAGGTTAGCCGGCCGGTCGCGACCCAGGCCGTTAAGGAATCGCTCGCTCATGGCTAATGCCCCGGAAGTTTTCACCACCGAACCGAACGAGGCCTATACCGAGGTCGATGCAGGCGCGGGGAAGCACATCGAACCCACATTGATGGGACTGGCGCCGTATCAGTGGGTGTCGATCGCCATGCTGATCCTGCTGCTGATCGCCTTCTTCGTGGCGAAGGTGCATAAGACCATCGGCGGCGGCCTCGACAGCCGGATCGCGGCCATCCGCGAGCAGCTCGATGAAGCCAAGAAGCTGCGCGCCGAGGCCGAGGCACTGCGCGACGAATACGCCGCCAAGATCGCCGATGCGCAGAAAGATGCCGAAGCGATGCTCGCCAATGCGCGCACCGAGGCAGACGCTGTCATGCAGCGCGCCGAGGAAGACAGCGCCAAGATGGTGGCACGCCGGCAGCGGATGGCCGAGGACAAGATCGCTGCCGCCGAGCGCGAGGCGATCGAGGACGTGCGCAACCGTGCTGCGCGGGCCGCCACTGCCGCGAGCCGCAAGCTGATCGCCGAAAAGCACGATGCCGCGCGGGATCGCGAGCTGGCCGACGAGATCATCGCGGGGCTCTAGGGCTCACGGCTCGAGCACGATCTTGCCGACGATCTCGCCCCGCTCCATCGCCTGAAACGCTTCCCGCCAGGCGGTGAGCGGCAACACCCGGTCGATGTGCGGGGTGATCGCACCCTCACTCGCCAGCTTGTCGACGGCTGCGGCAATCCGCTCGCCGCGATCCGGAAAGCGTCGGGCGTATTCGCCGGCGCGCACCCCGACCACCGAGAACCCTTTGATCAGCGGAATATTGACCGCGATCTGCGGGATCCGTCCCGCCACGAAGCCGACCACCAGCAGCTTGCCACCGAAGGCGACGCAGCGGGTGCTCTCGTCGAAGACATCGCCCCCCACCGGATCGAAGACCAGATCGCAGAGGCGCCCGCCGGTCAGCTCGGACACCTCCTCGCGGAACCTGCCGGTGTTGAGGATTGTCGCTTCGGGTCCGGCGATCGCAGCCAGCGCCTCGCGTTTGTCGGCGCGATGGGTAGCGGCGATGACCCGGGCGCCCATTGCGCGGGCGAGATCGCACGCCGCCAGACCGACCCCGCCGCTGGCCCCATGCACCAGCACGGTCTGGCCCGGCTCCAGGCGGCCCAGTTCGACCAGCGCGACATAGGCGGTGTGATAGGCAGCGCCCATGGCGGCTGCCTGGGCGCAGGACAGGCCGTCCGGAACGGGACGGAGCGCGCCGGCGGGCAAGGCGGTGTATTCGGCCATCGCGCCGGTCTTGGCGCCGCCCATGACACGGTCGCCGGGGGCAAAGCCGCTGTCGGCGCCGGCTTCGACGACCTCGCCCGCCATCTCGAGACCCGACACGAACGGCATCGGCGGCTTGAACTGGTAGTCGCCGCGGGTCATCAGCAGATCGGGATAGTTGAGCGAAGCGGCGCGGACCCGCACCAGCACTTCGCCGCGGCCCCGCTCCGGCTGCGGCATATCGGCCAGCGCCAGTCCGGTGAGGTCGGGGCTGAGCGCGGTCACCCGGAGCGCCTTCAAGAGGGGACTCCCGCCGCCTGATCCGGGCTAGAAATTGTCCTTGCCTGCGCGCAGCGCGGCAAAGGTCTGTGCGGGGTCCTCGCCGCCCCATTGCGCCTGCAGGGCGGGCTCGTCGGCGCGCAGGAAGGGGTTGGTCGCAAGCTCCCGGTCGAGCCGGGTGGGAACCGTCGGTTCGCCGCGTGCGCGCTTGTCGTCGATCTCGCGGGCATAGACCTGCAATGCTGCATTGCCGGGATCGGCGTGGAGCGCGAAGCGCGCGTTGGCCTGCGTGTATTCATGCGCGCAATAGAGCACCGTTTCGGCGGGCAGCGCCTTGATTCGCTGGAGGCTGTCCCAGAACTGCGTCGGCTCGCCTTCGAACATCCGCCCGCAGCCCAGCGCGAAGACGCTGTCGCCCACGAAGGCGATGCCGTCAGTGGGCAGATGATAGGCGATATGGCCGTTGGTGTGGCCCGAGACGTCGATCACCCGCGCTTCGTGGGTGCCGATGGTCACCGTGTCGCCATGGCTCACCAGCAGGTCGATGGGCGACAGCCGCTCGACCTCCTGCGGAGCGATCACGGTCGCGCCGCTCGCCTCGACGATCGCCGCGTTGCCGCCCGCGTGGTCGGGGTGCCAGTGGGTGTTCCAGATCTGCGTGATCCGCCACCCCTTGGCCTCGGCCTGGCGGAGGTATTCGGCGCCGTCGGGGGTATCGATCGCCGCGGTCTCGCCGCTGGCGGCATCGTGAAGGAGGAAACCGTAATTGTCGGTCAGGCAGGGGAATTGGTGAATCTGGAGCATGGGTTCGGTTCTACGTACCCATGCCCAAAAGGAAAGGCCCGCCTTCCCGGATGGGAGGGCGGGCCTTGCCGTCATTGTTGTGAGTTTCTTACGACTCGTCGGACTTCTTCAGCGCGGCGCCGAGGATGTCGCCGAGCGAAGCGCCCGAGTCGGACGAACCGAACTGCGCCACCGCTTCCTTCTCGTCGGCGATCTGACGCGCCTTGATCGAGAAGGTCGGCTTCTTCGAACGGTCGAAACCGGTGACCAGCGCGTCGATCTTCTGACCGGCCTGGAAGCGATCGGGACGCTGCTCGTCGCGGTCGCGGCCGAGGTCCGAGCGCTTGATGAAGCCGGTCGCGCCGTCTTCGCCGACCTGAACCTCGAGCCCGCCGTCGCGCACTTCGAGAACGCTGACGGTGACCGTCTCGTTCTTGCGCAGCGAACCGGTGGCCGCGCCTTCGCTCGGTGCACCCTTTTCGAGCTGCTTCATGCCCAGGCTGATGCGTTCCTTGTCGACATCGACATCGAGCACGATCGCTTCGACTTCTTCACCCTTGCGGTGAAGCGCCAGCGCGTCTTCGCCGGAGATGCCCCAGGCGATGTCGGACATGTGGACCATGCCGTCGACGTCGCCGGGCAGGCCGATGAACAGGCCGAATTCGGTGGCGTTCTTGACTTCGCCCTCTACCTTGCTGCCAACCGGATACTTCTCGGCGAAATCGTCCCACGGATTGCCCTGGGCCTGCTTGAGGCCGAGCGAGATGCGACGCTTCTCGCTGTCGACCTCGAGCACCATCACATCGACTTCCTGGGAAGTGCTGACGATCTTGCCCGGGTGGACGTTCTTCTTGGTCCAGCTCATCTCGGAGACGTGGACCAGGCCTTCGATACCGGCTTCGATCTCGACGAAGGCACCGTATTCGGTGATGTTGGTCACCGTGCCGGTGAGCTTCATGCCGATCGGGTACTTGGCGCCGACACCATCCCAGGGATCGCTTTCCAGCTGCTTCATGCCGAGGCTGATGCGCTGGGTTTCCTCGTTGATGCGGACGATCTGGACGGTAACGGTCTGGCCGATCTCGATCATCTCGCTGGGGTGGTTGACGCGCTTGTAGCTCATGTCGGTGACATGGAGCAGGCCGTCGATGCCGCCGAGATCGACGAAGGCGCCGTAATCGGTGATGTTCTTGACGACGCCGTCGATGACCTGGCCCTCGGCGAGGTCGTTGATCAGCTCGCTGCGCTGTTCGGCGCGGGTTTCTTCGAGCACGGCGCGGCGCGAGACCACGATATTGCCGCGGCGACGATCCATCTTGAGGATCTGGAAGGGCTGCGGCATTTCCATCAGCGGGGTGATGTCGCGTACCGGGCGGATGTCGACCTGGCTGCCGGGCAGGAAGGCCACGGCGCCGTCGAGATCGACGGTGAAGCCGCCCTTGACACGGCCGAAGATGCGGCCCTCGACGCGCTTGCCTTCGCCGAACTCGCTTTCCAGCTTGTCCCAGGCGGCTTCGCGGCGGGCGCGGTCGCGGCTGAGCATCGCTTCGCCGTCGGCGTTCTCGACCCGGTCGACATAGACTTCGACTTCGGAGCCGACGGTCAGGCCGTGCTCTTCGGTGCCGCGCATGAATTCCTTGAGATCGACGCGGCCTTCGCTCTTGAGGCCGACATCGATGGTCGCCATGCCGTTGTCGATGGCGGTGACGGTGCCCTTGACGACGCGGCCTTCGAAGCCGCCGTCATCGGCAGAGCCGAGTTGCTCGTCGAGCATTTTCGCGAAATCGTCGCGGGTGGGATTGGGCGCAGTTGCCATGCGTGTGGTAGTCCTGTTCACTCGAATTTCCGGCCGCCGGTTCTACCGGGGTCTTTCTCCACCGCGGCGGGATTGCCTTGGTGGGCCAAGAGGCCGTTGTTTGCGCGGGGCCGGGTGCCGTCGCGCAAGTTCTCGGGAGCGGATGCGGGAAGGCGGCGGGAAAGCGAGCTGCGGGGCGCATGGCACCCTGGCGGAATATCGATCCTGTCGCTTGACCTGCCGCGGACCTTTTCCTGCCCGTCGAACGGGGGCGCGGCTAGCAGAACCGGGTGCTGTAGGCAAGCGAAATGAGGCGGGCGGCAGTGCCATCTGACACATCTGACACGAGGGTCGCGATCCCGTTGGGCGTCCATTTGTTGGATTGTCGCAGCGGCAATCCAACCTCCGCCTGCTCTAGCGCTCGATGCCGCCGAGCGCCAAGGTGACAGCTTCGATCGCCGCCGCCACCGCCTCGTCGCGGTCGAGCAGGCTGGTGTCGATCACCATGGCGTCCTCCGCAGGGCGCAGCGGAGCCACCGCGCGGGTGCGGTCGCGCTCGTCGCGGCGGCGCAGATCGTCCTGGATCTCGAGCAGCGCGACCTTCACCCCGCGCTCGCGCATTTCGAGGAAGCGGCGGTGCGCGCGCGCCTCGACGCTGGCGGTGATGAACAGCTTGGCCTCGGCCTCGGGGGCGATCACGGTGCCGATGTCGCGCCCGTCGAGCACCGCGCCGCCCGGCTGCGTGGCGAAGGCGCGCTGGCGGGCGAACAGCGCCTCGCGCACGGGAGGATGGATCGAGACCCGGCTGGCGAGCCCGCCGGTTTCCTCGTCGCGCAGCACCGGATCATCGAGCAGGCCGTCCTCGAACCGGCAGGCGGCAAGCGCATCCCCGGCGTCGTCGGGATCGCCGCCGGCGAGCAGCACCTGCCGGCCGACCGCACGATAGAGCAGCCCGGTGTCCAGATGCGGGACCTCGAAATGCGCCGAAAGCGCCTTGGCGATGGTGCCCTTGCCGCTGGCAGTGGGGCCGTCGACGGCGATAATCATGGCTTGCTTTTGCGGTCGCGAGCCGCCTTTGCCAAGCCCCACAGCGCGATCGCTGCCCAGAATCCCTCGAGCACAAGGCTGGGCCAGTTGGTGTGCACCACCAGCGATACGGTCAGCAGCGCCGCACCCGCAAGATTGGTGCCGTGGAGGAGGAACGGGTCGGGATCCTTCTTCCAGGTCAGATAGGCATAGGCCGCGATGATGCAGGCCATGCCGAGGAATCCGACAAGGGTCGCGACATCGGGGTCGAGCCACGAGGCAATCCATGGGGCGATCATCGGGCGGTCTCCGCCAGCAGGTCGAGGAAGCCGGGGAAGCTGGTGGCGATCGGCGCGGCATCGTCGATTTCGACGCCCTGGCTGCTGGCAAGTCCCGCGACCGCCATGCTCATCGCGATCCGGTGGTCGAGCCTGGTTGCGACCGGACCGCCGCCTGCCAGCGGTTTGCCCGCCGAACCTTCGATCACCAGTCCGTCCTCGCGCTCCTCGACCTGCGCGCCCACTGCCGACAGCGCCGCCGCCATGGTTGCCAGCCGGTCGCTTTCCTTGACCCGCAGTTCCTCGAGCCCCGCGGTAACGGTGCGCCCCTCGGCGAGTGCGGCGGCGACGAAGAGCACCGGGAATTCGTCGATCATGCTGGGCGCGATGGCGGGATCGACCTCGACGCCCCTGAGCGCGGAATGCCGCACGCGCAGATCGGCCACCGGCTCGCCGCCGACCTCGCGTCGGTCGAGTTCCTCGATCGATCCGCCCATTGCGCGCAGCACGCGGAAGATGCCGCCGCGAGTCGGATTGAGGCCGACGTTCTCGATCACCAGATCGCTGCCCGGCACCAGCAGCGCCGCGACCGCGAAGAAGGCGGCGGAGGAGGGATCGCCGGGCACGGTGAGCGTGCAGGGGCTCATGTCGCAGGGTCCGTGGATCGCGATGGTGCGCGCGCCGTCCCCATCCTCGGTGTCATCCTCGCCGATGGTTACATCGACCCCGAAGGCCGAGAGCATCCGCTCGGTGTGATCGCGCGTCGGCACGGGTTCGATCACCGTGGTGATCCCCGGCGTGTTGAGCGCCGCGAGCAGCACCGCGCTTTTGACCTGCGCGCTGGCGACGGGGAGCCGGTAGGTGATCGGCACCGCCGGATGCGCGCCCTCCATCACGATCGGCAGCCGGTCGCCAGCGCGCGCGGTGAAGCCCGCGCCCATCTGAGAAAGCGGCGCGATCACCCGCGCCATCGGCCGCGCGGAAAGGCTGGCATCGCCGGTGAAGCTGGCCGGGAAGCCGTGGCTGGCGAGCAGGCCCATCAAGAGCCGGGTCGAGGTGCCGCTGTTGCCCATCTCGAGCGGGCCTTCGGGTTCGAGCAGACCGCCGACGCCCACCCCGTGGACCCGCCAGCGCCCGCTCTCGTCGCGCTCGATCCGCGCGCCCATCTGCTGCATCGCGCGCGCAGTGGCGTGGACGTCCTCGCCCTCGAGCAGCCCGTCGATCAGCGTCTCGCCGATCGCCAGGCTGGCGAACATCAGCGCGCGGTGGCTGATCGACTTGTCGCCCGGAACGCGGATGCGACCGGTGAGCGGGCCCTGGGGGGCAAAGCGATGGGTGGAGAAGCGGTGAGCGGACACGCGCGGCTTTCGCTTGGTTTGGAGGGCGCGCGAGCAAAGCAGGCTTGCCGCGCGCCGAGGAGGGCGGGTAGGCGCCGGTCTTTGACAGTGGCATCGCCATCTGGCAAGGCGCGCGCGCAGTCGATCGCGCGCCCGATATCCCGTCTTGATTCTGGGTCAGCGCGATCCCATCACGTATGTAACAAATCATTCAGCCCCGCCGCGACCGGCGGGGTCCAGCCAAGGATTACACATGGTCAAACCGGAATGGGGCACCAAGCGGACCTGCCCGAAATGCGGCACCCGCTTCTACGATCTGGGCAAGGACGAGCCCGCGACCTGCATCGAGTGCGGCGAGGAATGGAATCCCGAGCCGGTTCTCAAGTCCAAGCAGCCGATCCCCTTCGAGGAAGAGAAGAAGGAGAAGGAAGGCGAAGCCGACTCCGATCTGGCCGATGACGATCTGGAAGACATCGACGAGGACGACGATTCGCCCGACAACGAGGTCGATCTCGGCGGCGACGACGATCTCGGCGTATCCAAGGGCAAGGGCGACGAAGACGCCGAAGAGAGTTGATTTAGCGGTTGCAAAAGGGGAGCGTCCTGCATAAAGGGCGCTTCCCGCAGGGATAGTGCACCCGCAAGGGCGCGATATCCGCGAAATGTTTGGGGCCTTAGCTCAGCTGGGAGAGCGCAACACTGGCAGTGTTGAGGTCAGCGGTTCGATCCCGCTAGGCTCCACCATTTCCCATCACGCCGGGTTCCGGCGAGATGGCGAAGACAGAAAAAGTCGGCTCTCTCTCTAACGAGGTCCGCACGCTGGCCGACGAGGTTTCGTCCGCCGGCGTTTTTCGCTTATGGTCGGGGCATCGCGCGCGGCCGCGCCCGGTGCATTCGAAGAGGAGTTGGTGCAGCATGTTCGACAATCTGTCAGATCGGCTCGGCTCCGTCTTCGACAAGCTCAAGGGCCGCGGCGCGCTGTCCGAACAGGATGTCCGCGACGCGATGCGCGAAGTGCGGATCGCGCTGCTCGAGGCCGATGTCGCGCTGCCGGTGGTGCGCCGCTTCATCGATGCGGTGACCGAAAAGGCGATCGGCCAGGACGTGCTGCGCTCGGTCACCCCGGGGCAGCAGGTCGTCAAGATCGTCAATGACGAGCTGATCGAGATGCTCGGCGGCGAGGAGCCCGCCACGCTCAATCTCGATGCCAAGCCCCCGGTGGTGATCATGATGGTCGGCCTCCAGGGCTCGGGCAAGACCACCTCCACCGCCAAGATCGCCAAGCTGCTCAAGGAGAAGCATGGCAAGAAGGCGCTGATGGCCTCGCTCGACGTCAACCGTCCGGCGGCGCAGGAGCAGCTTGCGGTGCTCGGCCAGCAGGCCTCGGTCGCGACGCTGCCGATCATCGCCGGTCAGCAGCCGGTCGATATCGCGCGCCGCGCGATGGAAAGCGCCCGGCTGCAATCCGCCGATGTGCTGCTACTCGACACCGCGGGCCGGCTGCATGTCGACGAAGCGCTGATGGCCGAGATGAAGGCTGTCGCCGGAATCTCCGCCCCCACCGAAGTGCTGCTGGTGGTCGACAGCCTGACCGGGCAGGACGCGGTCAACGTCGCCAAGAGCTTTACCGACGAGGTGCCGCTCACCGGCGTCGTGCTGACCCGGATGGACGGCGATGCGCGCGGCGGCGCGGCGCTGTCGATGCGGTTCGTCACCGGCAAGCCGATCAAGTTCGCTGGCACCGGCGAGAAGCTCGACGCGATCGAGGCTTTCGACGCCAAGCGCGTCGCGGGCCGCATCCTCGGGATGGGCGATGTCGTCAGCCTGGTCGAAAAGGCCGCCGCAGCGGTCAATCAGGAAGACGCCGAAGCGCTCGCGCGCAAGATGGCCAAGGGCCAGTTCGATCTCGACGATCTGCGGATGCAACTGCGCCAGATGCAGAACATGGGCGGGCTGGGCATGCTCGCCGGGATGATGCCGGGCATGAAGAAGGCCAAGGCGGCGATGGCTTCCAGTGGCATGGACGACAAGGTCCTGGTCCATATGGATGCGATCATCGGCTCGATGACGCGCAAGGAACGCGCCAACCCCGCGCTGCTCAACGCCAAGCGCAAGAAGCGCGTCGCGGCGGGCAGCGGGCGGCAGGTGCAGGAGGTCAACAAGGTGCTCAAGATGCACCAGGAGATGTCCCGCGCGATGAAGCAGATCAAGAAGATGGGCGGGCTCAAGGGCCTCGGCGCGCTGTTCGGCGGCGGCGGCGGCGGAATGGGCGGCGGCGGCGGCATGCCCGGAATGGACGGCCCCGGTCCCGGCGGCTTGCCCGGAATGGGCGGCAAGAAGGGTGCGGGCGTCGATCCGAACACGCTTCCGCCGGACCTGCGAAAGCTTTTAGAAAACAAGTAGATTCAGTTAGTTGATTTTGAAAGGTACGATACAATGGCAATTGCACTTCGACTCAGCCGTGGCGGCGCCAAGAAGCGCCCCTATTACCGCATCGTTGCGGCCGACAATCGTTCGCCGCGCGACGGCAAATATCTCGAGCAGATCGGCGTCTACAACCCGCTGCTCGCCAAGGACGATCCCGCCCGCGTGAAGATCGACGAGGACCGTGCGCGTCACTGGCTCAAGGTCGGCGCGCAGCCGTCCGACCGTGTCGCCCGCTTCCTCGACGCCGCGGGCGTCCGCGAGCGCGCGGCGCGCAGCAACCCCAACAAGGGCAAGCCGGGCGAGAAGGCGACCGAGCGCGCCGAAGAGCGTGCGACCAAGGAAACCGAGCGCAAGGAAGCCGAAGAGGCAGCCAAGGCCGAAGCTGCCAAGCCTGCCGAAGAGCCTAAGGCTGAAGAGGCTCCCGCCGAGGAAGCCGCAACCGAAGCGCCTGCCGACGACGCCGCTACCGAAGACAAGAGCGAGGACAAGGCGGAGGGCTGAGCCTTCCGCTCGAGTCCGCGCCTGAGCCTGACATGACCGACAAGCCCGTCACCCTTGCCGCCGTAACCGGCGCGCATGGCGTGGCGGGCGAAGTCCGTCTCAAGCTGTTCGGCGACGGCTGGGAAAGCCTCAAACCGCATAAGAGCTTCAACGGCGGCGCGCTGACGCTCGCCAAGGTCCGCAGCGATGGCAAGGGCGGGGCGGTCGCCCGCTTTGCCGAGATCGCCGACCGCACTGCCGCCGAGGCGCTGCGCGGCACCACGCTCACCGTTCCGCGGGCGGGCCTGCCGGAGCTGGAAGAGGGCGAGTTCTACTTCTCCGACCTGCTCGATCTCGCGGTGGTGACCGACACCGGCGAACCCGTCGGCCGCGTCAAGGCGGTCGAGAATTTCGGCGCCACCGATGTGATCGAGATCGAGAAGCCCGACGGCCAGACCTTCATGGTTCCGCTTACCCGCCAGGCCGTGCCCGAATGGAACGAGGAGCGGCTGGTGGTGGCCGAGGGTTTCGTCGGCTAGGAACTCTTGGCGAAATCCGTGCATTGGGCGGATATGTCGATCCTTTCCAAAGCCGTCATCCTGAGTCCCGCCGCATTGCTGCTGGCCTGTTCCGACGCCGGTTCCTCGTCTCCGGAGGTCGCCCCGCCCAGCGTCGGCAACGACGGACCGGCAGCAGGCACGCGCCCGGCAGGTCAGCCGCGCCCGGTCACGCTGGAGGGCAGGGTGGAGAGCGGCGTCGAATGTTCGCTCCTGCGCACGCCCGATGGCGAGACCTGGTCCTTCAACGCTCCGCAGGGTGCCGATGGCATCGCGCCCGGAGACTATGTCCGGATCACCGCCGAGATCGCCGATGCCAGCTATTGCCAGCAGGGCCGCGGCACCTTGATCGTCGAGACCATCGAGCGCGCCGATCCGCCCGCCAGAGACCGCGACCCGGCGCGCGCCGGGGGAATTGCTGTGACTTCGGACTATGTTCGCGGGAACTGGGTCGCCAAAGGAGTTCGGGCCGATTGCTCGCGGCCCGACTTCGCGGTCACGGCCAATTCGCGGGGCATGAGCATCATCGAGACCCGCATCGACGGGTTGCCCGAGACCGGCGTGGTCGATGTCGGTCCAACCCCGGCGCTGCAATGGGACGAGCCGATCCCGACGCTGCCGATCGAGACTCGCGGACCCGACGGGCTTGCCGTCATGCCGCCCGAAAGTGGGGAGGAGGTAACGCTTGCCGGCCATCCTATCCGCGGAGACGGGGTCGTCTTCGTGAAATGCGCCGACTAGCGCCGGATCGGGCGCTTTGCCGCGAGATGGTTGCGGATGGTCGTCGCGGCGACCCCGGCCTGGCCCATCGCATGGCTGATCTGGTCGAGCCCCACCACCACATCCCCAGCGGCGAACAGGCCGGGGACGCTGGTTTCCAGATGATCGTTGACCTCGATGCAGCCCGCCTCGCTGACCTCGGCCCCGCACGCCACCGCGAGCCCTGAACGGATCTGCGATCCCAGCGCGGGATAGATGCTGTCGAAACGCAGCCGCGCCTCGGCAGTGTCGAAGCCGATTCCCTGCAGATCCAGCCCGAACCCGCCGCAAGGCCCGGCGACTCTCGCGATCCCCGCCTCGTCCAGCGCAGCGCTGCTTTGGGCGGAGAGGTCGTGGTCTCCATGCGGGCACACCAGCGTGAGATCGCTCGTGTAGCCGCGCAGGAACAGCGCCTCGGCGGTGCCGTGATCGCCGGTTCCCAGCACCGCGACGCGCTTGTCGGTGACCTCGTAGCCGTCGCAGACCGGGCAATAGCGGATCAGCCCGCGCGCCAGCGCCTCGTCGTGGAAGGCGTCGTCCATTCCCTCGGGGCGGTTGTTCACCACCCCCGTGGCGAGCAGCACCGAGCGCGCGCGATAGCGCTCCTCGCCGCAATGGACGAGGAATTCTTCCCCTTCGCACGATAGATCGGTCACCCGCCGGGGCTCGCGCAATGCACCGTATTTCGCCGCCTGCTCGCGCATGCGGTCGAGCAGCTGGTTGCCGTTGATGCCATCGGGAAAGCCGGCGTGATTGTGACTGGTCGGGATCCAGCTCGCCCGGCTGGTGCCGCAATCGAACATCCGGATCGAAAGGTGATACCGCGCCAGATAAATCGCCGCCGTCAGTCCCGCGGGCCCGGCGCCGACAATGATGCAATCGTCGATCGTGCTCTGTGTCATGCCATAACCGTCACTGGTGGATTGCAGTCTTTGCCTCGGACGGCGGCTTGATGCCAGCGTGCTGCACGTATATACAGAGCGTATATACGGAGAGAGGCAATGGGCGAACATTATCCGGCGAGAAGTTTCAAATCGGGCAATTCGATTGCGATCCGAATGCCTGCCGAGCTTGGTATTGAGCCAGGTGAAGAGTTCCAGGTCGTCAAACATGACGATGGTTCGCTTACCGCGACACCGGTCAGCCGCTTGAAGGAAGGGTTTCTGGCGCTGGCGGGGAGCATGTCACCCGGCTGGATGGCGGACGGTCGCCCGGATAGCGAGGATGCCGATCGCGACTGGAGTTCGGGCCAGCGGCCGGATGCGCGCTGATGTATCTGCTCGACACCAATATCTGCATCGAATTCCTGCTTTCGCGTTCGTCTTCCATTCCCGTCCGAATGGCCGACGAATTCGGACGCCTTTCCGTCTCGACGATCACCGTGGCCAACTTGCGGGTCGGCAGCAGATCCTCCACCGATCCGAAGAACGACGAACGGAGGTTGGATCTTTTTCTGGCCGGGCTGGCGGTCGAACCGTTCGATTCCGCCGCCGCATCCAGCTATGGGCAGCTCATGCAGACCCTTGAAATGAAGCGCCGCAGCTTCGATCGCCTGATCGCCGCGCATGCCCTGGCGCTCGGCCGTACGCTTGTGACGAACAACCCGCGGGATTTCGCGGACGTACAGGGCCTCGAGATAGAGAACTGGACCCAATGAGTTTCGCCGCCACCATCCTGACGCTCTATCCCGAGATGTTTCCCGGGCCGCTGGGCGTATCGCTCGCAGGGCGCGCTCTCGAGCGGGGCGACTGGTCGTGCGAGACGCTGCAGATCCGCGATTTCGCCACCGACAAGCACCGCACCGTGGACGATACACCGGCGGGCGGCGGTGCGGGGATGGTGCTCAAATGCGATGTGCTGGCAGCGGCGGTCGATGATGCGGTCGAAAAATCGGCACACCATTTCCGTTCGTCTCGAGCGAAGTCGAGAGACGAGGGCGCCGACGCTTTGGCCGGTGTCTCGACTGCGCTCGACACGAACGCGGCGGGGGACACCAACGGGACCGAGGGCACGGTTCCCATCCTCGCCATGACTCCGCGCGGTAAACCGATAACGCAGCAGCGCATCCGCGAACTGGCGGCGGGACCGGGTCTGGTGCTGCTGTGCGGGCGGTTCGAGGGCTTCGACGAGCGCCTGTTCGAGGCGCGGCAGGAGATCGAGCAGGTGAGCATGGGCGACATCGTGCTCTCTGGCGGAGAGCCCGCAGCGCTGGCCATACTCGATGCTTGCATTCGGCTGCTTCCCGGAGTAATGGGCGCGCCTTCCAGCGGGGCCGAAGAGTCGTTCGAGAACGGCCTGCTCGAATACCCGCAATACACCCGACCTCAGCAATGGGAAGGGCGCACGATCCCTGAAGTGCTGCGGTCGGGGGATCATGCGAAAATCGCGGCGTGGCGCAAGGCACGCAGCGAGGACGATACACGGTTACGCAGGCCGGACCTTTGGGAGCGTTACAGTGACGCTCGGGACCGATCTGCCTCTGGCGCGCGGCGAAAAGACTAGAAAGACCAGGCATATGAACCTGATCCAGCAGCTCGAGGCGGAAGCCATCGAGAACCTCGGCAAGGAAATCCCCGAATTTCGCGCGGGCGACACCGTTCGCGTCGGCGTGAAGGTCGTCGAAGGCACGCGCGAGCGTGTCCAGAACTTCGAAGGCGTCGTGATCGCTCGCTCCAACCGCGGCATGGGTTCGAACTTCACCGTGCGCAAGATGAGCTTCGGCGAGGGCGTGGAACGCGTCTTCCCGCTCTATTCGCCGATCGTCGATTCGATCACCGTGGTCCGCCGCGGCATCGTGCGTCGTGCGAAGCTCTATTACCTGCGCGGCCGCACCGGCAAGCGCGCCCGTATCGCGGAACGCCGCGACAACGCGCCCAAGGCGTAAGGCTTTCGCCCTCGCTATACGAAAGGCGCTCCGGTCTCGGCCGGGGCGCCTTTTGCGTTGGGCGCAGCATTGCGCCATTGCAAACGGGCCTTTGCAAACCGGACGAATTGTCGTCATTGCGAGCGACCGAAGGTTGCGCCGCAATCCAGGACGCGCCCTGGATTGCTTCGCTTCGCTCGCAATGACGAGGTTTGAATTGACATGCGTTCAATGCTGCTTGCCACCGCCGCTCTGTTTCTCTCGGCGCCCGCGCTCGCGGAGGATAACGCAATGACCGCCGCTCCCGAGCTGACCTTCGAACGCGTCTTCGCCAGCCCCGGTCTCGACGGCCCGAGCCCGCGGCAGGCCAAGCTCTCGCCTGACGGGCGGTTCCTGACGCTGCTGCGCAACCGCGAAAGCGACCGCGAGCGCTACGATCTGTGGGGCTACGACCGGACTACCGGCGAATGGCGGATGCTGGTCGACAGCGAGGCGCTGGGCACGGGCCGCGAATTGTCCGAGGACGAGAAGATGCAGCGCGAGCGCGCGCGCGTCGGCAGTCTCAAGGGCATCATCGACTATCAATGGGCGAGCGACGGCTCCGGCGTGCTGGTCCCGCTCGACGGCGATCTCTATCTCGCGCGGCTCGACGGCAGCACGCTCAGGCTGACCGACACCGAGGAAAGCGAACTCAACCCCGCGCTGAGCGAGACCGGTGAATATGTATCCTTCGTGCGCGACCGGCAATTGTGGGTCGGCGCGGTCGGCAGCGAGGCGGCGCCCGTGACTCCGCAGGAGGACAACGAGAACGTCCGCTGGGGCGAGGCCGAATTCGTCGCGCAGGAAGAGATGGCGCGGCTGACCGGCTATTGGTGGAGCCCGCAGGACAGGCGCATCGCGGTCGAGCGTTTCGACGAGAGCGAAGTCGGCGTGGTCACCCGCGCCGCCATCGGCGCAACCGGCACGCGCGTCTACGACCAACGCTATCCGGTGGCGGGCAGCGCCAACGCGCTGGTCGAACTCTTCGTCATGGATCCCGGCGGCGGCAACCGGGTGAAGGTCGATCTCGGCGAGGAGACCGACATCTATCTCGCGCGGGTCGACTGGGCGCCGGATGGCAGCGCGCTCTACGTCCAGCGCCAGAACCGCGACCAGACCGTGCTCGACATGCTGCGGGTCGATCCGGCGACGGGTGCGAGCGAGGTGCTGTTCACCGAAAACGCAGCGGTCGAGGACTACTGGATCAATCTCTCCGACAATTACCAGTGGCTCGACGACGGCTCGCTGATCTGGTGGTCCGAGCGCGACGGCTTCGGCCACCTCTATCGCTATGCCGATGGCGAGTGGACCCAGCTTACGCAGGGCGACTGGATGGTCACCAAGCTGGTCGGGGTCGATCAGCAGGCGGGCCGGGTCTATTTCCAGGGCACGATGGACGATGTGCTGGCGCAGCAGGTCTATGGTTTCGATCTCGACGATCCTGCCGCGATCGAGCGGCTGACCGATCCCGCTTTCGTCAATTCGGCGAGCATGGACTCCAAGGCGCAGACGCTGCTGGTGAGCCGGTCGAAACCCGATCAGCCAACACAAAGCTATATCGCCGATACCTCGGGCCAGCGGCTGACCTGGATCGAGGAAAATGCGCTGGACGGCCAGCACCCCTATGCGCCCTTCCTCGCCGGTCATCGCGCGCCCGAATTCGGGACGATCGAAGCCGAGGACGGCACCGAGCTGGACTGGAAAATGATCCGCCCCGAGATGGAGCCGGGCAAGCGCTATCCGGTCTATTACTATCACTACAGCGGCCCCGGCCCGCAGGTGGTCCAGCGCAACTGGAGCGCGCCGCTCGAGCAGGCGATCGTCGACCGCGGCTATATCTATTTCGCGCTCGACAATCGGGGCTCGGCCAATCGCGGGGTGGCTTTCGAACAGCCGATCTATCGCGGCATGGGCGGGGTCGAGGTGCGCGACCAGAAGGCAGGGGCGCAGTTTCTCAAGACGCTGCCCTTCGTCGATCCCGACAAGATCGCGATCGATGGCTGGTCCTATGGCGGCTATATGACGCTCAAGCAGCTCCAGGCCGATCCGGGGCTCTACGCCGCGGGGGTCGCGGGTGCGCCGGTGACGCGCTGGGAGCTCTACGACACCCATTACACCGAACGATACATGGGCACGCCGCAGGACGATGCCGCAGCCTACGCCGCCGCGTCCGCGATCCCGAATGCCGCAGGGATCACCGATCCGCTGCTGGTGATCCACGGGATGGCCGACGACAATGTCGTGTTCGAGAACGCCACCGAGGTGATCGCCGCGATGCAGGAGGCCAATGTGCCCTTCGAGATGATGCTCTACCCCGGCTACACCCACCGCGTCTCGGGCGAACGGATCTCGCCGCATCGCTACAACACGATGTTCCGCTTCTTCGAGAGCCACGGGGTGATCCCGCCCGAATAGCGATGGGCTTATGGTTGTGAATGGTGCGGGCATCGCTATGTCCCGCGCTGCAAAGCTTCAGGAGACAGCATTTGGGTTATCGTGTGGCAGTCGTCGGGGCGACCGGAAACGTCGGGCGCGAGATGATGCAGGTGCTCGCCGAGCGCGAATTTCCTGTCGACGAGGTCGCGGCGGTCGCCTCGAGCCGCAGCCACAACCTCGAAGTCGAGTATGGCGACACCGGCAAGATGCTGAAATGCAAGAACATCGAGCATTTCGACTGGGCCGGCTGGGACATCGCGCTGTTCGCCGCGGGCAGCGGTCCGGCGAAGGAATACGCGCCTAAGGCGGCGGCCGCGGGCTGCGTGGTGATCGACAATTCCTCGCTCTACCGCATGGACCCCGATGTCCCGCTGATCGTCCCCGAGGTGAACCCCGAGGCGATCCACGGCTATTCCAAGCGCAACATCATCGCCAATCCCAATTGCTCGACCGCGCAGCTGGTGGTGGCGCTCAAGCCGCTGCACGATGTCGCGAAGATCAAGCGCGTCGTGGTGGCGACCTACCAGTCGGTCTCGGGCGCGGGCAAGGAAGGCATGGACGAGCTGTTCCAGCAGAGCCGAGCGATCTTCGTCGGCGATCCGGTGGAGTCGGTGAAGTTCACCAAGCAGATCGCCTTCAACGTCATCCCGCATATCGACAGCTTCCTCGACGACGGTTCGACCAAGGAAGAATGGAAAATGGTGGTCGAGACCAAGAAGATCCTCGACCCGAAGATCAAGCTTACCGCGACCTGCGTGCGGGTGCCGGTCTTCGTCGGCCATTCGGAATCGGTGAACATCGAGTTCGAGCGGGAAATGACCGCCGAGCAGGCGCAGGATATCCTGCGCGAGGCGCCCGGCATCATGCTGATCGACAAGCGCGAGGACGGCGGATACGTAACGCCGGTCGAGGCCGCGGGCGACAGCGCGACCTATATCAGCCGGGTGCGCGAGGACCCGACGGTCGAGTTCGGGATCAACCTGTGGTGCGTCTCGGACAATCTGCGCAAGGGTGCGGCTTTGAACGCGGTTCAGATCGCTGAACTGCTCGGGCGCGAGTGTCTCAAAAAGGGGTGAGGGGGCGATGACCATGCGTTTCGCGATGATCGGCGCCGCGGCGCTGGCGCTTGCTGCCTGCAGCGGGAGCGAGGAGACCGCCGAAAGCTCCGAACTTGCGCTGCAGGAAACGCCCAATTTGCCTGCGGACCCGGCCGGCGTCGTCCGGCTGCGCGGCGACGGGCTCGAGGTCACGGGGCCGCTCGGCACCATGCTGTCGTTCGGCAGTCCGCGCGAAACGGTCGAGGCGGAACTGGTCAAGGCGCTGGGCGAAGCGCGGGATGCCGGGACCAACGCCGAATGCGGGGCGGGCCCCGTGGCCTTCACCGACTATCCCGGCGGGCTCACGCTCAATTTCCAGAACGGCGCGCTGGCCGGCTGGTCGCTCGGCGACGATGACGGGCGGAGCGCGGATATCGCCACCGCGGAGGGGATCGATCTCGCCAGCAGCGAGGCCGAACTGGCCGCCGCCTACGATGTCGAAATGATCGCCGACAGCACGCTGGGCGAGGAATTCACCACCCCCGCGGGCATCTTCGGCTTCCTGACCGGCGAGGGAGCGCAAAAAGAGGTCGAATCGCTCTACGCGGGGACGAATTGCTTCTTCCGCTGACTTGCGCGAGAACGGCGCGATGACGCTCGCCGCCGATCTCTATTTCAGCTTCCGCTCGCCCTACAGCTACCTCGCCGTGGGCCGCTACCGCGCCATGAGCGAGGCCTACGACCTCGAGATCGCGCTGTGCCCGGTCTGGCCGCTGGCCATCCGCCAGCCCGATTTCTTCGAGCGCAATCATCCCAACTGGCTCGGCTACACGATGCGCGACATGATGCGCGTGGCGCAGTTCCACGCCATCCCCTTCGGCCCGCCGCGCCCCGATCCGATCGTCCAGGACACCGCGACGCGCCGCATCGCCGAAGACCAGCCGCATATCCGCCGGATCACGAGGCTCGGCCAGGCCGCCGCGCGGCGCGGCAGGGGTCTCGCCTTCGCGCATGAGGCCGGGCGGCTGATCTGGGGTGGGGCCGAAGGCTGGAACGAGGGCGACCATCTCGCCGGTGCCGCCACCCGCGCGGGTCTCGATCTCGCCGAGCTCGACTCCGAGGCGGAGCGCGATGCGGAGGCCCTCGATGCCGAGATCGCCGCCAATCAGAACGCGCTCGAAGCCGCAGGCCATTGGGGCGTCCCGACGCTGGTGTTCGACGGCGAACCCTTCTTCGGCCAGGATCGCATCGAGATGGTGCGCTGGCGGATGGAGCAACGGGGGCTGGCGAAGCGATGAGCCCGCCCGAAGGAGAACTGACCGGCGGGTGCAATTGCAGGGCGGTGCGTTACCGTCTCGCCCCGGGCATGCGGCTGCCGCCCTATGCCTGCCACTGCACCGATTGCCAAACCCGCACCGGAAGCGCTTTCAGCGAGCATATGCTGTTTGCCGAGCAGGACTTAGCCTTCGAGGGACCGCTGAAGACCGGGACCATGGTCCAGCCAAGCGGCGCGGTCTCGACCATTCACGGTTGCGAGAAATGTCTGGCGCGGATCTACGCGACCAATGATCGCAATCCGGGTTTCGGATCGCTGCGCTGCGGCACGCTCGATGATAGTGCGAAGCTCGAAATCAAGGCGCATTTCTGGGTCGCCAGCAAGCAGCCGTGGATCATCCTGTCACCGGAAGCAAAGGCTCACCAGACCCAGCCCGACACGAGCCAGGGCTGGGTCGCTTTCCTCACAGGGGCGGAATGATGCAACCGACCACCGAACATTTCCTCAGCTTCGACGGCACCGAGCTCGCGCTGCACCGGGTCGGGGCGGGGCGCCCGCTGGTGCTGCTCCACGGATTGTTCTCCAGCGCGCAGATGAACTGGATCAAATGGGGGCACGACCGCAGGATCGCGGAGCTTGGCTACGAGGTGCTGATGCTGGACTTTCGGGTCCATGGCGAGAGCGCCTCGCCGCGCGAGCCCGCGGCCTATCCGCCCAATGTGCTGGTGCGCGATGTCGCGGCGCTGGTCGCGCATCTGGGGCTGGAGGACTACGATATGGGCGGCTTCTCGCTCGGCGCGCGGACCTCGCTCCACGGAGTCGCCACCGGGGCGCTTGCGCCGCAGCGGCTGATCGTTGGCGGGATGGGGACCGCGGGGCTGGGCGAGTGGCAGAGGCGCGCGGCGCATTTCAAGCGGATCATCGACGAGTTCGACAGCATCGGGAAGGGCGATCCGGCCTATTTCTCGATGCAGTTCCTCAAGTCTCAGGGCGTCGACCGGGTCGCGGCGCGGCTGCTCCTCGACACCATGCCCGATCTCGATCTCGCCACGCTGGCCAATGTCGCCATGCCCACGCTGGTGGTCTGCGGCGACGAGGACCGCGACAACGGCTCGGCCGAGGAACTGGCCGCCATGCTCCCCAGAGCCGATTACGTCGAGGTTCCCGGCACCCATATGGGCAGCGTGACAAAACCCGAACTCGGGCAGGCGATGGCCGAATGGCTCGGACCGGCGGAGAGCGCGGCGCGCCGCTTGTGAGCGCCGCTCCCCGCGGGTAGGCTGGCGCCCATCGCAGACCGACGCGGCAGTGTTGCCGAATCAGGGGAGCATCACGACCGTGCGTATCATTCCGACCCTCGCTTTCGCCTGGGCCCCCGCCGTGCTGGGCCTCGCCGCCTGCGCGCCCATCGCCGCCGATGCCCCGATCGCTTCGAATGCGGCAGCGCGAAGCGGCACTCTGTTCGTCGCCAACAAGTTCGGCAACACGCTGTCCAAGATCGACCTCGCCACCGGCGAGAGGGTGCTGGACGTCCCGAGTTGCACCAATCCGCACGAGCTGGCGGCCTCGCCCGACGGCGCGCATGTTGCGCTCGCCTGCTACGGCGGCACCAGCGTCGACATCTTCCGCACCAGCGACCTCGCCCGCGTTAAGAGGGTCGAGCTGGGCGAAAACGGGCGCCCGCACGGCATCGTCTGGCATGCCAATGGCGCGCTCTACGCCACCGCCGAGGGCCGCAAGTCGGTGTTCTGGATCCGCGACCCGCTCGGCAAGGCCGAGACCTTCGAATACGGCACCGGGCAGGAAGGCAGCCACATGCTCGCCATCTCGCCCGATGCGCGCCACGCCTGGACGGTGGACATGG
Organism: uncultured Erythrobacter sp.; assembly: GCA_963975275.1. Taxonomy (GTDB): domain Bacteria; phylum Pseudomonadota; class Alphaproteobacteria; order Sphingomonadales; family Sphingomonadaceae; genus Qipengyuania. The sequence continues at coordinate 27,214 of CAXBFN010000008.1, read as the reverse complement.
GTACCGGGACCGTGACGCTGGTCGATCTGCTCACCCGCCGCGCGCCGCTCTCGGTCGCGGTCGGTGTCGAGCCGGAGGGAATCGCGCTCGCGCCAGACGGCGAGACGCTGTGGGTCAGCGCGCGCGGTTCGGACAAGGCCTTCGCGCTCGATCCGATGAACCTCGAGATCCGCAGCGAGATCGCCACCGGCGCCTTCCCGCTGCGGCTGGCGATCCGGCCGCAGGGCGATGTCGCGGTCACTTCCGACCTCGCCGATGGCGGGCTGACGGTGATCGATCTGGAAAGCGCGCAGCCGATCCGCTCGATCGCGGTGAGCGGCGCCGAAGGCGCGCAGGAGCGGATGCAGGTCACGGTGATCTGGTCGCAGGACGGGGAACGGATCTATGTCGCCGAGACCGGCGACGACACCATCGCCGAGGTCGATTACGCCAGCGGCCGCGTCCTGCGGCGGCTCGAGGCCGGCGACGGCGGCGACGGGCTCGCGATCCTGCCGTGAAAAGCCAGCGCGAAAGCCTTCCGGCGGTCGGCTGGCGCGAGCTGGTGGCTTTGCCCGAGCTCGGCCTGACGGGAATTCCCGCCAAGATCGACACCGGCGCGCGCACCTCCTCGCTCCACGGGACGATCATCGAGCAGTTCGAACGCGACGGCGAGGCCTATGTGCGTTTCGCTGTCGACTACGCGCAGCAGCGTGTCCGCCAGGTCTGCGAGGCGGTGCATGTCGACTGGCGCGGGATTACCAGCTCAAACGGCGAGACCCAGCGGCGGATGATCATCAAGACCCCGATCCGGATCGGCGATGTCGAATTCCGTGCCGAGATCAGTCTTGCCGATCGTTCGGACATGAAATTCCCTATGTTGATCGGGCGCTCCGCACTACGGCGCCATTTCCTCGTCGATTCGGGCCATTCCTGGCTGCAGACCCATGGTCGCGATGTCGTCGTCGGCCACAAACCCTGAGGTTCTCCCGATGAAAATTGCCATGCTCGCACGCAATGCGAACCTCTATTCGCACAAGCGACTCAAGCAGGCGGCGGAGGAGCGCGGCCACCAGCTCGACATCCTCAACACGCTGCGCTGCACTGTGCATATCGCCAGCCACCGGCCCGAGGTATTCTACAATGGCGAGCCGGCCGAAAGCTACGACGCGGTCATCCCGCGCATCGGCGCCTCGATCACCCAATACGGGCTGTCGATCCTGCGCCAGTTCGAGATGCGCGGCACCTGGTCGCTCAACGAGAGTGTGGCCATCGGGCGCAGCCGCGACAAGCTGCGCAGCATGCAGATCCTCGCCAAGCACGGGCTCGGCCTCCCGCTGACCGCCTATGCCAACGATCCCAAGCAGGCGGAGGAGATCATCAAGGCGGTCAAGGGTCCCCCCGTGGTGATCAAACTGCTCGAGGGGACGCAGGGGATCGGCGTGGTGCTGGCCGAGACCATGTCTTCGGCAAAATCCGTGATCGAGGCCTTCCGCGGCGCCAATGTGAACATCCTGGTGCAGGAATTCATCAAGGAAGCCGGCGGCACCGATATCCGCGCGCTTGTGGTGGGCGGCAAGGTGGTCGCCTCGATGAAGCGCACCGGCGCGCCCGACGATTTCCGCAGCAATCTCCACCGCGGCGGCAGCGCGCAGCTGATCAAGATCACCCCCGCCGAACGTTCGACTGCGGTCAGCGCGGCGCGGCGGATGGGGCTCAATGTCTGCGGCGTCGACATGCTGCGCTCGAACCATGGCCCGGTGATCATGGAGGTCAATTCATCGCCCGGGCTCGAAGGGATCGAGAAGGCGACCGAGAAGGATATCGCCGGGCAGATCATCGATTTCATGGTCTCGCATGCCCAGGCGGGCAAGACGAAGACCAAAGGGATGGGTTGAGAGTCCGAAGGGGGGAAGGATGCTCGTGGCAGGAATGAGATTGCTTGGCCTTGGTGCGCTGGCGCTGGGAGACGCAGCGCCGCTGGCGGCGCAAACCGAGATGGCTCGTCCTGTGGTTGCCGCGAACGAGACGATTCTGCGGGTGCAGGGCTTGGGCCGGATTGCCGCCGCGCCCGAGGTGATGACAATCACCGTGGGGGTCGTCACCACCGGCGAGAGCGCCGCTGCCGCGCTGGATGCCAACAACCGCAAGCTCGCTCCGGTGATCGCGGTGCTGCGCGAGGCGGGGATCCCGCCCGAACAGATCCAGACCTCCGGCCTGTCGGTCGATCCGCAATTTGCCGACACCCGAAACGCTACGGTCGATCGCATCCTCGGCTTTCGCGCGGGCAGCGCGGTGACGGTGGAAAGCCGCGATCTGGCTAGCGCCGGTGAACTTGTCGGCGCGCTGTTCGATGCCGGGGCTAATTCGATCAGCGGGCCCGAGTTCGCGGTCGCCGATGAGAATATCGAACGCCTGACGCGCGGGGCCGAGGCCGAAGCGCTGCGCGAGGCGCGCGCCCAGGCGGATGCGACGGCGAGCGCTCTGGGGATGAGAGTTACCAGGGTGCTGCTGGTCTCGGACAGTCAGGTCCAGATGAGCAAGGGGAACGGCGCTATCGTGGTGACTGGCTCGCGCATCGCGCGCACGCCGATCGAACCCGGCGAGATCACCGTCGAGGCGCGCTACAATTTGGAGTTTGCGCTAGAGCCGCTGTCAGCACGCTGATCCTCCGAACCGGAGTTTGTTCGCCTTGCCTTCGCTCTAGTGCGTGCCAGTTTCCGCTCTTTGCGGAAGGAGGGCGCGATGGGCGATTTCTCGGTCGAATTCAAAAAGCAGATTTCCGCGGCAATGCTGGCGGACATGGCCGGTTCCGTGCCGCTGTCGGTGACGGGGCAGAAGGGCAAGACCTATGCTTTCGAAGCACCGTTCGACACCGACAAGACCTCGCTCAAGAGCCTGCGCCAGTCTATCGAGCAGGTGACCGGCAAGGACAGTATCGAGACGCTCGAAGCCGCAGAAGAATGAGCCGCCATCCGGCAAGGCTCAGCGGAAGGGCGGTTCGTTGAAGGCGCGCAGCTTGCGGCTGTGGAGCCGCGGGCCTTCTTCGCGCAGGCGGCGGCAGGCGGTCACACCGATCTGGAGATGCGCGGCGATCGCCTCTTCGTAGAACTTGTTCGCCTGGCCGGGCAGTTTGATCTCGCCGTGCAGCGGCTTGTCGCTGACGCAGAGCAGTGTGCCGTAGGGCACGCGGAAACGGTAGCCCTGCGCGGCGATGGTAGCGCTTTCCATGTCGATCCCGACCGCGCGGCTGAGCGACAGCCGCCGCGCCGAACTGGTGTAGCGCAATTCCCAATTGCGGTCGTCGGTGGTGACGACGGTGCCGGTGCGCAGGCGCCGCTTGAGATCCGAACCATGCTCGCCCGAGACCTCCTCCGCGGCGCCCGCCAGCGCCTGCTGGACCTCCGCGATCGCGGGGAGCGGGATCTCGGGCGGCAGCACCGGGTCGAGCACGTGATCGTCGCGCAGATAGGCGTGGGCGAGCACATAGTCGCCGATCTTCTGGCTCGGGCGCAGCCCCCCACAGTGCCCGATCATCAGCCAGGCTTCGGGGCGCAGCACCGCGAGGTGATCGCAAATCGTCTTCGCGTTGGACGGACCCACGCCGATATTGACCAGCGTCACCCCGCCGCGGCCTTCGCCGACGAGGTGGTAGGCGGGCATCTGGTGGCGCCGCCAGGCGGTGTCGGACAATTGCGCGCTGGCATTGGCGGTCTGCTCGGACAATCGCAGCCCGCCGGCACCCGCGAGCTCGGTGTAGCCATCCTTGCCCAGCTGCGCGCCTGCCCAGTCGACGAATTCGTCGACATAGCGGTGGTAGTTGGTGAACAGGATGAAGCGCTGGAAATCCTCGGGCCGGGTGCCGGTGTAATGCGCCAGCCGGGCCAGGCTGAAATCGGTCCGCAGCCCGTCGAACAGCGACAGCGGGATCGGATCGTCCGGGTTTTCCAGCTCGATCCCGTCGGCGAGTTCGTCGCCGATATCGGCGAGATCGGTCGAGGGGAAATAGCGCGCGACTTCGTTGGGATCGACACCCGCCAGTTCCGCGCCCGCCTGGCCGTCGAGGACATAGGGGAAGGGCATTTCCTGCTGCGAGGAACCGACCTCGACCTCGATCTCGTAGTTCGACGAGATCAGCTGGAGCTGCTCGGCTAGATAGTCGCGGAACAGCGCGGGGCGGGTGACGGTGGTGGTATAGAGCCCGGGCGCGTTGAGCCGCCCGAAGGCGCGGCTGCGGTCCGCCGGCTGGTCGCCGCCGCGAAAGCGCAGCCGCAATTCGGGATAGGTGTAGGAGCCGTCCTTGCGCCGCTCGGGTGCGGGCAGGGTGCGGTCGCGCCCGAAGGCCATGACATCGCCGCGCAGCCGCTCCACCGCCGCATCGTAGACGGACTGCAGCTTGTCGAGGATCTGGTCGATCGATTCCATAGGTGGCCCCTTTGCCCGGCTCTCATTGTGTCGGCGTCACCGCTAGCCGATCGCGCGTCTTACAAAAAGGGCGCGGAGACCGAAGTCGCCGCGCCCTTTTGTTGTCGAGAAAGTGCGATCAGCTGTTGTCGGCGTCCGGATCGGTCGCTTCGATCAGCGCTTCGCGCCGGCTCATGCCGTCTTCCGTGCTGACGCCGTCTTCGACCATGTCGGACGGAATTTCGCCCGGCTCGAGGTTGGGATCGGTGCGGTTGGCATCGGCCATCTTCTCGATTTCGGCCTGGTCGTCTTCGAATGCCTGGGCGAGGACGTCGATGCCCTGGCTCTGCAAATCGGCCTCGTCCTGCGAACGCGCGACATTGGCCTTGACCGTGATGTGGACCTCGGGGTGGAGGGCCACGGTCACGTCATGCATGCCGAGCACCTTGATGGGGCTGCCGAGGATGACCTGCTTCTTGTCGACTTCGTGACCCTGGGCTTCGAGCCCGCTGACGATGTCGCGCACATTGACCGAGCCATAGAGCTGGCCGGCGTTCGACGAAGCGCGGATCAGGACGACTTCGGCACCGGCGATCTTCTCGCCCGCGGCCTGAGCCTCGGTCCGGCGATCGGCGTTCTCGGTTTCGAGCCGCTCGCGATTGGCTTCGAAGACCTTCTTGTTGGTGCTGTTGGCACGCAGGGCCTTTTTCTGCGGGAGCAGGAAGTTGCGCGCGAAGCCGTCCTTGACGGTGACGACGTCGCCGATCCCGCCGAGGTTGCCGATGCGTTCGAGGAGTATGATATCCATGTCTGTTCTCCTCAGCGCACGATGTAGGGCAGCAGGCCGATCTGGCGGGCGCGCTTGATCGCCTTGGCCAGCTCGCGCTGCTTCTTGCCACTTACGGCGGTGATACGGCTGGGCACGATCTTGCCGCGCTCGGACATGAAGCCCTGCAGCAAGCGCACGTCCTTGTAGTCGATCGCGGGAGCGCCCTTGCCCGAGAACGGGCAAGACTTGCGGCGGCGGAAAAACGGACGGGCCATCAGTTGCGCTCCTCACGGTCGCTGCGACGCTTCTTGTCGCGCTCGTTCTTGCGCATCATGACGCTGGGGCCTTCCTCGTGCTCGTCGACGCGGATGGTGAGATAGCGGATGATGTCTTCGTTGATGCGCGTCTGGCGCTCGAGCTCATGCACGACGGCGCCGGGGCCCTCGATGTTGAGCATGACGAAATGCGCCTTGCGGTTGCGGTCGATCTTGTAGGCGAGGTTCTTGAGGCCCCAGGTCTCGGTCTTGGTGACCCGGCCTTCATTCTTCTCGACGATTTCGGTTGCATTGGCGGCCAGCTGGTCGACCTGACTCTGGGAGAGGTCCTGACGCGCCAAGAATACATGCTCATACAGAGCCATGCCTTGGTCCTTTCACTAATGCCGATCGCTGGCTTGTCCGCAGCGGTTCCGCGGGGCCCCTCCGGCTTTCTTCGAATCCCTGCTCACGCGGGGAAGCGGGGCACATAGCGCGATGCCTGCGGAAAGCAAGGCTTGTCGCGGCATCGCAGGCAGGGCAGGGGCCGCGGATAGAACGCAACAAAGGATTCCGGATGCCCGCTGGATTGGTCGCCCTGCTCGACGACGTTTCGATAATCGCCCGCGCGGCAGCCGCATCGATCGACGATATCGGCGTCGCGGCGAGCAAGGCAGGAACCAAGACTGCGGGTGTGGTGATCGACGATGCCGCGGTGACCCCCTCCTATGTGACCGGTTTCAAGCCGGCGCGCGAACTGCCGATCATCTGGCAGATCACCAAGGGCAGTCTCAAGAACAAGCTGCTGATCCTGTTGCCGGGCGCGCTGCTTCTGAGCTTCTTCCTGCCATCGGCGATCATCTTCATCCTGCTCGCCGGCGGCGCCTATCTCTCCTACGAGGGCGCCGAAAAGGTGATGGAGAAGCTGGGCGGCGCCAAGCATGGCAAGACGCTCGAGGACCCGATCGAGGATCCGGTCGCCTTCGAGAAGAAGCGCGTCGCCGGTGCGATCCGGACCGATCTCATTCTCTCTGCGGAAATCATGGCGATCACGCTCAACGAAGTCGCCGCCGAGGATTTCGTGACCCGCGCCGGGGTTCTCGCGGTCGTCGGGGTCGCAGTGACGGTGTTCGTCTACGGAGCGGTGGCGCTGCTGGTGAAGGTGGACGATCTCGGCCTGCACCTGACCGAAAAGCCTTCGGAAGCTGCGCAGCGCTTCGGCCGGTTCCTGCTGAAAGCGATGCCGGTGCTGCTCGCCGGTCTGTCCCTCATCGGGACGGTCGCGATGCTCTGGGTCGGCGGCGGCATCATTCTTCACGGCATGCACGAGCTTGGTCTGCACAGCCTTTCCGACTGGGCGCATGACGCAGAAGTGGCGGTCGAGGCCGCCACGGGCAGCCTGGCCGGAATTCTGGGATGGGCGACCTACGCCGCGCTGTCCGCACTGGTCGGGCTGGCGCTGGGCATGATTATCGCGCTGGTGCTGCACAAGGTGCTCAAGGTCGGAAACGAAGACGGCGCTCACTAGTTCGACCGCGCAGGAGTAAGGAATTGCGGAAACCGCTGGCCATCGAGTTTCCCGATTTGATACATCTGCGACAGGAGGGGAAACGCCTGGCGGCAAGACTGCCGGGCACGGTTCTCGAATGGGAGGGGAGAGCCGTGGGGCTTTATCGGGTTATGGCATTGATTGCGTGCGTGTTCGGCCTGGTGTGGGCCGGGCCGCTGGCCGCGCAGACTCTGCCGCTCAAATCGCTGACCTGCACCGCCGGCGCCGAATCCGCACGCGGCGCTTTCGATCTCCCGCGCGGGCAGCTGCAATGCAGCGGCAGCCGCTTCGGTCATCGCGACCGCTTCGTCCGGACTTCGGTAGAGGTTCCCCGCCGACTCCTGCCCGGCAGCAACGGTCTGGTATGGCAGACCGAAGCTTCGGACTTCACCTCCATGCTGGTTCGCTTCACCTATGCGGATGGTACGCAGCGGCTGATCGACGTCGATCGCCAGATGGCCGCGCGCAACTGGTTTGCAGGCAACCGCTTCAACGTGCCGATCCCCGACGAGGCCGCTCGGCTGGTCGCGGTGGATACGGTGGTGGAGCGGCCCTATTCGGCGGCGACCACGGCCAAGGCGCGCATCCTCACCAAGGCCCGCAGCGCCGAAAAACATTATCTGCGATCGCTGGCCTATGTGCTGGTGATCGGTCTGCTGATCCTGCCGCTGATCTACGACCTGCTGTTCTACCGTATCCTGCGCCAGCCTTTCGTGCTGTGGCACCTTGGCATGGTGGGGGCGATGACTTGCTACACGCTGCTTCAATCGGGGCTGATTTTCGAGTTCCTCCCCGATCTCGAACTGGGCCTGCGCTGGCGGGCGACGGCGCTTGCTTTCGTGCTTGCGCTGTCGAGCGCGGTGATGGTGGTGCGCGGGTTGATCGAGGATCGGCTGCTGAGCCGGGGCTTGAACGCGGCGCTCATCGCAGCGGCGCTGATTCCCATTCTGGTCAAGATCGTCGCGCTGATCGGCGGCGAGGCCCTGCGCATCACGGTCAACGCCTGGTTGATGGCCAGTCTCGTCCCCAGCGCGCTGATGGTGCTGATTGCGGTGGCGGTGGCGCTCGCGCGCGGCAGCCGCGGCGCGCGTTGGGCGGCGCTCGGGCTCTCGGTGCTGATGGCGGTCGGATTGCTGCGCCTGCTTGTAGGCATGGGCCTGATGGAGTTCGGCTTCGCGCTCGAGGACGGCGTTTTCGTGGCGATGGTCGTGCTTGCCATCTTGACTTCGCTCGGGGTCGGCGATCGCTTTCTGGCGCTGCGCGACGACCGCGACCAGGCCCGCAATCAGGCAGTCAGACTTGGGCAGATGGCCAACACCGACGGGCTCACCGGTCTCGCCAATCGCCGCGCCTTCGACATGGTGGCGCGGCTGAGCCCGGGGGAAGGGCTGCTGCTGGCCGACATCGATCGTTTCAAGGCCGTGAACGACAAACACGGCCATCAGATCGGCGACGCAGTGCTTTGCCGCGTCGCTGCGATCCTGCGCGACGCGCTGGTCGACCGCCCCGGAGCGAGGGTCTATCGTCTGGGCGGGGAGGAATTCGCGGTGGTCGCCCGCACGGCGGACGGACCAGAACTGATGCAACTGGCCGAGAAACTGCGGCAGACCGTCACCCGGATCGATGGTTCGCAGTCTCCGGTCGATCTACCCTTGGTCACGGTCAGCATCGGAGCCGTGCTGGGGCATGGACAATTGATGCATCAGGCCTTTGCCGATGCCGATGCCGCGCTCTATCGGGCGAAGGACAGCGGGCGCGATTGCAGCGTGCTGTACAATGCCGGTACGGCCAAAAGCACGGCTGGACGGTTTCACGACACGTTGAACCCGGCCTAGCGGGCGGGGCTCAGGCCAACCGCTGGTAGAGTTCGCGTGCGAACCCCGAGAGCGTATCGTCGCGTGCGCCCATCACCACGATCCGGTCGCCCGGCCGCGCGATTTGCGCCAACCGGTCGCCGACATCGGCGCGCTGCGGGATATGCTCCGCTGCACCGCCCGCCTGCTCGATCAGCCGGACGATCCGCTCGCTGCCCTCGCTGCGATCGACCGTGCCGCCGAAATAGACAGGATCGCACAGGATCACACGGTCTTCGCCGTCGAGCAGGTTCGCGAATGTTTCGGCCAGTTCATCGCCCATCTGTCGCAGTGGGCCGTAGCCATGCGGCTGGAAGAAGGCGAGTATGCGCCCCTGGTGGGCCTTCAGCGTGCGCAGAGTCGCCGCGCATTTTTCCGGATTGTGGCCGAAATCGTCGATCACGGTGATGCCGTTTGCCGACACGCCGATCAGTTCGAAGCGGCGCGACAGACCGTCGAAGCCGGCCAGCGCTTCTACCGCCGCTGCGACCGCGACTCCCGCCGCCGCCGCGGCGGCGATCGCTGCGAGCGCGTTGGAGAGATTGTGCCGTCCCGGCAGGCTCAGCCGCAGCGCATGTTCGCCCCCGTCGTGACGATCCACCACCAGCGCGGCCTGGCGCATCGGCCCCTCGGCGATCGAGCCGGGCACCACGCCGATTTGCGCCTTCGGCTGGTCGATCCCGAAGGTGATCGCCTCGCGCGCATGCGGCAGCAGCGCGAGCGCTTCGGCATCGTCGGCGTTGACCACCGCGATCCGGCTGCGCGCCAGATAGTCGCCGAACAGCTGGCGCAATTCCTCCATGCTCTTGTGATCGAGGCTGACGTTGAGCAGCACGCCCACCGCCGGGCGGTAAAGCGCGATCGAGCCATCGCTTTCGTCGACCTCGCTGACATAGAGGCTTTGCCCGCCCACCACCGCGCTGGCGAAGGGCCGTTCGGGCGAGACGAAATTGGTCATCACCGCGCCGTTCATGATCGTCGGCTCGCGGCCCGTGGCGTGGAGGATCCAGCCCAGCATCCCGGTGACGGTCGATTTGCCGCTGGTCCCCGCGACCGCCAGCCCCGCGCCGCTGGTGTTGAACAGGATCGAATTGAGCTCGGCGCGGGTGAGGCGCAGGCACTCGAGATCCTTCGCGCGGGCGATCTCGGGCACCGTGTCTTCCACGGCGGCGGAGGCGACAACGATCTGGTCGCGCGAGACAATTCCGCTGCCGTCCTGCGGGTGGAGCGTGAAGCCCTGCCGCTCCAGAGCGGCGAATTTTTCAGGCGAATGGCCCTGGTCGAAACTGCGATCCGATCCAGCAACAATGGCGCCACGCCCGCGCAGGATCTGCGCCAGCGGCAGCATCCCCGATCCGCCGATACCGACGAAGAAAAAGGGGCGGGCCAGCAGTTCGCCGGGGGTGGGGAAATCGCTCATCATGCGATCCGCTATTGGGTTGTGCCGGCAATGACAAGCGGTGACAGGCGCGCTAGAGCGGTGCGCGATGAGACGCATCGCCATCTGCGCCCCCGCCACCCCGATCAAGCGCAAGCTCGCCCAGCTGGTCACGGCGCTGGCGGCGGAGGGCTACCCGCAGCTCCAACTGAGCTTCCATGAGCAATGCTTCGCCACCGAGGGGCACTTCGCCGGATCGGATGCGGTGCGGCTGGCTGCGCTGCTCGAATGCGCCAACGATCCCGGCTTCGACGCAGTGTGGTTCGCCAAGGGGGGCTACGGCTCGAACCGGATCGCCCGGGACGCGCTGGCGGGCATGAACGAGCACGCGGCGGCCAAGAGTTATCTGGGCTATTCGGATTGCGGCACGTTGCTGGGTGCGCTTTATCGCGCTGGGATCGGGCGGCCGGTGCACGCGCCCATGCCGGTCGATTGCAAGCGCGAGGGCGGTGAAGCCGCCGTTCGGCGTGCGCTCGATTGGCTGGCGGGCGATCCTTCCGGAAAAGAAGAGAGCATCGGCAACGAGCCGGTGGTTGCCTTCAACCTGATGACGCTGGCCATGCTGGTCGGCACCGAGTTCATGCCGCCGCTGGCGGGCCATGTGGTGATGATCGAGGAAGTCGCCGAGCATCTCTATGCGATCGACCGGATGATGTTCCATGTGACCCAGCACCTTCACGACATCGCGGGCATCCGGCTGGGCGAGGTTTCCAAGGTGCCCGAGAACGATCGCCCCTTCGGCGCCGATGTGGTGGCAATCGTCGAGGACTGGTGCAGCCGCTCGGGCATTCCCTATCTCGGCCGCGCGCAGATCGGGCATAGCGCGGACAACCGGATTGTCCCCTTCGGCCTTGTCGAACCGGCGGGCGCCGCATAGGGGCCTTGCCCCCAGAGGAGCACTCCCAGAGGAGAACCGGCATGAGAGCATTCATTTTTCCCGGCCAGGGGAGCCAGAAGATCGGCATGGGCGTCGATCTGGCCGAGGCCAGTCCGCATGCGCGCGAGGTCTTCGAGGAGGTCGACGACGCGCTGGCGCAGAAGCTCTCCGCGATCATGCGCGACGGCCCCGAAGACCAGCTCACGCTAACCGCCAACGCCCAGCCCGCGATCATGGCCAATGCCATCGCCACCCTGCGGGTGCTTGAGCGCGAATTCGGCGTCGAACTGGCCGAGAAAGCGGCCTGCGTCGCGGGCCATTCGCTGGGCGAATACACCGCGCTGTGCGCGATCAACGCCTTCACGCTGGGCGACACCGCGCGTCTGCTCAAGCTGCGCGGTCAGGCGATGCAGGAGGCGGTGCCCGTGGGAATCGGCGCGATGGCCGCGCTGCTCGGCGCCGATATCGAGAAGGCGACCGCGCTCGCCGAAGCTGCAGCCATCACCCCTACAAACAGTCGCGAAGTCTGCGAGATCGCCAACGACAACGACCCCACGCAGGTGGTGATTTCCGGCCATGCCGATGCGATCGAGCGCGCGATCGCGCTGGCCAAGGACCACGGCATCAAGCGCGGGATCAAGCTGCCGGTTTCGGCACCGTTTCACTGCTCGCTGATGCAGCCCGCGGCCGAGCGGATGGCGCAGGCGCTCGAGCGCACCCCGCCGCAGGGTTTCGCGCTGCCGCTCTACGCCAACGTCACAGCCGCGCGGGTGAGCGATCCGTCCGAGGAACGCGAGTTGCTCGTGCAACAGGTCACCGGCCGCGTCCGCTGGCGCGAAAGCGTGCTCGCCATGCGCGCGGACGGGGTGGAGCATTTCGTCGAACTGGGCGGCAAGGTGCTGGGCCCTATGGTCGGGCGCATCGATAGCGAGGCGCAGGTCACCAGCCTGGTGACGATGGCCGACCTCGAAGCGCTGGCCAAGGAGATTTGAGATTCACGCGGAGACGCAGAGACGCGGAGGGGAAGCGCTAGCGATCGATGCGATCTCCGGTGAGGTCGTCGACGCGTGTCTGCACATACACCGCGAATTGGGTCCGGGACTGCTGGAGAGCGTCTATGAACTCGTTCTGGCGGGCGAACTGGCGCGGCGAGGAATGAAAGTCGAACGGCAGAAGCCGATCGACATTGTGTTCAACGACGTCGCCTATCCCGCAGCGTTTCGCATCGACATCTTCGTAGAAGAGCGGTTGATCCTCGAGATCAAATCGGTCGAAACGCTCAACAAGGCGCATTTGAAGCAGTTGCTGACCTACCTGCGCTTGACCTCGCAGCCCGTCGGGCTGCTCCTGAATTTTGCCGGTGCCACGATGAAAGAAGGCATCCGGCGTGTCGTCAACGATTACCGGCAGCCGCAAGCGCCCTCCGCGTCTCCGCGTCTCCGCGTGAACCATCCAACCGGAGAAAAATGATGTTCAGTCTAGAAGGAAAAACCGCCCTCGTTACCGGTGCCAGCGGCGGGATCGGCTCGTCGATCGCCTATGCGCTGGCGCGGCAGGGCGCTCGGCTGGCGCTGTCGGGTTCGAACGGCAGCAAGCTGCGCACATTTCGCGAGCAGTTGATCGAGGAGGTCGGCGGCGATCATGTCGAGATCACCTGCAACCTCTCGGACACCACGCAGGTCGAGGAACTGGTCCCGGCCACCATCGACACGCTCGGCAAGATCGACATTCTGGTCAACAACGCCGGCATCACCCGCGACAATCTGGCGCTGCGGATGAAGGACGAGGAATGGGACGAGGTCATCAAGATCAACCTCGAAGCCTCCTTCCGGCTGATGCGCGCCGCCGCGCGGCCGATGATGAAGGCGCGCCACGGCAGGATCGTCTCGATCACCAGCGTGGTCGGCACCACCGGCAATCCCGGGCAGATGAACTACGCCGCCGCCAAGGCCGGTCTGACCGGCATGTCCAAGAGTCTGGCGCAGGAGCTCGCCAGCCGCGGGGTGACCGTCAACTGCGTCGCGCCCGGTTTTATCCGCACCGCGATGACCGGCGAACTGCCCGAGGCGCAGAAGGAGGCGCTCAACGCGCGCATCCCGATGGGCCGGATGGGCGAGGGCGAGGATATCGGTGCCGCGGTCGCCTATCTCGCCAGCGACGAGGCGAGCTACGTCACCGGGCAGACGCTGCATGTGAACGGCGGGATGGCGATGCTGGGCTGAGTTCTCGGCCTGCGGTGCCCCGCGGGTCGGTTTCGCTCGCTTTATCCCCAAGGAATCCTGCGCACTACAGGTTGAACCTTGCCCGGTCTGGCAGCCCCGCTAAGGTCGCGCTGACATATTCCGGCGCTGGTGGGGCGATTCCGGCCTGTCCCGCGCCCTTCAGAGGGACGATAGTCGATACCATGAAGGCCACCATCGAACGCGCGACGCTGCTGCGCTGCCTCTCCCACGTCCAATCGGTCGTGGAACGACGCAATACGATCCCGATCCTCTCCAACGTGCTCATCGAGGCTGGCAGCGACAGCTCGCTCAAGGTCATGGCGACCGATCTCGACCTCCAAGTGGTCGAACACATGGCCGCCGCCAGCGTCGACGATCCCGGCGCGATCACCGTTTCGGCGCATCTGCTGTTCGACATCGCTCGCAAGCTGCCTGAAGGCAGCCAGGTGAGCCTCGAAACGGCGCAAAACCGGATGGAGGTCAAGGCCGGGCGCAGCCGTTTCAAGCTGCCGACGCTCCCGCGGGACGATTTCCCGATGATCGTCGAAGGCGACCTTCCGACCAGCTTCGCGCTCCCCGCCAAGGTGCTGGCCGAAATGATCGACCGCACCCGCTTCGCGATCTCCACCGAGGAAACCCGCTACTACCTCAACGGCATCTTTCTCCACGTCTCGGACGAAGACCAGCCGGTGCTCAAGGCCGCCGCCACCGACGGTCACCGCCTCGCGCGCTTCACCCTGCCGCGCCCCGAGGGCGCCGAGGGTATGCCCGATGTCATCGTGCCGCGCAAAGCGGTCGCCGAACTGCGCAAGCTGCTCGAGGAAGCGATGGATAGCGACGTCCGGATCGATCTCTCGGCCAGCAAGATCCGCTTCAGTTTCGGCGGTACCGGCGCAGTGGTGCTGACCAGCAAGCTGATCGACGGCACCTTCCCCGACTACAGCCGGGTGATCCCGACCGGCAACGACAAGCTGCTCCGGGTCGATCCGCGCAGCTTCTTCCAGGGCGTTGACCGCGTTGCGACCATCGCCACCGAGAAGACCCGCGCGGTCAAGATGGGGCTCGAGAAGGACAAGGTGACGCTCACCGTCACCAGCCCCGACAACGGCACCGCGGCCGAGGAACTGTCGGCGGAATATTCCTCCGAACCCTTCGAGATCGGCTTCAACGCCGGCTATCTCAAGGATATCCTCAGCCAGATCGACAGCGACACGGTCGAACTCCATCTCGCCGATGCCGGCGCGCCGACGCTGATCCGCAAGAGCGAAGACGCGCCCGCGCTCTACGTGCTGATGCCGATGCGGGTGTGATCCCCGACCCGGCGAAGCAGCGCTTCGCCGGGTTTTCCCATCGGAACTGCTAGCCGATCTTCACCGAGATCTTGCCGAAGTGGCGGTTGGCTTCCTGATGGCGGAAGGCCTCGGCGAGTTCCGGCAGCGCAAAGGTGTCGCTGATGATGGGACGGATGCCATTGGCTTCGATCGCGGCGATCAGGTCGAGCTGCATCGCCCGGCTGCCCACCGTTAGCCCCTGTACCTTCAGGTTCTTCGAGAACAGCAGCGCGGTCTGGACCGGGCCGGCCATTCCGGCCAGCACCCCGAGCAGCGCGACATGGCCGCCGACCCTGGTCGCCAGCATCGACTGGTCGAGCGTGCCCGCGCCGCCGATCTCGACAACGCAGTCGACCCCGCGCCCGCCGGTCAGTTCCAGTGCCTTGGGGCCCCAGGCCTCGACCTCTTTGTAATTGATCAGATGATCGGCGCCGAGTTCCTTCACCCGCTCGAGCTTTTCGTCGGAGGAACTGGTGGCAATCACCGTCGCGCCCGCCGCCTTGGCCAGCTGCAGCGCGAAGATCGAGACCCCGCCGGTGCCCTGGACCAGCACGGTGTCGCCCGGCTTGAGCGAATAGTCGACGAACAGCGCGCGCCAGGCGGTCACCCCGGCGCAGGTCAGGGTCGCCGCCTCGGCATGCGAAAAGCCGGTGGGGGCGCGGGTGAAGGACGCGGCCGACGCGGTCACGCTCTCGCGCGCGTAGCCGTCGATCCCGTCACCCGGAACGCCGGTAAAGGCGGACCTGAGAGGTGCGCCATCGAGCCATTCGGGGAAGAAGGTGCTGACGACGCTGTCGCCGACTGCAAATTCGGTCACGCCATCGCCTACCGCGGTGACCTCGCCCGCACCGTCGGACATCGGGATCCGGCCCTGTGGGGACGGGATCATGCCCCTGACCACCGCATAATCGTGGTAATTCAGCGAGCTGGCTTTCAAGTCTACCGTGATTTCGCCGGGGCCGGGATCCCTGGTCTCGGCGATATCGACATATTCGAGCGCTTCGAGCGTGGAGGGCGCCGCGCCGGTGCGGATGGCCTTCATTCTGCGGCCTCCGCCAGTTCGACCCGCTGCGGACCACGGATCAGCCCGCCGGGCGTGGCCCCGGTCCATGCGCCCTCGCGGAAGGTGACCGCGCCGTGTTTGATCGTCGCAACATAACCCTCGGCCTTCTGCAACAGCCGCTTGCCCCCCGCGGGCAGGTCGAAGGCGAGCCAGGGCTTGCCCAGCTTGAGCCGCTCGAAATCGATGATGTTGAGATCGGCGAGATAGCCGGGCGCGATGATGCCGCGGTCCTCGAGCCCGTAGAGCCGCGCGGTGTCGGCGCATTGGCGCTTGATCGCGTTCTCGAGCCCGATCGTCCCGCGCGACCGGTCGCGCACCCAGTGCTGGAGCATGAAGGTGGGCGAGGCGGCGTCGCAGATCGTCCCGCAATGCGCCCCGCCGTCGGAGAGCGAATTGACCGTGTCGGAATCCTGCTGGAGCGTCTCGAGGAAGTCGAGATTGCCGTCGGCGTAATTGAGGATCGGCAGGTAGATGAAGCCCTTGCCCTCGTCGCTGCAGAGCAGGTCGTAGGCGTATTTCTCGCCCGGTTTGCCCGCCCCTTCCGCGCGCGCGGAGATGCTTTCGTCGGGCTGGGGTTCGTAGTCGAAATCGGGGTCCATCTGGTATTGCATCGCCCAGCCGCCACAGACCACCATCACCAGCGGGAGGATATCCTGATTGACCTGCGACAGGTCGTTCTCCTCGGCCAGCATCTGCGCCTTGAATTCGGGGTCGAGCAGCTTCGCGCGCTGTTCCTCCCAGGGGAGCGCCTCGATCGCCTGGAAGCTGGGGCGGAAGCGGAACGGGTGGACGGTTCCCTGCCACGCCATCACGATGCCGTTGCCGCGCAGCGCGATCTGCGCGACGATGTTGGCGCCATTATCGTTCTCGGCGCGCATCGCGGCGATCTGTTCGTCGAGCGGCATTTCCTTGGCGATCGATTGCAGCGCGGCGAAGGTGACGGGGAGGCCGGTCTCGCGGCTCATCTTGCCCATCCAGCCGAATTCGTCCCACTCGCGCTTCATGTCGCTGGCCATCTCGAACACGCCGTGCCCGGCGCGGCCCATCGCGCGGCCGATTTCGATTAATTCCTCGGCGGTGGCGGTGGTGCCCGGGACGACCTCGCCATCGATATCGCGATGGATCACCGTGCGGCTGGTCGAAAAGCCCAGCGCCCCGGCGCGCACGCCTTCCTCGACGATCTGTGCCATCCGCGCGATGTCGTCGGCGGTGGGGACCGCGCCGGGCCGCTCGCGCTCGCCCAGCACATAGGCGCGCACCGCGCCATGCGGGACATGGGTGGCGACATCGACCGTGCGCGGCAGTTCCTCGAGCGCGTCGAGATATTCGGGGAAGCTCTCCCATTTCCAGGTCATGCCTTCGGCCAGCGCGGTGCCGGGGATGTCCTCGACCCCCTCCATCAGCCCGATCAGCCATTCGTGCTGGTCGGGCCGCGCGGGCGCGAAGCCGACGCCGCAATTGCCCATCACCACGGTGGTGACGCCGTGCCAGCTCGAGGGCGCCATTTCCTGGTCCCAGGTCGCCTGGCCGTCGTAATGCGTGTGGATGTCGACGAAGCCCGGCGTGACCAGATGCCCGCCTGCGTCGATTTCCTCGGCGGCGTCGCCGGTCACCGTGCCGACCTGCGCGATCAGGCCGTCCCTGATGGCGATGTCTCCGGTAAAGCTCTTGTCCCCGGTGCCATCGACGATGGTGCCGTTGCGAATGATCAGGTCGAATGCGGGCATATTGTGCTCCTCTCTCCGCGGAGGAAGGTTCCACATTGCAACCGATGAGTCCAGACGCTTGTCGCCGGCGCTAGGTCAGGCCGTGCTGCTCCCGCGCTCGGGCATCCGGACGAACAGCAGCATGGTCAGCCCGATCAGGAACAGGATCGAAATCGAGGCCATGCCGATCCGCTGATCGGTGAACCACAGCGTGAAATACTGGACCAGCAGCGGCCCCATCCACACGGTGATCGTCCCGGCGATCGCGTAGAGCCCGAAAAACTCGCCGCTGCGCCCGGGCGGAGCCAGCGTGACGAGCATCGAGCGGCTCGAGGAGAGGCTCGCGGTGGCGGCGACCGCGACCACGCTGATGAGCGAGAGATAGACGATATCGGACAGCGTCTGGAATGCCAGTCCGTCCCACACGGTGTAATTCTCGATCAGCCCGAAGCCGAGGCTGTCGCGGGTGATGCTCAATTGCGCGCTAAGGGCCAGCATCATCGCGGCGATCTCGACCACCAGCGCGCGCTTGACCCCGATGCGCGTGTCGAGCCAGCCCCCGAACAACCCGCCGCAAAAGGCGCAGGCCGAGGCGAAGATCGCGTAGCAGAGCATCTCGAGAAAGCCCCAGCCCAGGAACAGCGCGACATAGACCGCGCCCAGAGCCAGCAGCGCCGCCATCGCATCGGCATAGAACATGCGGGCGACCAGGAACTTCATCAGCTCGCGGTATTTGGCCGCCTCGCGCAGGGTTCGCAGCACGCTGCGGGCGCCGTCGACCAGCGCCTTGCGCCAGCTCGCCCCGGGCACGCCGGGATCCCTGGCGTGGCGGAAGAAGTAGATCGAGAACACAGCCAGCCACACGCCGCAGATCGGGCCGGCGAGCCGCATGTGCTCGAATGCGCCGATATCGATCCCGAACAGCGGCGCTGCGAAGGGCCAGCCGGTCAGCGCGGGGAGGACGAACAGCACTACCAGAGCGATGAAGATCAGCGTCGCCGCCAGATTGCCGAGCCCGAGGCCGAGCCCCGAGATCATCGAGAGACGGTCGGGTCGCCCCGCGACGCTGAGCATCGCGTTGTGCGTGACCTCCGAATAGGTGAAGGCGACATAGGCGATCACCAGCAGCGCCATGATCGCCGGGATCGGCAGGCCCTGACCGCCGGGCATGGCGAACCACAGCAGGCTCGAGCTCACCGCGATCGTGGTGAGCGCGACCGCGAGGACGGGCTTGAGCCGCCCGCCGCGGTCGAGAGCGGCGCCGAGGAAGGGCGCGGTCAGCGCGGCGATCATGCCCGCCCATTTGGTGACCGAAGCGATCGTCGCCTGCCCCTGCGCATTGGCGGTGGCGAGCGCGGTCTCGGGGTCGAGATCGTCGAGCACCCCGCTCGCGAGCAGGTCCGCGCCGATGATGTCGCGCGCGAAATAGGGCGCGAAGACATAGATGACGATCAGGATGTAATAGGGATTACGCGCCCATTCGAACACCGCCCAGGCGAAGCCGGGCCGGTCGAGCGCGCCGCCTTCGCCATGGGCGGCGCGGGAGCCTGTCTGGGGAGCGGGAGGGAATTGACTCGAGATCGGCCTGACAAGCGGATCCGGCTGCGCTGACTCCATCGAACTCCCAACGATCTTGGCCGGCGTTGAGCCGCCGTGCCTTGGCTTATGCCGCGCGCTGCCGCTCCGCCTCGGTATCCGGGGCGTCGAGGAACGCGCGCAGACAGGCTACGCTTTCGTCGCCATGCGTCAACAGGAACAGGTGCCCGCCGCCCTCGACGATCTCCAGCCGCGAGTTGCGGATCGCGGCGGCGAGGATCCGGCCATTGATCGGTGCGACGAGATTGTCGTCGGCGCCCATCATGATCAGCACCTCCTTGTCGAGGAGAGGCAGTGCGGGGAGGCTGCTCCAGCCCACCATGGCGAGCAGTTGATAGGCAAAGCCAACCGGGGAGGGCGGGGTGAGCCTGCCGATATGCTCGGCCTTGCTGCCCGGGCGCCTGGCCATATCCCCGTAGAGCGACAGGAACAGCTCGTTCATGAAGTCGGGATCGGCGTAGCGGCCCGGATCGACCATCTTGCTCAGAATGGCAGGGTCGCCCGGCACCATCGGCATACCGGCGGTGGTCGCGACCAGCACGAGGCGGCGCGTGCGCCCGGGGTGCTGGAGCGCAAATTGCTGCGCGATCGCGCCGCCCCAGCTGATCCCCATCACGTCGACCTCATCCAGCCCCAGCCGGTCGAGGACCCGGGTCGCGGTCCAGCTGATGGTGGCGGGGTTGTAGGGTACCGAAGGATCGGGGCTTTCGCCGGTGCCCGGCATGTCGAACATCACGAATCCGCGCTCGGTCAGCCGCTCGGCTAATGCGGAGACCGCCTCGATATTCGCGCCGATGCCGTTGAAGAACAGGATCGGCGGATGATCGGAAGGCTCGTCCAGCCGCCAATGCGCCACGCGCAGGCTACGGCCGCCGGCCTCGACCATCTCGATGGTGGCGGTCATGGGTTTCGTCCGGGATCTGGGCACGCGGGGTTCCTGTCTTGCGGGTTCATGCGGCCCCATCGGCCAATCAGTCGCGCGCGGCAATCATGCTGGCGATGTCGACGAATTTCTCGCGCGGGGAGCCTTCGCGCGCGGCGGCGATCTCGGCCTCCTCGATTTTCTTCCAGTCGCTGAAGGTGACCACCTCGAGCCCGCGCGCTTCGGCCAGCTCGTCGAAGCCTTCGCGCCCCCGCTTGTCTGCGCCGGCACCGATATCCGCGGCGACCAGATCCACCACCGCATAGCCATCGGGCCGGTTGGTCCCGATCGTGCCAGATGGGCCGCGCTTGGCCCAGCCGACGCAGTAGAGACCGGGCGCAATACGGCCATCCTCGTTGGAAAAGTGGCCGCTGCGCTCGTCGAACGGCACGTCGGGTATGGGGGTGGTGCGATAGCCGATGCAGCTGACCACCAGTTCGGCCGGCAGCTCGTAGATTTCGCCGGTACCGATCGGGCGCCCGCCCATGACCGCGGTGCGCTCGACCTGCACCGCGCGGACCTTGCCGTCTTCGCCCAGCAGGGCTTTTGGACTGGCGTAGAAATCGAAATGGATGGCGACCGGCATCGAGCTGCGCTCGCTTTCCGGAATTGCCGCGAAGCTGCGCAGATGCGTCACCGATTTGCGCAGTCCGGGTTCGAGGATGGCGTCTTCGTCGATCGGCGGCAGATCGGCGGGGTCGACCAGCGGACTGGCGCGTTCGAGCTCGCCCAGCTCGCCCAGTTCCCTTGGGGTCATCATGATATTGTGCGGCCCGCGGCGACCCAGAATGGTGATGGTCTCTATCCCGCTCGCCCTGAGCCGATCGAGCGCATGCGCAACGATGTCCGAAGCCGTGAATTCGCGTTGGGTCTTGGCCAGGATCCGCGCCACGTCGAGCGCGACATTGCCCATGCCGATCACCACCGCGTGCCTGCCCGACAGATCGGGGTCGAGAGCGGCGAATTGCGGATGGCCGTTGTACCAGCCGACGAAGGCGGCGCTGCCGAAGACATTGGCGAGGTCGTCGCCCTCGAGTCCCAGCGGGCGGTCTTCGGGCGCGCCCGTTGCCAGGATCACCGCATCGTAGAGCGCCTGCAGTTCGCCCACGCTGACGTGTTCGCCGACGGCGACATTGCCGACGAAGCGGACATGATCGGTGAGCGCGGTTTTTTCGTAGCGGCGCGCGACGCCCTTGATCGACTGGTGGTCGGGCGCCACGCCGGTCCGGATGAGGCCGAAGGGCACCGGCAGCCGGTCGAAGATATCGACCCGGACCGCGTCGCCCCAGCGCTTCTGGGCCGCCTCCGCCGTGTAGTAGCCGGCAGGTCCCGAACCGATGATCGCAATATGGCGCATGCTCGACCCTCCGCTCGCGAACATGGCCCCGCGGCCAACCGCTGGCAAGCGCAACGGTGTGCTGCGCATGGTTATGCATTCGTCAAGAATTAGCGATTAGGGCGGGTCTCAAGAACAACGGTTCGCGACCGGCAGCATACAAATCAGGAGGCCTTGGCACATGGCCATGGGCGGTTTTTTTTCGCGTGTTTCACGCAATGCAGGAGCGAACGACGGGGCGGGGGCGATGCAGCAGGTCGTTCCCATCGCGAACGATGATGCCGTGCGCCGGCTCGAACTGCTCGACACCTTCGAAAAGGCCGGGCTCGGCTGGTTCTGGGCGACCGATGCCAACGGCCGGCTGACCTATCTGACCCGCTCCGCCTGCGAAGCGCATGGCTGGGCGCCCGACGATATCATCGGCACACCGCTGACCGAGCTGTTCACCACCGATACCGACGGCGCCGACGAGCGCGAAGGTCGCCCGCTCGCTTTCCTGCTCGGCGCGCGCAATTCGATCTCCGAACTGCCGGTGTCGGTCAAACGCGCCAAAGAGACCACCTTCTGGGAGATCGCCGGCAAGCCGCAGCACGACGATGCGGGCGAATTCACCGGTTACCGCGGCAGTGCGAAGAACATCACTTCGAGCCGCGAGAAGCAGCGCGACGCCGAGCGCATGGCGCAGTTCGATTCGCTCACCGGCCTGTCGAACCGTCGCCGCATGGAGACGCGGCTCGACAAGACGCTCAAGTCCTACCGCAATTCCAAACAGTGCTGCGCTTTGATGATGCTCGATCTCGACCGCTTCAAGCAGGTCAACGATACGCTGGGTCATCCGGCGGGCGATGAATTGCTCAAGCAGTTCGCGGCGCGGCTGCAGCAGATGGTCGGCCATATGGGCGACATCGGCCGCGTCGGGGGCGACGAGTTCCAGATCATGCTGCCCGATATCGACGATCGCGGGGTGCTCGGCGATCTCAGCAGCCAGCTGATTCAGATGCTCTCGCAGCCCTATTCGATCAACGGCCTGCGCGCGATCGTCGGGACTTCGATCGGCGTGGCCATTGCGCCTTACGACGGCCTAGATTCGGAGGAGATCGTCAAGGCCGCCGATCTGGCGCTCTATGCTGCCAAGGGGAGCGGGCGGGGCAAGTACCGCTTCTATTCGAGCGATCTCAAGGACGGTGCCAATCACCGCCGCCAGGTCGAAGAGGATCTGCGCGACGCGCTCGTCAAGGACGAGATGGCGATGCATTACCAGCCGATCATCGACGTCAACACCAACAAGGTGTCGTGTTTCGAGGCGCTGATGCGCTGGGAGCACCCCGACAAGGGTAATATTCCGCCCGCCGAGTTCATCCCGGTTGCCGAAGAGATCAACGAAATCAAGGCGCTCGGCGATTGGGCGCTGGAACGGGTGTGCCGCGACGCCGCTGCCTGGCCGGTACCGCTGCGCGTCGCAGTCAATGTCTCGGCGATCCAGTTCGTCCATGACGATTTTTCCGCCATCGTCGAGCGGGTGCTCAAGGCCACCGGTCTCGACCCCAACCGGCTCGAGCTGGAAATCACCGAATCGGTATTCCTCGGCGACACCGGGCGAACCCAGCGGATGTTCGAAGAACTCAAGGCGATCGGCGTCAGGCTGGCGCTCGACGATTTCGGCACCGGCTATTCCTCGCTCAGCTATCTGCGCACCGCGCCCTTCGACAAGATCAAGATCGACCAGAGCTTCGTGCGCGGTGCCACCGAGTCCGGCAACAACAACCGCGCGATCATGAGCGCGATCGTCGGCCTGGCCGATGCGCTGGGCATGCAGACCGTGGCCGAGGGGGTCGAGACCAAGGACGAACTCGAACTGGTCAAGCAGCGCGGGGCAAGCCATGTCCAGGGCTATATCTTCTCCGCCGCCATGCCCAATGACGAGGTCCTTGCGCGGCTCGAAAGCAATTCGCTCGAATACGAAGCGCGCGGGCCGGAGAAATACCGTGCGGATCGCCGCACCGTTTTCCGCCGGATCGGAGTGATCATCGAGGATTGCCGCTACCGTGCGGTCATGCGCAATCTGTCGAAGACCGGAGCGATGATCGAAGGTCTGGCAGAAGTCCCGCTCGGTACGGAATGCGTGCTCGATCTGGGCGGCGGCCAGCTTGCGGTCGCCACGGTCCGGCGCTCACGCGGGGCGGTCCAGGGGGTGGAGTTCGAAAATCCGCTGATCAGCGACGGCGCCGAGGGCTGGTGCACGCGTCACCGCGTCTCGCCCTACGAGATCGAGGCCGCGGGCCGGCCTCTCGCCGCTCTGCCGCAGGATGCCTACACCATGCTGTTCGGCGAGCAGAAGCCGGTCGATGCACTCGAGCGAAAATTCGTCGAGGTCGAAGTCGGCCCCCCGCGGGCGATCACGGGTACACGTCACGCCGCCTGATCGGGCGCTCTGAACGAGGGGTGCCTTATCGAAAAGCTAACCATTGGCGCTTACTTCCAGCAAGGCTCGTTGATAGCCTGAAAGCCGGTTCGAAGAGACCCCGCGAGCACCCGAGTCACATCGCAGGAAGGCTGACGGACCATGGGGGCGATCCCCTTTTCCGAATTTTTCAAGACACGCCAGAGCGCCGCCCCCTCGTCCTTGGAGGCTGCGGCAGACGCCGTGGCCGGTCCCGGACCGGTCGCTCTGGTCGATCACGAGAAGCTCGCGCTCGTCGAACAGCTCGAAGCCAGCGGCGCCAGCCTGTTCTGGTCCACCGATGCGCGGGGCCGCATCGCCTACCTCAGCCCTTCGATCCCGGTCATGTTCGGGCTCGCTTCCGATGAGCTGCTGGGCGATCCGCTGCAGGCGCATTTCGTGCCCGCGGATGGCGAGGCCGACGGCCGTTCGCTCGGGCTCAAACTGGCAACGCGCAAATCCTTCGCCAACCTCACCGTGCGGTCGGTCCGGGACTCGGTCGATCTGGTGCTGCGCCTGTCGGGCAAGCCGCATTACGACGGCCTGGGCGAGTTCCTCGGTTTCCGCGGCACCGGATTCGACATCACCGAAGAATTCCGCGGCGAGGAAGAGGCGGCGCGGCTGGCCCGGTTCGACTCGCTGACGGGGCTGGCGAACCGCCACCGGATGGAGCAGCGGATCGAATCCACCCTGGCGGCGTTCCGCGCCGCCAAGCGGCAGGCGGCGATCCTGATGCTCGACCTCGACCGCTTCAAGCAGGTCAACGACACGCTGGGCCATGCCGCGGGCGACCAGCTGCTCCAGCAGGTCGCCGAGCGGCTCCGCGCGGTGGTGGCGGGGCGCGGCGAGATCGGCCGGCTGGGGGGCGACGAATTCCAGCTGCTGATTCCCGACATGGACGACCGCGGCGAGCTGGGCGAGCTGGCCAAGAAGATCATCGCGATGATCTCGCAGCCCTATTCGGTCGAGGAGGGGCGTTGCACCATCGGCTGCTCGGTCGGCATCGCGATCGCTCCTTACGACGGGGTCGAGCGCGACGAACTGACCCGCGCCGCAGATCTGGCGCTCTACGCCTCGAAGAACGGCGGGCGCGGCCAGTTCCGCTTCTACGCCGCCGATCTCGAACACGAAGCGCGGCTGCGCAAGCGGATGGAAGAGGATCTGGCGCAGGCGGTCGAAAGCGGGCATTTCTCGCTCGAATACCAGCCGCAGGTCGCGCTGGCGGACAACCGCGTCGTCGGGCTCGAGGCGCAATATTGCTGGCAGGACGAGGAGCGCGGCCGGGTCACCCCGGAGACCTTCCTTCCGGTCGCCGAGGGCAGCCGGTTGATCGTCCCGATCGGCGAATGGGCCTTGCGCAAGGCCTGCGAGGACGCTCTCGGCTGGCCGGCAAGCCTGCGCGTGGCGGTCGATATCTCCCCGGTCCAGTTCTTCGCCAACGGTTTTGCCACGATGGTCGCCGAAGTGCTCGAGCAGACGGGGCTGGATCCCGCCCGGCTCGAACTCGAGCTGCGCGAATCGATCCTCCAAGGCGATCCCGTGGCAGTCGACACCGCGCTGTCCGCGCTGTTCAAGCTCGGGGTGCGCCTCACAATCGACGAGTTCGGCACCGGCTTCACCTCGCTCGGCTATCTGCGCCGGGCACCGTTCACCGCGGTCAAGATCGGCGCGGGCTTTTTCGAGAGCTCCGTACGCCACGAGCATGGCGATATGGGGATGGTCCGCGCGATCGCCGCGCTGGCTGAGGCGCTTGGGATGGAGACCCATGCGACCGGGGTCCATGCGCTCGGACTGCTCGAGAAATTGAAGACGCTCGGCGTTGCCGGGGCGCAGGGCTTCGTGTTTTCCGAAGCGCTTGCTGCGCCGCAGGTGCTGGAGGAAATCGCGCGCGGCGAATGGCTTCTCGCGCCCACCGACAGCGGCAGCCAGCGCGCGACCCGGCGCACCGTGTTCCGCAAGGTCGGGGTGATCCACGAGGATCACTATTACGAGGTGACGCTGCGCAACCTCTCGCGCAGCGGGGCGATGATCCAGGGGTTGTGCGACGTTCCGGTGGGGACCGCCTTCGTGCTCGACTTCGGGCAGGGCCAGCTGGCGGTCTGCACCGTCACCCGGACGATGGACGACACGCAGGGGGTCGAGTTCGAACAGCCGCTGGTCGACGACGGCGCGGGCGGGCTGTGCACGCGGGCGCGCGTCAGCCCCTACGAACTCGCCGCTGCGGGCGCCCCCCTGCAGGCGCTGCCGCCCGGCAAGTCGATCGCCGGCGAAGCACCGCGCAGCTATCCGCAGTTCAAGCTGGCGAACGAGACCGCGGCGCAATCGCTCCGCAGCGACTGAGCACCGCCCCAATCTGCCGCTTGGCGCGCGGTGCCAGCGCGGCTATGCGCGGGGGCGATGACCGACCTTTCCAAGATCCGCAATTTTTCCATCATCGCGCATATCGATCATGGCAAGTCCACGCTCGCGGACCGGCTGATCCAGCATTGCGGGGGCCTCACCCTGCGCGAGATGAGCGAGCAAGTCCTTGATAACATGGACATCGAGCGCGAGCGCGGGATCACCATCAAGGCCCAGACGGTCAATCTTCGCTACACCGCCGAGGATGGCGAGACCTATCATCTCAACCTCATGGACACCCCCGGCCATGTCGACTTCGCCTATGAGGTCTCCCGCTCCCTCGCCGCCTGCGAGGGCGCGCTGCTGGTGGTCGACGCGGCGCAGGGGGTCGAGGCGCAGACGCTCGCCAATGTCTACCAGTCGATCGAGCACGACCACGAGATCGTCCCGGTGATCAACAAGATCGATCTCCCCGCCGCCGACCCCGACAAGGTCAAGGCCGAGATCGAGGACATCATCGGCCTCCCCGCCGACGACGCGGTGCTCACCAGCGCCAAGTCCGGCATCGGCATCGCCGAGGTGCTGGAAGCCGTGGTCAAGCGCATCCCGCCCCCCGTCGGCGACCGCGACGCACCGCTCAAGGCCATGCTGGTCGATAGCTGGTACGACCCCTATCTCGGCGTGGTCATCCTCGTGCGGGTGATCGACGGCGTCCTCAAGAAGGGCCAGGGCGTGCGCTTCATGCAGGGCGGCACGCAGCATCTGATCGACCGCGTCGGCGCCTTCACCCCCAAGCGCGTCGAGCTGCCCGAGCTGGGCCCGGGCGAGATCGGCTTCATCACCGCGCAGATCAAGGAGGTCGAGCAGGCCCGCGTCGGCGACACCATCACCACGGTCAAGGGCGGCGCGGTCAAGGCGCTGGCGGGCTACAAGGAAGTCCAGCCGGTGGTGTTCTGCGGGCTGTTCCCGGTCGACGCCGCCGAGTTCGAGAAGCTGCGCGAGAGCATCGGCAAGCTCCGCCTCAACGACGCCAGCTTCTCCTACGAGATGGAAAGCTCCGCCGCGCTGGGCTTCGGCTTCCGCTGCGGCTTCCTCGGCCTGCTGCATATGGAGATCATCCAGGAGCGGCTGACCCGCG